>JAHRFD010000002.1:70038-451153 GCA_020882975.1 Microcoleus sp. EPA2 | reverse complement strand
GCCACTAATTGAGATAAAAAATAAACCCGCCCCCACTCAACGACAAATCTCAATCTACATCATCGTAGGGGCGGGTTCACCAACAAGATTCGCCACTAATTGAGATAAAAAATAAACCCGCCCCCACTCAACGACAAATCTCAATCTACATCATCGTAGGGGCGGGTTCACCAACAAGATTCGCCACTAATTGAGATAAAAAATAAACCCGCCCCCACCCAACGACAAATCTCAATCTACATTCTTTGCATTATATATGAATCAATGTTGATACAGATTATTGGTTGTGTGGGGGCGGGTTTATGTAGATGGTTGGTGAGTTTCAAATGTTATTGGTGAAACCCGCCCCTACAGCATTTGGATCGAGATATAAAATTATTTCCGTTCTAAATTTTGCGAATCCCGTGGGAGAATTTGCGACGATTCCGGGGTATAATCTAAGGAATTTGGGATTTCTTTGATGCGAGAAGGTTGGAGGTAGCGAACAATTTGGTCAGCGATGGTGGATGCAAAAAAGGTGGCTAGCGTGACTAGGAATGTGTTAGAAATTACGGCGGCTAATCCCAGGGGTGCGATTAAGAGAATGATCAGAGTGATGGTGCCGTTGACGGCGGCGAGGGAGAAGTTACGGATTGTGGATGCGCGGGATGTGATGTACATAGTTGTGTTATTTTGTGTTGAATGTGGATGGTAAAGTTTGGTTGTAGATGCAGGGTGAAGGTGAAAATTTTAGTTAAGTTTATGAGGCGGCCTGGGGTTTAAAACCTAGGTTCAAAGTCCAACCGGGGTTAAAAACCCCTGGCTCAAAGCTCAAGTCCTCTTAAAGAGGACTGGGGAGTTTATAGATAGAATTATGCAGTCGGTTTCAACCGACTTTCGCTATGAGACGGGGGTTTTTAACCCCCGCCGGATCGGTGAAATTGTGGCAGATTTCTTGGCGGGCGATCGCTTTTAGGTTTGGAGTTCGTAATGATCGATCGCATTTACCAATTCATCATGCACTTTCGCCATCAAACTTGCCGACTTTAACGAAACAAACTTTTGCTTTGAAACAAAATTCAAGCATCCCAAAACTCGTGTTTCCCATTTCTCTTTAGAGTCTGTTTTCCAAGCATGAAATACTTCTTTATCATTCAAGCCTCGCAAACAATGAAAAGTAGCATTTCTCTCCTCTATTGTATTACCCACAACTACTAGAATATCAGAGTTTTGATTCCATTCATTTTGTGAATGAGATACTTCGAGTAAGCTAAATAATGCTTTACCAAATAAGCCCACATTATTGTAATCGCGATTTTTATTTGATTCAAACCAACGCCGTAAATTACTAGGCAGATTTACATCATGGATATAAGCCGTATTCGGTTGCTTGGAATTAGAGTATTTGATCTGTGGCTTATACTTATCTAATGCCCATTCTTTGATCAATCCTTCCACAGCCCGAAAACTGTGAAATAGTGCCTCAACAGTGTTGTCTTGTTTTAAACGAATCACGCCCAAATAAGCAGCCTCATAACCCATCCACCACCACTGATTTAAACGCTCTTTTGCAACCTCTCCCCTAGCATTACCAAAATCTTCAAACTTAGCAAAATTCCACTGTACCGCCATTCCTAACAAATCGCGAATTTCCACCAATAACGGATCTACAGAATCTTTCCAGTAAGGCTTTAAGATGCGTTCAACTTCCTGGTAGTCATAACGACTTAATAGCGCTTTCGCCTCTTGGACTACCATCCCCTGCAAATAAGTAGAGCTTTCTATGAAATCACCCTTCTCTGCTAACTTTTCTTCATACTCATTGCTAACTAAAAACTTGACTTTCTTACCGAATCTTGCTAAGCAATCAAATTGAACGGCCGAAGAAATTGCCGGAGTTCCCGCCTGATGGCTAACATAGACATTTGCACTTTTATCAAACTCTAAACTAGACAAAGCTTGCTGAACCAGAAACAGTGCTTTATTCCAATTATCCAATCCCTCATCTTGGGATTTTGGTTTCAATTCCAAGTAATCAATTGATTTAACTTTAGGAAAATTTATCTCAAAATATTTCTCAAATATCGGCTTGAGAGTACAAGTATCCTGCCAATAAGGACTTTTTTCTATAGTCCTGTCTTCGTCATCAAAAACTGCATCCTGGTCAGTCAAAATCACAATTATTCTGTCAGGATTTGTTTTACCTCTCTCTAGCAGCTTGGCAGAAAAAGCATCCAACAGCGGAAAGTGCAAATCCTCATAATATTCATCTGTCAACTGCGTTCCATAAACTATCCCCATCGCTCTAGCTGGTACGAGAAAAGGTTCGTCATCATCAGTATTAGGCGGTCGTGTAGGTGCAAAACGGCGATCGTATAATTGATTTCTCACCTTTCTAAACAAAGTCGCCCAATTCTCGTCAGTTTTGAGCTTGACATCGCTGCTGCCAGTTGTCACAATCCAGATATTCATAATTATTCCTCAGTTGGCCAAAGTTTGATAAAGTCGCTCTGATTCTGTAAAAACTCAAGAAAATTCTGAGTTGTGTCCGAGTCATCAGGAAAAATCGTCAAAAGTTCTACATACTCTTGCCTTTTTTGTTTTAATTCTCCGGTTTTAAGTTTGAGATAGCGGGGATACATCCGATGCCAAATGCGACCAATATTATTGAGTTTTCCAGTCAAATCAGTTTGCTTAATAGACTGAGTTCTTGAGTAGTGGCCGTGAAACCAATTAATTGCTTGGCTGCTATTCTTATCCTCAGCAATTCTTCCCCAGACTTCCAGTTTTTCTGGATGCCAGACTTCGCGCCAAGCAGTAGCGTGACGACTCGGTTCTAAATGATTAACTGTTAACCATTCTATTGCTCTCTGCTGACCCTCTGCCAAAAATTTAGCAATATTTTTGAGGTCATCACTAGCAGCAGTGACGTACAAATCCTTTGAACTTTCATTAAACTTCCAGTGACAGCCGATCGCAGGTTTGTCATTTTTCTCAAAATACTCTGGAAAAAACAGGCTGTGATCGACTCGCCGCCACGATTTACCAAAACCGCCGAGTAATAGAGAAAATTTAATTAAGTAAGTAACAAACTTTTTTAACTCCTTCTGGGGATAGGTATTATTCAGGCATAGCAAATCTAATTTGCCAGCTTGCAAGTTGTAGGTTGGCATCACTACAACTTTGTTGCCGTTAGGCTTATATTTGTGTTCGCCAAAATCGAGTTCCTCAGCGGTAAAATTAATCCCTAACTGCCCGATAATTGCCCCAGTATCATCACGTTTTTCACCAATTCCTCCCCAAAGTTTCTTCGTTAACAGTTGCGCTGTATTAACATCCGTGACCCCAGCCAACAACCGCAAAGTATGACCCCGCAGGGCAGCTTTAAACATATTGGGCCGAAATTCTGGGGTTTTATTCAGCAGTTGGGACGTTAACCCACAGCCGCTCAAGTTGACAGAAAGTAAGACTTTATCAGCGCTTTCTACCTCTGCCATACGACCATAGCCTGCACTTACCCTAGAACCAACTCCGTGTCCTAAAGCTTTTTCCCAAATTTCCCAAATCTCCTCCCATTCTTGTTTTCCAAGCTGTTTGTTACTAGAAATGCCAAATTGTAATTGACACTGATAAAGCGAAATTTGCACGTTAGCACTGGTGACAGCATTTTCCATCACTTGGCGTTTTTGTTGCGAGTGAACGACATCGACTAAACGCTCTTTTTCTGCCCAAGACATATCAGCAGGAAAGCCGCCGTGAAAGCGCAAAATTCCGGGTCTTGCACTACGCTGTCCGTCCTCTATAACCTCTCCTCCGCAGTATTCTTCTCGCTTTTGAGGAGGACACGATCGCCAGAAAGCGCCTTTCATGCTAGAACCCGGATAAAATGGCAAACCTTTCGCACCAATTACGGGTCGAATTACGTCTTCATCTTGTCCGCTATTTGTAACCAAACGCCAGCTAATTGTGTATTGTTTTGTTTCCACTCCCCGGCCGAATTCAGGCATTTTCACGGGTGATTTAGTTCGGCCTCGCTGCCAGAGGGGAACGCTTTCATCATTGCTTTCGGGGACGGGAGGACAGGATTTTAACCACTGTTTCACCCAATCAGAAGCCGGGCCAGCATCGCCTGCATACTGAATTTTTCCTCTTCCAGCTAACTGTGCTTGAAACATCAAAGGAACGCGATCGCTATCACTCATCTTCTTCACCTCCATTATTGCCATTATTCTTAGTAGGTTTATAACGCTGAGTCCACCACACCATGCTGTCGCAAAGTTGAGTCAGCACAGCTATAGCTACTTTGCGCTGTTCTACGGGAAAATTCCACAATTTATTTGCCATGATTTTAATGGCTGCTGTATCGTCAGGACTAACATTATCGTTGGGAATTTTAACGCCAGCATTTGCCATAATTTTAACTAACGCCTTCCAAGTATCCCGCCAATAATCAGCTTTATCTTTGTCCTTGACTAACCGAAACTGTTCTCCCCAAAATCGCTCTAAACCATAAGCAACCGAAACACGCATTTTGTATGCTTGATTAGGAGCATCTTTTTTGTCGCGGTATTTGATAACTAAATCGTGAGCCTCTTGGTCTAATTTGTAAGATTCCCAAGCCATAAATTATACCTCCTTTAAGGTTAGATAGCAGTGACCGAAACCTATTGATTCTAAACCGCCGAGATAAATGTCTGCACCACTAGCAGCACCAAAAGGTTGCCATGTCTCTTGGTTGTCTTTGATGCCGACTGGAAATACTAAAATTGTGCCTTCTGGCAAAGCTTCAGTATTAAAAAAAGCTCCTTTTTTCGCCTTTTTTTCCTCTTTGTCTAAGGCTACTCGACTCTGGCGATATAAAGCCATATCGTGAATCATGGCAATTTCATCATCAGCAACAACAACGGCTGGCAATTCCTCTCCTAAAGGAAACCAAGCAGACAAATCCTGAGTTTTGTCAACTGTCAAAAAGCCAAAGTTAAAAAATAGCTTTGGTTTGCCATTTATGTCGAGAGCTTTTAAGGTTTGAGAACCTGTATAATTAGCGGGAATTTTTGCAGTATTGAGTAACTTACCATCCTTTAGCTTGACAGAATCTCCAGCAATTCGCTGATAGCGTTTGAGCAAACGAGGACAAGTTACCCAGACAATTGGTTGACCGGGACAAAACACTGGCAACCATAGCAGCGAAGCATATTCAAACTTAACTACAGACTCCGTGGTACTGTCTGGCTTCCCTAATTCTGCTTCTTGACCGTACCATTTATTGGCTTCAGTTTCTCCCAGACTGCGGCGGATTTCCGATCGCAATCTTCCCCGAATCGAACTACCGGGAATAATGCCAGTTTGGGTAAACTGGTCGCGAAAAATCAAGTTTAAGTTGCCGCTTTCTTCACCAGCCGTTGCCCCTACATGAATAGGAGCAAGGGTTTCAATAATACCGTAAGCTTTTTTGTACATTATTCAACTCCTTGAATTTCAATGGGTAAACACAAACCGCATCCAACTTGTTTCAGGCTAAAACCCTCTTTGGGAAACCAATCTTCAGGGAATTCCCACCAGGTTTTATCTAAAGGTTCTCTGAGAAGATAGACAGTTCCAGGTGGAACTGCATAGCGTCCCCGTCCCATTTGTCCTTTCGCGCGGTAGCGATAGGAAATGGGTTTATCTGTGAGCATCTCCGGTCGTTTTTTGGAGAAATCTTCATTTTTGGGATAGCGGTATGAAAATTTGTTAGATCCCCAAATTCCCGGCGTAATTAAAGCAAAAGAACGCTGAATTGGTTGGCGTAAAAGTTTGGCTATCGGGCTGTTATCATCCAGTGGAAGACTCTTTATTTCAACCAAATGATTTTCGCCACCAAAGCGATACCAACCATCTGCTAAAGCATGAGTTGAGAGATAAACCAGACAACTTTCATCATCCATCTGCACGGCATTTTCCAGAAACAAACCATCTTCTGCTAAAGTGCAGCGTTCGTCATCTTTTGTTTTCGGATGCAAGATAGGGACGTATGTCCAAGGAGTATCAGCAACATCACCATTTTTCTTAATGGCAGCAGTCTTATTTCCCCAAGAATTAACGGTTTGCCAGCTATATTCAGGATCTAAATCTTCGGATTCGCGATGCCATTTTCCAGATTTCATTTTCCATTCATCCACGCCTTTTTTAGCAAGAATTTTGTGCCAGGGAATGGGTAAGTAAAAGTATTCAGGATCTTCAGATTTTGCCCAGAATGGGCCAGCGACAAACAAGTTATCACTAAGTTCTTTTGGACAAATATAGGACTTAACTTTGTTAGCGCTGAAAAATAGACCGGAGAGAGTAGCGGCTTCTGGAGGGAATTTTGCCCCAGAACGTCCGACCAAGTTTTCGGGCGATAAAAATCCGCCTGAACTGCCGTACATAAATCCTAAAGGACTTATAGTGATGAGATATTTGAACATAGCTGCCATCCCACATTTATTAGGTCACTAATCCAGTAAATAATTTGCTTAGATTGTTCTGGATTTTCGTAATCTCCGACGATGTGCTTCCAGTTTTTCTTTAAGTTCTCCTGGTCTTGAAAGTAAAGTTGAAATAGAGTTAAAGCTAATTCATCATCTGGTCTTTTTTCGTTGGGATTAAAGCTGATAGCATGACGATTTTTTAGATGAGCTAAATCCTTATAAACATGACTCCAGTTTGGCTTTTGATCCCAGGTTTTGCCCTCGCGGTCTTTGTATTGTTTGAGAATGTATAAATAATTCCAAGGACAAGTCCACTGCACGTATTGACCACTGTTAAAGACTACTCGAATTGTAACCCGATCGCGCCCCAAACTTTTTGCCCGTTTTTCCGCCTCCCGACAGTGTTGTAAAATATCTCGCTGGGGCACACTATGACCAGCCCAAACAAAACCAACACTTAAATTAATATCCTGACCGTGCTCTTTCCATTTATCTGACAATTCCATTAACCATTCTAATGCCTCTATAGGTTCGGGTGGCTTTTCGGGCTTGGTACTGTAAATTACGCCGAGGAAATCGTCACCGCCTGCATAAACAACTCGCCCTAGGTCTTTGGGGAAATTCTTGATAAATTTACCGCCCCAATTCCGCATGGCTTCGCTGAAGTTTTTTAAACCTTCATCTCCTTTTTCTTTAGCAATTTCCTGAAGTTTTTTGCCAACTTTATCACCGTCTCCCATAAACCAACCAGTCCAGTGTTCTGATTCACGAATAATATCGCTAAATCCTGTTTCAAGGGGAGAAATACCAATATTTCTGGCAATATCTTCGTCACGAGTTACCAATCGCTTAACTAACTCAGGAATACTCAATCTTTCATTAGGTGCAAGAAATTTTCCTTCGGGTTTGCCATCTGGGGGAAGATTCTCTAAAACACAGGAAAGACGCTGATAGAAATCCTTAAGTTCAGCTTTTTCTGGATCGGATAGTTGCCTCCCTGGATTTGAATGTTCCAAACCTAAACGCGGCCAGGCTATCGCATCCGTGCCAGTCAAACTAGAACTGTCGCCAATCCAATTAATCGCCGTCCAATCTCGCCGCAATTTGCGAGTTTCTAAATTCTTCATCGCACATTCTATGCAATCTCCGTGCCCCCAAAATATTTCCCAAGTGTACAAACCCCATCGCATCCACTCTTGCTGCCAAAAGTATTGCTCTTTAGGAGGTACTTCTCGTTCTATCCAAACTCGACATTCATTTAATATTTCTTGCCATGATTTCCGAAGGGTATTCGTCACATCATTCCTGGAAAATGCCCCTTCGCCTTTCAGAAGTATCCGATTGGGCATTCCTTTCTGGATGTTCGGGGAACCGGGAGAAATGACATTGAAACCTGATTTTTCGGCTTGCTTTACTAGCTTGTAACTCAGATAAGACAGAATCAGTGAAGCCCCATACAAATCTCTGAGTTTACGAGATTTTTCAATAAAACCCTGGACGGGTGCAAAGGCGATCGCGGTATATGCAGACATAAATTAAATTTTAAGGCGGACCATGCCCACCTGAATGCTGCTGGTAGTGTCTCAAGTAGCTAAACTGCTTAAGTCCTACTGAACTCAATATACCAGCCGAGCCAGCTTCAAGTCTTCAAATTCACAATATTTATCAAAGTTATTGCGAGACCTAAAGTCTTGTAAATAAAGATATCCAGACAATTATATATTTTTATGTCAATATTGTCTTTTACTTGAGATTTCAGCAACTTACTGATATACACCCATCATGGCCAAAAAACCAACCCCTCACCCCTACGCCGATCGACTAACGTTCGATCGCATCATGCTCCTAATTGCCACATTAGTAAACCATCCCGGAATCGGACATTCCGACACCGAAACCTCCGACAGTAAATATCACGACGCTTTACTAGAAGTCCAATCTCAATTGCAGAAAATTGCCGCCGAATTCAACATCGCATTTCCCGAAAACTATCCCGCAACTCCAACCATTCGCAAAGACTTAGAAACTTTGCGACACTACGGAATCCTAGACAAACGAATGTATCGATTCGGTTACTATCTCGGCACCGGCGCCATGACTCGCGAAGAACTACTATTCGCATTTCAAGCGATCGCATCTCAAGCTAAATATCAAGGAAATCCCCAAGCCCGCAGAATTTGTGAAAAACTCACAAAACTGTTGCGCGGATTGGATATCGAACTCAAAGGCCAATTGTTTTATCCGGTTCGCGAACACCTGAATCGCGCGATTATTTACACCGATCCTGTCGAAATGCTCGATCGCCAAGAATATCGCCATACCCTATTTCACAAACTAGAAATGGTAGAAACAGCCATAGTTCGAGGCCAGGCGATCGAAGTTTACCGCGATCGCGATTATTATGGTAAAGGCAATGTCGGTTTCCGGCGAATCTGGCCTCTGCAACTGATTTATCATGACATCGCCTGGTACCTGATTTCCGAATATTGCGACGACGGGCATTTGAAAGTAGAACGAGTGAATCGCTTCACCGACTACTGCGAAATTATCGATGCAGAAGGACGTGGTTTAGCCCCACAGTTACAAAGTCTGAAAATAGCTCACAAATTGTTAAAAAACGGCTGGGGGCTGTTCTTGGGCAATCTAGAGCAACAGCAGGCAGAATTGGAAGGTACGCTGAAGTTGCAAAAAGTGAAGGTGCGATTTTTTCAGAAGGTAGTTGGATTTATTCTAGAGGGCGATCGGCGACATCCGCGACAAAAAAAGATTCAGGAAGGCCCAAGGGATAGTTTTGGCAATCTGCTATATGTGGATTATCAGATCGATTTGCCCGATCGCTCTTTGAAGGAATTTAGTCTATGGGTTAACAAATATATGGAAAACGCCCAAGTGCTTTCCCCGCCGAGTTTGGTAGAAAAACACCGACAAGCAGCGAAAGATTTGTGCGATCGCTACAATTTGTAAATCCAAATTGTTGACAGAGGATAAAAAAGCCGATCGCCGCTGATATCGTTCTCTATTTTCGGCGATCGACTACCTCTTAAGGCATATTCAAAAAAATGTTTTTGAGAATTTATTAAAATTCATTATACTACTCGTAATGTGGGTCAGTAAATATTCTAAAATATCAAATCACATGACAGCCGATAAAACCGGATTTAGCATTAGCGCGATCGCGATTCGCCGCCACATCGGCACCCTGATGCTGACACTAGCAATTATAGTCGTGGGGATTTTTTACATCACCCAACTACCCGTTGATTTGCTACCCTCCATCACCTATCCCCGGATCAGCGTGCGCCTAGACGCCCCCGGAGTTTCTCCAGAAGTCGCAGTTGACGAAATTACCCGCCCCCTCGAACAAGGACTTTCAGCCACAGAAGGCGTCACCCAAGTGTTCTCCCGCACCCGCGAAGGACAAGTCAGCGTCGATTTATTCTTCAGACCGGGCGGAGACATCAATCAAGCCCTCAACGACGCCACAGCCTCCGTTAACCGCATTCGTAACCGACTTCCCGATACTGTTGAATCGCCAACTCTGTTTAAATTTGACCCTTCCCAACAGCCAGTTTATGAATTTGCGCTGACTTCAGACTCGCGCCAAGGCGTAGATTTGCGGGTATTTGCCGATGACGAATTAGCCAGGGAAATTAACGTGATTCCCGGAGTAGCTTCTGTTGACGTTTCGGGCGGTGTTCAAGAAGAAATTCAAGTGAATATTGACTTGAATCGCCTGCAAAGTTTAGGAGTTAATCTTAACGACGTTTTTAATGCTTTGCGATCGCGCAACTTAGATACTTCCGGCGGTAGATTGCGGCAAGAATCCAACGAACCGCTGACGCGCACAGTCGGCCGCTTTAAAACAGCCGCCGAAATTAACAACATTTCCTTTCAAATATCCGGTTCCAACCCGCCCAAACGAGTTTACCTGCGCGACTTTGCCACAGTCAATGACGGCACGGAAGAACAGCGAGTTAAAGTTTTTCTGAATCAAAAACCAGCCGTTAAAATTAGCATCTTGAAACAGCCGGATGCCAACACGATTACGGTTGTGGACGGAGTGAAAAATCGCCTCAAAGAAATGCAGGACTCCGGCTTAATTTCGGCAGACATGAAAGTAGTTACGACCTTAGACGAATCCCGATTTATCCGCAATTCCTTAGCCGATGTGGCCAATGCGGGAATTTCCGGGGCAGTGTTGGCTGCGATCGCCGTTTTGTTCTTTTTAGGTTCCCTCAGACAAACCCTGATTATCTCTCTGACGATTCCCCTGTGTACTCTAGCAGCCATTATTTTAATGCGGCTGTTCGGCTTATCGCTGAACTTGTTTAGTTTAGGGGGTTTAGCCTTGGGAATCGGTCAGGCGATCGACACCAGCGTCGTTATTTTAGAAAATATTGTAGTCGGTCTAGACAACAACCCTCATCTGAAAAAAGGCCGACTCAAAGACCGCAAAGAACGCACCATCGAAGAATCTGTGATGCGGAGTCAAGAAGTAGAATCAGCCATGGTTGCTTCCACTGCTGCTAACTTAGTATCAGTCCTGCCATTCTTGCTAATTGGTGGCTTTTTTTCCCTGCTATTTAGCGAATTAATTTTAACAATTTGCTTTGCCGTAGCCGCATCTTTGCTAGTAGCTTTAACTATAGTGCCGATGCTCACTTCTCGCTTGATGGGAATGTCTTATTCCAGTGGGATTAATAAGTTCGGACCGATTAAATATTTCAATCGAGGCTTTGAAAACGGTACGCGCGCCTACAGTTCGGTGCTATCAAAAGTGCTGGGTTTGCGACTAATTATTATTGTACTCGCTTTTGTGATTTTAGGCGGCGGAACTTGGGTGATGGCTGGTCAAATCCCCCAAGAAATCTTGCCAAGAGTTAATACAAGTCAAGCCAGATTATTTGCTTTGTTTCCTCCCGGAACTAACTTAGAAACCAATCAAAAAGTAGTGGCTGCCGCCGATAAACTTCTGTTAGCACAGCCAGAAACCGAGTATACTTTAACCACAGCGGGTGGGCTGCTGTTCGGCAACAATACGATCGAGAATTTGCTCAGGGGAAGCAGCACGATTACCCTAAAATCAGGTACGAATACGATCGCCTTTACCGAAAGAATGAGTGAGGAATTGAAGAAAATCGACGTTCCGAAAGGCACTCGCCTGCGCTTAGTTCCAGAAGGGATTAGAGGTTTAGTTTTAACTAATTCTCCAGTCAGGGGCGGCGAAATTGATGTCATACTTCAAGGCCCAAATGAACAAGTATTGCAGGAAGCAGGTCGTCAGATATTAAAAGAGTTAGATGAGAAGGTAAAATTAGCCCGGTTTCGGCCGGATGGAGACGCGCCGCAGTCAGAGGTCCAAATTCGTCCAGATTGGGAAAGGGCATCTTTGTACGGGCTCAGTGCTCAAGACATTGGGGAGACAATTCAGACAGCCATTGAAGGTACTGTTCCAACTCAAGTGCAGCGGGGAAACCGCTTGGTGGACGTGCGCGTGCAGTTCGATCGCACTTCTGTAAAAAATATCGCCCAACTGGAACAAATTCCCTTATCTGGCAATAATAGCATTGTCCGTTTGAGCGATGTGGCAAAAATTGCGATCGGCCAAGCCCCAGGAGAAATTCAGCGTCTCAACCAGCGCCAAGTTTTCTTAGTTGTGGGAAACTTAAATCGGGGTGCAAGTTTGGGCGATGCTGTCAAACAAGTCGATGCAGCTTTGTCAGAATTGAAGTTGCCGCCTGGAGTCAGAATTGTGCCTAGTTCGGCTGCGGAAACTAACGATCAATTGCAAACTTCGCTGAAACTTTTGGGCGGGTTGGCGACGTTTTTAGTATTTGTGGCGATGGCGGTGCAGTACAATTCTCTGGTTGACCCGTTGGTGATTTTGCTGACGGTGCCGCTGGCGTTGACTGCGGGTATTTTCGGGCTGTATGTTACCAAAACTGCGATCGGGGCGACGGTGATGATCGGGGCAATTTTGCTCGTGGGAATTATCGTGAATAACGGCATTATTATGGTGGAGTTGGCGAACCAAATTCGGGAAGAGGAAGGAGTCGATCGCACCACAGCAATTCTCAGGGCTGCACCTCAACGTTTGCGTCCGATTTTGATGACAACTATCACCACAGTTTTGGGTTTGTTTCCCCTAGCTTTGGGGATTGGAGAGGGTTCGGAGTTTCTGCAACCTTTGGGTGTGGTGGTGTTTTCTGGTTTGTCGCTAGCTACTTTGCTGACGCTGTTTATTATCCCCTGTTTCTATATTTTGCTGCACGATTTCTTCGGGATGTTTGCAGCGAAGCAGAAGCCGCAGGCGGTGGCTATTCCGGTGCAGAAGGCGACGAGAAAGAATGCGAATTTGTAATAATTTAGTGCCAGCAAATACGCGCTTTCGGTGCAGTCCGACAGTCCGGCAGGGGTTGAAACCCCTGCCTCATAGCGAAAGTCGGTTAAAAACCGACTGTAGATTTAGAGGAAAAATACGATCTATTTCAGTCCTCTTTTAGAGGACTTTCGCTATGAGACAGGGAATTCATTCCCTGTCGGACTGTCGGACTGTTGGAGTCTGGGACTCTCGGACTCTCGGACTGTCGGACTGTTGGAGTCTGGGACTCTCGGACTCTCGGACTGTCGGACTGTCGGACTGTCGGACTCTGGGACTCTCGGACTCTGGGACTCTCGGACTGTCGTACTCTCGGACTCACAAACAATATCCCTACTGCATTTGATGTTAAGCTGACGCACCCTAATAAAATCAGCAAGTAAGGTACATTTGACACTATCATATAATTATGTTACAAATATACTACAAAGTAAACAGACAAAATAAAATTAAACAAAAATGCCCTACGAAAAATTAGAAATATCAACCCCAAAACCCGTCCTATCTTGGGCAAATCACGCCCTGGGCCCCAAAGAAACCAATATGGCAAAAAATGTAGCATCTTTGCCATTTGTATTCAAACACGTCGCCCTAATGCCCGACGTACATTTAGGCAAAGGTGCTTTAGTCGGTTCAGTAATTGCCACAAAAGAAGCGATTATTCCGGCGGCTGTGGGCGTTGATGTGGGTTGCGGTATGTCTGCCATTAAAATGCCATTCAAGGCTCACAAATTAGAAGGCAAACTCAAACAAATTCGCCTCGATATCGAAGCAGCAATTCCTGTGGGATTTGCTGAAAACAAAGAAGTCGAAAGAACAGTCACCAACTGGCAAGAATGGCGCGAGTTTAAGGAACTTCATCCGGGCGTACAACACCAAGAAAGTAAAGCCCTCAAACAAATGGGTTCCCTCGGTGGCGGCAATCATTTTATTGAGGTTTGTGTTGATACCGAGGACTTTGTTTGGCTGATGTTGCACTCCGGTTCTCGCGGCATTGGAAATTTGCTCGCCCAACATCATATCGATACTGCTAAAAATTTAGCTAAACTGGCAGAAATTAGTCTACCTGACCAAGATTTAGCTTATTTTGTCACAGGTACAAAGGAGTTTGCGACTTATTGGCACGATTTGCAGTGGGCGCAAGATTATGCTCGTTTTAATCGCGATGTGATGATGAATCGGTTTAAGCACATTGTGGAAAAGCACGTTGCGGGTGGCAAACCTACTAAGCCTTTGTTAAAGGTGAATTGCCATCACAATTATGCAGAAAAAGAGGTGCATTTTGGCGAAGATGTGTATGTGACTCGCAAGGGTGCTGTACGGGCAAATGTACAGGATTACGGGATTATTCCGGGTTCCATGGGGGCGAAGTCTTTTATTGTGAAGGGGAAAGGTAATGTGGAAAGTTACTGTTCTTGTTCTCACGGTGCGGGGCGGTTGATGTCTCGAACTCAAGCGAAGAATGTGTTTACTCTGGATGATTTTGTGCGTCAGACTGAGGGGGTTGAGTGTCGGAAAGATGAGCAGTTTTTAGATGAGATTCCGGGGGCTTATAAGCCTATTGATGAGGTGATGAGTCAGCAGTCGGATTTGGTGGAAGTTGTGGCGACTTTGAAGCAGGTTCTTTGTGTCAAGGGGTGATATCAAAACGCCTAAAAGCATGGCGGCTAAATTCAAATTGACCGGCTTGGAATCGATCGCGAATTTATACCAATTTTAAAAAACAATGCAATAGTAGTCTTGTCCCTCCCCTTTATAAGGGGGGGTTAGGGGGGGTCAAAGATTGTTGCACGATTTTAGAGAAATGGTATTATTCTATTTTTTTCACATCAATTTTCGGTTATTACTTTTTCAATCCATTGTACAATATTTGCTACCAAGTCTTTTTGTTGGGGTGAAAAAGTTTGCAGCGGAATATCCCCTGGTTCGCACACCACACAAATCGCGCGATCGAATTTGCTTAAAGCTTTCAGAAATGGCTCGCTAAATCCTGTGGGTGTGGCTGAGAGTGCAGTGGAATCGTAGCAGAGGAAAAACAGGGGAATTTCGCTTTCTATCCTTAATTCATCCCAGTAATCTTGTAGTTCTGCCATTGTTTTTGGTTTGCCATCTTCACTTTTGTCACAACCTTGTAAGCGCATTTCATTGTAAATTTTTGTAGCGGGATTTTCGGGATTACCGAATTTGTAACTATCAATGCAAATTAGCTTTACTTTGTTGCATAAATCGGGTCGATCGTTAATAGCGTCGGCAAGGTCTTGAGGTAAGTTGGCTAAGTTGAGGCTTGCTGTTGCGGAGTTGGTAAGAGTGTCTTGATGCCAAGCTTGATAGAAGTCGGGGTAGGGCAGATTTTGGGCGCAGTGCCACAGAATATCGTATAACTTACAATAAAGGTCGAAATCTCGATCGGTAGATATTTGACTTTGCATATAATTTTTTAAATTTGAGACCACTGATGACATTGGAAACCTTTTGAGTATTATTCCTAAACTATAAGCTACATGAGCGCGAATATCTCTATCGCTGTAAAGTATATCGATTAAGACATTGATTACTTCTTCGTGCATTACGTTAACCTCAGCCAAATATCCAACTGCCCATCTACAAATTACAAAGTTTTGGCTGTTGCGACTCAACTCAATTAGTAGTGATACTGCTTCGGTATCATTCCTGCTAAATTCTCCAAAAATTCTGATGGTATCGAGAAGGATATATTCATTGGGGCTGTTTTTTATTATATCAATAAGTGGTTTAATTGCTTTTGGTGATTTAGAGAAAATATGCTCCAATGTTTCTTCTGCCCATCTCCGTTTTAACTCATCATTAGAGGTTGTTTTTTCTTCAAATAACCAGTTAAATAAATGCCGAGCTACTTCAAATACAGTTCTTTTTTCATGAATTATGCCAGCTTGAGGATGATCGGGTGCAATTTTTGCTAAGCTAAGATGTGCTTCACTACTACGCATAAAATCACCAGCACTTTTTTCTATCACATCCACTAACCTTGCGATCGCTTGCTCATTACCGAAAACTATAGTTCCCAAACATTCAGCAGCCTTTACACAGGTGTATTCATGTTGGCTGCTTTGCATGATCTTATTAAGTTCATCAATCAATTCCTGATTGTTCTGACCTATGAGTCCTAAGCTATTAAATGCTTTATCAATGAGATAATGCCCTTCAATCAGAGGATAAAGATTGGAAGTTGTACTAATCACATTAAGCAGTGCTTCGATCGCTTGTTGGTTGCCAGTTCCAATTTGCCCCAAACTCTCAACCATATTTGCCAATAAAGTATTAGTGGCATCAGTGGTACTGTTAAGCATCACGTTAATTAAAGCAGGAATAGTTCTAGAGCGATCGCTCTCTTGGAATGCAGCCCTCGCTACTTCTGAAATAGAACGTCTTTTCCCAACCCACATCTGCATCTTTAAATTGAAATCACCATATCCCCATCTAATCAATTCCGATAGGATTGCATCAGCACAGCTACATTCCTTAAACTCAGCAATACCTAGGGCTGCTAAAAAATACGATCGGTACTCATAAAAACCTTTACTCTCTAAAATATACTCCTGACATCCATCTTGAAATTCAACCAAAGCTTTAATAAATGATTCTTTACATTCTGTTCGTAAATCTTCACGCCCCAGCCAGAATAAAATAACTTCTTTCCACTGGTTATCA
The DNA here is from genome assembly GCA_020882975.1 of Microcoleus sp. EPA2. Lineage (GTDB taxonomy): Bacteria > Cyanobacteriota > Cyanobacteriia > Cyanobacteriales > Microcoleaceae > Microcoleus. Next base: position 434,659 of record JAHRFD010000002.1, on the reverse strand, counting down.
AAAATCCGGTAATTTGCTTTAGAATCTTTAGGGTTGTCAGGAATGTGATTTAAGAAAAAGTGCCAATCCCCAATTGCACAAGCAGCGAAATATTCCTGAAACGTGGGATGGTAGAAAGCGTAAACAGGCTTCTTCGTGCGGGTATCCCTGTCAACTAAAACCAACCATCCCAATTCACCAGCTAAATTAAACCACTCTTCCTCCATCTGCTTGATCGCAAATTTTTTCTCAATCCGAAACCGATTAGCGCTTTCCATAGCCGCTAAAGCCAAGTTTGCCAAAGCTTCTTGAATCTTTTCTTTATCCGTTTCCTTTAATACTCGGTGCTTTTCCTGGAATTCCTTTTGTTTCCACTCAAAGAAATAAGTGGTAAACTGCTCGTAAAGTGCCGCCTTCGTTTCCGGCAAATCCTGTTTGGGTACGCACCAAGACTGACACAACATCGATAACCGTAGGGGATTGCGTACCAGTTCCCGAATTCGCTCTTTTCCCGGTTCTTTTAACTCTTGCTGCAAGCGGTTTCCCTGTTCCCGCCAAAAAGTTTCATGCCCAGAATTGCGCCGTTTCTCATCCTGACTCGCTTCCTCAAACCACTGGCGAATAAACTCATTTACATCGTCAGGTTCAAATTCCAAAGTTTTATAAGTCTCAAAATCCGTCAGGGTATTGCTAATCGCCGCATCCCAAACATTCAAACGGCAAGTTAGCACCACCCGCGCTTTACCCACCCAGTCAGTCAGTTGTTCCCGAATTTTCGCCAACGCCTGCACGGGGGATTCGGCCACCATTTCATCCACCCCATCCAACAGCAACCACACCTTACCTTGACGGAACAGTTGTTTAAGAGATTCTATAATTTCTGGAGTGACACTCTGGGGAACAGGTTCTATATGTTCCAGTGCTTTCTCCAGCCAATTATTGACTAAATAATCTTTTATTGTGCTTTCCCGTAAATCTGCCAGTCGAATACAAATCGGAAAATCCGGGGAATTTTTCGGCAACTGTTCCGCCAGTTCTCCTAACAGGGTAGTTTTCCCCGCACCCGGTTCGCCAATAATCGCGATATGCTTGCCTTTTTCTGTGTTATTTTCGGCAATAACTTTCTGGAAAAAAGCATCATCTTTATAAGTTTCGACGATTTGCAGTTCTGGTTCTTTCTGCGGTTGTGACTCTTCCCCAGTGGGATTTTGTCTGGGGTTTGGTGTTTTGGGACGTTCCATTAATCCCAAGGGAACGTAAATATTTAATTCATATTGTTGTGCTGTTGCTTGGCGGCGCAGTTGTTGTGTTTCTAAAACTTTGCCGCAGATATCGCGCCAGTCGATGCTTTTATCTGTTGTAGCAGATGATAAGGCAGAATCAGAGTCTTGAACAAGCAACCATTGAGAATACTCAGTTTCCAGCCATTTCAGTAAAGGTCTGGATTTGTTGTTTTTTGGCTTTAGTTCAATGCCATTCTGAGAGAATTTATCATATACCTCGGACATCCGCTTTTTATGATTTGCCAGCGGATTTTCCGTCAGTGGCAGTTGGGCAGAAATTTCTTCTAAGCGTTGGCCCAGATTCTGTCTAGCAAATTGTAATAAAAAAGATTCAGTTTCAGCATCAGTCAACTGATGGTCGCGGGAGATTATTTTTAGAAAGTCATCCCAGTGATGCCACGATTCCATAATTAATCGGTTCAGCAAGATATTTAAATTATACACGCACTGACTGGAAAGATCGGTAGAGGCAAGGCATTCAATCATCTTCGGATTAGCTTCACAACTGACTGATGCCGTGTCTGGACTCTATGCTTGATACCAATTTAATGTGAATTTACACATATTCCGATCCCCCTAAATCCCCCTTAAGAAGGGGGACTTTGATTGGACTCTTGTCCCCCCCTTCTGAAGGGGGGTTAGGGGGGATCGAATTCTATGCAGCTTCATGAAAAATTGGTATGAAGCCATCCGTCTACTTCAAAGATTGCCAAGTAGAAGAATATTTCTACTTGCTTCTAATTCAAGTAGAAACTATTGGGAACTGACTTAATTATCCTGGTGATTTTCAATGGTATTAACAACCAATTGAATGCTGAATGCAGCAGAAATATAAGAACATGAAAAACAACAGCCAAAGCGATCGACAAAAGTTCATCCACCATGCGATCGCGATCGCATTTATCCTGCAAGCCATGATTATCGGCCTCAAGGGAAATCTCGATGTGCAATCTGGTAAACCCACCCTTGATATTATCCAGGCAATGATCTTTCAAGGTATTGAGTTAGTCCTCAAAGCTAATCGTAGTAAAAAGTAGTTAAAAAGGGGAAATTGAGCTTAACTCAACTTCCCCCTCTTGACAAATATTCGACTTTCTGAGCTTTTTCTCTAGCAAGCCATCTGTCGCGACTCTTTTTCTAGCAAGCGCAGCAGTCTTTCATCACCTTTAGCCCTGGCTATTTGCTGTCTGCGATCGAGAATATTGCAGATATGCGCCCGGTGGACTGTTGCCACTTCCTCAGCTTTTGGATAGGATGGAGCCGCTGCGATCGCCATCGTGACTGCGGTATCAACCGCTACGTCCTCTTCTATTTTCGGAGATGGTCGATCGCTCCTGTAGTGTGCGGCACGGTACTGCAAATCCTGGGGGTGCTGAGGCATCGGAATATGTCTTGGATAACGATAGTTCCAGTTTTGACCCCGATATTTGCCCGCTACGGAGCCTTCAATCATATCAACTGTCGGAATGTCGTAGTCGTAGTTAGCACCGCGATAAGCGAGTTTCATATTTTTTGATCCTTATAGGTCGATAAAAAGGGTAGTCAGCTCTGGTTTGCTTTTTGCTATTCAAAAAAATCTTACTTTCTGTATTGTATTTTACCGTTTTCCCAAATAACCAGGAAAATTAACAAAACTTAATATTTAATCTGCCAAACCGCAAAAAAAAGCCCGCTGTAGCGGGCTCTAAGGGTTTGCTGGGGGTCGATCGACCCCCAGTCAATCAATAGGTGACTTCCTAGTGGTTTCGTTAAAATAGGAAGTTAGCGGTAACACAGCTTAGAGAAAAGCCTCTAGCCCACTGTTACTTGATCGGTTTGCACCCCCGTGGCGCCCTCTTCGGCAGAGGCGATCTTCACTAACTTGTCGAGAATTTCTTGACTGGGAACCTGGCCCTTGAGAACCACAGTACCGCTGAGTTGAGCCACCCATACGGTCTCAATGTCAGCAACTTCGGAGTCTTCGTCAAAAGCTAAAGCAACTCGCTTTGCGAGCCCGCTTTCGTCAAAATTCCCGTCTGGACCTACCTTCGCAGGAGCGATCGATTGGGACTGTGCCGCTTGCTGCACTACTTGTGTCATCGGCTGAGCCTGGGGTTGAGGCTTTTCAAGTCCGAACAGTCTTTTGAACCAACCCATTGTAGATTCTCCTGAAAATACAGTTTTTTATAAGATAACTTTAGAATTACCAAAAACCAAAAAATTTGCTAAAACTCATCTTGAGACCGATTTTTTCTGTTTTTGAATTATGTTGATGTTGCTGTTTTATATAGGGGACGACGATCGCTACGCCCTGGATACCAAGCGCGTCATTGAAGTAGTGCCCACTGTCACTCTCCAAAAACTCCACGGGGCACCAGAATACATTCCCGGTTTGTTTAACTACCGGGGACACCTAGTACCAGCGATCGATCTATGCCAAATGATACAAGGTAAACCAGCCCGTGCTTACCTGAGCACTCGCATTGTCTTAGTCAATTGCGAATTACCAGATACGACTGAGAGTAATGGTGATATTTTACACGGCCCTCTCATTTTAGGACTGATCGCAGAACGGATGACAGAAACTCTCAAGAAACCTGAAACAGAATTTCTTAGTCCCAGCCTGAAGGTTGACAGCACTCCTTATTTAGGAGAAATAATTACTGACGATCGCGGTATGATTCAATTTCTTAGAGTAGAACATCTGCTGTCAGAAACTCAAAAAACTTATTTACTGCTCCCGCCAGCCAAATGACACAAGCAGCAATTGAAGCTTTTCTCAGACAAAAAATTGGCTTGGATGCCATGACAATTGGTTCTAGCACCATTACTAGGGCGGTGCACCGACGCATGGCCAATTGCGGTTTAACAGACATCAATATCTACTTGACCAGATTGCAGTCTTCGCCCCAGGAATTGCAAGAATTAATAGAGATTGTAGTCATACCGGAAACTTGGTTTTTTCGCGATCGAGCACCCTTTGTTTTTTTGAGCAACTACGTGATTTCTGAGTGGTGGCCAAAAAATCTCGGCAAAACCCTCCGCGTGTTGAGCTTTCCTTGTTCTACAGGGGAGGAACCTTATTCGATCGCGATCGCCCTGCTAGAAGCTGGTTTAAGTTCCTTCAACTTCAGCATCGATGCCGCAGACATCAGCAAAGTTGCTCTCCAAGTTGCCCAGCAAGGAATTTACGGTAAAAACTCTTTTCGCGGCCAAAACTTAGACTTTCGGGAACGCTATTTTACGAACACCGGAGATTTGTATCACTTGCAAGAATTCGTCAAACAAAAAGTTAATTTTATTCAAGCTAATATCCGAGAACCTAATTGTTTAATCCCCCCTAATTATTACGATTTAATTTTCTGTAAAAACCTGTTAATTTATCTAGACCAACCCAGTATTAATCAAGCAATTCAATTGTTGAATAACTGGTTGAAAACACCTGGTATATTATTTTTAGGTCACTCGGAAAGCGGACAAAAACTGCCTCCTGAATTTGCTTCTGTGCGTCACCCCCTAGCATTTGCTTACCGCAAAACTGACATGGCCGATCGCGCATCTGTGCTAGTAAAAAAAGATACAAACAAAACGAATATTTCAGAATTTGTTCGGGAATCGAAAGGTGCTGAAAGTAGAAGTAATACATCCCCAAGGTGGCCAAGTAGATTCTCCACTTCCCAGGGAAAATTTGTCGGTGGCGATGCTTCCGAGATGTTGTCGGTTCGATCGATCGCACCTGAAACAGCAAATACCCAGCCGGCAAATGCGGATTTAGACACAGCCCGTCATTTAGCCGATCGGGGAGAATTGCCAGAAGCAACCAAACTGTGCCAAACTTATCTCAGTCAAAATCCCACCAATGCTGACGCTTACGTGTTATTAGGTGAAATCTACCAAGCCACAGGCGATCGCTTTCAAGCAGAGCAATCTTTCCACAAAGCAACCTACCTCGAACCAAATCACTATGAAGCACTAATTCACCTAGCTTTGCTCAAAGAAGAACGCGCAGATATTCGCGGTGCAACTATCCTTCGTCAGCGCATCCAGCGTCTAGAAAAATAGCCTCATAGCTAGATCTTAACTGAGCGATTGCTCGCCAGCTCGGTATGTTTAAAAAATAGATGTTAATTCAGCACAAAGGCATAAAAAATGTTTAATAATCTCAGCTTTAAGAAGCGGTTAAATGCTGCATTTATCTTTCTAGCTATCCTTGTCTTAGGTGTAGCTTTTATCGGATGGAGAGGCAATGCGAGGCTCACGGGACATATTGATACTTTTACGAATATTGCCCTACCAAGTGTGCTTGGTTTGTGGAAAATTAATGAAGGGAAAACTCAAATTGAAGCTTCAGAAAGAGCCTTGGTAAATATCGAATTCACTCCCGCTGAAAAGACTGCTCAATTGACAAAAATCCAGCAAGCATGGCAGCAGATTGACGATGGTTTTAAACAGTATGAACCTGCGTTAAGAACACCGGAAGAAGACAAGCTATACCAAGAGTTTCTGGAAAAATGGAAAATATGGAAAAAAAACCATGAATCTTTTTTAGAGTTTAATAAAACTTTTGAAAATTTTGGAATCATCAACCCTTTTAAAAGGCAGATTGAACTGATGAACCAAGGCAAAGCAGCATCACCAGAGATGGAACTAGCCAGGAAAGCCGGAGTAGTTTACAATCAATTGAATGCCAAAGCTAAAGTTAATCAACAGCCCTTTGAAGAACTTACTTCTTTGTTAATTAAAATTTTAAAAATTAATGAAGATGTAGCGGAAATAGCCAAAAAAGAAGCAAATCAAGATATTAGTCAAACTACATTTTGGGTGGTTGTGGGGATGATATTGGGACCGCTGACTGCGGGACTGTTCGGGGTATTTCTCACGAAAGCAATTTCCCAAACTGTGGAAAATCAAGTGAATCTATCGGGAATTAAAATTAGTGGTTCTACCAACCAAATTGCTACTTCTGGGAAACAATTAGAAGCGACCATGAACCAACAATTTGCCTCGACCAATGAAGTCGTAGCTACAGCCAAAGAAATTGCTGCCACTGCGATGCAACTGGCGAGAACCATGGATGAAGTTGCAGAAATGTCTCAGGAAGCTGCTCAATCGGCTGGGGGCGGCAAGGAACAAATTCAGCGCATGGAATCCACAATGAATAAATTAGCAGAATCCACGATTACTATATCAGGGAAATTGGGAGCAATTACTGAAAAAGCCAATAACATTAACAGTATTATCACCACGATTACTAAAGTAGCAGATCAAACTAACTTGCTATCCCTAAACGCATCTATTGAAGCGGAAAAAGCGGGAGAGTACGGACTAGGATTTGCAGTGGTGGCGAGAGAAATTCGCCGACTAGCCGATCAAACAGCAGTAGCTACTTTGGATATTGAAAGTATGGTGAAAGAAATGCAATCGGCGGTGGGAGTTGGTGTCATGGAAATGGATAAGTTTACCAATCAAGTGCGGCGGGGAGTGGAAGATGTCCAAAGTATTAGTTTACAGTTAGAATCGATCATCCAACGGGTACAAGCTCTCACTCCCCGTTTTGCAGAGGTGAATGAAGGGATGGATGCACAATCTCAGGGTGCTGTGCAAATCAGCGAAGCAATGGTGCAGTTGAGTGAAGCTTCTTCGCAAACGGCTGAGGCGCTCAGGGAAATCAATGGCGCGATCGGGCAAGTTAATGAGGCTACAATCGGTTTACGTCAAGAAATGCTAGCTTTTTTAAAGTAAAAATGTAAAATCGAATGACTGATGATTGTTGGAATCAAATTGGTATAGCGGGCGATCGCACTTGTCGCCAACTAAAAAAATATATTCACTGTCGCAATTGTCCTGTTTATGCCGACGGTGGCCGCAGTTTGTTGGAACAAGAATTACCTGGGGGATATCTCGATGAGTGGACTCAGGTACTGCGTTCGACTCCAGAAGTAACTAACCCTAAGACTACAGATACTATATCCGTAGGTATTTTTAGGCTCAGGGATGAATGGCTGGCTTTACCAGCGGCCTTGTTTAAAGAAGTGACACAGCTATCTGTGACTCACACTTTGCCACACCGCAGCAATCCTATACTTATTGGGTTGGTAAATATTCGCGGCGAACTCCAATTGTGCATTTCCTTAACATCACTTCTGGGACTAGAAACAGCAGATTCTCACCGCAAGAATGTCAGTCTGGTTGTTTACGAACGGATGGTAGTTGTTGAGAAAGAAGGTAGTCGCTGGGTGTTTGTGGTGGATGAAATGCACGGAATTCACCGCATAAATTTAGAAGAATTAAGAAATGTCCCGGCTACAGTTTCTAAAGTTCCTCAAACTTATACCAAGGGAATCATCACTTGGCAAGGTCAAAATGTTTGTTATCTGAATGATGATTTGCTGTTTGATAGTTTGAATAATAAAATCATATAAAACATGGGGAATAGGGCATCGTGAATGTGGTAAATGACCAGTTAAGATGGGAGAATTTAGATTAAATAGAAGTGAGGAAAAATGAGCGATCGAGATATGAGTGATTTCTCCATGATGGATTTATTTCGGATGGAGACAGAAACCCAAGTAGTGATATTAAATGAGAACATTTTGGCATTGGAAAATAACCCCAATTCCCCTGTTGAACTAGAATCTTTGATGCGGGCGGCTCACTCGCTCAAGGGTGCTGCACGGATTGTCGGACTTGATGCTGCTGTCCAAATCACCCATGTTATGGAAGATTGCTTTGTGGCTGCTCAGTCTGGGGCGATCGCCCTGGATTCACCAGATAAAATTGATGTGATACTAGGGGCGATCGACTTACTTTCCCGCCTCAGCCAAATACCGGCCACAGAAATCGAAAATTGGCTCTCTACCAATCAGTCAGAAATTGACAACCTAGAAACTATCATCTTAGCTATTATCAATAGCAAAATCGAGGCAAAACCCACTACTAATGACGACAATCTAGAGATAGAAGTCATCCCTAGTTTACCTTTAAATAATACTAATGAGACTTGGGAAGATAGACAAATTAAGACTGATTTGTCGATGCTATCTTTATTTGTAGAAGAAGTTGAATCTCAATCATTATTATTACAAGAAAATTTATTATTACTCAAAAATAATCTCAATTTAGACTTAGACTTAGAATCCCTAGTCAAATCTGCTCATTTAATTCAAAGTGCAGCTAAAATACTTCATTTCCATCAAATTATTAAACTGGCGGTGGTCATAGAAAATACATTGTTGGCGGTGGCAAAATACAAAGCTAGTTTAAATGAAATTCAAGTTGAAAGTCTGCTGGCCGGAGTAAATATTTTTATAACACTTATGAAAATTCCTGCCAGACAGGTGGAAGATTGGCTGATTAAAATAGAGCCCGAAATAGATAATATAGTCAATCTGATAAATTTGATTTCACAATCAGCAATGCCGACATTAGTTCCCTCAAAAGCATCTCGCAAAAAAACCAATGTCAAAACAACTGCATCCCAGCCACCAAAAACAACTAAGCAATCGACCGACTTACCAGACGCAAAACCTGCCTCAAATTCTGGTGAACCAACCTTGGATTTACAGCAGCATTCTCCCGAAAAAATCCGGGGAAAATCGGAAAATTTAAAATTCAAAAATAAAGAAAATCAGCAAAAACAATCCGATCGGACCATTAGAGTCAATGCCGAAAATTTAAACAAAATTATGGGCTTAGCTAGCGAATCCTTAGTAGAAACTAAATGGCTGCAACCCTTTGGAGATTCGTTATCCATCCTGAGAAAACACCAAAATAAACTATATAGTTTATTGGAAAAATTGCAGGATTCCTTAAGCGATACGGTGCTGGATAGGCGGTCGGAGGATTATTTGATCGGCGCCATAAAAGCCGCCAATGAATGTTCCCATGTTTTGTCAGATAGAATTAATGAATTAGAGTTTTTTTCGCGGCGTTATGCTAATTTGTCTGAGCGCTTGTATCGAGAAGTTATTGCTAGTAATATGCGACCTTTCGCCGATGGTATTCAAGGTTTTCCGCGAATGCTCCGAGATTTAGCAAGACAGTTAAGCAAACAAGTAAAATTTGAAGTTGTTGGTAAGTCAACTCAAGTCGATCGCGATATTTTAGAAAAATTAGAAGCACCGCTGACTCATATTTTGCGAAACGCTCTCGACCATGGGATAGAGCCTCCCGAAGCACGTTTGGCTGCGGGGAAATCTCCACAAGGTACTATTAGGCTGGAAGCTAGTCACCGTGGCGGGATGCTCTCTATTGTTGTCTCGGATGACGGTAAGGGAATCGAATTAGATAAACTGCGTGAAAAAATTGTTAGTAAAGAGATGGTCAGTGCAGAAATGGCTGCTAAACTGACAGAATCAGAATTGATGGATTTTCTGTTTTTGCCGGGATTTTCTACTGCTAGTCAAGTTACTGAAATTTCGGGCCGTGGTGTGGGGTTGGATATTGTGCAGAGTATGGTGCAGGAGGTTGGTGGTATTCTCCGGGCTATATCTCAACCGGAAAAAGGTATGAGTTTTTACTTGCAATTGCCGCTAACGCTGTCAGTAATTCGCACTTTGTTGGTAGAAATTTCTGGGGAACCTTATGCTTTTCCTCTGACGCGGATCGATCGCCTGGTTTTGGTTGAAACTTCTGAGATTGCGATCGCTGAAAATCGACAGTATTTTACTTTAGACGATGAAAATATTGGTTTGGTGAATGCTTATCAAGTGCTGGAGTTGGCGGCGCCTAATCGGAAACTAGATTTGCTACCGGTGATTATTGTCAGCGCTCGATCGAACAGTTATGGTTTAGCAGTAGATAAAATTCTGGGCGAACGGGATTTAGTTGTCAGACCTTTAGATCCCCGTTTGGGTAAAATACCAGATATCAGTGCTGCTGCTTTCATGGAAGATGGTTCGCCGGTGCTGATTATTGATGTTGAATACCTGGTGCGATCGACCGATCGACTCCTAGCTAGAACTAGCTTAAAGAAGGTAAGTGAAACTACCAAAACTGAGGACTCAAAAATTGCCAAGCGTCTTTTGATAGTAGAAGATTCGATTACAGTCCGAGAATTTGAGCGAAAAATTTTAGAAAATCAAGGATATAGAGTAGACATAGCCGTCAATGGTATAGATGGTTGGAATGCTCTGCGTAGCGCTCAGTACGACTTAGTAATCAGTGATGTGGATATGCCGGGAATGACTGGCATCGAGTTGGTAAGTCAGATTAAAAATCATGCTACTTTAAATTCAATTCCCGTAATTATTGTTTCTTATAAAGACCGTCAGGAAGATCGACTGCGAGGTTTATCTGTGGGAGCAGATTATTATTTAACTAAAAGCAGTTTTCACGATGATACGCTGTTAAATGCGGTTGTGGATTTAATCGGTGAACCTTAAGAATGACTGACTGAGGTAAACTATGGGCACTATCAAGATGAGAATAGCTATAGTTAATGATACGCTAATTGCCGCCGAAGCGCTGCGTCGAGTTTTGGTGACAGTACCGGAGTATGAGATTGCTTGGATAGCTGGAAATGGGGCACAGGCTGTAGAAAAATGTGCTGGGGATACTCCTGATTTGATTTTGATGGATTTGATTATGCCGGTGATGGATGGGGTGGAGGCGACGCGACAGATTATGCAGAAATCTCCCTGTGCAATTCTGGTTGTCACTTCTTCTGTGACAGCTAATGCTGGCAGGGTTTTTGAAGCGATGGGATATGGAGCTTTTGATGCTATTAATACGCCGATTTTGGGAGCGAGTGGCAATTCTCAAACAGGGGGGAGTGAGCTGTTAAGAACTATTTCTAAAGTTGCTAGATCGATCGCCAAAAATAACCATAATTCTCGCTCCCCAACTGCTGGCCCTAAATCTCGGAATTCCCCGTTGCTGGCGATCGGCTCTTCCACTGGTGGTCCCCAGGCTTTGGTAACTTTGCTATCGGCTTTGCCAGTAAATTTATCAGTACCTGTGGCGATCGTGCAACACATAGATGCTGAATTTGCTCCGGGCTTGGCCCAATGGCTGAGTCAAAAAACTCCGTTTTCGGTGAGTGTGGCGATCGCCGGTCGCCCCCTGGAACCCGGTAAAGTGGTAATTGCCGCCACTAACGACCATTTGGTATTACAATCGAATCTTACACTTAAGTATACGAAAGAACCCTCAGACTATCCCTACCGCCCTTCCGTGGACAGTTTTTTTTATAGTGTAGCCCAATACTGGCCGGGAAAAGGGGTAGCAGTGCTGTTAACAGGTATGGGTAAAGACGGTGCCAAAGGACTGAAAGTTTTGCGAGCAATGGGGTGGCACACCATCGCCCAGGATCGCCACAGCTCAGTAGTTTACGGGATGCCAAAAGCGGCGGCCGAGCTAGATGCGGCAGTACAGATTTTGTCCTTGGAGGCGATCGGCTCAGCCTGCCTCAATCATCTATTGTAGAACTTATTCCAGATGTTTGAGCCATATTGCTTAGAAGCTTGAGCACAATGACCGATGAAACATCGACTACCCTTAGAAGATCATGTCATTGTAGAATTCCGCTCGATTTAATGGTGCATTTTATACTGTTAAATACCGTAGATTCACTGCTGCATCTCTAAATTTCCCGGCCAAGGCAAATGCTAGAAAGCACCAAGCCCGTCGCTCCCAAACCTAGCACCCGTAACTTTGGCAAAATATCTCAAGCGCGCTAACATTTGTAAAGATTTCACAAAGATGAGCGGTCAAAGCTTGACACGTTTAGTATTATTACTGAGTAAACTTACTGCCAAATATCCGGGTCGCTATTGGTAATTATGAATTTATGAAGTAAAAGCTTTAACCCTCAGCAAACAATAGCCGTTGTCTGATGCAATTATGAAGTTAACCAACTCTGGAACTATTCAATTCGATCGCTCTCACGCAATCAATCCACTAGAAAACCCAGAATTCAATGGCAACTTGGTAACATTTAAGCTCAAAGATAGGGGAAATGGTCGCAATCCCCCACTTACACCAACAGATATCCCATATCCCAAGCAGAGCGAGTTCCAAAACAGCCACCACCGTCTTGACTTAAATTCACCCTTAAATTCAGAAAGCAAAAAGCCATCCAACGTGACAGAACATACACCATATCCTGTCACAGTCCTACTTATTGACGACCAGGAAATGATCGGCGAGGCGGTAAGCAGAATGCTCGCCGATGAAAAAGACATTATCTTTCATTACTGTAGCGATCCAGCTCAAGCAATTCATAAAGCCTTAGAGGTAAAGCCAACCGTAATTCTCCAAGATTTAGTAATGCCGGAAATAGATGGATTGCAATTGTTGCGTTTTTTCCGAGCCAATTCTTTGACAAGAGACATTCCTATGATCGTGCTTTCCAGCAAAGAAGAAGCCGAAATGAAAGCGCGAGCATTTTCCTTGGGAGCCAATGATTATTTGGTAAAATTGCCGCATCAAGTGGAGTTACTCGCTAGAATTAGATACCATTCCCAAGCTTATATTAATTTGGTAGAAAGGAATCTTGCTTATCAAACCATGCAGGATTATTTAGCAAAATTAGAAATAGAACAACAAAAATCCCAGAAGTTGCTGCTAAATATATTACCAGAAGTAATTGCCGAAAGATTAAAAAAACAAGAAGGTATCATTGCCGATGAATTCGCAGCAGTTACCGTCATGTTTGCGGATATTGTGGGCTTTACTCAACTTTCAGCTTCCATATCCCCAAAAGCATTAGTACATTTGCTAAACGACATATTTTCCAAATTCGATCGACTAGCCCACAATCACGGTTTAGAAAAAATTAAGACCATTGGTGACTCTTATATGGTAGTAGCAGGACTACCCTATCCTAGAGCCGATCATGCAGAAGCGATCGCAGAAATGGCCCTGGATATGCAAAAAGCCATCGCCAAATATAGAAAACAGATTGACTCTGAACTCAGGATTCGTATCGGCATTCATTCCGGGCCTGTTGTCGCCGGAATCATCGGCACAAAGAAGTTTATTTATGATTTGTGGGGAGATACAGTAAATACTGCGGCGCGCATGGAATCTCACGGTATAGCAGATGAAATTCAAATTACTGAAGCTACTTACTTATTATTAAAAAATCAGTATCAGTTTCAAGAACGTGGTTTAATCACCGTCAAAGGTAAAGGAAGGATGCCTGCTTATTTATTGAAAGAAAGATTTTGACACTCCCCAGCCTAAAGGCGTGGGGATTCTTCCCCCCCTCTATTTTGATAATCTCTATTTTGATAATATTTTTCGGCTTCCAACCAATTCAGTTTTAGCAAACCATCATCTCCCCATGTCAGCTTAGCAGTGGGTTTAATTACCTGAACGCCCAAAGCACGAATAATTTGGGCCGCCACAGCCTTGGCTAATAGGGGTGGTACAGAATTTCCGACTTGACGAAAACCGTGCCATTTGGTGACGTGAAATCTAAACCAGTCAGGATAAGAATGTAGTCGCGCTGCTTCCCTAACCGTAATACACCTCGGTGCGATGGGGTGAATCGGCCTCGGCGAAGTATAAGCCCCTCTAGCCCTGTCTGTTCCTGCTCTGAGAGTGTTGCAAACTCCGTCGGGGTGCAGCTTGTAAAAACGGCTGATCGGCTCTTTTTCGCCGTGTTTTGCCGCCCTAAACCTTTCGATACATTCCTGGGAATGTTTGGTGCGCCAACTAGAAGAGAGGATTTGTCTATCGTACTCGCGAGGGTAGGAATAATCATCATCTGAAGCATCAATGCCGCGCATGATACTCGCGTAGTCACTAGATTTTCCATACTCCGCCATTACCCAATCTCGGTACAGCAACTCGCTGTATAGTTCCACTTCTGGCAAATCTCCAATAGCCTCCATAACTGTTGGGACAAGAGGTAAATCAGGATTATTTTTACCTTTTCTTTTCCGCTGGCTAGGAGCGATTTTCTGATTTAATTTGGGCAGTAAAGTAATGGGTGGAGGATATTTTGGTAATTCACAACCAGCCTTAGAACCCAGGAGAAACAATCTTTTGCGAGCTTGGGGAACTCCGTAGTGAGCGCTATTGAGAACTTGATAATTTTCTTCTACTTGATAGCCTGATGCTATAAAAGAACTAATTAAAAGATGCAGAAGTTCCTTATGTTCTCCTGCCTTGATTCCCGGTACATTTTCCATGACAAAAAACTTGGGTTTTAGCTCCAAAACCAAGCGTTGAAAGTGAAAAATTAAAGAATTGCGCGGGTCATCTACATCGCGCTTGCCCATCATCGAGAATCCTTGACAGGGCGAACCACTGATCACTACGTCTATTTGGCGCTTACCAATGGGAGAATTTTTCCGAATTTCCGCTCCGGTTAATAGTGCTACATCTTTACACAAAATAGAACACTTAGGGAAATTAAACTGGTGGGTAGCACAATGAATAGGGTCAATTTCCACAGAGGCAAGTACATCAAAACCTGCTTGTTCAAAACCCAGTGTCATGCCACCGGCACCTGCAAATAAATCAACAGCGATCGGTCGCTTTTTCCGATTGCTTGGCATAACCTTTTAGAACCAAATTTATGTTAATTTGCTACGTTTAATTTCAGATATTTCATAATTTCCGCAGCAGCGCGATCGCACACCCCCACCTCTCCCAAATGTTCCCGCATTTCCCGATAACCGTCCAAAGTCTGTTGTCGTCGATCGCCATTTTGCAGCAATTCCAGCCCGTGAAAGACTATATTTTCCGCAGTCGCCTCGTCTTGCAGCAACTCAGGGACGATCGGCTTCATTTGCACCAAATTGGGCGGAGACATAAAAGGAATCGAAAATTTCAGCAAATACTGGGCAATAATCGCCGTAATTCGACTGACGCGATAGAGGACAACTTGGGGAACATCCAGCAAAGCCAACTCCAAATTAACAGTACCAGATTTAGCGATCGCCAGATCCGCAGCCGCCAAAATTTCCAGAGTTTGATTTTCTAGTAGAGTAGCGCGCAAACCAAAATCTGCAATAGCTGCTTCGATTTGGCTGCGGAAAGCAGATTGAGACAAAGGAATCCAGAAATGAACTGCCGGCAATTTAGCTTGAATAATTTGAGCAGCCTCAAAAATGACAGGCATCAGGTACTTCAACTCTTGGCCTCTAGAGGCCGGAATTAGAGCCACTGGCACCTGTTCCGATGGAATTCCCAAAGTTTTGCGGGCAACTTCGCGACTGGGCGCAGCCTGCATTCTATCCACCAAAGGATGACCAACCCAACTGACTTGGGCGCCTTTTTTTTCAAAATAAGTAGCTTCTTCGGGAAAAATGGCTAATATGCGATCGCAAATATTGACAATCAAAGAAGTATTCCGAGGAGAAATAGACCAAACCCACTCTTGAGGAGCAATATACCAAAGTACCGGCAACGAAGGCAAACAGCGACGGATGTAGCTACCAATACCTAAATTTGGAGTTAAATAATCAATCAATACAACTACATCGGGCGGAGAATTTTTTAGGTATTGTTTAGCTTTTTTCTGAACTTGGATAGTTGGCCAAATATAGGGGACTGATTCGATAAGTCCCATGGAACCAATAGCCACAGTATCGGCTAAAATAGTAGCGCCAGCTTCCGCCATCCGCTGCCCGCCCAATCCGACAATTTCTAACTCTAAACCAGCGGTAGCTGCGTGACGTTTTATGGCACTAATTAACAAAGCCCCTTGCAAATCGCCCGAAACCTCACCAGTGCTAATAAAAATTTTCATATTCTGAATTTAAACAGGTGAGATGTTGGCTAATAACTCCGTAACAGCATCATATTGATCCGGCATATTAGCACAGCGTAGTAGTAATTCTAAGTCCAGATTGGGAAGGAATGTACTCCTGGCAATCTGCTCATAATTTTCACCTCTTAAATCGTAGAGAGATAACTGACTATTTTGCCAAAACCAGACTTCCCGAATCCCCAACCTTTTGTATAATTCTAGAGTATTTATACCGCCACTGGTAATTACCACTTCGATAGCAATATCTGGGACTGTTTTTTGGGTGCCTATGTCATAGGAATCATCCGGCTCTTTTCTACCGCCTAATTCTCTGTCACCCAGAGTTGGCCCGCCCTTACCATAAAATCTAATGCCCTTTGCTCTCATATATGCCTCTAGCAGCATACAGAGGGTTTTCTTGATTATTTCATGTTCGGGAGAGACTGTCATAATTTGCAGTATTCGATCGAGATAGAAAAATTTTACACGCCTCAGATCTTTAAAAGCTATCTCTATCGCTTCAAATTGCTCCCAGCTAACATCGTAGAACATAATGGAGCCATCTTGTTCTGTTTCATGGGATGTAGATTTTGCTAAAGTGTATACATTCATAGGAAAAGATTTACCTAGTTCATAGACTTATTCTACCTCATTCATTTTTTTCCTGGAATCAAACCGCGTCTGGGTTTGGTAACAGACTCTTGCACAAATTTCCGCAGATGCTGCAAGTGGTGATTTTCCGGTAATAAATCCAACTCTGCCAAAGCTTGATTCAGAGTATAGCCGGATCGGTATAAAATCCGAAACGTCTTCTTCAAAAGATCTAAATCTTCTGGTGTCAAACCAGCCCGTTGGAGACCAATTTTGTTAAGCGATCGCACTCTCGAAGGATTCCCCTCGATTAACATATAAGGAGGGACATCTCGATCGATTCTGCTCAATCCGCCCACCATAGACAGCCGGCCGATATGGACAAATTGGTGAACCCCCAAAACACCGCTCAATCGAGCCTGAGACTCTATTTTAACGTGTCCGGCCAAAGCCACGGCATTAGCTATAATTACTCGATCGGCGATCGAACAATTATGCCCAACGTGAACATAAGCCATCAATAGATTATGATTGCCGATGGTCGTGCTTTCTCCCGGTTGGGTAGCCCGATTAATAGTCACATATTCCCGAATTAAATTATCGTCGCCAATGTCCACCCTAGTTAGAGAACCCTCATATTTTAAATCTTGAGGTTCCAAACCAATAGCTGCGCCGGGAAAAATTTGATTACGAGCACCTATTTCTGTGAGCCCATCGATAATTGCATGAGCGCCAATCTTAGTTTGTGGTCCGATTTTCACTCTTTCCCCAATTACAGCATAAGCTCCCACTTCTACAGTAGAGTGAAGTTCAGCGCGGGGATGAATCACAGCAGTTGGGTGAATCAATGTCAGCATTTTTCAGTTTTTTATAGTAATTGGGAATGGGGAATTGGGAATCGGGAATTGGGAATCGGGAATCGGTGAATTGGGAATGGGGAATTGGGAATCGGGAATCGGTGAATTGGGAATCGGTGATTAGTGATTAGTGATTAGTGATTACTGATTACTGATTACTGATTAGTGATTACTGATTAGTTATTGCTGATTCAATCAACCACTCTTAGTTGTTAGCTATTACCAATGCCCTAGGCCCTAGGCCCCATGAACCATTTCCCATTCCCCAATTTAATCTACCATCGAAAACATCAATTCCCCTGCACAAGCTTTTTGTCCGTCCACTTCAGCCATCGCCTGCATTTTGGCGAAGCGTCGGCGTTTTACCCACAACAATTCTACAGTCATCAGCAACCGATCGCCCGGTACAACCTGACGGCGGAACTTAACTTGATCGATGCCAGTAAACATCCACAATCCTTGCTCAACATCAGGCAATTGAGCCAGAACAATACCGCCCACTTGAGCCATCGCTTCCACAATTAATACCCCCGGCATCACCGGTCTTCCTGGAAAATGCCCTTGAAAATGCGGTTCGTTGAAAGTGACATTTTTAATCCCTACAGCCCGCACTCCCGGCACGTAATCAATAATCTTGTCTACCAGTGCAAAAGGATAGCGGTGAGGCAACAATTGCTGAATTTCTTCCACAGTAAAAGTGGATTTAACGATCGCAGAATCCTGACCATTCTCGGTGAGAACAGATGCAGAATTAGTATGATTGGGGGTGTTAATTTCGTTAATTTCAGTGAACGTAGACATTAAATCGCGTGTTAGATGGTGAGTGGTAACGGAGATCTTGAGCATGGATCAAGCTGGCAATCTCAGAGCTAAGCCAAGTTGGACGTGTAAATTGTGACTGGCTTTGTAAGCCAAGTAGTGAGCTGTTGGCCAAGTTCCCAGCAGACTGAGATCGCCTACTAAGTCTAGGATTTTATGGCGTACTGGTTCATTTGTAAATCTCAAGGGCGGGTTGAGCCAGCCGGAGCGATCGCAAACTAAGGCGTTGTCTAGGCTACCACCTTTAATCAAACCTGCTTGTCGCAATTGGTCAACTTGGCGAGCCAGTCCAAAAGTCCGAGCCGGGGCGATCGCACTAGCAAAACTTTCTGTCTCTGGCGACCAACTGTACCATTGATTGCCGATCGCAGGTTCCTCAAAATCAATCCCGTAGCTAAACCGAGTTTCCGCCGCAGGCAAAGCAGCCACAAAAGCATCCCCGTGACGCACCCAAACCGGATTCTCGACGGGTGAAAGTTGGGGGTTTTCTGAAGGATGCACCAATTCTTGGGCGACTAATCCGGCAGCGGCGATCGCCTCCACCCAAACCAGGGCAGAACCGTCAAGCAGAGGCACTTCCGGGCCATCAACCTCAATGCGAGCATTATCCACTCCCATGCCAGCCAAAGCCGCTAACAGATGCTCTACAGTGCGAATTTGAGCATCACCTGTACCTGTCAGTTCTGTGGAAAGAGCAGTCTGAGATACGGCTTCAACTTTTGCAGGAATAATTGGAGCACCGGGCAAGTCAGTTCTCACAAAATAGCGACCTTCACCGACTTCCGCGGGCAATATTCGGACGCGAGTCTGTTCGCCACTGTGCAAACCAACTCCCGACAGTTCAAATTCAGATTTTAGGGTGTGAATAGTCATTAGTTATTAGTCATTAGTCATTAGTTATTAGTTATTAGATTTCGTAGGTTGGGTTGAAGCTTTGCGAAACCCAACAAATTAATTTGAAAGAGTTGGGTTTTCCCAAAACCTCAACCCAACCTACACTACTTTTACGGTGTGAATAGTCATTTGGAAGAAGGAAGATGGAAAATGGAAGTCTACTCGTTACCAGGCTCTGCCTGGTAACGCAGATCCGGAGGCTCTGCCTCCATTTCCCCCTAGCCACGCGAGGCAGAGCCTCTAGACATCGGTTCCCAGGCAGAGCCAGGGAACCAGTTAGCCACATCCTAAGATGTGCTTAATGCCCTCGACTACAGCCACCACAGCCGCGATATCTAAAAATGACTGGAATGGCACTATTATCGAGGTGATGCTAGCTCCAATTGCAAGACCTCCTAGAACCTTTACTACTGCGGCGGGTATCATAATTGACATAGATGGCACACTAGCTGTAGCAGCAAAGGTTAAAAGTCCCCCCATTAGAGCAATGATCGCGATTAATTCCGACGGTCCGACAGTATGACAAGAGCTAGTTTCTGTCATTTGAGTAAATTGCAATAACAGCATCGAAAAAAATAGACTCATCTTGTGCTGGTGTAAGGTTATATAGGATTGTAGCAGCCACAAGATTGTCACTTAACTGGTTCTCAGGTATAGCCTGGGAACCAATTAAACTAATAACCAATAACCAATAACCAATAACTAATGACTACTGACTAATGACTACTGACTAATGACTAATTAGAATCTCTCTCCAATCCCAAAGTGAATTTGATTGTCACCACTGTCATTGATACCGTAATCGATTCGGATCGGACCTAACGGAGATTGAATCCGCACGCCGAGGCCGTAGCCATAGCCACTACCGGGTTTTCTCCTGATACCAGCCGGATCGCCGGGGACATCTTTACCCGTTCCCAAGTCCGTACCCGCGTCAATAAATAGGGCACCACCGATAAACGAAATAATCGGGAAACGGTACTCAACACTGGCTTCTAGGAAACTGCGACCAGCCCCCATGTCCCCTTCGTTGTATCCCCGGACAGAGTTAGCGCCGCCCAAGGCAAAGGCTTCGTAGGGAGGCAAATCTCCGAAGATGGTGCCGGCTTTAAAACTAAATGCCAAGGTTTGAGGGCCTGGGGTAAAGTTGGTGTACTTGACTGGGAGGTAAAAGCTGTAACTGGCTCGCAGGCGGTTGAGCAGGATGCTGCCGGAACCGACAGGAATTGATTGTTCGACCCCAAATCTGAGCAGGGAACCGCTGGTGGGGCGCAGGGGGTCGTTGCGTCGATCGCGCACAGCACCTGCTTGCAATGTTGTCAAGTCATCGGAACCGGAATTGCTAAAACTCAACAGATTGCCTAGTTCGTCCTCCGATTCCCGTCGGCCTTTGCGATCGGTAATGGCAATCCGCTGGTACTGCAAGCCCACAGAAGCCGTCCATTCAGAGTCGGCAAAAAGATTCCGCGACAGGGGACGGGTAAAATTGATGGCGGCACCGGTGCGATTAATCCGGGGTCGATCGCCATTGGGTAGATACACTTCCTGGTCTCCACCATCAAAAATCACGCTGATCGATCGTCTTCTAAACACATTAATCGTGTAAGAAGTCCGATAAGGATCGCCAGCAATCCAGGGGTCTGTAAAACTCACATCAAACAGATTTTGACGTTCCCCGATTTGTACCTCCGCCCCCAACTTCTGGTTCCTACCGCCCAAATTTTGCTGCTGGTAACTCACCGTACCGAACAAACCCGTAGCGGAACTCAAACCCGCACCCGCGGCGAGAGAACCAGTATTTTTCTCAATCACATTAACAATTACCCTTGCCTTACGGGGGTCAGCCGTTCCCGGTTCCAAAGCCAGCCGGACGTCTTCAAAAATCCCCAAACCAAACACCCTTCTCAAATCCCTTTCCGCCTTGGTGCGGTTGAATATATCTCCAGGTTTTTGTTCTACTTCGCGGGTAATCACATAGCGGCGGGTATTCCCACCAATGGGCTGACCAGTCGCATCCGTTGCTTCTCCTTCCTTGTTGAGGAAGCGAACATCAATGGATTCGATCTGACCTTCTGCCACTTGCAGCGTGACTGTCCCGTCATCTGCGACTTGGGGTGCTTCGGTAATTTGACCCAAAACAAAGCCGTTGTCTTGATACCAGGTATTAATTTTTTTGACTCCCTCCTCAAAGCGGCGGAGGTTGAGAGTTTTGCCATACTGATCCCGGAAGCTTTCGTCCACAACGCTTTGGGGAAGCACTTGCTGACCGACGATGGTGACTCCTCGCAGCACTGGATTTGCCTGGACGATGAAGGTAACTCGCACGCCCAAAGGGGTGTCTTCCGGTACTGCGCGCACATTTTTGAAAAAGCCTGTGGCAAAAATAGCGTTGATGTCTTGTTGCAGTTGGGTACGGTTGGTTGTCCGTCCCGGTTGAGTGGTGATGACTCGGTAAATTTCGCTTTGCAGGTCTCCCGTCACCCCGCTGACTACCACTTCTGCCACTAGCACCTGGGGCTGGGCTGGCCCTGTGGGCGCGGGGGTTGGTCTGGGCTGCGGTGCGCCGGGGGGCAAAGCAGGAATTCTGTTAGGTTCTGGTGTGGCTGGGGCTGGCCTGGTCTGGGTCGGTCTGGCCGGGGCTGGTCTAGCTGGAATTTGGGCGTTTTCTATCCCCCCCGATTCCTCTGGTTTCACCTGGTCTACTGCGACTGAGGCTGGCAAAACCGCTGCTTCCGAGGGGGGGAGTTGGTTGGGTTCCTGTGGAGCCTCTGCCCCTTGATTTTGGCTGCTAGATGGGAGTCCGGGATTGGATTCTCCATCGGCTTTGGGGTCTAAGCTGGGAGTCGCCATGGGGGGCGACGGTTCTGTGAGTCCGTTTGGGGGTTCGCGGTCGTCTTCTCCCCTCCTAGGGGCGGCCGCCACTATTTTGAGGGCTTCTATTTTAGTGGCTTTGGCCACAGCCCGGTTTTGAGGAGGATTTTCGGTTAATTCTCCCTGGTTTCGATCGGGCGATTCGATCGCCTCCACGGGAGGAATGGCGGCCGATATTTTCTCTGTAGATTCAGAGTAGGATGTTTGGCCGGAAGCAGAATTTGAGAGCCCGAATGTTGCTGAGACAGTTAAAACTGCCACCAATACAGCAGATAAACGCATTTTTGTTCACTTGTTTGGAATCCACACACCACATTAGTCATCAGTCATCAGTCATCAGTCATTAGTCATTAGTCATTAGTTATTGAGTAGCTTGAATTTGCCGCTGAATGCTAACTGTTGACTGCTGAGTGCTGAATGTCCGTGACAAACTGTGCAATTTTAGCGCATTGCCAAGGCCTCTAGACTTTCTGAGCTAGAACTCGCTGGAGAACTTGCTGGTAAGCGCTTTCTACTGAACCCAAGTCGCGGCGGAATCGGTCTTTGTCCATCACACGGGCATCGGGATCGGTTTCTGCGTTGTCCCAAAGTCGGCAAGTATCGGGACTGATTTCGTCGGCAAGGATCAGGTTTTGATGTTGGTCTATACCGAATTCCAGTTTGAAGTCTACCAGGGTGATGCCACACTGGCTGAAAAATTCTTTGAGAATTTCGTTGATTTCTCTGGCGGCGGTTTCTAGCTGGTTTACTTGTTCGGGAGTGGCTAGCTGCATCAGCAGCAGTCTGTCCCGTGTCAGCAGCGGGTCTCCCAAATCGTCGTTTTTGTAATAAAACTCTACTAATGGGGGATTGACAATTGTGCCGATCGCCAATCCGGTTTGTTTGCACAGACTACCGGCCGCGATGTTTCTGACTACGACTTCTAAGGGTAAGATTTGGACGCGACAAACTCGCATCTGGTTGGGCGCTGGGGTGTCGATGAAGTGGGTGGGAATACCTTTGGCTTCTAGCATCCGAAACAGGTGGGCGGATATGGCATTGTTGATTTCGCCTTTGCCGATGATGCTACCCCGTTTCTGGGCGTTAAAGGCTGTGGCGTCGTCTTTGAAGTAAGTCAGCAAAATTTCGCTGTCTTCGGTGGAGTAGAGGATTTTGGCTTTGCCTTCGTAGAGTTTGCGATCGGCTGACATGGCGATGAATAATTTAGATGAGTTTTAGATTTTACACTAGCTCGATCGGCCTTGATTGACGAGTTTTTTCCCTCCTCTGAATCCTCTGGATTTTGGCCTTGGGTCCGATCGGCACAATAATCTAGAAAACAGAATGTACAATAAAATACATAACTTGTTCCAGTGTTGCTTTACAGGCTCCACAGTCTGTTCCACAATTCCACAATACTTATAGTTACGTTAGTTTCTCGGTTGGACCACACAGGATTAATGGCTGAAACTATTGCTGTGATAGATTTTGCGTCTTGTGACATCGGATTGTTGGGGATGCTACAACTAATGCTGCACACAAAAAATCTATAAAAAGGCAGATTTATGCAAGACAAAAAAATTAATATCCTCTTGGTTGAAGATGATGAGGTTGATGTGATGAACGTCCGCCGTGCGTTCAAAAAAAATAATATCCCTAACCCTCTTTATATCGCTGGAAATGGATTAGAGGCTCTTGCTATTTTGCGGGGAGAAGCTAAAATAGATCCAGCAATGCCTCTAGACCGCCGATTGATTTTGTTAGACTTGAATATGCCCAGAATGAACGGGATTGAATTTTTGCGAGAATTGCGCCTCGATACAAATTTGAGGTCGATTCCGGTGATCGTCCTCACAACTTCCAATGAAGATAGAGATAAGGTAGAAGCTTATAATTTAAATGTGGCTGGCTATATTCTTAAACCAGTCACTTTTTCTAATTTTGTGGATGTTATGTCTACGCTGAACAAATACTGGATGTTAAACGAGATACCATAAAAAAAAATAAATCCCCATAAAAAAAGTATTATTTTTATTGTACAAATATAAATTTTAAATTTTTATTCACGACTGTCAGTTATTTCAGAGTAATCCACAATTTGGTTGTTATGAAAACAGGGTTCAAAATTCTGATAGTTG
Source organism: Microcoleus sp. EPA2 (assembly GCA_020882975.1). Taxonomy (GTDB): domain Bacteria; phylum Cyanobacteriota; class Cyanobacteriia; order Cyanobacteriales; family Microcoleaceae; genus Microcoleus. The sequence continues at coordinate 410,565 of JAHRFD010000002.1, read as the reverse complement.
ATGATGATGAAGTCGATCGGATGAAAGTCAGGCGATCGCTCAAATCTGCCGGCGTTGTGGTGGAAATTTCTGAAGCCGAAGACTGCGCCAGTGCCCTAGAAAAATTATCGATCGACCAAAATGATATCGCGGCGGCCAGACTCTCTAAACAGGAGCAATCTCAAAAGCCGATGGAGGTTGAGAATACAGAAAATCCCCTGTTCTCCAATCAGATATTTGACTGTAAATTTGACTGCGTATTCCTAGATTACCGATTGCCAGATGGAGACGCACTGACGTTGGTACAAGATATTAGGGTAGTGGGTTTCAAAGTTCCCTTAATTGTGCTTACAGGTCAAGGTGATGAACAAATTGCTGTGGAATTGATGAAGGCGGGAGCTTCTGATTATATCGTTAAAGGCAAGCTGTCTTCAGATAGTTTAGCCCGCAGTTTTTACAATGCTATTCGGGTTTATCGCGCCGAATCTCATGCCTTTTATACCAATCAAAAACTCAAGGAAAGTGAAGAACGCTACAGGTTAGTTTTAGATGGAGTTAACGATGGAATTTGGGATTGGGATTTAAGTAAAAATGAAGTTTATTGGAACGATCGCCTGTTGGAGATGATCGGTTTGGGGCGATCGCAATTTGGTCATACTATGGAAGCTCTATACACGCGACTTCACCCCGAAGACAAAGACGATATTATCCAGGCGATCGAAGCTCACTTGGAAGCAGAAATAGACTATAACGTACAATTTCGGCTGCTGCACTCGAACGGTGCTTACCGTTACTGCACTTCCCAAGGAAAAGCTCAACGGAATTCCCAAGGAAAAGCAGTGCGGATGGCAGGCATGATTAGCGACATTACCGATCGCAAAAACGCAGAAGATGCTCTAGAAAGAGAACGGCAGCAACTGAGACAAATTATTACTTGCGTGCCTGTAGCAATGGCGATGTTCGATACAGAAATGCGCTATTTAGCTCACTCCGACAGATGGCTGACTCAATTTAATTTAAACTTACCATCCCTGAGTAACTTAAGCCATTACAACTTGTTTCCCGATCTCCCCGATGGGTGGAAAATGTTGTATCAACAAGTGTTAACAGGCGAAATAGTTTCTCGTAGCGAAGATGCTTGGGAACGAGCCGATGGCTCTATTTTAATCCTGCGTTGGGCCGCCCACCCTTGGTATAGTGCCGATGGCCAAGTCGGGGGAATGGTGATGGTTGCTGACAAGATTAATGAGTTGGTAGAAGCGCGAGAAACTGCTCTGAAAGCCAGCTTGATTAAGTCGCAATTCTTGGCAAATATGAGTCATGAAATTCGCACTCCCATGAATGGAGTTTTGGGGATGGCTGAATTATTGGTACGTACTCCCCTGGAACCAAAACAGCGAGAACTCGCTCAAACTATTTACCGCAGTGCAGAACATTTGCTGATGGTAATTAATGACATCCTCGACTTCTCTAAAATAGAAGCGGGAGAAATGCGGTTGGCAAAGGAAAATTTTGACTTGGATAACTGCCTGGAATCAGTAATAGAAATGGTGGCATCTTTAGTCGAGGAGAAAGGTATTGAATTAAATATGGTAGTTGAAAGTTCAGTACCTAGAAAATTGGTAGGAGACTCTAACAGATTGAAGCAAATATTGCTGAATTTGACCGGAAATGCCATTAAATTTACCGATGGTGGTCAAATTTTAATTTACGTAAGTGTTAAACGCGATAAACAAAATCAAGATAATCGGCAAGGAGATAAATTATTATTTTCAGTGCGGGATACTGGCATTGGAATTTCCCCCGAAGGGCAGACAAAGCTGTTTCAATCTTTTTCTCAAGTAGACAGTTCGGCGGCTAGACAATATGGTGGCACGGGTTTGGGTTTGGCTATTTGCAAGCAGTTAGTGGATAGGATGGAAGGTGAAATTGGGGTGCGGAGTTCCCTCGGTAGTGGTTCGACTTTTTGGTTTTCTATACCTTTGGAAAAACAATGGCAAGCCGAACAAACTCATCCTGAACTTGTTGGTAAAAAGCTATTAGTAGTCTCTGGAAGCGCTTTGATGAGAGCCGCAGTACGAGCCTTTGCTCAAACTTGGGGAGCTCGCTGCGATGAAGCAGAAACTGCTGCTGCTGCTTTGACTTGGTTGACAAGTGCCCATAGCCGGATGTCTTCGCAGTTGGAAGCGGGGGAAAACTGCTGCGATGTCGTGTTTGTAGATTTACAAATGCCGGATTTGGAGGCGGAGGAATTTGTTGCCCAAGTGCGATCGCTCTCGGCAATTGGACCGTTAATCGCGATCGCCTCTTTGGGCACACAACCCAAAGCTGAAGCGCTTTGCGATCGAGGCTTTAGCGGCTATTTAATGAAGCCTGTGATGGCTTCTCGGCTCCTTCCGGCCCTGCTGTGGGCAGTGAATGGTAGAGGAGATTTTGGGAGCGTTTTTGCAACCAATACTTGCGATTTGTCGGTGGTTAATTCTCCATCTTTTAATCCCACTAATTCCCAGTCACCCCTCAAAATTTTGCTAGCGGAAGACCACCAGATCAACCAACAAGTTATTCTCGCACAATTGGCGGTTTTAGGCCATCAGGCTGACTGCGCTAGTAATGGGAAAGAAGCACTGGATTTGCTGGCTGCTAACAGCTACGATTTGGTGCTGATGGATTGTCAAATGCCCATCCTTGATGGTTATGAAACCACCCAAAAATTGCGGGAACAAGAAAAGGGCGATCGACACACTTTTGTGATTGCTTTAACTGCTCATGCCATGCCGGGAGAACGAGAAAAGTGTCTGGCGATCGGCATGGATGATTACCTCAGCAAACCAGTAGATTTGGCTGCCTTAGCGGCTGCTATCAACACTTATCAAGTAGAAAGAAATCTCTCGAAAAATAACAATATTGATGACAAAAGCGACGATAATTCAACCACAATATTTACCAACCCATTGCCAAAACAGCTAGTTTCGGCTGTGTCGCCAGAACACCAAATCGCAGTTCAAACTTGGGAATATGGAGACTGCGACGGACTGTTTGACCAGCAAAGATTGGAGCAACTTGGACGAGTTAATATTAAATTGCCTCAGCGAATTTTGCAATCATTTGTGGAAAATGTAAAAGTAGATTTAGAATTTGCCCAAAATGCCGTCCTAGCTAAAGATTGGCAAGTTGTGGAATATCAAGCTCACCGTATTAAAGGAAGTTCTGCCAATGTGGGAGTTACCTTGATGTCGGATTTAGCAGCACAATTAGAGGTTCACGCTCGCAGTTTTCAGTCTCAGCAACCAAATGTCAAATGGGAAAAAAATGATGGTATCGATCGCATCCTAGGGAGTTTGTCAAATTACTTATTACGAGTTCAGCAATTTATAGAAAGTATCATGTTAAAAGGAGATGGAATTTAAAGCTTCTCAAACTCTAATTTATCCAGAAATTTGATGCAGTTGGTATACAATAGGCTCAAAATTAAGAAATGGCATTAATTTTAGCTTTGACATCCTCCCCGGCGTGAACGCATGGGGATTCCCAAACCTTACGATTTAGGTTTCTGCTTCTGTCCCTGACGGGGTTTCGCACCAGCCTTCACAGATTTACTCTGTTCGGGTCTTACGGTCGCTCCACAGACTGCAACGGCAAGCCCAGCCGCCAAAATGTTCTTTGCTGCATTGATGTCTCGGTCATGGTGCGTCCCGCAATTAGGACAATCCCATTCCCGGATATTCAACGGCATCTTTTCAACGATGTGGCCACAATTGCCACATCGTTTTGAACTCGGAAACCATCGGTCAATCTTGATTAAAGTACGGCCGTACCACTTGCACTTGTATTCAAGTTGTCTGACCAATTCACCCCAACTTGCATCATTGATAGCTAGGGCGAGTTTCCGATTTGTAACCATGTTTTTCACAGCTAAGTCCTCAATGGCAATTGTTTGGTTTTCGCGCACCAGTTGAGTGGTTAGTTTGTGAAGGTTATCTTTTCTTGCATCAGTAATTTCTTGATGCACTCTCGCTACTTTGAGTCGTGCTTTGTGGCGGTTGTTAGACCCTTTTTGCTTTCGGCTTAAAGATTTCTGCGCTCTCCTGAGTTTTCGATACTTTGCCTTAAATCCTTTGGGATTGGTAATTTTTTCACCAGTGTCCAGAGTGAGTAAACTCGCAATTCCTAAGTCAATGCCAACTTGATTGTCGCAGGAGGGTAACGTCTTAATCTCAACATCTACCAAGAGAGAGACTGACCACCTACCAGACGGTGCAAGCTTCACACTTAAGGTTGATGGTGTCGCACCGCTCGGCAGTGTTCGACTCCAGCGAATAGGCAGTGCTTGCGCGCACTTTGCTAAGTAAACTTGTCCGTTTTTAAACTTAAAAGCAGATTTGGTAAACTCTGCGCTACCGCCATTCCGCTTTTTCTTAAAATTGGGGTATTTCGCTCGCCCATCAAAGAAGTTAGTATAAGCTGTTTGCAGGTGTCGCAAACATTGCTGCAATGGCACGCAGCTAACTTCATTAAGAAAATCCAGTTCTTCCGTTTTCTTCCATTCGGTTAACATACTAGAAGTTTCAGCATAGCCGATTCTCTTTTGATCTTCATACCATCCTTGGGTCCTTGCGACTAAAGCACGGTTATAGACCAAACGGGTACAGCCCAGTGTGCGTCGCAACAAACTTTCTTGTTCCGGCGTTGGGTAGAATCGATAGCTGAAGGCTTTTAGTGTCATGCTCACCTTGAGCGCGTTACTTTCACACTCTAGCAAGTCCCGTGTGAAATAGCAGGTTTTAACAAAACTTCAAGTAAAGCCGTCCTAAAAGGACGGGGTTTCTACCCATTTTTCTGATGACTTATGAATCCGAACTCAACATTATTTCCCCGATCGCACCCTTAGAAAATAATCCCGAATTACTGACACCTCTACCTCTCATCGCTTTTTATCGGGAATTGTTGCTGCATCAAGAGCAGGTAGAGCCTGGTAATCAAGAAAATCAGGTGATTCTGGGTAACGAGGGAGTTGGGGTGGAGTTTCTGGTGGAAAAAGTGGCTCGCTGCTGTCAGAAAAGCCCCGTTGGCAAAAAATTACCCACGGCTTTTTATGTTCATGTTTCGGCTTTAGCAGCACTCCATCCTGTTGTCAGAATTTATGAAAAATGTGCCAGAGAAAATCTCCCAAATATTGATGAAGCAACTGTAATTAAATTTCAGCTTCGTCAACCGAAAATCTCTTATCTTTTTTACCCAGATTTTGATACGGATGCTCACCCGGCTTTACAAAAAAGTATCCAAATTAATCTGGAAACCGGAGAAGTTAAATGTATCGACTACAGCGCTAGTGAAAATCCACCTGTTTTGCACCGTAAAGAAACTTTTGTGACGGCGGATTATCCCCATTACCAGAAGTTTGCTCAACTGACTAACTCCGAAGAAAAATGGGGACTCCTTGACAATACTAGCGTTATTGGAACTCGCGAAGGTTGGCTGAAATATTTGGGCTATTGCGGTGTGAAAATTCAAGATCATGCTGTGGTTGAACGTGAGAAAGAGGAGAATAGTCAGTTATCAATGCCGAAGATTGAGCGACACAAGGCTGCGATGCTGCGAAATTCTCTTTCTAAACCTGTGCGTTTGGTTTTAGAATCTGATTTATTTATTGATGGCGATACTTTTTTTGATTATGGTTGTGGTTACGGTGGGGATATTAAACATATTACTGAAGAAGGTTATGCTGCTTCGGGATGGGACCCTTATTATCAACCAGATACTGTGCTAGTTCAGGCAGATATTGTGAATATTGGTTATGTAATTAATGTCATTGAGTCTTTGGGGGAACGGCGAGAAGCTTTGCTGAATGCTTGGGAATTGACTAAAAAAATATTGGTGGTGGCGGCTCAGGTATTAATTGATGATACGGATCGAGGTCAAATTGCTTATGGGGATGGGGTGATTACTTCTCGCAATACTTTTCAGAAGTATTACGAACAGGAAGAGTTGAAAATTTATATTGACCAAGTTTTAAATGTTGATGCAATTCCTGTGGCTTTAGGGATTTATTTTGTGTTTCGGGATGTGGCTACAGGTGAAGGTTTTCGGGCTGCTCGGTTTCGATCGCACTTATTGACGCCTAGAGTGCGATCGCAAGTGAAGCGTTTTGAAGATTACGCCGATATTCTGGCTCCTTTGATGGCTTTTGTGAGCGATCGCGGCCGCCTTCCCGTCAAAGGCGAATTAGCTTCAGAAGCCGCGATTAAGGGGGAATTTCACAGTTTTAATCGGGCTTGGAGGGTGATTTTGCAAGCTACGGATGCGGATGATTGGGAGACAATCGCCGACAAACGCCGCCAGGATTTGTTAGTCTATCTCGCTCTCAACGGTTTGGGCGATCGACCTTCTCTTCGTCAACTCCCGGCTCAAATTCGTAACGACATCAAAGGTTTGTTTGATAATTATCAAAAAGCTTGCACTTTGGCAGATTTAATGCTATATAGTTTAGGGAAAAGTGAGATTATTGGTGATTGTTGCGAAGATAGTGCGATCGGCTACAAACAACCAGGTTCCCTTTCAGTTCACGTCTCTGCATTAGCAGAACTAGACCCTTTATTGCGACTCTATGAAGGCTTAGCTAACCGTACCATTGGTCGTCTAGACGGTGCTACAATTATCAAATTTTACGCTGATAAACCTCAGATTTCCTATTTATTTTATCCTGATTTTGATGCTAATCCCCATCCCCCATTGCACACAGTCATGCACATAGATTTACGGGACCTTTCGGTAAAATATCAGAAATTTTATAATTTATCTAACCCGCCTATTTTAGTGAGAAAAGAAGCCTTTGTCACTTCTAATTATCCCCATTACGCCAAGTTCGATAAACTGACTCGCCAAGAACAAAAATTAGGCATTCTGGATAGTTGCTTAGTTCAGAAGCATCAGGAATGGCAGAAGTGTTTGGAGGAAAATTGTGTAAAAATTAAGGGTCATAGCTTGTTTTGGCGATCGAATGCTGACCCAGAAAAGTTGAAAATGTTGCAAAAAGCTGCGTCGCAACGTCACTCATCCAAAATTTATGTGCATGGGGGAAAGATGGAAGGAACCACAGAGGACGCCCAGAGCACAGAGGATGGGAAAAAAGAGAGAGAATGATTGATATAGCAATCTTAAATGATTAATGAAGATTTGTAGGGGTAGTGCCCCCGTGCCTACCCAGGGCTGTTTCATTCTCCAAAAAACGAGGGGTTTGTAGGGGTAGTGGATGGTGCGTGCCTACCCCCCCACCAACCATTTTCCGTCATTTCAGAGATTGGGGCAGCCACGGGGGGCTGCCCCTACAAGAGAATGAAACAGCCCTGCGTGCCTACCCCAGCAGCTAAGGGCAACCACGGGGGGATTGCCCCTACAAGAAACTATACAAATGATTTAGGATTGCTATATCAATTTCCGTGGTACTGAAATTGATATCATATAACACCCTCTCTTCTCTTCCTTCGTGTCAAGAGCGCCTTCGCGGTTAAATCATTCCGATACAACCGAAATTGATATCACTGGCGTCTTAACAGCCTTGGAGGTTGCTATATTAATGCAAAAAGTGGCGCACGTCGGTGAAAACCATTGTGATTCCGAGTTGGTTCGCGCAGTCGATCGAATCTCGATCGCGCATACTTCCTCCCGGTTGGACGATCGCACTTATTCCCGCAGCCGCCGCCGTTTTTACTGAATCATCGAAGGGGAAGAAACCATCGCTAGCTAAAACTGCTCCTTTGGCTTGTTCTCCCGCTTGTTCTAAAGCTAGTTTCACCGAACCGACACGATTCATTTGTCCCGCACCAACACCGATTGTCGTGCAATTTCGCGTCACCACGATCGCATTTGATTTAACGTGTTTGGCGACTTTCCAAGCAAACAGCAATTCTGCTAACTCTGGTGCTGTCGGCTGTTTCTCAGTAACTACGCGCCATTTACTCGTATTTTCTACTACATTATCAGAGTCTTGCACCAGCAAACCACCAGCAATTATTTTAACAGTTTGCGGAGGTCCTTGGGTCAAGTCTGGCAAAATTAACACTCGCACTTTTGCCTTTTTCTTGATAATTTCTTCCGCTTCCGGTTCGCATCCAGGAGCGACAATACATTCTAAAAATGTCTGAGTTAATGCTGTGGCTGTAGCTGCATCAATCGGGCGATTTAGTGCTACAATGCCACCAAAAGCCGATACTGAATCCGTGTCAAATGCTTTTTGATAAGCTTCAGCAATAGTGGTTCCCAAGGCTGTACCACAGGGATTTGTATGTTTGAGAATAGCCGCCGCGGGACTGTTGGGAAATTCGACAATTAGTCTCCTTGCTGCTTCTAAATCTACTAGGTTATTGTAGCTTAATTCTTTACCTTGTAGGATAGTGCTCGTCGTCCAGCCTGTGGGTGTAATTCCGCTTTGATACCAGCTTGCGGCTTGGTGGGGATTTTCGCCATACCGCAGAGTTTGCAGTTCTTTTCCTGAAACATTAAAGTCGGTGATTGGCGAGGAATTTTCAGGGTATTGACTGCTGAGATAAGCTGCGATCGCGCTGTCGTAGTTGGCTGTATGTTTGAAGGTTTCTAGGGCACATTTTTGCCTAAATTCTAAGGAAGCTGCTCCTCCATTTTGCCGCAGTTCTTCTAAATAAGTATTGTACTGGTCTGGATTGCACAAAACTGTGAGATGAGCGTGGTTTTTAGCCGATGCTCTCAGCATGGCAGGTCCGCCGATATCTATCTGCTCAATGGCGTCTGCTAGGGTAACTCCATCCTTCGCAATTGTCTGTTCAAATGGATACAGATTGACAACCACTAAATCAATGGGGCGAATCTGATTTTCGGCTAAATCTGTGAGGTCTTCTGATACATCCCTACGTGCTAAAATACCGCCATGGATGCGTGGGTGGAGGGTTTTGACTCGCCCTCCCAAAATTTCGGGAGAACCGGTATATTCTGCAACTTTTGTGACGGGGATTCCTGCTGCTTTGAGAGCTGCCGCTGTTCCGCCGCTGCTAATGATGTCAAATTCAAATTCTGCTACTAAAGTCCGTGCTAAGTCAATTAGCCCGGTTTTGTTCGAGACGCTCAGAAGTGCTAGACGTGCCATTGGTTTGAAGTTGCGATCGCAAAAATAGACAGGTTACATTCTAGATCAACTTTGGCTGCGTCGCTAGGATTTAATCATGGCCAATTTCTGATTATTTTTGATTTATATTTTTAATGATGAGCTTGTTAATCCCTACATATCTTCATAATATCTTCATAAAACTATACTAATTTATGTTGAGTAGTTTTTTAAATAGTCTTGAAAATAGCTGATGGGTGATGATAGATAATGAGCAAACCGTCAAAGTTAAAAATTTACCTTAATTTTATTTAATAATAAATTTGCATGATTACTCGAATCCGTGTGCTAGTATCTCTGGTAAATTGTTCTCTTCATCAAGATTATTGACCAGGGAGCAATTTCAAAAGCTTAATTTAATTTAAAATTTGTGAGAGGTATTAAAGATGTTTTCTAAAGATACAGAGCAAGGCCATCCTAGTAATAATATTAGCATTTTATCAAACACAGTAGCTAAAAATAGTGGTTTGAGTTCCAAATCTCTACTTTCAAAAGGTGTAGGAAATACTTCAGTACCTAGCCAAATGTCAGAAGCTTATAGTTTTAATTTGTGCGAATTGCAGCAGATGGAAAAAGCAATAGAACAATTAAAGCAAGATTTAAAAGCTAGTGAATCGAGGTTTAGGAATGCGATTGAAAAAAATGCAGATGGCATGGCAATTGTCAATAAACGAGGACTTGTTGCCTTTGTCAACCCATCAGCAGAAGCACTGTTTAACTGCAAGGCGGAGGAACTTTTAGGGAAAGAGTTTTTTGGTGTTTTGGTAGTAGAAGGTTCTGCTTGCGATATTGAGATGGAGGCAGATATTATTCCCCAAGTTGGGAATACAGATAAAACAGGAATGCGTGTGGTGCAAACAGAAGTGAAAGCTATTCGCAAGGACAAAGAAAATGCTGTGGTAGAAATGCGGGTGGTGGAAACGGAATGGGAAGGGGAAATCGCTTATTTGGCTACGTTGCGGGATATTACCGATCGCAAACGCACACAAGAAATCCTCTGGTTGTACGATCGGGCGATGGCGGCCACTAGCACCGGGATTGTGATTTCTGACGCGACTAAACCCGAACATCCCATAGTATATTGCAATCCCGCATTTGAAAGCATCACAGGCTATCGACGGCAGGAAATCTTGGGCAAAAACTGCCGTTTTTTGCAGGGAATTGATACCGATCCAGCAGCCTTAGCAATAATTCGCCAAGCCTTACAAACCCAAAGTGAATGTCAAGTAATTTTAAAAAATTATCGCAAAGACGGAACAGCTTTCTGGAATGCTTTGTCCATATCTCCAGTACGCGATCGCACCGGAAAACTAACTCATTTTATCGGTGTGCAGAGAGACATTACAGAGCGCAAAAAAGCTGAGGAAGATTTGCAGATTTCCGAAGCACAAAGTAGAGAACAAGCTACTAAATTAGTAGCAGCACTTCAGGAAGTCAAAGAAACTCATAGCCAATTAGTGCAGAGTGACAAAATGTCTAGTTTGGGATTGCTCATTGCGGGTGTCGCCCACGAAATTAATAACCCCATCAGTTTCATTTCATGCAATCTCGGCCATCTGAATAACTATACTCAAGACTTGCTACACATTCTCGAACTTTACCAACAGCAATATCCCGAACCCGCAGCAGAAATTCAAGCAGAAGCAGAGGCGATTGAACTAGATTTTATAGCTGAAGACTTACCGCAAATACTATCTTCAATGAATGTGGGAGTTGAGCGCATTTCCCAAATTGTCCAATCCCTGCGAAACTTCTCGCGAAACGACAATTCAGAAATGAAACCGATTAATCTTCATGAAGGAATTGACAGCACGCTGTTAATTCTCAATCACCGCTTGAAAGGAAAAGGAGAAATACCACCGATTCAAATCATCAAAGAATACGGAGATTTACCCAATGTCAAATGTTTTTCCGGGCCAATCAACCAAGTATTTATGAATATTCTCAGTAATGCGATCGATGCTTTAGATGATTGGAATCAACAGCGAGGGTTAGCAGAAATCCGAGGCAATCCCAGCCAGATTAAAATTAGCACAAAAGTGAGAGATACGGTTGGCGATCGCTTCCTTGCACCCAATTTTGCAGAAATCACCATTACCGACAGTGGCCCAGGAATGAGCGAAGAAGTCAAACAGCACATATTTGATAGCTTTTTTACTACAAAACCCATTGGGAAAGGCACGGGCATGGGTTTGTCAATTAGCCATCAAATAGTAGTAGAAAAACACCAAGGAGAATTAGATTGTATTTCCGAGTTAGGGAAAGGAACAACCTTTATTATCAGAATCCCTATCAAACAATAAATCAAGCATGACCAAAAACAATTACGATGGTCAAAGTGGTTTTTACTCAGGAGTTTAGTCCTGAGTAATTCAACACCGAGAGAGAGAGAGGACGAAAGTCCTCACTACAAATAGCAGGAATCACAACTTATATTAATTCCGGTTGTATCGGAATTATTAAACCACAGAGGACACAGAGGACACAGAGAAAGAGAAGAGAGAAATAATAATTCCGATGTCAACGGATTTGATATTAAAACACCTCAACACCATCGAAATTCTTCACAGTTTCCACCTTGGCCCTCGCCGCCTCTCCGCAACTTTTAGGAGTGGGAAACATCTTTCCGGGATTCGCCAAACCCTTCGGATTAAACACCTCGCGTACCCACTGCATTGTCTCCAAATCTACCTCCGAAAACATATCTGGCATAAAACATTTTTTATCAGCACCAATACCGTGTTCTCCCGAAAGACTACCTCCGACTTTCACACAAAGTTTCAGAATTTCTCCACCCAATTCCTCTACCTTTTCCAGCGCTCCTTCCACGGAATTATCGTACAGAATCAGCGGGTGTAAATTCCCATCTCCCGCATGAAAAACATTCGCAATCCGATAGCCGTATTTTTCACTTAAACCCTCAATTTCCTTGAGGACAAATGCCATTTGTGTACGAGGAATTACACCATCTTGTACATAATAATCAGGACTCAAATGACCTGCGGCGGCAAAGGCGGCTTTCCGTCCTTTCCAAATTTTCATCCGGGTTTCTGGGTCATGAGCTGTGGTGATTTCCCGCGCTCCATTCTGCTTGCAAATTTCAGTAATTCGTTGTTTATTGGCGGCAACTTCTACCTCTAAACCATCGATTTCTACTAACAAAATTGCCGCCGCATCACGGGGGTAGCAGCCTGTAGCTACAACATCTTCTACAGCATTGATGCTGATGTTATCCATGATTTCCATGCCACCCGGAATAATGCCAGCGCTGATAATATCTGAAACCGATTCTCCCGCGGCTTCAATACTGGAAAAATCAGCCAGAAGAACGCAAATAGATTCGGGGGATTTTAGAATTCTTAAAGTAACTTCTGTTGCTATACCCAAAGTGCCTTCGGAACCGACAAATACACCTGTTAAATCATAACCGGGCATCTCAGGAATTTCGCCACCCACATCCACAATGGAACCATCGGGTAGTACCAATTTTAATCCTAAAACGTGATTAGTTGTGACTCCGTATTTGAGGCAATGAACGCCACCGGAATTTTCGGCAACGTTGCCGCCAACGGAGCAAACAATTTGACTAGAAGGGTCTGGTGCATAGTAGAAACCGGCACCGCTAACTGCTTGAGTTACCCAGTTATTAATTACTCCTGGTTGTACGACTACTTGCTGATTTTCTAAGTCTACTTTCAGGATTTTGCGCATCATGGCGGTAACAATTAATACGCAGTTTTCGACTGGTAAAGCGCCACCAGAAAGCCCCGTACCAGCACCTCTGGCTACCCAGGGAATTGAGTGGCGATCGCATATTTTGACCACCTGTGCCACTTCTTCCGTAGTTCGGGGCAATACCACCAAGGCCGGTCGCTGGCGGTAGCTAGCGAGTCCGTCGCACTCATAAACCAGCAATTCTTCCCGGCGCTTGACAACGCCGTTTTTGCCCAGTATAGCTTCAAATTCTTGAATAACGGGTTTCCAGTTGCGTTCTGTTCGTTCTGTTTCTATGGCGAGCATTAGTGATTATAAAATTGGGTAGTTCTTAATCATATTGTGGCAAATTTTAGGAGTTTTGTGCAAATATAACAGTTGCCGATGTTGCTATAGCAATCCTAAATTATTTGTGAACTTCTTACTCCCAGACCTTAATAAGGTCCGGGTTGGGGTGGGGTAAAAAACTTGACGACTCCTGGAAGGATTGCTCTATATCATCAAAGCCACTGGCCGCCACGAAAACGCCAGTAGGGAAACAAAATCCGCATTAATGTTTGGGAAGCCAAATAAATCGCTAGCCAGACAAAACTGTAGTGCAAACCAAAAGCCCTCAATTCCAAATCCTGCGGAGGTATGCCGGGTAAACCGACAATTTTGATTAAAAATAACACAAAAATTGCTTCCCAAATTCCCGCCAGGAATTGAAAAGCACCAGGCCAATCTCGGTCCCAACGGAAATGCTGAATGTAGATATATAAAATATCCCAACCCATGCCAAAAATGCCTACATAGGCTAAAATTCTGAAAAATATGGCTCCTGATTGGGAGCCAATTAAACCCATGAAAAAAGGCAGTGTGGCTAAAACGCCTACAGTTGCAAATAACAAGATTCGAGTTTGCCAGCGACCAAATAAGGTAGGAGTCATCGGATTTTTGATGAGGAATTTTAGCCTGGTGATTGATTGAAAATCCACTTTAACCATTGTACTAACGATCGCACAACGCTCAATTTCCGAACACCAGGAGCCTTGGCTTTGGCGAGACTTTCCACCGATCGCAAACCAGCATACTGCAAGCCCAAAAAACTGTCCACCGGCGCATAATGACCCCCCAAAGTAATCGCACCCGCTGCGTACATCCGCCCATCCCCCTTACTCCCAGAAGCATTCCGCATGGAGAATACCTCAAAATCCTTTTGCACGCTCAAACGTCCCAATCCATTCAGTGGGAGATTGTATTGCACCACCAAATCCTCCAGCAAAGGACTGGTTTTCACCTTCGCATCCAAACCCGTAGCATCAATAATAAAATCAGCCTCTAACTGAATTTGTCCCTTGAGTTCTTTTTCCCGAATATAAGTCACCGTGCGGTTTCGACTGTCGCGCTCAACTCGCTCCACTTCCCCAAAGGTAATCTGATACCATCCTTGACTCAAACCCTCTTGTACCATACGTCGCCAGTCGCTGCGGCTAGCAGTAGTAGTCCCACCCCAATCTGTCAGCAACTGGGGCATCAATTCCGCTGGGGCCTTTTCCAACACCACCCGTAATTCTCCGCCCCAGCAAGCTTTCGGCCAATTGAAAGGTTGAAATTCATAGTGATTTTCAACGCTTCTTTGTGCGAGATTAAAGGTATTGCCAACAGGTTTGGGCGATCGCATCAAATGCAATACTTGAATATTCTGGTTGCGTTGTCTGGCTTCGTAGAGTCGCTGCACCACCCGCGAAGCCACAATTCCCCGCCCGCGCAACAACACAGTTCCACCACGGGATTCCAACTGTTTATAAACATCGTCGTGGTTTTCGTAAGCATTCACCACGGACTTAAAATCCTGGGTGATTTCGCGATAAGCTTGCAAGTCGGGCAAAAATTGAATGGCTGGATAGCCCGTGGCTAAATGCACGTATTTGGCGATCAAAAAAGCGTGTTCCCGTTGCTGGGCATTGGATTTAGAATAAGCGATCGCGTACCTACCGTCATCTGTTTTGCGAATTCCCCGCACCCTAGCATAGCGAAACATCTGATTCCAGCCAATGCGATCGACCTCCCTGTCAATAGAATCAAACACATTCCCCGCGCGAGGCGTATAAGTTTCAGCAAAAGTCGGTTCCGCAAACACCTGCCACATCAACTTCAGGGACACCCCCAAGTGACCCTTGAGCAATTCCTGCCCAGCTTCCCGCAGCGCATAGGGAGGCCAACCCCAAATATTGTCTGGACAAGAGTCAGAATTCGATCTAAGCCGTTCGTGGAGCGGAATTTGAGAATTCAGACATAACCGACGGTAGCGGGCGTAAGGCTGATTTTCCATGCCCAAAACCGCAATTCGATCGCTCTTCACCCCACAAATTCTCAGCAAATCCACCCAAATAAAGCTGCCCAAACCCCCTCCAACGGCTGCCCAATCAATCTCTGCGACGGGTACTCCCATGGATTGGATCGATCGGATTGTCACCTCAGAGGCGTGCAAAAATGCGATGGGCGGAAACTCCCCTCTACTGACGTTGGCCGAAGGTGCCGACACCCCAGGTTGTTCGATGGCGGAGTCGGGGCCATTTGTCTGGGGGTTAAAGAAAATATGAGAATTGACAGAGGGTGTTTCTATGGAATTAACCGCAAAAGAAATGCCGATCGCGTAGGGTCCTATTTGTAGCATATCGCCATTGGCCAGCACGCACCGAGTTTGGCGCACCCCATTGACAAAAGTACCGTTGCGACTGCCAGTGTCAGTTACGACGATACTATTGGCTTCGGAGGCAATCACGGCGTGGAAGCGAGAAACTTGACTGCTTTTGAGCTCAATTCGAGAAACTCGATCGCCATTAATGGTAGCAGGCATAGCTTCAAAAACTCGTCCTAAAGCGATGGGTAAGTCAAATATGGGGGAGCGCCGATCCCCGGTAACAGTATCTACCCAAGTCAGTCGCAGGCGCCAAGGTTGAGAATTCATTACTATTTTTTAAACATCCGCGATCGTAGCATCTGCAATTCTTTAAACTTAAGTCTAGGCCCTAATCTCCCCTGACTTCAACTGCGATTAAGGCGAAAGAAACACACTAGCAGCAGCCGCCAAAGAAGTACCACACCAGGGACACCCAGCACTCAATTGAGCATAGGGCGAAGTGCGAGCACACTTAGGACAGAGCAAACCATAGGTTGAAGGCACCGTGGGCTGGGCAGAAACTTGAGTCTGTTTCTCCCATAGCAACACCGTCGGCACAATCCCAACCTCCGTTGCCGATACCGAAACCACCTCCAGTTCTACTTCACCTAAACGGATGCGACTACCAGACCTCAATTTTGCCTCCCCTTGGGGGAGAATTTTCCCATCTACCAGTGACGGATTGCTTGGGCGCAAATTTCGCAATTCAAACTCCTGGGATGCGGGATTAAAAAATATTTCGATGTGAAGTCCCGATACCGTTGGATGGGACAATATTATATCGCATTTACCGGGGTCGCGGCCGATCCTCACCGTTCCCAGATTTTTGCTCGGCTGTCCGTTTTCAATGGTCTGACGTTTACGCACCCCAGCCTCAGTCCATTCTAAAGTAAGCTGGTTTGTCATGATTTTGTTGCTTCCTCAGATATAGAAAAATTTTACCCATAATTATCCAAACAAAAAAGCCCCACCAGGGGGGCTTTTTTCTATTGGATTGACTTTGGTCGAGAGAGAAATTGGTGTTTGCAAGCTGTTAGCGCCTGCATTTTTTTCTACTCTCAACAGTGTTGCCTAATTGCTTGACTCATCGTACTGTCAAACCACATTTCCTTAAGTGTGTGGATTGCTAGCAGACTTAAGCTTCGGTTTTGCGGCTTTTCCGGCCACCTTCGCGACCAATTTGAGCCATGTGCTCCCGATTTCTGCTGACAGCTTCGCCGCCTTTTTGACCTGCTTGTCTCGCTTCTTCCGAAGTAAATTCGTGGGCAGTACCTTTAGCGTGGGCAGCTTTTCCGCCTTTGCTAGCAATTGCGCGCTGTTTTTCTGCGTCCATAGAAGCGAATCCGCGTTTGCTTTTTTCAGCCATGACTGTCTCCTTGTTTTTTGTCTAATTGTTTGGATCGATCGCACCTTAGTCTGCCACTGTAGTTGGTAATCCAAGTCAGCGATCGGGTTTGTGGCCGTAAATCATGAAACGTCATCATACCAGTTTAAACCATAGGTTTCACCAGAAGGACGATCGGTTCATGAGTTTATAGGACTTATGCAGAAGCCTGGTTTTTTTTACGAAAAAACATCGTTACAGCCAGCGACAAGATTTAAAAAACCCGGTTCCTTGTGTTTTTTCTGGCATAAGTCCTAATTTACCAATGTGAAGCAAAAATGTTTCACATTTGGCGCTGTAAGTTTCCTGAGTCAATCTTTAACCGAGTTACTGTCTTTGAATCACTCTAACAATCTCCCGACTTTGATACCTCTTTCTCAGGTATAGTCATTTTTTATTTCGCTGGAAGGATGGAACCAAAAACCCAATGTTTCTCGACTCAAAGGATTTTTTCACAGCAGGCGACACCTCAATCACTAAAAGTCAAAAGTCCAAAGAGGGATACTTTTTTGTCTTTTTACTTTTGATTTTGTCGATGTCTTCCGGCCTAGCCAATTATCCAGATGTTAACTGGTCTGCCGATCGCGTTGTTTCTGGCAAGCGATATTTCAGGGCGCAGCGCAGCACGTAATCGATCGCACTTACTAAGTCTACCTTATGACCGATCGAAACATAAATCGGTTTTACTCCTGTTTGAGTTCTCAGTGCTGCACCTACAGTTTGTCCGCAATCTTGCAAAGGCTGCCAACTCCCCCGCTCTAAACCTACTTCTGAATGTTCCCCAATAAATCGAGTTTTAGCAACTCCGATGGTCGCAATTGAGGTCAAAACTCCCAAATGGCAGGCCAGACCGAACCTGCGCGGATGAGCCAACCCTTGACCATCGCACAATATTAAGTCTGGCATCAGATCTAGCTTTTCTAAAGCCTGGAGAACGGCTGGCACTTCTCGAAAAGACAGGAAGCCGGGAACGTAAGGGAAAGCAGTCACACTACAAGCCGTCGCCTGCTGTTGTAACTGTAAATCGGGAAAGCTCAGAACCGTTACAGCAGCCTGCGAAACCGCATCTGAACTGTGATAGCCCACATCTACCCCTGCAACGTACCGCACTGTTGACAGTTGGTTTTCGGCAATTACCAATGACCGGAGTTGTTCTTGAATAGCGATCGCCTCTTCAATTGTCTCTGGCCAAGGGTGTTGCTGCTGCATTTAGACCTCAATTTGACATCAATTCAACCGCTCTCATCTAACCTTAACCTATTCTGTCGCATTTTTGAACTTGATTTCTTTATATTTGATGGCGATAAATTTTCTTGGCCCCTTGAAGGCGATCGGATAGCCCTTATTTTTTTTAGTCAGAGTCTTATTACTGACACTGTGAAGGTAATTTTAGATACTCACAACCCTATGACTTTTATGAATTAAATAAATGAATTTATGAAAGGCAATATCCTAAATCGCAAGTTACGATCTTAATTAAAGGGCTAAATAGCCTAATACAAATTAACAAATTTATACAAATAGTGTTTCCCATGAAAATACGTCGTTACAACCTGAGTCTCTATAAAGCAGCAACCTCTAAAAAAACAGCAGAAGAAATTATTACTAAGCGGACGGAACTCAAAACAGAAATCGACAACAGCCTCAAAAAGCGATTGGAACCTTACGGCGTCATAGTCAGAGATGTTTCCTTGATAAATTTTGGCTTTTCTCCAGAATTTAGTAAAGCCATCGAAGCTAAACAAATAGCAGAACAAGAAGCTAAACAAGCAGAATTTACAGTCAAAAAAGCCACCCAAGATGCTCAAGCCGAAATTAACCGCGCCAAAGGTCAAGCAGAAGCCCAGCGCTTGCAGCGACTAACATTAACTCCAGAAATTTTGCAGCAGCAAGCAATTGAAAAATGGGACGGTAAGTTTCCCACAGTCATGGGAGGAAACAACAGCTTGCCGCTAATTAATATTACGCCGCCTCGCGGTCAACCAGGGAAATAGTTTGGGTGCATCTGTGTTAGGCAAATATATTCCTATAGGCTGTAGCATGACTGGAGTAAATATCTGGCGACAGCTAATAAATTGTCTGGGGTCATGCTATCGCCTATGCAAACCAGTAATGACTACCTTAGTCATGGTAGGTATAGTTATATTTGGTTTGATGAGCTATGGTTTACTGCCCAATGGGAACTTTGCCGATCGCCCTGGGACTGGGTGATGGTTCGGCAGCCCGCCGCCCGTTGGGAATTGCAGTTGTCGGTGGTTTGCTGTTTTCCCAAATTGTGACGCTGTATTTAACGCCGGTGGTTTATACCAGCCGCTCCCTTTAGGGATGGGGGCTTTACCCATCGCGTACTAGAGCTACTGCGCGAAATATGGAGTATTTTAGTAGGGAAATAAGATTGGGCTTGCGTAAGTCCTGAAAAACGTTAAAGTAAGAAAAACTCCGAAATTGTAGAGGTTTGGTTCAAAGTTCGGCTGATGGGAAATCGGGAGAACCAGTCAATTTTTAATTTAGGTGGAGTCGGGGAGGTTGGCGATCGCAATAATGGGTCACAATCACTGTGGCTTCGGGATCGAGCTTTGGCTGCTACCACCAATGGTATTGTCATTGCTGATGCTCTAGCCCCCGACTATCCCATAATTTATTGCAATCCAGGCTTTGAAAGGATTACAGGTTACTCTAGCCACGAAATATTGGGGCGCAACTGTCGCTTTTTGCAAGGTCCTGATACCGATCCGGCTACCGTCGCTAACCTCCATGAGGCGATCGCCAAAGGTCTAGAATGTCAGGTGGTGATCAAAAACTACCGCAAAGACGGTACTCCTTTTTGGAATAAGTTGTTCCTATCTCCGGTGCGAGACGAGAGGGGGTATTTGACTCACTTCGTCGGAATTTTATCAGACTTATCCGAAAGCATAGAAGTCCAGCAGGAGTTGCAGCAAACTAATGACCAACTGCAAACTATTTTGGAAGCAGTTCCCGGAACAGTATCTTGGGTGAGCTCGGATTTGCGCTATTTGGGGGTTAATCAACATTTAGCCAAACTTCACGGTTTACCGCCTTCGGCTTTCGTAGGCCAAGATATCGGCTTTCTGGGCGTGAGTTCGGATTTTTACTCTTTTTTGGGGGGTTTTTTTGCCAGCAATGCTACAGAAGTAGTCAAAGAACTTTCCACCAAGGTCAAAACCACCGATGGCCAGTCGGCGGGACATTATTTGATTGTGGCTCAAAAGTACGATGGGGGCAAAGCAGCCTGTTTGGTGGGGATTGACATCACCGAACGCAAGCAGGCAGAAGAGGCTCTGGTGTTGACTCGCAAGGCGGTGGAAAGTTCCAGTGATGCGATCGGCATGGCCGATGTCTCCGGTACTCACATCTATCAAAATCAATCTTTTTCTCAACTATTTGAATACGAAACCGTAGCAGAATTCAGGAATGCTGGGGGGATACACACCATTTTTGCTGATGCGGCCGTTGCCCAGGAGGTGCTCGAAGCGATCGCCCACGGTTATTCTTGGTGTGGTGAAGTTACCAAAATCACCAAAAGTGGCAAGATTTTGCAAGTGTTGTTGCGGGCCGATGCGATTAAAGACTCCACGGGGACAATAGTCGGTCAGATTTACATGAATACCGATATTACCGATCGCAAACGCACGGAGCAAGAACTGCGACAAAGTGAGAAGCGCTTTCGATCGCTGATTGAAAATGCTAGAGATATTATTGTAATTCTCGACGAGAAAGGTTTCTGTCGCTATGTCTCTCCTTCCCTAGAGCGGATTTTGGGCTATCCGACGGCGGAAGTTCTTGGTAGGTCTGTATTTGAGCTGATTCACCCCGACGAATTGCCCATGGTGGGTCAAGTGTTTAAAGGTATCATCCAAATGCCAAGAGTAGGCCTGGGACTGGCAGAATATCGAGTGTGGCATAAGGATGGTTTCTGGTGCGTTTTGGAAGCGGTGGCGACGAATTTACTCGCGGAACCTTCAGTGCGGGGAATTGTGGTCAACTGCCACGATGTCACCGAGCGCAAAATGGCAGAAGATAAGTTATTGCACGATGCTTTGCATGATGCTTTGACCGATTTACCCAACCGGGCTTTGTTGACAGACCGGTTGGGCCAAGCTTTTGCTCGTGTCAAACGGCATCCTAACTATCAGTTTGCGGTACTGTTTCTCGATTTGGACAGGTTTAAGGTGATTAATGACAGCCAGGGACACCGCACGGGCGATCGGCTGCTACTGGGCATTGCTCGCCGTCTCTTGACTTGTTTGCGTCCTGGTGATACCGCAGCTCGTTTGGGCGGAGATGAGTTTGTGATTTTATTGGAGGAAATTCAAGGTGTGGAAGATGCCATCACCCAAGCCAAGCAAATTCAAAAGGCGATCGAACGACCCCTACATTTAGAGGGAAATAAAGTTTCTATTACTGCTAGCATTGGCATTGCTTTGAGTAGTGAGGAATATCAGTGGCCCGGAGATATCTTGCGAGATGCTGATATTGCCATGTACCGGGCAAAATCTCTCGGCAAAGCTCGCTATGAAGTGTTTACCAGTGCCATGCACACTCGTGCTGTGGCTTTGATGCACTTGGAAAATGATTTGCGGCAGTCCATAGAAGAACTGAATTTGAAATATTCAATGTTAGATTTGCGATGGGGCAGTCATGGAGAAAATTCGTCTCTGTACGAAACTAATCGTTCCTTAGAACATCAAAAATCTCATATTTTTAGTCAAAAATTAGAATGTCCTTTTACTGTTTACTACCAACCAATTGTTAGTTTAAAAACTGGCTTAGTCGCAGGATTTGAGTCCCTCGTCCGCTGGCTGCATCCCGAACGGGGTTTGGTTTCTCCGATGGAATTCATTGCCATGGCGGAGGAAACTGGCCTAATTATGCCCTTGGGTTTGTGGGTTTTGAATGAAAGTTGCCGTCAAATTATCCAGTGGCAAAATTTGCAATTACCAGCCAAGGATTCACCGCTAACAATAGCTGTAAATCTCTCCGGGAGACAGTTTGAACAGCCGGATTCCATCGAACAAATTAAACAAGTTTTGCAGGAAACAGGGGTGGATGCTCGTTGGTTGAAGTTGGAGATTACGGAGAGTGTAGTGATGCAAGATGGGGAAGCGGCAGCGGCGATGCTTTCTCATTTGAGAGATTTGGGAATTGAGCTTTGTATTGATGATTTCGGAACTGGTTATTCTTCTTTAAGTTATTTGCATAAATTCCCGATCAATACTTTGAAAATCGATCGCTCTTTTGTCAGCCGCATCGGAGAAACAGGTGAAAATTTGGAAATCGTCAGGGCGATCGTCATGTTAGCTCGCAGTTTGGGGATGGAGGTAGTGGCCGAAGGTGTCGAAACCGCCGTTCAATTGGCTCAATTACGGCTCCTAGGCTGCGAGTACGGTCAGGGATACTTCTTCTCTAAACCTCTCGATAGCGAGGCAGCTACAGCTTTGTTGAATCAGGGTTTGCAATGGTAAGTAGAAGGAAGAAGGAAGAAGGAAGAAGGAAGAAGGAAGAAGGTAGAAGGTAGAAGCTAGAAGGTAGAAGCTAGAAGGTAGAAGCTAGAAGCTAGAAGCTAGAAGGTAGAAGCTAGAAGCTAGAAGCTAGAAGCTAGAAGCTAGAAGCTAGAAGCTAGAAGTCACCCCCCAAGGGGGGAATTTCAGGAAGAAGATCGATGTGAAGAATAGCAAGCCAGTAAGCTTTTGAGCGATTTGGATCTTGGATTTAATTAGGTGGACTTACTTAATTTAGTTGACAGTTGATATCAATTCCGGTTGTATCGGAATGATTTAACCGCGAAGGCGCTAAGGACGCGAAGTTCGAGAAGAGAGAGTTTAATACAGGACGATGAAGAGAGGATTTGGTATTACTGTGAGTTACCGATGCCCCATTCCCCCATTCCCCCATCCCCATCCCCCCTTGGGGGGGGCAGGAGGGGGGTGGGGCTGGGTGGGTAGTCCCAAGTCCCTAAATGGAAATTCAACGTCCTAAATCGTGCATGGCATTAATTTCTTGAGCGCATCTTTGAGTCAATGCTTCCAACTCCGATCGCTCCGAGGAAGTCGGCGCTGCAATTAAATTGCCAATTCGCACCGTCAGCGGCACGGCTCGTGGCAGTGCTGAATCCTTAGATGCTATAGCATGAGTTCCCCACAAACTAACAGGTAGCAGCGGTGCTTTCGCCTTAGCCGCTATCAGTGCAGCACCTAATTTGGGATCGGTAATTCTACCATCTACTGTTCTAGTTCCTTGCAAAAATACACCTGTTGCCCATCCATTTTCTAAATATTGGAGAGCCGAGCGAATCGCACTGCGATCGGCACTTTCCCGTTTGACTGGATAGGCACCATAAAGGGCGATCGCCTGTTTCAAAATAGGCACTTTAAATAACTCTTCCTTAGCCATAAATGCCACCGGTCGTCTCATGCAATTAGATAAAATAGGCGGGTCAAAATCGCTAGCGTGATTGCTGACTACTACCAGGGGTCCAGAAGTGGGAACATTTTCGGCACCGTAGATGCGACCCCGAAAATAAAGGTGTAACATCGGGCTGACAATGGACCACTTGAATAAATAGTAAAGAATTAAACTCTCGACTGGTTCGCGATTTTTGCTCACAGAAAAACCTTCGATTTTAAATCACATCGAATATTAGCCTATCAGACCCGGCCTACGGTTGGAAACCGCGCCTACACAAACGAAGTCCGCCTGCGCGGACTAAAGAATTAAGTGTCGCGTTGCGCGGACATCGCTTGTGTAGTGCCAGACTTGAGTCTGGCGAAATCATCAGCTTTCGGCTCAATTTTCCGCAAGCATCGCTTTTTGTCCTTCCGGGGAAGTTGCATAACCCAAGAAGTCCTTGACTGCTTGACTAGGAGGGTTTTTGTAAACGTAATACAACTGTCGCTGATAAGGATAGTTACCAGCATCCGGTGTCGCCCCGTCTACCGGCACTACCCGCACCGTTTTCTGATTGACTACTTGGGCGAAAGTCGCATACCCAATGCCGTTATTCCCTAAAGCTTGCAGCAGGGGAGTTGTCGCATCTCGATCGAGAGTAGTAATATTTGGCCCCGTAGCAAAATTAGCGCCTTTGAGAACCTGTTCTTTAAACGTCTGGTGAGTGCCACTAACTTGTGGTCGATTAATGATTTTAATCGGGCCAGCCTGGCCACCGACTTTCGACCAATCTTGAATATTTCCTTTGAAAATATCTTGAACTTGAGCCACAGTTAAACCTCCTGTGAAAGGGTTGTTAGTCCCGACTACAAGGGCGATCGCATCCAGGGCCACAGGTACTGCTGTCAAACCCTGACTTTGTTCTCCGGCAGTCAAAGGTTGCGATACCGCAGCAATATCGGCTGTTCCAGCCACCAAATCCTTAATTCCGTTGGCAGAACCATTTGCTTTGGTATCAACTGTAGTGCCAGAAAACTTGCCTTGAAAGCCCTTCTTAAGGTTGAGATTGATTGTCACCATGCTGGTAGAACCGTCAATTTTCACCACAGTACCGGGAGCAACAGAAGTTGGAGGCGCAAAAGAACTAGCTGCAACGGGAGATGCTCCACTCGGTACTGGGGCGACGGGAGGCAGATTCGCTCCACCATCGGGTGCGGGTGTGGGAGTGGGTGTATTTTGGGCATCCTGCGATGCTGGTTTATTCAGAAAAAAGAACGCGCCACCGGCGAGCAAGAAAAATAACAGAATAAAAACTATCGGGGGAGGCCCGCTACTCTTAGCCATAAAATTCTCCTTAGTTGGGAAGTTCTGGGTTGTGGTACATTTACGCGATACATTTCAAATATCTTGGACAAGTCAGACACATGAAAATACCTCGATAGCATCGCCCGCAAGGGTGAAGGGGGTACCCGCCAAAGCTTTTAGCATAATGCCAAAAGCACCGTTTGCGTCCCGGTCGGCAACATAACCGCATTCGGGACATTTAAAAACTTTGTTGCCGGCCAACTTGGCGTGAACGTGACCGCACCTACCGCAGGTTTTAGAAGTATAAGCTTCGTTAGTTTCTACCACTATTACCCCGTGCCGAATAGCTCTACCTAATAGCAACTGCTTGAATCGGTAATGGCTCCAAGTTAGCATTGACCGTACGACAAGCGTGTTAATCCGCCTTTTTGATTTCAGTACCATTTCTGACGTGTGAAAGGTGGGAATAAAAATCACCTTGTAATTGCGAACCAAGTAACTAGCACTTTGACGATGCAATTCATCCACTAAATTGCGAATCTTGATTCGGATTTTGTCAGCAGCACGAAGTATAGCTCGGCGTTGTTTAGCTTTAACTTGTTTTTGGTATGCACGGCTAATTAATTTGTCAAGGTGAAAGCATAATCTGACGATTCGCTCTATGTCTCCCTTGCCAATCTCTAAAACCGTTTCTCCGTCGTAACCAGTTAAAAATGTTCGCACCCCAGGATCGAGCGCAATTACCTTATTCTGGGTGGTTGATGAAGCAGGAATGTGTTCGGGGATTACAGCAAACCAACGCCGTCTATCTCTGACTAGTTGAGTGCCATACCCGCAAAAATCTGGCAGTGGTTGGGAAGATTCAAACCCACATCCTTTGGTTAATTGAGGGAACCAAACGCCTTTGATGTAATTCCCATTTTTGAATTTAATGGTGGCTACTGATTGGCGGCAACTGCGAAACTTTGCTTCACCATTGTTGGCTTTTGCTTGCCTCCAAGCGTCGCAAGCATCTTGTACAGCGTTGGCTTTGGGGTGTCTCGGTACTGTTTTCAACCAAGCTGGCAAATCCTTAAGGATTTGGGCTTCTAGATCGTAGCTGCTACCTCGGAAGCCCTTTTTCAAAGCCTCTATGCAGCGGTTATAAACAAAGCGACAACCCGCCAACCAATGTCGCCAAATTGAGTTGAGCTTGCTATCAGGATAAATCCGAATTTTCTTCACAGAGTTCGGCGCTAATTTCGCTGTCAATTTCTGTGCGTGTCGTTTTTTGTTTTTGTATTTCTGAGTCTTGCCTGAGTTGTTTTTCGTACTTACGGAGTCCGTAAAGCCTTGAGCTGAAACAGTGGACGACTGACAACATATCTTGCACGAGTTCTGCCTGTGGACTGTATTTTTGCTGGTAGAGAACCACGAGTTTACAATCGAATTTTTCACACAGCCATTCGATGAGGTCGAAGCCAAATCGGGCAAGTCGGTCTTTGTGGGCAACGACAAGACATTGGATATCGCCGCTGATAATTCGTTCCAGAATGGCGTTAAGCTTTCGCCGCCTAAAATTGAGTCCCGATCCAATTTCTGTGATGACTTCACAGCCTGGGTAACTTGTAGTAAGTGCCTCAGTTTGTCTTTTGAGATCGTCTATGAGGCTGGATGTTGAGACTCTGGCGTACAAAACTGTAGAAGGTCGAGCAAGCTCAGTTGTACCGGATTTTTGTTTGAGATATTCGGCGATATCGTAACGTCTTTGTCCTGCCTCGGTTTTGATGGTCTTGATGAGGCCATCTTCTGACCATCGGGCAAGGGTTCTGGGGTTAACTCCCAAAGCGTTAGCTGCTTCTCTTGGTGTGACATACGGCATGGCATTCTCGTGGAAGAATACTTTTGATTTTATCTGAGTTTGTCCGTTATGTCTACTATGTCCGTTGAAGTCGTGTAAACTGCCTTTAGGTCACACGTCTGAATTGTCTAACATCCGCAGTCTGCGATTAACTTCATCGTCTATGGTCATTTTTTCTAATTCTGCCTGAAGTCTTTCTTGGGGGTTCTCTGATAGCTCTGCTAAAGCTTGCTGTTGCAGATTGCGGCCTTGGACGGCGTTTTTGGCTTGCTCAAATTGCGATCGGGCTGAATCAATACTCAAGTCGTTGTTGACTTTGGCGATGGAGCCGAGTGCTTCGTTAATTTCGGCCATATCTTTCATATTTTGCATATCGGTTTTGTAGGCTTCCAGCTTCATCCGCTCTCGATTCAGCTTGTCTTTGGAAGCGTTGACGTACTGTTCGGCTTGTTTTACTTGCGCCTCTAACTGTGGCAAAATTTGTTCTGTCTGAATCACCTTCGACATTGCTAAGCGGGCTGCTTCTTCATTACCGTTGCGCTGGGCTGCTATGGCTTGGCGCTCTACAGTTTGCATTTCCCTGACTTTTTCTTCATATTTAGTTTTGGCGCGCTGGTAGGCTGCAACTTGGGTAGATACGGCTGTTGCTAGCTTTTGCACTGATTCTTGCATAGAGCGCAAAGACTCTTCGGCTACCGCCACCGACACCTCGCCGCCGGATGCTACGGGTAGTCCCCACAGCCAATTCCAGGCACCGACTATGGTTCTGCCTGCTTTTTCGCCCATCAACCAGTAAAGGACTTTTTTCATAGGAATACCAGATTAGTTGGATTTTTACGCCTAGTCTACATCAGGATTTGTCGCCCGCCCCATGGTCTCTCGAACATTGTAGCCTTTCACTCAATGACAGAATCGGCGATCGGCAGTTATTCTAAGTAAGTCCACCTAATTAAATGCAAGATCCAAATCGCTCAAAAGCTTACTGGCTTGCTATTCTTCACATCTTATAGGAGTTGATTTATTATGAAATTTAGGCAAAATGGCGATCGACTAATTTCTCAGCATCTTCCACTGCACAAGGGGCTGCGATTTTTAATTATAGCTATATTAGTCCTAGGGATATTTTTTCGTTTCGCCAATCTGGAAAATAAAGTTTACTGGATAGACGAAGGTTACACTTCTCTGCGAGTTTCCGGTTATACAGAATCTGAATTAATTAAAGAGTTAGGCGAGGGCAAAATTAACGAAATAAAAACCCTCCAAAAATATCAGCATCTCAATGCCGAAAAAAACGTTTTTGACACCGTAAAAGGATTGGCACTAGAAGAAGCTCAACTTGCTCCGCTGTATTTTGTAGCAGTCAGATTTTGGGTGCAACTGTTTGGAGATTCCATCGCAGTAACTAGAAGTTTGTCGGCAGTTTTTAGCTTGCTGGCATTACCTTGTATGTACTGGCTATGTTTGGAGTTATTTGAGTCATCGCTGACAGCTTGGTTAGCAGTTGCCATCCTTGCTGTATCGCCTTTTCAGGTAGTTTATGCTCAGGAAGCTCGACCTTACAGTTTGTTTGTTTTGTTAATTTTACTGTCTAGCGCAGTGTTGCTACGAGCAATGCGCCTAAAAACTAATAGTAGTTGGGCAATTTATGCTGCCACACTAGCTGTGGCAATGTATTCTCACCTCCTATTTGCCATGGTTGCCATAGGACATGGTATCTATGTAGTCATTGTGGAAAAGTTCCGCATTAACAAGACAGTTATTGGCTATTTTTTAGCGACCATTACAGGAATCCTAATTTTTTCGCCTTGGATTATAGTTTTTATACAAAATTTCAACTATGCCAGCGATAAAACTTCTTGGCTATCCTTGAGAAGACCGCTTTTAGAATTGGTAAAAAATTGGATTCTGAACATTAGCACTCAGTTTTTTGACGTAGGATTTTACTGGAAGTTGCCACGACCATATTTGATATCTACTTTGCCAGTTATTTTCATGATTTTAATCATGGTTGGGTATTCTTATTATCTACTTTTACGTAAAAAAGAAATTCGAGTTTGGTTATTTGTGATTACATTAACCTGCATGACAGCAGTATTTTTCTTGCCAGCGGACTTAATTAAAGGAGGAGTTCGATCGATAAACACTCGTTACATGATTCCCTGTTATTTAGGAATGCAGATATCTGTTGCTTTTCTTTTTACTCAACTTATAATCCAAGTTAAATTACAAAAATTGTGGAGAGTTGCTCTAGTTTTTCTGCTTTCAATGGGAATTATTTCATCATGTCTCTATTTATCAGCAGATACTTGGTGGAATAAATCCGGTTCTGTGCTTAATAACTCGATCGCCCGTACAGTCAACTCAGCTTCTAATCCATTAATCATCACAGACTTGGCAGGCTATAGTGTATTGAATATCGGCAATTTACTAGGTATGAGTCACCAAATAAAACCCACAGCTAAATTATTAATAATGTCACCTAAAAAAGTTGAATTTCCTGTCAATTTTGACCCGATACTTGTGTATAATATTTCCCCGGATTTACAAAAACAAATACGCAAATTTTATCAAGATAAAATACAAATGATTTACGGTCAAGGTCAAGAAATAATTCTCTGGAAAATAGTCAAATAATGAGCATTTATCTAGCAAGCACAAGTGAGTTGATTTAAAATGAAATTTACGCAAAATGGCGATAGACTAATTTCTCAGCATCTTCCAATGCACAAGGGGTTGCGATTTTTAATGATCGTTATGTTAGTCCTAGGTATATTTTTTCGTTGTGCAAATATCGATCGCAAGTTTTACTGGATTGATGAAACCTATACTTCCCTGAGAGTTGCCGGCTACACCGAAGCCGAAATGATCAAAAATTTTTCTTACCAGCAAATAACATCGCCCTCAGATTTACAAAAATATCAACACATAAATCCCGAACACCATTTAACTGACACCCTAAATTCTTTAGCAACCGAAGACCCCCAGCACCCGCCACTGTATTACATACTAGCCCGATATTGGGCGCAATGGTTCGGCAGTTCTGTCACAGCCATGAGAAGTTTACCTGTGGCGATTAGCTTGCTAGTATTTCCCGCCATTTATTGGCTAGCTTGGGAATTATTTGCCTCTAGCACTGTAGCATGGATGGCGATCGCCATTTTTGCCATTTCTCCCTACCATATTCTGTTTGCCCAAGAAGCCAGACAATACAGTTTGTGGACTGTCACTACTATTGTATCAACGGCATCCCTGCTGCGAGCAACGCGGGTACAGGAAAATCTCAATCCCATTTCGCTGATTTTCCACTGGATAATTTACGCAGTCACCTTAGCAATGGGACTTTACACCCACTTGTTATTTATCTGCGTCGCCGCCGCCCATGCAATCTACATCGCAATCATTGCCAACTGGCGCGATATTCAAACCTTTATTTCCTATTATGTAGCAGCTTTAGTAGCCTTTATCGCTTTCATGCCTTCGGTTATCAATGTTTCAGAAAACATCAATCAAATTAAAAGCACCACAGTCTGGACTGAACAGGCAAATATGTTAAAATTAGTTAGCAGGTGGGCTGGTTCCGTCACCATCGCCTTTTTCGATGTAGGCATTGATGGCAGTGCTAGTACCACACAAGTAGCCTCACTAATTCCTGTGAGTATAATTATCCTCGCTTTGGTGGGATATGCAATTTTTTTCCTGTGCCGACATACACCAAAACGAGTTTGGCTATTGATATTGTTAACAATTGCAACAACGGCGTTATTTTTAGCAGTACCCGATATACTTAAAGGTGGAAGGCGATCGGCAAATCCGCGATATTTAGTGCCATGTTATGTGGGAATGCAGCTAGCAGTTGCTTATCTACTGTCTATAAAAATTAGTGGCAATTTCGATGGTGGTAAGCACCAAAATGTGTGGAAATTCATTATGGTGTCACTGTTTGCCTCCGGCATTATATCCGCGGGAATAATTGCTCAAGCAGACAGTTGGTGGAATAAAGGCAGTGGTTGGCTACGCACCGAAATAGAAGTAGCTCAGGCGATTAATCAAGCCACGAAGCCCCTAATCATTAGCGATGCCAATATAGCATATATTATGCCTTTAAGCTATCAGCTAGAACCAAAAGTCAAACTACTAATTGCACCCCGCTGCTACACTGCTTGCTACAAAAATCGGGAATTGGCACTTGCCAAACCCAAAGTACCTACAATTCCCAAGGGTTTTAGTGATGTGTTTTTATACAGACCATCGTCAGTATTGCGATCGGGAATCCAGCAGCAAAACTATAAAATAGACCCCATTACTGATACAGTCGAGCTTAATCTCTGGAAACTCACCAAAAAATAGATTTTAGACGGATACCTTTAGCGCTAAGCTAAAAATAAGAATCAAAAAATAACATCAAAAATCTAACATGACAGTCACCGAAACTTCCAATATTCGCAAACTCCTGTGCGATCCAGACTTGGGGTTGATTCCCCACCTGGAAAAGTGCCTCAAAGACTTGCACGCATCTTCCCTTCTTTCCAAAGACAAATTCAAGGTAGAACCTTATGATATAGAACTTGGACATTGCCACACCCAGAAGTTTCCCAACGAACAAAAACCCCTTGTCACTCAGTTAGTGTTAATGAAAATACCCTTGACTGGCAAAGTTCAAGACAAGATGGAACTATTTTTGTTAGCCAGTGAATTGCAGAACCAAATCGATCTCAAAATCATTGACTGGAGTGCCTTAGAACGTCGCCAATATAACATTCATGGCATCCCTTTAAAACAACCGGTAATCAAAATAGATGGGGAAATGAATTACAATTTAGTATTTGATAGACCCCACTATTGCTGTATCACCCTAGGCCGCCAATTTGAATTAACTTACGCCGCCAGTTTTTAAGGGGAGTGGTAGGGGCAGGGCTGTTTAATTCTTTGTAGGAGTAAACCTACCATCTATAAAACCCGCCCCTGGTATCTTAAAAGAGTTTGGACTCTTCAATAATCCCCCCGATTCATCGGTGGGGAGTATCAATAATTTAAAATCGCTGCCTTGTACCAAGTACAAATTTGATGTCGCCGCCATCGCTAACACCCACATCAAAGCGGATTAATCCCAACAAGGGCGATCGCACTCGGACTCCCACCCCAAAACCAGCCCCAGTCCCAGGTTTGTCCCTCACCACCGCCGGTTTCCCCAACACGCTGTCTCCGGTTCCCAAATCTGAGGCAAAATCGACAAATATTACCCCGCCCACATCTCTACTGACGGGAAACCGATATTCCCCGGAAGCTAAGAAATAACTCCGCCCGCTACCGAGATCTCCTGTGTCGTAACCCCGCACGGAATTCCGCCCACCGAGACGAAAAGCTTCTGTGGGTGCCAAATCTCCAATTACCGTCCCTGCTTGCAGGTTAAAAGCTAAGGTTTCTGGCAATGCTTCCGTATCGCCACGGCCGAGGAAATTCAGCGGTATATATTGTATATAATTAGCTAATAATTTATTGCTCACTATGTTCCCTTGTCCCAGGGGGATGGATTGTTCGGTGCTGAGGCTGAGAACCGAGCCGCTGCTTGGGTTGAAGGGATTGTTGCGCCGATCGAGCGTGGCGCCAAAAGAAACAGTGTATAATTCGTCAACACCAGTGCCGCTGAAAGTGAGAGGGTTTCCCAATTCGTCACGGCGGGCGATATTCAAATTACGATCGCGGGTGCTGATATTTGTATAATTCAATCCCAAAGTCCCTCGCCAATCCCCCAAAGGCTTGGTAAATGCCAGATTTCCTCCCATCCGAATTTCTCGAACTCGATTGCCATTAGGCAAGTTAATATCGTTGTTGAAAATTTCCGATGTTCGGCGATCGCGAAAAGTTCTGACACTGTATCCCAAAGTATCGGTGGCGGCAACGTAAGGGCTGACAAATTGGACATCATACTCGAAATCTCGGAGGCTGGGCTGAACTTCCACCGACAGGCGTTGCGGATTTGTACCTAAAGTGCGATCGGTATAAGACAGAGGAATCGCTAAGCCAATGTCATCACTCAAACTCGCACTCACACCAAAAGACCGAGCCGATCGCTCTTGGACGTTGTATATAACATTAATATCAGTGCCAACTTCTTCAGTAGAAACAGTCACCATGTCAAACAATCCCAATTGCTGCAACTGCTGCAAATCCGATCGCACTACATCCTGACTGTAATTATCTCCCGCCTTGAGTTTGAGTTCGCCACGGATAAAATCTTCAGAAATTCTGCCCTGAATCGGATTCCCTTGCTTATCAACGGCTTCCCCCTTGGAATTGACAAATCGAATTTTCACCTCTGCAACGTAGATACCGCCCACATCTCCAGCTTGAGAAACCCGTGCAGTACCCTCTAGCTGTCGGGCTTGGCGATTGCATAAACTGCTGGTATCATTCCCCTGGAATAGGCATCCAGCCTTTTCAATACCCGCTTTTTGGGAAATGTCTGGAGAAATATCTGATGAGATAAAATCCCTTAGCATCGGAATGATTAAACTCTCTCTTCTCTTGCTTCGCGTACTTCGCGCCTTCGCGGTTAAATCATTCCGATACAACTGGAATTGATATGATTCCGGCATTTCAACCACCGCCCCTGGGCTACGGGCAGTTTTTAACACCAAGGCAAAATCTTTACTTGGGCTGGATTTAACTTTCACAGAGGGTGATGCAGCTTCTACCGCCACAGGATTTATCGACAGGCTATCTGCTGCTGCCAATTTCACCTCAGTTGCAGCTTTTGCTCCTAATTCCCCTCCAGCCCATGTGGCTATAGCCAAAATTGCGATCGCCTGAATATTTAGAATACGCATAAAAATCTATTTTTCAAACATCCACCGCATATTACCGAAAACCGACCACTATGCCTATGCCCTCACAGAAACCGGGCGATCGTCAATGGATGTGAGATTGGAGATTTTTTGAATTGTAGATTTTATAAATTGACCCCGGATAAAAATCCAGGGACACCGAATCATATTGGGCGATCGTCAACTTACGATTTAAAGAGCTTGTCTAGATACTCGTTTCTCAAAATGAGCCTGAGTCTGCTGCAAAAGTTGTTCGCGACTGTCCTTAGCCTGTGTAATGGTAGGGAGTAAGTTGCGAGCCTGTAAAGTCATGTGAAGCTGTAGGTGTGCCACGTACTCACTCACATCTTCGCGCAGCGAACAAGCTGGGTATTGTTTTAAGTTGGAGTTCAAAGTGTTCTCCTGCTTTATGTTTGCAGTATTTAAAATCATAATAGAGACTATCACAATAGTTTTGGGATTTTCCACTCCGTAATGAAGTTTAACCTTTCGATGCTTGTAGGGTAACAATAGTTTACAAACATCCCTCCAGTACCAGGACTCAAGAACACTTATGCACAAGCACACTTTAACTACATTTGTCAATGGCAACACCCAACAAGCCACTTACCTCGACATCGGGTGCGGGCAACCGTTATTAATGCTGCACGGTTTCTTTGGAGAAAAGACTTGCTGGCTCCCACTCATTGAGTTATTGCAATCTCAGTTTCGCTGCATCAGTTTAGATTTGTTAGGTTTTGGAGAATCTAGCAAACCAGAAATCTGTTACGATGTTTCCGTAGAGGTTGCTTTTGTGCGACAAGTTGTAGAACAACTAAATATCGAACCCTGCTGTATTATCGGACATTCTTTTGGGGGTTGGGTGGCGGCTGCGTATGCTCTCAAATACACAAATTCTGTCAGCAGTTTAGTGTTAGCAGCGCCTGCTGGAATTCGAGACGACACTTTTTGCGGTCAATATGATGCTTTGCGGCCCCTACTGTGGCAAACGCCGATCGTTGATTGGACTCTACAATTGGCAAAACCTTTTGCTAATTTAGCCGGAAAAAGTAACGAATTACAGCAAATATTGGGTTGGCGGCGAGAGTTAATGTCTCAACCAGTAGCTCGCTCTTTTTTAATGAGTCGGATGCGCCCGGAAGACGCCATTGATACCGTGGAAAAAGACATTCACAAATTGCAAATTCCCACTTTAGTAATTACCGGAGATAACGACGAAACAATTCCTCTGTGGCATTCTCAAACCTACGCCAAGGAAATACCAAAAGCAGAATTAGCTATTATTCCCAACGGGACTCATGGGTTGCCCCAAACTCAACCAGAAATGATGGCCAATCTGATGGGAAAATTTTTTGAGCAATTGACCTAGATCCTGTAAAAACATAGATTGTAATACTGACTGAAAAACTGTGACTAATTATACTACTTAAAGAGCCTCCTAGGGACTATATTTTTGACAGTATAGTGAAAACATTTTTTATGATGACCATATCTTCTGCGACCAGGAGTTACAGACATTCAGTTGAGTCGGAGGTATTACCTATCGTGGCATTCAAAAACTACTTCAATCTTGAAGAAATTATGACCGCTAGAAAAATTAGCGCTGCTCTGATTAACGTCAGTGGGCGACAGCGAATGCTTTCTCAAAAAACGGCATTTTTTGCCATGAGGTTGGTTTGCTCTCTAGAAACAGCAGAAAGAGAAACATTGCGGGCTCAATTGCTAGAGGCGATCGCTCTTATGGAAAAATCTCACCATGGGTTAATTCACACTGACAGCACCATCAACTTATTAACTCCCCCTTCCGCAGTTGTCAAATCAATGTATTTTGAAGCGCCACTCTATTTAGATAAACAGGTGCGCGAATATATCGATCGCATAAAAGCATTAGTACAGGTTCCCGATGCCGACCTCAAGCCAGATAATCCTCACCTATTGTACATTGTAGCCGCCGCTTCCGGCGAACTGCTCGCAGCTTTTGATGCAGTGGTGAGTCAATATCAAGAAGAAAGCGAAATGGAACAATTTGAAGTAGATCTCAGACAAGTTGAACTTTATCAAGAAAGTTGTAATGCTAGGGCTACTTCGGAATCTCAAGCCGATGAACTCAAGCGCACCCTGTGCGAACTCAAAGAAACTCAAGCTCAACTCCTGCAAAGCGAAAAAATGTCTTCTCTGGGAGAACTAATGGCTAGTATTGTCCACGAAATTAATAACCCCATTAGTTTTATTTACGGCAACTTAAGCTATGCAGAAATTTATACTCAAGATTTGCTACACCTACTGCGTCTCTATCAAGAAAACTATCCTAATCCCTGTGATGAAATAAAATATCAAATCGAAGAAATGGAGCTAGATTTTTTAGTGGAAGACTTGCCGAAAGTGATGTCTTCGATGCAAATGGGTTCCGATCGAATCCGCGAAATAGTCAAATCGATGCAGAACTTTTCCCGGACTGATAATACTAACATGACCCAATGCGATTTGCACGACTGCATTGAAAACACCGTGTTAATTTTGCGGAACCGCCTGAATTCTAAAAAAATTGGTCGTGATATAGAAGTAGTTAAAGATTACGGAAAATTGCCTCCTGTAGAGTGTTATGCCGGACAACTAAATCAAGTATTTATGAATTTGATTAGCAACGCGATCGATGCTTTGGAAGAAGCAGCAGAAAAACGACCAAATGCTTTATTAAAGATTTATATCCGCACCGAGCTAGCAGGAAGCGATCGAGTTATTGTCCGCATTGCTGACACAGGAGCGGGAATGACTGCTGACGTAAAAGAACGAATGTTCGAGCAGTTTTTTACAACTAAAGAAATCGGTAAAGGCACAGGTTTAGGAATGTCGATAGTCTATAAAATTTTAGTAGAAAACCACGGTGGCATTCTGCGGTGCG
Source organism: Microcoleus sp. EPA2 (assembly GCA_020882975.1). Taxonomy (GTDB): domain Bacteria; phylum Cyanobacteriota; class Cyanobacteriia; order Cyanobacteriales; family Microcoleaceae; genus Microcoleus. The sequence continues at coordinate 374,414 of JAHRFD010000002.1, read as the reverse complement.
AGTCAGAACCGTCTCAGGGAACCGAATTTATCATTGAATTGCCGGTGCAACAAACTTAAACAGTTAACAAAAATCACTCCAATTGCAGCTTCAAGGTTGGCAACAACTTTTCTAAATTCTTAAGAGATTTCTGTTGCCAAGGAACATCATTTGAACCTGTTACCAACAGTTCAATCGTTTTCTTTTTCCGCACACTAATGACAAACTTGGAGAGCATATTAATACCAGAACTGTTAAGAAACTCCAGTTGTTTGAGGTTCAAAGTAATGTGAGGAGGTTCTAAACTAGCAACCTCATCTAATAAATCAACTATGGGCTTATAATCTGACGCTCCATCTAAGCTGAGTTCGCCTTTGAAACAGACTGTCACCGATTCTGGATCGTATTGAATAAAGTAGTCTTGACCTTTAAGTTCTTGAATATCCATAGTTTTGTGGTTTCCTGAGTGAATTCTGGCTCTACTAAACACTAATTTGAACGAGGGTCGTAATAGCGAGCATAGGGAGACCATCGGCTATCGATTCAAATTTCCAACCTATCTTAGCAGCATAGTCATTAATCATCGTCAGCAATCCTAATCCCGATGTTTCACTTTCTATTTCAGCATTTTTTTCAAGCTGCTGTAAATAGAGTTCATTAGAGTCAGAAATCAGCAGTTCTTTAATGAATTCCTGCAATTTATGAGCTGCTGCTTCCTTCACATAATTCGTAGCATAAATTACCGCTGTTACATCATCTTCTCCTATAAAGTGAATCCCAAACCTTACCTTGTGACTACAGTCATCATCACTAAATTTTATAGCATTTTCTAACAGTTCATTAGCAATATAGCTCACGGCTCCTTTGCTTTGTTTAATTCGTTTTTCGCTGCTAAAATTCTGCTCGTCCACTGGTAAAAAACTAGACAAATAATCTGCTACAAAATGAGCAGATACCCGATTATTTCGCCAGCGCTGCTTGATGGGGCGAGAACTGGGAGTAAATGTAAGTTCTAGGGAGTCATGATCCGGTGGAAATTCATCGATAAATTCTCCAAAAATTTCTATCCCTTTCTCCAAGCTTCCCGATGTCATATTGTCTCCCTCCAATTATTTTTTTAGGTCACTTTTGGGTAAATTTCCACACGCCATTCCAATTAGCCGGAATACTATTTTCTAAAAGTGCTTGGATGCGTTCTAGATAAATTTGGCTGGGTTTGTCATCGGGATTTAACGCCACAATTTTTTCAAAACAAACCTTGGCATTAGCAAAGTTTCCCTGACAATATTGTTCTAGTCCATCCTCAAAAATAGGCAAAGTTAGAATTTTGAGCGATCGCACTGGTTCTACTTCAACATCTAACACCTCACAAACAGTAATCGGTTCTTGTCTACCTTTCACAATCGCCCGATCCAAAAAGCGAATATGATACTTGGACGGTTGACTCAAACGTTGTACCACCTCTCCTGAAATTAATAAAGATACGCCATAATACTTAGTCAAACCTTCCAGACGAGCCGTGATATTCACATGATCGGACAGGGCATCAGCTTGCATCCGATTTGCTTCTCCAATAATCCCCACCATCGTATCACCAACATGGATACCAATGCCAATATTCACCGGAATCTCTCCATTGATTTTACGGCTTTGATTATATTTTTGCAACTCCTCTAACTTCACAATTCCCGCCTGAATGGCATCATCAACCCCTTCGGGAAAAACTGCCATCACTCCATCTCCCATATACTTGACAATAAAACCATTGTGATTCCTAATTCCGGGACTAATTCGCTGTAAATAGCTATTGATAAAGTTAAAGTTTTGTTGAGCAGTCATTTGCTCGGCCATTGTGGTGAACGAACGGATATCAGAAAACATGATAGCCATCTCTTTACTGACGTGATCTCCAAGCTGGAAATCCACAACACTCTGCTTTCCCAGAAATTGGAAAAATTCATCGGGAACAAAACGTCCGTAAGCCTGCAAAAGTTTCTCTAATTCCTGTTCCCGCGCTTTCACCGTTTGCACCATATGGGAAAAAACCTGTGCCAGTTCTCCCAGCGTATCACTGCGCGCTGCGACATCGGACAATATCTGAGGTTCAAAGCAGTTGTTTTTCACAGCGATAGCTGCATCTATCACCTTTTTTACCTGCTCGATATAAGTCTGCATCTCTCGATTATTATGACGGATTTGGTTTTCCAAATCCGTGGAATGCTCCGTGATAATTTCTACTAAAGTTTCATAGCTATTTTTTTCATCTTCGACTTCTTCAAGTTTCTCCATCAAATGCTGTAGCTGAGTCTTGAGTTCTTCAGGAGATGTAGATTGTGCTAAATTTATCTGGGTTGTCATAATTTATACTCCCGAACTTGGGAGCGAAAAATTGTTTCAATCGCTAGCTGTAAATTATTAGAGGTTACACGATGCGATCGAGAAATCCGGTTGCTTCTGACATTCTGCGCCCCCAAATCCCCGATCGCTCCTCTAAAGCTGCTCTCTCGTAGGCGATCGTCAATTATGCACAATATTTCCCTGTTGCTTCAATACTAGCAAAGTAATGTCATCAAGTACCTTTTCTTCTCCCCTAAATTTTCGCAAATCATCAATAGTGGCTTGCTTGATTTGTTCGGCGCTGCGATGCCAGTTTTGAGAAACTACTTCACAGAGTCTTTCTATACCGTAGAATTCTTTCTCGCTATTTCTGGCTTCGGGGATGCCGTCAGTATAAAGCACTACCCCGTCACCAGACTCTAAGTCTACTACAACCTGACTAATCCAATCTAAAATATCCTCATCTAAGCCGATAGGAAATCCTAAATCCATTGTGTCAATTCTTTCAATCTGACCACCTTTTCTGACCACTATAATTTCCTCGTGTTGACCGCTAATACTAACTTTACCGTCGGCGTAATTCAGCAGAGCTAGGGTCAGACATTTGTCAGATTTCATGCGCTGGACATTTTTGTAAATGGTGCGATTAAGGGTATCTAAAAAACGGACGGGATCGGATTCTTGCAGTTCCTGAAGAGTGCGGACTGCTGCTTGAGTCATCACCATCAAAATGCCACTTTCTAATCCGTGTCCTGTAACATCTCCAATGCAGATTGTCACAAGTCCCTCCGTACAAAGTACGTCGTAGTAATCGCCACCTACTTGCTCCGCTGGTTCCATAAATCCCGCAATATCTAAGCCTTTTATTGCTTGGAGTTCGGCTGGTTTGGGCAGAATTAACTGCTGCATTTGCTGGAGGATATCCAGTTCGGCACTCATGCGAATATTTTCGGTTTTGAGGAGATGGTTGAGGGTAGAAATTTCTTGATTTGCTTGGGCTAGTTCGGCAGTGCGTTCTTCAACTTTATCTTCCAATGTTTCAAAGGAATCTTTGAGTTGTCCAGCCATACTATTGAAAGAATTTGCTAATTTTTTAATTTCCACGATAGGGTGAGATTCATTTACGTGTTGATCGAGATTGCCACCTGCTATATATTCGGAGGCTTGGGTAATCCGAAAAATTGGGTGAGCAATCCAACGAGCCGAAAAAACACCAAGAGTAATTGCCACAATTAGTGCAACCACAGATAAAATAATCGTTCTGTGAGTATTCGTCTCAATCTGACCCATAAAGTCCGACTCTGGAACTATGACAACAATCAGCCAATCCAGACCGTACTCATCCTGAAATGGTGATATTTGTGCAAAATATCGCTGATTTTTGAATTTCAAATCTAATTGTTGTTCAGTCCTAATTGAATTGAAATTCTGAAAGCGTGACAGTAGATATTTTGTAGTAAATTGTACGAGGGGATCTCTACTCTCCACTGCACTGAGTAGCTGCGGAATTTGTTGAAGTTCGTTCGCTTTTTGGTTTTTGATAACAAATGGCTTTTCTGTCGAACTAGCAACCAACATTCCTGAACGTTCAATAATGAATGTTTGACCGGATTCACCTATTTTTAATGTTTTCAAAAAATCACTGATTAAGGAAAGTAAAAAATCATTGAACAGCACACCTTGGATCTGACCAGCCCCATCGTAAACAGGTACAACGGCAGATATCGCTGGTCTCGGAGTGCCTTGATAAATAAAAATATCGCTCCATGTTGCTTTTTTTGACTGAACAGCTTTCTGATACCAGGGACGTTTGTTGTTAATAAAATTAGGAATAACTTTTCGGAGAGCGATTCGATTTCCCTGCTTATCGGTTGTATAAATACCAAGATTTCCGGGACTGGAATTTTCCATTAAATTGACTTCTATTAGCCCATTATCTAGTCGTTCCATCCCCAACATTTCACCTTGTTCTGAAGCGTAGCCAATGAAACCTATTTCGGAAAATTGATTAATCTTTTTCCATAAATGTATTTCTAAATTTGGAATATCTTGCAGAGATATCTGTTTTAATTCCAGGGAATCCAAGTTAATTTTATGAATTAAGTAAGGGGTTTTAAGATAGTTCTCTAAATTTTGTTTGATGCGGTTTGATACTTCCCGGCGTAGTTGATAAGCGACTTCATTAACAGACTGCTGTCCGCTTTGGAATGACAGATAAGCCACTAGACCAACAGCAGCAAAAATTTGTAAAACAAAAGGCACGACGAGGGTGGTGCGGAGGCTGAATTTGCCGAAAGAGCCTTTCCTAGGGATATTTTTATCTATCCCTGTTTTTTGAGAAACCATAGTTATAAAAATTCCTAGCAAAAAATGGACAGTTAAAAGCAGATTCGTTAGGAGTGATTAGTTGTAAAATGCGAGCGGGATTTTTGGGGGTCAGACTAGAAACCAGGAGTAAAAATTGTACAAATTAAAGAGGATTGCTTTCCTGGTTCAGGATATTCTTAAAAACATTTTGGAAAACCTTGCTATCGACGGACATACAGACTTGAACACTCTTGGCGCAACAATCATGTATTAGTTGTCCTGAATGGTCGTCTTCTTGATTCAATTCTTGAACTACCTTCAACTTCTTAGTTTCAGTTTTTGTCACTAAGTTGACAGGGCCAGCCATTACGGCTGCTGCGAGGGGATCGTAGAAATACTCCTGAAAACCAGCACTCATGTCCTGACCTAGTTTCGCAATCATAATTTTACTAGCAAACTCTGCACAGGGGGTTTTGGCTGATCGAGCAAATTCAGTCACAAAATCCAAGGTCAATTCAACTTGATAGGCCGCATCTAGGGGGACAAAAGTTAGAGGTATAGCAGATTCCATAACTATTTTTGCTCCTAGAATATCGATGAATATATTCCATTCAGCGGTTTGGTTAGTAGGGTAGTAACCCTCAAAATCTGCGACATTACCTCTTACATCTATGGCACCACCCATGATAAATATCCTTTCAATTTTTGAATTAAATTTATGGCCGTATTGTCGGATAAAATTTCCTAAATTAGTCATGCCACCAATCGAGAGAATAGTAACTTTATCTGGGGAATCACTCAAGGTTTCATGAAAAAAAGTAACGGCGGATCTTGGATCGAGGGGGTGTGGATTAACAGGCAAATTAAGGTTAAAAATAGAGTCAATTTTTTTGCGAAAGTCTGGGGGAAATACGTTACTATAAATTAGTGGCTGGTTAGTCCCCGCACACACTGGTACTGTGCCCTTGCCTCCTAGTTCTAGCAAATTGCGTGCATTCTTGACTCCTGGGGTGAGGTGAGACTCCCCAACACCGGTAACAGTTAGTCCCAGGATTTCTATATCGGGATGTTGCATCAAAAAAAGAATGGCTAGCCAATCATCCCATCCCATGTCTGTATCGACAATGACTTTCTTTTTTTGTTTATTCATTGTATTTACCATCCTATTTAGTATCTGCCATCGTAACATAGGATATCAAAAATAAATCCCCTACCTGTAAGGGATTTGGCTACTTTACAATCGTTTACATATTGGCGTTTTACAACGCCTACTTATTTACATAACTTAACTTTTTTTGCTTGAGAACCACCAAGGTAATGTCATCAAATACCTTTTCTTGTCCCATAAATTTTCGCAAATCATCGATGGTGGCTTGCTTGATTTGTTCGGCCCTGCGATGCCAGTTTTGAGAAACTACTTCACAGAGTCTTTCTATACCGTAGAATTCTTTCTCGATATTTCTGGCTTCGGGGATGCCGTCAGTATAAAGCACTACCCCGTCACCAGGCTCTAAGTCTACTACAACCTGACTAATCCAATCAGAAATATCCTCATCTAAGCCGATAGGAAATCCTAAATCCATTGTGTCAATTCTTTCAATCTGACCACCTTTTCTGACCACGATAGTTTCCTCGTGTTGACCGCTAATACTAACTTTGCCGTCGGCGTAATTCAGCAGCGCGAGGGTCAGATTTTTGTCAGAGTTCATGCGCTGGATATTTTTGTAAATGGTGCGATTAAGGGTATCTAAAAAACGGACGGGATCGGATTCTTGCAGTTCCTGAAGAGTGCGGACTGCTGCTTGAGTCATCACCATCAAAATGCCACTTTCTAATCCATGTCCTGTAACATCTCCAATGCAGATTGTCACAACTTGGTCAGTACAAAGTACGTCGTAGTAATCGCCCCCTACTCGATCCGCTGGTTCCATAAATCCCGCAATATCTAAGCCTTTTATTGCTTGGAGTTCCGCTGGCTTTGGCAGAATTAACTGCTGCATTTGCTTGAGGAGATCCAGTTCGGCACTCATGTGAATATTTTCGGTTTTGAGGCGCTGGTTGAGGGCAGAAATTTCTTGATTTGCTTGGGCTAGTTCGGCAGTGCGTTCTTCAACTTTATCTTCAAGAGTTTGATATAACAGAGCATTTTCAATGGAGATAGCAGCTTGGGAAGATAGGATTTTTAAGACTTCCAATCTGTCAGTCGTAAATGCGCCAGTGGCGAGACTATTTTCTAAATACAAAATGCCGATCGCCTTACCTTGGTTAACAATGGGAGTACACAATACCGATTTAGGTTGGCGATCGATAATGTAGGGGTCCGCAGCAAACATATTTTCAGTAGCAATATCGTTAATTACCAAGGTTTCTCTAGTACGCCAGACGTAGTTAATGGCAGTGATGGGAAGTTCGTCGCTTTGAATGAGTAAAATATTAGGTAAATAAGATTGCTCATTTAAACATTTGGCAACTATCACTAATTCACTATTAATTTCTAATATAATATAGCTCTGAGAAGCTCCAGCATTTTCGTTTAGTATTCTGATTAAAGTTGAGAGTAATTCCTCTACATTAATTTCTCCTGATATGGCTTGAGAAGCTTTGATTACTGTTTCTAAATCCAGGGACTGCGACATATCTTTGCTAGTGCTACTAACGCCCTCTAGCATAGTTTCAGCAATTGTTATTCCCCCATAGAGGCTTGTTGTTTGTTGGAGAATGGGAGCTAGTAATTGGGAATAGTTTTGTTCTAGATTTTTAATTTTTGCCGGAGAACCCCAGCGAGCATAAGCATAGTAAGCGTCGGTTAGATAGACGCTGGCAATTTTATCTTTGCCTAATTCCAGATAGAATTTAGCAGCCAGTTCGTTTGCTAGTGCTTCTTCTTGGATGTATTGGTTTTTTTGGGCTGTCACAATGGCGCGATCGTACAAATCCATCGCTTCCAGCCTGTCTCCTAATACTCGTGCTATTTCTGCTGCTACTAATTCATACTTATGTTGATAATTCATCGGTGCATGAAACGCCCATGTTTGCATTTCTTCCTGATTGTTTCTCACTTGGTTTAAGTATTGTTCTGCTGCGATCGCCTCTGCATGGGGGTACAGTGCTAGCAGGGTGAGGGAATGGTAAAAGTTGTGCTGTGGAACCATCATTAACGACCCGACTCCAGCGACATATTGCTCTGCTAGCTGGGCATTTTCCAGGGCCCGATCGCGATCGCCAAACAAATAATTCACAACCATTTTAGCAAAATAAATCCCAAAAATGGAAGAGACATTGTTGGCTGCCAACAAAACAGGTAACATTTCATCTTCATTGAAACTTTCCCCCACTAAGCGACAATTATCATCAGCTAATCCTTGTAAATTTAATACTAATTGTCGCCATATTTGGGTATAGTAAGTCTGATATTCTTGTTTAGAATCGAGCATAAGTTCCAGATACTGTTCATATTTTTGATCTACTAATTTTAGGTCTTCGCCGCTAAAAAAACTGTAGATGCAAAGATAAATAGCAGCATAGCAAGCATACTCAAGATCGCCAGTTTCTAAACCACTTTGGACTGCCGATAGCAGATAAGGTAGAGTCGAGCGAGTCGGTTCTTTCCAATGTCTGACGCAGGCATTATAAACCATCACAACTTTCGAGTGAAATTCGGGAGATGGAAATTTATCTAAAACCTGTAAGGATAGTTGACCGTATTGATAGCCTAATTCAATTTCTCCGATTACTTCACAAATTAAACTGCAACAAGCATAGGCATAACTAGCAGGGGCAGAATTACCGTATTTGATACAAATATCTGCCATGGTAAATACAACGGTGGGGTAAATTTCGGGACTAGCTAGATAAGCCCCAGAAGCGATCGCACATAAAATCCTCAAAGCAGCTATTTTATAAGCATCCTTAATTTCTGGCAGATCGACTAAGCTAGAAATTTCCTCTTCCCCAGGGAGTTCTGTTTCCAAAACAACACCAAGCATCCCCAAAACTTCCAATCCAGTATCAACTGCTAATTTCATCTGATTTTGAGCAATATAAGACTGAATTCGTGCTTCGTAAACTCGGAATTGATCGAGGAGATTTCGCGAGTGAGATAGAACTATTTCAGTCAGTTGTTGCGATAAATCAAAATTTGTATTCAAATATTCTGCTTCTACAGATTCTACATAAATATCTAGGGTTAAGTCATATAAATCGGTCCAGCTATCATCTGGTAGTAAATGGCGGGCGATGGTTAAGTAATCAACAGCAGCAGCATAGGCTGTAGAAGTTTTCGCTTTGCGCCCTGCTAATAAATTCAAGGAAGCTAGCTGATTTCTTTCAGTGCGATCGACAATTAATTCCACTCCCATATTCAAGTGGTTGACAATATCAAATATCCGCTCTTCTTTTTCACATTCTGGGGTATTACTCAACAACAATCTGCCAATTTTTAGGTGAGTTAACTGCGTGGCATCATCAGTAATTAAAAAATAGGCAGCTTGTTGAACGCGATCGTGCAAAAATTTGTAACTTGGCAATGGACAATCGGCAACAGCTAAGGGTGATGCCTCCCCATCCTCTGTAAAAAACTTGTAAATTTGACTTTGCGGTAAAATTAGACCTTCTTGCAATGCTTTCCACAAGTCAGCAGCCGTGTCTACTTGAGATTTTTCGCAAACAACAGCCAAGGTTTCTAAATCAAATTGACTGCCAATACAAGCAGCTAACTTTAAAACATCTTGAGTGGCGATCGGCAATTTCTGCAATTGATTAGCCATAAACTCGACGACATCATCGCTAACTGCCAATTCTCTGATTTTACTAAGATCGCACTGCCACCCCCCCGCAGTCCCAGTCGGCGCAGTCGATGGTGCGTACTCTCCCTGGTTTCCAGTGTTTAAATCGAAATAAATTAACTTATCTTCGTAGAGCTTTTTGAGGAATTGATTGCTAAAAAAAGGATTGCCTTGAGTTTTTTGAAAAATCAATTCTGTCAAGGAAAGAGAGCGTTCTAGCGGACAAGTTAAAGCATCAGCAACCAGACGATTCAAGTCAAGTTTGGAAAGTGGCGCGAGAGTAATTTGATTAATTATAGGGACTGGGCGATCGCTCCCATGACTGGGCACAGAAGATGAACTCGTACCTAGCTTACGAATTTCCGATAAAGTCAGCATTAATGGATGAACATTGGAAACTTCATTATCTCGATAGGCACCAATTAAGAGCAAATGTTGCCCTTCAGATTCGCCCAGCAACAATTGCATTAATTTCAAAGATGCTGAATCTGCCCATTGCAAATCATCTAAGAAAATAACTAAGGGGTGATTTTTGGTAGCAAAGACACGAATAAACTTTTGAAATAGCAGATTGAACCGATTTTGTGCCGGACTAGGCTCTAATTCTGGGACTGGGGGTTGCTTGCCAATCAACAGTTCTAATTCGGGAATGACATCAATAATTACCTGAGCATTTTCACCTAAAGCTGACAGGATTTGCAATTGCCAATTTTCAACTCGCTCCACACTTTCTGTGAGTAATTGTTCCATTAACTTTTGCAGTGCTTGCACCCAGGCGGAGAAAGGAATATCGCGCCTGAATTGGTCGAATTTTCCTTTAATAAAATATCCACGCTGCTGAACTATTGGTTTATGAATTTCGTTCACGACAGCGGTTTTGCCAATCCCGGAAAATCCCGCTATCAACATTATTTCGGTAGTAGCTCTACGGCGTAATTTATGAGTTTTTTTGGCGCTGTTAGGGGAGGTTTTTAAATTTGTAGTTAGGGAATTTGCCTGGGGAGATGCGACGCGCTGGAAGGCTGCTAATAGGGTCAAAACTTCGATCTCTCTGCCATACAGTTTTTCGGGAATCACGAAGTGCTCAGAAATGTCTCTGTGGCCTAATGCAAACAGTTCAATAGTGCCAGTAGTGCCAGTATGGGAGTATGCTTTTAAGCAGAGTTCTAAATCATATTTGAGACCTGTAACTGTTTGATAGCGTGCTTCTGCTGTTTTTGCCATCAGTTTTAGCACGATGTTATTCAATACTTGGGGGATGGCTGGATTTAGGGCGATGGGATGAATTGGCTGGCGAGCAATGTGACAGTGAACCAATTCCATGGGTTCGTTGGATGAAAATGGCAATTGTCCTGTCAACAGTTCGTAAAAAGTTACTCCCAGGGAGTAAAAATCGGTGCGGTAGTCAATCCCACGATTCATTCTTCCCGTTTGTTCGGGAGACATATAAGCTAAAGTTCCTTCCAAGATATTGGCATTTTTAATTTCTTGATTTTCCCTAGGCAAAAGGGACGAAATACTAAAATCTATGATTTTTATTTGTTGAGTTTGAGGGTTGATTAGAATATTCTGTGGCTTGATATCTTTATGAATAATTTTGTTTTGATATATCGCTTCTAAAGCCGAGCAAATTTGAAGGGCTATCTGCAAAAAATCCTCTAAACGATTCGTGAATTTGCCATTAATTCCAAACACATCATTGGCGACGTATTCTGCCAGAGAAATACCCCCAAAGTCCTCCATCACCAAGGCAAAGCCGTTACGGTATGGTTCTAGACTTAAATGTTTGACAATCCCGGAATGATCGATATTTTTAGCAATGGTGTATTGATTGCGAAACTGCACCAGTTCGCTGAAAGTCGGATACTCAGACTTGAGCAATTTGATCACAACTGGTTGATTGTCTGATTCAGAACAACCTCTATACACCAAGGTTCTGGGACCGGAGTAGAGTAGTTCGATAGCGCGGTAGCCGGAAATTGAGAGCGGAGTCATAGTTTCTAAATTCTAGTAAGTTGTTGGTTATAGTAATATAAATAATAGTGCGGTAGGTGCATCATCGAAGGGATGTCTGTTTCACAAGAACGATCGCAGATGTCTATTAGTTTACTATGATGCCCAAGGTTTCGGGAAGATTTGACCACAAAATAAAGCTCGGTAGATAGAAAACAGATAACGAACCACATCAATTGCCTTGCTTTTTTTTGCAGCGCTTGCTTCCCAGGAGCGATCGACTTAAAAAGTCATATCTGGTAAGATATTATATCGCTACATAAATTAATTATTTAAGGATTTTTTGGAAAATTATATATTAGAATGTATAGGGCTGCATAATGTGAAAAATCAATTAATATCGATACAGTGCATAACATTGATTTTGTAGGTTTATCTGTATTCAAAGTAACAGATTATGTTATGATAAATCTGTGGATCACAATTTTTATATAAGCGTGAAATTAAAACATCTGAAAAAAAATGCAAATTACCCAACCCCTCCACAGCGCCCTACTAATTTCTAATCTCGAAAAATCCCAACACTTTTATAGCACCGTATTAGGACTGCACAAAATTGATAGACAATTAAATTTTCCCGGTATTTGGTATCAAGTAGGTAACTTCCAAATCCACCTAATTTTAGCAGAAAAAGTTATCCCAAATACCGTAGATTATGAAAAATTAGGACGCAACCAACATCTAGCATTTTCTGTTGCTAACTTAGAACTAGCTAAAGAGCAATTAATCGCTCATCATTGCCCAGTACAAATGAGTGCATCAGGTCGATCGGCATTATTTACCCAAGATCCCGACGGTAATATCATCGAACTCAGCCAGTAACAGATGAAAATCATCGCCTACTCTTACACTGAACCTCTCCTAGAAACAGCACCGACGCCTGAATTTTGGGGCCAAGAAGTCGATCGCACTTATCAAGATTTAGGAGGGCGAGAGCAACTGCAACAACTCCTAAAAGACTGCGGCACAGAACCAGTTCAATACCTGTTAATTCAGCGGTTTGAAGAACTAGGCGACACAGTGCAGCAAGTTTGCACCAGCCTAGAACAACTGGAAAACCTCGGCATCCAACTAATTGTCACAGACGAAAAACAAACAGAAAACAGAGCAAACTTGCTCAAACTCCTAGCAGAAGTCCAGCGCAGCCAACATAGCCGCAGCATTCGCAAAGGACACGCCCGCAACCGCATCAAAGCCAAGATTCCACCGGGTAAAGCTCCCTACGGCTATCGACGTAGCAAAGAGCGCTACACCATCGATAAAAGCACCGCCCCCACCGTCAAAGACTTTTTTGAACACTTTTTAATCTACGGTTCTTTGCGAGGTTCCGTGCGCTATTTAGCGAAGAAATACAACAAAAAAATCTCTGTCAGCACAGGCCGTCGCTGGCTGACAAATCCCGCCTACCGAGGCGATTTAGAATATCACAATGGTCAAGTAATTTCTAATACCCATGTCCCGATTATTTCCAGAGAAGAAGCTGCTCAAATAGACAGGTTGCTGCGTCGCAATCGCCGCTTGTCTCCTCGCACCGCCAGCGCCCCTCGTTCCCTTGCTGGTTTAGCGATTTGTGCGGAATGTCGATCGCCCATGACAGTAGCAAAAGTTAACTCCTACCGGAAAGACCGAGAATACCTTTATTTGCGGCCGATTAACTGTTGTCGGCCGGCTAAATGTAGCGGCCTTTCCTACGATGAAGTATTGCAATCTACCATCAGCGGAATTTGTCAGAATTTACCCGCTGCTGTGGCCGGGTTACAGATGCCGGATATGAATGGAATCAAAGCAGGAATTGGTAGGGCGATCGAATTTAAAGAACAAATCATCAATCAACTAGCAACCCTGATAGAAAATGGCATTTTAGACACAGAAACTGCCGAATTGAGAGCCTACAAAATCCGCACCGAAATGGCACAATTGCAAAGCAAATTGGCGCAACTACCGCCAGTTAATTTGCGAGAAACAGCTCAAACTGTTTCTCTGCCACAATTTTGGCTCGACTTATCAGAATCGGAACGCAGGTTTTATTTTCGAGAATTTATCGATCGCATTGAGATAGTCCGGGAGAATACAAATTGGAAACTGGAAATAATCTTCATTTTTTAAGGCAGCTAATCATCTTTTTTCCCTGTTAATAAATAGGCGATCGTGTCTCCTTTACCTTTTACCGATATCGAACCTCTTTCCTCAAATACATAGTCATTTTTTAACTGCTGGTAAACCGCAGTAGTAACTTGAATACACCCTGGTAATCCTTGAGATTCCATCCGAGAAGCAACATTCACAGTATCTCCCCACAAGTCATAGCTAAATTTTTTAGTACCAATGACTCCAGCAACTACAGGCCCTGTATTGATGCCAATCCGAATTTGAAAAGGTTCCCCCTTATCTGTTTTAAAATCAGCGATCGCTTCCTGCATATCCAAGGCCATATTCGCGATCGCTTCTGCATGATCGGGCCTCGGCACCGGCAACCCCCCCGCTACCATATAAGCATCCCCATTCGTTTTAATTTTCTCCAAACCATGTTTCTGAGTTAATTCATCAAACTTTGAAAAAATCTGGTTGAGGAACTTCACTAATTCTAGAGGTGAAATTCTGGCAGCAATAGAAGTAAAATCAACAATATCTGCAAATAAAACTGTGGCTGAGTCAAATCTCTCGGCATTAGTACCCTCGCCTTTTTTCAAAGCTTCAACAATCGCGGCTGGTAAAATATTTAACAATAAATGATCTGACTTTTTTTGAGCTAGGCGTAAAGCTAGCTCAGCTCCCTGCCGATCTTTAATTTCGTTTTCCAAACGTCCGACAAGTTCTTCTAATTGGTTCGTTTGTTCTTGAAGTAGTTGTTTTTGACTTTTAATGGTTAACTGATTTGCCACTCGTGCCAACACTTCTTTATCTTGAAAAGGTTTTGTAATATAGTCAACTGCTCCTACATCAAAAGCTTTCACTTTATCTGAAGCATCATCTAAGGCGCTTAAAAAAATCACTGGAATCGAACTGGTAGTTGGTGAAGATTTCAAATGTTCGCACACCTCATACCCATTCATTTCTGGCATCATCACGTCCAGCAAAATGAGATGTGGCGGAAACTCTTGCACTGTAGCGAGCGCCCTTTGCCCATTTAGCGCTTTACGAACCTGATATCCTTGTCCCGTGAGGATTGTTGATAATAGTCGCACGTTATGTGGCGTATCGTCAACTACGAGAATGCTGGCTGGAATTGTAGGATCTTGATTGCTGTCCATAAGATGGAAGACTTACTTATTTTTTATAAAAAATCTTAACATTGACGGTCTTTAACGGCCAATATTGCTAATTCTATAATATCATCAAATAAAAAATCATGGGCTAAAGCCGTTAAGATTTTTGCCGCTGAATCAAATTCTCTAGGTATTTCATCAATCAACTTAACAATTTTATCGTCGGAACATTCATGAGCAGCCTCAGATATCTTCTGCACCCAATCAAGAGGCATTTGACTCAGTTGCGATTCCACAGAGAGAGTGCTGGTAGGTACGCTAATTGTAGTTTCATTTTCGATGTTTTCCTCAACAGGCTCCTCATAAATATAGCTGATACCTAAAAGTTCTTCCATGATCGAAAACAGTATATTTGCCTCGAAGGGTTTACGCATAAAATCATCGCAGCCTGCGCCCAAAATAGTTTTTCGTTCCTCTTCAAAAGCGCTAGCAGTGAGAGCCACAATCATGGTTTTTTTACCTAGGGGATGAGCTTTAATCAGTCTGGTAGCTTCATAGCCATTCATCACAGGCATCTGCATATCCATCCAAATCAGGTGCGGTTGCCACTCTTCCCATATAGCAACAGCTTCTTGCCCATTTCTAGCTTCTCGCACGATGAGCCCTAGTGGTGACAATAATCTGACTATGACTAGACAGTTGTCAGGGCGATCGTCAACCACCAAAATCCGGTATTCTGGTTGATCCGGCGCTAAACCAATTACTTTTTTCTGTGGTTTAAGCATTTTAACATCGCTAGGATCGGCAAGCCTGAAATCAATATCAAATGAAAACTTACTTCCCAAACCAAGCGTACTTTTTACACTAATATCTCCTCCCATCATTCGTACAAAATTGCGACTAATTGGTAAACCTAATCCAGTCCCCTCTTGAGATTTATAACCTGTTTTTGTTTGCTCAAAGGGTTGAAATAATTTATTCATCTCTTCTCGCCCAATCCCAGCACCAGTATCTTCAATTTCAAAATTCACTCGTAACGATACTGGCGGAATATAATTCATATTTACCGTATCAAATTCCGGCGACACAGACTTTAGGGAAACCGTATCGGCGATGATTGTTTTTGGGGGTATCAACTCTGGATTTTGAACACTAAAACTTGTTTCTACCTGATTTTTTACTCGCAAGGTAACGCTACCCGTGTCTGTAAATTTGATCGCATTGCCGATCAGATTAATCAAAACTTGACGCAATTTACCATCATCTCCCTTCACAAAGTCCGGTACGCCTTCAGCTACTTCAAAAGTTAGCAGCAATTTTTTAGATTTAGCTTTCAATCGGAACATTTCTTCTAAGGTTTCTAACAGACGGATTAAATTAAAACTGCTTTCATTAAGCTGACTTCTGCCTGCTTCGATTTTGGACATTTCCAAAATGTCATTAATTAAGGAAAGCAAGTGTTCTCCCGCCCGATTAATAATTTGTAGATGCTGCTGGTTTTGATTGTTTAAAGATGAATCGCGCACCATCACCTGACTAAATCCCAAAATGGCATTCAGAGGAGTCCGCAATTCGTGGCTCATAGAAGAGAGAAATTCACTTTTGGCACAGTTAGCTCGATCCGCAGCTAAGACAGCTTTTTGTAAGGCCAGTTCTGCCAATTTACGTTCGTAAATTTCAGTTTTGGCTTGTTCAAAAAGGGTGGATTGCTGGATGGCAATTGCTAGCTGCACGGAAATTTGCTGGAGAGATTCTATCTCAGAAGAGTTCCAATGCCTTTGATTCCGACAGTGATGAGCAATCAGTAGTCCCCATAATTTTTCACCTTGCAAAATGGGAACCACGAGGTTAGCTTTAATTTCAAACTGGGTCAGTAAATTAAGGTGGCACTCTGAAAGACCAGCCGTGTAAATATTGTCTATCGCCCGAATGTGCCCCTGTTCGTAAACAGACACGTAGTGTTCCCGAAAACAATTATCATTAATATCAATTCCCAAAATCGGCATCGTATTTTTTGCCACGGACTCAACGGCAATAAAACCACTCCAATCTGGGTTAAAACGATAAATAACTGTTCTATCAGTTGCCAAAAAATCCCGGACTTCTTCCACAGCCATTGTCAGCACTTCTTCCAGGTTAAGAGAGGAACGAATCCGCTCTTGAATGGAATTCACTAGCCTCTCCCTTTTTAGTTGTTGCTGCAAGGTAATTTCCGCTTGTTTACGCGCAGTAATATCTACGGCATAACCAACGCACTCCATAGGTACACCCGCAGCATCTTTGACCAACTTAACCTCATCGTATATCCACCGATAACTACCGTCTTTGTGTCGTTCGCGGTATTCGTAGGAAATTGATTCTTTTTCCAATATTTGAGCGAACAAATTTGTAACATTTTCTCGATCTTCGGGGTGAATCAGGCTATACCAATCAATAGAACCATTCATGAATTCTTGCGCTTCATAACCTACCATTAAAAAAATATTTTCGCTAACAAATGTCACGTCATAATTTCCGCCTATTTGGCAGCTAAAAATTACGGCGGGAGTCGTAGCTAGTAAATATTGCAAGCGTTCGGTAACAGAGCGCAGTTTTAACTCGGCTTGCTGGCGTTCCCGAATTTCCATTTCTAAGCACTGGTTGGTTTCAATCAACTGGGATGTGCGTTCTTGCACCTTAATTTCTAAGTCATCATAGGCAGTGCGTAAAGCTAATTTTGCCTGTTTTTTCACTAAAATCTCCGCCTCCAATCTGCTATTGATTTCTTCTAATTCTTGGGGTGTTCTTAATGAAAGAAATTGTGGCAATAGTGTTACCATCTGTCCAGCAGTGTAACAGGAAACCAGTGCAGTGAGGGCTTTTTCGAGTCCCGACAACCAATAGGCGGGATGCCACAGAGTCCAAATTTCTAGGAAGTGACCTGTGCCGCACAGAATAATAAATGCACCAAATAAAGTGAAAATTCCTAAAAAAGGAACATCCCGCCGTTTTAATACAAAATAAATCAGCATCAGCGGAATTGAAAAATAGGCGATCCCAATTAAAAAATCGCCCGTTATGTGTAGCCACACCAAAGGCGTTTGCCACAGATAACAATGACCGTGTGGCATATATTGAGTAGGAGAAAATATATTTTTGACTAATTCCAACATAATGTTTGCGATTGGCAGATAATACACTTGGCTGGGAGTAATTCAACGACACATCGGAGCGCAGATTCTGGTGGGTGACTAAACTCAATCTTGTGGCTTTTCCCCCGCGGTATTTCCTAGACGTGGGTTCCAGGCATCAGGTATCTTGTTGATGATGAATAAAAGTAGGCAGATCAAAATACTTTTAATTAAGTTAGCATTAATTGACAAACCATTACCAATGTCAACTGTCACATTTTAATTGTAGCTGGACGACTAAATGTGACACATACATGACATTTTAGCTAACGATCGAGAAAAAGCCTTAAAAAACTAGGCAAACCTTCCTTGCCGCTAGGAGCGCCAGCGCCTCTTAAAATTAGGTTATGCCGATCGGTCAGAAAGTGCCAATAACACAAGATATAATGATTGTCAAGGATTTAGATCGTCCCAGAGAGGTATTCTCAAAAAAATTCTTAGCCATGAGGCGATCGTACTCAGCTTTAGAGTCGATCGCCAGCGATAATATCCACCATACCCTTACCAGATAATTGCCAGTTATGACGATCGATGAGGTACTAAACCTAACTCGCGCACGATTGCCAAAAAAATTACATCCCGTACAAGAAACAATTCTCCGCCAAGTTTGGGAAGGAAAGACTTATACAAGTATCGCATCTACCTCTAATTACGGAGAGCATTACCTGAGAAATATCGCCTCCGGCTTGTGGCAATCTCTTTCAGAAATATTGCAGACACCTATTAACAAATCAAATTTTCACTCCTCTCTAGAATCCCGTTCCTTCTTTTCTAACCCAAAAATTGTGTAATATTATAGCAAAAATTAGTGCGGAAAGTGAGACAAGTTTTTTAACTATTCCCGTCGGTAAAGAGGGTTTTTGGGTAGAAGATTTAGTGCAAACGCACATCCTCCACAACTGGGAATTCTGCGATGAACCCGAGCATTTAAGAACCATCCGCTAGGTGAGGTAATGGGTAATTGGTAATGGGTAATTGGTAATGGGTAATTGGTAATGGGGTACTTGTGCTGCCCTTCGACTACGCGAGCGGGTCGAAGTATGGGGTACTTGTGAGTTCGCAAAGTCGAAGTATAGGGCATTACTAATTATATCAATTCCGGTAACACCGGAATGATATAGAGGACACGGCAGTGCCGTTTCCCTACAAGATTATTTTGGGTAGGGACACGGTACTACCCATTGGTGTCAACTTAAGGTAAAAGTTATAGTCCGACAGGGGTTGAAACCCCTGTCTCATAGCGCAAGTCCTCTCAAAGAGGACTGAAGAATTAGTTGAGTTGATAGGTATTGGTTTGGGGCAAATCTTCAGTCAGTTTCAACTGACTTTGGCTATGAGACAGGGGTTTTAACCCCTGTCGGAGTCGCGGGATGACTAACAGACACGGGGCGGGCTGACAGCTTAAGTTGACACCTATGGGTACTACCGTGTCCTAATTTCGGCTAATAATTCCGATGCAACCGGAAACGATATTACCAATACTTCGACAACGCTGGAACCCAAGTTACCAATTACCAATTACCTATTACCAATTCTCGATCGTACCTCCGATCAGATCTCGATATAGTTTGTTTGGCAACTATAATCACTACAGACTAATGAAATCACTAGCGGTAATAGTCTTAGCCGGTACACCATTCAAATTTGCCAGCAATTGACCAGTGGCACTCACACTAATCAACACTTGATTATTGCTAGAAATAATACTGAGTTGACTCAAACTCAAACCAGGATTCAATCCAATTAGATCCTCACCCTTGCGGAAATCAGTAATCAACTCGCTTCCCCCATTCGGACTTAACACAAACACATCATTTCCCGAACCACCAGTCAAAGTATCGTCCCCAGCATCACCACTCAGGAAATCCGCACCACTACCGCCACTGAGAATATCGTTACCTTTGCCGCCATAAAGCGTATCATTGCCGGCGCAACCATCTACAAGATCGCTATCATTACCACCAAAAATTAAATCATTACCATCGCCACCACAAAGACTGTCGTTTTCTTTGCCACCGTAAAGCGTATCATTGCCAGCTTGACCAAAAATCAGGTCTGCACCTTCATTGCCAAACACAATATCATTGTCATTTCCAGCATTAATTGTGTCATTCCCTAAGTTTCCTAAAATATAGTCATCGCCATTTTCACCGAACAAGATATCGTCATCTTTGCCACCAAAAATAGTATCATTGCCGATACTACCAGCCATCGTATCTTTACCAAAATCTCCCCTCAAAAAATCGTTGCCATCGCCACCCAAAACAGTGTCATTATCCTTCCCCGCATAGATAGTATCGTTGCCATCGCCACCTTGAATCAAATCGGCACCATCATTGCCAAAAATTGAATCGTTATCGGCACCACCATCAATGTTGTCATTGCCGCCCATACCGTAGAGGGTGTCATTTCCAGACAGCCCATTAATCAAGTCGTTGATGGAGGCACCCATAATGAAATCCGCAGTGCTACCGCCGCCCTGAGTTTGTTGAACGGGGTTAGGAATAATGCTGGCAGAGTTGAATTCAGGGGCGCTGACGCGATCGCACAAGCAATCATCGGTATCAGGAATGGGAGTGGGTGTGGGTGTGGGTGTAGGTGTAGGTGTGGGTGTAGGTGTAGGTGTGGGTGTAGGTGTGGGTGTAGGAGTGGGTGTAGGTGTGGGTGTGGGAGTTGGTGTGGGAGTAGGAGTTGGTGTGGGTGTGGGTGTGGGAGTCGGTGTGGGTGTGGGTGTGGGAGTTGGTGTGGGTGTGGGAGTTGGTGTTGGTGTGGGAGTAATGCTAAATTCAAAAGCACCAATATCAACGATCGCACTTCCGTTACCATCACCATCCACAGGGCGAGTCACACCCCGCTGATCCCTAGTTGGTGCCCCCGCACCAGTACCAGTATCAATGGCGGGACTTCCTACTAGCAATGGCAGTACAAAAGCACCGTTGATATTTTGTAAAGGGCCAAGTTTCGGATCGGCGATCGTCACATTGGCAGTGGCATTATTATCATTAGGATCTCCCGTCGTCAGTTTAGCAGGAAATTGGAGATTATTTCCCCCGTCAATTAGTTCTCTTTCAGTTTGCTGCTTAACCTTAAAAGGATTACCAGCCGTATTACTATCAAAAATTGTATTTTTGACAGTAATTGGCTGATTTCCAAAGGTGGCAATACCTCCCGAATATTCCCCAGCACTATTTTTGGCAAAAGTGGAATTAACGATATTAGTTGCAAAAGAATCTGTGTTACCCACAACTATTCCTCCGCCCTGATTGGCAGCAGTGTTCCCGGAGAAGGTACTATTAACAATACTGACATTTCCATCTTCGCCAAACCACAAGCCGCCACCGTTATCATCGGCTGTGTTGTTAGCAAAGGTGCAGTTGGTAACAGTCAAATCGGCATTTCCATGACGAACACCGCCTCCCGAACCGCCAGAACCTGATGAATATTTGACTGCTTTGTTGTTAATAAAAGTGCTATTTTCTAAAACCACTTTATCTTGTAAATAGCCAAAGAGAAAGGCTGCACCTCCTTCTCCAGTCCCGATATTGCCATCAAAAACGCTGTTGCGGATCGCAATAGTGCCAGCAATGGGACCGGGGCTTGCATTGGGGCCAGAACCATTAGCGCCATCGACATAAACTGCGCCACCAACACCTTTGTCTGTGCGGTTCCCGGTGAATTTAGAGTTTTCGATGGTCAAGCTGCCCAACAGGTTATTGACAGCCCCACCGTAGCTACCTTTGTTGTTGGTAAATTCGCTACCTTTGATGGTAAGGGAACCGCCGCTTTTAGTGGCGATCGCCCCGCCGCCGCGTTCAGTGTCGTCGGCTAAAGAACCATCATTGCCACTAAACTTACTATTAATGACAGTAGTTGTACTGCGAAAACCTGTATAAATACCGCCACCGAAACCGGCAACATTATTATTGACTTGGCAATTTTCTAAAGTTAAAGTGCTGTTACCGCCAGTTTGAATGCCACCGCCACTGCTAGTTGTTTCATCATTTGGATCGGTTCCTGGAACTTTGCCGTTGGCAATAATCAGGTTTTTGAGAGTAACATTGGTCGAATCTTCTGTGAAGATTACCCGCGAAGCGTTGTTACCACTAATGGTTAAATTACTAGCACCAATTGCGTCAATTGTCAAGTTTTTGTTGATGACAAGTTGACCGCTCGTGAGAGTAATTGTTTGATTGGCTAGACTGGATGCAAATTGAATGGTGTCGCCGGCGGCTGCGGAGGCGATCGCACTTCTCAAGGACCCAGGCCCGCTATCATTAGTGTTGGTAACGGTAATAGTTGCTAAAGTTCCTTGATAATCTGCCATTACTTCTGGATTTAGGGCTAGGGGCGCTTCAATATTCCCTTTGCTAAACTCCAAATTCCAGTTACCACCGCGGCCTGTTTTATCGGTGGATGCTGCAATATCAGCACCGGTTAACTCCGAAAGGCGATCGACAAAATCACTCCCCGCACCAGCCGCAACATCGCAACCGTAAAGCATGATATCAGCTTGGTCGCTCAGGGCATTGCGCCACTCTTGCAACTGACTTTGATATTCTGATAAATTATCGGAGTTCAAAGTGGTAGAACCTAACTGCAAGCTGCCCGAATTGCCATGAGAAAAGATGTGAACTTGGTCTACAGTTTCACCAGCAGCAGCGATTTTTTGCAATTCGGCACTAATTTGTTGGACTCCATTGCGATTTTTATCTAATATAATTTTCTCTGCACCAGCCAGGATACCGTTGTCCAGAGTTTGATAGTCTTCTAAATCGGATTCTATGAAAACAATAGATTTAGAACGAGAATTGTGGGGAACTAATTGGGAATCTATGCTGGTGGATTTTTTTGAACTCATTTCGTATACCTATGAGATTTTTTCGGTTTGGTGGTAGATACAACAATGAGATTTTTTTTAGGAACCACAGAGAACACAGAGAACACAGAGTTAGAGAGGAGTAGATGTTCCTATTTTCATGATTTCTACAAAGTTTAGGACTGACGCACTTGTGACGAAAAATAAGCCTTTGCGATTACTTCGCGACCCTGGTAAGGACGTAAAATCGTAGTGAGTGCGTCAGTCCTGATTTAGATGTTTGGCGTAGTTTCTGCTCCAGTCAAAACTGGGACATCCATCGCCGTTAGATTGTTATTTGAGTGAAATCGCTAGCGGTGAGAGTATTGGGTGCAATACCGTTCAACTTGGCTAACAATTGACCAGTGCCAGTCACACTAATTAAAGTTTGATTGTTGCTGGAAGTAATACTGAGTTGATTGAAACTCAGACTTGGATTTAACCCAATTAAATCCTCGCCTTTACGGAAATCAGTAATTGTATCAGTGCCGATACTTTGGGTTAGGAAAAACACGTCGTTACCAGTACCGCCTGTCAAAGTATCGTCCCCAACATCGCCGCTGAGGAAGTCGTTACCATCGCCGCCGATGAGGAAATCGTTACCTTTACCGCCATAAAGCGTGTCATTGCCGACACCTCCATCGATGAAGTCATTTTCATTGTTGCCGAACAGCAAATCGTTGCCTTCACCGCCGTAGAGTGTGTCATTATCTTTGCCACCGTAAAGGCTGTCATTTCCAGCTTGACCAAATATCAGGTCTGCACCTTCATTGCCAAACGCAAGATCGTTGTCGTTTCCAGTATTAATTGTGTCATTTCCTAAGTTGCCTAAAATGTAGTCGTCGCCATCTTCACCGAACAAAAGATCGTCATCTTTGCCTCCGAAAATGGTATCGTTTCCTACACCGCCAGCCACAGTATCTTTGCCTAGATCTCCCTGCAACAAGTCATTGCCATCTCCGCCCACAACAGTGTCATTATCTTTGCCACCTGCGACGCTATCGTTGCCAGCACCGCCTTGAAGGAAATCTGTGCCTTCATTGCCCAAGATTAAATCATTATCGGCACCGCCATCGATGTTGTCGTTGCCGCCCAGGCCATACAAAGTATCGTTGCCGCCAAGTCCGTTGATGGCTTCGTTAATGCCTCGACCTACGATGAAGTCGGGAGTATTACCGCCGTTGAGAGTTTGGTCAACGGGGTTGGGAGTGACGCCACCAAGGTTGAATTCGGGTGCGCTGATAGGTGTGGGTGTGGGTGCCGGTGTGGGTGCCGGTGTGGGTGCCGGTGTGGGAGTTGGTGTGGGAGTTGGTGCCGGGGTGGGTGTGGGTGCCGGGGTGGGTACTACATTCACGCTAAATTCAAAGGAACCGCTGTCTACGATCGCCCCTGGAATCGTATCACCATCTTGAGGGCGAGTCACACCCCGTTGATCTGTAGCTGGTGCCCCAGAAGGAACTCCTTTATCAATGGCCGGACTTCCTGTCAGCAGGGGCCGGACAAGGGCGCCGTTGATATTTTGCAGTGGGCCCAGGAGGGGGTCTGCGATCGTAATGCTTGCGGTCGCATTGTAATCGTTGAAGTTATTGGTTTGTTTGACAGGCCACTGAAAATTGCCACCTTGGTCAGTTAGTTCGCTGCTGGTGTTTTGCTGAATGCCAAACTCATTCCCCGCCGTGTTGTTGGCAAAGATCGTGTTTTTGACAGTGACAGACTTTCCTTCGGCAGCCGAGATTGCTCCACCCACCCAACGGGCGGAATTATCTGCAAAGGTGCTGTTGACGATGGTGGTGTCGGCATAAAGAGCCATTGCACCGCCGACATTGCCGAAAAAATCAGTAGTTCCAGTAATTTGGTTCCCAGAAAAGGTGCTGTTGGTAATGGTGGTAGGCGCATCCATGATCCACATTGCGCCGCCTTGACCGGGGGCTTTGTTGCCGGCAAAGGTGGTGTTGGAGACTGTCAGTCCTTTGTTGAGTCCGTTGCTCAAGTTCACCAACCCGCCTCCAATGCCGTCGCTTCCACCGGGAAGTGACAAAGTTTCGTTGTTTTGGAAGGTGCTGTCTGCAATGGTTACGCTGTCTTGGGTGCCGGTAAACAGATATGCTGCTCCGCCTTCGCCCCGACCTTTGTTGTCTTGAAATACACTTTTGGTGATCTTAATTGTCCCGGAAGCTTCATTCGGATTGCTGGCGCGATCGGTATAAAGTGCGCCGCCGAAACCTCTTAAGAAATCATTGGGCTGACCTGCGGCGAAAGTGGCTGCGGTGGTATCGTTGCCGATGAATCGGGAGTTGTCAATTGTCAGCTTCCCTTGAAGGCTGTTAATTGCCCCACCGTTAATTCCTTTGTTGTTGGTGAAGTCGCTGTTGGTTACTGTAATTGCTTTGAAACTCAAAAAGCCGATCGCACCTGCACCCCGTTCATCATTACCTGCGGTGGCTACGTTACCGTTGAATTTACTGTTGCTGACTGTCAGGGTATTGTTGAAATTACCAAAGATTGCACCACCGCCTTTGTCGGCGACGTTGTTGTTGAACTGAACATTGTCTACTGTGAGATTTACTTCGTCCGTTGTGCCGATCGCACCTCCTGTCTCCGTTGTTTTACCGTTAGTAATAATCAGGTTTTTGACGGTGAAATTGGTAGCGGTAACTACATTTGCATTGACAAAAAACGCGCGGGAGGCGTTGTTACCGCTGATGGTTAAACCAGTGGCTGCCGCGCCGTCAATCGTGATATTTTTGCCAACGGGAATGTCTAGTTGACCGCTAGTTAAGGTGATGGTTTGATTGGCTAAACCGGGAGCGAAGGTGATGGTATCGCCGGCCGCAGCAGAGGCGATCGCCGCTCTTAGGGACCCTGCTCCGCTATCGTTATTATTGGTAACGACGATGGTAGCTAAATTCCCTTGGTAACTTGCCATCACCTCACTATTTAAGGCTAAGGGAGATTCTATATCGCCCTTGGCAAATTCTAAATTCCAGTCACCACCTATTCCGGTTAAGTTAGTGGATGCTGCTACATCGGCTCCGGTTAATTCCGAAATGCGATCGACGAAATTAGCGCCTGTCCCCGATGCTACATCGCATCCATAGAGCATGATGTCTGCTGTTTCCGACAGTCCGGTTTGCCAGTTTTGCAACTGACTGGCGTATTGTTCTATGTTATCTGAACTCAGAGAAGTGTTACCTAGTTCTAGATTCCCAGAATTACCGTGAGAAATGATGTGTACTGAATCGATCTCCCCATTAGTAGAGGCATATTTGGCAATTTCTGAAGTGATTTGTTCGATGCCGTTTTGGTTGCGATCGAGTATGATTACTTGCTGTCCTGGGAGCGCTCCGGCTGCAATGGACTCGTAGTCTGCCACGCCTGAGTCAATGAAAACTAAGGAACGTAGCGGCAGTTTTTCCACTGCTGATTGTGAGTTAACTTGAGCGAACATAGAATTCATATTTGATACTCCATCAATGGCATTACTGGTAAATACAGCCTGGGAGTAATGCGATAAGTCGTGTTTGATTACACCTTAACACCTATCTTAAATTAAATGCAAGATATCTGCCATTTTTTTTAAGTCTTTTTTTATCCAGATCTTTCATTTATTAGTAGTATTAATAACTATTTATGGTGGCGAATATTGGCCCTCATTTTTCGGTCATTTGGGTAAATAATTATCCTTTAAAATCCTACAATAAGTATCCAATATCGGCACAGATGGTTACAGCCACGGGGGGATTCACCCCACAATCTTGTCTGAGAGAGAGGCTATGTAAATCTTCTCAATAAAAGGCGATCGCGCTCGGAGACATTGATTCCGGCTCTATTGACATGACTTTTGACTATGAGTTCAAAAACTGAAACCCGACTTAGGACTATCCACCAGGAGGCTCTAAGAAATCATTTTGTTTGCTTTTTCAAACAGTCAGCTATGCCACTTTTTTAACTGGCTGACCTCTGGTTCTCTGTTATCTCAACTCAGAGTATTACAGCGCAGTTATAGGTAGCTAGAATTAGCTTGAAATCATTAATTAACAATCTCCTCAGCGTTTTGGGTGTTGCTATCTTTCACTAGAGACTTGCTGTGTGAGGTGAAATGTTCCTGGCAAGGGGGAATTATTTTCTAATAGGAAATCGGGTATCTTAATATTCTTTGTTTTACCCGTAGCTTAGTGATTACACCCAAATTTAATTTTGGCTTATTTCTCTTGGCTGTACATCCGCGATCGCACGGAATTTATGTTGTCCGTGATTTCACTGAAACCTGAGACTGTCAACAGTCAAAAGTCAAGCGTTAATCGTCAACAGTCTTGAGGGACGCTAGTAATTGGCAAAATGCACAAGGGAAATAGGCTATATAGCAGTCCTTGCAGGAGTCGTAAACTTTTTTACCCCACCCCAACCCGGACCTTATTAAGGTCCGGGAGTAAGAAATTCACAAATGATTTAGGATTGCTATATCAAGTATCTGTAGAAGGTGGTTTCTTACCTGCATTGCGAATATTGATAATCTTGCTGAGCACATCAAACCAAAAAACCGCTCCCATCGAAATAGCTACCCCACTCAACAGCCAACCGAAAACTTTCGCCAAAAAAGCTGGCCACAATACATTTCCTTCGGGGTCTATTTCTAATCTATTAGGTTCACTCCAGCCGAAAGGTACTGCTAAATTATCCAAAGCTATACCGACTTCATTTTGAACTTTTGTGAGATTTGTTAAATTATCTAATTTCGCAGGAGTATTCTTTTCTACTAACTGCTGAGCGTACAAATTCACAGTGGAGCGCAGCATCGAATCCTTGGACAACCGATTAATAATATTCACAGTATCAGCATTGGCACCGATCGCGATCGCAGTGCCGAGCAAAATAGCTACCCCTCTAGCATTCCGCTTATAAACCCCCGAAGCCCGCTCCATACTGCGATCGAACCAAATTTCAATTTCCCGCTGAAACCGCTGCAACTGCTCCTGAGTATCTCCCCCATCTTTTTGTGCGCGCTCTGCTAAAATATAAAGACTATTTTTCAGAGATTCTGGCATACTATCCACAGTTGCTTGAATTTGTTGATAAATCGGACTACCTTCTTTCTCCTCCATAATTTCTGTGACAGTCTCCTGAGTTTTCCTGACTTTCCTGATAGTATTTAAAACATTGCTTAAACTCGGTTGTAGTTGCTTTCGCAGTGTTTCGCGTTCAAATTCACTGTCAAAATTAGTTTTAATAAAGCCCATCTGCCGTTGAAACTCTCTCCCTTCTAGCTCAGATTCCGGCAAATAAACCTGAGAATCATTAATATAAAAACCCAGCTTTTCTGACATTCTATCCAAACTATTTTTTAAATTGTCAATCTCATTTTTATAATCTTGAACTACGCGATTAAATTCGCCCGTTAACCACAAAAATTCTTGATCTATAATCGGTTTAGTAGACCCGGATAGATTAAGACCATCCACAATAACTTTAATTTGTGCCAACTGTAGGTCTTTAAATCTTTCCAATCTAGTCTCGGTGATAGATTGCATCAGCTCCTGAATTTTTAAAGTATCCAAAAGACTGCTGGAAAAACTTTCGGAGGGAATGTAAGAAGGCCCACTGGATTTATCTCCAAACACATTTTTGGTACCAGTGATGCGACGGTACAATGTACCTAAACTGCGATTAAAAGACCGGAATGCTTGTGAGAGAGGCCCTTTCGCTCCCTGATTCAAATCGTTAATTATGGGATTGCTGTAAATCAAATTTGCTAACCGTCCGACTAGCTTAAATTGAGCCTCATCCCGAACACCTTCGTTACCGCCAGCAATCAGCACTTCGATGGACTTTTTTAAATGTTCGGCTCGCCACTGCAAGACAGTAGCAATCAATTCCTGAATCTCTGAAGCTAGCAAGCTTAAACTCAGGTAGATAAAAACTAAGCCGATGATAATATCTATGATTACGGGTAAATTCATCGAAAATGCCTGATCGTAAATAACTATTGTCTAAGTTTACATTCAGTTTGGGACGCTAATATAGCAAATTTTTCCCTATTTAGGAGGTATTTAAGTGCTGAAGCCATTGATTTTATTACCTTTTCACATGGACTTCTTGCTGGTTTCGACTTCCATCCAACTTCCACATCTACAATAACTCTTTTAAACTTATGTCAGAAATGTTTCCTCCGGGGAATCACCAACCCAAAATTCGCTTAAATGACCACTATACAGACAAACTGTGGATGTTGGCTGCGATGTTGGCTGCTGCATTAATTTTCGGGCTGAATCTAGGCGGGGTGCCGTTGCGGGATTGGGATGAAGCTATTGCAGCCCAGGTGAGTCGCGAAATCTGGCGCGGTAACTTAAATTGGCTTTATCCCACCCTGGATGGAGTGCCTTATTTGAACAAGCCTCCTCTAGTACACTGGTTGATGGGGCTGTGTTTCGCCCTAGGCGGTGTTAGCGAATGGACAGCGAGGTTGATACCCGCAATGTTGACAGCCACTTCTGTACCCTTGCTTTACGCCATTGCTAGGGAGTTGTTTCCCCAGCGGGCGATCGCGATTTTTTCGACTTTAGTTTATCTGACGCTGTTACCAGTGGTGCGACACGGGCGTTTGGCGATGCTAGACGGTGCTGTTTTGTGTTTTTTGCTAGGGACAATCTGGTGTTTGCTGCGATCGCGCCGGGATTTGCGCTACGCTTTGGCAGTCGGTATTGGCTTCGGACTCATTTGTTTGACTAAGGGCGTGATGTTGGGGCTGCTACTAGGGGCGATCGCCCTTTGTTTCTTGGTTTGGGATACCCCGCGACTCCTGACTTCTGGGTATCTTTGGGGCGGATTGGCGATCGGAACTTTCCCAGTAGCTGCTTGGTATTTTGCCCAATGGCTGCACTACGGCCAAGACTTTATCAACACCAATTTAGTCAATCAATCATTCCGGCGCATTTGGGAACCTGTTAGTCATCAGCAAGGCCCGCCCTGGTATTATCTTTTAGAACTGTTAAAATCACCTTGGCCGTGGCAGTTATTTTGGCTGCAAGGGCTGCGTTTGAGCTGGGAAAATCGCAATTTTCCTGGACCAAAATTAGTTTTAGTTTGGAGTGGAGTTTATCTGCTAGCTATTTCGGTGATGAATACTAAACTGCCTTGGTATATTTTACCAATATATCCAGCTTTTGCCCTAGCAGTTGGCAGCTATTTAGCCGAAGTTTGGGAACAAATGTCGATGGGAGAAGCACCGGAAAAAGCACAAGTAGAGGAACGTTTTGATGCTGTATCTTTGTTGCCTAATCCCGCCATTTTTGGAGTGATGGCGATAGTTGCGATTGTGGGTTGCATTTACTTCAGCGGCCTGGTAAAATTTGGCAATCGCCTGCCACCGCCAGAGGGAGATTTACAGTTAATGCTACTGTTTGTAGCTTTGACAACAATCCTATCAGCTTGGTTACAGCACCGTAAAGACCGACAGTTTCTATTAGTTTTAATTTGGGGAACATACGTGACATTGTTAGTATTGTTCGCCTCAAATAACTGGGTTTGGGAACTGGCCGAGGATTATCCAGTCAAGCCGATCGCCGCAATGGTCCGCGAAGGAACCCCCGCTGGTAAAGAGGTATTCACATCTCACCGCCTCCCGCGTCCATCCCTGAATTTTTACAGCGAACACCAAGTGATTGTCGCCGACGCGCCGACACTACAACAGAAATGGCAAACTCTCCCTCAACCTTATTTTCTGTTGGAAAAACCAGTGTTTCAACATCTAGATTTGGATGGTGCTGAAGTGGTGAGCACAGTTGATGATTGGGTTTTGGTAACTCGAAAATGATAGTTTCTGCACCTAGGCAACCCTAGATGGGGAGAAAAACGCGCTTTCTTGGCTGGCCGTGGGTCATTCCGGGAGTGCCCCAATCCCTGAAACACCTCCAAAATCGTCTGTGAGGGTGGTAGGGATTGTTCGACTTCGCCCTTGGATCAGCGTAGCCGAATAGCTGTCAGTTTTAAGTGTCTGAAATTTCCGAAATTTTAGTGATGCCAGATGTCCAGTAAAAGATAGAATGGTTCCAAAAGCTTAAAATCCCAACTCTAAAATACAAATATGCCCAGAACTCCCAGTGAATATTCCGTGCATCTGTTGCTGAGTGGCGGCCACCGTGAAGAAGTCCGTTTCTCAACGCTGCAAGATTTTCAGAAGTGGTACAGCACTGTTTTGGTTCCCAAGCAGGAATCCAGTGAATTTCTGAATGTCCCGATCAAAAATATTCAAGGCGAATACATGGTGGTTCGTCCTACCAGTGTTCAGGCAATTCGCGTAGAACCAATTTTTACTTCTAGCGTTGAAAGATACGATGAATAAGGGACGATGGCAATTGAGTAAAATTTTTCGGTATCAGTTATTGACGATCGCCTGTTGCGTTTTGGCGATCGCCTTTAATGCCCCCGTGATGGCAGTTTCCCCGCTACAACCAGTGAGTTTGACTCAGCTATCAGCAAGTGAATCCGAATCCATCGCCTTTGATGCTCAAATTTGGGGCGTTGAGGGCAAACCCGGAGACAAAGCATCGTTATTAAAGTCGATCGACTACAGCCTAGGTTATCTCGATAGCGCAGCAGCAGCTAATGTTTACCGACGGTATCAAGTAGCAGGAATTACGCGCGATCGAGTCCGCCGTTCCCTCGATCGCTTTCGCCAATTAGTTGTCAACTCTACCACCCCATCACAACTTCAAGAATCTGTCAAGCGGGAATTTGTATTTTACAAATCCATCGGCAAAGACGGGCAAGGCACTGTAGCATTTACCGGTTATTTTGAGCCTATTTACGCCGCCTCAAGAACCCAGACAGCCGAATATCGATATCCCCTTTATCGCGTGCCACCAAACATCGCGTCTTGGCCAAAACCTCACCCGACAAGATTGGAATTAGAAGGGGCAGATGCTTTGCAGGGAAGCAAAGGATTGTTGCGCGGATTAGAATTAGTTTGGTTGCGCGATCGCTTCCAAGCATTTCTAATTCACGTCCAAGGTTCTGCTAAATTGCAGCTCCCAGATGGTGATGTCATGACAGTCGGTTTTGCCGGGAAAACAAGTCACAGTTATACAGGAGTTGGGCGAGAATTAGTTAAAGATGGAAAGTTTACTTTAGAACAGTTAAACTTGCCAAAATTAACAGAATATTTTGCCAACTTCCCCGAAGAAATGAACAAGTATTTGCCAAAGAATCAAAGCTTTGTATTCTTCCGAGACACTAAGGGAGCTCCCGCCATAGGAAGCATTGGAGTGCCAGTAACTGCCGAAAGGTCGATCGCCACTGACAAATCCTTAATGCCACCGGGGGCCCTAGCACTCATTAGTACCAAACTTCCCTACCCCAATGCAGAAGGAAAACTCGAACAAAACAAAGTAAATCGGTACGTTTTAGATCAAGACACAGGCGGTGCAATTAAAGGTGCCGGTAGAGTAGATGTATTTATGGGAACAGGAAACTTGGCGGGCGATCGAGCCGGCTTCATCAACTCAACCGGAGAACTATATTATCCACTTTTAAAGTAGCTCGAACTATCTGTACCCCACAAATGCTAAACAAAATTTGGCAATTCCTCAAACAACTAATTCAGCGACTCTTCAAAACCCAACCATCCAATCCCCCAACACCAGAAAAGCCCCAGCCACCAACCCTAACAGACACAGAATACGAAGCTAAATTCATGGAACTTCTAGAAGGAGTAAATCAAAGCTGGAGTAGAGGAGATGTCGCCGGATTTCTGATAGCAAAACGTCTGAAAGATGCAGAATTAGCAACTTGGCTGCGTCGATTTGGCGAAAATTTGTTAGCAAACGCCGAATCTGTCGATTCAGAAAGGATTGAAATCCCGACTAGGAACATTGATGAGAACCTGAATCCAAATTCATCAGTTGCATCGCTTCAAGAATTGGCGTGCAGGCTACTGTTATTGAGTAGAATTCGTGACGGGGAATTAGGAAATGTTGCGAGGAAAATTAGTCAGGAGATATTAGCAAGATTTCCCCTACCACCCCAGGAGGATGATGGTGAGAAGGGGATGGTGATTGAAGCAGTGTTTATAGGAGATGGTTTGGGTGTTGACGGGGAAGAATAAGTTGCTG
Source organism: Microcoleus sp. EPA2 (assembly GCA_020882975.1). Classification (GTDB taxonomy): domain Bacteria; phylum Cyanobacteriota; class Cyanobacteriia; order Cyanobacteriales; family Microcoleaceae; genus Microcoleus. Next base: position 341,657 of record JAHRFD010000002.1, on the reverse strand, counting down.
AAAATATCAATTGCTTGTTAGAATATCACATTAAAAATCACAAACTCCATGACACAAGTAATCGGCATTGACTTAGGCGGCACCGCCATCAAACTCGGCAGATTCAGCGCCGAGGGAATTTGCCATCAATCCTTAACAGTACCAACGCCTCAACCCGCCACACCAGAAGCGGTTTTAGCGGCAATGGTAGAGGCAATTTCTCAACTCAATCCAGTGGAAAATGCTGTAAAGGCGATCGGCATCGGCACCCCAGGCCCCGCAGACGCGGCTGGGAGAATAGCCAGAGTCGCCATTAACCTCAAAAACTGGCAAAACGTCCCCCTAGCTGATTGGTTAGAAGCCAAAACCGGACTGCCCACCCTATTAGCAAATGACGCTAACTGTGCTGGATTAGGAGAAGCTTGGTTAGGTGCGGGCCGCCATTTTAACAACTTAATTTTACTCACATTAGGCACTGGTGTCGGGGGTGCAGTTATCCTAGATGGCAAACTATTTTCAGGTCATCAAGGTGCCGCCGGCGAGTTAGGATTAATTACCATCAATCCCGATGGCCCGGAATGCAACAGCGGCAATCGTGGTTCCTTAGAACAGTATGTTTCAGTGCAAGCAATTCGTCGCGAAACTGGTTTAGAACCGCTAGAATTAGCAAATTTAGCAAAATCTGGAGATGCCAAAGCTGTAGAATATTGGCAAAATTATGGTCGTTATCTCGGTATAGGTTTGGCAAGTCTCATTTATGTTTTAACGCCGGAAGCTATTATTATCGGTGGCGGAATTAGTGCAGGTGCAGAGTTTTTTTTCCCGGCGGTTATAGCAGAAATAGAGCGACGGGTTCTCCCCAGTTCTAGGGAGAATTTGCAGTTATTGGTAGCTGAATTGGGAAATCAAGCAGGGATGGTAGGGGCAGCAAAACTAGCTTGGAGGTAATTTAATTGTTATTGGTTATTGGTTATTGGTGATTGGGAATTGGTCATTGCGCATTGGTTAGTGGTCAGTTGTTGGTTGTCATTAGCTATTATGTACGAGTATTATATCAGCTTTACTCCTAATATCAAATCCTCTCTTCATTGGAATTATTAAACTCTCTCTTCTCTTCCTTCGCGTCCTACCCTACGGGAACCCCTGCGGGGAACGCGCCTTCGCGGTTAAATCACCTGACGATACAACCGGAATTGATATGATTGGGAATTGGTCATTGGTGATTGGTCATTGGTGATTGGAATTGGTTAGTGGTCAGTTGTTGGTTGTCATTAGCTATTATGTATGAGTATTATATCAGCTTTACTCCTAATAGCTAACTCCAACAAACAACAAATAACCAACAACAAATAATACCATTTTCATAAAGTCCTACTACAGATGTAGTTCAAAGCCCCCCCTTAGTAAGGGGGGGTTGGGGGGGTAGATATGTAGCGCTACTTTATGCAATTGGTATAACAAACAACAAACAACAAACAACAAATAACAAATAACAAATAACAAACAACAAATAACAAATTCCCCAGTCATTAGTTATTAGTTATTGGTTATGGCCCCGAAAGTCCCGTTGTATTTTTGATATATTCCTGTAATTTTTGATAATCATGGGGATTAGTATGGGGAGCGAGCACAATATTAAGTGCACTGTCTGGTAAACAAAAAGTTAACCGACCATTAGGTTCCCAAGCAAAAAAACTAATTCGACTCAAATCGATCGAAAATTCTTTGCGATCGTAATTAATTGTGACCCAGCATTTCTGAGAATTGCGATCGATTGTTCTTTTGAGATAATCTATAACTTGCCTGTAAGCATCAGAATTACCGTGGGGATTGAGGATAATCGGCTGACTGCTATGAGGCAGCCAAAATGCGATCCTGTTATTATCCAGTTCCTTAGAAAAAGCACTAATAGTATCCAGGTCGATTATGTAAGAATTTTTCTCATAAATTAATTTAATCCAGTAAGCCACAACACCTCCTGAAACCTCCGTTTCCTGGTATGTAACAAGAGTTAAAAAAATCTATTTTGAAATCTAACCCCATAGAGCTTGACTCAACATTAGAGAATATTAGCATTTTCACATCCTTATGCTTAACCCCGATCCCTACTAGGGTTGGGAGTGGGGTTAGGTTTTTCGCTGAAAATATATTAATAATGTGTCACATCCGCCGTCACGCATCTAAATATTCCTTGATTCTGCTTCGGAGTTGCTCAGAACAACTTTCCTACAAAAATCTTATCAAACTTGATGGTCAAATTAGATGCGTGGCAGCTCATGTGGTTCCTGCAACTTTTTCGGGAACCCAATCGAGGGCCTGTGCTTCGGGAAAATCATGCTTTCCCTGGAGGCTCGCAGCCTCCATGAATCCCTGAAATAATGGGTGAGGGGAGCTGGGTCGAGATTGGAATTCTGGGTGAAATTGGCTGGCGATGAAAAATGGATGGCTTGGTAATTCGATCATTTCTACCAAGCGGCCGTCGGGAGATGTTCCCGAAATAGCATAACCTGATTCTAGGAAAAGATGGCGATAGGCGTTGTTAAATTCGTAGCGGTGCCGATGTCTCTCGTAAATCACTTGTTGGTGGTAAAGTTTGAATGCTAGGGTGTCTGGGTTGACGCGACACGGATATAAACCGAGTCGCATTGTTCCGCCCAAATCTATCACATCTTGCTGTTCTGGCAATAAGTTAATCACTGGATTTGTGGTATTGGGGTCAAACTCGGCACTGTTGGCATTTTCTAGTTGGGCGGTGTTGCGAGCCCACTCAATCACAGCACACTGCATTCCTAAACACAATCCCAAAAAGGGAATTTTGTGCTGTTTGGCGTATTGGATGGCTGCTATTTTGCCGTCTACTCCGCGAATTCCAAAACCTCCGGGTACAACAATGCCGTTGATACCGGTGAGATAATTTTCGATATTTCCCGATTCTAAATCTTCTGAGTTAATCCAGCGTAAATTGACGTCACTACCGATGGAGATTGCTGCGTGCCGCAAGGCTTCCACGACGGAAAGATAAGCGTCGTTCAACCGCACGTATTTGCCGACTAAAGCAATATCAATTTTGTGACTGGGGCTGTAGAGTCGCTTGACTAAAGTTTCCCACTGAGTCAAATCGGGTTGGCGATGTTCGAGTTGCAGCAAATTGATGGTTTGTTCTGCCAAACCTTCGTTTTCCATCATCAGTGGCACTTCGTAGATACTTTTGGCATCTTGAGCTGTGATGACGCATTCTTCGGGTACGTTGCAGAATTCTGAGAGTTTTTCTTTCATGCCCAAGGACAGGGGACGATCGCACCTACAGACCAAAATATCAGGTTGAATGCCGATCGAGCGCAATTCCTTCACCGAATGCTGAGTCGGTTTAGTTTTCATCTCCCCAGCCGAAGGAATCCAAGGTATCAACGTGACGTGCATATACACAACATTTTGGCGGCGGACATCCTTGCGAAACTGGCGAATTGCCTCCAAAAACGGCAGGGATTCAATATCTCCCACCGTGCCGCCAATTTCGGTAATTACCACATCGGGATTGGTATTTTGTGCAACTCGGTGAATGCGCTCTTTAATCTCGTTAGTGATGTGGGGAATCACCTGCACCGTACTCCCGTGATACTCGCCACGGCGTTCTTTATTAATCACCGCTTGATAAATCGACCCCGTGGTGACACTGTTGAGCCGTGACATGGATGTATCGGTAAAACGCTCGTAATGACCCAAATCCAGATCGGTTTCTGCACCGTCTTGAGTCACGAACACCTCCCCGTGCTGAAACGGGCTGAGAGTGCCGGGGTCAACGTTAATATAAGGGTCTAGCTTCAGAATGGAGACAGAATAGCCGCGGGACTTCAACAAGCGCCCCAAGGAAGCAGCGACTATTCCCTTACCGATGCTGGAAACGACACCGCCGGTCACAAACACAAATTTGCTCATAAGACTTTTGACTTTAGATGTTTTTGCTTAAGGTAACACTCAAATCTAAAAGCTAAAAACCAAATTGTCCAGCATTCATGGAGTATTTTTTGAATCTGCGGTGGGTACAGCTATTTAATTGTCTAATTTAGTCGTGGACGCAAAAAACCCGGTTTCTTCCAAAAATAGTCCTTTTTTTCGACAAATATTCACGCAGAAACCGGGTTTTTGAATCCCCATGTGTCCAGGACTGTAATTGATGAAAGATGCAATTTAGTAGGTTTGACTCGATCGCCCCACGATCCATAGTCGGTAATTTTTGGCACATCCCTGACTCAGGAACGTTTCGCGAAGGTTAAGGTCATGGTATGTAGAGCATTTCCAGTCTGCTAAAAAAATTGCTATGAAGTTTGTCTGTGTTTTATCTGCCCAACGGTTGCTTTCTGCTGGTATGGCACTCCTGGCTGCGATCGAGTGTAGCGCGTGGCTGGCTCCCGATAGAGCACGGGCGATCGCTCTTGGGGGACATTCTGCTGCTGCATCACCACAACTCCTGGCTAGAAATGAGGTTAACTGCCGTAGCGACGGATACTCGCCCCAAAGTCGGTGTCCCGTCGGCGGTTTGTTCGTCCCAAGTCAAAATCCGGGCCAGGAACAAGTCTTTGGGCTCAAACAAACTCAAGTTAAAGCTAAAATTGCCGGCAATATCTCCCGCGTCGAAGTTGTTCAGAAGTTTGAAAATTCTTTCACCGAACCTTTGGAAGCTGTTTATGTGTTTCCTTTACCTGACGAAGCGGCGGTGGATGATATGGAAATTAAAATCGGCTCACGAACTATCAAATCTGATATCAAACGACGAGACGAAGCTTTGGAAATTTACGAAAAAGCTCGAACCCAAGGCAGAACAGCGGGTTTGTTGGAACAAGAACGGGACAATATTTTTACTCAGTCTCTGGCAAATATCAAACCCGGAGAGCAAATAGAAGTTACCATTCGCTACACCGAAAGTCTCAAGTTTGAGGGAGGCGATTATGAATTTGTGTTTCCGATGGTGGTGGGGCCTCGCTATATTCCCAGAAATCTGACCCCCCCCAACCCCCCTTTAACCAGGCCGGGGGCGGTTAATACCGATGCCGATCGCATTAACCCGCCTGTACTGCCTCCAGGAACGCGATCGGGTCACGATATCGCTGTGAATGTAGAAATAGATAGCGGAATTCCGATTAGCAATGTCCGTTCTACTTCTCATCAAATTACGACCTCTCGCAGCGGCAATATTGTGCAAGTGCAACTAGCCAATTCTGATACAATCCCCAATAAAGATTTAATTTTGCGCTATCGAGTAGCTGGAGAAAATACCCAGGCAGCAGTCCTGACTCAAGCTGACAAGCGAGGCGGTCATTTTGCAGCTTATCTGATTCCGGCATTAAATTACAAAGCTAATCAAATTGTACCCAAAGATGTCGTGTTTCTGATGGATACTTCCGGTTCTCAACAGGGAGAACCGCTAGCCAAATCCCAGGAATTGATGCGCCGTTTTATTCAAGGTTTAAATCCCCAGGATACTTTTACAATTATTGATTTTGCCAATACTGCCAAAGCACTTTCACCCACTCCTTTAGCCAATACTCAGCTCAATCGAGAAAAAGCTATTGATTATATCGCTAAATTGCAAGCTAACGGCGGTACTGAATTGCTCAATGGCATCCGAACCGTGATGAATTTTCCGGCTCCAGAAACCGGAAGGTTGCGGAGTATTGTACTAATTACTGATGGTTATATTGGTAATGAAAAAGAAGCGATCGACCAGGTGCAACGGAGTCTCAAACCGGGAAATAGACTCTATAGTTTTGGTGTGGGCGGTTCTGTAAATCGGTTTTTGCTTAACCGTTTGGCCCAAGTGGGAAGAGGCACATCTCAAGTAGTTCGTCAAGATGAACCGACGGAGGCCGCAGCAGAAAAGTTTTTTCGCCAAATTAACAGTCCGGTATTGACGAATATTCAAATTAGTTGGGAAGGAATGGGGGAAAAAGCGGAGATTTATCCCCAGGTGGTGCCAGATTTGTTTGCTAGTGCACCGCTAGTTTTGTTTGGCCGGCAGAACGATCGCACCAGTGGCCAAATTCGTATCCGCGGCACTGAAGCTGACGGCAAAGTTTACGAGCAGATTTTACCCGTGAATTTTGCTCCTTCTGTCAATGTTCGCCAACGGGAGTCAAATTCAGTTGTCACGACTAATCTGGATTTTGGCAATCTGGCGATCGCTCAACTTTGGGGTCGATCGCGGATTCAGGATTTGATGAATCAAATGTTTGGTGGCGAGACTAAATCTCTGGTGGAATCAGTGACTAATACTGCTTTGAGCTATGGCTTGCTGTCGGAATACACCGCGTTTGTGGCTGTGAGCTCAGAAGTGCGGGTGGAACCAGATGGATCGCGTCGGCGAGTGCAAGTGCCTGTAGAACTGCCACAGGGGATGAGCTATGAAGGTATTTTTGAGTCGGACGAGGCGATCGGGCAAACTAGAGGCGGTGGTTCCCGTGTCAACCCAACTCGCCGGGAAGCACGATCGGCACCACTTCAGGAAGTGGCGAAACCCAGTTACCGGGAGTTGAAACCCCAGCAGCCAAGCACTTCTCCTTTGCAAATAGCTAGTGTCGAAGGGTTGGATGTGTCGGCTATTGCTGCTTTGACTCAATACCTGCAATCTGTGATGTTACCGACTGGGGTTACTGGGGAGACGGTTTGGGAATTGTGGGTACAAGATGGCCGGGTGGTGCGAGTGGCGATCGACTATGGAGCCTCGACGCTACAAGCCGCTGAGCCAATTAAGCATCTCCAGGAAGCTTTAACTTCCTGGAAACCACCCGCAGGAGTAGGCGGCAAAGTGCGCCTGAAGTTAAAAATTAATTAATCCCACAGGTTAAGCAATAAGTTGATATTTGAAATACTCACCGGCCTCTCATGAGCGGTGATTGTTGACGCTTCATCGGGTTCTGCTACCTTTCATAGTCTGACAATCCCTCTGCGCCCGTTTATAGTCGTGGCGATTCCCCATCCCGACTTTCTCTATATTCTTAGCAGCATTTTCATCTCTATCTTGCTTGGTACCACAACTTAGGCAAAGCACTGAGCGGATAGACAAATCGACTTTGCCCCACCTAAAGCCACAGTCCGAACAGACTTGGCTGGTGGGTTCCCATCTGCTAATCACATTGAATTCCCTGCCCAACTTTTCAGACTTGCCCTCGCAAAGTGTCCTAAATTCTCTCCATCCTTGCTGACTAATCGCTCTTGAAAGTTTCCGATTCTTGACCATGCCCGACACGTTCAAATCTTCCAAAATAATAACTTGGTTTTCGTTGACTATTTTAGTTGACAATTTGTGGAGGAAATCCTTGCGAGTATCGGTAATCTGATTGTGCAGTTTCGCAATCTTAATGCGGATTACATTCCTTCTTCTAGAATCATGAGGTTGACGAGCTAATTTGCGTTGCAGTTTGCGAACTTTCCGGTCTAACTTTTTATAGCTAGGGCTTTCGGCTTTTTCACCATTGCTCATTACCGCAAAGGTTTTAATTCCTAAATCAATCCCGATACTTGGATTTTTAGCTTCAGATGCAATTGGTTGAATTTCTACAACAAAGCTCAGAAAGTAGCGATTCGCACAGTCCTTGATTACCGTGACCGAGCTAGGTTCTGATGGCAACTCTCTAGACCATATTGGATTGACAATCCCAATCTTGGCTAAATAAATCCCATCACCTTTGAGAGAAAATCCTCCAACCCTAAAACGTGCTGACTGACTACTGGTTCTTTTCTTGAACTTAGGATATCCAACTTTACGTCCCTTTCTCTTTCGTTTGCAGGAGTTGAAAAAGTTCTTAAAAGCGACATCTAGGTCGGCAACCGATTGCTGCAAAGGAACGCACGACACATCTCCTAGCCAAGCCCTTTCTTCGGTATTCTTAGCCCCAGTTATGACGATTTTCTGCAAATCTGCCGAACTTGGCTTTTTGTCTGACCGCTTGCAGAGCGCAAGTGCATCGTTCCAGACTACGCGAACGCAACCGAACAACTGAGCGAGGCTCTGCTGCTGTTGGCTGGTTGGGTAAAATCTGTAGCGAAATCTTGCTTTCATAACCGTGTTAAAGTTGGTCTGTTGCTAAATAATATCTTGGTTTGCCAAAAATGACAACTGTGTTAGCGGGGGCGATTTTGCCGGAATCTACTAGGCGCTATTTTTCCTTGCTTGGGGCTGGCCAAGTTAACTCTTGGGAAGTTCAAGAAATTGATACCTCAAAAATATAGTCCTCCTCAATTTGATAATTGAGAAGGACTATATTTTTCACAAAACCTACTGATTGCGGCTGGTAGGGCCGATGACACCGACTTTGTGACGAAAACTGAGTTCGCCACCAAACCAGCCTGTAGCCCCCAGTAAGGTTGCAACGACAATGGAAATTGCTAAACCTGTTGGTACAATCGCTGTTTCTGGGTTTCCTTGTCGCAAAACCAGGTTAATCAGGGAAAGTACCAAAGCTGCGACGTTGCCGCCCATGTGCAACCAGCCAGCACTACGCTCGCGCACTCTTTTTATTTTAAAAAAGTCTAAAAAACCGGTGATCCCAGCCAAAATGCCCGCACCGAAACCGGCACCGATGAGCCAAACTGAGGCTCTTGCCCAAAATGGATCGCTTGTGAGCCAGTAGCCGATGTCAGTACCGGCTGCTCCTACCAAGAAGGCTACGGGAAATACAATCAGCACTGGGTGAAGCGGATGGCCTGCGACTGAAACTGTACTCACTATGCCACCATCGAGATATTCTCGATCGTCAGTTTCCAGAATGGGCGGAATATTGGGGAAAGGGGCAGTGTTTCTCTGATTTGTTTCCATGATTGCTACAGATAACTTTGGTTAAAAAACTCGTCTTTAAATTGATTGAATTTAATCCCAAATTCGCTCACCATTTTCGTCAACGCGGGCCTGCCGAATTACGTCGGAAATTTCTTCAGCGTCTTTGACGTGGTGCAGGGCTTTCTTTTCCCCATCCGGCTCTTCGACGATGACATAAGTGGGAACTGTAACTATATCTCCAGTTATGTCTGGAACGTGGTCTACTGCGAGTTGCTGGGCTTTTTCTTCGATGGTTTGTGGTTCGTCGGAAATGCGATCTCCCGGATTGGCACTGCGGAAAATATCTTTAGTTTCGTTGGGTTTGTCGATGCTCATAGATCCTCTCTGGTATTTCTTAATTGGATGTTGGTAACAGTAATTGATACTATTGAACGAAAAATATCCCTGATGCTACATCTCTCAAGGGGTGGAAGTTTCCGTTATGCCGATCGCAGCTAGTCTCTATCTATAGGTAGAGCCTTGATTCTAGGTTGAAGGCAGAAAGCTACATTAAATAAAATATTTTATTTAATTGTTGATTTTTGGTGCAGCAACAACAGCTCAAATAACATTAATAACAAGATTTTTTTATTACTAAAACAGGCCGGGGGCTGGCCTATTGTTCTTTAGTCAACACTCAACTATAAAAAGGCAGTGCGACAGTAAATGTACTACCTTTACCGATCGCACTTTCCACACTTATGGTACCGCCGTGGAGGTCAACAATGTGTTTGACAATACAAAGTCCCAACCCCGAACCTTTAATATTGCTGACATTACCACCCCGTTCAAACTTCTGAAATAATTTACCTATATCTTCCGCTGTCATACCAATTCCTTCATCGCGAATGCAAAAAATGACTTGCTGAGATTGGCTGCTTAATTCTAGAGACACCTCACCGCCATTGGGAGAATATTTAATCGCGTTTGACAGCAAATTTGTGAGTAGATGGTGCAGTAGTTTGGCATCGACATTCGCGTACAACAATTTTTGTTGATTCCGAAAGTTTATGACGTGTTTTTGAGTAGCTATCGGTTGCATATCATCTAATATAAGATAGCACAAATCTACCAGATTAACCGACTTTAAGTTCAGCAAAATTTTCCCCGAATCTGCTTTGGCTATCATTAAAATATCTTCCAGCAATTCACTCATATTAATCGCAGCTTTTTTAATGCGTTCTACCGTCTTGCTGGCTGTGAGTATACGACCCGAAAAATCGCAATCCTCCAGCATTTCAGCGGAGAGTTGTATGGTAGTCAAGGGAGTATTTAAATCATGGTATACCATGGCTAAAAAACGAGATTCGTTTTCGCTTTTGGCCGCAAAGAATGCAAGTTCTTGTTGCATTTTAACCGTTTCTTGATGTTTGCTCAATGCAATCTTGATGGTGGCGTGTAGCTCTCTTTCTTTAAAAGGTTTGAGGAGGTAGCCGTAGGAACCAGTATTTTCTGCTCGCTCCAAAGTTTCTTCGTCTGCATAGGCAGTTGTATAGATAATTGGTATATCTAATTTTTGATTGATGATCGTTGCTGTTTCTATGCCGTCTATTTGACCTTTAATGACTATATCCATCAAAATTAAATCTGGCTTCATTTCGCCAGCACGCTCGATGGCATCGGCTCCTGAACAAACAATACCGGCTATTTTATAACCCAAGTTTTCCAATTTATTGGATAAGTTTTTAGCTATTAAAAGTTCGTCTTCTACAATCAAAATATTAATATTTTTTTCAGAAATTTCCATGATGCTAAAGCCTTTTAAAATATTTTAATTCACTGAACTTTAAATGAAAAGTAGAGCCTATTTCTCCTGAGAGCTCAATATTTCCTTCTAGCTGTTCGGTTAAAGTGCAGACAACTTGAAATCCCATAGAATTAGTTTTTTTGAAATTAAAACTTTTGGGAAAACCTTTGCCGTTATCTTTGACGATGAGGTGGATTTCCCGATCGCCTGTTTGATAGCATTCTACACTAACCGTACCATTTGTGCGATCGGGAAAAGCGTGTTTCAAGGTATTTGACACTAATTCATTAGCAATTAAACCGCAGGGAGTCGCCGTTTCAATATTTAGCCAAATAGGTTCCGCTAATACCTGCAACTGAATACGATGGTCGCTAATATTGTAAAAATTAAATAAGTTAGTTACCAAGTCTTCCAGATATTCGCCAAAATTAATTTGTGCCAAATTTTTAGACCGATAGAGTTTTTCATGAATCAAAGCCATAGAATAAAGACGATGCTGACTTTCTTCAAACATCTTAGCTAGTTGTCGCTCGCCAACGATGTCAGATTGGAGTTCTAACAGACTAGCCACTACGCAGAGGTTGTTTTTGACACGGTGGTGAATTTCCTTCAGCAAAATTTCTTTTTCTTTCAGAGATTTTTTTAATCGATCTTCAGCTTGTTTGCGCTCGCTCAATTCGGCTTGCAGTTGCTGGTAAAGCAGAGATTGCTGAATGGCGATCGCCAATTGATTCACCAACTGCTGAAATAAATTTATTTCCCATTCTTGCCACTCACGGGGCCGCTCGCACTGCTGAGCAATTAGCAATCCCCAGAGTTGATTTACCTGAAAAATGGGCACGACTAATTTTGCTCTAACTTCAATTTCTTTCATGAAATCTACTAAATCATGTGTAATCCCGCGCCCTTTTTGTTCGGATAGATCGCAAAAGAGACCACGCACATAAGTCGGGTAATTTTCCGATCTAAAAATCTCTTCGGAAAAAACTCTATTCATCAGTGGACTGCATCCCTCCGCCACGGCTTCAGCAATGACTTTGCCACGACCTTCGGGTAAAATTTGATACACCAAAACGCGATCGGCTAAAACTACTTGCTGAAGTTCAGCCACGGTTGTGTTGAGAATTTCCTCTAATTGCAAAGATTGGCGGACCCGACGGGCGATCGCCTCCACAAGTTGCTCTTGCTCGAACTGTTGCCGTAAAGCTATTTCCGCATATTTAGAATTAGTGATGTCGGCTGCATACCCAATAATTTCAATCGGTTTTCCCCGACAGTCTACTAATAGCTTCAGTTCCGTCCGCAGCCAGCGGTAAATTCCATCCTTATGCAAAAAACGATACTCACAACAGCGATTTGTTTCCACCGATAAATCTGATAAAGTCACTAAAAATAGCCTGATATCTTCAGGGTGAATATGACTAAGCCAGAACCCAGTATCAACTAAAAACTCTGCCTGGTTATAACCGACAAGGGACCTCACATTATCGCTAATATAAGTAGTAGCAAAATTCCCTTCTGGCGAGACAGTAAAAATTACCGCTGGATTAGAAGCCAGCAAAAATTGTAACCGTTCTTTCAACTGCTGTAATTGCAATTCTGAGCCCTTACTATCGCTGGTATCTTCGATCGCACCCATAGTATACAGGGGGCTGCCATCAACATCCCGAATCAGTGTCACCGTCAATTTCACCCACATCAATTCGCCGTTCTTTTTAGCACAGCGTTTTTCAATTTGAAACCGAGGAATATCCCCATCTATAAGCTGCTTAACCAGCTTTAAATCTGCTTCTAAATCTTCCGGGTGAGTGACATCAGCAAAACTCATTGCCACCAACTCTTCGTCACTGTAGCCAAACATCTGGCGGTGAGCATCATTCACTTTAACCATGCGAAAGTCCCCCACACTTGCCAAACTCAGCGCGATGGGAGCATCGTCAAATAAATTGCGAAACTTGTCCTCGCTCTTTTGCAGTGCAACTTCTGTCAATTTGCGCTGAGTAATATCTCGTGCTACCAAAATTACTCGCTCCAAGCCGAAGGGCGAAATATTTGCCTCAAACCAGATTAACTTACCACCAATTTGCAGAGTGTAATCGATTCTCTCTGTCTGTTGAGTTATCAGGGTGCGCTCAATGTAGCTGAGCCAGAGTTTGGCTTCTGCTGCTGGCAGAACTTCAGCAACAGTTTTTCCCAGCATTTCTTCAGAAGGTTTGTACAAAAGTTGGGGAGCAGAGGGGGCAATTTTGACATAGCGACCTTCGGCATCAAGCACCAGTACAATATCAGTCATAGCATTAAAAAGTGCTCGCAGTTCTGCTTCGGAGTTTCGCAGTTTTTCTTCGACTAACTTGCCTGCTAATACTGCCATTTCGTAGCTTTCATTGTGCTGATGAACTCGTTGTTCTAACTCCGCGTTGATTTGTTGCAAAGCTGTTTCTGGAAATGGGCGATCGACTTCTGACTTGTTTTCTAAGCATTCACAGGGTGTTTCCAAATGCTGTACCACTTCGGGTTGCGACTTTTGTGCCAGATTGTAAATTTTTAATCGTAGGGTTTTTTCAGTTATTAAACCTACTAATTGACCTGCATCATCTATAATTGGTAATTGGTCAATAGAGTGTTGAATAAATAGGTCGATCGCTGTAAATATATCGGTAAATTCTGAAGCTTTTAAAGTAATAAATTTTTCCTGAATGACATCGGCTACTTTCGTTTCTTGCCAACGAGATTTTGTGGCAATTAAATTTACCACATCTCCTTGATTGAGGATTCCAACGAGCTGATTTCCGTCCATCACTAAGACACAACCGCTGGATGGTTTTGCCGTTTTACTGGAATTGACAATGGGTTGTGAATTAGTTAGATCATCACTATTTATCGCCTGACTCATCAGGGCGATCGCATCCATCAAGCTAGTTTCTGGTGCAACTGTTAGAGGATGGCGATCGATCGTTTCTAGATGTGATGATAAAAATATCGGTACATTGGCAAGTTCCATTAATCTTGACCTGTTTGGGTTTCTCCACTAATTTTAGCAATAGTTTTACTCAGTAGTTAGTAGTTCGTGGCGATCCCCTGAGCGACGAAGCATCATCCAAGAGTTAGTTGTTAGTTAACCCATGAGTAATAACCACTAACCAATAACCAATAACCCTTCGACTTCGCTCAGGGCGACGCCACTAACCACTAACCAAGAACCAATAACTAAATTTATTTTTCGCCTATAATTAAATAAGTTGTCATCTCCCCTTTCCCTTTAACATGAATAGTTTCCCGCCGCTCGAATAAGTATTTGTGTTTTAATAAATTATAAGTAGCTTCGCTCACTTGAATTCGCCAAGGCAAACCGTGAGATTCCATGCGAGAAGCAATATTAACCGTGTCGCCCCACAAATCGTAAATAAATTTCTTGATACCAATTACTCCCGCCACGACTGGGCCACTATGGATACCGATGCGGATGCTAAAATATTTGTTATTTTGAGCATTAAATCGGGCTATTTCTGTTTGCATATCCAGGGCCATTTGGGCGATCGCTTCGGCATGGTCTGCCCTAGGCTCAGGCAATCCTCCTACTACCATATATGCGTCGCCAATAGTCTTAATTTTCTCTAACCCCAGCCGTTCGCAAATCAGGTCAAAGCTGGAAAAAATTTGGTTGAGCAACTCCACCAGATCGATGGGATTCATCAGGGTAGACAAGTGTGTAAAACCCACAATATCTGCGAATAAAACGGTAACTTCAGGAAAGTATTCTGCAATAGTAGTTTCATTTCGTTTAAGCCTTTCTGCTATGGGCTTTGGCAAAATATTTAAAAGGAGTTTTTCGGATTTTTCTTGTTCTTCCCGGAGGGCATCTTCTGCTTGCTTGCGTTCGGTGATGTCATGGTAACTCCAAACTCTGCCGATGATTTCATCTCCCAGTCGCTGCGGTTCAGAGTAGCGTTCAAAAAATCTGCCGTCTTGAAATTCTAACAAATCGTAACTTTCCGCTTCTGGCTGCTCGTAAAGTGATTCTATTCTTTCTTGAAATGCTTGGGGATCTTTCAGTTGGTTGAGGACAAAAGCCACCATTTGTGCGTCCGATCGCAGTGCCATCACTTCATCGGGAATGCCCCACATTTCTATAAATTCTCGGTTGAAACTGACTATTTTTCCCGTGCGATCGGTGGCTAAAATCCCGTCAGCAGTGGAATCAAAAGTTGCTTGCAGCAGGGAGACAGATTGGGCTAAAGCATCTTCAGCTTGTTTGCGAGCAGTAATGTCTCGCAAAATCGCGCGAATTGCCACTAGCTGACCATCAGCAAATTTACAGCTTATACTACCTTCCAACAAAATTTGTTGATATTTTTTGGTTACAAAAATTGCTTCTACCGAATCTGGATAAAAAGTATTTTCATCTATTTCTTTGTCGCGAATTGCCAGATCGAATATGTGAAGAGAATCAGGGGAACTGTTGGGGTGAATGATATCAAATACTGTCATTTTAGCAATTTCTGCTTCGCTGTACCCAAGAGTTTCTCGCCAAGCCCGATTGACGTACAAAAAATGACCGTCTGCTCCAATACTTTGAATCAAGTCGCTAGCATTTTCAAATAAGTCTCGCAGTTGTTCTTCACTTTCTCGCAAGGCTGCTTCTGCTTGTTTGCGCTTAATAAATTGACCAATTTGGCTGCCAATTGTTGCCATAGTCTGGAGCAATTCTTCATCGTAGCACTGCACCTCGCAACTAAAAAAAGCGATGACACCCAAAATTGACCGGGTAGAATTTTCCTGTTCGTAGTCGCCCAAAATTGGGAAGCAAAAAGCTCCATGCAATCCCGATCTACCCGCAATTTCTCGGCGGTAAAACTTGTCACTTTCACTTATATCTCTAATCAACTCAGGGGAACCAGTGGCCCAAACGCGCCCCGGTAATCCTTCCCCCATTGCAAAGGTAGTTTGTTCTGCAACTTCTACAAATTCGCGAATAGACATTGAACGTTTTGTCCAATTTGCCACACACCGGAGCAGATTTGGATCGGAAATCGGAACTTTTCTCTTAGTTACTGACATTAGCTTTTCACCTATTTCTGGCATCCAGAGTTCGGCGGTATCCCATCCCAAACTGTCGCAAATTACAGGCAGGATTGCGGCGATCGCCTTTTTGATTGTTTCCGATGCCGAGAGTATGCGCGTGGTGACATATTGAGCTACTTTTCGCTTGCTAGCCCGCTTTCTATCTGTAATATCTCTACCGATATACAGGAAATCCTTGAGCTCTGTCGTCCCATCAGAAATACTCTTAATATCACTGGGAATAGGGGTACAGGAAAAAGCCAATGTTAGCTTTTCACCTGTTTTTGCAGTGCAAATTACTTCCCCCTTCGTTTGAACCAATTCACCTTGTTTACTGAGATCGTGTAAAGATTGACCTATGGGAGCGATCGCATTTATTTGTCGTCCTACTAATTCCGAGTCACTGTAACCAAACAAATTTTGAGCAGCTTGATTAACTTTTTTAATTTTTCCACTGGCGGTAGTCACTAACAAAACTTCTGCCATGGAAGTAATGATTTTTTCCACATAATTGTTAGTAGCTGCTAAGGTACTCAATAAAATATTCATTTCATTGGTCGCCTGAACAAGAGTTTGTTCTAAACCCATCCTGTCTGTTACATCTTCAAAAAATATAATTAATCTTTGATGACTTTCATCATTTCTGAATTCGACGATATACATATCAAAATACAGTCGCGAGTTATCCTCTAAAACCCGCGTCATCGCTTTTAAATCAAAATTTGGCAAACGTCCTTCAAAGATATCGATTAAAATTTCTTCAGTTCCTACCAATTCTGGAAAGTGAAGGCGGACATCATTTCCCGATACTATTTCGTCACAGTAGGCAAAACGCTGTACATTGGCAGATGTCTCTTGAATTAAAAAGTCTCTATCTAGTGCTAGGTACTCCAGGTGGTGAGGAACCAATAGTTTTTGTAACAGGGTTTTCATTTGGGATCTTTAGTAGTAAATGCGCCCTTGGTATCCAGAAATCTGAGATTAATCTATTTGCTTTGATTTGTAATATGGAATGGTCACTATAAAAGTAGTACCTAACCCTGTTTCGCTGGAAAATTCAATTTGACCGCCGTGCAAGTCTACACACTGCTTGACTATGGATAAACCTAGTCCAGTACCGGGTATTTTACCTACATTTTGAGCCCGGTAATAAGATTCAAACAGTTGTTCTTGGTCTTCTATAGGAATGCCAATTCCTTCATCTTTAATTTTAAATATAGCTTCTTCATCATAACAATGCAACTCAAAATAAACATTGCTATCGATTGGCGAATACTTAATACCATTTGACAACAAGTTTGTCAATATGTGTCGCAGCAATTTTTTATCCATTGCGGGTAATTTTTTGCTCTCATCATAAGATTTATTAATTAATCTCACCCGCGACATTACTCGCCTGTAAATAAAACAAACTGCATGATTTTTGCCGAAGCTAATTTTGATAGATTCTACTAAATCGTTGCAAAAACTTTTCAAGTCAACTGGTGTGGGATTGAATTTCAATTTCCCTGCTTCTGCACTACTAAGCAACCGAACATCATCTAATAGCTGAGCCATGTGTTTAGATGCTGATTGAATGTGTTCTAGGTATTCTTTTTTCTCATTGGCTGTAATTTCATCGCCGTATTCTTTGAGAATTTGAGTAGAAAACAATACTGTATTTAAAGGATTGCCAAATTCGTGAGCAAGCATCGAAAAAAAGCGAGATTTTACGTCTCTGAGTTCCTGTTCTCTTGCCAAAGACCGACGAATTTCGATTTCTTGTTGCTTGCGTTCTGTAACATCTCTACCTATGTACACAAAATCATATAGCCCCTTCAGTTCCGTCTGAATCGCCGCACAGGAAAATTCTACCCAAATTTCTGCTCCTGTTTTTGTCGTGCAGACTACCTCCAATTCTCTCACTAATTCTTCTTGAGACAAAATATAATGGTGGCGTGCTTGATAAAGCAATGTTTCTTCCACGACAATCATGGACAAAGGCTGTTCGACAATTTCTGATTCGGTGTACCCAAACAACAATTGAGCTGATTGGTTTACTGTTTTGATGATGCCCAAGGTGGTTGTGACTAACAAAGCATCCCCCATAGATATAATTACTTTATCTATGTAATCTCTCGAAGCTTCTAAGGCTCTCACTAAAAGATTTGCCTCATTAGCTCTTTGGATTAATGATTGCTTCATTACCATTTTTTCGGTGGAATCTTCAATCAAAATTAGTAATTTACTTTGTCGTTCTTCTTCTTCTTGTTCTTCGTTGTTTTCATGTTCAATTACTAACAGATCGAAATATAAAGGATGATTATTGTCGGTAAACCTAGCAATCCCCTTGACTTGAAAACTTGACCTCTGTCCGATAATTATAGATGTGAGGATATTTTCAACTCCAATTAATTCAGGAAAACAGATGCGGGCATCCACACCGGGTAAAGCCTCGCCCGCTGTATCGGCAAACCGCTGCACGGCTGAGGAAGTTTCCTCGATAATGAA
Source organism: Microcoleus sp. EPA2 (assembly GCA_020882975.1). GTDB lineage: Bacteria > Cyanobacteriota > Cyanobacteriia > Cyanobacteriales > Microcoleaceae > Microcoleus. The sequence continues at coordinate 323,568 of JAHRFD010000002.1, read as the reverse complement.
ATTGTGATTAATCACAAAATATTCAGTTTCTTGGGGGACTAACAGCTTTCTAAAAATATTGATCATACTTGTTCTACCATTGTGTAAGCTAGTTTATGAAAAATTTCATCGACGTCTTTGCCCGTTTTAGCAGATGTTGTGTAAACTGCGACTACTTTATCTTGACCTATGGAATGGGCAATTTCCACTAGCAGTGCTAATTTTTCTTCGTCTATCAAGTCTACTTTGTTCAAAGCGATGATTATTGACCCTTTTGGGTTGACTGAAGAAAAAAGCTTAATGTGTTCGGAAATTCGCTCAACAGTTTCTGAGCGGCTGACATCGGCAACAATTAAAACGCCGCCTGCTCCCTGCAAATAAGTCGGGGCGATACCTTTGAATTTTGTATGCCCCTCTAAATCCCAAATCAGCAACTGTGCTGTGACAATTTCCTGTTTTGTGCTGTTTTCTAATACAATGCTTTTGCGAGAAATTTTTACTCCTACGGTGGACAGATACTGGTCGCTGAATTGCCGATCGACAAAACGGCGGATCATGCTGGTTTTACCCACGCCAAAATCGCCGATCATGCACATTTTTTTAGAGATAGTAACTGACATAATTATTTGCTGTTGATGCTCTTAGTTATTGGTTCAAATAGCACGCACCTGCTTAAAAGTAGCGGTTGATTTTGTGCTACATCCACAGGAGGACTGTTGCTGGCGACGACTTGGAGGCGCTGCGGGTCAGCACCTTGCAAGACCAGGGCATCTCGCACGGTGGCTGCACGCCGGAGCGACAACTGTTGATTGATGGCAAATTCTCCAGTGCGATCGCTGTGCCCAATTATCTTAATACTTTTTTGAGGATGCTGTCTCAAAAAATCTCTGATATTGACAATTGTCTCTTGATATGTTGAATCTAATTTTGCTGTTCCTGGCTCAAAGTAAATGCGACTTGTAATTTTCAGTGGATCTAATTTAACTGTGCTAATGACTGATTGAACTCCGGGAATTTGCTTAAAAGACTCAGTAATTTTCTGCACATCTGACTGTTCCATCACTGTTCCTTCTACTGTAACTCGGCGATCGCCATACCGACTTGAAATAGAAACACCCCAGAGTTTGTTTAGAACCGCAGTGATTCGCTGTACCTCAGCCTTTGTCAACACTGGATCGGGAGGTAGCTCGACCGCGACAATTTGATTGTCTAATTTCAAATTTGGTGCCGTTGATGCAGCTATTTGGCCAGCTTTTACTCGTAATTCGGGATTTGGCAACTTTCCGGTTAACTTCAGAGTTTTGCCTTCAACACTCACATTTAAGCGATAAACCGCTAATTCTGGAGTCGATCCTAAAGCGAAAGTGGCACGATCGGCAAGGCGACGGTCAAGGTTACTGCGGTACTGATAAATTCCCCAAGGTACTACGATTAAGCTTAGCAATGCTAAGCTCAGTCCCGCAAGGGCTAGGGGGGGTTTTGCTGGTGTTTGCAGTTCTGTTTTAAATTTTGCTAATAAACCCAGTAACAGTGGATGCAGGTCATCAGATATGGTACGGGGGTTGCCGTTAAATTGATTGATAGATTTTCCGTAATTGATGATAATCCTGCTGACAGTTTCCCGCATTTTTTTGATAAAATTTTGGGGTGGTTCTCCTTTGATTACTGCTGCTAGGTAACAGTATCCGGCTACTTCTAGCATAATCTTGGATTCACCGTATTCAATTTGATTTAGTTCGGAAATTTGTCCTGGTCTCACAATACAATCATTCACAAAGCTGCTAATAGCTGTCAGCATTCCTGCGACCATTTCTGATTCGAGTTGGTAATCTCCTAATTGTTGAGCTTCGGAAATCACTAACCCTGATGCCTTGTGAATTAAGAATACTGCTTGGACGGTAAAAGGTATGGATTCTTGAAGGATTAGTTCGGCTTCGGAGACTCCTTGGACTTTGGAGCGAATTTTCCGCTTAACTCCTTCGACGCTGAGGGTGTTTGAGACTTTTTCATTGATGGTCTTGATGGCTTCTGCCATGTATTTAGAGATGGTACTGCCAATTACCGGATAGAGTGCATCCACCATTGAATCTCGTTCAAACTCAATTTGGGCTGTAATGGCTTTGCCCATTTCCGGCCCTAGGGCTTGAGCGATCGACTCTTGGTCGAGGCGAATTTGTTCTTTAATTGCCATGCCGATTTCCGGGGCGATCGCCTTAGCAATATCTGCGGGTGAATTGTGGATTTGTTGAGCAAGTGCGTCGGGAAGTAACTCAGCGATCGCCGAACTCATGGCTTGCTTATTTTCTTGAGTTTTTGCCCTAATCACTTCGTCAATAATCGGTACGATCGCCTTTACAACTTCTTCCTTAGAATCTGTTATTTTACGGCTGAGAATTTCTGCGATCCAAGGTAGCATCAGAGCAATCAACTCTTGGGGATCGTAAAGTTGGTGCTCCAATTTTCCTAATTTTTCATCGATGGTGGTCATCAGACGGCGGACTGCGGGCAAATCGTTTTCAGCCAACAGATTTTTCACTTGCTCAATATCTGATATTTGCGAGCCGAAAATCAAATGTTGCAGCCTTTCCATCGCGCTGTCGGCTTCATTGAAATCCTGTTTTATTTGTCCGAATATTTCTGTCGGCTGCGATAGGTGCGTGGGCTGTTCGAGTGAAGCCATTTCTAGAGCCAAAGCCTCCGCAGCATCTAAATGGGCGATGGATGGTGGCTCCTCGGTGGCTGGAACAACCGGAATATCGCCTATTGCTGAGGGTTGTACCTTGGTTTGGGGAGCAGCCACAGGCTCTAAATTAAGACCGCTCTCCTGAGATGTGTGAGCTGGTTGTGCAGCATTTTGAATCGGCGAGGTAGACAAGTCCTGAATCTGGTGAGCTCTCTGGTCTAGCTCCACCTCGCCGATCGCCAAAACATCTATAGTATTAACTGATGAATAGTCTTTTTCTAGTTCTGAAGTATTCAGTTTTTGAGTAACAAATAGCAAATTTTTAAACTCTTCCAAAAAAGCCAGTGCATCACCAGAATCCGCTTCACCCTCGAAGCTTTCTGGTTTTGCACTTGCTTCAACTTCCTCAGACCTACCTAACAAATCTTTCAACCCACCGAGTAGCTGCGTGCGATCTTCTTCATCACTGCTGTCTGGTTCCGACTCTGGAGTTTGTCGGTTTGAACCTGCAATAATTTTGAGTTCTACCAACAGATGCACTAACGGTTCAAGCTGAGCTGTTTCATCGTCAGCAGATTCATCAGGTTTAGAAATCAAACCCTCCAACTCATGTTCGTCAGCCGGATTTTCTTTCTGTGAGGTCATGGGTTGTTAATTATCCGTGATGGTGACGCTCTGGTAACAAAAATTCGTTATTTAGCTTATTATCCGTCACTCCCTTGAGTTCCGGTACAAATTCAGTGCCTTTGAGCCTCATGCCTAGTTCAAACAAAATTTCCGCCATGTCATCTCTGGAAACTTTGACTTCTCTGAGCATGGAAAAACGCCGATCTAGTTCTTCAAAAACTTGTGTTTTGAGAGTGCGAGTTTCTTCCGAGAGTCGCTCTCTAGTTTGGGATAGTTCGTCACGAATGGAAGTGGTTTGATTGTCTATCGCCTCGTCCAGGGCTTCTATGCTGCTAGAAAATTTTCGGTTAACGCGATCGATTTGCTGACGGAGGTCTGCGCTTTCTTCTTGGGTATTCAAGGTGATTGATTTGATTTTCTTTTCAAATGAATCAACCGCCGCCCTCATTTCTCCGGAAAGAACTGTTTTTATTTGTTCGATGCGAGCTTGCATATCTTGCTGCATCATCGACAACTCAGAATCTATTTTATCGAAGCGATTATCGTATTCTCTAAGCTGAGCTCCGAAAATTATATCGCGAATCTGGTCAATATTGCCCAGGCGTTCGCGCATTTCTTCTTTAGTTATTTCGGCCATGATTTTACCTCGAATCTCCGAAAAATGTGAATTTGAGAACTGTGCTAGATTTTTTGGCGAAACCGCCAGTCGAGCCATAAAAACGGACTCCAGAGGCTTCTCACCCACTTTTACCCTGATTTGCGACAGTTGTTTGGGACAGTTGCCTGTGTGACATAGGCCCTACGGTTTGAGACTCTTTCCCCTGAGTCGGGGATAAGTTTCTTTAGAGAATTCACTCTAAATATCCTGAGATTCAGATTGTTGGGCGCAATCCTGTTACTAAAAATGGCGATTTGCCATCTTTACCTTGCAGCAAGCTAGTCAAGGGTAGACTTTCCTGAGAGGGCAAGGTAGATTTTAATGTCTTTTATTGACATTTTCTATGATATCGCATCTTGACTGTAGCTTTAGCGACAGCAGCTTATCCACCACTAAAAAGCAGCGATCGCGAACACACATCTAATTATTTATCATGTTTAGACAGAATTATTCAGTACCAATAGCCACTATCTTGACCGATGTCACCATCTCCCCATCTCAGCGTCTCCCCCTCTACCCCACTCCCCCTCTACCCCTCTACCCCCACCTCAAAACTCCCAGACTCAGTACATGGGGAGGGTAGCGACACACCATCCACTAGCCCTACACAATCATCATTTTCTTGAGCCCTGTTACAGCCGTGCTCTATCCAGCAATCAGCGAGATTTTTTTACCTGGATTTAGTATGAGTGCTACGGCTCAATTGGTACATAAAACTTAACTATTACTTCCCAATCGATCGCCCTCTCAACAAACTTAGGGTCCGATCGACCACGACCAGACCCAATATGAGAACCTTTGATTTTTTAACAAACGAGGTGTATTTCCGATTAAGAACAATTACTTACTAGGGGTTTACAACTTTTGCAGCTTTACTTTTAATCCAAAACCACAATTAGTCAGACTCGACTTTCGTTTAGCTTTACTGTTCGATCGACAGTGTTGCTACATTATATGTTGTGTTCGGTTAATTTCTGCCACCTTGGGAATTTAGACCGGAGACACCATGTCTATATCCTCGAACTGTGTTTCTAAATATAGCGACCTCCTTTTCCTTTCTGTCCGGTGTCTATTATTAAGTTAGCATGACTGTTCTTAACTGCCAAGCACAATTTGTAAAACTTGATATGTCTTTACATTACTCATTATAATGATCTTAATATCCATATAGATGTAAGTTCTATTGTTGCTACATCTTTACATACTTAAGTGTTTTTGTCATGTCTATTTCTCCTCAGTTTCTGTCCGGTAGCCAAATTCGTCAAACATTCCTAGAATTTTATGCCCAGCGAGGACATCAAATCTTACCCAGCGCCTCCTTAGTGCCAGAAGATCCGACAGTATTGCTGACGATCGCCGGAATGCTACCATTTAAGCCCATATTTCTGGGACAGCGCACTGCCGAATCTCCCCGCGCCACCACATCCCAAAAATGTATCCGCACCAACGACATCGAAAACGTCGGCCGCACCGCCCGTCACCACACATTTTTTGAAATGTTGGGAAACTTCAGCTTCGGCGACTACTTCAAAAAACAAGCCATTGCTTGGGCTTGGGAACTTTCCACCGAAGTCTTCGGTTTAAGCCCAGAAAACTTAGTAGTTAGCGTCTTCCGAGAAGATGACGAAGCCTTTGGGATTTGGCGCGACGAAATCGGCATTCCCGCAGGGCGCATTCAACGCATGGGAGAAGCCGACAATTTCTGGCAATCCGGCCCCACCGGCCCCTGCGGTCCCTGTTCTGAAATATACTACGATTTCCACCCAGAAAGAGGCGACCAGATCGACCTAGAAGACGATACCAGATTTATCGAATTTTATAACCTGGTATTCATGCAGTACAATAAAGATGCAGAAGGAAATTTAACACCGCTGCAAAATCAAAATATTGATACGGGCATGGGACTAGAACGGATGGCGCAAATCCTCCAAAAAGTCCCCAATAATTACGAAACAGATTTGATTTTACCCATCATTCAATCCGCCGCTGAAATTGCCGGCATTGAATACACAAATAGCGACGAAAAAACCAAAGTTTCCCTCAAAGTAATTGGCGACCATATTCGAGCTGTGGTACACATGATTGCCGATGAAATTCGTGCCTCCAATGTAGGCAGAGGTTACATTTTGCGTCGATTAATTCGCCGGGTAGTACGCCACGGGCGACTGATTGGGATTGCCGAAGAATTTACGGTGCGAGTGGCAGAAAGTGCGATCGCCCTGAACGAAGCAGCTTATCCCAACGTCCGTCAGCGAGAAGCAGCAATTAAAGCCGAACTAGCAAGGGAAGAAGCTCAGTTTCTCAAGACTTTAGAACGGGGAGAGAAACTGTTATCAGAAATAGTCAAAAAAGCTCTTCTAGAAAAGGCATCTAACCTGGTGGTTGCTGAGGGCGGGCAAGATGCCGACCCCACCATACAGATTTCTGGTCAAGATGCTTTCACCCTTTATGATACCTACGGTTTTCCCCTAGAATTGACCCAAGAAATAGCCGAAGAATATGGAATAACTGTCGATTTAGATGGCTTTGAAGCAGCCATGAAGGAACAGCAAACTCGCGCCAAAGATGCCCATCAAACCATAGATTTAACCGTCCAAGGTTCCCTGGATAATTTAGCGGAAACCATCCACAGCACAGAGTTTGTTGGCTATGGGGAATTGTCGAGTTTAGCTAAGGTGGAAGTTATCTTAGTCAACGGCAAATCTGTGACAGAAGCAGTGGCGGGAACTGAGGTACAAGTTGTGTTAAATCGGACACCATTTTATGCTGAATCTGGGGGACAAATTGGGGATAAGGGTTATTTAAACCGCCCCGGCGCAGAGGGAGAAAATTCAGAGAGTTTGTTGGTGAGGATTGAGGATGTCAAAAAAGAGTCTGATTTCTTCGTACATTTCGGGATTGTGGAACGAGGAACCCTGAGAGTTGAGGATAGTATCACTGCCAAAATTGATAATAGTAGTCGTCGCCGAGTGCAGGCAAATCACACAGCAACTCACTTATTACAAGCAGCTTTGCGGCAAATTGTGGATGATTCTATTTCCCAAGCCGGTTCGTTGGTATCCTTTGATAGATTGCGATTTGATTTCAATTCTCCACGGGCGGTGACTGTGGCAGAGTTGGAGCAAATTGAGGATAAAATTAATGGTTGGATTGCAGAGGCGCATATTGCCGAAGTTGCAGAAATGCCGATCGCCCAAGCCAGAGAAAAAGGTGCTACCGCCATGTTTGGCGAGAAGTACGGCGATGTCGTGCGAGTGATTGATTTCCCTGGTGTTTCCATGGAATTGTGCGGCGGCACCCACGTCAGCAACACCGCAGAAATTGGGTTATTCAAGATAATTTCCGAGGCTGGTGTAGCATCGGGAGTTCGCAGGATAGAGGCGGTTTCTGGCCAAGCTGTGTTGGACTATTTGAATGTGCGGGATAAGGTAGTGCGCGATTTGGGCGATCGATTTAAGGCCAAACCCGAAGAATTGCCAAATCGCATCACTAATTTGCAGAATGAATTGAAAGATACTCAGAAACAATTGGCTGCTTTGAAGTCAGAATTAGCCATTGCTAAATCTGACCAATTGTTAGCCCAGGCTGAGTCCATTGGCGAATTCAAAATCATTGTGGCGCAATTGGGAGATGTGGATACAGAAGCCTTAAAAACTGCCGCAGAAAGGTTACAGCAAAAATTAGGAAATAGTGCAGTAGTTTTGGCATCTATTCCTGAACCAGACAAAGTGAGTTTGGTAGCAGCTTTTAGTCCAGAAGTCAACAAAAAAGGATTGCAAGCCGGGAAATTTATTGGGGGAATTGCTCAAATTTGTGGTGGAAAAGGTGGCGGGCGGCCGAATTTAGCCCAGGCTGGAGGACGCGATGCCAGTAAGTTAGATTCTGCCTTGCAAAGTGCCCGGAATTTGTTGATTGAAGGGTTAAGTTAAATCAGGTAATTCCTAACAAAACAGCGGGATTTTGGGTCATCATTAAATCTATTTCCCGCTGAGAAATGCCTTCACTCCTTAACTTTTTGACAAACATTTTGTAACCTTCCGTAGGTAAAGGATCGGGTTTTCTCCCCAAATCGGTGCTGAGCACAAAATGCTCTGCACCGATGAGCTTAATCGCGGCCGCCATCTTGGTAATTGAAACATGATGCCAGTTTTTATGTCCGTCATCCGCCGCATTTTCTCCCATCAAATCGTTGACAAATGCGAGTTCTAAGAAAGCTCCCATCTGGGCGGCTGTTTGCATATTTTCTAGGGACAAACCGGGTACATCAGCCATGGCGTGGGTAATCAGGATGTTCTTAATGTTGAGCAAGTGCGATCGCTCTACAACCGCCATCACCTCTTCCGGGCAAATATGACCAGTTTCCAACACCAAATTCTCTCTAGCTACCATCTGCAATACCGCTTCTGTCTCCGGTAAAACCTTGCCATTTTCTGTAATTTTAATCCCCCTTCCCGGCTGGTGAAAAGCCCTCAAATGACAATCAGCATCAACCGTTGGTAGCCATACTACTTTACCATATTTGCCACCGATGCGGTGCATAGCTTCCACCGCTTGAGGATTCATCCCACCGACAGAATGATTGAGAACAACACCTCCAAAAACTTGGATTTCTGGTACTATCTGATTAACCAAAACTGCGCGGGCTGCGGTACTCCCAAAATGATTTTTCAATACCACCGCTTTCATCTTCGCCCTAGCAGCTAATTTAGCCACTTCAAAATCATCAAGTCGGCGGGGAATCACATCAGGAGAAGAATGGATATGAAAGTCGATCGCACCTTCAATTATGCTCTTTTGTGAATCAGGAAACTGGGGATATCCCACAGCATAGACTGGGAGACAAAACCAATAGCAAAAAATCCAAACAAACATCAAAAAAACAGCTTGCATTCATCCCCTCATCTCTTCTCTCTGCGTTCTCTGCGCCCTCTGTGGTTCAATCCCTCTTAATCCTCTCAAATAAAAGATTTAATCACCTTCGCCAAATCTACAGCATTCTCTTCGTGCGTCCCCAAAGAACCAGGAATCACCCGCGATTCAACACCAGATAATTCCGCTAAAAATTCCATTTCAGCCTTAGATTTGGGAGGCGCATTTTCAGCAATTACAACCATTACCGGCATTGCTAATTGTTGAAACTTATCCGTAAATTCCGATCGCGTTTTTACCGGATCTAAACCACCAGTCACAAAAGCAGCCGAACCATACCGAGCACCTGGTTGCTGCGTAACTAGCCACTTACCGTGAATAAAATCCGGTGTGACTTTAGCCGCATCTGTGTAGACATGGCGACGATACATCAAACTGAGGAAAGAAGGCGCAGTATTCAGTTTGTAAAGAAATTGTCCCACTAAAGGCGATCGTACTAATTCTCTCACAATAGAGTGCCAGCCACTCTGCTGTTTGCTCATCGTCGGTAAAGGCCCGCGCCAAGTTGGTGCCACCAACACAATCTTTGACCAAACATGGGGTTTAGATTGCGCTAATGCCATCACATAACCCGCAGCATGACCCGCTGCAATTACCGCCACAGGACTATTAAAAATAGCCCCCACAAAATCCGTCAAAAATTGATGATATAATGACGGTTCATAGTCCGTCCGCGGGCGAGATGAATCGCCAAAACCAGGCCAATCGACAGTCACAACTTGAAAATTGGGAGACAATAATTCTGCCAAAGGACGCATTTCTCCCCGCGTCGAAACCGTACTGAATGCCGGCAATAACAAGACAGGAGTTCCCTCTCCTGTGGTTTCGTAAACAACTTTAATTGAGGTTTCTTTCCACGACCAGAGATATTCTTTAACAGTGCCTGGGTAGTTAGTAGAATTAGTTTTTGTTAAATCTGTAGTTTGAGTCATGGCTGTTTAGGTTTTTAATTGGCGGCGACTTGCTGGCTAAATTCACAAGCGAGTGCTTTATTTCTCATCATTTGAAAGATGTTGTAAAATCCATTGGCGCGAGAAGGTGTCAGGCTCACATTCAATCCCGTATCTTGAATAAAATCTGGGGTAACGTTAACAATTTCAGCCGGAGTTAAGCCGCTCAAACCTTCCACAAGTAAGCCGACTAATCCTTTGACTAATTGAGCGTCTGAATCCCCTTGAAACAAAACTTTTCCGTCGGTCAAATTTGCCGTAATATAAACTTGCGACACGCAGCCAGAAACTTTGTTTTCCGGCTGTTTATCGCCTTCGGGAAATGCTGGGAGTCGCTTAGCATACCACAGCAGTTGTTCGTAGCGCTGTTTCGGGTCGGCGTGTCGCTGAAAGCGCTGGACGATTTTGGCTAGGGCTGGGGGTAGCGCGGTGTTTGCGGACATGATTCACTTGTAGCGGTTTACTTCTTTGATATTATATATGGAATTTTGTCTAGGGGTGCGATGGATTTGATTTTTTATAACGGATGGGTTTACTAACAGTTTAATTTGGGGAATTTTTCCTTTTAAGAATCTGTTCCAAGTCAAGTTGGGAATAACCGCTACGGTAGGCTAAATCCTGATGCTGTGGGTGCGATCGAAGGTAGACTAAAGAGCGGTATGGGCGCGATGGGCTTAACTCGCTAGGGGCGGCAAACCGCGCAACTGGCGCAGCGAATTGATACACGGCGGGCAGTCGCAACCAAATAATGCCACCGCTGCATCGCTTTCTTCTTCCGTAAAGTCCAACATCGCAATCGGTTCGTCACTCTGGCGCTGCCAACGAATGGCTACTTTAGAATTGGAAGCCGCAGTTTTGGCGGGAAGCCGCAGGCAAGTCAAGCGCTGAGTGTGGGGTGATTTGACGCAGTTGGGTGCATTAGTCGGCCCGTCTGGAGTTTCGGCGCGAACGGGATTTACCATCACGTTCAAAGACATCAGAAACCCTAACAGGGTCGGATTTACCAGTAAAGTGAGGAGCAATCTATTCATTTGTTGTCAAGAGATGACTTTCCAGTAATACAGTAGCCCATTATCTCTTTCAATACAACCAACTTTTCCTCCGAATTTTCAGTGTTGCTTCGTTTGTTAAAACTTCCATTAAATAGGGATTAATCGCCGTTTCTGCAACAACAGCCCTGGATGCGAAGCCTCTGCACCAGCGGGTAAAAGTAGGGGCAATCCCCCCTGCTTGCCCCCATCTGTGGTGATGTTGCGTCCCCTACTCAAAAAAATCACCCCTCATGAAACTCTTCTATCTTTGACTAATAGACATCTCCCATAATGATTGAGGGACAGGCTTTTGAGGAGAGGTCGAATGTATCGACTTATGAATATCTGAAACTTTTGCTTCCTTTTTGGGTAAACTAATTTCAGCAAGGGCGAGTCGAAGCGGTAGAAAGTTTGACCTCAGACACAAAAGGAGGGAGAGATGAGCACAGTTTTAGTGGTAGAAGATTCCCGCAGTCAACGGGAGTGTATTTCACATCAATTGAGTTGCAGCGGATTGAATATAATGCAGGCATCTGACGGTGTGGAAGCTCTCGCTCAAATCGCCAAAAAATACCCCGATTTAATACTATTAGATATCGTGATGCCTCGCCTGGACGGCTACGGTGTTTGCAGTTTAATTAAAGCTCACCCTGAAACTCGGAATATACCGGTAGTATTTTTAACAGGGAAGGGACAGCGGTTAGATTTATTTGCCAGGTCGATGGATAGCGCAGAAGCCTATGTTAGCAAACCTTGGCTGCCCAGGGAACTGTTGGCAACTATTAAAAAAGTTTTACTCCATGCCAATATTAAGTTCGATCGAGCTTCGGCGGACGCTTGGACGGAATATGGTATTTTAAACTTAAGTACGATCGAACTCTATCAAAGCCGCGCCGATGCTTGGACTAACTACAGTGGCCAAATTATTAAGTTGTACGATTCCAGCTTAGCTGCTTTCGAGCAAGCTTTGGCAATTGAACCCAGTCACTCGACTGCGAACAAATATCGCCACAAAGTGCAGACTATCCGCACAATTTTGATGAAAAAATTAGAGCAAACTAGACCTTGCAAAATCTGCTATTATTATCATGGCAAGGATGGTATAAATTGTGCATTGCATCCGGGTTGCCGCCCTCAAGAAGTGTGTCGCGATTGGAAATTTAATTAAAACAAATGAAAACAAATAACCGTGTTTACCTGCGAGAATTACTGCAAGAAAGAAACGAACGTCCTGAAAAGATGGCAGAAATTGATGCTGAAATTAATGCAACTTTTCGCCAAACTCATGGGATTATGGTCATCGATATGTCGGGATTTTCTCGGACAACTGTGCGTTACGGAATTATTCATTTTTTGTCAATGATTCACCGGATGCACGCAATTGTCTATCCTGTAATTGCTGAATATGGTGGCACTGTAGTGAAGGAGGAAGCTGACAATATTTTTGCTGTGTTTCCTGATGTAAAATCGGCTGTGGATGCTGCGATCGATTCTCTGAAGCATACGGGGGCTGTGAATACTACTCTACCGCCTGAAATGGATATTTATCTGTGCATCGGGATAGGCTACGGTGATGTTTTGATGCTGGAAGGAGAGGATATGTACGGTTCGGAATTTAATCTGGCATCGAAGCTGGGAGAGGATTTGGCGCAACAGGGAGAGATTTTGCTGACTGATTCTGCGTTTGAAAATTTTGATGGTAAAAAGGAAGATTGGAAAAGGGTGGAATTTTCGATTTCTGGTTTGGAATTGGTGGCCTATCAGCGGGCTTAATGGTTCTAGGTTCTAGATGACTTTCGTCCCCACAGAGGGGGACTAGGAAATAAGGCAGATTTAATATTAGATGATTGACGATCGCAAAAACTGGCAAACTCTTAATTTAGCCGCCATTCAGCAGCGGCTGGCTTGGGTGCAACAACAGCCAGATGGCATGATTTTTTGTAAAGATTCTGGAGTTCATTATGTTGCAGTTAAAAAAGAGCGATCGCGCATTAAGCTATCTTTAGTAGAAAAGGTAAATTTGTATACAGATTTATTGCAATCTGTGTTTGATTTAAATAATCCTTTACATCTTGTTTCTGAATACACTCAGGCGATGATGTTAGCTTTGGTGTGGCAAAGTCAACCTCAAAAAATCTACATAGCTGGGTTTGGTGGTGGCAGAATTCCCTTAGTTTTGCATCACTATTTGCCAGAAACTCTCATTGAATGTGCGGATGTCGATCCGATCGCGATCGAAGCCGCTACCCAGTGTTTTGGGGTAAAATTAGACTCACGACTCACCGTAGCAATTCAAGATGGCAGAGAGTATCTGGAACAGCAAAAACCAGATATTCTCTACGATATAATCATGACTGATGTGTTTTTTGGCAATGGCTACTTTCCCCATCGCTTAGCAACTAAGGAATTTTATGAACTTTGCCAAAAACATTTGTCTAGTGCAGGAGTTGTGCTAGTCAATCTGCTGCAAAGAGATGAGTTTTATGCAGAAAAAATCAAAACTTTTCAAGGTGCTTTTTCCCAGGTATGTGTCTGCCCTTGGAAGGACGTTAACACTGTTTTAATTGGCAGTAATAGTCCGATTTTAGATAACAATGAGATTGTTTCTAGGGCTGCTTCTTTGCAAAATTACCATCAATTTTCCTTTGCTTTAACAGACAGAGCGCTGGAAGTTAAGTTAGGTACAGCATTAGCTGAATCTGTACCTAATTTAGACAAAGCTCAAGTTTTGTTTGATGATGCACCACCGCCGGGTTATTTTGATTGTTGGTTGTTTTGATTGTTGGTTATTTTCTGTGGTTTATGATGAATTATTTAACCACAGAGGGCGCAGAGGGCGCAGAGGAAGAGAACGGAGAGCTTTCTAATTTGGTGTTAATACCGGGGAATGGTCCGATCGACTACCATTGCATAAGTATCGATACCGCCAATGATGTTTTTAACATTGGTGAAGCCTCGCTCGCTCAACCAGTGGCACATTTGAGCCGATCGCACTCCATGATGACACAGAACTAGGGTTTCGGTGTCGCGATCGAGGCGATCGTCTATTTCCTGTGACCAGGTGGCAAATTCGCTGAGGGAAAAAATTGCAAATCCTGGGAGTGAGGCGAGTTCCACTTCGTGAGGTTCTCGCACATCTACAAGCTGCAATCTCTCCGTAGTTGCTTCTGCTAAACGCTGGCTTAATTCTTCGACAGTAATTTGACCAAAAATTTGTGACATTTTATGATTAGTTAGTTGTTATTGGTTATTGGTTATTGGTTGTTTGTTATTGGTTATTGGTTATTGGTTATTGGTTGTTGGTTATGGGTTGTTTGTTGTTGGTTATTTGTTGGTGGTTAGACCGGAATGATTTGATTTGGACTGTTGACTGTTCGCTGTCAACAGCTAACAACTACCAGCCCCGAACCAACCACTAACAACTAACCAATAACACATAACTACTAACAAATAACCAATAACAAACAACTAATAACTAATTAATTTAATTTGGAAGGTGGCGGAATCAGCAGCGTAGGAGGTGTCGATGGGGGACGATCGTCTACTTGACTTACTTTCTCCCTAGTGTCAAGACAAGTATTCATTAGGCGATCGAGCGAAAAGTCAACCTGACGGCTCAACCCGACTACGCATTCGGAAAATTGTTCTGGTAATAAGCTGCGGCGACACCCATCGAGCACCAACAGCGGAGTTGTGGTTGTAGTCCGAGATTTGGTGTTAATGTCCACTACGCAAGTTGCCAAATCTAGGGGGCGACGCACTCGCTGACAGCTAGCAAGGGCCTCCACCGCGGCAATATTCGTTTTGCGGTTGATTTGAACCACGCACTTAGAGATGTCGCGGGGGTGGAGTGCATCGGCGCAAGCGCTGGCCGCTGCATCTGCGGTAAGTCCGGCTCCCATTAGTTCCACAGAGCAGGCGCGATAGGCATTTTTAGTGCGAGGGAATCTAATCGTGATGGCTGATGCGGGCATGGGAGGCAGTATGGTGGCCAACAAACCGATGGTTGCTAGTTGTGTACCCAGGGTCCACATCCAGCGCCCACTGGGCTGTGAGCCTGGGGCTGCTGGGAGTGTTACCGAACTTTGGGAAACTTTGGGGTGGTGCATGGCGGATTTAATTTATGAATTTTTGTCACTAATTTGGTGCGATCGGGCGATCGGCTTTCACTTGAGATTTTGTGTGATATGATCGGCAACGGGTCAAAATTTGAGTACGGCAGGGCATACCGAAACTTTCGGACACCGCTCCGAACAACGTTTGGGGAGAGATGACTACTACTGATGTTAGAGTAATTCTGCGTCGGGAAGTCGTCTCGCAGAACCAAAAATCTCAGCGTTTTACACCTGAGAGTGCCAAAGTATAAAGCCTGTATAAAATTTTATACAGACATTAGAGAGGAAAATCAATGTCTCGATATCGGGGTCCCCGATTAAGAATCGTCCGTCGCCTCAAGGATTTGCCTGGGCTGACTCGCAAAACACCCAGACGGGATTATCCACCTGGGCAACATGGTCAAAACCGCAAAAAGCTATCTGAGTATGCGGTTCGCTTGCAAGAAAAGCAAAAACTTCGTTTCAATTACGGTGTAACTGAACGTCAATTGCTGCGTTACGTTCGGAAAGCTCGTCGAGTTACCGGCTCCACAGGTCAAGTGTTACTGCAATTTTTGGAAATGCGCTTGGACAACACTGTGTTTCGGATGGGAATGGCTCCTACCATTCCGTCTGCTAGACAATTGGTCAATCACGGTCATGTGACTGTGAACGATCGCGAAGTTAATATCGCCAGCTATCAGTGCAAGCCTGGAGATGTCATTTCGGTAAAAAATCGGGAACGTTCGCGCCAAATGGTGGAAGCGAATCTCAAAGACCCAGGGTTGGCTCACTTGCCCAGTCACTTGGAATTTGATAAGCAAAAACTGGTTGGTAAGGTTAATGGCATTGTGGAACGCGAGTGGATTGCGCTTCAGGTTAACGAACTGCTAGTTGTGGAATACTATTCACGTCAAGCTTAAGTTTTTCATCCTCGGTTGGTTGAAGGTGGAACTATCATTAATTGGATACTATTCCAGTTCTTTGTTGATTGTTTCTGACACCAAACTGAGGACTGAGGACTGAGGACTCAGAATTAATAAATTCCCCTATTCCCACCCCGAAAAAAGCTGATAGATTTTTTGAAGGTTTCCCTTCAAATATCTGTCAGCTTTTCGGCTATTTTAGGGAACTTTTGGCTGTCTTTTTAGTCTTAATTCGCCCGGATTAAACTGGAAAAGTAAAAAACCCGGTAGGATCTCGCGCAACGATAGACTACGAGGTTCTCGCACCAAAACCAAAGGCAGAAGCGCAATCAGCCGTAAACCAGCCGACAGGGCAAACAATCCCCCTAAACTCATCGTCGGTGCTTGAGCTAGAAAGCCACCGGCGGTAGTTCCACAAGCCCCCGCCACTCCCGCAACCGCCGCCGCGATCGCAAAATAAGTCGAAGGTTGTTTAATTGGTGCTATTTCCATTTGAATATTTTTAGTACAAAGTTCGATCGCTCCTAAAGTCGTTCCTCCCAGTAAATGTAGTAGTGGTAGCCATACCCAAAGCGCCATGGGGTAATTGCCTGTTACCAACCACAGCACAGGTGTGATTGCCACCAATAACCCAAGCGCAATTAGCAGCGGGCGATTTCCCCAGCGATCGGCTAATTTGCCCCAAAACAGCAGCAGCAGCAGATTGGCCCCGGCACTCAAGCTGTTATAAATAGTCACTAAACTCACATCTAAATTTAATTGTTGCAGCAAGTAAATATTAAAAAAAGGCGCACTTAAATTAACGGCAAATGTCCATAAAATTAAGTAAAATAAAAATATTAAAAAGTTAGAATCTTTCAGCAGCGCCGTCAAAAAATTAGTCTGGTTTTGACCTAATTTTTCCGTGAATTGCTCCCCATCTTCATCGGTTCCATAAACTTGCGGATTCACATCCACCATCAAGAATTGAAACCCCAAACTAATCAGTCCCGCCAACACTCCCAAAAATAAGACGATACCGTAGCCAAAAATCGGATCTGTCCCCCAAGTTGAAACTGCCAATCCCATCAGTGGGACTCCCAGCAAAGTGATGAAGCTGGTAGCGCTGTTGCGAAAGCCAAAATAGCGTCCGCGCAAACGGTGAGGCACCACGACGGCCATCCAACTAAACCAGTTAGAATTGGCAAAAGCTGCCAGTAAACTAGCAGCCAAGGCAGTTGCTAGTGTCCATTCCAGTAGCAGGTGGGAGTCGGTGTTTTGTCTCCCCCAGACAATTTCCACGACTAGCACCAGCCACAGCAGCCGCGACAATCCGAATACGAACAGGTTGTACCAGTGGCGGCTGGTGGTGCGATCGGCAATGTAGGCCCCTAATGGTTGCAGCAGATTCACCACCATCGGAATCGCAGATAATAGGCCTATTTCAACGCTGGTAGCACCTAGTTGGAGCAAGAAGTTGCTGAGAATTACGCCACTGGTGGCAGACTCGAAAACACTGGCAAAAACGCCGTCTAGAGTTGATGCTTTCAGAGTCAAACGAATGTCTTGTTTAGAAATTTTGAGAGCTGTTTGTGGAGATATGACTAACTGAGAGCTGGTTTTTTTTAGTAGGTCTGGGGTCTGAATAAATCGGCCTTCATTTAACTCTGCAACTGGTTCAACCATAAATCAATTTGAGATTTGAGATTTGAGTTGGAAAATTTGAACAAGCCCAGGGATACATTTAGCTGAGCTAGGATATTAATTGCCAAGAGGACGAAGATATTCAGAATCACTTAAGCTTTGATTATGCCGGAATTTCTCTGGTTATTTATTCCTTTTTCTCAAGGGCGGTTTCTTTTTCCTTATTCCAGAATTTCCCACTTTGGGGGGGTGACTTCTTGATTCTTCCTTTTCCTATCTAGTCATATAAAACCAGTCCTACCTTCAAGATGTTAGTCTAAAAGTAGGACTGGCAAGTCCGGGTAATTTTGATTATTATAGATGACAAGCCCTGGGGCTTAGCATCGACCGTTTGGAATATCTAAGTTTAGGGATTTTGCAAAAAGTAGGTAGTCTGGGTTAACAAGGTTGCGATCGCACAGTTTCGACACCAAAAAATTTTTCGAGTTCGCCCTCAAACAAGTCGCCCCAAGGTCCAAAACAAATTTCCCGCGATCGACTCCACTCCACTATGAAACTTTTACGACTAGCTAAATCCATAGATTGAAAAACGATCGACTTACCGAGTATGGCGGCTAACTCTAGCCCGATTACCAGTGCAGTGATTCCCTCTAGGGCTAAGGCCTCGACTTGTTGCAAATCCACGACAACCCCCAAGGCTGCGGTTTCCAGAGCTTGTTCCAAGTTTGCTTGGAAATCGAGAACAGCGAGTCCACCAAGACAACCCAAGGGTTGCAAAACAATCGTATTAGATGATGATGTTCTGTCAGTGGAACAAAACATAACTGACGGCATGATACTAATGGCTTTATTCATAATCGCATCTCAAACAAGTATGATCTCGATCGCAACTCGTAAACAAAAAAACAATTGACAAAAATGACGCTAACTGCGATTGACAGCCAACTCGATCGCTAACTAGGCTTAAATATTTGAGCGGTGTCACTCCTGCTCTGTGATGCTTCTTATCAGTAAATTTACAGATATCAACAATCCATAATGACCAAAACTCAACCTCGTTCCGGGTACACACTTCCAGTATTTGCCTGTGCGGCCGCACTAGCCGCCCTGCGCTGCTTGCGTAGAGGTATTCAATCTGTAGATAGCGTCTCAGTAGATTTACTAGAACCAATAATAACCGCATCAGTACCCATCGAACAAGTATCTGTAATAAAAACTGACACAGCTTTAGCTGTG
This sequence comes from Microcoleus sp. EPA2, assembly GCA_020882975.1. Classification (GTDB taxonomy): domain Bacteria; phylum Cyanobacteriota; class Cyanobacteriia; order Cyanobacteriales; family Microcoleaceae; genus Microcoleus. Next base: position 304,832 of record JAHRFD010000002.1, on the reverse strand, counting down.
ACTCGCTCCGATCCAGGGGACAACCTAGATCTGACTCGCCATACCCCTGTTTGGGCAATGGTGGAATTACGGAGAGTGTCCGAGGGAGAAATTGAAGCAGCAGAAGAACAAATACTGATTGTTGGGGGCGAGGGAATTGGACATCACAAAACCGGTGGAGGAGCGGCAATCTACGATTATGCCCAGCGGCTGTTGCGTGTGAATCTCAGCCGAGAACTCCAAACCGGAGAAAAAATTACTGTCACCCTGATTCTGCCATCAGGTCGCCAACTGGCAACCCGTACTTCCAACGAAGCTTTCGGTGTGGTAGAAGGACTGTCGCTGCTGGGTACGACGGGCATTTCTCAACCCTTGAGCGCCCCCGGACAGTTGGAAATTTACCGCGAACAACTACAACAAAAAGCCCAGCTATTTGACTGTTTGGTGTTTTGCATCGGCGAAAATGGCTTGGATTTGGCTCGACAACTGGGCATCGATCCGCAGCGGCTGGTCAAAACTGCTAATTGGCTCGGTCCTTTACTGGCAGAGGCTGGATGTCAGGGTGTGAAATCTATTCTGCTGTTTGGCTATCACGGAAAGTTAATGAAATTGGCGGCGGGGATTTTTCACACTCATCACCACCTCGCCGATGGGCGGCGCGAAATTCTGACAGCTTTTTGTGCGCGGGCCGGAATGCCGTCTGATTTGTGTTCCTCGATTTTTGAGGCTGCTAGCGCGGAAGATGCTCTGGAGCAACTGCGGGTTTTTGATGCGGAGAATCAGAGCAATTGGGTCGATCGCATTTACGGCGACATTGCTCAACAGATAGACTTGCGCTCATCGGATTGCGTGTTTACTCACAGCGGGCAGCGTGTACCCGTGGGCTCAGTGATGTTCGGGCGCGATCGCAAAATAATTGTTAAAAGTGAACTAGGAGATACATTTTTGACACAAATTTGTTAATGTGGTGTGAATATCCCGTAACTCTTGCTCCAAGATCGATCGGGGATAATACTTAATTAAGTCTTAATTCCAACTCCCTAGACCTTAATTACCTAGGTTTATTTCAGACGAATAATCTCGGTTCTAGGTTCTACCCATTAGCAATTAGCAATTACCCACTAACCGTGACTACTCAAATAGAAACTGAATCCGCCCTGACCAACTCTTCTCTAGGGCAGATCGATCGCCAGAAGATAGTGATTCTCGACTTCGGTTCCCAATATTCGGAACTGATTGCTCGCCGCATTCGCGAAACTCAAGTATATTCAGAAGTTATTTCTTACCGCACTACTGCCCAACAGTTAGCAGCGATCGCTCCTAAAGGAATTATTCTTTCAGGTGGGCCGAGTTCTGTATATGACGAAAGAGCTCCCCAATGTGACCCGGAAATTTGGCATTTAGGAATACCCGTGTTGGGTGTTTGCTACGGGATGCAGTTGATGGTCAAGCAACTAGGAGGGGTAGTCGATCGGGCTAAGTTAGCCGAATATGGCAAGGCATCCCTATCCATTGACGACCCTACCGATTTGTTGACTAATGTCGAAGATGGTAGCACCATGTGGATGAGCCATGGAGATTCTTGTACCGAATTGCCAGAAGGTTTTGCGATTCTAGCTCACACGGAAAATACTTCCTGTGCGGCAATTGCTCATCACGACAAAAATTTGTACGGAGTTCAGTTTCATCCAGAAGTAGTTCATTCCATCGGTGGACAGGCTTTAATTCGTAATTTTGTTTATCATATTTGCGAGTGCGAACCGACTTGGACGACAGCTACTTTTGTCGAGGAATCGATTCGTGAAATTAGAGCCATAGTCGGAGACAAACGAGTATTATTGGCTCTATCCGGCGGGGTTGATTCTTCAACTTTGGCTTTTTTGCTGCATAGGGCGATCGGCGATCGACTTACCTGTATGTTTATCGACCAAGGGTTTATGCGGAAGTATGAACCGGAACGGTTGGTGAAATTATTTAAAGAGCAATTCCACATTGATGTTGAGTATGTTAATGCTCGCGAACGCTTTTTAGCTCAGCTTGAAGGTGTTACCGATCCTGAAGTAAAACGGAAGCGGATTGGTCACGAATTTATCAGCGTATTTGAATCAGAATCGAAGCGTCTTGGACCCTTCGATTACCTCGCCCAAGGTACTCTTTACCCAGATGTAATTGAATCGGCTGACACTAACGTAGATCCCAAAAGTGGCGAACGAGTTGCGGTGAAAATTAAAAGCCATCACAACGTCGGCGGGCTACCTAAAGATTTGTGCTTTAAGCTGATCGAACCCCTGCGAAAATTGTTCAAGGATGAAGTGCGAAAAGTCGGCCGGTCGATCGGGCTTCCAGAAGAAATCGTCAACCGACAACCTTTCCCAGGGCCAGGATTAGCGATTCGGATTCTGGGAGAAGTTACCGCCGAAAGATTAAATATTTTGCGGGATGCTGACTTGGTGGTGCGCCAAGAAATTAATCGACACGGATTGTACAACGAACTTTGGCAAGCTTTTGCAGTTTTGCTTCCCATTCGCAGTGTAGGGGTGATGGGAGACCAACGCACCTATGCTTACCCAATTGTCTTGCGGTTTATTACCAGTGAAGATGGGATGACGGCCGATTGGGCGCGAGTTCCTTACGATTTGTTGGAATTAATCTCAAATCGGATTGTGAATGAAGTTAAAGGAGTGAACCGCGTGGTTTATGACATTACTTCTAAGCCGCCTGGAACCATCGAGTGGGAGTGATAAATACAAGATTATTTTAATACAAATAAACGCAGATGGAATTTTATCTGCGTTTATTTGTGTTCATGGGTTGATATCAATTCCGCTAACTCTGACAAAGCTGAAACCGCCGTAATTCTTTCGTGCAATCCTTTTATGTCTACTGTTGTTCGGTCAGGTTTAGTCATGTGTTGAGTGTATCGCATTAGATCGCCCAAAGCAATATTGATTAAAGTTGATTTTTATTGTATAAAACCTTTGATTGCGAGTAAATTTTGATGGTAATTTTTTTAAAGTGCGATCGAGAGCGATCGCATCGTTTAATTATAAGAGTCGATCGTCCTGGTTCAAGAATTAGATTTTGGTGCTTTCGGCGGTCTTTGAGTCGCCAGATTGAAGCCACCGCCGCTTTCGGCTCCATCTCTAGAAGGTTTTCTCTGAGATGCCGATTTAGACACTCCTCCAATTATTTTCTTCGCTTTTGGAGTAGACGGGATTTCTGCTGGTGCTGCTTGCTCTGTGGCAGCCTCTAGCTCAGTTTCTGAAGCAGGTGGAGGTGGCAAATCACTTTTTTTGATCGGCTTGGGAGTAGGCTTGCTTTCCCCTTCTGTTTTTGCTTGAGGAGCATCTTGTTTAGTTTTTTGCTGATAGGCCAAATCAGATTTCTTGATTGGCTTTGGAGTAGGTCTGCTTACTTTTTCTGCTTGAATTTGTGGAGATTCCGCTCCCGATTCTGGCTGAATTTCTGAGTGAGATTCTGACCCAGACTCTGGTTGAATTTCTGTCTGAGTATCTGGCCCAGATTCTGTCTGAGATTCTGTCTGAGATTCTGTCTGAGATTCTGTCTGAGATTCTGTCTGAGCATCTGGCTCAGATTCTGTCTGAGATTCTTCCTGAAGTTCTGGTTGGAGTGATTCAGGATGATGTTCAGGAGACTGGTTGTCTGCTGCACTTGTAGATTGGGCATCTACATCAGTGGATACGTCGTGTAAGGTATTCTCAGGACTCATTACTGGCAATGGATTTGGTTGTACAGGGGTGACTCTGATATTTTTTAGCCTCGATGGTTGTGTATCGAGTCTGTTCTGCATCTGGAGTTTTATCACATCCTAGCATGGCTGGCTACATTTCATGTCAAAAATTGGAGGAATTGCGATGGGCAAAAATACCTTCTTCTTGCTCTGACAGGATTAATAAGTATTGACGAATCACCGCTGACTAATGACTAATGACTAATGACTAATGACTAATGACTTCTGTTTTCAGAATCATAGCTAATTCGATCGGACTGATAAGCCGGTGGCTCAACGTGAATTAAGATGCGTACAGGACTGAAACGTTCTTCCAAATGGGCTTCTACTTCTTCTGTAATCCGGTGAGCAGTTTCTACATCGGCCGCATTCACAATCATGTGCATATCAATAAACACTTGACGTCCCACCACGCCACGAGAGGCGATCGAGTGACAGTTGACAACCCCCGGTACATCCATGGCGATATCGTGAATAATTTCGGGTGCGATCGCCATTTCATCCACTAACCAAGGTAGATTTTCTGTGAGCACCTTCCAACCGCTGTGAAACACTAACAGAGCCACAGGAAAAGACAAAAATACATCTAAGGATTGCAGTTGAGGTATATTCCAAACTTCCCCTTGCCACACACCAATCAACCCAGCAATTACCATAATTGTTACCCAAACATCACTCATCGTGTGTTGAGCATCCGCCACTAAAATAGCACTACCCAGGCGTTTTCCAACTCGGCGCTCATAAAAAGTAACAAAAATATTGATTCCTAGTACAATCAGCAAAATCCATAGTTCGTTGGGGGATATTTTGACAAGTTGGCCACCATGTAGCAACCTTTGCACAGCGCCGCTGAGAATTTCAAAACAAGCAATCCCCAAAAAAACTGCAATTCCCAGAGCTCCGATCGCGTCAAATTTCTGATGTCCGTAGGGATGATCGCGATCGGGTTGGGGATTTGCATAATGATTAGTCACCAGTCCTAAAATATTATTAGCGCTGTCTGTGACACTGTGCAAGGCATCTGCTAACAAACTAAGAGAACCTGTCAACCAACCCACGACGGCTTTAATTGCCATGACCACTATATTTAGCAATAACGTAATGATTAATACTTTACGGATTTCGGAACGGTTATCGGCTAGCATAGAGTCTCCTGAATCAGAAATCAAAATTTCTAATTTCTAGTTTAAAGCCGAAGGAGTAACAAAAGGTTAAAAGTCTTGCAGACTCTAGCTTAGAGTTATATTTACACTCATTAATTTTGCCTAGCTTGTTGAGATAGTTTTTAATTAATTGGATTCGGGCTGCCCAATTTAGCGAGAATGTACTTCTTTTGGGTTACTGTATTTTTTAGCATTAACGATTGTGTGTTAAATTTGATTGCTTATGTCTGTTTCTCAATTTACGCTGAATTTAGTTGAAGGTTCTGTCTCCTTTAGCTTTTCCCCCCAAGCCGCGCGGGATTTGCAAAGTGCGATCGCCACTTTGATGGAAAGTCTCAAAGCAGTCGCAGCCAAAACTGCTGGCGGCAAAGCCTCTCCCCAAAAACCGATGGAATACCGCTATGCAGGGGAGGTATTTTTTGAAGTTTTTTGCAATCCGAATATCTGGCCGACACCTTTTGCGGCGAAAGTGCTGATTACGGTTCGGGACGATCGGGTGCGCGTGACTACTGAAGCCGAACTGAGCCGCCTGCGAGATGATTTGGGTCAGTATCTCGAACAAGTAGGTTAAAATTTTTAACCTCGATCGTTTGTATAGCGGTTTTCTTTTAAAGTGAGGTGGATTCGCTGTAGGGTGTGTCGGTGCTATATGTTAGATGAAACTTGCAGATGGTAGAAGGCGACGCACCTTACTATTTCCAGCTTCCTGCACTGTCAAAACATCGTGACCAAAAGTTCGCAGTAATTCCACCACTGCTAGCGGGAAGTTTTCATCTGTGTAAAAACGTGCCAACTTTTAATAAACCTCGCTTTCTTCCATAACTTCATCATTTTCTTTGATTGTTTGTTCAATTTCCTCTGGGTAAGCATCAGCATAAGCCCACGCATTTACCAAATCAGCGGCGGTTAGATCGGGAAATGATTCTAGGATGATACCATCGGAAGCACCTAGACGGCGATCGCACACCAAAGACCAAACTGGTATGCGAGTATTGCCGATACAAGCATCGCCGCCGCACACACCAGGAGTTTTTTTAATGCCTAGAGAACCGTTGGTTAAAGTTTGAGTTAGAATGCTGATGAGTTTAGCTTTATCAACGGGATTTAAGGTTAAGACTTGAGTTTCTAATTCTTGTATAGTCATAAGTGCGATCGTTCGGATCTGATATTACTTAGATTATAGCAAATTCGCGCCAGGTTTTAGGCTTCCTCATTTCTAGCGATCGCAGCTTCAATTTCTTCCTTGATTCGCGATCGAATAATTTGCAATCTCCTAGGGGCGGGTTTTACCAACCATAATTTTTTCAAACTAATTATCTTGTAAACCCGCCCCGCCCGATGTTTTTCTGTGAGTCCACAAAATCTCGATCCCCCCTAGCCCCCCTTAAGAAGGGGGGGACAAGAGTGCAGTCAAAGTCCCCCAACAATCAGGGGGAAGAGTGCAGTCAAAGTCCCCCAACAATCAGGGGGGACAAGAGTGCAGTCAAAGTCCCCCTTCTTAAGGGGGATTTAGGGGGATCTAGACTTGGCTACCAGCGAGAGATCGAGAGGCTTTTAATCTTAACTTGTTACGTGCGATCGCTCCCATCTCCTTACCCGTAGCTACGATCGCAAAAAAATGGTATCCTTTCATATTAATCTCCTACCTGGAAAACAACACATCACTGTTGTAGAAATTATTCATTTACTCCCTTATTCCCTAAAACTCTCAGCAAAATTCATGAAATTGCGCTCTTGCTGGCTAATTTTTACCCTCATCGGACTCTCCTTAACAAGTTGCTCCCAGCAGAAGTCATCTCAAGAAATTGCTGAAACAGTTAACAAGAGCCTCGTGCTGATTTACTACGCAAATCAAGGCGGACACGGTACCGGGTTTATTGTACCGGGAAAAAAGGGAGTTTGCACTGTTCTCACCGCCGGTCATGTGGTTAAAGGCTATAGTTTGAAACTGCAAACTTATCAGGATAAACAAGGTCATACAACTGACAGTATTCAAACAAGTCCAACTTACGATTTAGCAGTGGTGACGTTTAAGTCTGCCGGGGAAAGTTGTCCTTATCCAAGTGTCAATTTTGGGGATTCTAACGAGCTGAAAGTAGGACATAAAATATATATTTCTGGTTTTCCTGTTCTTCAAAACGAAGATTTAGCGCCGGAATTTTTGGAAGGTTCAGTATCGAGGATTAATGTTGTCTTGACGGAGGGCTATGGAATTAATTATATAGCTGGAGTTTCTGTTGGCATAAGTGGCGCGCCTGTTTTAGATGCTAGCGGTAAAGTGGTTGCAGTTCACGGTTTGTTGAAAAATGAAGTTCCGAGGGGAATTCCGATTAAAACTTATCTGGCAAATCAGTCTTGGGAAAATCAACTCATTAAAATAGACTATACTAAACTGGAACAGTTATTGGCAGCCGGGAAGTGGAAGGAAGCAGATAAGGAAACTACTCAAAAAATCTTAGAAGTAACGAGTCAAGAAAAAGGTTGGCTACAGACTGAAAATATCGAAAATTTTTTCTGTCCAGATTTGCAGGCGATGGATCGACTTTGGGTAAAATACAGTGATGGACGCTTCGGCTTTTCCGTGCAAAAACGGATTTATCAAAGTCTTGGTGGCACTAAAGAGTATGATGGAAAAGTGATGGCTGCTTTCGGAGCGGCGATTGGCTGGAAAAATAAGGGGGTGGCTGGCTGGCTTAATTACGACCAACTTACTTTTAATACTAATGCACCCAAAGCCCACCTCCCCGTGGAAATTGGGATAACTCATGGTTATGGTGTTGGACATATTGGTTATGGTTATGGGGAGGGTAATTGGGCAAACCTTCTTCTCTCATGCAGAGACTTGTAAAGTCAAACCTATAAAGCCTTTAAGTTTTTATTAAGAATTGTGAGGGAGTCAAAATCCACGAAGTCATGCGGTGTCTGGGTTTCCGATACCTGGCACTGGCACGGTTGACTCGCCAAGAGGTTGCCCGCAATTTGAGGGTTATAACAATTAGCCAAAATAAACTTTTCCATGAATCAGAACTTACGCACTCCGACCAAAGAAGCCGGGTTTTTTCCGAATCTGTCGGCTGCAACCAAGTATTTTCGCAAAAACCCGGTTTCTGAACCCCATGCGTAATTCCTATAAGTTTAATATCACTTAGCAGAATTAGATCCAGCAATCCGATCCTCTTCAGCCAAAAAAGGAGTTAAATCAATCTCTGGCGAAGACGGAGAAAACTTAGAAGTTGCCAACTTACCCTCACTATTTTGATAAACCCCATTACCATTCAACAAATTTTCAGTCATATCTCGCATTGCGTTATAAGCCTCTGTTTCGCTACCGGGCTTCAACGTCAACACCAGCGGACAAACCTCGTCGCCACTCAACTTAGTTTTAGCACAAATCACGTATTGATTCGGCGTCTTAGGCTCCTCTCTATAAGCTAACCGAATTAAACCATCTTTGCGATAACCGTTCAAGCTTTCAGAAATTATTTGGCAGCGTCTTACAGGCGTATAATCACCGCCTAAAGTTGTCACCATTTTCAGCCAAGGTTGTTCACCTTTATCGTGACGGTACATAACAGTCCAAACGTCACCTCCCCGCTGAGTATCTGGCTGAAGTTGGCAGGAAAAACGAGCATTTTGTCCAACCAACAGGGGTGTCCAACCTTGAACAATAGCAATTCCCGCACCGCCAACAGCCGCTAACAAACCTAGTACACTGATAGTCAGGTTTGCGACGTTAAAGAACTTTCCACTATTACTCACGGTACTAAATCCTCGATAAAGTTTTGATAGACAACAAGAGCGATCATAATAGGACTTACGGGGAGTCAGAAACCGGGTTTTTTCCGACAATACTTCGTTAAAAACCGTAAAAACTGCAAAAAACCCGGTTTCTTTGGTCTCGACACGCAAGTTCTAAATAAGTTGAAAATTTCTACATCAGCAAAGTAACGGATTCCCGAAAACCGCCAGGGGTTCAAACCCCTGGCTAATAGCGAAAGTCCTCTAAAGAGGACTGAGAAGATGACTGATAATTTCTTTAGTCCTCTTCAGAGGACTTTCGCTTTGAGGCAGGGGTTTCAACCCCTGCCGGACTGCGGGGAGTTGAAGTAGCCAATGTGCTACACTCAGCATACACTCAAAACTCACAGTAAAAATGATAAACAATTATGCAATTAGAAGATTACTTTGAATTTTTAACACCAGAAGATATCCGTATCAAAGGAACCCGCGTCGGTATCGAACACATTCTCTACGAATACATCCACCGAGGCCAAACTCCTGAAGCCATAGCTCAAAAATTTCGGACAGTGACTATGGCTCAAGTTTATGCTACGATTTTGTACTATCTAGAAAATCAAAAAACTGTAGGGAAATATGTAGGAGATTGGTTAGAATATTGCCTCAAAGCTGAAGCTGAATACGATCGCAATCCATCACCTTTTGTCTTGAAAATGCGTCAGCTTAAAGAGCAAAATAAGAAATCTCAACAACTAGATCGAGTTTATTAATGAGTGTCAAATATCTGTTAGACGAAAATATCGATCCTGAATATCGGGTGCAGCTTTTGTATCATCAATTATAAGAACTGTATACTCTGGTCTCATGCAATTCCTCTTCCTGGCTAAACTGAGCTAATTCCTTGAGAATTTCACGGCGCTTAATAGTAAGCTGCTGTTTGTATGCGATCGCACTTGCCAAACTAATCCGCCGCTGGTTTCCTACTTTTCCATAGGGAATTTCCCCATCATCGAGCAATTTGACTACAAATTCTGGCGACACATTCAGCAAACTCGCAGTTTCTTCAACAGTCATATCTTGCTCAATTGGCACTAAAGATACTGCTTTACCAGCCGCCATTAAATGTGCGGCTTGACACAACAATTGATATAGAGATTCAGGAAGTGCGATTTCTTCCCCGCCAATTTCCACAAGTTTTACTTTGGATGTTTCAGCATCACCATTTTCTGTCTTGATGCTTAACATTTTATCCAACAACTTGATAGCTTTTGTTTCTTCTTCTGTCGGTAAAACCGGATCTAGGAGTATTTTTTGCCTGTTCATGGAAATGTTTCCTGAATTCGTTTGATGCTATTATAGTATATATATAATGTAGCTGATATGCTAAACTCAGCATACACTCAAAACTCACAGTAAAAATGATAAACAATTATGCAATTAGAAGATTACTTTGAATTTTTAACACCAGAAGATATCCGCATCAAAGGAACCCGCGTCGGTATCGAACACATTCTCTACGAATACATCCACCGAGGCCAAACTCCTGAAGCCATAGCTCAAAAATTTCGGACAGTGACTATGGCTCAAGTTTATGCTACGATTTTGTACTATCTGGAAAATCAAAAAACTGTAGGTAAATATGTAGGAGATTGGTTAGAATATTGCCTCAAAGCTGAAGCTGAATACGATCGCAATCCATCTCCCTTTGTCTTTAAAATGCGGCAAATTAAGGAACAAAAAAACACATCTCAACAATTGGATCGAGTTCATTAATGACTGTTAAATACTTGTTATATGAAAATATCCGGCGCAGCTATCGATCGGGCGTGATTTATCTCTAAATCTTAGCCGTTCCAGCAGCGCAGGCTAACTTTCCATTGGTATTTATAGGATTAGCGGGTTTTTTGGTGCTAGCAGCAGCACTTTGACACAGGATTGTTTGGGTAGTATTTCCCACCAAAAACACTCCTCCCACAAAACTTTTGAGATTTGGTTGTTGGGAAACTCCATAATTAAATACAGCTTTGTTTCCCGTACTAATGGAGTATTTGTAATTGGTACTTTCAGGTTTTATCCCCAAGCCTAAATTGGCAATGGAACTTGTAAATCCCGTATTTTGTGCATAGTAAGCTTGCTGAGCTTTATTCAGGGAAATAACGTATTCTTTGCCTTCTGCTTCCTTAGCTTTCAGCGTTTTTGATGATTGAGCTTCCGAGGCTGTACAGAAAAAAACGGGCAGAGTTAGAGTTGTTAAAATCGCTCCAATCTGCCAGTTTTGGTAGCTATAAATCCGGCTTATTTTCAGAGATACCTGTTGAATTAAGCGGTTTAGTAACATAGTCTTAAACTAATTGTTTGGACTTAAACTGTTTCAATTGTGCAGGAGCAACAGTGCCATATTCTGTAATAATTCCTGAGATTAGTTCCGCAGGAGTGACGTCAAAAGCGGGATTGTAAAATTCGACTCCCACAGGACAAATCCGGGTAGTGCCAACTTGATACATTTCAACTGGATCGCGTTCTTCAATGGGAATCTGACTCCCGTCAGAAAGTTCAAAATCAATGGTAGAAAGAGGCGCGGCTACAAAGAAAGGAACGTTGTGAGCTTTGGCGATAATTGCTAAACTGTAAGTGCCAATTTTGTTGGCTGCATCACCATTAGCAGCAATCCTATCTGCACCGACAACTACGGCGTGAATCATGCCTTGTTTCATGCAGTGGGCGGCCATGTTGTCGGCGATTAAGGTAACGGGAATTCCTTCTTGGACGCATTCCCAAGTTGTCAGTTTTGCGCCTTGAAGGCGGGGACGAGTTTCGTCGGCAAAAACTCTGGCGAGTCTGCCTTCTCGCCAAGCTGAACGAATGACACCTAAAGCTGTACCGTAGCCCGCTGTTGCTAAACCACCGGCGTTGCAGTGAGTTAGTAATGTTAATTTTTCCGGTGTAGCTGGGAGAACTTCTAAACCTTTGTCGCCGATATCTTTACAGGTTTGTAAATCTTCTGCTTGAATGGTTTTTGCCATTTCTAACAAAGTTTTTTGGATGTGTTCTACGGAACCGATCGCGCCATGAGCAGTTTTGAGCATTCGCGATATTGCCCAAAACAAGTTTACCGCAGTGGGACGAGTAGATCGCAGTAAATCGCCGACTTTTTCTAGTTGAGTTAAAAATTCGGTGCGATCGCCCGTTTCGATTTCCCTCGCACCCAAATACATTCCGTAAGCTGCTGCTACCCCGATCGCCGGAGCACCGCGAACTATCATAGTTTTAATCGCCTCGGCCATGTCGTCGCAGCGACTAATTTCGACTGTGCTGTATTCCTGGGGGAGTCGGTTTTGGTCAATTAGTATAACTCGGTCTTCAAGCCAGGTGACGGGGGAAACTAGGGATTTTTGAGTAGTCATGGATTTGATTTATGTGGTTAGGAATAATTGAACTCTTCTAGGGCGCAGAGGGCGCAGAGGTAGAGAAGAGAGAGAGATTTGAGATTGACTAGAAACTATCGATTCATATTGCGTTTCATGCGATCGAGTTCTTCATGGGAATGATTGATTGAACCACAGAGGGCGCAGAGGGCGCAGAGGTAGAGAAGAGAGAGAGAGTTTTGAAATTGACTACAAACTATCGATTCATATTGCGTTTCATGCGATCGAGTTCTTCGTCTGCTTCCCAGCGTTGAAACTTTTCTTCTAAAGGGTCGGCGGCACTAAAACTGCTATAATTAGAACTTTGATTCCAACCCTTTGTATCCCAACTCTGCTCGGTTTTGGTAGCCGTTTTCGCAGTATTGCTAGTGGCTGCTTCGGCTGCTTTTGCTCGAACTTCTTTTCGCCGTAGCTGAATTTGGCGATAAAGTTCTTTGGCTTTTTCAATCCGTTCTTTGCAGCCTTGCATTTGACCCCAGCGCTGATTTCCCTGACGCAGTAAAGTTGCTTGTCTTTCTTGGGCTGCTTGGGCGAGGTCGAGCCTTTGAGATGCTTTGGCTTTATTGATGCGATCGTTCCAGCGTTGAATTTCTTCGGCTGTTGACAGAATTTCTGCTTGCAGGGTTTTCTCTTGTTTTTGGATTTCGAGAATTAGTCGCAGCGTGTCTTCTTCTTGTTCTTTGAGTTGTTCTTCTATTGCTTGCAATTCCAGATGTGGATTGCTGCGTAAGAATTCTTCTAATTTTGTTTCTAGAAATCTACTAACATCGTCAAATAAGCCCATTTTTTTATACTTCCTCAGTCATTAGTCATTAGTCATCAGTCATTAGTCATTAGTCATTAGTTGTTACTTATTATAATTGTTTTCAACCTTTGTGAGGTACAGGCTCATAATTGCCAATTACCAATTACCAATTACCAATTACCAAACTAATGACTAATGACTGCTGACTAATGACTTCTTAAAACTTCTGTCCCACAAAAACCGATCGCACATCTCCTCCTTTGCGGATGACTGCTTCTTGATTTTTAATTTCTGCCAAAGTCCAACCACTAGCGCCTATGCTTTCGCCGACATAAATTCTGCGGGCTACGCCATCTACTTCAAATAAAGCAGCCGAGCGATCGCCCAATTCCAAAATCCCTACCAGGGTGTGAGCCGCTGTGGGCGTAGTGCTGACGCTTGGTGTGGCTGGTTGTGCCTGCGGTGCTGCCGGCTGGACTGCTGCTGCTGATGGGGCTGCTGCTGATGGGGCTGCTGCGGGGGGGGCTGCTGGTTCTTCGCGAGCTGAAATTTTTGGTTCGGGAGATGTCGAAGGGGAAGGGGAAGTGGCGACGGGGCTGGTGCTGGGGCTGGTGCTACCGGCAACAGCGATCGCTCTCCCAGAGGAGGGAGGGTTAGTTGAAGGAGAAACTGCGACGGTTGGGGCTGGAAGTGGGTTTGTCACCGTTGTGTTTGCCGGCGGGACAATCACTACTTGGGGCGTGGGTACTCCTGGTTGTTGGGCGGCGGCTTGCTCGATCGCCTCAGCGACGCGGTTAACTGCTGTGGAAAGACCGGCCGTAGCTGGTGGCGCGCCGGAAATTGAAATGTTGGGCAGTGTCCCTGGGGGGGCGACTCCGGGTACTCCTGGAAGTTGGACGTTTGCCTGGGGTGATTTTTTTTGTTCGATCGCCTCTAGCGATCGCTGCACGTATTCGGAAAACTCCGTGTCTGGCGCTGTTTTTGTGGTAGCTGTCGGCGTGGTACTTGTGGTTGCCGCCACTGGTAAACGCACCAGTCCCGATCGACTTGCCAACCACAGCCCCAAAACTAACATTAGGGAACCAAAGGCTGCTCCCAGCAGCATTTTATCGAAGGATTGTTTGGACTGATGTTTTTTGGTTGTTTCTAGGGCGACTCGACGGGCGATCGCTGCGACATCTTTTTCTGAGCGCTGGTAACCCATGGCTGGCGGTGGCGACAGCACTATTTGAGGTACCGATATCGACTTGAGGGTAATAATTTCTGGCTGTACTGGCTCTGTGGGGAGTCCGCCACTTGCATCAAATGCTCGATCGACCCCTTCAAACAGTTCATCCATCAACCTATCGGCGTAGGATTCTACCGCCACTGTTTCGGCGGTGACTGTTTCCACTGTCGCCACTACGGCGATCGGGTCTTGGGCTGATTCCACACCCATCTGTTTTGCGGTGACATTTTGAGACATAGTTTTTTTTCTAATTCGCGAGCTGTCGAAAACCCTGAGACTTTTAGCTTCTGACTTCTACAGGATGATTTTAAAATTTAGCAGTTCTTTCACCTTAACAGGTGAATTGTAACTCACTCCTCACAAAATGTTTAACCTGTAGCCAACTTCCTGGGCGATCGACTTTTTTTTGATTTTGCTCGGCCTTACTTTGGCTACCTATCTTTGATTCTCTCCGACTCCATACCATATTTTGAGTTTCTTTTCAACTACTGCTAGAGAATTTTACCCCATCTTTTATACAAAACAAAATTTTACTTCATATTACTTTACTTTTTCACCAAGCCCATTTGGTTGTTTCTCACCTAAATCAGCGTCGCCATTCCAATACCCACAAACGTTTCCGGTTTTTCATATTACAGAGTCTGCTTTTTAATAGTCATAACTTACGCCAAATTATATAACTTCGATTGTACCATAGCTTAATCACTTTTTAGTAATAGACTCTGAAATATCGCAAAATCGTTAAATTAATCAGAATCTTTATCAATAATTTTTTTACATTTTTTTACAACATCAATCTTAATATAATAATTAAAAAACAAAATTTACTCAATATATAAATATTTTTTATAAAAATAACTTTCCCAAAAAATCAAAATACCTTGACGACAAACCCACTTGTGTTGAGGAAGTGGGTTTTTCCCATATTTATGGTTTCAGTTGGCTCCTACCAAAAATACGGTCATGACAATCCCTTACAAGACAACAAAAGCCAAGGGAAAAATCCAGCGCAATCTGCGGATGTTCTCATATATCAAGTCAGGTTTTTTGTTGTCTTGTAACAATAAATGTACGGTGACATTGGCCACGATCGACAAAAAGAAAAAGATATAACAGATAAATATGTATGCGTCCAACAGAGTTAGGTAAGATAACCTCGGCAAAGCATTAGCAACAGTAAAGTTAAAAGTGATTGCCGTGAGGGTGCTGGTCATGCCGACACTCATCTGAGTGGAAAAAGCTGCGTTGGAATCCATCCAAAAAGTCGCCCAAGAAAGCAGCGTAATTAGCAGCAGGGGAATAAAAACTTTAAAAAGGTAAAATTGGTAATTGCGCTTGAGTTTGAGTTCAAAAGTATATCGCGAATATTTTTTACCGTTAGGTGCAAATTTTTGGGGAGTGACTGTAGTATTAACGTCAATAATTTGCCATTCTGACAAAGAAACAAAAGAATCTTTGCTATATCCAGTTAGCTTTGGATCGTTGTGAAAAACCAGACTTCGGTCATCAAAAAACAAAGATTCCCAAACAACCTGAGCTTTTTGCGAATCAAAGGGAAAATTTCTCAAATTTAAGTCAGACGATACAGTCGTATTAACAAGTTCTAAATAATTCACATTGCCGTCGGGTTTGGCAGTGATTGACACCGCCGTCTTTTTGGGTGCTGATTGAGCATTGACAATCGTTAAAGCTGGTTCCCATACTTTTTCGGGATTTTCACGCTTTTCCGTATCTCCAACTACTTTCGGGTCAAATGCTAGACGCTCGTCTTGCCAATTTGCGGATAAATAACCGCTGACATCAAAAGTTTCATCTGATTGATTAATGCGACCGAGGTTGGTTAGGTAGAAACCCACAGCAACTTCTGTTGGCTTGTCAGGGTTAGGAGAACTTTTGAGGGAAGCTTTGGCTTCTGGGACTTTGGCTCTTAGCCGAGTCACAGTTTCTGTTGTGGTTTGTGGCGGTGCAGGGACGGAGGAATTTCTGGGAGCCTTTTGAGCTGCAACATCAGAATAACTCGAAATTATAAAAGTTAAGGCTAAGCCCAGGAAAGAGAGCAGCACTACTGCTAGTGGATTTCTGTTCATCAGGTATATTTACTCATTTTATCATCGGCGGAATTAAAACTAGACTTTATATATCACGAAATTTTTTCAGGTGTCAAGTGCGATCGACAACCATGTCTGAGAGATAGGAACAACCGATCGCCATTCCAGCAAATATTGATACCATGATGTATTCTGGATATTGCTCGATCGCACATTTATAGAATTCCTTGAAATACTACAGCAAGCATCCTAATGCTTTCTCCATTACTTATCTCAACGACTTGCGAGGAGCAATTCTCGCATCCCCTTATTTTGCCATCAATAACCTCAACCGCGACTTCATCGGTACAAAAGGCTTTTCCGTGGTATTTCAACGTTCGGAAATCGCCCAAGTAGAACAGCGTTTCCCATACTTCAAACCCTATCTAGACCAAGCCCTACAACCAGCTTGCAATGCTTTTTATCTCAACCCTCTGTGGCTGAAAGAAGGTTCCCGTGTCGATCCCCATATCGATCGCTCTTTGCGCTCCTACTGCAAAACCGTCGAACCTCCCGCAGCAGTCAGTGTTTTATACATCCAAGTACCAACAAATCTCGAAGGCGGAGAGTTAGTCTTGCGCAGCCACAAAAAACAAGTCGGGCAGATTAAACCAGAAGCAAATACCCTCGTGTATTTTCAAGGAGACTTAACCCATGCTGTGAATGCGGTGACAAGCGGTGGAACCCGCCTGAGTTTAGTTTGCGAACAATACAGTTTGAGCGCCACAGAATTGGCAGACATTCCACCATTTACAGTGGAATCTAGGGCGGCGAAGCCAAAAAGCAAATCAGGGAATCGCAACCCGTAGAATGACCAAAATCACCATCTATCAAAATAGTGAATTCCTTTAACCACCGATGACAGAAAAACCTCTATCTAGGGAACGATAGAGGGGAGCAACCAAATCAAGTAGAAATAGAATGCTAGTCTGATGGAGATTGTATTCTATGAAACTGAATTATCTGACGAAACGGCTTTCGACTGCTAGACGCTGGATGGCTGCAACTGTGCTTTGTCTGTCGGCGATCGCCTTGATGTGGCAAGGTGCATTCTTCTCCAACACCTCAGCAATGGCCGCCCCTTTTGCAAGTTCGATCGCAGCAGCAGACCTGGGCGATAAAATTCAAGATAAAGCCAGTACAGATGCTGGACGAGCCAAAAATTTCATCCGAGACACGGAAGATAAGGTGAAGGAAACAGCCAAGACTAATGCAGCTAAAGTCGATCGAGCAACCGAAGACGGTAGTGTCGCAGAGCGCAAAGCCAAAAAAGATGCAGCCACCATTGAGAAAAGAGCAGAAGAAGATTCCGCCCGGACTCAAAAAGCAGTAGACAATACCAAGAATGCTGTTGAGCGCGCTGTTGATAGCATCAAAGATGCTTTTGGTAATTAGAGAGTAGATAAGTACGTCGTTCAAACTAAACGTAAACTTCTATTGTGTCAGAGCCCGGACTGCTTTCTAAAGTCCGGGCTCTGCGTATTTTGGGTGAGGAATCAGTGGACACCACCTTTGCTTAAAGATTAAAAATTATGTACTCAGACCCTATTCAAACAGAGTATGCTAGACTTGCAGAGCAATACGATCGTCGCTGGTCATTTTATGTAAATGCGACGGTTGAGAAAACACTCAACCATCTAGAAATTAACCCAGGAGAGCGTATTTTAGACCTTGGTTGTGGCACCGGAGTTTTAATCCAGCGTCTGTTGCAAGTAGCCCCAGCATCAGAGGTTGTCGGAATTGATGCTAGTGCCGAAATGCTGGAAATTGCCAAACACAAACTACCGGAATCTGTGGATTTAAAACTAGGTAGCGCTGACAACCTGCCCTGGGCCAGCAACTATTTTGATATAGTAGTATCAACCAGTGCATTTCATTTTTTTCTAGATCCATCCCAAGCACTCCAAGAAGCAAAACGAGTTTTAAAACCCAATGGTCGTTTGGTGATTACAGATTGGTGTTACGATTATCTAACTTGCAAAGTTTGTGACTTTTTTCTGCGCTGTTTCAACCGCGCTCATTTCCGTACCTATGGAGTCGCTGAATTTCAAGGGATGATGGAAGATGAGGGATTGCAAGAAATTGCGTTCGAACGATACAAAATCGATTGGTTTTGGGGGATGATGACAGCAACAGCAATCAAGTAAGCAAGCGCTGCATCATACAGCCAATCGCTTTTTCGGTCAAAGCAAACTCCTCTATATTATGAGATTGAGTACGAACCCACAGACCCATCGGCTCTGAATATGTAATATAAACGGCTATTTTAGAGAAAAAATCTCTAAAAATTCTATTTGGTGGCACTATTGAGTAAGTTACTACAGTAAGCTCGATCGAACCCATAAATTAGTGGAAGACTATGTTAGTCCAAGTAACCATAGAAAACTTCCTATCCTTCAAGGAAGAAACAACATTCAGTATGGTAGGTGTTAGCAGCGATCGACATCATGCAGACCACCTAGCTATAGATATAGCAGGTAAGGGGCGCTCTCTCTTGCCCATCTCTGCTATCTATGGTGCAAACGCCGCAGGCAAATCTAATCTAATTAAAGCTATTGATTTTGCAAAAAATTTGATTGTAGAAGGAACTAGAAGCAGTCAGGCTATTCTAGTTGCGCCGTTTAAATTAGATGACAGCACTGATAAACCCAGCAAATTTGAATTTATTTTTACCCATAAAGGTAATCTTTATTCCTATGGATTTAAGTTAAATAATACTCAAATTATTGAAGAATGGCTTTATGTAACACCTGCTGGAAAAAAACGGGAAGTACCATTCTTTGAGCGGAGCACTTCTGAAAATAAAGAAACCAAAGTAGAATGCGGATCAAGCCTCAAAGGTCGGAGCAAAATACAAGAGCAGTTTCTAGATTTTATTGCACGGGGGACTCGTCCCAACCAACTTTTTTTGACAGAAGCGGTGGAGCGGAATGTTGAGACTGTCAAGCCTGTAGTTGATTGGTTCAAAGATGTTCTAGTTATTATACCGGCAGAATCTCAATTTGCCAATCTGGAATTTATAATATTGCAAAATGAAGAATTTACTAATTTCTTAAGTGATTTTTTGAAATTTGCAGGTACAGGCATTGATTCGCTAGCAAAAGAAGAAGTTGATTTGAATTTTGACCGTCACTTTCCAGATATGCCCGATCTGATAAAAGAGAATATACTTCAAAGATTTGCTGAAGCTCCTCATAATTCTGCGGGTACGATCGAGAGCGATACAGGTCAAAGATATCTTCTCACCAAGGGAATACAAGGTAAGTTAAGCCTCATCCAACTCAGAACTCAACACCTTCATTCTAAAGGTCATCTTGTAGATTTTTCAATGGAAGAAGAATCTGAAGGAACCCAGCGTTTGATCAACCTAATTCCAGCACTATTTATTTTACAACAAAATAGTGAAATAGTTATTTTGCTAGATGAACTAGATCGTCGCCTGCATCCTCTTTTATCGCGCAAATTTATAGAAGTAGCTTTGAGTTGCAGAAAGCTCAACAGCCAGAGCCAACTAATATTTACAACTCACGATACTAACCTTCTTGATTTAGAGATGATGCGCAGAGATGAAATTTGGTTTGTTGAAAAAAATCAGCAAGGTGAATCGCATCTTTTTTCACTTGCAGAATTTAAAATTAGACCTGATGTCCAAATAGAAAAAGGCTATTTAAATGGTCGATTTGGAGCTATTCCATTTTTTGGTGATATCCGCAATTTAGGATGGCTAGATTGTGAAACAGAGTTATCCGATCGAGAATGTAGCAAAAATGAAAAAACGCAATCGAACTAAACTACTCGATCGCCAGTATAACAAGCGAGATGCAAGGCTTTTTGTTATTGCTACTGAAGGTAGGGAAACAGAAAAGCAATATTTCGCTATGTTTCATGACTCTCGGATTAAGATAGAAATATTGGCAACAGGGGAAGATAATAAATCTGCCCCTCAGTATGTGTTGGAAAGATTAAATGAATTTATACAGAAATACGATATGAATGCAGATGATACTCTATGGCTAATGTTTGATGTGGATCGGTGGGGTGAAAAAAACATTAGTGCAATCTGCCGTGAAGCCAAACAGAAAAATTATCGACTAAGTATTAGTAATCCTTGTTTTGAGGTTTGGTTGTATTTACATTTTGATGATTTGGAGCCTAGCGATAAAACCTCTAAAGATTTTGAAGCCAGATTGCGGACTAAGTTGGGCAGCTACAATAAAAGCAATCTCGATCTAGATTTGTTTAAGGATTGTATGGAGGAAGCGGTTAAACGTGCTAAAAATTTACATCCGAATCCTCAACAGAATTGGCCCCCGACGGCAGGTTCGCACGTTTATAGGGTTGTCCAGATGCTTCTCAAAGCGGTTGAAAAGTCCTAAGATAAATTATTTATTTCACTGAAAGATTGCATTTCAACCCCTGCTCAACTCACCCGTTCCGCTAATTCTAACCATTTCTCGGTAGCCCGATCGATCTCTTGAGTCAATTGGACCAAACGTTCGGATAACTTTTTCACCTCACCAAACCCACTGGGAGGATTTTCCGACAACCTCTGCTCAATCTCTGCTTTCTCAGCTTCCATCTGGGGAATCTGAACTTCTAACTTCTCGTATTCCCGCTTTTCATTAAACGTAAGTTTGCGCGCCTTCTCCGATTCCTGACTTTCTCCCCCCCTTGTAGGGGCGGTGGATGGTGCGTGCCCGCCCTGGTTGGGGGGGTTAGCAGCAGATTGTGGTGTTTTGCTAGGATTTTTTTGTGCTTTAAGTTCCTTCGCTTCTTCCGCTTTCTTGTGATCCAAATACACCGAATAATTACCAGGATACAAACGCAAATTTCCGCCCGGTTCTAAGGCGAAAACCATGTCAATTGTGCGATCGAGAAAATAGCGATCGTGAGATACTACAATTACACAGCCGTTGAAGTCTTCCAGATAATCTTCCAACACCGCCAAAGTCTGCACATCCAAATCGTTTGTCGGTTCATCCAAAATCAGCAAGTTCGGTGCACTCATCAACACTTTCAACAAAAACAATCGGCGCTTTTCCCCGCCGGAAAGTTTGCTAATCGGTGCATACTGTTGAATCGGCGGAAACAGAAACTTCTCCAACATTTGAGAAGCCGTAATGATTTCCCCATCGGCAGTTTTCACCAATTCTGCCACACTTTTGAGGTATTCAATCACTCGTTGGTCTTCGTTGGGTATCAAATCCTCCGAATGCTGGTCGAAATAACCGATGTGAATGGTTGTGCCAATTTCGACAGTACCAGAATCTGGCTGAATTCGTCCGGTGATGATATCCATCAGCGTCGATTTTCCTGCACCGTTGCTACCGATGATTCCAATCCGGTCTTCGGGAGTAAAATTGTAGGTAAAATTTTTAATTAAAGTGCGATCGCCGTAAGCTTTAGAAATATTCAGTAACTCAACAACTTTCTTACCAATCCGGCGGCCCGCTGTAGCAATCTCAACTTTGCCATTGCTGGTTTTGAACTCTTGGGCGCGCATATCTTTAATGCGATCGATCCGGGCTTTTTGCTTGGTACTGCGTGCTTTAGGCCCGCGTTTGAGCCATTCCAATTCGCGCCGTAATACTCCGGCGTGTTTGCGCTCTGTGCTGGCGGCGGATTCTTCCGCTAAGGCTTTTTTCTCCAAGTAGTAGGCGTAATTGCCACTATAATTGAAAAGGTCGGCGCGATCGATCTCTAGGATGCGATTGGTGACGCGATCGAGAAAATAGCGATCGTGCGTAATCAGCAACAAAGCACCGCGATAGCCATTCAAATAATTCTGCAACCACTCGACAGACAGCGCATCCAAGTGGTTAGTCGGTTCATCCATCAACAACACATCTGGTTCCGAAAGTAAAGCCGTTGCTAAGGCAATTCGCTTGCGATAGCCGCCGGATAAATCGCCAATTTTGGCATCAAAATCCTCAATTCCCAACTTAGTCAAAATCAACTTAGCCTTAGTTTCCAAATCCCACGCATCCACCTCATCAATGCGTTCAGACACCGCAGACAGTCGCGCCATCAACTTGTCAGTATCGCCTTGGTGGTGGGACAATTTATCGGAAATCTCCTCGTATTCGCGCACCAAAGCCATTTGTTCGCCGCTGTCAGCAAATACTTGCTCTAGGACAGTGTGATTTTCGTCCAAATCCGGCTGTTGGGGGAGATAGACAATTTTAGCACCGGGGTTCACCCAGCGATCGCCAGAGTCGATCGATTCCAAGCCCGCAATCATTTTCAGCAGCGTGGATTTCCCGGAACCGTTGGTGCCGATGAGTCCCACTTTATCGCCTTCATCGAGGCTGAAGCTGGCATCGGTTAGGAGTTCCTTGATGCCGAAGTCTTTTTTAATAGAACGCAGAGTAAAAATAGTCATGAGTATATCAAATTATCTACTTAACTTTTGACATTCACTAGCAATTTGCAGTATTTTAGATTATATCATGTCTTGTACCGCACTTGATTTTGATTTGCGATTTCACCCAAGGCCAGCGATAATTTATCAGTCTAAGTTTCCGAACTGGCAAGATGGGATATAAAATAATAAGGAAGAGTTGAGATTAGGAGCAATGAAAATAGATCGTATTACCAGCAATCCCAAGCGGATGAATGGGCAACCATGTATTCGCGATCTTCGGCTGACTGTTCGTCGGGTAATCGAGCTGCTAGCAACTTATCCTGATCGAGCAGAACTACATCAAGAGTTTCCAGAACTAGAGGATGAAGATATCCGACAAGCTCTCATTTTTGTATCCTCTTACCTGGACGATCGGATCATTGAGCTATCTAATCATTATGAAGCTGTTGCTTGACCAGGGATTACCACTTTCTGCGGCAGCATTATTACGTGATGCAGGTATCGACACCATCCATGTTGGTGACATTGGTATGTCTCAAGCCGAAGATACCGAAATCATCCAGAAAGCCAGAGAAGAGGAACGTATAGTTGTTACCCTCGATGCAGATTTTCATACATTGCTAGCACTTGATGAAGCAGTTTCTCCCTCAGTTATTCGCGTTCGGATTGAAAGGTTACGCGCCCAAGCATTAATGGATTTGCTGCTGATGGTAATTGCTCAGTGCGAGGAGGATCTAGAACAAGGATCTGCCATTTCGATCGAGCCAAGCCGTATTCGGATTCGCCGTCTGCCACTCATACCGGATGTCTAAAAAATAGTCATCAGTATAAACAGTCATTTACCTGACTTAGTTTAACTTAGTTCGATCGAGTCCAGTTGCGAAGAGCACCCAGTATAATATAACTTCAAGTTCATTGATGAGATAACAGTATGCAGATTAACTTAGTTCCGGTATGTGAATCTGGTAATCCCTACGGTGGCGAGATGATGAGAGATGCAATTACTCGTTTTAGGAAACGACTGCTTGCTGTGATTGTTGTTTGTCCTGAAGCAGGTTTTGAATACTCAGGTGAAGAAGCCAGACCTGATAACATCACTCGTACCCATATTAATGCTGCAATAGCTTTATTTCGTGAACCAGGGACGATCGGTCAAGTTACAGGGTTCATTCATGAAAATGGAATGAACATTAACATATCTGGGACAGGTGGTCGGTATGGAAAAGAGTTCATGAAATGCTTGATCCAAAATGATATCCAGCCCTGCTTTTATCCTGTGAAACCAGTCTATGACCTATTCCAGGAATGGTCAGAAAAATCTGAGACTTTTTGTAGACAAGATTTAGATTTAGGTTTATCAACTCATGAGCGTCTGAAATGTTGGGAACAGTTTTTAATAAATGAGATTGTTCCGCATCTCTATACAGAAAGCATGGGTTTTCTCGGTTTAAACAGCCGAACAGGAACCTGGCAAGAGTCTTGGCAGGCAGATGAGATAGAAGAGGATTATACAGACAAATATCAATTAGAAGCAATACTCTCTAATACTGATTTTTATCTTACTTTCCTGGATGAGATTGCAAGCTTGCGAGTATTGAACAAACTCAGTGTGCCAGACGCCAAAGCAAATAAAACTCTGAGAAGACATCTTTATGTTGGCGTAATAGCGTGTCTCGAAACTTATCTATCTGATGCGTTCATAAATACGGTTTTGTCAAACGAAAACTATTTGAAATCTTTTTTTACATCATTCAAAGACTTTAAACAGCAAAAAATTGGCATGAATGAACTTCTTGACTTTGCTAGCAAATCCGAAGAAATAGCGAAGAAGGCAATGTTAGAAGTCCTTTACCATAACTTAGATAAAGTGAGTAAAATGTACGAAAAAATACTGAACATTGAGTTTCCCGAATTCTCTCAAATTCAAAAAGCTGTATCAATAAGGCACGATTTAGTACACAGGAACGGAAAGACTAAAGACGGCATAGAGAGTAATATTGATAGCAGAAGTGTTGATGATATTATCTCTAAAGTTGAAAGCTTCATTAGTGAAATCGATCAAAAATTGAAAGAAAAAGATAACCATTCTGAGTCTTCCAGTGGAAGCTAAACTTCTAAATAATAAACTTAATCACACTGGCGGTTAGTAACGTGGATATTCTAATTGAGTCAACAAAGGGCTTTGAAAACGATCTTACTAAGTTGAGTGAAGATGAAAAATCAGCAGCAATTCAAAAAATCAACGATTGCGCTAGCCTCTTCCCAACTAAAAAAGCCGAGCTTTATCGCAAGCTGCGTCGCCTTCCCCTACCGACAAATCTTAATGGTTACGAATCTTCACTGTACACACTAACAGTTTCTCGAACATTAAGAGTAATTTGGGCAGTTGACGAAGATCCAATTTTTGGGCAAGTTATTTTTACTCTTTTTCGAGTAGTCAAACACGATGAACTAGATAAAGTATATCAGAGTGTAGCAGAATCTTTATATCAAGATATGCCTCACCACAATCTAGCAAATGCCCAAATTTCGTAAGCTTATTTATGGCACAGACTATTACGCTCTGCGATGAATATGGCATTATTTACGAAGCAATGAAGATTTTGCCAGATGACGAGCTGAAAATTTGTTTTCTGGAAGCTTTGGCAGAACTTGAAGACAACGAATGTCACAGAACCAGAAATTTTCTTAAAACGAGACTGCACAAAGTAAAGGGTGTGAAGCAGGCAATTTATCGTGCTGATATCGATAAAGTCTCAGGTTGGCGCATCCACGTTCAGTATATTAATGGGCAAATTCATCTCAAGGATATTATTGAGGGGCAAAGGCACGATGATGTAAGTAAGGTGATTAAATCTAAGAAGGTACGCTACGAGTAGTTGTCAGTAAAACGACATCATATAGCAACCACCCTTGTCTTAGCCTGAGAATCAGATTCAGGCTTTGCAATCACCCGAATCTCCACATCACTACCCAGCGCATTTAAGAACCGGAATAGGCGATCGATTGAAAACTCATATAGTTTTCCACGCAGCAAATCAGTGATTTTAGACCGATCGATTCCCAGGCATTTTGCTGCTTCAATCTGGGTCAATTTTCGCACTGTAATTAGTTCACTAATTTGGCGAACAAGTTCCGCTTTAATCAATAATTCTGAAGAATTTGGCAGCCCTAGATCCGCAAAAACATTTCCACTACTCGATCGCACCTTAATTTCATCATTCATTTTTGTCATCCTTTAGAGATTGTTTGTAGTATTGTTCATAATGCTGTTTGGCTCGTTTTAGTCGCGCCTCAATCAGTTCAATGTCTTGTTTGGGAGTGGCAATTCCATGCTTAGATTTTTTCTGAAAGATGTGCAAGACATACACAGCCCCCTCAAATCTGACCGTGTAAACCGATCGGTAAGTGTCTCCGTCAAAGTTTTCTACAACTTCCAGAACTCCTGAACCTTTGAACCCTTTGAGTGGCTTCGCGTCTGGGTGCTTCTTACCACATTGCGCTTGATACAAGGCATACCCTATGACCTGCTGAACTTCTTCAGGAAAGTCTTTTAAGTCATCAAGGGAACTGGCAATCCATTCAACAGTCTTTAGGGGTGGATTCATAATTATAATATAGTACATTTGATATCAAATGTACTATAATTCAGATACCAACCTTTGTTGGAGTATTTTTATATGTCCTTGCAAGAGCTTAAAGAAAAAGCCAGCCAACTCTCAATCAGCGATCGCCTTGCCCTGCTAAGTGCGATCGTTCAATCGCTCCAAACTACACCGGAAATCGAAAATTGGCAATATTTAGTTGCACGTCCTCATGCTTGGCGCAAACAACTGTACATTAAAGGACGTAAATTACTGGTATCGACTATTTGTCGAGACATGACTGCTAATCAAATGTCACCCGAACAAGCAGCCAAAAATTGGGATTTACCACTGTCTGCTATCTATGAAGCGATTGATTACTGTGAGAATCATCAGCAAATTTTAAAATTAGAAGTAGACGAGGAACGCTATCGATTGGAAGCAAAAGGAGTCCAACTTGAGCCTACAAATAAGGAGGCTGAATGAAAACCGCGATCGCCCTACCAATTGACCAAATTACGAAATTGTGCCAACATTGGCAAATCATCGAACTCTCCCTCTTTGGTTCGATCCTTCGGGACGACTTTCATGCAGACAGCGACATCGATATCTTAGTTGCTTTTGCTCCCACAGCCAACTGGGGTCTACTCGATCGCGCCCAAATGCAGGAAGAACTCGAAGCATTGCTAAGCAGACCAGTTGATCTAATCAGTAAAAGAGCGATCGAGCGCAGTTCTAACTGGATTCGCCGTCAAGAAATTCTGTCTACGGCTCAAACTATCTATATCAAATAATCGCGATCGCGCTTCCTTACTAGACATTGCCACGGCTGCTCAAAAAGTCCTGCAATATAAAGGTAACATGGACAAAAGTGCATTTCTCAATGATGATAAAACGCAATCTGCGATCGTGTTTCAACTTCTGATTATCCGTGCAGCGGTGACACCCATTTCTTCAGAATTGCGATCGCACCCTAGCTGTATTGTGGCTACATAGCCCATGGCCCCAACCTGAACCCCAGCATCCGATTCACCCTTGGCAATCACAGGAGGTCGTCAAGTTTTTTGCAGAGCTTGATAAAATGCAGTAACTGTGGTATTATGCTTGCTTAAAAATAGTAGGCATTTCATTACAATTAATCTCTTCAGTTTGACTGCCAAAATAAAACGATGCAGCTTGCTACCTATCTACACCCCCAAACATTTTCTACTTCCAAGTTAATACAAACAATTTCTTTTACCGGATATTCTTTTAATTACTACAATCAAGTCAGACAAGCTCTTCAAAAATCTCTGACAGACTATCCAGCCTTACCCTTAAGAAAAGCAAAAATGAGTGATTATCAGAAGGTTCATGCTGGACAATATCTCCGCAAATTGATATTACAAGCCCTCGGTAAACCACTAGATAACATCAGCCTAGCCTTACCAGACTTGAGTATGGAATGCCAAGGTTTAGAGTATTGTTTGCCCGGTTATATCTATGGTTTGGGAGGTATGATGGAAGCGATCGACCAAATGAAACAGGGAAACCTAGAACGGGCTTACTGCTTCAGTATGGTAGGACATCATGCTCATAGGAATTGGGGACACGGTTACTGTATCTTAAATCCTCTAGCTGCTGCTGCTCGATATGCTCAGACACAAAGATTTGAAAAAGTATTGATAGTTGACTGGGATATTCATCATGGCGATGGAACTCAGTCAATTTTTAGCAACGATCCTAGCGTCTATTGTATTAGCATTCATAGTGGTGTAGATATCTACATGGCGAAAGCCTCCGACTTGAAAGCTGGCACAACAACCATTGCCGAAACTGTTGGACATTGTAACATTCCGCTGATTCCTGAATCTTTTCCAGTAGAAGTTTTGCAATCAGAGGGTATAACTGGTCGATTCTACTACGCCCATCAGAGTATCAGCACTTTTCGGCAAGCTTTAGAAAATGTACCGTGGGAACCAGACCTAGTTACTATTTTTTCTGGTTATGATTCCCACAGAGATGATTGTGGGAAGGACATCACAGATTGGACAAATGCTGATTTCTGTAAACTGACCGAAATTCTACTAGATTTTGTTAAGAGATGGGGATGTCCAGTGCTCTCTACTCATGGAGGTGGCTACAGATTACCAGTGACAGTAGCAGCAGCTACCGCCCACATCAGGACTTTAGCAACCTATGTTTAGTTTGCGGCACTAATTAATCAAGTTTTACCACACTAACTTGTTCCTGGAACTGTTCGTGAAGACGCGCTGATGCTGCATCGCCGAAAGATGCTTTCACCAAAGCATAGCTTTCAAAGTCCTGGGCGCGCCATGAAGACTGTGGCACTTCTTCTAGATAATAGAAATAGTCCCAGAGAATCGCCTCCCAACTTGTACAGCGTAAAAATTGACCGGCAATATTTCCCTGTTTTTCCCAAGGACAAGTACCAGCCGGAAGCCCTTCAAGCTCATAATTTTCACCAATCAGTACACAGGGTTCACAGTCAATAATCACTCCATCTAAGGCTATCAAAAAACCGTAATCTGTTTGTGTAATTGCACCACCACCGAGGGACTGAAGCAGCGAAATAAACTCTGCTTTGCGCTCAGCAGGAAATGCAACATCAATATCTTGATGTTCTCGCGTGATGCGATGAAGTTTGCCGTCTATCGCCCAACCACCTTGTAACCAAAGTGGTAAATTGATTGTTTCTGCTGTGGCAAATAGGCGATGAATTAACGCAATCATGTATTGTGTATTCATCGGGATTTAAGCAGGGTAAGTGGTTTCTAAATGGCTGAGTTGATTGAGGCTGATATAATAGACATCTCCAGAAAAGCCAGCTTTGAACAGGCTATTTTGCCTATTCCACAAGAATTATTGGAGATATTTAATGATAACTCAACCACATTATAATTTCAAGTTATGCTGAGATCGATCGCACTTCTGATTACCGACATGATTCAGATAAATACTCAAAACGTAAATCTCCCCTTAATAAATCGTGCTCTAGAACACAAAGAGCGCAGGGCGATCGCCACCTTGGAACAAACATATACCTATGGGGATTTACTGCACACATCCAGCCAAATAGCAACAAAATTGCTTCAGGATGTGACAGATTTACAAGAACAACGAATTGCATTTCTGATTCCGTCTGGATTTGAGTATGTCGCTACCCTGTGGGGAATTTGGCGCGCCGGTGCGATCGCCGTACCTCTATGCGTGTCCCACCCGCGACCAGAATTAGAGTATGTTATCACCAATTCGGGAGCATCAATTATTGTTGCCCATCCCAATTTTGAAGATTTATTGCGCCCGATCGCCCGATCGCACAACCTAGGATTTATCCTCACTTCCGAAACCCTTCCCACCCAGATTAGCCCTCTCCCAGAAATAGATATCACCAGACGCGCCTTAATTCTCTACACCAGCGGTACAACAGGAAAACCAAAAGGAGTAGTAACCACTCATCAAAATATTCAAGCTCAAGTAACCAGCTTAATCGACGCTTGGGAATGGACATCAAGCGATCGCATTCTCCACGTACTTCCCTTACATCACATACACGGAATTGTCAATGTATTAACCTGTGCTTTATGGGCCGGCGCAGAGTGCGAAATGCTGAGCAAATTTGATGCTGAAACAGTTTGGAATCGAATTTGTGACGGTGATTTAACCTTATTTATGGCAGTACCAACGATTTATGTAAAATTGATTACTGCGTGGGAAACCGCTACCGAAGAACGCCAAAAAAGCCGATCGAAAAGTTGTGCAAAAATGCGCCTAATGGTTTCAGGTTCAGCAGCATTACCAGTTCAAGTATTAGAAAAATGGCAAAAAATCAGCAGTCATTTTCTGCTAGAACGTTATGGGATGACAGAAATTGGCATGGCCTTATCCAACCCTTTACAAGGTAAACGAGCAGCGGGATATGTAGGAAAACCTCTACCTGGTGTGGAAGTGCGATTAGTCAACGAAAAAGGAGAATTAGTAACAGCAGGAACACCAGGAGAAATTCAAGTCAAAAGTCCCGGAGTATTTCTGGAATATTGGCAAAACCCCCAAGCAACAGCCAAAACTTTCCAAGCAGGCTGGTTTTGTACAGGAGATTTTGCAGTAGTGGAGAATGACAACTATCGCATCCTCGGAAGGATGAGTGTGGATATCATCAAAACCGGAGGCTATAAAGTTTCAGCTTTGGAAATAGAGGAAGTATTGCGATCGCATCCAGAGATTCAAGAATGTGCAGTGGTAGGGGTTGAGGATGTAGAATGGGGTGAACGAGTTTGTGCTGCATTAGTATTGCGATCGGAATCCAGTTTAAACTTAGCATCTTTCAGGAGTTGGGCAAAAGAGCAATTGGCTGTGTATAAAGTCCCAACCCGAATTTTGACAGTTGAAGAATTACCTAGAAATGCAATGGGAAAAGTGACTAAGCCGACAATAATTCAATTATTTTGTTGACAGTTATGGAGTAAGATTAAATGAACCGCGAAGGCGCGAAGAGCGCTAAGAAAGAACAGCATTTTCTTCTTTCTCTTCCTTCGCGTCCTTCGCGCCTTCGCGGTTTAATCATTCCGGTGCAACCAAACTTAATATTACCTATTTTGCGGTATCTTAGGTGGACACCAAAACAGGTTTTTGCTGCAAACCCCGATCGACTCCAAAATCCCTCGCATCACATCCGTACAGTACATCCAGTGTCCCAAATCCGCATACATTCGATCGGGATTAAACTCCACATTATAATGCAGCACACAATCCAAACCTGCAAACTCATCGGAAGATTGGGGAGAAAGCAACAGCAATTGAAAAGGTTTCCCCTGACATTTGTATTCTAGTTTATGGATCAGATCGATCGCTCCATTGCGATCGGCAATACCAGTGCGGACAAACAGCACCTTGTCGCAATGTTGAAGTGCGTACCAAAACCGCGCAGAACGTGCCGTATATCGCTGACGCATCCGTTCAAATACCGGAGACATATCATTAACAGGATCGTCTGTATCTTCAACTTCATGGGCAAAAGAAAGACCAGACCACTTGCTATGATAGATTCTACCCGCTTGGGCACTGTAGTGCAGAAAAGCCGGATTCCACATATCATAAAAACCGTTTTCGATCGCATCAGCAACATCTCCAATCTTGGTAGTGCGCGTCAAATCGAAGGGAAAAGCCGGGCCATCGTACTCCATTTTATACAGCATCATCCGCACTGCACAGCGATCGCCCAGCGGCAAAATCGCCACCCGGCTGATGTCGGATAATTGACATTTATATTGAAACAATACAGCGGACTTAGGCGGTGATTTCACCCGACTTTCAATCCCGTTGTCGCCAATCATCATGGTGCGAAAAGGTGCGTCAGGATGCAGGGGATCGTCATAGACACCAGATGGCATGGCTTTGAGTAGATGGCGAACTTCCTTCCACATGGGTTGGATGTTGTATTCTTTGTCTGATTCGTTGATAATCCACAGGCGACTATCGTCTAATTTTAAAATTCCCAAATGCCCGTCATAGAACAACAATTGTGAGTTGTTCGGTGCAAAAAGATTGAAAGCTGAAGTGTATTCTAAGTCAGCACCAGGGGCAATTTCCATTGTGGTTTCGATCGTCCCATTTTCCTGTACTGCAAAGAAAGGAAGCATCCCTGACTTGACATTTTTAGCAATATAAATCCCTGGGATCAATCCTGCTTGGCGTTGCAGTAAATTTTGGATTGCTTGCCAATGGGGAGCGATCGTGTAATTGTGGGGTGATGAATTGACAATCCGCAAAAGCTGTTCTTCCAGACAAGCAGTGACTTCAAAGCCTGCATTGTCTTGGTAAACAGGAACTGTTTTGGGTGCACAAAAGTATTGTTTTTCCTTGGCTAATTCGTCTTTGTCGATCGCAAATCGGTTAAGATCGATCGCCTCATACATCAGATTATGACCGATGGTGTTTGGGTGAGAAGGATCGAAGGATATTCCTGGTTTCCAACGTCCTTGTCCATCTTCCAACACTCCCAACCAATCCAGCACCGGAACGCCCCAATTCTGCATCCGGTGGTGGGTATCTCGCAGCAACCAGTAATGTTCTGAGTTATAGTCACCGTGGGGATATAGTCCGCCCAGCATGGGACGTGCTCCCAGGGCTCGCGTCATTTTCACCAACTGTAGCAAGCCACTTTCAAATCGGCGCTGGATTCCCCGTCGTTCGTGGGGGCGACAGTGGGCTAGCCCTTCGTTACCCAGAGACAGAGCAATAATTACCACATCAGGTTGTTCTGGGGCGACGACGGAGGGAAAACGGGCGATGGTTTTGCCGACATTTGCGCCCGCTTCTGACAAATTCACCAGTTGGTGTCCGTATTTTTCCTGCAAAGACTCTGCCAACTGGGAAGCCCAACCTTTCAACATCCAGGCTTTTTGACCCTTGGCGACGGAACTACCAATCACGGCGATTTTTAAGCCTGGGGATTTTTGATCTGAGGGGAGATTGGGAACAGGTTCTGCTTCTTCTAGGTATCCGAAGGGATAAGGCTGCAAATAACCAAAGGCGCCATCGTCTACTACGATTTTGCTGGATTTGTGGTGTGGGTCGATCGGTATCCAGCGATTAAAACCGAATTCTTCCCATGCTGCGATACCGTTGGCATCAATATACACGTACTTATATTCTATGTTCTGGCGATCGCCTACATCGAGAGCAGGCTGAATGTCTATATCTGTGTACCATAAAGGATAGCGATCGGCACTGGTGTTCAGGCGTAGGCATTTCGTGATATCCCACAGTCCTAATTCGGGAGTAGAACCGACGATACCGATGGATGCGCCAGTTTGCGTGTGTCCAATAATCTGAAATCGATACATAGGTGTTTTCTCGATCTTAAAGATACAATGCCGGACAAGAAGGCTGAATCCTCAAAGTTGTTTTTGAGAGTAACACATAGAGTGATTTAAATATGTCTTTGAAATAACATTGGCTGTGAGCTCTAGCGATCGCCTTAACAGCCTTAGCGATTGCTATACTAGACTTGTTTAAGCGGTCGGCTATCTCACTATTCACGGGGTGCATTTATACACAAAAAATAGATCGACCTTTAGCAAAAGATCGATCTATATGTTGAAACAAAAGTCAATTTTAAAATAAAAGTATCTCAAATTTCCGACTTCTGTGCTTCCTGCTCCTTGACTTCCCCTTCCGAGTCCTGCTTAAATGCAGATTCTAAGGACTCTGTAATCTCCTTCGACTCTGGAGTGCGTTTAGAAAAACCCCACACAAACATCAAGGCGATACATGAAACTACCAGCCATTGGGGAGGAACTAAATCTGGATTAATTACTTTCACCAACAACCTCATGCCCACGAACCCGACTGTGATGTAGCCGGCACTTTCCAGGTGAACGTATTCATCCAGCCAGCGGATGAACAATCCAGCCATGAATCGCAGAGCAATAATGCCAATGGTAGCGCCCGTAACCACAATCACCGTGTTA
This sequence comes from Microcoleus sp. EPA2, assembly GCA_020882975.1. GTDB lineage: Bacteria > Cyanobacteriota > Cyanobacteriia > Cyanobacteriales > Microcoleaceae > Microcoleus. The sequence goes on along the minus strand of JAHRFD010000002.1, from coordinate 271,296 downwards.
TCCGAAACTGCGATCGCCGTAGTGACGCTATCCAAAGAAAATGCTAAATCCGTAAAAGCAATCATGGGAATTGCTTGCCAAACCGACGAAAATTTCGGCCCGTGATGTTCTCCCTCGGAGTCAGCATCTGAGGCGAAGTGCTGCCAAACCAGCCACAATAGGTACAGAGCACCCAGGAGTTCAAACTGCCAGTATTGGATCACCCAAGTAGCGGTTAAAATCAGTGAAATTCGCAGTACGAAAGCAATTATCAAACCGAAATTGAGAGCCTGTTGCTGTTGCTTTGGTTCTTCCAAACCTTTAGAAATAGATGCCAGGGCGATCGCATTGTCAGCCGAAAGCACAGCCTCCAAAGCCACCAAAACTAACAATAATAAAAAGGTATCAATTCCTAGATTCGGAGAAGATTCGATAAATTGATCTAGCATTAACTATGTTGTGCACCTAAAATTTGCAATGGTAGAGCTCAGCGTTAATCACCTGCTCTGTCGAGAATTAGTGTCACCTTCACTTATCTTAACCTAATCTGGTAACTCTGCGACACCCGATCGCCCTCCTTCTGCGTTCCATCTTGAGAAGTCCTAGCCGTATTTTATATTTCGAGTTGTTACAAGTGATTCCCAAAAGCGCCAATTTGCCGGAAATTAGTGAAAGCTCGTACCCGTGAACAGGAGTTTTGTCAATATGTCTTTAACAGATACCCAAGTCTACGTCGCCCTCGTAATTGCTTTGATTCCAGGAATCTTGGCTTTCCGGTTGTCTACTGAACTGTACAAGTAGTTCACAGACACTAGGGAGAATCGCCGGCACTACCTGCCTGAGCAGTTAAATCTTGAGCGTGCGGACAATTGCTGCCACAGTGGAGTAGATTGTTTGTTGTCAGCAAGACAAAACTGCAAGGGCAGGAATTTTTATATCAAAAATCTGTCCCCAGGTGTCCTGATGTCTCAAAAATTTTAGCTGGTATCACCTTGACAAACCAGGATAGGTGTGGATTCAACTAAAACTTTGCTGGAACTAGCAGCTTGAAAACGTCACTATCAGAAATCTGTAAAAAAAATTATGCAAGCGATTAAACCTACCGTTACCCCACTGCGTCCTGTCAAAAACTCCCCTCGCGTTGCTCGTGGTAACAGTCGCAGCCCTCGTTCTTACCCTCACCAAACCCTGGCGGCGGAAGCAGGAGTGAAGTTAGCAGTCAACATCGTACTTTCAGTTTGTGCAACTTCTGCTTTGATTCAGCTTTGGCCTCACTACCGGGCAGTACAAGAAAAATTGCAGGAAATCCAAGCTGAAGTCAATATTACCGAAAAGAGAGTGAATCAGTCGCGATCGGACTTTAATCGCTACTTCGATCCCAGTCTGGCTAAAACAGTGATGCAAGAGCAAAGCAATCGGGTTGACCCCCAGCAGCAACCAGTGATTTTGCAGGAATCGGAGGCCCCTGACGCCGAGGAGTCAACTCAACAACCGTGAACGAAGAAGTCCGAGGGACTCAGCAAGAAGGTCGCAAAGATATCTTCAGCCATTGACAATTTCCTAAGAGTCTGCTTGTTAGATTTCGATTCCGGTTGCACTCGACCATGATTGTTGACGGTTGACAGTCCGTCGAACAACTCAAAGGCGGGTCTAGGTACTAGCTCAAAACTTAAAACTTGGGTTTCAAGCTGACTTCGCCATTACGGTTTTTTGCTTCAGCAGTTGGAGTGCAGCTTGATATTGCAAGTCGCTCTCAGTGCCAATTTGATCCCGCGTCATCGACTCGCTAGGTACTACCCGATCGGGCACAATCCCCATTTTGTGAATATCCGTGTGATTGGGCGTCTCGTATTTCGCCACAGTCACAGCCAATCCCGAACCATCTGACAAATCAAACAGGGACTGAATCAGCCCTTTACCAAAGGTCTTTTCTCCCACCAGTTGAGCTCTGCCATTATCTTGCAGCGCACCGGCCAAAATTTCGCTAGCACTGGCAGTTCCCTTGTTTACCAAAACAATCAGGGGATCGCCTGTTAGCGCCTGTCCATAGGCATCAAAACTGCCGAGAACACCTTGTCGATTCACTGTGTAAACAATGGTGCCGGAATCGATCCACAACCGGGCAATTTCAATCCCGGATTGCAGCAGTCCCCCTGGGTTGTTCCGCAGGTCGAGAATGTAGGCGGCGGCTCCTTGTTTTTCGAGTCGGTCGATCGCATTACTGACTTCCGCAGTGGCGTTAGCGCTGAATTGACTGAGGCGAATGTAGCCCACGGGTAAATTTTCCGGCCCAGACTGCAACTCGGCATAAACCGGATTGAGAGCAATGCGATCGCGCACTAACTCAATATCCTGTGGAGATTCCCTACCTTCGCGCCCCAAGGTGAGGATGACAGCAGTGCCGGCCCGGCCGCGCATTTTAGTGGCGGCTTCGTCTAGACTCAGTTCTGAGGTAGGAGTGCCGTCAATTTTCAAAATGCGATCGAGGGGTTGGATACCGGCTTTATCGGCTGGTGAACCGGCAATCGGAGCAATCACTGTCAGAGTGTTAGTCTGGGGGTCGATCGCAATTTGTAGCCCCACACCAGTCAGTTCCCCAGAAGTGTTGACCTGCAAACTGCGGTACTGTTCTGGTTTCAGCAGTCGAGTAAAGGGGTCATCCAGATTAGCCAGCATATCCTGAATCGCTGTATAGGTTTGTTCTCGATCGCTCAGAGGGGCCTTGATAGTCTGTTCGCGAATCGACCTCCAGTTGCGATGATTGAAGGTATCGTCCACATAAGAGCGGTTGACAATTCGCCAAGCTTCGTTCAATAGCTTCTGTTCATCAGTCAGCGCCATCGCCGGCTCGGCCCAAGAACCCAAAACCATAACCCATTGGAGGACAAGTAAAATTGCGATCTGGAAAACTCGTCTGTGCATGATTGTTCCGTAAAATATGAGTAGATTGGTATCTGTTGTATTTTAAGTTTGTACGTTTTTGACCTTTTGCACATTCAACTTCAACTCTCCGAAGGCAAAAGTCATCCAGCCAGTCCAGGAAGCCCTCAACCCAAAACAAGCCGGTTTGTCGTTCTCTTCCTTAATCTCAAATCAGCTAATTACCTGAACCAACCTGGTTGAGGCCAAAGTCCTAAACAGCATCAGGTCTGTGGCAGTCCCGCCCTAAAAATTAGTTAAAGTTGACATTTAACCCAGATTAAGTGAAGTTTTATCAAAAATATGAAAATTTAGAAACCTGAGTCCGCTCACTGCATCAGATTCTACTGTGTAGCTAGGCTCGTGGCGATATGGCAGCTTGGGGCAGATATGCAGCTTGGGAAAAATGGTGTTTGAGACCCAAGCAAAAGCGATCGCTCCGTGAAATCTGCACGGCTATTATGTTACATTTTTTATCATAGTCAGGAATTCGATCGGGCAACGCCAGCAAAGGGGAGCAAGCTAGGGCTCCGTTTCCCAGCGCTAACAGCGACCGCACCATCGAGTGCCTCAGTCAGCTCCCAATTTAAAAATAGCCAAAGTCAGTTGCTAGTAAAAGCTTACTGGCGATCGCGGGGCGACAAAAATCCTTGTGGCTGCTGCCCTTAATCTCAACCACAGCAATATTCTTTTAGGAATTCTGGCTCCATGTTTTCTAAACAAATCACCGAATCAAAAACCTACCAGTGGTTTGACGAACGCCTGGAAATTCAAGCGCTCGCCGACGACATCACAACCAAGTACGTACCCCCCCACGTCAATATCTTCTACTGCTTGGGCGGCATCACTCTGGTTTGTTTCATCATCCAGTTTGCCACCGGCTTCGCCATGACGTTCTATTACCGTCCCACGGTAGCAGAAGCTTTTTCATCCGTCCAATACATCATGAATGAAGTCAGCTTTGGTTGGCTGATTCGTTCCATCCATCGCTGGTCCGCCAGCATGATGGTGCTGATGATGATTCTCCACACCTTCCGCGTTTACCTGACCGGCGGCTTCAAAAAACCCCGCGAACTCACCTGGGTTACAGGAGTAATTTTGGCAGTCATCACCGTCTCCTTCGGCGTGACGGGCTATTCCCTACCTTGGGATCAAATTGGTTACTGGGCAGTCAAAATCGTTTCCGGCGTTCCAGAAGCCATCCCCTTTGTGGGTTCTTTAATGGTTGAGTTACTCCGTGGCGGCGTCAGCGTCGGTCAAGGTACATTAAGCCGCTATTACAGCTTGCACACATTTGTGTTGCCTTGGCTGATTGCAGTATTCATGCTGGCTCACTTCTTGATGATTCGCAAGCAAGGAATCTCAGGCCCGTTGTAAGTTTTGAGTTGTAGGGGCAATATTTTTTTGCCCCTTGCTAAGTTTTGAGTTGAAAATTCAGAATTCATCGCTCATCATATTTATTTACAGCCAACAACCAAAAGGAGAACACTGTCGTTATGTCTATTCTCAAAAAACCGGATTTGAGCGATCCAGCGCTCCGCGCTAAACTCGCCAAGGGCATGGGCCACAACTATTACGGCGAACCAGCCTGGCCCAATGACTTGCTCTATGTTTTCCCTGTAGTAATCATGGGAACAATTTCTCTGTGCGTCGGTTTGGCTGTGCTTGACCCGGCTTTAGTTGGGGAACCTGCTAATCCTTTTGCTACTCCGCTAGAAATTCTGCCGGAATGGTATTTGTGGCCAGTGTTCCAACTCCTGCGCGTTTTGCCTAACAAATTGTTGGGTATTGCTTGCATGGCTGGCGTTCCCGTGGGTTTGATTTTGATTCCGTTCATCGAGGGCGTTAACAAGTTTCAAAATCCGTTCCGTCGCCCTGTGGCTACTACTGTTTTCCTATTGGGAACAGCAATCACTCTGTGGTTGGGTATTGGCGCTGTTTTCCCCATCGACAAATCTTTCACTCTTGGTCTGTTCTAAGATTTAAGCTTGGTTGATTTTGACGCCCGCAGGTTTTCTAGAAGTGCTTTTGTACTTAGGGGAAACTGTTGCGGGCGTCATTTTATTTGGTTGCTATAATTAAACATAATTAATTAATTTGATCATAATTAAATTAAATTTAAAAGCAGATGAGTCCAAATAAAATACCGCCGATAAAAGCATTAAATAAAGCATTCCTTAAGGTGAAACCCAATCGGGATGATTTTGAAAAATTTAAACACAATCTGATGAGATTAATCGACCACATCAACGAAGCAGAATCGGAGGAATTTCACAAAAATCTGGTGGCGCAGTTTTTGCGTGAGACTTATTATGGAGCCAATCATTTCATCAACACAAAAGGACGCAATGACCTAGTTATTCATAACGGAAAAGATGCCAAAAACAGCGTTGGTGTAATTCTGGAAGCTAAAAAGCCAACCAACGAAGGCGAGATGCTTAAGGTTGACAATCTGAATAGCAAAGCCTTTCAGGAATTGGTACTCTATTTTTTGCGCGATCGCATTTCTGGAAAAAACCTTGAAATCAAATATTTAGTCGCAACCAATGTTTACGAGTGGTTCATTTTTGATGCTGGTACTTTTGAAAAATCCTTTGCTCAGAATCAACAACTGGTAAAACTATTTACCGATTTTGAAGCAGGAAGACTAACGGGGAAAAAAACTGACTTTTTCTATCAAGAAATTGCGGCACCTGCTATTGAAGCAATCAAAGACGAGATTACTTTTACCCATTTCGATCTTCGAGACTACGAACAATCTTTAAGGAATACCGAAAAGCAAGATGACAATCAACTAATTCCACTATTTAAGCTGCTTTCACCAGAGCATTTATTGAAATTACCGTTTGCGAATGATAACAACAGTCTGGATAAAGCATTTTACAGCGAGTTACTCCACATCATCGGTTTGACGGAAACCAAAGCAGGCGGCAAAAAACTCATCGGGCGGAAAAAAGAAGGCCGCCATATTGGTACACTGATTGAAAATGCGATCGAGCAACTTGATAGTTTAGACAAAATCTCCCGACTCGAAAAACCAGAACAGTTTGGCGATACTTACCAAGACAGACTGTTTAATGTTGGCTTAGAATTAGTAATCACTTGGGTAAATCGCATCCTGTTCCTGAAATTATTAGAAGCGCAGTTAATTAAATATCACAATGGCGATAAATCCTTTGCATTTTTGAATTTAAGCAAAGTACAGAACTATGACGATCTAAATAGCCTTTTCTTTAGTGTTTTGGCGCGCCAACCACAGGAAAGAAGTAGTAGTATCCAAAATATTTTCGCTAAGGTTCCTTATTTAAACAGTTCATTATTTGAGCTAACCGAACTCGAACACTTAACTATTTCTATTAGCAATCTCCGGGATGAAAATCTGCCGATTTTATCATCTAGCGTCTTGAAAGATAGCAACGGGAAAAAGCGCACAGGGGAACTTAATGGCTTGGAATATTTCTTTGAATTTCTGAATGCTTACGATTTCAGCAGCGAAGGTTCATCAGAAATTAAGGAAGACAATAAACGGCTGATTAATGCTTCTGTGCTTGGGTTAATTTTTGAAAAAATCAACGGTTATAAAGATGGAGCTTTCTTTACTCCAGGCTTCATTACTATGTATATGTGCCGCGAAACAATTCGCCGAGCCGTTGTGCAGAATTTTAATGAAATTAAAGGCTGGAATTGCCAAAATATTAACGACTTGTACGACAATATTAAAGACAAGAAAGAAGCTAATCAGATTATCAATAGTCTCAAAATTTGCGATCCGGCTGTGGGATCTGGACATTTTTTAGTTTCGGCTCTTAATGAAACGATCGCGATTAAAAGTGAACTAAAGATTTTGATTGATAAACAAGGGAAAACATTAAGAGATTATCAGGTTGAGGTGGCAAATGATGAGTTAGTTGTCACCGATGATGATGGATTATTATTTGAGTATAATCCCAAAAGCCCGGAAAGTCAACGGATACAAGAAACTCTATTTCACGAAAAACAGACGATTATTGAAAATTGTTTATTTGGTGTAGATATTAACCCAAACTCTGTCAAAATATGTCGTTTGAGGTTATGGATTGAACTTTTGAAAAATGCTTATTATAAAGCCGAAAGTCATTACACGGAGTTGGAAACTCTACCAAATATTGATATCAATATCAAATGTGGTAATTCTTTGATTAGCCGTTTTGCGTTGGATGTTGATTTGCGACAAGCTTTAAGGAAAAGCAAGTGTGATATTGATAGTTACAAAAATGCTGTGCAAACTTACCGCAATGCTGAAAGTAAGGAGCAAAAACGGGAAATGGAAGGCATAATCTCATCTATTAAGGGCAATTTCCGCACAACACTTTATGGGAATGATTCAAAAAAGACTAAGTTGAGAAATCTTGAGGGTGAGCGTTATAATTTAGAGAATCAAATGTTGTTATTTCAGGAATCAACGACGGAGCAAAAGGCACGGGAAAAGAAAATCACTAAGTTAAGTAATGAGATTGATAAGTTAGAATTTGAAATTGAGGAAATAGAAAGTGGCAAAATTTACGAAAATGCTTTTGAATGGCGGTTTGAGTTTCCTGAAGTGCTGAATGATGATGGTGATTTTGTGGGTTTTGATGTGGTGATTGGGAATCCACCTTGGGGGGCCAATATAGATCCTAATCAGCTTAAACATATAAAAGCTATGAATTCTGACATTGTTGTTAGGATGGTAGATTCTTTTATGTTTTTTATTAATTTAACATTTTCCCTGAAATCAAAATTTGGTCTGGTATGTCAAATTATTCCTGATGTGATTTTATATCAAATTGACAATGAAAAGTTACGCGAAAAAATATTCAATAAATCTCAATTAGAGATAGCTTTGAATTTAGGAGATGCAATTTTTGAAGATGTCTCAAGACCTGCTTGTATCATACTCCTCACATCTAACATTAGCAATATTTCTTTGATTGGCGAATATTATGTTGGTGGCTCTGACAAGCTATCTAATATTTTACTAACAGAAATCAATACATCTTTTTTCGAGGATATTCCCAATAAAGCTATTCCTACAAAAAATATTAGTGGTTATAAAATAATTAATAAATATAAACATACCAGATTGATTGAGTTAGTAGATAATGATGAGATTCAAAGAGGAATCAGTCCTGATTTTAAAGATGCTTTTATTGTTGACGATCAAATTATTCAAAGATGTTTATTAGAAAAAGATTTTATTTTTTCTACGATTACAGGTGGTCGAGATCTCAAAAAATATCTAGTTCAAGATGTTGGCAAGAAAATTCTTTATACACAAAAAAGCGACGCTTGTCAACTTATTCCTAATATTCTCAACTATCTACAAACGTTTAAGGAGCAGATAACTTGTCAAGAGGTTGAGGAAGGTAAACATCCTTTTTGGTCTTTGCATCGACCAAGAAATAAAAAAATATTTCTTAAACAAGAAAAGATTATTGGTGTAATTACTGGAGACAGAATAATTGTGGGATTAGATGTTAATCAAATATTTCCGACAGATGGATTGTATGTAATGGCGAGTAATGGTAAATATTCAAATAAATTGCTGGTTGGTGTTTTAAACTCAAAATTATTAACTTATTTCTATAGATTGTTATCTATGGAAGTGAATAGAACCTTGGCGCAAATTAAACCAACAATTTTAAAGAATTTACCTGTTCAATTTGACAATGAAAAAATTGTAATACGAATTGAATCAATAGTCGATCAAATCCTGACAGCCAAAAAATCCGATCCCAAAGCAGACACCACAGAATTAGAAAAAGAAATAGATCGACTGGTTTATCAGTTGTATGAATTGACGGCTGAGGAAATTAAAATTGTAGAGGGAGAGACTGCATAGAAGGGTGAAAAAAACTCTAAAAACAGTAAAACCCGCTCATTGAGCGGGTTTTGTTACAATCGGAACGACAGGATTTGAACCTGCGACCCCTACTACCCCAAAGTAGTGCGCTACCAAGCTGCGCTACGTCCCGACAGCTTTAACAGCATATCATCAAATTCAGGAAAAGTCAAAAAAAATCAAAAAACTTTTAAAATTTTTGCAGCTTGGGTCAAACCCGGTATCGCAGCCGGGGGCCAAAAACCCTCACACCTCCTACCAGCACTGAGGATGAATTGCACGCTGTAAGCTTGGGGATAGCCTTCTACTTGCACCCACACTAAATCGCTTTCGGCTTCGATCGCGATTTTTTCCTCTTCCATCAACTCACTGGCCATTTGAGTCATGGTGGCGGCTAATTGGGCTAGTAGGTGGCAAAAATCGTTCAACTCAGCCTCGGTGAGTTCGATCGCCCAACCATCGCCGCCCACTAAACCCTGAAACTCGGTGCTGTTGGGGTTCCATCCCAAACGCCATCCGTCACCTGTCTTAATTACGCGATCGACCATGGAGAAATTTTTGATATCGGATGATTTAACCGCAGAGAACGCAGAGAACACAGAGGAAGAGAAGAGAGGGGCATAATTATGATTCTACCTAATCATTGAAACAAAATTTTAAGGTGCTAGTAACTTGGCGTCTCCGGGCTGGGGCTGAGGTATGGTGGGGGAGTTCGATCGCCCTTCTGGTTTTCCTCCCGTCGGTGCTTTGGGGTCTGATGAACCCAAATCCCCTGTAAAAACATCAACTAAAGCTTGAACCAAAGCATCTCGCTGACTTCTATTTAAACCTTGAATCGCAGCCCGATCGCCCTCCAAGGGATTTGAGCGCAAAACATCGTTTCCGGGATACACACTTTCGACCAAATAATCGGGAGTCACCCCCAAATAATCAGCTAAGCTCAATTTCCAATCAAAGCGATAATTGGGTGGCCGTCCTTTGACAAACACATGATATCGAATCAAGCGTGCAACTAAAGTATTATTGGGGTCTACTTTTCCAGTTTCTTTAGAAATGTAATTATTGGCGAGGGGGAAATCAGGCAATTTTTGATAGACAAATTTCCAAGCATCTTGGACTCTAATTTGTCGTGGCGAGGCTTCTTGAGCAATTTGGAGCTGAGCAATAGATGGATAATTCTGTAACGCCGATGGTTGCAAAGCCGACAAACTGAGTTGGCCCGATTCCAGTATCCAACTCAAAAGCGTGAAAATAGCCACACTCAAAGTAATTAACAAAAAACTCAAGGTCAGCTTTAATTTCTTCACGGTTTTGATAATTTATGCAAATATTAAATAATTTCAGGAAGTTTTGAGTTTGAGTCAAAATAATTGCTCGCACCTCAAAACTCTCCAAATAGCTAGATGTCTCCGATAATTTCCGGCTGTGTCAATTCGTCAGACATTTCAAATATAGCCCGCATCACTGGTTTCATTTGATGGTCGTCATTGTTGTCAAAATCTTCATAGCGACGACGTTTGGCGCGGTTCGCTACCTGCACCGTAATCCGATAACGGTTGGATGCAGCACTGATCAACTCTTCTGCCCTACGGGTTAGCTGAGTTGAATCAAAGGGTGGACGCTTAGCCATGAGACTACCTACTTATCTGATGTTAGATTCTAGTTTACCAAAGAACTGGGTCTAAAGCCCCGTCCTTGTAGGACGGATTTAATTTCATGAAAACTATGCTATAGTGTTTTATATCCATCGTAGCGACGTAAATGTTAGTATTTGAAGCTAAACTAGAAGGAAAGAGCGAGCAGTATAAACGGCTAGACGAAGCCATTCGTACTGCTCGCTTTATTCGGAATAGCTGCATCAGGTACTGGATGGACACAAAAGGTGTAGGTCGCTACGACTTAAGCGCTTATTGTGCGGTACTTGCCAAAGAATTCCCTTGGGCTGCGAAGCTCAACTCAATGGCAAGGCAAGCTTCCGCACAGAGAGCTTGGTCGGCGATTGCGCGGTTTTTTGACAACTGCAAAAAAGCAAAACTCGGAAAAAAAGGTTTTCCCCGTTTCAAAAAGCATGAAACGCACGGTTCTGTTGAATACAAGACTTGCGGATGGGTGCTTTCTGACGACAGGCGAAATATAACTTTTAGTGATGGATTTAAAGCGGGAAGTTTTAAGTTATGGGGAACTCGCGACCTTCACTTTTATCAGAATAGTCAAATCAAGCGGGTTCGCGTAGTTCGTCGAGCAGATGGATACTATGTGCAGTTCTGTATTGATGTCGAACGAAATGAAAAACGGGAACCTACGGGACGAACTATTGGTTTAGACGTAGGGTTAACGCACTTCTATACAGACTCCGATGGCAATACCATTGAGAATCCGCGTCATTTAAGAAAATCTGAACGGTCACTTAAAAAGCTTAATCGCAGACTTTCGAGAACCCAGAAAAGCTCTAAGAACAGAGATAAAGCGCGAAATCGCTTGAGTAGAAAGCACCTCAAGGTAAGCAGGCGGCGTAAAGACTTTGCTGTGAAATTAGCAAGGTGCGTAGTCCAGTCTAACGACTTGGTAGCCTATGAAGACTTGTCAGTGCGTAATATGGTCAGGAACAAAAAACTGTCCAAGTCTATATCAGATGCAGCCTGGACAGCTTTTAGGAATTGGGTTGAATATTTTGGCAAAGTATTTGGGGTGGCGACTGTTGCAGTACCACCTCACTACACCAGTCAAAATTGCTCTAATTGCGGGAAAGTGGCGAAAAAATTGTTAAGTCAAAGAACACACATTTGTCCGCATTGTGGATTTGTCTTAGACCGAGATTGGAATGCCGCTCGCAACATATTAGAACTAGGATTGCGTACCGTAGGGCATACGGGAACCTCAAACGCCTCTGGAGACATCGACAAGAGTTTGGGTGAGGAAACTCCTTCAAATAAGTCGGGTCGTAGAAAGAGGAAGCCTAAGCAGTAATGTTTAGAATCACCGTGGCTTTAGCTGGCGTGAGAATGTCAACAACAAATTCGGGTAAATCCACGGTCTCGGTGCGATCGGGTTGAAGGCGATCGGGTCTCATTGAAATATAGTGTGAATATGTCAATTATTCATTGAGTACCGTTTTGTTATGCACGCAGCGACAGCTTATTCCTTCGATCACTTGCGTCCGATAACTTCTCATCCTCTAAAATTGGTGGCGTTTGGGGACAGTTTAATCTACGGTTTTGGCGACAATGTGGGCGGGGGCTGGGTGGAACGACTGCGACGACAATGGATGTTGTCGGAGATTCCTGGGCACGTTCTTTATAATTTGGGGGTTAGGGGCGATCGCGCTTATCAAGTCGCCCAGCGGCTAGAGAATGAGTTTCGTCACCGTGGTGAGCTCAGAAATCGTGTCCCGGATGCGATGATTCTTTCGGTAGGGCTGAATGATTCGGCGAGACTACAATCTGCGATCGGGCGAAATTATACTGACTTTGAACATTTTAAAACTGTTTTAGACCACTTGTTAAATTTGTCACAACAACTTTGTCCTGTGATTTTTGTGGGGATGGTGCCGGTGGATGAAAGTAAAATGCCTTTTCAGGATTGTTTGTATTACAGTCATGCTGACCAGTATCGATATAAAGAAGCAACCAGAGTGGCTTGTGTGCAGCGGGGAATCCCTTATTTAGATATTTTTGACAAGTGGTGCGATCGGGGTAGTGATTGGTGTCGATCGCGCTTAATTTCAGATGGGATTCATCCCAATGTGGCGGGGTATGAATCTTTGTTTGAAGATGTCACAAGTTGGGAACCCCTAGCAAGTATGAGTTAGTTGTTATACAAATTTTAAAAAAGAATGCAACAGTAGTCTTGTCCCTCCCCTTTATAAAGGGGGGTAAAAGATTTTTGCACGATTTTAGAGAAATGGTATTAGTTGTTAGTTATTGAAAACTAATTGAAACTCGATCGCCAGTTCAGTAACCAGGTGGGTGTTGAAAGCCACCAACCACTTTGTCAATCGCACTTGCGAGCGCAAATAACTCCATTTCACACCACCGCTTACCAACAATTTGCATTCCAATCGGTAAACCATTCTGAGTTTTGCCAATCGGAATTACCACCGCAGGATGTCCGCTAAGATTAAATGGAATGGTGTAAGTTCCGTTTGCCACTGCATAAGGATAGGATCTGCCATCAACATCAACGGCACTCCAAGCAGGACAATGGGTAAACGCAGGGGTTGCAGCAACTGGACAAAGCCATACATCCCAAGGTTCTAAAGCCTCATCCATATAAGCAGTAAAGCGATCGCGTTCTGTAAGTGCCTCGAAATATCCTTTTAAACTTGGATTCAATAATTCTGGCAAAATGCTGGCGAAATTACCTAATTTTCGGAGTTGCTTATCGCCCTGGGTGGCGGTACGAAAAATCAACTGCAAACTGCGACGGATATTATATCGATCGACTGGTTGAGCATACGCATTCAGGTATGCTGAAACCCGTCCGTAAAGATTAAATATTTTTGTATAGTCAAAGTCTTCGGGCATCCAGGGCTCGACTCGGACACCCGCCTCAGAGAGTGTTTGGGCGATCGCATTCATAGCAGATCGAATCTCAGCAGCAACCGGAACATCGGCCCATTCATCACTCCAAGCGATTTTGAGATGTTGCAAAGGCTTCCCAGAAGGTCGATCGAGTGGAATCGGTGGGACATCGGGGCGTCGCAAATCCGCGCCGGCAATTAACGAAAAACAGAGTTGGATGTCTTCGATCGATCGGGCAAAACACCCCACTGTCATCATGTGCCGAATACACAATGGCATTCCCGGCACTTCAGGAATAAGCCCTGCTGTAGAAATACGGCGATCCGTCGGCTTTAAGCCATAAACACCACAAAAGTGAGCTGGTTGACGCACTGAACCCCCGAAATCATTGCCTAAATCCAACGGTGAAAGTCCGGCTGCGATCGCAGCAGCACTACCTCCTGAACTCCCACCAGGAGTATAGTCAAGATGCCAAGGATTATTGACCCGTGGAAACAGAGAATTTGTGCTTTGATAATCTGCTGCTAGTTCCGCCATATTGGTTTTGCCCATGATGACAGCGCCTGCGGCCCGCAATCTCGCCACAGCCGTTGCATCCTCTTGGGGGAAGTAATTTTTGAGGGGAATATAGCCTGCTGTGGTCAGGATTCCGGCTGTTTCTATGACGTCTTTAATCGTGATCGGAACTCCATGTAAAGCACCCCAATTTTCTCCTTTGGCTAGGGCTTCATCGGCAAGTTTTGCTCTAGTACGAGCCTTATCTTCATCCAGGGTACAAATGGCATTTAATTTCGAGTTGTGTAGGGCGATTTGAGTTAGGTAAGTATCGAGAACTTCGACAGCAGAGACTTTGCGATCGCGAATCATTCGCGCTAGCTGATGGGCAGAGGTAAAGGTCAGGCTACTCATAAATAACAAAATTTAATATCATTGATTTTTCCGGCCATCGGGCATGATTGTGCCTCCCATACTGGCTCGGTCGAGACTAGCACCATCCATGTTAGCATTGCGGAGATTCGTATTAGAAAGATTGGCATCTCTCAAATCAGCAAAGCGCAAGTCAGCACCATCTAAATTAGCGTCAGTAGTAGGGTGCGTCAGCTACCATTATTTTCGATCCAAACCAACTTTCTCACAACTGACGCACCACACAACAAACGGTGCGTGAGAATCATCGTTTCTGTGTCGCTTCCTCATCTCAAACCTGATGCACTCCATACCACAACTCTTTCTTCTGCAAACAGCTATGTGCGTATAGACTCCTGTGTGAATGAGAACTTCAGCTTAGGTATTCCGCTTGCCTGTAAGAGACTTGCGATCGCCTCTATACTTGCATTGTACGACATATTATCTTTAGAACCAAACGGAATATCTGCTTTCCATTTCCCATTTAAGGTGACAGTGACTATCGCAGGTGCTATAAATCTTCTAGGCGATACATACGCCTTGCTTATATACCCTTCTTCTTCGTTGAGCTTTACTTTAGCAAAATCAGATAGATAGGTTTCTAGCAGTAACCAAAATACTCTATCTACTGTGGCCTGCAAATAAACTTCTTTGTAACGTTCACGCAGAGAGATTTGACTCGTCATCCCTTTTGCACCATATATTGTATTGTTCATCCGAATAACTTCAGAATTAACAATTTTGTCTCCTATAGGCTCTTTGAGCTTACCAAAGAATGGCTTAATAAAGATATTCATTCTTTTATATGTACTGCTGTCTATGTAATTATCATCCTTTGGTAGTTGCTCTAGATACCTATTTACCTCATAACGATTCAAGTCAATACCACGTTCTGTTAATAATGCCGCGAGATATTGTTTTTTCTGGACAATGTTTGCTAACCTTACAAGTAAACCTGTATTAATGTCGCGGAGATTTCTTGTATCTATTGGTAATACTTGCAGTTTACTTAAATCGATATCTTCATCAAAAAGCAATTTAACCAAATCTTGTTTATAAGGATATATTCGTTCTATAGCCTTGCGGGAAAGTTGATCGTATGGATAATCTTGGTTATCATTAGCCAATGATATCCCTGCAATCCCAAGCAAACACTTATTTTTTAGGATGGCTAAAGAAGCGTCATCAACAGTCCTAATCTCTACTTTGGCTACTTGAGTCAAATCGTAGCCTTGAATGTATTCTAATGCTTCTTTGTCGATTGCATATAGTTCTATAGCGAAGCCATTAACCAACAATCTTCTCACAGCTAATTCATAAATTGGTTTACCTTTATAAGTATAAGCAAATTCCCAATTATTATAATAATTACTGCGCTTTCTAAAAATCGTTCTCAGGAAACGCATTTCTGAGTTCCAGTTGTAGCCTAATTCACTTATATTTATGCAAATGTGTATTACAATCAGAGGCAAAACAGCCTTTTTAACCCTCCAATTTTGTTGCCAATTAATAGAATCTTCGATGAATTTAATGTCTTCTTTTCGGGGGGATTCCACACCTAATACAAAACAGTAAGGGGCCAGACTAAATAACGTTTCCCGTAATAATGTCTCTGTGGGGCGTAATTTCTTAGCCTTGACTTGAGTTCCATTTAACTGCGGGCTGTAAATTTCAATCCGCTGCTGTTCGATAAGATCGAGTAGCGATTCAGGTAATAATTCATAGTAGATAGTAAACTGCTTTTTTCGTTGCTTTTGTAGTTGATCTAGTCTGTGGTGGCTGTCACCTGTCCACCGGCTACGCAGATTCTGTGCTTTTCCGATGTACCAAATTATGGATTTTTCATCTACAACGTAATATATTCCCGATTCTTCCGGTAGTAGCGTTCTACTTTTCAAGCTTATATGAGGTAGTTGCAGGATATGTTCGTCTTCGCTCATATTTTTTTCTGTAGTTTGTGCGATATATGTCTAGATATAATATTCCCATGTACGCGATCTAATGTCAAATGATTAAATATCATTGATTTTTCCGGCCATCGGGCATAGTTGTGCCTCCCATACTGGCTCGATCCAAACTAGCACCATCCATGTTAGCATTGCGGAGATTCGTATTAGAAAGATTGGCATCTCTCAAATCAGCAAAGCGCAAGTCAGCACCATCTAAATTAGTATTTGTCAAGTTAGCTTTCCTGAGATTAGTATTGCTGATTCTGGCTCCTATTAAAACTGAGCCACTTAAATCAGTTCGTGCTAGGTTAGTGTTGACAAAATCTGCTATCTCGAAAGTACCTCCGCTGAGGTTGGCGTCTGATAAATCTGCTCCGGTAACGATCGGGTTTTTTAAAGTAAGGTTAACTAATTTTATACCTCGGAGGTCGCAGCGGATGCAGCTTTTAGTTAGCAGCAGGGTTTCGACGTTGGCGTTGATTTGCTCAATTTCCTGTTGGGACACCTTTTCGGCAAATTCGGGGGAGACGTAGCCGAGGCTTTTGGGGTCGTCTTTTTTGGGTGATTGGAGGGGTTTTGGTTGGCCGATCGCACTTAGCCCCAGTCCCACCTGGGGACACTCTGGAATTGCTGCCAACATCAGTAGGGCGATCGACAATATTGTAATTTTTTTCATTGTATTTTTTTTCATATATCGTTGACAAAATACCATTTATATTCTATGTTATAACTGAGCTAAATAGAGATCAATAAATCCAAATTTAAATAAAAGACTTCGGAACCATCCGGTGCGCTAATTAACTTTTCTACAGCCCCCGGTAGTTGCTGTTGGCGGTACAATAGGGGAATTTCGCAAAAAGCTGCTTCGGAAATTTCTAAAATCTTCGGCATATCAGGAATGGGGATTCCCAAGCGCTCGCCTTGATTGAAAGTGCAAACAATTAGGTAGTTGCAGTCAGCCATACTTTTAGTGGAATTAAATATTCTCGATAAATCAATTAGGGTAATTAGTTCTTCCTGATGCCTGACTAAACTATTACCACTATCTAAAAAACCGTAGGGATTAAAGTCTTTGACAACGCGCTGTACTCGTTCAATCGGAACAGCATAATAAACGCTGCCTAGACCAAAGGAAACTAATTTGCGAGCCGGGGTTCTGGCATTTGTTTGTTTCTGGTTGCGGAAGCGGCGATTGTAGTTGGCGTGAGTCATAGGAGAAGGAAGAAGGAAGAAGGAAGAAGGAAGAAGGAAGAAGGAAGAAGGAAGAAGGAAGAAGGAAGAAGGAAGAAGGAAGAAGGAAGAAGGAAGAAGGAAGAAGGAAGAAGGAAGAAGGAAGAAGGAAGAAGAACCCCCCCTACCCCCCCCAAGGGGGGAAGGAATCAGGGGGAAGGAATCAGGGGGAAGGAAGAAAATGCTGTTCTTTCTTCGCGCTCTTTGTGTCTTCGCGGTTCGTTAATCATATTGTTTGATGTTTGATTAGTTTGGGGATGGCTTCTAAAAGTTGGGCTTCGCTGTAAGGTTTGGTGAAGTATTGATTTGCGCCTAGTTCCATTGCCATTTGGCGGTGTTTTTCACCGCTGCGGGAGGTGAGCATGGCTACGGGAATTTTAGCAAACCGTTGGGTCGATCGCAGCGATCGCAAAAATTCAAATCCATCCATCCGGGGCATTTCAATATCCACAATCGCTAAACTGCAATCGAGACCGTTTTGTAACTTTTCCAGGGCGTCCAAGCCGTCCTTGGCCTGCACTACTCGATAGCGAGCTCTAGTCAGCATCAATGACAGCAATTGCCGAATTGTATAGGAATCGTCTACCACTAAAATTTGCGGTGCATGACTCGAAGTTGGTGCTAAATGTGGTACTTTACCAGACACAGGGGCGATCGAACTATTGGTTGAAGGTTGACCCACCAAATCATCCACATCCAAAATAGTCACCACTCGCCCGTCTCCTAAAATTGTACTCCCCAAAACCCCACGAGGCTTAGACAGAGGCGATGGTAAGGGTTTTACCACAATTTCCTGCTGACCGATGAGCCGTTCTACGGCCACCGCCAGCATTCCTTCGCTAGAAGCTAAAACTAGCACCGGAATGTGGTCTTGGGTCAAAGGGTCAGGAGAGGGGGCATCGGGGCCTAAAACGCTATATTCGAGCAAGTCTTGGAGTCGCACTAAACGAATAAATTCCTCCCGCCACCACAGCATGGGCTGATTGCCGGCGGTGTGCACTTCGGAGGCTTTGATGTGGAGAATTTCCTCGACAGCATCGAGGGGTACTGCTATTTTATTGCGATCGGTCTTCACCATCAAGGCATCAGTAATCGACAGTAACAGTGGCAGTTTGATGATAAAACTCGTGCCTTTTCCCAGGCGAGAATCCACCTTTACAGTGCCTCGAACCGTCCGCAAATTCGCCCGTACCACGTCGAGGCCAACTCCCCGCCCTGAAAGGTCGCTCACTTCTTCGACTGTGCTGAAACCAGGCCAAAATAGAAAATCGTAGAGTTCCGCAATCGAAAAATCTTGGGCTTGTTCCTCTGTCGCCAAACCCTTTTTCACAATTTTGTGGCGAATGATTTCCGGGTCAATACCTTTACCATCATCGGCGACAGTGATAATAGTTTGACCTCCTTGGTGTCGCGCTTCTATTTCAATTTGACCGCTGGCGGGCTTGCCCATTTGCTGCCGAATTTCTGGCATTTCGATGCCGTGGTCAAAAGCATTTCTGACTAGATGTACCAAGGGGTCGCGCAAAGCATCTAGCAAACTTTCGTCAATTTTAGTATCGCGTCCCAACAGCAGTAAATTGACATCTTTATCATAGGTGAGACACATATCCCTGAGTGCTCGTGGCAAATGATCGACGGCGCGACTGAAACTGACGACTCGCAACTGCATGACGCGACTGCGTAGTTGTTCGGTGATGCGGCGCAGTTGGTCGATACTGCGCTCGAATCTCATGGATAAGGAGTCTAATTTGGTGGCAGATTGAGCAATTGCTTCGGTGGTTTCGATCACTTCAGAGGCTGTAGAGTGGAACTCTGTGTATTGATCCATTTCTAAGACATCAAAGTGAGAATGGGGTCTAGAGGATTTGCCGTTAGTAATGGTGGGAATTTCTGGGTTGAGTTCTGCAAATTTTCCGATTCCTAGGTTGTCATGGGCACTTTTCCAGTCTCCAAAGCTCATCCTGTCATATTCTTCTCGCAACTGACCGCCGAATTGGTTTAAATCGATAATACTGCGACGGATGCGCTTGACTTCGCTGCGGAGTTCGGATTCTTGAAGTTCTAAGTTGGTACGGTTGATGACTAATTCCCCGACTAGATTGACTAATTCTGTCAAGCGTTCTAAGTCTACTCGGATTGTGGGGCGCTGGGGGTTGGGGACTGAGGATTTTGTAGGGGCGGTGGATGGTGCGTGGGTGTCCTTGGTTTTGGGTTCTGGTTGGCTTTCTTCCTGAGTGGCGGGGGAGATTTTGGGGGGGTCGATCGCCTTTCCTGCTAATATTTGCTGACGTGCGGTTTGTAGGTTTTGGGCGATGGCCCAACCCTGGGATTGCAACTGTTCTAGTGTTAAATCCTTGGAGTCGATTAAATCTCTGAGGGGTTCGGCAACTTTCCCAAAGTCTGGCAATTGCAACATTCCAGCTAAACCGGAGAGTTGGTAATAAACCTGGTTGAGTGCGGTGACGCTGGTTGCTAAATCAGCCTCTGAAGCTTGGGAAAGTTCGGTTTCTAGGCGATTTAAGACTGGGGGTAATTCGTGTTCAAAAATCAATTTCAGGGTTTCTGGGGCGGGGGATTTGCTCATTACCGGAACTGCCGGTGGTTCTGGCTTGCCGTATTGACGCTCGAATTGAAGTTGAATTTGGGCGATTATCTCCAAGTTTTCTGTTTGATCCAGACTGCTGACATCGGAGTGGTGAATTGATTCGGTAGTAATTTTTTTGAGAGCATCCACACCTTGTAGCAATAGAGTTACTGTTGTCTGTTCTAGGGTTGACAAGTCTGTGCGATCGCGAAAAATGACAAAACAGTCCTCCAGAGCGTGAGCTGCGACAGATACGTTGTTAAACCCCAACATCGAACCAGCACCTTTGATGGAGTGAGCCGCTCGAAACATTTCTTTTACTGCGGCTTCTCGTTGTTTTAAATCACCAGATTCCATCCCCAATAAGTTGCTCTCCATTGATTGCAGAAACTCTTGGGTTTCAGCGATAAAAGCATCTATTAATTCATTTAAGTCGTTATCATTCATACTATCAACTGACTAACTTCTAAAATTCGCGACTGATTTTTGCAATTTAGCAACAGAACCAGACAGATCGTCCAAAGATGCTTTAACATCGGAACCTTTTTGAGCTGTTGTATTCGCAATCTCATTCACTTGCTGCATACTGTTAGAAATTTCCTCAGCCGAAATTGTTTGTTTGGCTGAGGCACGAGTAATATTTTGCACCAAAGCATTCATTTCGCGGCTAACTTCGATGATGGCGTTGAGGTGAGTTTTAGCTTCGCTGGCGAGTTTAGTACCTTCGACTACTTCCAGTGTCCCTGATTCCATTGCCTTCATGACACGACTGATTTCTTCTTGAATTGTGCCGACAATTTCGGAGATTTCTTCCGTAGCACCGGCGGATCTTTCTGCTAATTTTCGCACTTCTTCGGCTACAACTGCAAAACCTAAACCTTGTTCCCCCGCCCGCGCGGCTTCAATGGTAGCATTCAGGGCTAGCAAATTAGTTTGGGAAGCAAGTTGAGAAATAGATGTCACAATTTTGCCGATTTGTTGGGAAGACTCACCTAAACGTTTCATCATTTTTGAGGTTGAGGCGATTGTCAGTCGGAGTTCGTTAATGCCTTCTACAGCTCTATCGACCGCCATACCGCCGGCTTCAGCGGTGTGAGAAGACTGTTGGGCGACTGTTTCGGCGCGCACCGAAACATCTCGCACGTCACGGATTGAATTGACAATGCGATCGATTTCTTGCATGATGGCAGATATTTTGGCTGCTTGAACTTCTGCTTGTTGCGTCAGTTGGCTGGTATTACTAATTGACTCATCGGTGGCTGATGTTACCTGTTCTGCTAATGTTTGAATTCCTGTTACTACTTTTCGCAGGGAACCGATCAGGAAGTTGAAGGAGTCGGCGACAGCACCTAAAACATCGTTATTAACTTCTGCTCTGACAGTCAAATCGCCTTGAGCCGCGCCTTTAATTTCTCCTAACAATTTGAGGACTTGCTGGGTCAGTGAATCAGCTTCGGCTTTGCGTTCTGCTGCTAATTTTTCTAGTCCTTCTTGTGCTTTTTTGCGTTCATTGATGTCAAAGCGGATGGCAATATATTTAATAATTTTGCCGTTGGTGTCAAAGATGGGGGCGATGGTGGAATCTACCCAATAAAACGAGCCGTCTTTGCGCCGATTTTTAATTTCACCCTTCCATACCAAGCCGCGAGAAATCGTCAGCCACATTTCTTGAAAAAATGATTTGGGATGATAGCCGGAGTTGACGATGCGATGGTCGCGGTTGAGGAGTTCTCCCATACTGTAACCAGATATTTGAGTGAATCTTTCGTTGACGTAGGTGATGATGCCTTTGAGGTCTGTTTCGCTGACGATGGCGGATTCATCGAGGGCATTTTGTCGCGTTTTGAGTTCTTGCAGTAAGCGTTCTTGTGACTCTGCTAACTGCTGCATTCGCTTGGTAGATGCTTTTTCTTCAGTGATGTTGCGACAGACAACTACGCCACCTTGGATCGCCCCTGTTTCGTCTTTGATCGGCCTGCCGTTAATTTTTACCCACACACCATCTGGCTTGCCGGCGTGTCTGGTGAAAACCTCTGCGTCGTCAACTATTTCTCCTCGAATGGCTCGCGTTAAAGGTATGTCGGCGGTGGGATAGGGAGTGACTCCATCGCTCAAAAATAAACCGTATTTTGCCGACCACTCGTCGGGCAGTGTGTCTGTTGAACCCAAGCCAAAGATATTTTCGGCGGCCGGGTTGAACAGGAAAAAATTGCCTTTTGTGTCGGCTGCAACTACGCCTTCACCAATGCTATCAATTAGCAGTTGCAAGAGGTTTTTTTGCTGTCTAAATTCGGATTCGGAACGGGCTAACTGGGCGGTTGTTTCTTGTAATTGACTAATGGCGTGTTTGCTGTCGGTAATGTCGCGAGCCACTGCATACATGATCTTTTCTTGGTGTAAAGGTCGTGATTTCCACGACAGCCACTTGTAGGAACCGTCTTTGCAGCGGTAGCGATTTTCAAACGCGATTGTTTCGACTCCCTGAGCTATTTTGTTAGCTTCGGATACGGTTTGGTCGCGATCGTCTGGATGAACAAAATTGAGAAAAGGTTGTTCTTGTAGTTCTTCTAAAGTGTAGCCGAGGGTTGTTGCCCAGGCGGGATTGACGCGCTTGAATTTGCCTTCAAAATCGGCGATGCACAGCAAGTCTAGGGAAAGGGTGAAAAACCGATCGCGCTCTTGTTCTGCTTGTTTGCGATCGGTAATTTCGACTGCTACTCCGCCGACACCGATCGGCTTACCGTTTTCTCCTGGCAAAGGAAAGTAAGAGGCTAGCCAATATCGCAGTACGCCCGGTTGACTGAGGGTTGTGCCGGAAACTTCTATGTTTAAAAACGGTTCGTTGGTGGCAAGAATGTGCTGCAACATGGGCTCTAGGGTGGGAACCATTTCGGGTACAACTTCCCTCACCGTGTTCCCTAGGTGTTCGGCAATTGAAGGCCCGGTGGTTTCGGCCAATTTTTCATTTACTTGCACGAACCGCAGTTGGTCATCGAAGATAAACATGGCGGCTGGGGCTGCGGCGAAAAATGCGTCAAAGCGGGCTTGACGCAAGGCGAGTTCTCGTTCTAGGTTCTTGCGATCGGTAACTTCCAAAATGAAAGCCCCAATCCCGATCGGCTTGCCATCTTCTCCCGGTAGCGGAAAGTAAGATGAGAGCCAATCCCGCATCACATCTCGCTGTGCGGTAGTTGGATTGGAGTGTTCCATGTTTAAAATGGCTTGGTTGCTACTCAAAACCTGCTGGTACAGAGGGAAGGTGGTCGATGCCATTGCTGGTTCAACTTCCCATAAGGTTTTGCCAATGTATGCTGAAACTGGCTGGCCGCCGAGTTCGGATAGTTTTTCGTTGAACTGCACGAAGCGGAGTTGTTCGTCGGTGATAAACATTCCCGCTGGTGCAGCGGCGAAAAAGGCGTCAAAGCGGGCTTGACGCAAGGTTAGTTCTCGTTCTAGGGCAATGCGATCGCTGATGTCGCGGCCTTCGGGAATCAGCAACACGACTTTGCCAGTATCGTCGGCGATCGGTTTGATGGAGAAGTCAATGGTGGCCACTGCACCGCCAGCCACCAGTACGTCAACTTCGTAGCGGACTAGCTCGCCGGCGGCGGCCCTGGCTATCGCCTCGCGCACCTGTTGTTTGGTTTCTGGGGAAATCTGCCACCACTGGTTTTCCCAAAATGGGGTGCCTACTACGTCTTCGAGTCGGAACCCGCCGGCGGCGAGGGCTGTTTGGTTGGCTTCCAAAACAGTACCATCAGGATCTAGCAGCCCCACGAATTGGAATGACTGGTCAAAAATGGCTCGGAACAGTCTTTCCCGATCGCGCAACATCTCTTCTGCCCGCTTGCGATCGCTAATGTCGCGGGTAACTGTCGCTAAACCGACTGGTTCGCCTGTTTCTGGGTCTTTGACGGTAAACAGGGTAAAGTCAATGGGAATGTTTTCGCCGGTTTGAAAGTTTCTCAACCGGAATTCTCCCTGCCACAAGCCATCTCGCATCGTAGCAGGCAGAATCTCTTCCCTGAGTATATTAGTGTCTTCTGGTGTGAAAAAGTCAAACATGGTTTTGCTTTTGACTTGTTCCATGTTTTGAAGTTCAACTAGCTTCATTCCAGCGGGATTCAAGTATATTGCCTGCCCATCTATCGCTGCTACGCCGATAAAATCGGAGCTGCTTTCTACGATCGAAATCAATCTTTTATTTTCGATTTCGGCAAGCTTGCGCTCTGTAATGTCGTTGTTGGTTTCTAAAATTGCTTTGGGGTTTCCCTGTTCGTCTCGCTGCAAAGTCCAGCGGCTGAATACGGTAATTTGGGTGTTGTGATTGGTAGTATGAATCAGTTCTCCTTCCCAATAATCCTGCTGTTCTAGCTGTGCGGAAATAGATGCTAAAGGTTGTTTGGGAAAGATAGTGTGAAACAGGTTGTGAGTGACTTTTCCCAAGGCTTCTTCCTTGGTCCAGCCGTAGAGGCGCGATGCTCCTTGATTCCAGTAGTTAATTGTGCCATCTAGCTCTCGAATAATCAAAGCATCGCTGGCAAGGTCGAGCATTTGCAAGTTTTGTCGCAAGGTTTGTTCTGTGCGCTTGCGATTACTAATGTTGCGGGCGATGGTTGACAAAAATTCCACTTCTCCATTTTCAGATTTGTGAGCAATAATTACTTGAGAAACTGGTATTTCTTGGCCTTCTAAAGTCTGCCAAATTGTCTCACCACTCCACACTCCGTCTCGGCAAGCGGAGGGTATGCCGACTTTCATAATAGTGTCGATACTTTTGGGTGATGTCAGGGCGGAAATACTGACTCCGGCTAAATCCGAGTCTACGCCAACGTGTAAAATTTCTCTGGCGGCGCGGTTGAGATAAAGACTGTGCCCTTCGCTGTCTGCCATGCCTACCCAGTCTGTGGTTGCTTCTAAAATTGATTTGAGCCGCAATAGCTGTTGTTCTACTGCGGCGCGATCGCTAATTTCTTGTTGCAATTGTGCATTGGTTTGGGAAATCTGTTCGGTTCTTTCGTGCACTCGCTGCTCTAGTTCTGCGGTTAGCTGCTGAAATTGAGCTTCGGTTTGTTTGCTTTGGGTAATATCGCGACCTTCGGCGAGAATTTGAAATACTTCTCCAGCTTCATTTAATAGGGGTTTCAATGACAGGTCAATTACTGTCACTTGGTTATTGATGCCGGTGATTTCGTATTCTTCTCGGACAAATTTGCCTGCGGATACTTGTTTGATGTGAGTTTTTAGTTGTTGCTGGTTTGTTGGGGATGATGCCCACCAAGGTGTATGCCAAAATTTTTTTCCCAGCAAGTCTGATGGTTCGTAATCACCAAATTCTAGGGCTGTTTGATTGGCTTCGATCAGAGTACCGTCTGGTTGCAATAGCGTTATTAATTGAAAAGCTTGCTCGAAGATGGCTTGAAATCGCTGAGTAGTTTCACTAAGGGCTTGTTCTGTGTCTTTTTTAGATTGCAGAATTTGGGTGGAACCTACTAATAAGCTGTAGCGGTTGGAGAGGCTTAAAAAGGCGATCGCCGGCATTACAGTAATCCAATCGCACACCGTTTGCCAAACTGGGGAGTGTGGCAATCCTAAGTGTTCTGCTGCGTGGCCACTATGCCCGAAGGCACAACTCCAAAATATAAGTCCTGTGACTGTGGCGAAGGTGTCGAAGCCGAATTTGCGGTTTCGCCACAAACCTAAAGTAATCAGTGAGGCGATCGCAAAGTAACACAAAGAAATGATACTATTGGCTACCCCAAGCAGCAAGGGCGGGGAGATATCTGGTAAGGTTAAGGTAAAAGTTGTTGCCACAAAGTCATAGATAAGTTGCATAAGTTAGTTGTTATTGGTTATTTGTTAGTGGTTATTTGTTAGTGGTTATTTGTTAGTGGTTAGTGATTATTTGCAATTACCCATTCCCCATGAACCATTCCCAAATCAAAATTATGCTCCTTACCAGCGTTCGGAATGGGCGATCGCTTCTACATCAACAATCATCAGTAAGCGTCCATCACAATTGTACAAACCTTTGAGAAAGGGGGCGAGGTCAGAACTGACGTCTATGGCGGAGACAATGCGATCGGGATTTAGAGGTAAAACTCCTTCAACGCGGCAGACAGCTAAGCCAATGCGGATTTTAGACAGTCTTAAGTCTCGCGGATCGGGCGCTTCCACAACTAAGATGCGACTGCTGGAATGGTGGGTATCAACTGGTGCGATACCTGTGAACCGACCAAAATCTGCTGTGGCTAAAATTTCGCCCCGCAAGTTGGTTAATCCCAGCAAAAATGACTGGGTGTTCGGCACCGGCGAAATGGGTTGTTCTTTGAGGGAAAGCACTTCCCGCACTGTTTCTAACTCGACGCCAAACAAACTGTCTGCTTGAGCGAAGACGAGAAATTGCTTTGTTCCATTTGTCTGATTCCCTGCACTGCCAGAAGCAGTTGTTTTCATGGCTTATTTTTAGTCTCTAGTGTAGCTTAAAAAAAGAAATTATGTGCTATCTGTTAGCCCTTATTCGATCGCCGGAACTCGCCCTTGGTAAAATTTCGCCCTCGATCCCTGTGACACTATAAAAAAATATCTATCTTTGAGCCGGAGTTTATTTTGATAGCAAACGCTGTACAATGTTGACAAGTTGCTGAGGTTCAAAGGGTTTGCTGAGGTAAGCATCAGCCCCTAAATCAGTTCCCCAAGCTCGATCGATCTCGGTGTTTTTATGAGTACAAAATACTACGGGCAAATATGCAGTTTTGCGATCGCCCCGCAATTCTCGAATCACCTCAAATCCGTTCATTCGTGGCATTACTACATCTAAAACGACCAGATCCGGCGCTTTTTCTTGGATACGGGCGATCGCTTCTGCGCCATCTCCGGCCCGGATTACTTCCAGTCCCACATCTTGAAGAATGCGACAGATGATTTCTAGTTCGCTGGGAACATCGTCTACTACTAAGATTTTTGACATGGTTCTACACTTCCTTGCTATTTTTGACGGTATATCGGTTTTATTAGTGGCGCTGCGATCGCCTCTTTGACTATAGCCTTCAGGGATAAATTCACCCCAATGCAAATACAAATATAACTCAGCTACCGATTTTAGATGTTAGAGGAGACTATTAGACATCTCCCAAAATGATGGTGGAACAGGCATCTTACCTGTTCTTTAGGAGCTTTTGAGGAGAAGTCTGTGGAAGAAAGCAACCCCGTCAGTCTGTCGGCGAAGGAATAAATCTGTTCCCAAATCAATGGGATAGCAGGTTTTCTGTTTCTCCAGGGATGAATCTGGCGGTATGTACTGTGGATGCTGGATTGTCAAATCGATCGCTATGAGAGAGACTGCGATCGGTTACAATTCAGGGTTAGACAAAAAATAACACGGAGAACAGAAAAGTATGGTAGCCATTGGAACCAATCTAAACATTGCGGCCCTCGAAGCAGAGTACAGCACAAAAACACCGCGAGATATTCTTAAATTTGCCCTAGAAAATTTTGACAATATTGCAATTTCTTTCAGTGGCGCAGAAGATGTAGTGCTGATCGATCTCGCTTCAAAACTCACCAAAAACTTCCGCGTTTTCACCCTAGACACCGGAAGATTGCACTCGGAAACCTATCAGTTTTTAGAACAAGTTAGAAAACATTACGGCATTAAAATAGAAGTCATGTTTCCCGATGCAGCGGAAGTACAAGCCTTAGTAGACGAAAAGGGATTGTTTAGCTTTTATGAAGATGGGCACAAAGAATGTTGTGGCGTGCGAAAAGTCAAGCCACTGCGCCGCAAACTAAATACTTTAGATGCGTGGATTACTGGCCAACGGAAAGACCAAAGCCCCAGTACCCGCAACCATATTCCAGTGATTGAACAGGATACTGCATTTTCTACTCCCGACCATGAATTAATTAAATTCAACCCCTTAGCAAACTGGTCTTCCGCAGAAGTTTGGGATTACATTCGTGCTTTGGATGTCCCCTATAATAAACTCCACGAACGCGGTTTTGTCAGCATTGGTTGCGAACCTTGTACGAAAGCAGTATTGCCAAATCAACACGAACGGGAAGGTCGCTGGTGGTGGGAAGAATCGACATTAAAAGAGTGTGGTTTGCACGCTGGTAACACCCAAAAACAGTAACTGTGACTGGGGAATGGTTGCGCTAATCAATAGGACTGTTCCATAAGTCCTATTGTTGGTAAAACCACGCCCCAACCAAAATTTATATACTACAATATATAATACACAAACAGGAGCCAAAATCCTTGGAACTCAAAAAATCCGAATCGAGGCCCCTTGAATGTGCAAAAATATTCAAGCAAACACTACTAAATCCTAAAAGGAGAAATTGTTGTGGATTCCAGATATAACCCCGCATCCATAGAAGAAAAATGGCAACAGATATGGGCTGAGCAAAACTTAGACCAAATGCCAGAAGATACCCAAAAGCCTAAATTTTATGCATTATCCATGTTCCCCTATCCATCAGGAAACCTGCACATGGGCCACGTCCGCAACTACACAATTATTGATGTAATTGCCAGACTCAAGCGGATGCAAGGCTATCGTGTATTGAATCCGATGGGATGGGACGCTTTTGGTTTACCCGCAGAAAATGCGGCCATCGAGAGAGGAATTCCCCCAGCACAATGGACTAATCAAAATATTGCCCAAATGAAAGACTTATTTCATCGCCTAGGCATTTCCTTTGATTGGACAAAAGAAGTTACAACTTGTTCATCCGATTATTATCGCTGGACTCAATGGATTTTCTTGCAATTTTTAGCAGCAGGATTAGCATACCAAAAAGAAGCCACAGTTAATTGGGACCCCATCGATCAAACAGTCTTAGCAAACGAACAAGTCGATAACGAAGGTCGTTCCTGGCGTTCCGGTGCCAAAGTAGAGCGCAAATTATTGCGACAATGGTTCTTGAAAATTACGGATTATGCCGAACAGTTATTAAATGACTTAGACAAATTGCCAGATTGGCCCGAAAGAGTCAAATTAATGCAAGCCAACTGGATTGGCAAATCCGTCGGCGCTTACTTAGAATTTCCCATTGTGGGGATGGATGAAAAAATCGCTGTTTTCACCACTCGTCCCGACACAGTTTATGGTGTGAGTTATGTTGTATTGTCCCCGGAACATCCCTTAACTAATCGCGTTACTACACCGGAGCACAAAACGGCAGTCGAAAACTTTGTGAAAGAAGTGGCACTGCAAACGGAAATCGATCGCACAGCAGAAGACAAACCCAAGCGTGGCATTCCCACAGGCGGCAAAGCCATCAATCCTTTCAACGGTGAAGAAATCCCGATTTGGATTGCCGATTACGTGCTGTACGAATACGGCACCGGCGCAGTGATGGGAGTACCCGCCCACGACACGCGAGATTTCCAATTTGCCACTCAATATGAACTGCCAATTAAAGTAGTAATTGTGGCAGATGATGAAGTGCCTTTGACCGAAGCTTACACAGAATCTGGAATTATGATTAATTCTGAAAGCTTTAATGGTATGGATTCAATTAAAGGCAAATCAGCGATTATTCAATATGCCGAAAACCAAGGTTATGGCAAAGCGCGAGTCCAATATCGTTTGCGAGATTGGTTGATTTCTAGACAGCGTTATTGGGGTACTCCTATTCCTGTAATTCACTGTCCCAACTGCGGAATCGTACCGGTACCCGCATCGGATTTGCCAGTAGTTTTGCCGGAAAATGTAGAATTTACGGGCAAAGGTTCCCCGTTAGCCAAGCTGGAAGAGTGGGTGAATGTTCCTTGTCCGAGTTGCGGCACCCCGGCCAAGCGAGAAACCGATACGATGGATACTTTTATTGATTCTTCTTGGTATTTCTTGCGCTATCCCGATGCGAGAAATGAGGAGCAAGTATTTGATACGGCGAAAACCAATGATTGGATGCCGGTGGATCAATATGTCGGTGGAATTGAACACGCAATCCTGCATTTACTGTATTCACGGTTCTTTACTAAGGTTTTGCGCGATCGGGGTTTGATTAATTGCGACGAACCATTTAAGCGCCTATTAACTCAAGGCATGGTGCAAGCAATGGCCTATAAAAATCCCGTTACTGGCAAATATGTTCCAGCAGGCGAAGTAGATGCTGCAAATCCAAAAGATCCTCAGACGGGAGAACCTTTGCAAGTCTTTTATGAGAAGATGTCCAAATCAAAATACAACGGTGTTGACCCCTTGGATGTGATGGCAAAATACGGGGTTGATACGGCGCGGATGTTTATTTTATTCAAAGCGCCGCCGGAGAAAGATTTGGAGTGGGATGACGCCGATGTAGAAGGACAATTCCGCTTTTTAAATCGCGTTTGGCGGTTGGTAACAGAGTTTGCTGCACCCCCCTCTGTCAGGGCGGGCACGGGGGCACCGCCCCTACAAGGGGGGGAGAAGGACACTTTAAGTAAAGCTGAGCAGGATTTGCGGCGGGCGATTCACATTGCGATTAAGGAAGTGAGCGATGATTTGGAGGGTGAGTATCAGTTCAATACTGCGGTTTCGGAAATGATGAAATTGAGCAATGCTTTGACTGATGCTAAATGTAAAGATTCGCCGATTTATGCAGAAGGAATCAATACTTTAATTCGATTGTTAGCGCCTTTTGCACCGCACATGGCTGATGAATTGTGGCAGTTGATTGGTAACAGCGAATCGGTACACACGCAAACTTGGCCGATGGTGGATGCTTCTGCATTGGTTACTGATGAAATTACGCTGGTAATTCAGGTTATGGGCAAGACTCGCGGTACAATTCAAGTGCCTTCTGCTGCGGATAAAGCTGCTTTGGAAAACTTTGCTCGCGAGTCAGATTTGGCTAAGCGGCATCTGGAGGGTAAGGAGATTAAAAAGGTGATTGTGGTGCCTGGAAAGTTGGTGAATTTTGTAGTTGCTTAATTTTAGCTGCTGATAGCTGTCTGCATTTATAGGCTCTATACATAAGCTAATTCCCAAAATCAAATTTGTTGGCGGGGGGCTATCCTTGACTATCTGAGTAGACAAGTTCCCCCCGTCTCACTAATTTTAAGGGAATTTTAGGGTTATTAAGTGCGTCATTTCTAATTTTGAGCTTTTCTTCCCATTCTTTAAATTTTGGTTCTAGAAGTTCGGGTGTGAGTTTATAAATTTGCTTGAGAGTTATGCCTTCATACAATCCAATATACCAAGCTCCTACTTTGCGATATTTTTCAAGTATAATCTCATTCAAATGATGGTGAGTCGTCACGCCACCGCTGCGATTCAGTGAAATATTGATTGTTTTAAGCTCGTATTCTTTTCCTTCGGCGTCAATAGCATCATTTCCTTCGCGGCCAGGTGATATACGCAGCCCTAAAAGGATTAATAACTGTAAAGTCTTTCCTCCATTATCTTGAAAAATATCGGTAATCCCATATTCATTTGCGAGAGTTTGCAATTCTTGGATGCTTTTCATCGCATTTTCGAGCCGTTTAGCATCTGAAATACGTTCTTCTTTTGTAGTAACAGCCTCTTCCACAGGCTCTACAACCGAAGGGGAAACTGGTTCAGCTATGAGTGTGTTAACGAGAGCTTTATTCTCACCGCTTTGACTAAAACTGATTAAATAAGTAGCGGGTACATCAAGAGCTTCTGCCAGAGAAAAAATAACTTCAAAGGATGGGGATCTTTCACCGCGTTCCAATAAGCTGATATAGTCAGTAGTCTTGTCTATAAGTTCTGCTAGTTCGTCCTGTGTTATCCTTTTTTCTCGGCGCAATTGGCTTACCTTTGCCGCAAATTGTCGTCTGGCTTCTTTGTAATTCATGCTCTTTACAATTCATAAAAACGAACTGAAAGTTCGCTTTGTGAATAGTACGAAGAATTTACGGACTAAACAACGTACTGAAAGTACGGATCTGGATGATAATTAAACCAGTTTGTGTCTGTTGTACCTTAAACTAAAATCTAAATTACAAATGAGTAACATTTTGCCGGCACCAATTTACACCACCAAATACGGTCAATCTTATTTGGGAGATTCTCTTCATCTTCTGAATAGTCTTGCTAGCAATTCTGTAGATTTGGTGATGACATCTCCTCCTTTTGCATTGCAACGCAAAAAGAGTTATGGAAATGAAGATCAAGATTTATATGTTGATTGGCTGCTGGGCTTTGCTCCTGAAATTAAAAGAGTTCTCAAGGATACTGGCAGTTTTGTTATAGACCTTGGGGGTGCTTATCAAAAAGGAATACCTGTACGTTCGCTCTACAATTACCGCGTACTTATTAGGTTATGTGACGAATATGAATTTAAGCTTGCTCAAGAGTTTTTCTGGTTTAATCCTTCAAAACTTCCATCTCCTATAGAGTGGGTGAATAAACAGAAAATTCGGGCTAAAGATTCTGTAAATACTGTTTGGTGGCTTGCTAAAACAGAGCGGCCTAAAGCAAATATTACTAAAGTCAAAGTAGAGTATTCTGAGAGAATGAAAAAACTCTTGAAAAATGCTGATGAATTTTACACGCCCAAGGAACGTCCTTCCGGTCATAATATTAGCGATCGATTTGCTAAAGATAATGGAGGTGCTATTCCATCTAATTTACTAGAAATTGCTAATTCAGAAAGTAATTCTCAATACTTGCGTTGGTGCAAAGAGTTTAATATTAAGGTGCATCCCGCACGTTTTCCCGAAAGATTACCGTCATTTTTTATAAATTTTCTTAGTGAACCGGGAGACTTGGTAGTAGATATTTTTTCGGGTTCTAATACTACTGGTCATGCCGCAGAAGAATTATCACGAAACTGGATAAGTTTTGAACAAGAAAAACAATATATTGCTGCATCAATATTTAGATTTTTGCCTCAAGACTCTTTTTGGCAAGCGGATAAATTATATAATCAACTGTTAACAGAGGAACCATCTAGATTTAGTTTACCTCAAAGTAGGCTACTTTGGGAGGTGAATAATTATTGTTTTTGATTTTTTAATCCTGATTGTTAGTTTCAAAAACTAATTGGACGATCGCCCCACAGTCTAATTTTAGTATAGATTGAGCGCTGCCGCCGTTAACGGAGATTTCTACCCAGCCTTCGGAACCTACGATCGCCATCAAATCTCCTGGTTGGCTGTCGCTGTAGCTTTGGCCGCTGGGTATGAATATTGTATTGTTAAAATTGCTAATTGTGATTGACCAATTTTCGGTTTGAATGCTATGTTTTGGGATATTAGTAATTAGATTGCCAAAGCGATCGCAATATTGGATACAGCCTTCTATACCTGTGGCTGTAACGGTACAATTTGGTATCTGTAACTGTACTAAACTGGCAGGGTCGATCGCCTCTCCCAACTCTTCCAACGGCACCCCAGTGGCCACATGAGCGCCCACAGCAGCGAAAATATCGCGACCGTGGAAAGTGCTGCTGGGTTGAGGTGTGCGCCAGTATTGGGGGTTGGTGAGTTGGACGCAGGCGATCGCCCTTTCCCGACTCAATACTCCGCTAAACAACCCGTTATCGGGCCCGACAAGGAAGCAATTAGCACATTGAATCGCGATCGCCCTTCTGCTACTCCCCACACCAGGATCGACGACAGCAATGTGTACGGTTTCTGTGGGAAAATAAGCATAGGCAGTCATCAGACAAAACCTACCCGCGGCTATATTTTGAGGCCCAATGTCGTGGGTAATGTCGATGACTTTGAGTTGGGGGTTGATTTGGGCGATCGCACCTTTCATCACTCCCACATAAACATCGCTTAATCCAAAATCTGTTAGCAGAGTTATAGTTCTATTTTTCGACATAAGGAAGAAGGCAGAAGGCAGAAGGAAGAAGGCAGAAGGAAGAAGGAAGAAGGCAGAAGGAAGAAGGCAGAAGGCAGAAGGAAGAAGGAAGAAGGCAGAAGGAAGAAGAACCCCCCCAAGGGGGGAAAGAAGAAAGAAGAAGGAATAAAATCTATTGTTTAAGTAACTTTAAAAAATAGATTTTATGATAAAATTTGGAAAAAATGAGAGGTAAAAACATGGTATCACAATGGGAAAATTTTATGCAAAATTTGGGAGAATGGCACGGTTCTTTTACTGAGTTATCGCCACGGGGAGAGGTTGTTCAAGATACTCCTAGTATTATTACTCTCGAAAGTCTTAACGAGCGTAAAACTGTCCGATTAAAACTGCGTCGTTTTTACCCAAATCCTAGTGGTGTCGGCGAACCAGAAGTCCGGGAAATTGTTCGAGAATATCAAAATTTGGGACGGGATATCCTATTTTTTGAGAATGGATCTTTTTGTCAGGGGACTATTCAAATAGCGCCGTTTGCGGAATGCGGTGCTGAGTTTGGTTTTGTCTATAATTATCGCCGGTTGCGGTTAGTTCAGTTGTACGATACTAAGGGAAATTTATCAACGTTGACTTTAATTCGGGAACATCAGCCGGATAAAAATGTGCCTGAACGTCCGCCTTTGACTGTTGACGCTTTACTGGGAGAATGGCATGGGGAAGCAGTGACGATGTATCCAGATTGGCGCGGGCCTGATTGCTATCCTACCAAACTGCAATTGGATTTGGAAAGTGGCGATCGCCTGGTGCAGAAAATTAGTTTTGGTAGCAATGCTGAGGCTAAGACGATCGCTTCGACAGGTACCATAGAAGGTTCGGTGATTAATTTTAAGGAAGGTACTACGCCGATGCAAGTTTTGCTGCTTCCTGACGGTGGTTCTTGCACATTACCTGTGCAAGTTGAACTCAGAAAATCTGTATTTTTTGAGGCTGGTTGGTTGGTGGAACCTGACTTGAGGTTGCGGATGATTCGCAGTTATAATGAGAAAGGTGAATGGGTAAGTTTGACTTTGGTTACTGAGCGTAAAGTTAATTAAAATTGACCAATCACAAACCAGAAACTACAAATAATTATTGGAAATTTCTAATACTGCGCAGCATTTCCAAATGTTTGTGCAATGGGGCGATGGAATTAGCGGCGATCGCCCCGCTAGCGGCCACAGCGGGCAAACCAATGCCCGGAAAGGTGGAATCTCCGCAGCAATACAGCCCTGCTAAAGGTGTTCCCGGCCCCGGAAACAAGCCCCTACCCGCGGGAATTCCAGGCCCGTAGGAACCGCGATGGCGGCGCAAAAACCGTTGGTGGGTGAGGGGTGTGCCGATGAGGGTGACTTCTGTGCGCGATCGAATATCGGGAATAATCCTCTCTAAGGCTTCCCACATTACCTCTGCCCGTGCTTGTTTTTGCTGTTGGTATGCGACGCTGGTGCGATCGAGATTTTGCCACAAATCGTAGGGCTCATTTCCGGGCGTGTAAGCGTGAATGACGTGCTTTCCGGCTGGGGCGAGTCCGGGGTCGAGGAGGGAGGGAATCGAGATGAGAACGACGTTCTGAGGTGCGCTAATGCCCTGTTCCCAGTCTTTGACAAAGATGTAGTGACAGGCTAAGTCCGATCGCACTCCCGTGGCGTCAATTCCCAAATGCAGGTGCATGAAACTGTCGCATTCGGGAGTTGCCTGTCGCTGTTGCCGAAAGCTTTTGGGCACGGAAGTTTCAGGCAGCAGTTTCAGGGTATCCCACACAGAAGCGTTGGAGATGACGGCTTTGTGCGATCGAATAACTTTGCCCGATCGCAGTCGCACGCCCACAGCCCGGTTGTTTTCCACCAAAACCTCTGCGACGTGAGAATTCAGCAGCAACTGGCCTCCGTGGCGCTCTAAACCCCGTACCAGGGCATTTACCAAACCTGCACTACCGCCGATGGGATAGTCTAAAACGGCATTGGGGCGATACCAGTCGGCAAACATGAAGGCGACTTCGGCGGAAATAGTCCCCTCTGCCGGAAGTCCAGACAGCAGGAAACACAACAGGTTTAGCCAATTGCGCACAAAGGGATCTTTGACATTTTCGTCCATAATTTGGCTGAAAGGGCCAGCCAGTTTCAGGGCATTGCCGGCGCTTTGCAGGAAAGCTGGGGCAAATTGGCCTAGGGTGAAAACAGCCCCTAAATCGAAGCGCAAAGCCAGGGGGGGTAAGGCGGTGGCTGCTTGGGCGTAGGGCTCCATGACGCGCTGGAGTTGTTGCCATTCGGCGACGGCGGCGGTGCCTCGCAGTCTGGCGAGCACTTCGCCAAATTGACTCGCGCCGACGGAAGTGTCGAAATCGCCTTCGGGCAAACAGCAGCCCCAAGTATCGTAGGTGATGCAGGGGAGTTGTTCGCCGATCGCATCCAAAACTTGTCGCAGCGGATTTGCCGAGGGGCTGTAAGATAGTCCTGAGTAGAGAGAGGGCCCGGAGTCGAAGTTAAATCCGCCCTTTTCAAAGCCGTGTGCAGCCCCGCCGGCGAGGGAATGACTTTCGCAAACTATAACCTCAAAGCCATAGCGGGCAAGCATTGCACCGCAACATAACCCGCCGATTCCACTGCCGATGATGATGATTTCTGTGTTGTTTGGGGCGATCGTAACCATGTTTTTCTCCACTAATTAAGTAGTTGAGCGGTAAAATACATCTGTTGTCAAATTTGTAGTCAGGACTAAAGTCCTGATTAGGGTCTAATTTCGCTGTTGAGGACTAAACTCATCACTCCCAAACTTCCTGCTACTATATTGTTGATTAAATGGAACATATATCAATTCTAGAACAAGCCGCTCAATCTAATTCTAAACCATCTTCCAACGCAGTAGTCACAGCCCTGCTAGCCGCCGAAAAAAACTCCAAAAAAACTAAACCTCGCTATACTTTTCACCAGCTAATCGGCCACTGGCAACTGTGCTTTATCACTGGCACAAAAAAGACTCGACAAAAAGCGGGGATTGTGTTAGGTGCGGGCAAATACGTTCCTCAGTGGCTGGCGAAAATTCAAATAGCTTACTCCGCAGCACCTGTGGCCCAAGGAGAAGACAATAGTGAAATTGGCCGAGTCGAAAATTCTGTGAAAGTTGGGACTATGGAACTGACTCTTTCCGGGCCTACTAAGTTTTTACCTAATAATATTTTAGCTTTTGATTTTACCAGAATTATGGTGAAGTTGTTGGGGAAAACTGTATATCAAGGATATATTCGCGGTGGGGAAGCGCGGGAGGCGGAATTTTTGAGTTTGAGTGTGGGGAAACAGGCTTTTTTTGCTTATTTTCTAGTGGAAGATGGGATAATTGCGGCTAGGGGACGAGGTGGTGGCTTGGCTTTGTGGGGTAGGGTTTAACTGAAAAAGGGGGATGGGGAGACAATAGTCTGTTTCCCTCACCTGGTGATTAAGCAATTTAATTTTAAGATATGTTCTTATTTTGTGAGACAATTTGTTAATTAATTTTTGGGGTAATTTAGGTTTATGAGTAATGATTCTGTGGGTAAGTCTGAGAGCGATCGCAATGGTTGGGTTCCGCAAGGCTGGCTGAGGGCGTTTTGGGAGTTTTCTCGGCCGCACACAATTATCGGTACTAGCTTGAGCGTGTTGGCTTTGTATGCGATCGCCCAAAGCGATCTACTGTTGGCGAATCCTGTATTTTTACCGCTGGCTTTGGCCTGGTTAGCTTGTATTTGTGGTAATATTTATATTGTGGGATTGAATCAGTTAGAAGATGTTGAAATAGATAAAATTAATAAGCCTTATTTGCCGCTAGCATCGGGAGAGTTTTCTCAGAAAACCGGAGAATTAATAGTTGCTTTGACTGGTGCGATCGCAATTTTAACGGCGATTTTTCAAGGACCGTTTTTGCTGGCGACTGTGGGTGTCAGTTTGGCGATCGGGACTGCTTATTCTCTGCCGCCAATTCGCCTGAAGCGGTTTCCTTTTTGGGCGGCGCTGTGCATTTTTACGGTGCGGGGCGCGATTGTAAATTTAGGGTTATTTTTGCACTTTAATTGGGTGTTGAGTGTGGGAAGGGCGAAAAGTGTTTTTTCGGGCTGGGATTTGGAGAGTTTGTCTGTGGCGATTCCTGGGAAAGTTTGGGTGCTGACGGTATTTGTAGTGGTGTTTACTTTTGCGATCGCCATTTTTAAAGATATTCCTGACATGGAGGGCGATCGGCAATACAATATTACAACGTTTACGATTAAAATGGGAAAGCCGGCCGTCTTTGATTTGTCTCGCTGGGTATTGACTGTTTGCTATGTCGGCATAATTTTAGCAGGAGTGTTAATATTGCCAAATGTTAATTTAGGATTTCTGGCGCTTACTCATGTGGTAGCTTTGGGTTTGATGTGGTTTTGGAGCCTCAAAGTTGATTTGGAGGATAAAATGCAGGTAGCTCAATTTTATCAATGGATCTGGAAGTTATTTTTTCTAGAGTATATAATTTTTCCAGCAGCTTGTTGGTTGGGATGAAGGAAGATTGAAGAAGGAAGATTGAAGATTGAAGAGGGAAGAGGGAAGAAGGAAGATTGAAGAGGGAAGAAGGAAGAAGGAAGATTGAAGAGG
This sequence comes from Microcoleus sp. EPA2, assembly GCA_020882975.1. GTDB lineage: Bacteria > Cyanobacteriota > Cyanobacteriia > Cyanobacteriales > Microcoleaceae > Microcoleus. Next base: position 232,952 of record JAHRFD010000002.1, on the reverse strand, counting down.
GAAGATTGAAGAAGAACCGCCCTACCCCCCCTACCCCCCCAAGGGGGGATGGAAGAGGGAAGAGGGAAGAGGGAAGAGGGAGGAGGTAAATAGAAGGAAGGAATAGTTAACACATTACAAAAATTTGGCACTTACCAGTTAGCGAAATCCCAAACAACAAAGATAACTATGGCTTCTCAAAAGAAATCACAACAACCTGTCAGTAAACTGAATGTGGAAGACTCTTTGAAAATTGCTTGGGAATATCACCAAGCGGGGCGTTTGTTAGAAGCTGAAAGTTTGTACAGACAAGTCGTAGCCGTACAGCCGGAGTCTGCGAATGTGCTTTGTTTGTTGGGAATCGCTGTGAGACAGCAGGGTAAAATGGCTGAGTCGATCGCCTTTTATGAACAAGCGATCGCCCAACAGCCCGATTTTGTAGAAGCGCATTTAAACAAGGCTCATGTTTTGCTCGATATTGGCGAACATCAAAGGGCGATCGCCTCCTATGAACAAGTCCTTGAAATCGCTCCCCATACAGCATTAGCCCACAAAAATATCGGCTGGCTTAAACAGCAACAGGGCGACACCGACGCCGCTATTAGCTACTATCAAACAGCCATGAAACTAGAACCAACCTGGAGCGAAATCGCCCATAATTTAGGTAATCTTTTCAAAGAACAAGGTCAAACCCACGCCGCCATTGCTTGCTACCAAAAAGCTTTAGAGACCAATCCTGATTTAATCAATACCATAATCGCTTTAGGAACAATATGGCAACAGCAAGGTGAATTTCAAGCAGCCATTGACTGTTATCAACAAGCCCTAAAACTAGAACCAAACAATGCTGAATGCGTGAATAACATCGGCGCAGGATACCACGAACAAGGCAAAATACAGCTAGCAATATCCTATTACCAACAAGCTTTAAAATTAAAACCAGATTTCATGGATGCAATTAATAATCTGGGCGACGCTTTTGTCACTCTAGGACAATTTCAATCAGCATTCTCCTGTCATTGTCGAGCCTTAGAATTGCAGCCAGAAAACAGTACAGCCCACGTAGAATTTGCCCTAAGTTTGTTATTATTCGGAGATTTCCGACGCGGCTTTGCTGAGTATGAGTGGCGGTGGCGCACTTCCCAACTACAACCGAGACAATTTACCCAACCAGTTTGGGATGGTTCGAGTTTACAGGGAAAAACTATTTTACTCCACGTTGAGCAAGGTTTGGGTGACTCGATTCAGTTTATTCGCTACGCGCCGATGCTTTACAGTCAAGGGGCAAAAGTGATCTTGGTTTGCTATCCAGAATTGATGCGGTTATTTGCTACAGTTGCTGGTGTGGAATATTTGTCACTTAATTTTAAAGATTTGCCTGCCTTTGATGTTCACGCACCGTTAATGAGTTTGCCTTATATTTTGGGGACAACTTTGGAAACAATCCCGGCAAATATTCCTTACTTAGCCCCGCCTCCTGAATGCAAATTTGCCCTCGCTTCTGATGCTAAATTGAAGGTGGGAATTGTGTGGGCAGGAAATCCCAAACGCCGAAAAGATGCTCAACGCTCTTGTAATTTGAGCGATTTTATGCAATTTTTAGATGTACCGGGAATCGCTGTTTATAGTTTACAAAAAAACTTGTCCGAGGACGATCGCGCTTTATTACATCAACACTTAGTCCCGGATTTGAGTCCCCATCTCAACGACTTTGCTGATACCGCTTCTGCTATCTCTCAACTGGATTTAGTCATTAGTGTCGATACCTCCGTTGCACATTTGGCTGGTGCTTTGGGAAAACCAGTTTGGGTACTCCTTTCCTTTGCTCCTGACTGGCGTTGGCTGCTAGATAGAGAGGACAATCCTTGGTATCCGACGGCGAGACTGTTTCGCCAAAGTCAGCCGGAAAATTGGCAAGGATTGTTTGAGGATGTCAAAGCTGCTTTAAGTTGTTTTGCGATCGCCAATAATGCTAATTATGCCACAGATGGGATTGCTGCCAATGCCACCCCAGAATCGCTGCAATTCCTGCCCCTGCAAACCACACAGGAAACTAGCAACTCGTTAGTGATGGGGAGGGAAGCAGAGATTTCCCAGGGGATTGAGATGACTGCACTCCATGGGCGTGATGTTGCCACTTTAGAAGCACAATTGCAGCAAGCAGACTCCTTAATGGAAATCGGCGAAAAAGAAGAGGCGATCGCCCTTTATGAACAGATTATCTCTACTGTCCCCAATTGCGTCCAAGCCAGAATTAACTTGGGTTTTCTCCAACAAGAAAAGGGAGAATTAGATGCAGCAATTCCGCACTATAGAGAAGCTTGGAAACTCGACCAAAAGATTCCTCAAACAGCTTACAATTTGGCAAAAATATTTGAAGAAAAAGGTCAAGCACAAGAGGCGATCGAACATTACCAAAAAGCTCTGGCGGTGCAACCAGATTTCGTACCTGCCCTGATAAATTTGGCCGTGGCGCTACAAGAAAATGGCGAACTTTTAGAGGCTGTAAATCTCTATCGGCGAGCGCTGGAAGTTCAACCCCATAGCTGGGAAGCTTTAAACAATCTGGGAACAGTATTGCAAGAACAGGGTAATCTAGAAGATGCCCTGGAATATTACCACAAAGCTCTGGAATTGCTACCAGATTTTGTGGAAGCTATCAACAATTTAGGCCGGACTTTTCTCGAAAAAGGTGCGGTAGAAGATGCGATCGCCTGTTATCGACGAGTGATATCTTTGAATCCAGAACACGCTAGCGCTCGCCTGAATTTGTCCCTGGCTTTGCTGTTGGTGGGAGACTTAGAAAATGGTTTGGCTGAATACGAATGGCGTTGGAAAATTCAAGGATTTCACACAAGTCATTCCGGTTTCTTGACGGGGCCAGATGATACAATTTCAGCCAGAGAATATCGGCCCCTTTGGGATGGTTCTGATTTACAGGGAAAGACGATTTTACTCCACGCCGAACAAGGTTTGGGCGATTCTATTCAGTTTGTGCGCTATGCTGCGATCGTCAAAAATAAAGGGGGACGAGTAATTGTTGGCTGTTATCCGCAATTACATCGCTTGTTTGCCACCGTTGATGGCATTGATTTACTAATAGTTAAAGGCGAGCTAATCCCCGAATTTGATGTGCAAGCACCCATGTTGAGTTTGCCATACATTCTCGGTACAACTAAGTCAACAATCCCTGCAAATACTGCTTATTTAACACCCCCAGCAGATTGTCAATTTGCTCTATTACCAGGACGCAAATTCAAAGTTGGGATTGTCTGGGCGGGGAATCCCAAACATCGCAAGAATATGCAGCGTTCTTGCAGTTTGAGCGCATTTCTGCCACTTTTGGACGTTTCTGGCGTAAGTTTTTATAGCTTGCAGAAAGAGCTGTCACAGGCCGATCGCGCGTTGTTACATCAAACCTCGATCGTCGATTTGAGCCCCCATTTGGGGGATTTTGCTGATACCGCAGCCGCGATCGCCCAACTGGATTTAGTGATTACCATCGATACCGCTGTTGCCCATTTGGCGGGGGCTTTGGGCAAACCAGTGTGGATTTTGCTGGCGTTTTCCCCCGATTGGCGCTGGCTTTTGGAGCGGGAAGATAGTCCTTGGTATCCCACGGCGCGGCTCTTCCGTCAGTCGATCAGGGGTGACTGGGAGGGTGTTTTTGGGCGGGTGGTGCAGGCTCTGGGGCTGGCGGTTTCTGTGCATGGCGCGCCTTCGGATTTGGCCGATGCAGCGTTGCTGGAGGGGCGTGATTTCCAGCGACAAGGCAAGTTTGCGGGTGCGATCGAATGCTACTCCAGGGCGATCGCGATCGATCCTCATAACCCCATGGCGTACAGCAATTTGGGTGTTGTCAAACAACAAATGGGTTTGCTCCCAGAGGCGATCGCCCATTACCGCCAAGCTTTAGCCCTTGAGCCGAATTTGGCGGAAACTCTCAGCAATTTGGGGAGTGCTCTGGCGGATGCAGGGGAAACAGCAGAGGCGATCGCAGTTTACGATCGCGCTTTGAGTTTAAACCCCCATTGCGCCGAAGCTTGGATTAATCTGGGGCTGGCGCGGGAAGCCCAAGGGGAGTTGGCGGAGGCGATAAACTGCTATCAGCAAGGGATTGAAGTTAATCCTAATTGTCCTGAAGCTTACTTGAATTTGGGCATTGCTTTGGAAAAACAAGGGGATGAAGAAGGGGAAGCCAAGGAGTTTTACGATCGGGCGATCGCCAATTATGAACGGGCGATCGCGATCGAACCGAATTACTTTGAAGCCTTGCACAATCTAGCCTACGCTACTATTCGACAAGGAAAAATCGCCGAGGCGATCGCGTATTACGAGCGATCGACTGCACTGCAACCGAGTTTAGCAGAAACTCTGATTAGTTTGGGGAGTTCCCTGCAACAGCAAGGAAAGTTAGATGAGGCTCTAGCCGTTTGTCAGCAAGCGATTCAGAAATTGCCATCCCATGCTGAGGCTCATTGTAATCTCGGAATTGTGTTTCAGAAACAGGGAAAAATTGCCAAGGCGATCGCCTGCTATCACCAAGCTTTGAGTCTCAAACCAGACTTCCCAACAGCTTTGAACAATCTCGGTAAGGCTTTTGAGGATGAGGGAAAAATGGCAGAGGCGATCGAATGTTACCAACGGGCGATCGAACTTCAACCCGATGGAATTAATTCCTGCAACGGTTTGGGAAATGCTTTGCGGCAACAAGGACAGTTTACAGATGCTGTCGCCTGCTACAGTCACGGAGTAGAGTTCAATAAAACTCACCCAGAAGCTCACTTAAATCTCGCTTTAGCTTTGCTGCTGATGGGAGATTTTGAACGCGGTTTTTCCGAGTATGAATGGCGGCTGCTCGTTCAAGAAAAACAGTTTCCCACTAATAACTTTATCCAGCCTTTTTGGGACGGTAAAGATTTGGAGGGAAAAACTATTTTACTTTGCCCAGAACAGGGTTTAGGCGATGCCATTCAGTTTATCCGCTACGCAGATTTAGTTAAGCAAAAAGGCGGCAACGTCATTGTTTGGTGTTCGCCCCAATTACAGCGCTTATTTGAACAGGTTTGGGCCATCGATCGATTAATAGTCGATCCAGAAACAGCCCCGGATTTTGATGTCCGCGCTCAATTAATGAGTTTACCTCACCTTTTGGGTACCACCTTAGCAACTATACCCGCCCAGGTTCCCTATTTAGCACCGCCACCAGGTCTAGAATTTACTCTTCGTCCAACTTCTAACTTAAAAGTAGGAATTGTCTGGTCTGGAAATCCTAAAAATTCCCAAAATAACCTGCGTTCATTTCCCTTAACTTGCGTGGTAAAACTATTAGATATTCCGGGAGTAGAGTTTTACAGCTTACAAAAGGAATGCCCAGAAGCAGAACGTACCTTATTAGAGCAAATGCAAATAGCAGATTTAAGTGCTTATTTGCATGATTTTGCTGATACGGCGGCGGCCATTTCGGCTCTGGATTTAGTCATTTCTATGGATACTTCAGTGGCGCATTTGGCTGGGGCTTTGGCTAAACCAGTGTGGATTTTGCTTTGTTTTACCCCCGATTGGCGCTGGATGTTGGAGGGCGAAGAGAGTCCTTGGTATCCGACGGCCAAGTTGTTTCGACAAGAAAAAGCCGGGGATTGGGAAGGGGTTTTTGGGCGGGTGGCTTTAGCGCTAAAATCTCAGATTTGCGAGCATCAACCAGAGGAAAAATTAATCGAAAATCAGTCCAGTTTAGACTTAGCTCAACAACAGTTTAATCTGGGAAATCTGCTGAAGTCCCAGGGTGAATTTTCCGAGGCGATCGCCTATTTTAAAAAAGCTTTAGTTTATCAGCCAGATTTGATAGCAGCTACAACTAATTTGGCGGTGACGCTGCACCAAATCGGCGATTTTACCGAGGCAGCCAGATATTATTTGCGAGCCATAGAAATCGACCCAGACTCCCCTCAAGGCTACAACAACTTGGGCATTTTGCACCAATCTCAGGGGAATATGGCTGAGGCTGTGTCTTGTTTTCAAAAGGCGATCGCCCTGAATCCACTCTATGTCAAAGCTCTGAACAATCTCGGCTCAATTCTCCAGCAGCAGGGAGAATTTTCCAGTGCGATCGCTTATTTTCAGCAAGCGCTTTTTGCTACTTCTAATTACGTGCCAGCACTGATAAATCTGGGCGTGGCAATGGAAGCCAAAGGTCAGCCAGAAGAGGCTAAACGCTTTTATCAACAGTGCATTTACCTAGAACCTGACAACCCCCAAGGATACTATTATTTGGGTAATTTGTACTTAAAAATACACGAATTCCCCTCGGCAATTGATAATTTAGAAACCGCCTTAGTTTTGCAGCCAGATTCTGTGGAAAGTTTGAATAATCTAGGCAGTGCTTTAGAAGGAATTGGCGACATACCCAAAGCAATTGCCTCTTACGAACGAGCCTTGAAACTTGATGCAAAATGTGGTAAAGCTCATTTCAATTTAAGCTTAGCATTACTGTTGAATGGAGACTGCGAGCGCGGTTTTGCTGAGTACCAATGGCGATGGGAAACAGAGCAGGGAAAACAATTGGACTGGTTCCCTTTAGCACAGCCAGTTTGGGATGGTTCTGATTTGGCAGGAAAAACTATTTTGTTACGTTGCGAACAAGGTTTTGGCGACGCGATTCACTTTGTACGTTACGCCTCCATTCTCCAGCAAAAAGGTGCTAAAGTATTGGTCTCTTGCTATCCAGAACTCAAGGGTTTATTCCAAACAATTCCGGAAATTGAACAAGTAGTAGTTAAAGTAGAGGAGTTGCCGGAATTTCAGTTACAAGCACCGCTGATGAGTTTGCCCTACATTTTGGGAACAAACCTAGAAAATATCCCGGCAAATATTCCTTATTTATCGCCTCCTGCTGACGGGCATTTTTCTCTGGATTTAAACCCCAATTTTAAAATAGGGATTGTTTGGGCTGGGAGTTCGGAACATTTGAAAGATTTTATGCGATCGACTGATTTAAGCTATTTTCTGAAATTGTTAGATCTTCCAGGAGTAAGTTTTTACAGTCTTCAGAAAGAATTATCGGCGGGCGATCGCACTTTATTAAGTCAAATTCCAGTCACAGATTTAAGCGATAATTTGAAAGATTTGGCAGATACCGCAGCGGTGATAGCGCAATTGGATTTAGTAATTTCTGTAGATACCGCTGTCGCCCACTTAGCCGGTGCTTTGGGAAAACCAGTCTGGATTTTGCTCTCTTTTGTGCCCGATTGGCGGTGGATGTTGGAGAGAGAAGATAGCCCTTGGTATCCGACAGCACGGTTGTTTCGTCAGCAAAAACCGGGTGATTGGGAGGGAGTATTCGATCGCCTAAAAACAGCCTTACAACACATGGTGGGCACGCACCATCCACAAGACAGGGCGGGCACGCACCATCCACAAGACAGGGCGGGCACGCACCATCCACAAGACAGGGCGGGCACGCACCATTCACAAGACAGGGCGGGCACGCACCATTCACAAGACAGGGCGGGCACGGGGGCACCGCCCCTACAGTCTAATTTATTATCACCCGCTCAGGTAGAATTTCACATAGCAAATGCTCTCAACAAACAGGGTAAAAAAGCAGCAGCGATCGCCCGATATAAACAAGTAATTGCGCTGAATCCGAGTCACCCAGAAGCCCACAGTCATTTAGGCTATCTCCAACAAGAAGACGGGCTAATATCCGAGGCAATTTCCCATTATCAACAAGCCCTAGAAATCGATCCCAATCAGGGTGAAACTAACTTATACTTAGGTTGCGCCCTCGAAGAAGATGGAAAAGTTGCCCTTGCGATCGAATATTACGATCGCGCAATTGAATTATCTTCAGACTCACCGCATACTCATTTAAGACTAGCCTTAGCCTTGCTGCTTACTGGCAATTTTTCGCGCGGTTTTGCTGAATATGAATGGCGCTGGCAAACTCAAGAATTGGAAGCCAGATATTTCGCCCAACCACTTTGGGATGGTGGTAATTTCCAGGGAAAAACTATTTTGCTGCATTCAGAACAAGGTTTTGGCGATGCCATTCATTTTATCCGTTACGCAGCTTTAGTTAAGCAAAAAGGTGGCCAAGTTATTGTGGCTTGTCATCAATCTTTGCAGCGTTTATTTGCAGGAGTTGCAGGCATAGATCGTGTAGTAACAAGGCCCAAGGATTTGCTAGAGTTTCAACTACAAGCGCCACTCTTGAGTCTACCCAAAATTATGGGTACTACCTTAGAAAATCTACCCGTGAATATTCCTTATCTAGCTCCCCCACAGGATTTTAAATATTCCTTAGAACCCAACAATCAACTCAAAGTAGGGATTGTTTGGTCTGGTAGCCCGCTGCACCGAAAAAATCACGATCGCTCCTGTACGTTGAAGGATTTTAGGAAGTTTTTAAACGTGCCAGGAGTGAGTTTTTATAACCTTCAGAAAGACTTATCACAAGGCGATCGCACTTTACTCAATCAACAGCAAGTGCAGGATTTGAGCCCAGAGTTAGGAGATTTTGCCGACACCGCAGCCATTATTTCCCAACTGGATTTAGTAATTTGTGTAGATACTGCTGTCGCCCACTTAGCCGGTGCTTTAGGAAAACCAGTCTGGATTTTGCTCTCTTTTGTGCCCGATTGGCGGTGGATGTTGGAGAGAGAAGATAGCCCTTGGTATCCCACTGTGCGGCTGTTTAGGCAGCAAAAAGCGGGTGATTGGGAGGGAGTGTGCGATCGCCTAAAAACAGCCTTGCAAGAGAGGGCGGGCACGGGGGCACCGCCCCTACAATCTACTCGTTCCCAGGCTCAGCCTCAAATTCAAGCCCCAGAAACGCCCCCACTAACCCCTAGGGAGTGTTTTCAAGCTTTCCAATTAGATTCAGATCCCCCTAAATCCCCCTTAAAAAGGGGGACTTTGACACAATTCTCTCCCCTTTTTAGGGGCGGTGCCCCCGTGCCCGCCCGCTTGCTGGGGGGATCTCCGGGTTTGAAAACAGACCCTCGTTCCCAGACAGAACCTGGTAACGCAGATGCTTTGGCTCAGCCTCAAATTCAACCCCCACAAACACCCCCAAAACTAACAGGAATAGGTATCACATGGCCAGTCAGCGTCACCAGCGGCTGGGGAATTTATGGCATGAATTTAACACTGCAACTGGTGACAAATCCCGCCTGGGAAGTTGCACTATTAGCACCACCTTCCATCTCAGAAATTATCAATCCGCTGCACAAAGCGCTGTTATTACCATTATTAACAAAACAGAAACAGTTTCAAGAATTAGTAGCAGCCAATTCAGACAAACAAATCAATTGCAACTTTCCAGCACTTTACGCCCTCGGCAATAATTTAGCATCCTCTGGTTTGGAAAATCAAATTACCAGTGACTTTCCAGTGGGAGTCATCTTTTTTGAAGACACCAGAATCACAGCAGAAGCATTAGAAAAAGCCAAAAAATATAGTTCGATTGTCGCCGGTTCCCACTGGAATGCCGATGTTTTGAAAAGCTACGGCTTGACTAATGTCGCCATGGTAAATCAAGGCATTGACCCCGCAATTTTCCATCCTGTACCCAAATCTAATCTATTTGGCGATCGCTTTGTCATCTTCTCCGGTGGCAAACTAGAATATCGCAAAGGTCAAGATATTATTGTCGCCGCTTTCAAACGCTTTCACAAAAAACATCCCGAAGCATTATTGCTAACAGCATGGCACAACTTCTGGCCTCAATATATGTTAGGCATAGAACAAACCGGAAACGTCATCGGACTTCCCAATATTAACCGCGATGGCAGTTTAGGAATTGCCCAATGGTTAGTAGCTAACGGTTTACCTGTTGACTCTTTTATCGACATTGGCTTAATTCCCAATCATCTAGCCGGACAAATATTGCGAGAAGCCGATGCAGCCGTTTTCACCAATCGCTGCGAAGGCGGCACTAATTTAGTCGCAATGGAAAGTATGGCCTGCGGAATTCCTACTATTTTATCAACAAATACGGGTCATTTAGATTTGATTAGCAGCAATAATTGCTATCCTTTATCAAATCAGGGACGAGTTAAACCTACTGTTCATTTTTCCGGTATAGAAGGCTGGGGAGAGTCGGAGGTTGATGAAGTCGTCGAGGCTTTGGAACAAATTTATACTAATCGTGAAGAAGCCCAACGTCGCGGTTTAGCTGCGGCGAATTTCATGCTTGATTGGACTTGGGAAAAACAGGTTAAGCGTTTTTTGGATGTGATTGGCGGGCTATATACATAATTCCCGTAGGGGCGGGTTCATCAACAATAATCGCCCCAAAACTAACAATTTCAAAAACCCGCCCTCTCACTCTCTCTTCTCTGCCTTCGCGTCCTACCCTACGGGAACCCCTGCGGGGAACGCGCCTTCGCGGTTAAATCATTCCGATACAACCAGAATTGATATAAAATGTAGGTTGAAATTACAATTTCAATCCACCGATAGATACTGTAGGGTGCGTCGTACTCGACAATCTCCAATTAAAATCAAAAATATAGCAGCGACGCACCCTACCAGATAAAAAAGATTAATTTGCGATTGATTCCAATAGTCTGTTAGCACTGTTTACACATTCAATATCGTATAGTTCTGGATTGTAAGAAACAATTTGTGCTACCAATTTATGATGGTATGGTTGAGCTTTTTCATTTCTAGAACCATAAACTCGACGATAATTAAGAACTATTTCTCTGGTTCCCAAAAAAGGAATGCTATGTTTGTGACAATTAACCCAAAATTCCCAATCCTCATAACCTTCTTTCATCTCTCCTTTGTAACCGTTGACCAAATCCCAAACTGATTTGTGATACAATGAAGACGTGCAAATCATATTAGATTGTTTGATATTTATTGGTGAATATAAATCATAACTGGGTACGGTGCGATTTTCATTGCCACCAAAAATTTGATAAGAACCAAATGCTATGCAAGGTACTTGTGATTTTAAAGATATTTCTAAAAGACAAGTTAAGGCATTTTCAACTAAGATGTCATCGGCATCTAAGGGGATGATGTATTCGCCCTTTGCTGCTGCTATCCCAGCATTCCTCGCCATTGATATCCCTTGATTCGGTTGTTCGATTAGCCTAATTTGATGCTGGGGATTTGCTGCTATCAAATTTTGGGCGACGGTGCTAGTAGTATCTAAACTGCCATCATTGATAATGATGATTTCCCAATTTTTGTAAGTTTGGTTGATAACGCTAGTTACTGCTTGGGGTAAAAAATGAGATTGATTGTAACAGGGAATAATCACAGAAATCAAAGGTTGACTTGGAAGCTGCGGCAATGACTGGTGATTTTGAATAATTTCGGTGGAGTTTTGAGAAGTGCCGCTAACATCATAGCCTTGCAAATGTGCTGGCAACTCCCAGACAATATTGGGGTCTGGTTGATGTGCGACTGGCTCAACATTGCCCCGCCAAGCAGCACCCATAATTTGCATTGTTTGATAAATTACAGTATGCCATCCCTTTTCTTTCAAGTAATTTAAACCTTTAGCAACATCGGGAGCAGCTAAGTCATGAAATAAAATTATTGCATCTTTTTCCGCCAACTTTTCACAAACAATTGCATCATTTAACGGGCCATCACCGCCGTGTTCTCCATCAATAAAGATTAACGACCATTTGCGGTTGAATTGAGCGGCAAATTCTTCGACTCGTTGGGGACTGTAACCTGGAATTAGCTCGACGGTAGTTTGAACTCCCGACGCATTGAGAGCTCCTTGAATTGAATCGATGACACTTTGTCTGATGTCTTCTCTTTCTAATAGCGGATCGACGACATCTAAGGCAACTCCAGCCAGGGCTAAATGACAGGCTGACCAACCCAGCCAGCAGCCTATTTCTAATGCTTTTTTACCCGAAAATTGCAGGGCTGTATTGTAAAGAATGTGTGCTTCATCGCGACTGAGAAAGCCGACTGAGGAAGCTCGCCCATCGACATACCAATTGTGAGGAATTTCTCGACGTAGATAAGGCCACGGACAAGTCTGAGTATCGCCGACTATCATGTTGGGAAAGTACGCATCTGGGAGGATGATTTTCAATCCGGGGGATATGTAATCTCCGGCGGGCAATAAAGTATTATTTGCGATTTCTGAGTGTCCTTGTACTGTCATTTTTTTCGGCTGAATGGGTTGGTAACGGAGGCTGATTTCTATTGTTTCGCCGTCTGTGGTGGCTAATTTTACCAAGTCATGTTTGTGACCGGTCATGTGCAAAATCCCGATCGCCTCCTGCGGCAAATACGGTTCCACAAAACAACCCCGCTGCTTGTCCCACACGGGCAAACCAAAGTTGCAACTCCAGTTGCACCAAGCCGGCAATATCTCTGTTTTGTCAAAGAGTGCAGTGCCGTAAACCAAGCAATTTAAGGCAATTTGGTCGCTCATCAAAGATACGTGCTGCTGCAATCCCTGGGCCAAATATTCTGCCCAAAGTTCCCAGTGCGGTGCATTTTTGTGCAGCGCAAAAACACCAGCATTGATGGTAGGATAGCTGTGCAATTTCTGGGCAACTTCTTCCCCAAAAGCTGCTTGATAATCCCGATAAACAAATTCCCAGTACCAAGACAGTTTGCCGTAAGCTAAATAATAACCGCGATCGAGTTCTGGAACAACTGCTAAACCCCGCTTTGCTGCTCCTTTAACTAACAGTTCAACAGCCTTCCAACTTTGTACCCAAGCATCGGCATCTATCCAAAGATAGATGTCAAAGTTGGGGAAGTATTGGCGCAAAAACGGACGTGCTAAAAGTCCTTTTAGATAGTGAGGGGCTTCATTTTTGCCAGGAAAATCAAAGTCCCAATCGGGTTTTTTAATGATATTAACTTGTGTTTCTAGCCATTGTAATTGTTCGGGAGTGCAGCCGAGATCGAAAAAGCCGATCGCCACATTTTCCCCCTCTGGTTTTTCCCGCACCGATAAAATAGTGCCTCGCACCAGTTCAAAGTAATTTGCATCGGCGGCCGTAATGATGATAATCTGCATAAAATCAAATATAACCGACAATTTTAATATCAAGTATACCACGGAGGCAAACTCGTGAAAAACCCAAAAGGCAAAGTTTATCTAGTCGGGGCGGGGCCAGGAGATTGTGATTTGATGACAGTGCGATCGCAAAAATTGCTCTCCCAAGCCCAAGTCTTAATCTACGACGCTCTAGTCGATATCCCCCAACTCGAATTAATCCCCGTAACTTGCCTCAAAATCGAAGTCGGAAAACGCGGAGGCAAACCATCAACTCAACAACAAGAAATCAACCGTTTGCTAGTAGAATACTGCCACAAAGGTAAACAAGTAGTCCGCCTCAAAAGTGGCGACCCCTTTATTTTTGGACGTTCTAGCTCCGAAATTCAAGCATTAATCGCAGGGGACTGTGCCTTTGAAGTCATACCGGGAATTTCCTCCGCCTTCGCCGCACCATTGCTAGCAGGAATTCCCCTCACCGATCCAGTAATGAGCCGCTGTTTTGCAGTGATGAGCGCCCACGAACCAGATGCTCTGGAATGGGAAGCATTAGTCAAGATTGAAACCTTGGTAATATTGATGGGAGGGCGCAATTTGGGTGAGATAGTTTGGCAATTACAAAAGCATGGATTATCCAGCCAAACTCCCATCGCCATTATCCGAGATTGTGGCCGCCCAGAACAACGAATTTGGTTGGGGAATCTCTCCGATATCATATCCAAAACTACAGGCAAATCTCTGTCACCTTGTGTGATAATTATTGGGGAAGTAGTAAGGTTACGCGAATATTTAATCCAGCCCCAAAGCACCAACATGATCGACATAAATATCACTATTAATAAGAACCCATTGCCGCTAGCAGGAAAAACTATTTTAGTCACTCGTGCAGCTTCTCAATCGGGTCAATTTACCCATTGCCTCCAGCAACAAGGAGCCCGCGCCATCGAAATGCCCGCCCTAGTGATTGGTCCCCCTTCCACCTGGGAACCATTGGACAGCGCGATCGCCCAATTGTCAAGTTTTCACTGGTTAATTCTCACTTCCACCAACGCAGTAAACTACTTTTTTGAAAGACTAGAAGCCAGCGGCAAAGATGCCCGCAGCTTGTTCGGAATTAAAATTGCAGTTGTCGGCAAAAAAACCGCCGAAACTTTGCGATCGCACTCTTTGCAACCAGACTTTATTCCCCCTAACTTTGTCGCCGATTCCCTAGTCGAAAACTTCCCTTGGGAGGGCGTGGAGGGCGATCGCGGGGGCATCGCCCCTACCAACTGCAAAATCCTATTTCCCAGAGTAGAAAGTGGCGGCAGAGAAGTTTTAGTCAAAGAATTCACGGCGAAAGGAGCCCAAGTCATCGAAGCACCAGCTTATCAATCTTGCTGTCCCGAAAACATCGATCCGATCGCCCTAGCTGCGCTGCAAAATCGAGCAGTTGATATTATAACATTTGCCAGTTCCAAAACCGTACAAAATTTTTGTAAACTGATAGAACAAAGCCCAGAATTGTCTCGCAATCAGGATTGGTTGAAAAATGTTTGCATCGCTTCCATCGGGCCGGAAACTTCCAAAAGTTGCTACAACTTATTGGGTAAATTAGATGTGGAAGCTAAGGAATATACATTGGATGGGCTGAGTGAGGCGATCGTTCAATGGGTTGCACAAAATCAAAATTTGTAGTTTATTACCAAAAATTTGGGTCTAAAGTCCCGTTCTTTTAGGAAGACTTTAATTTTCCCACGACAGGTCAGCTAATGACCTAGGTTTTTGGTTGGTCGATCGCCCTACCAGCATCAACGCCCAATGCGATCGCCTCAGTCAAATAATTTAAAACTTAAAAAAAATGGTTTCAACAGAAAGAGCACCGACGACTGGCCGTGTTTCGTCTCGGTGCTCTTACTGGTTCGCTCCTCACACGTCCATTACTCTAGCCGACTCAGCCAACCCTGTCAAGACTTTTCACAAAACTTTTTTTGGCAAGTCTTCTAACAGCGGAAACATCAGCCTTGAAACCCTTGGACACAAAGGATCGGGATGCTGGGGAGACTCATCAATTCAACTGGGCCATCCAGTCCAAAATCAGAGCATTGACTTGAGTGGGGCGTTCGTCGTGGGGACAGTGCCCTGTGTTGGGAATCGAAACAAATTTGACCGATCGCCCATTATCCGCCAAATCCTGATAAATTTTACTACCTGCGATCGGAGTCCAGGGGTCATCAGCACCCCAAAGTACCAATAAGGGGCGATCGACTTTAGGTAGCAATTCCGACGGTTGAGGGCCTGCGGGGGCTGTCAGAATCGACGCAAAAACCTGTTGAGCTCCCGGATCGCAGGAGGGGGCGTGGAGGAGTTCTACCAGTTCCTCCGTAATGGCTTCCTGGTTCCCGTAGACTTGGCGCAGGGTGTTGCGGATGCGGTGTTTTTGGCGGATGTTGTGGAATAGCAACGGGCCAAAAATGGGCGATCGAACTAATTGAGCAAAAGTCCCCATCACCAATCCCAGAAGAAAGTTAAGTTCTTGGGGACGGTGGTTGAGCCCGCCAGCACAATTAATCAAGACTCCGCCGGCGGATATTTCGGGATGATTGGCGACTACCATCAAACTCAGCAAAGCGCCGATGGAATTCCCGACAAACACCGCCGGTTCCTGTACCAACTCCGTCCAAAAATCTGTCAGCAATTCTTCCCACAACTCTAGGCTGTAATCTAGAGCTGGCTTAGCAGAAGCACCGAATCCCAGCAAGTCTAGGGCGAATACTCGGTAGCCGCCAGCCGCCAGGGCGGGGATGTTGTTTCTCCAATGTCCGATCGAAGCTCCAAAGCCGTGAATTAAGATGAGAGGGCGGCCTGTTCCTTGGACTGTATATTGAATTTTGTGGCCGCGCCATGTCCAAATTAATTTTTCTAAGCTGTTGGCTGATACTAGCTGTTGTGTAGTCACGGCAGTTATGCAAAGTTTTGTTAACTAATTCGATCGTAGCAGGATCGCGCGGCTTGAGCTACTGCCTCCGCTAGAATCTAGAAGATAAGTAGAAGGAAGAAGGAAGAAGTCACCCCCCCAGCCCCCCCCAAGGGGGGAAATTCAGGAAGAAGGAAGAAGACTTATGCAGTCAGCTTTTCGGTCATACCAAATCCGTTAGCATCGGAATTATTAAACTCTCTCTTCTCTTCCTTCGCGTCCTTCGCGCCTTCGTGGTTAAATCATTCCGATACAACCGGAATGGATATCATCCGTATTTTACGTTTAATTAAGTGGATTTACTTAATAAGACCTATGGAATAGCACTCAAGAAACCGGGTTGTTTATCAAATATTGAGCAAGAACGAGTATTCTCAAAAAAAAACTGATTCTCACCTCCGCGTAAATCCGAAAAAAGTTCGATCGCACATCCCCCATAATTCCTGTGGAACAGGCTGTAGGGCCTGTTTTTGACTATCTGTTTGGGAGACATCTATAGCAATCCTAAATCATTTGTGAAATTTCTCTCTTACCCCCTCCCCTTAGTAAGGTCCGGGTTGGGGTGGGGTAAAAACTTTACGACTCCTGCAAGGATTGCTATATTCTTGAAATTAAATATTAAAATTTCTGGTGCGTAATGTGAGTTTTGTGAACAATCTTTTGTCGTTATAGTTGTCCAGGTTTTGATATGCTAACAAAGTGAGTCTCACAAACGCGATTGAAGTATGACAGGCAGCATAGGACAACCCACAGCTTTAAGCAATCGACCATATTTAGTCTTAAATAGTCAAGGCCAAGTTTTACAGTTTGAGTTGACACAGCAGCAACACGTATTGGGGCGCGATCGCACTCGTGCCGATTTAATCATACCTGAACTCTGGCGCGCAGTTTCCAGCGTTCACGCTGTTTTGCGCCAAGTAGGTGATAATTACTGGATTTACGACGGTAACGGTCAACAGCCAAGCACTAATGGCCTATTTGTCGATCGCACCCGCATCACTCCCAACGACGGTTATTGTCTGAAAAATGGTACAGAAATTAAAATCGGTCTTGACCCAAAAAATCAAGTTTTACTGACATATTTTAACCCCACTGCAAATCAAGTTGTAGCATCAAACAAACAGTCAATTTCCCTCAAAAATCGGTCGGTATTGTTGGGCCGCGATCCGAATGCAGCACTGCAATTAGACTCTCCCCTTGTGTCCAGACGCCACGCCACCATTGACCAAGACAGCCGCGGCAATTATATTTTACGAGACCACAGCGCCAACGGCGTGTTTGTTAACGGTCAGCGAGTCACAAATTCTCTACAATTGTCCGAGGGAGATGCCATTCGGATCGGTCCGTTTACTCTAATTTACCACAGTGGCGAGTTGGAGATGCAAGACTCCGGCAATCAAATTCGTTTGGATGCTGACTGTCTGGTGATTCCCAAGCGTTTAAGGCGAATCAAATTAGCGATCGAACCAGGGCAATTTGTCGCCTTAGTCGGCGGTAGTGGCGCGGGAAAATCTACATTAATGCGGACACTATTAGGCATTGAAAAAACTACTAGCGGTGTCGTTTATATCAACGGCGATGACCTCAGAAAAAACTTTAATATTTATCGCAATCAAATTGGTTACGTCCCTCAAGATGATATTATTCACGCCGATTTAAAAGTAGAAGAAGTATTAACCTATGCAGCTAAACTACGTCTACCACCCGATACAAATGTTAAGCAAGTAGTCGCTAAAACCTTAGAAGATATTGAAATGACTCACCGCAGCAAGGCTTTAGTCAAAGAACTTAGTGGCGGACAGCGCAAACGGGTTAGTATCGGAGTCGAACTGTTAGCCAACCCGAAACTCTTCTTTTTAGACGAACCGACATCAGGACTAGACCCCGGTTTGGATAAAAAGATGATGCAACTGTTGCGAAAGTTGGCAAGTCAAGGTCGGACGGTGATTTTAGTCACTCACGCCACAGCAAATATCACCATGTGCGATCGTATCGTATTTATGGGTCGTGGCGGTCGCCTCTGTTACTTCGGGCCACCAAAGATAGCCCTCGACTTTTTTGATGTTAAAACTGGTGATTTTGCCGACATTTACAACGAACTAGAAACAGAAGAAAGCAACGTTCAAAGCTGGGCGGATAAATTTAGCAATTCTCCCTACTATCAGCAATACATTGAAAATCATTTCAGCATCGACAATACCGCACAAAAAAAATCTACCCCCCCTCCCCAGCCAAAATCTGTATCTTTTATCCAACAACTGTTTATACTTGCTCAACGTTATTTCCAGCTAGTTTGCCGCGACGGCGTTAACTTAAGTTTAGCTCTTTTAACTGCGCCGATCGGCATTAGTTTACTGCGGCTTGCAGTCAGAGACAAAGACCCATTAATAGGCGCACCGGAAGCAACTTTAGCACCTTTAGCCTTGCGAGTTTTGTTTGTCTTTACCTGTGCAGCCATTTGGGTAGGATTGGCAACTTCTCTCCAAGAAATTGTCAAAGAATCAGCTATTTATCTCCGCGAACGTTTAGTCAATTTAGGATTATTTGCCTATGTAGGTTCAAAAGTTTTAATCCTGTCCGGGTTAGCCGTATTGCAAACCATCTTAATGGTAGCCATAATTTTGATTGCTTTTAAACACCCAGAACCGAGTTTAATTTCCTGGACAGTCGGAGTAAGCATTACCACTTTTCTAACTTTACTTAGTTGCGTCAGTCTCGGATTAGTGGTTTCAGCCATCGTCAAAAATAGCTCTCAAGCTAATAGCGCTTTACCTCTGTTATTACTACCTCAGATTATCTTTTCTGGAGTTTTGTTTAAGATGGAAGGTGTCGCCAGTAAATTTTCTTGGTTGATGTTAAGCCGCTGGTCTGTGGGTGCTTATGGCTCTTTAGTTAATGTCAATGCCATGGTTCCCGCAGCTACTAAATTGCCCGATGGGAGTACGCTTCCTCAGCCCTTTGAGCCTACTCCTGTGTACGATCCCACTTGGGAAAATTTGAGTTTAAATTGGGGGATTTTGTGCGTGCATATTTTGGTTTATTTAATCTTAACTGTGTGCTTGCAGAAGTGGAAGCATATTTTGTTCCAATTCTTCGATCGGATATCAAATCTGGCAAAAAAAAGGTGAAGCTAGTGGGAGGGAGAGCGAATATTTTGAGCAGAACGAATAGATTGTATGAATTATTGGCTAATGAAGTCGGAACCGGATGTTTATAGTATTGCGGATTTGAAATCAGATGGGATTTCGATCTGGGATGGCGTTCGTAATTATCAAGCTCGGAATTTTATGCGAGAAATGAGTCAGGGCGATTTAGTGTTTTTTTACCATTCTAATACTAAGATACCGGGAATAGTCGGTTTGATGCGTATCGTTGAAACTAATATCCCCGATCCAACTCAGTTCGATACAAATAGTGAATATTATGATGCAAAATCTACCTTCGCTGCGCCTCGCTGGCAAACTGTGAGAGTGGAGTTTGTGGAGGAATTTGCCAATTTAATATCTTTGGATGAACTGAAGGAAAATTTTAGTCATGATGAGCTTTTGGTGGTGAGGAAAGGCAATCGGTTATCGGTGATGCCGGTTTCTGAAGCTGCGG
Source organism: Microcoleus sp. EPA2 (assembly GCA_020882975.1). Taxonomy (GTDB): domain Bacteria; phylum Cyanobacteriota; class Cyanobacteriia; order Cyanobacteriales; family Microcoleaceae; genus Microcoleus. Next base: position 213,426 of record JAHRFD010000002.1, on the reverse strand, counting down.
CTAAGAAGATTTTGAAGATGCAGTAATTTTATATGATATATGAGAACTATAGCCAATTGGTAATAGGTAATGGGTAATAGGTAATGGGTAATTGGCAATAGGTAACTTGGACTCCAGCGTTGTCGAAGTATGGGTAATAGGTAATAGGTAATTGGTAATTGGTAAGGTGTTTCATATCAATTCCTCTCTTCATCGGAATTATTCATTTCTCTCTGTGTTCTCTGTGTTCTCTGTGGTTAAATCATTCCGATACAACGGTCAACGATATCAGAGATTGGGGCAGCCACGGGGGGCAGCCCCTACAAGAGAATGAAACAGCCCAGCCCCCCAGCCCCCAGGGCTGTTTCATTCTCAGACAAATCATAATTTTGTAGGGGCGGTGTCCCCGTGCCCGCCCCCCTCATCCACTTAAGATAACCTAAAGACCGGCTGCACAAACTGCCGCTCCAATCAACCCTACATTGCTATTCAAAACAATGTGAACTGGTATCATTTCCAATAGCGAATCCATGCGCCCTTTGTGGGTAAAAGCCCGCATAAAACTGCCTTCTTCCATCAGTGGCAAAATTTTAGCAGCAATGCCACCAGCGATGTACAAACCGCCGTAGGGTAAAAGGGTGACACCCATATTTCCCGCCACAGCGCCGTAAGCTTCTACAAACATTTGCATGGTTTGTTCCGAAAGTCGATCGCACTTTTCCAGTGCCGCCTTGGCAATTGTCGCTCCGGGATCGACCGTTTTTTCAGTTTTCCCAATTTCTGACTCCCATTGTTTAATAATTTTCCCTACCTCCGCTGATTCCGGCGCAAATTTTATGTCCCGCAAAAACTGATAAATTGCCACAATTCCCTGGCCCGAAACTACTCGCTCGATGGATATTCTGGGAATGTCGTGTTTTGCTAACAAATATTTCAGCAATTGAAACTCCAACTCGGAGCGAGGTGCAAAGTCACCGTGTCCCCCTTCGGAAGAAAAAACTCTGAGCCCATTGGTGTCGGGAATAGCAAAACATTTGCCCAAACCAGTACCCGCACCAATCACTGCAATTGGATCGCGTTCTCGGAGTTTTCCGACTTGCAAAGTGTGCAAATCTGTCGCATCCAAACCAGACACGCCGTAGCCAATGGCGACAAAATCATTAATTAAACTAACGTGAGATATTCCTAATTCTTGTTCGAGACGCTTTACCTCAAGCTGCCAAGGCAAATTCGTCAGTTTGGCAGTATTGTTAAGGACAGGGCCTGCGATCGCAAAACAAGCTGTTTCCGGCACTGATGCCAAGTCCAACTTCACAGCAGCTTCCGCCAAAAAATGCTGCACCATCGGCACTAAATCTGGAAACTCTCCACTGGGATAGCGCAACTCATAAAGAGGTTTCATTTCACCCTCAACAGTCTTTTCTACTAAGCGTAAAATCGTCTTAGTTCCGCCAATGTCACCAGCCAATAATAATGCCATAAACCTCCGATTAAACCAACGGTTAACTGTCAACTGTCAACTATAACTATCCGTCCTCGGAATTGCTAACCAAGCCCGCAGCACCTCAGCGACTGTCCAAGCTTGTGCAGTGCAGCCCCGCGGCGCGTGCGGCGCGTCCCCCTCAAAAATTTCGCCCAAACTGCCAACTCCGCCAGCTAATATATGATGTGCCATTGGTGCTAGGAATTCGCGAGCTTGTGCTGGGTCTTTGTATACCTGCAAGTGAGCCAACACAAAGGGCCCAATCAGCCATCCCCAAACCGTGCCTTGGTGATAGGCGCTGTCGCGCTGCAATGGATCGCCTCCGTAGTCGCCCCGATATTGCGCGTCTTCCGGCGAGAGGCTGCGAAGGCCGACGGAAGTCAGAAGTTGTTGAGCGCAGGCATCTACCACCCCCCGACATCGATCGGGCGGGAGTAAAGGTGTATACCGCGGCCGATCCTTAGCCCCCATCTCTTTTGGTGACAAGGAATTGGGCGATGGCAGATAGCTTGAGTCTAGGGGTAGAGACACGGCGAATATCTGGTTGGGCCGCAGTCGGTCATCATCTCCGTCTGGACCGTCGAGAACATCGTAACAGTAACCTTTCCTGTCGTTCCAGAAACGAGTGAATCCGGCTGCTGTACGACGGGCTAATTTGTGGTATTCATAGTCAGGTTTTCCCAATTTTTGAGCAAAACTGACCATTGCTTGTATGGCATTGTACCAAAGAGCGCTGATTTCGATCGGCTTACCAATCCGCGGTGTCACCACCCAATCGCCGATTTTTGCGTCCATCCAAGTCAGTTGCACCCCCGTTTCCCCGGCGTAGATCAAACCGTCCTCGGCATCGAGGTGGATGTTATACCGAGTACCCTTGATGTGCCAATCCACAATCTCACATAAGGTCGGCCAGAGTTCGGTCAAGAGTTCGTCGTCTCCGGTGTCATCTATGTAAGCGCGAATTGCTTCAAAGTACCACAGGGTGGCGTCTACGGTGTTGTATTCCGGGGCACCACCCCGATCGGGAAAGCGGTTTGGCAACATCCCGCGATCGACATACCGCGCAAAAGTTCGCAGGATCGATCGAGCAATGGACGATCGCCCCGTACACATTGTGAGACCCGGTAGAGCAATCATCGTATCCCGCCCCCAGTCGCTGAACCAGGGATAGCCGGCGATGATCGTTTTCCCGTCCCGTTCCTCTGGCACCGGGCGATTGACAATAAATTGGTCCGCTGCTAGCACTAAGTGATTTATCCAAGGAGGAGCTTCTCTCACTTTTGACCATTGTGGCAGCAATTCTTGGTCATAGGTGCGACGGAGTTCTAAAGCGGTATCCCCGTTTAATTCGGGTTTTTTGTCCGTGCTGGCGATTAAAGTCAGAGACTGTCCTGGTGCGATGGTGAAATGGAAAGTGGCTGCGTGTAGATGATCCTCACAACACTCCAATCCGCGCCGCCTTTCGGCTGCGAGGTCAAATCCGTAGTGCCAATTGTATAAGGGCGTAGAAACTCGAAATTTAGCCTCTGGTGGGGCATCTGTTAGCAGGTAGAGGGGTGCAGCTTTGGCAAAAGCAGTCACACACAGGCCTTTTTCCACTGTTTCTAGACCGATTTGCCAATCGTCGGCGCTCGTGGTGTGGTGATAGTCGCGATAGTCGATCAGGGCCTTGACAGCCAGGGCGATCGGTTTTGAGGCGCGGTGCAAACGATATTGAATATACGTTGTGTTAGCACTTTGTTGCATCCAAATCCGCTTTTCTAGGATAGCGTCCGCCAGCGCAAATCTCCAAACAGGTGTCGTACCTTCGAGGTGAAAGCTTTCGATGTAGTTATAGCCGTGGGGTTCGATCGTCCCGTCGGCCCAGCGGTTTGTATAAAGAGGATAGGCGCGATCGAGATACACCGCCGTCTCGTCCAGTTTGGCCAGCATCAAAGTACGTCCCAGCGGGGGTTGGAGCGCGGCCACCAGCAGACCGTGATAGCGGCGGGTGAGGAGATTGGCGATCGTCCCACTAGCATAACCGCCGATCCCGTTGGTGACCAACCATTCGCGAGACTCCGCCGAGTCCAGATTGCAGCAGATTTCCCGTCCAAAAGCAATAACCATAGGAATACACTCGCTGACTTGTCATCTACCTTTAGATCTATTTTAAACATTATTTTTCGCAAAAATTGTCACCCCGGCACAGGACTAATTTGGCGATCGGGCAAAGCAGATTCATGCTTTAATAATGTAGATGGAATCCACTGCTAATTTAGCCGAGGGCGTGTTTTCAAACCACTCCTTAAGATTTAGATCCCCCTAAATCCCCCTTAAAAAGGGGGACTTAAAGACTCTTTCCCCCCCCTTTTTTAAGGGGGGCTGGGGGGGATCTTTGGGTTTGAAAACACGCCCTAGGGCCAAATTGTAAACGTGGCTCTGTCTAAAGTTAGTTGTCTGTTACTCTTTTAAGTGATATTACTTTTTAAACAGGCTGGTTGGCGATCGGGGTTCCACAGACCTATTGCCAAAATAGCATTTTTAGTCATACCGCCAACCTATGCGATCGGGAACAGAACTTAAAATGAAGATAGGAGCAAACTACCTTGGCAACAATCAATGCGAATTTACAGTTTGGGCCCCCACCCTTAAACAAGTAGCAGTTCAACTTGTTTCCCCAGACCAACGCCTGCTCCCCATGCAAAAATCAGCCGCCGGGTATTGGCAAACCACCGCTACAGATATCCCACCCGGAACCCTCTACACCTACCAACTAGAAGGCAACATCCACAGACCAGACCCCGCCTCCAAATATCAACCCCAAGGCGTACACTCCCCTTCCCAAGTCATAGATGAAAGCGCATTTACCTGGACAGATACAGATTGGCAAGGCGTACCACTAGCAGAAACCATCATCTATGAACTCCACGTCGGCACATTCACCGAAGCCGGAACCTTTGAAGCCATAATTCCCCAACTAAAGCAACTCAAAGAACTGGGAATCAACGCCATAGAAATTATGCCAGTCGCCCAATTTCCAGGCGATCGCAATTGGGGCTACGATGGCGTATATCCCTACGCAGTCCAAAACTCCTACGGTGGTCCCGAAGGCTTCAAAAAACTGATCGACGCCTGCCACAAACAAGGTATTTCAGTAATTCTTGATGTCGTTTTCAACCACCTCGGCCCAGAAGGAAACTATCTCCGTGACTTCGGCCCATACTTTACCTCAAAATACGGCTCAATTTGGGGAGACCCCCTCAACTTCGACGACGCCTACAGCGATGGCGTCCGCCACTACTTTCTGGAAAACGCCCTATACTGGTTTCGAGACTATCACATCGATGGCTTGAGACTCGACGCAATTCAAGCCATATTTGAAGTAAGTGCCAGACCGTTTTTGCAAGAAATAGCCGATGCCACCAGCGAGCTTTCTCAACAGCTAGGACGTCAACTTTATTTAATAGCAGAAAGCGACTTAAATGATGCCCGCGTTCTGCGTCCTAAAGAACTAGGAGGATTCGGACTAGATGCCCAGTGGTGCGACGATTTCCACCACTCACTGCACGCCCTCCTCACCGGAGAAAACGACCGATACTACCAAGACTTCGGCAAGTGCGAACAATTAGAAAAATCTTACCGAGAAAGCTTTGTTTACTCCGGTCAATACGCCCCCCACAGAAAGCGAAAACACGGCAGTTCTGCCAAGGATGTACCAGCCCATCAATTCGTCGTATTTTCCCAAACCCACGACCAAATCGGCAACCGCATTTTGGGAGATAGACTCTCAAAAATAGTTGATTTTGAATCCCTCAAACTCGCCGCCGCCACTGTCTTAACTTCTCCCTACATTCCTTTCCTATTTATGGGAGAAGAATACGGAGAAGAAGCACCATTTTTGTACTTCGTTTCACACTCGGACGAAAACTTAATTGAAGCGATCCGCAAAGACAAACAACAAGAATTTAAAATCTTTGAAGGACGAGGCGAATTTCAAGACCCCCAGAGTCCAGACAGTTTCCAAAAGTGCAAGTTAAACTGGGAACTACCAACAAAAGGCAAACATAAAATTCTCTGGGAATGGCACCAACATTTAATTCAACTGCGACGCACCATACCCGCCCTTAAAAAACTGGATAAAACCAGCCTAGAAGTTTCCAGCATCGAAGCAGAAAAAATCTTATTTCTACGTCGGTGGACAGATGACAGCCAGATATTCTGCATTCTAAACTTCAACGAACAACAGGTTGCTTTTACGCCAGCACTTCCCCAAGGCAATTGGAAAAAGATTTTAGACTCTGCTGAGGCAAAGTGGATGGGTCCAGGTTCCACCTTGCCAGAAAAAATAACTTCAGACCCAGAATTAATTGTCACACCCCATAGTTTTGCGCTCTATGAATTAGATTAAAACAGGAGGCAGAGCCTCTAGATATCTGTTTCCAGGCTCTTCCTAGGAACCAGAAAGAAGTATTTTATCTCTGGTTTCTCTCGTTCCGAGGCTGAGCCTGGGAATGCACTCCTGGAGGCTCAGCCTCCTCTTTAAAATAAAAAACCATAAAAAATTAGGAGTAAAATTAACATGATGCGAATTCCCACAGCAACTTATCGGATTCAATTTCATGCAGGTTTTAACTTTGAAGCCGCCAGACAAATCGTTAGCTATCTAGAAGAATTAGGCATTAGTGATTTGTACGCTTCACCAATATTTAAAGCCAGAAAAGGCAGCAGCCACGGCTACGATGTAGTTGACTCAAATCAGCTCAATCCAGAATTAGGAACCTCAGAAGACTTTGAAGCACTCACCGACGAAATCCACAACCGAAAAATGGGATGGTTGCAAGATATTGTCCCAAATCACATGGCTTACGACACTCAAAACTTGCTGTTGTTAGATGTATTGGAACACGGACCAGATTCCGACTATTTCGATTACTTCGATATCGAATGGGATCACGGTTACGAACATCTCAGAGGTCGAGTGCTGGCTCCGCTGCTAGGTAATTTTTATGGAGAGTGTCTCGAAAATGGCGAAATTCAACTCAAATACAGCGACCTGGGGTTAAGCATCAATTACTATAGCTTAAAATTGCCAGTCAAAATACAATCCTACGCGAATTTCATCAGTCATAACTTGGGACATTTAGGCAGGGAATTAGGCAGACGTCATCCTGATTTTATCAAGTTTTTGGGAATTCTTTATCTGATTAAGAATATTCCTTCAGAAACCAAAGGTAAAGAAAGATACGACCAGATAGCTTTTGTCAAAGGGCTGCTGTGGGAACTCTACAATCAAAATCCGATTGTTCAAGAATTTATCGATGAAAATATCAAGTTTTTTAATGGAGAAAAGGGGAATCCCGAAAGCTTTAACCTACTGGATGATTTGCTGTCCGAGCAGTTTTACCGTCTGGCTTTTTGGAAAGTGGGTGCAGAAGAAATTAACTACCGCAGATTTTTTACCGTCAACGAACTAATTTCGGTAAAAGTCGAAGATATAAAAGTTTTTCATAAAAATCATGCTCTGATCTTCGACTTGATTGAACAAGGAAAATTTACCGGATTGAGAATTGACCATATCGACGGACTTTACGATCCCACAGAATATTTAAAACGGCTGAGGCACAGAATCGGTGATATTTACATCACTGTGGAAAAAATTCTCGAACACAAAGAAGATTTGCCCTCCTACTGGCCCATTGAAGGAACCAGCGGCTACGACTTTTTGAATTACGTAAACGGCGTTTTTTGTCGGTCCGATCGCGAACAGCAATTTAGCGATATATACTACAGATTCACTAGGCTCAGCATCCCCTACGAACAGTTGTTTATAGACAAAAAAAGGCTAATTATTGAGAAAAACTTGGCGGGAGATGTAGACAATCTCGCTCAACTTTTGAAAAATATATCCGGTCAATCTCGACAGGGAAATGACTTTACTCGCCCCGGCTTGGAAAAAGCCTTGTCAGCCATTTTGGCGATTTTTCCAGTTTACCGAACTTACATTAATCAAGAAGGCTTGAGAGAGTCCGATCGCACTTATGTAAAAGATGCGATCGCCAAAGCCAAAGAACAAATCCCACTGCTGCTAAAAGAACTGAATTTTATCGAAACTCTCCTGTTGTTGGAAGCAGAAGAAACCTTAACAACAGAACAAAAAGAACAGCGTCGCCACTTCGTGATGAAACTCCAGCAGTTGACAGGCCCGTTGATGGCAAAAGGCATTGAAGACACACTTTTATACGTCTATTACAGACTGTTATCACTCAACGAAGTGGGAGGAAACCCCAGTCAATTCGGTGTCTCCCTCACTGAATTTCACCAATTCAACGAACATCAGCAAGCAGTGTGGCCACACAAAATGAATGCCACAGCTACCCACGATACCAAGCGTGGCGAAGACGTGCGCGCCCGAATTAACGTACTGTCAGAAATCCCCGATGAATGGGAACAGCAAGTCAAATCTTGGAGAGAGTTAAACTCTTCCAAAAAAGTCAACTTGGTGAATCGTATGGTTCCCGATACTAATGATGAATACTTCTTTTACCAAACCTTAATCGGTAGTTTCCCGTTTGAAGAAATCGAAAATACTGACTTTATTGACCGCATGAAAGATTATGTGATTAAAGCCGTCCGCGAAGCCAAAGTTCATACTGCTTGGCTGAGACCGGATAACGAATACGAGACAGGCTTTATGACTTTTGTCGATCATGTTCTCGAACCTGGTGAACAAAATCAGTTCCTGAAAAGATTCGCACCTTTCTGGAAAAAAGTAGCTGATTATGGAATTTTAAATTCCTTATCTCAAACATTGCTAAAAATCACCGCTCCTGGTGTCCCGGATATTTATCAAGGTACAGAATTTTGGGATTTAAGCCATGTCGATCCAGATAACCGCCGTCCAGTAGATTTTGAGCGCCGAATTCAGGTGTTGCAGGAAATTAAACAACAAGCTCAAAGTGATATTTTGCAACTGATTGAAGAGTTGATATCAACCAAAGAAGATGCGAGAATTAAGTTATTTTTGACCACCAGAGTTCTGGAAGCAAGAAAACAATACTTGAAAGTTTTTCAATCAGGTAATTATCAGCCACTGGAAGTAGTTGGGAGATTTAAAGATAATCTCATCGCCTTTGCCCGCAGCTACGAAAATACGACAGCTATTGTGATTGCTCCTCGGTTTTTGACGGGGATAGTCAAGGCAGAAGAAATGCCACTAGGCGAAAAAATTTGGAAAGATACGAAGCTAGAATTGTCCGAGGAAATGCCGTCTGTTTGGAAAGATGCTATTACAAATCAGATGGTAGAAAGTAACGGTCAATTAGCAATTGGTGAAGCTCTGAATTACTTTCCTTGTGCTTTGCTGATTGGTCAATAGCCATCTCCCCCAAAGCTGGTTAAGAACAGGCTGTGAGGCCTGTTCCACAATAATTAGGGCAGAAATCGAATAATCAAGCGATCGGGAGTGATATCGTTTCCGGTGGTAGCTTCCTGTGACTTTTGAATGTTCAAATACGATAGTCGAAAAAACCACAGCAACGGAATTTTGAGAACTTTTATGGCTGTTTCAACTGAAGACAGTCACAGGATAGTTGCGGATTCTACTTATATTGTGCATCAGAAAAAGCGATCTATTCCATCCAAAAAAGCGATCGCCTCTAGCAACCAAACAAAATTTATACAACAAAGACGGCAAATACAACAAAAATTATACGGTTTGCCACAATACCCCGATCGATCAAACCCCGTACATTAGGAAGAGTAAAGAAAAGCAGTCAACAACTGTAGCGTTGCAAAGCCGATGAATGCAACCGTCCCTCACAGGTTCGGTAAACACGCCTTCATCCCAAGGTCTAACCGCCCGCAGTATAGAGATAATCACCCTATCGAAGACTGTATTAAAGCAGGACTCACTATCCGTACACCTACCCAGGTGAAATCGCAGTCCTGAATAACCAGACTATCACACAGATAGAAAACCAAAATTTTGTAGAGATTGGAGCCGGAACACCCCTATGGGAAAAGTAGTTGGAATTGACCTAGGTACGACAAACTCCTGCGTCGCAGTTATGGAAGGCGGCAAACCCACCGTCATTGCCAACGCTGAAGGGGGTCGCACCACACCTTCCGTCGTAGCATTCACCAAAAATGGCGATCAACTTGTCGGACAAATCGCCAAGCGTCAAGCCGTGATGAACGCCGAAAACACCTTTTACTCAGTAAAACGGTTCATCGGCCGCCGCGTTGACGAAGTAACCCACGAAACCACAGAAGTTTCCTATAAAGTCCTCAAAGTCGGAAACAGCCTCAAACTCGACTGTCCCGCCCGCGGCAAGCAATTTGCGCCAGAAGAAATTTCTGCCCAAGTTCTGCGCAAACTGGTAGAAGACGCCAGCAAATATCTAGGCGAAACAGTTACCCAAGCAGTAATTACTGTTCCCGCTTACTTCAACGACTCCCAGCGCCAAGCTACTAAAGACGCTGGCAAAATTGCCGGGATTGAAGTGCTGCGGATTATCAACGAACCTACAGCAGCAGCTTTAGCCTACGGGTTAGATAAAAAGAGCAACGAAACCATCCTCGTATTTGACTTAGGTGGCGGTACCTTCGACGTATCGATTCTGGAAGTCGGCGACGGTGTATTTGAAGTATTGGCAACTTCTGGAGACACTCACCTTGGTGGTGACGACTTCGACAAAAAAATTGTGGATTTCATCGCCGGAGAATTCCAAAGGGCCGAAGGCATTGACCTCCGCAAAGACAAACAAGCACTGCAACGCCTGACAGAAGCAGCAGAAAAAGCCAAGATTGAACTGTCTAGCGTTACCCAAGCAGAAATCAACTTGCCATTTATTACCGCGACTCAAGACGGGCCAAAACACTTGGACACCACCTTGACCCGCGCCAAGTTTGAAGAACTCTGCTCGGATTTAATCGATCGCTCTCGCATCCCCGTAGAAAACGCAATTCGCGACGCCAAATTAGACAAATCTGCAATTAATGAAGTTGTCTTAGTCGGCGGTTCTACACGCATTCCAGCCGTGCAAGAACTGGTCAAAAAAATCCTCGGCAAAGACCCAAACCAAACGGTAAACCCGGATGAAGTGGTAGCAGTTGGTGCCGCTATTCAAGCAGGCGTACTCGCAGGCGAAGTCAAAGACATCCTGTTGCTCGACGTTACTCCCCTGTCCCTCGGTGTCGAAACCTTGGGCGGTGTGATGACCAAAATCATTCCCCGCAACACCACTATTCCTACTAAGAAGTCAGAAACTTTCTCGACTGCTGTAGATGGCCAAACAAACGTGGAAATTCACGTTTTGCAAGGCGAACGGGAAATGGCAAACGACAACAAAGATTTGGGAACATTCCGCTTAGATGGAGTACCCCCAGCTCCCCGTGGCGTCCCTCAAATTGAAGTTACATTTGATATCGATGCTAACGGTATTTTGAATGTAGCTGCTAAAGATAAAGGTACTGGTAAGGAGCAATCTATTAGCATTACTGGTGCTTCCACTTTGCCCAACAATGAAGTCGATCGCATGGTGAAAGAAGCCGAGGCGAATGCGGCTGCTGACAAAGAACGTCGCGAACGGATCGATCGCAAAAACCAAGCTGATTCTCAAGCCTATCAAATCGAGAAGCAGTTGGCAGAATTGGGTGATAAAGTTCCCCCATCTGACAAAACTAAGATTGAAGGGCTGCTTAAGGACTTGCGCGAGGCGATCGCTACCGAAGATGACGATCGCATCAAAACCCTCACAACCGAGTTGCAACAAGCATTCTACGCTGTTAGCAGCAACCTGTACCAGCAAGCAGGTGGTCCTGGTGGCCCTGGTGGCCCTGGAGACGGCGGCCCCACTGGCGGCGGCGACGATGTAATTGATGCCGACTTCACTGAAGGCAACAAATAGCAGGCTAAACTAACAGCCATCAGCTAGAATTAGGAAACCCGGTTTTGAATAGAAACCGGGTTTCTCAGTGTTATGAAAAATGATGTCAATTCTGGTTGTATCGGAATGATTTAACCGCGAAGGCGCTAAGGACGCGAAGGAAGAGAAGAGAGGGTTTTATATGATTAGGCGATCGCAATCGCTTCTAGAAAAACTTTCGTCCTCCTCCGCGGACAAAGAAATAAAGTCAGGAGTAATCTAAATGTCCCGTTCTCCTATACAAAATTCATCCCCAAATACTACCAACAAATCCCATGTTGCATCCTTGCGCCGTCTCCGTCGCATCAGCAATTTACTAGACAATGCAATTCCCATCCCCGGCACCAAATACCGGATTGGACTCGATCCGATATTGGGACTGATACCGGGTGGCGGTGATTTAATCAGTTCCATTTTTGCAGGTTATGTTGTGTTTAAATCTGCCCAAATGGGAGTGCCACAAGAGACTTTAGTACAAATGGCCGCTAACATCGTGTTTGATACAGTTGCTGGGACTGTACCCGTGGCTGGAGATTTGTTGGATGTTGCTTGGAAGGCTAATGTCAAGAATATAGAATTGCTGGATGCTCATTTAGGTTCCCCTGAACCTGCTGGGAAAAAAGCTGATTGGTTATTTGTGGCGGCTTTGCTGTTGGGTTTGGCGTTAATTGTTGCTGGTGTAATTTTCTTGAGCGTGCTGTTTTTTGGGTGGGTTTTTCGAGCATTTACAGGGGGTTGAGAATGGATAGATAAAATACACCAAGTGCAAGCAGCAACACTACGACATTTACAGCATTTCCAATAATTTAGCAGTAGCGTTGACAACGATTTGAGCAGAACCGGCGAAAAAAGGTCGATCGATGGTGGCTAGGGTATCGCTAGATTGGTGATAATGGGGCGATCGCAAATTAGCCGTATCTGTCACCAAAACAGCACCAACTCCCTGATACCAAAAAGGCGCATGATCGCTGCGCAAAACATCGGGAGTCAGTACCCCTTTAAGAGGAACTGGTAGCGTCACTATCGGTGGTAAACCTGCTTTTCTCGCCTCCGCAAAACTACCCAATAACTGCGGATGTTCCGCATCACCAATCACTGCGATAAACTCACCTACTTTGGGAGAAGTCACCCCCGCTGCATCCAGAAAAGCTTCGGGTGTCAACCCTTCGGGATATCGCTGACATCCCGCAGTATGGCAGGCATAACCCACCATATCCAAGACTACAACTCCCTGCAAATTTTTTAACCGCGCGGGACTACTGGTAAAAGCTAAACTACCTAAAAGTCCGATTTCTTCTCGATCAAAAAATGCCACTTGTAATGTCCGACCTGTGGGACGGGCTGCTAGCAGTCGTGCTACTTCTAAAGCTACTGCAACTCCGGTAGCATTATCATCAGCACCGGGTGATTTGAGTACAGTATCGTAGTGGGCGGCGACGAGAATTGCACCCGCTGTTGAGTCTGTACCTTTTCTTTCGGCGAAGATGTTAGTTCCTCTCTCGAAGGGTTGCAATTGGGGAGAAAATCCTACTATTTTCAATTGTTGAGAAATGTAATTTCTGGTGAAAGAGCGATCGCTCTCTCCATCCCGTTCTCCGGCTAAAGTTTCCAAATGTTTCCACAAACGGGACTCGTCAATTTGGGGAAAATCTACTGCTGTTTTGGTAGCAGGAAGTGGCGACGCCGAGGGGTTTTGGGAAATGGTAATCTTCCCTCCCCTCCCAACTTCGGCTACTGGTGACAAATTCTGCCACGAATAGGAACCCAAACTGGCAGCTCCAATCGCAAATATAAATACAAGTATCCAAATTAATTGTTTCATTAACACGTAAAATTTTGATGCTGTCAGGAACGAAAACCTAGGTACATGACTGATGGGGGAGTGAGAAATTATGCCCGTTAACTCTCCCCAGAACCTGAATCAAAAATATTGATGATTATTCCCAGTTTATCTCTTTACTTTCTACTACAAACCCATTGTTTTTAGCAACTGCTTGAGGGATGGTGTTTGCCGAAAATTCCACAACTTGATTTTGTTGTTGAAACCACTCAGCATAACTGGGAGTCAACTCATCAGACAGCGCTTTGAAAGTGCGTATTTCCGCTTCTAGCTGGGCTGCTATCTGATTAATCCGGCGGGCTTGTGCTTCCAAGTGCTTTTCCCCTGTCTGAACTTTATTTTCTATATCTTGCCAGTGCTGTTGGGCTAGCATTTTGTCCATTTCAGCTTGTTTATATTCAAATAGAACCTGTTTTTGTTGCAATTGTTTTTCCACAGTTCTGATTTCTCCGTCAATCTCTTCGAGTTGCTGCAACCATTGTTCGCCAAAAGCAGCATTTTGTCGGTGGAACTCGGCAATAGCTTCCGGGGTATTGTTCTTGGGAAAGCTGACTGTGACGCGGCAGGACGAGCGTTGTTTGTATAGTTTTTCCCGCGACTCTTGCAGGGTGGCAATTTCTGCTTGCATGGTGCGGACTTCTGTTTGGAGTTCTGGCAGGGTCTGACTCATTGTTTCAATTAGTGGGCCTTTGCATAGATTTTAAGCTAATTGTTGATTTTTCTGACAGGTCTCCCAGAGTTCTCTGTTAGAATTTTTTTAGTTGAGGGCGATCGCGGGTGCTGTCTAGGCATAATGTCGCATAATTTTTGGCTCAATGGCCAATGACATATTGCAAAATAATATTAAGATTGTAGTGGATTGGGAGGAGGATTTGAACATTTATATAGCAATCCTCCCATCACGCGCCGTGAATTTATTACTCCCGTAACTTAATAACGGGAGGGTTGGGGTGGGGTAAAAAAGTTTACGAATGCTATATAATTTTAGTGGTCAAAATAAATTTAAATTCAACAGTCATGTTTTGATTTACTTACTTAAGATTGTAGTTAATTTCTCCATTTTATTATCCTGTGGGGAAGGATAGATTTATTTATTAAAATCAGGAACTGGAGCCAATGAAAATTAGTAGTCCATTACTTTTGGGATATTTAACCGGTGCTATCTTCTGTGTTATGGGTTCTATTAATTTCAAAATATTTGCCGAAAATTTAGGTAATAAATTCGGTAAATATGCAGTAGAAAGCAGTGAGGTATTGCCTCAAATTTATGGCAATTCGCGACGGAATTGGGGAGCTACTTCTACTGGCAAAGTCGATTTAGTTGAGAAATCCGATCGGATTAAGATGAATAATTCCTCAACAGATTTTTTTATAGATACGGAAACCAATAAAGATCGAGCAGATAATTATAGTTTAAATCAGGTGGCTTATTATCTGGCTTTTATGTCTGTATTAGTTTCTTTATTGATGAGAACTAATATGGCGAGTATGTTATTAAAGGCGATCGCTCAAATTAATTTAAACGGGAAAAAGATTAATAGTGACTCCCCCCAAAATATCAATGTCGAAGGGAAAAATAACGAGCAGAATATAGGGCATACTATTGCGAAAATGACTCAAGATTTGCAACAAACTGCCGAATATGCTCTGGATATTTTTGAGGATATTAGTGTATCCATCGTTGCCACTACGCCCACCGGGAATATTTTATCGTTAAATTATGCTACGTGCCAACTCTTAGGATACTCGAAAAAAGAGTTAATCGGGAAACCAATAGCCACTATTTTTAAGAAAACAGAATTACCGCTGGCTGGGCGAGAAACTGAAAATTTAACAGCGGGAGATTCAGTCCGCAATGTCGAGAAAGTTTATTTGTCGAAACATGGCAGAAAGATAATTGTACTCCTATCTATTTCCACTATTCACGATGGAAAAGGTGAGGTAAGTGGCAAATTATATGTAGCCCAAGATATTACGGAAAACAAGCGGGTAGAAAGAGATTTGCGTCGCAGTGAAAAAAAGTTTCGACAACTGGTAGAAACTGTCAATGCTGCTGCATTTATCTATCAAGGCAGACAATTGCGCTATGTCAATTCTCAAACGGAAGCTATTACGGGATATAGTCGCGAAGAATTGTTATCAATGGATTTGTATGATTTAATTCATCCTGAGTTTCGTTCCGTAGTTAAAAAGTGGGGAAAAGTTAGCGAACACCGCAAAAAAGGTAATTTAAAACATGAAATTTTACTGATTGCAAAAAGCGGAGAGGAACGCTGGATAGAAGCAACATTGGATCTGATTAAGTTTGAGCGAAAAGGTTCTATATTAGTAACTGCTTTTGATATTAGCGATCGCAAATTATCAGATTTAGAACTAGAAAGGTCTCTTTCCTTACTGCAAGCCACCATTGAATCCACTGCTGATGGCATTCTTGCCGTTGACAGCCAAGGAAAAATTCTCACTTTTAATAGCAAGTTTGCCCAAATGTGGCAAGTGCCGGATTTCCTGCTCGATTCCCGCTCTAATAATCAAATTTTAGGGTTCGGAATTAATCAATTAAAGTATCCAGAAACTTTTCTCAAACGCTCTCAAGAATTGTCCGAGTTACCGGAGTTAGAAAGTTACGATATCATCGAATTTAAAGATGGTAGAATTTTTGAGCGCTACTCTATACCACAGCGCACGGGAGGAAAAATTACTGGCAGAGTCTTCAGTTTTCGTGATGTCACGGAACGGCTGCGCAGTGAAGAAGCACTGCGTAAAAGTGAAGAACGGTTTAACCTGTTGACGCGGGCGACAAATGATGCTGTTTGGGACTTAGATTTAGTG
Source organism: Microcoleus sp. EPA2 (assembly GCA_020882975.1). Taxonomy (GTDB): domain Bacteria; phylum Cyanobacteriota; class Cyanobacteriia; order Cyanobacteriales; family Microcoleaceae; genus Microcoleus. The sequence goes on along the minus strand of JAHRFD010000002.1, from coordinate 197,387 downwards.
AAGGAAGAGTTATGGTGGAGCGAAGAATTTGATAAATTATTTGGATACAATATTTATAATAATCAAACTATCAATTTAGGATTTTGGTCAGATAAGATTCATCCCGAAGAACGGGAAAAAGTGATAAATAATTTCAATAATACCCTAGCAGGGGATGCTCAATATTGGTTAGAAGAATACAGCTTTCGCTGTGCGGATGGCAGATATGTTTTTGTGCTAGACCGGGGCTATATTATCCGTAATGAAAGTGGCAAAGCGGTGCGGGCAATCGGCACTATGATGGATATCACTGAGCGCAAACAAGCTGAAGAAATTATTCGCTATCAAGCTGTTTACGATCAACTCACTGGTTTGCCTAACCGTATACTTTTTAACCAGCGACTTTCCGCGGCCTTAAAACAGCTTAAAAACAGCAAAAAAATATTAGCTGTGATGTTTTTAGACTTAGACAGGTTCAAGAAGATTAATGATACCCTAGGTCACGCAGCGGGCGATCGACTGTTGGAAATTTTTGCCGCCCGCATCAACGACACTTTGCGAGGAACGGATACGGTGGCCCGCTGGGGTGGGGACGAATTTACAGTGCTACTACCAGACATCAATTCGCCGGAAGATGTAGTCAAAACTGCTCAAAGAATACAAGAGAGTTTAAAGCCAGTATTTAAACTAGAAGAACAGTCACTGCACATCACTAGCAGCATCGGGATTGCCCTCTATCCCGATGATGGAGAGGATGCGGAAACTTTAGTGAAAAATGCAGATGCTGCTTTGTACCGGGCGAAAGAAAGGGGAAGAAATAACTATCAGTTTTATAACTCAACAATTAATCCCCAAGGCAGTCAGTTGCTGATTTTAGAAAGTAAGCTGCATGATGCTCCTGAACAAGGAGAATTTGAGCTTTACTATCAGCCAAGAGTGAATATTACTACTTGGAAGATACAGGGCATGGAAGCGTTGCTGCGCTGGTATCATCCAGAATTAGGTTTGATTTATCCCAATACATTTATTCCGCTGGCGGAAGAGAATGGACTAATTGTATCGATTGGGGAATGGGTTCTGGAAACTGCTTGCAAACAAAACAAAGCTTGGCAGGATGCTTTACAGCCAGATTTACGGATAGCAGTTAATTTTTCGGCGAGGCAATTCCAGCAATTCAATTTATTAAAAATGGTGTCGGATTGCTTGGAAAAAACTGGTCTAGAAGCGAAGTATTTAGAGTTGGAAATTACCGAAAGTACGGCGATGAAAGATATGGAGTATACGAAAAAAGTGCTGACGCAGTTGCAGAATATGGGAGTGCAGATTGCGCTGGATGATTTCGGAACGGGTTATTGTTCTTTAACTTATCTCAAAAATTTCCCCCTAAATATATTGAAAATAGATAGGTCATTTGTCAGCGGGCTGACCAATGACCTGTCGGAAAGGGCGATCGCCAATGCTGTAGCCACTCTGGGGCGAGACTTGAATTTGAATGTGGTGGCAGAAGGGGTGGAAACTAAACAGCAGTTGGAATGTTTGCGATCGCTCCATTGTCAAGAAATTCAAGGCTACTACTTTAGCCCTCCCCTATCAGCCAATGATGCTACTAAAATTTTGATCGATTCTCTGTTGAAAAAGGCAAAAATTGCTTAATTGGTCAAAAGGGGGATGGGGCAAGGGACACAAGTGCCCCGCGGCGTAGTCGAAGGGTAGTGGAAGCATCGGGAATGGGGCATAGTTTTTGCCTTCTTGCCTCTTCCTTCTTCCTTCTTCCCTCTTCTTGGGACTCAAAAACTTAAAATAGTGTGCAGAATAGCGGACTTGTGCCAAAAGACAGAGGAAAATATCGCTACCCGACAATAGAAAATTTGTCTATGCAGCCGATTCGTACATTTAACGTTTCCCCTTCCCTACCCACAATTCTCGAACCCCTACGCAAGCTTGCCTACAACTTGCACTGGGACTGGAACGTAGAAACCAAAGACTTATTCCGCCGCCTAGATAGAGACCTCTGGGACTCCAGCAACCAAAACCCAGTGCTGATGCTAGGAACCATTTCTCAAGAGCGACTGCAAGAAATGGCAGAAGACAAGGGCTTCATTGCCCAAATGAACCGAGCAGCCCAGCAGTTAGAAGATTATCTCAAAAATCGCGCCTGGTACCGCAAACAGCGGGGCACAGACTTGCAAGAATGCTACGCTTACTTTTCCATGGAATTTGGCTTGGTCAAAGCCCTGCCCATTTATTCCGGCGGTTTGGGCGTCCTCGCTGGGGACCACCTGAAATCTGCGAGCGATTTGGGATTGCCCCTTGTCGGCGTGGGCTTGCTTTACCAAGAAGGCTATTTCTCCCAGTATCTCAATGCCGACGGTTGGCAACAAGAACGTTATCCGCTTAACGATTTTTACAATATGCCGCTCCATCTGGAACGGAATCCCGACGGTTCAGAATTGCGGATTGAGGTAGACTATCCGGGCCGCAAGGTTTACGCGCGGATTTGGCGGGTGCAAGTGGGTACGGTGCCTCTGTACCTGATGGATACGAATATTGAACCGAACAGTCGCTACGATCAAGATATTACCGACCAACTTTACGGCGGTGATAAAACCCTGCGGATGCACCAAGAAATCATGCTGGGCATTGGTGGTGTGAAAATGCTTAAGGCTTTGGGGCTGACTGTCACTGCTTACCACATGAATGAAGGCCACGCGGCTTTCATGGCTTTGGAACGGATACGCATACTTATGGAGGAACATCACCTGAGTTTCACAGAAGCCGAACAGGTGGTGATATCTAGTAGTATGTTTACGACTCACACGCCAGTCCCTGCGGGGTTTGACTTGTTCGAGCCGAGTATGGTAATGCACTATCTCGGTCAATATCCCAAGATTTTTGGGTTGTCCCAAGAGGATTTTCTGGCCCTGGGCCGGGAAAATACGGGGGATGCTTCGGCACCTCTGAATATGGCAATTCTCGCTATCAAAATGTCGAGTTTTGTCAATGGGGTGGCGGCTTTGCACGGTGTCGTTTCTCGCCCGATGTTTGGCGGGCTCTGGCCGGGTTTGCCACAGGAAGAAGTGCCGATTACTTCGATTACCAACGGGGTTCACGCTCGCAGTTGTGTGGCTAAGTCTACTCAGGAGTTGTACGATCGCTATCTTGGCCCGGATTGGGAAATGACTCGTAAGGACGATCGCCTGTGGGATAAGATGGCTTCGATTCCTGATGAGGAATTGTGGCGGAATCACGAACGCTGTCGATCGGAGTTGGTGGTGTTCGCGCGGGAGTGGCTACAAAAGACTTTGCGGGAACGGGGCGCTGCTCCAGGCGAGCTCGAACACGCACGGGAGGCTCTGAATCCGAAGGTGTTGACGATCGGGTTTGCTCGTCGTTTTGCTACTTACAAACGAGCTACGCTATTCTTGCGCGATGTCGATCGCATTATGCGGATTATGCGAGATCAAAACCGCCCGGTGCAATTTGTGATTGCTGGGAAGGCTCACCCGATGGATATTCCGGGTAAGGAATTGATTCGGGATATTGTTCACTTCATCCGCGAACACGACACCATGAGTTCGATGGTGTTTTTGCCGAATTACGACATTAATGTCGCTCGGATGATGGTGTCGGGCTGCGATGTCTGGCTGAATACGCCGCGTCGCCCTCGTGAGGCTTCTGGTACTTCCGGGATGAAGGCTTCGATGAATGGTTTGCCGAATCTGAGTATTCTTGATGGCTGGTGGGATGAGGCTGATTATGTTCGGACCGGTTGGCCGATCGGACATGGGGAGTTTTACGAAGATACTAAGTATCAGGATGATGTCGAGGCGAATGCTTTGTACGACTTGATGGAAAAAGAAGTTGTACCGCTGTTTTATAACCGCGATTCTGATGGCATTCCCCGTGGTTGGACGGCGAAGATGAAGGATTCTATTCGCTTGAATTGTCCTTTCTTCAATACGGCTCGGATGGTGAAGGATTACGCACGGCGGGCTTATTTCCCTGTGAGCGATCGATTCTACACGATGACTAAGGATAACTGTGCCCCGGCCAAGGAGTTGTCTTCCTGGAAGCAAAATTTGCTGCAAAAGTGGCATGACATTAAGATTGAGGCTGTTGATATTTCCCAAGATCAGGAAGTTAAGGTCAATCAGTCGATCGATGTCAAAGCTCGGATTAATCTGATGGGTTTGAGTGCGGCGGATGTGCAAGTCGAACTTTATCAAGGTTCGGTGGATGCTAACGGAGAAATTGTTGGTGGTGTGCCGATGGTGATGGAGTATTTAGGACAAGATGGTCACAATGCTAGTCTTTATAAGGCGGACATTACCTATACTTCTAGTGGCTTGCAAGGTTTGTCCCTCCGGGTTTTGCCGAAGCACGAAAATCTCAGCAGCCCCTATGAACCTGGTGTGATTCTCTGGGCACATTAGAAGAAGTCATTAGTCAGTGGTCATTAGTCATTAGTCGGGAGTCGGGAGAATAAAGGAAGATTTTCGTAATTCTCCCACTCTCCCATTCTCCCTCTCTTCCATTCTCCCTCTCTCCCCCTCTCCCACTCTCCCACTCTCCCTCTCCCTGTCTCCTTATCCAAGTTGGGGAATGACGATGTAGCCGGTGGTGCGATCGCCCAAGACCAAATTCCGCTCTATTCCCCAGTACCACCAGTGAGCGCCTATATAAGCGCACAGCAAGGCATCTAGCTGGTCTTCTAAAGCTTTGAGGGTGGCAATACTGGTGGGAATTTCTAAAGAAATTAAACCGCCCAGACTCACAGGCATCTTGCCTGTGGTAGAAGGCAGATTTAGAGAGGGTTCAAGGCTCGGTAAAATATCTATCATATACTGGCAGAGTTTCATCAATTCTAGTTGACGTTCTGCCAGTTTTCCTTTTTTGTATTTGATGATTCTGTCTAATTTAAATAAGTTTATTGTGGCTGGATGAGGATAAACTTCTATTTGATATCTGCCTAATTTTTGACATTCAATAGTTGGTGCGTGAGCAAATCCTCTGGCTTCTAAACTGAGACCTAATTCTCTAGTTTTTTGGGCAAAGGGGCGGGAAAGGTTGGCTGGATAACAGCCTGCGTGATAGCGCCCGAAGTGTTTGTGGGTGAGTTTATCTGCCTCTCGCATCCCAGTGGCATTGGCGATGATTGTGGGGGCATCTACGGCGATGATTGCTGGTTCTGTTGGGGAGATTTGGGTTTCGATCCAGGTGAGAATTTCGTTGAGGGATTGTTGGCGATCGCACTTGATTAATTCCAATCGATTTTTTTCCCAATTTAAACAGCATAAACCACTTGCTCCCGAACTCCAACCTAAGTCTATGCCGATAAATTTCATAAGTTTTTTAGGAGGCTTGAATACAAGCGTTGAGTTTTAGGTTAGTTTGAGGGAGATATTACTCCCCGTCCACTTCCTGATTCCTGCTTCCCTGTGCTTCCAGAGTTATTTGACAGCACAAATCAACCCAAAACGAATCAATCCGCTTTGATAGCCACGACTCATCAACGAGAGCGCCAGAGCAGCTTGAATCGTCGTCCAACCGCTAGTCAACAAACCCCAAATCGCACTAGGAGTCAAAGCAGAATCGATCACTATATCCCAAAAAGGAGCCACAGCTTTTGACCAGTCAGCAGTGCGAATATTTCTAAAAGGCAAACTGCGGGTAATTTCTTCATATTCCGGCAAAGAAATTACATAAGGTAAAGCATAAACCCGGTAAATTTCTGCCAATTCCCTTCTTTCTGCATCTGTTAATTCTCCGGCAGTTTCTCCCACGGGACGATGACACCATGTTGCCAAAATCAAAGTTCCCCCCGGCTTGAGGACGCGGTAACATTCCTGCAAAAATTTAATTTTATCTGGCATATGTTCGCCACTTTCTAGGGACCACACCAAATCGAAGGAGTTGTCAGGAAAAGGCGTATTCAAAGCATCGGCCACCAAAAAATTGACATTGTTTTCGAGCCCAGCCATTTTGGCCCGTTCCTTGGCTCTGTTTGCTTGTACTGGACTCAGAGTAATGCCAGTAGCTGTAATCTTAGTTTCTGTTTTACTTTGTCCAGGCGATCGACTAAGATTGCGATCGACCTCATCGTCTAACCTGAAATTATTTGCAGCTATAGAATTAAACTTTTCGGTCAAATACAGCGTACTGCCACCGATGCCGCAGCCGACATCTAGAATGCTGTAAGGTTCAGAGAGTTGGGTCTCTGATGGTGCTGCTGCCCAGTCAAGCAGTTCTTCAATCAAATCTATCTGAGCTTGTCGGCGTTCTTTCTTTAAGTTTCCTTCCGGGCCGTAGTAACCGTGGTGCATATGTTCGCCCCACACCTGTTCCCACAGACCGCTAGAAGCGTCATAAAATTGCTGAATTTGCTGGTAAAGTGTTGATGTCATCGCACGATCGCAAGTTATTAAAGAAATTCTACCGTTCTTTTGCCATTCTTGTCATCTTTTGCGATTTAAGTTCCAGGGGTAGATCTGATTCGATAGCTGGAACTCAAGGCCGAATGTTTGAAATTTCAACCCACGTTCAATCTCAAATCTAAAATCTCAAATCGAATGACTGTCTCGCGAACTATTTGCTTGGGTTTTATAGCCGTCATTACCCTAGGTGCTCTCTTATTATTGATGCCTTTTTCCACAAGTGACGGAACTTGGAGCGACCCCATCACCGCACTCTTTACTTCTACTTCTGCTGTCTGCGTCACGGGCTTGTCAGTGGTAGATGTCGGGAAATATTACTCTTTTTGGGGGCAACTCTGCCTGGTTTTTTTAGTGCAAATAGGTGGTTTAGGCTATATGACAGCCACTACTTTCTTACTGCTCTTACTCGGTCGCCGATTTGGATTGAAAGACAAAATTGCTATCCAACAATCCCTTGACAAATCTGGTCTAGATGGTGTAGTGCAACTCGTGCAGTCAATTTTAGCAACAACGCTGTTGTTTGAACTAACAGGTGTGTTTTTGCTGATGTTGGTTTTTGTACCGCAATTTGGATTTAAGGATGGTCTGTGGTCGGCTATTTTCCACAGCGTTAATGCCTTTAATAATGCGGGTTTTAGCCTCTATTCAGACAATTTAATCGGCTATAGTGGTTCGCCTCTAATCAATCTTACCATTGGTGGTTTGATTATTTTTGGAGGCATTGGCTATCAGGTAATTATGGAAATGTTCCTGTGGGTGCGCGCTTGGTTCAATAAAAGTCCGATTTGCACAGTTTTTTCCCTAAATTTTAAAGTCGTTACCAGCACAACTGCTGTACTTATATTTTTAGGAACTGTCGCATTTTTCGTCATGGAATACCATAATCCTCAAACTCTCGGTCCCCTCAGTTTGGGTCAAAAAGTTATGGCTGCTTGGTTTCAATCTGTGACCCCTCGCACGGCGGGATTTAATACAATTGACATTGGCAAAATGAGCGAAACAGCACTATTTTTGACCATCGCCCTGATGTTTGTTGGCGCTAGTCCTGGCAGCACCGGTGGCGGTATCAAAACTACAACTTTTAGGATCTTGTTTAGCTGTACCGCAGCAGTTCTGGAAGGGAAGGAGCAGGTGGAGTGTTATCAGCGCCAAATTCCCATAGCACTGATTCTCAAGACTATTAGCGTGGTGTTTGGCTCCCTGATGGTGGTGATAGTATCTGCCACTTTAGTGGGGCTGGTTAATCCCGAACTAGAATTTATTCAGGTGTTATTTGAGGCAGTGTCAGCTTTTGCGACGGTGGGACTTTCTACGGGGATTACTGCGAAGATTTCGGCGATCGGCAAGTTGATCCTGATTGCTACTATGTACATAGGTAGGGTTGGCGTGTTGCTGCTGATGAGTGCGGCCGTTGGCGATCCGAAACCCACCACTTTTAAATATCCCGAAGAAAGTTTGTTAGTGGGATAGTAGCATCTTGCCTTGTTGCCGATGTCTAAACAATGGGCAAGTGCTCAAAGTAACTTTCAACACATACCAAGAATTCAACGTTTAGGTTTTACTTTGTTACCGGGCGGGCAGATTCTATTAAATTTTGAAAATTAGGAGACTTAGTTTTGAATATGAACGTAAACCTGTCATCTTTAAACTTTTTTCGGAGTTTGCGCGCTGAAAACAAGCAGTTTGCAGTTATTGGTTTGGGACGCTTCGGCAATGCTGTGTGTTCGACTTTGCACAGTTTAGGCTATGAAGTCTTGGGGGTTGATACCGATGAAAAAAAAGTGACTCAAGCTTTGAGCGATCGCATTGCTGCTCATATTGTACAGTTAGATTCTACCGAGCCTACGGCTCTTAGGGAAGCAGGTCTATTTGAATTTGATACAGTGATTGTGGCGATCGGCAATTACTTAGCAGCAAGTATTACCACAACCTTAAATTTGAAGGAAGGCGGGGTAACTCATGTCATAGCTAAAGCTTCTTCGGAAACTCACTTAAAAATTCTCAAAAAAGTCGGGGCAGATCATGTGGTTTTTCCCGAACGAGAAATGGGCTACTCTTTGGCACGTACTCTTACAAAACCAAGTATTTTAGAGCGCTTCGACCTCGATCCCGATCACAGTATAGTTGAGTTGCTCGTTCCTGAAAAATTTGATGGCAAAACCATCACGGAGTTGGAACTCCGTCGCAAATACGGTTTGAATTTGCTAGCTGTGGGGCGAAATGACAAGTTTGAAATTAATCCGCAGCCCAATGAACGTTTGAAACGGGGTGAGGCGATGGTGGTAATTGGTTCTAATAAAGATATCAATCGCTTGCCAATTTAACAGCTCGCCCTGGGGACAATCTAGAGTTAACGTACTTCTAACTGAGGCTGGCTATCTGTTCACAGCGCTCGCTGGTTGTCCAGCTTGGTTCGGTGATTAGTGGATAGCCACTTTGTTTCACTGCCGACTCTGAAAATTCAAGATATTTTGCACGTAAGCTTTGCCCCAAACTAGGACGACTAAGAACATACCGAGTTCGATCTGCCAAGGACACACCGCCACAAACCAGATTAGACAGCCCATACCAATGATTGCCGCTATAGGAGCGGGAATGCCGTCGAGGGTTCTTCTGTCAGTCCCTGTAGTAATCACCGCAGCCACTAAAAACAGAGTTAAGGGAATCAAGCAAGTTACGAGCATAATTTTTTACCCATCAAAAGTTTTGTATGCGATCGACATCACCATATTTTGACACTTCAGTGGCGTGAATGCACGCGACTTGTACGCAAAGCTGTGTAACCTTACACAAAACTCTCATAAATCCATTGTTTAACAATATCTTGTTGTTAAAGATTATATGCTCAGCGATGGAGTGCAAACTTGGTGCTTTTAATATTGCCCCTGAATTAACTAAAAAACATTGGCCAAAAGGCCAAATTTTAGATCGATCGCGCGATCGGGGTCCTTACAAGCTATACTGAGCCTTGCCGTCATTTACTGTAGAGCGTGAATCCGTGCGCTAGGCAATTTTGTGGGCCAAGCAGAAGCAAATATAGGAAGCTCCAGGCGCGGGGTTCCTCGATCGATCGCTCAAACATGAGGTACGATCGCCTCTGTCTCCTGACTCCTGCTATCGGTCGAATAGTAGACAGTAGCGGACAACTACTACTAAACCTGTATAGATAGCCAGTCTCAGTTGATTAAATAACTAATCTACCCGTGGTCATAACACCCTAAAATATTTTCGCGTTTTAGGTTCTGTCGCCCAATTTTAAAAATCTCGATCGTGTCCCCCCTCAATACGTGACCAATGGGTTTATGTGTATCTCGATTTAAGACAACAAAAACACGGGATCGACTACGTAATTTAACTGATAACTCAACTACTTTAAATTCTCTACGCAAGTTCCAAACCACCAATATTCTTGGCTGACAATTGATTGTAGACTCCAGTGGGCTTTAAATTGCGCCCATAACACGGTGTTTATTCGTAAGTATGAGGTAGGTGAGGACTTGGATGGGCCATCAAAAAACAAGTCGGCGAAAAACGAAGCAAAAATGAGTTGAGAATTGGGCGCTCGCTAACCAGAGTTAGTAGAATTTGTAAAGACTAGGTAAAGTCTTGATGAAGAATCTGTCAAAAGCGATCGGAAGTAGCAACAAATGCCAAAAACTATCTCATAATAAGATTATTACGAACATCGTCACTAAACAAAAGAGCAAAAAGTTATGAACACCAAACTCCTGTCAGCTTTAACTGCCACCGCTGCGGCCACCGCTTTATTGGGTGCATCCGCTCCCGCCCAAGCCTTCTCCTTTGGCACCAACGGCATCACCTTCGGACAAAATCAAGATGTCCAATTTAATTTCAAAGAATCTCACGGGGCTTTCACTTCCTCTTTGGGTATCTACGAAGTGAAGGGATTCTCACTCTCTAAAGTTGCCGACTTGTTTTCGGAAACTAAATCCTCAGACGACGGCAGCGTTAACGAATGGAAAGGAACACTGGGCAATACAGTCCTGGGTTCTGGTTCCTCAGTCTTCACCTTCCTAGCCAATAAAGTTTACACCTTGGGACTCTCCAGCGATAACGGCATGGTCTACTCCACATCGGGTCTGAACCTGAACGTCGCCTATACCGGCAGCCAGCAAGCCGTATTTGGTCCCTCATCCCTGTGGAACTCACTCAGCAAAGAAACAACCTCTGCATTCCAAGCCGCTGGGTCCTACACAGATGGAATAGGTGCTCTGTTTAACGGAGGCACACTAATCTCCTTCGACGATCGCGGTGGCGGCAACGACACAGACTTCCAAGACTTCACCGTGAGTGCCGAAGCAGTCCCCGAACCAATGACAATGACTGGTTTAGCTCTCGGTTTCGGTGGCTTGATTGCCGCCCGTCGCCGTCGCGCCAGCAAAACTGTTTCCTAGTATTTACCAGTTACCTGATAAATAAAATCGGAAAAATTTAATAAGCTTTGCAGGCGTGCTGATGGGACATCAGCTCGCCTTTTGCTATGGGAAAGCAAGACAAGGGAAATTACTCCTCCTCAGCAGCCTCGCCACCGACAACAACATTGCGAATCCGCAAACTAGGGCCACCGCAGCCCACGGGTAAACCGCTTTGTCCACCCTTTCCACAGCCGCCGGATTCATCCCAATAAAAATCGTCGCCGATCGCCTCAATGTCAGCTAAAGTGCTGAAAACATTACCAGAAAGAGTGACATCCCGTACTGGTTCGGCCAATTTGCCATGGCGAATCATCCAAGCTTCCCCAGCACCAAAGGTAAACATTTCACCGTTAGTCATGCCACCTTGCCAATTCCGTGCATACACACCTTCTGTGATGCCGGAAAATAAATCAGCTACCGGTGTCGTACCCCGTTCGATCCAAGTATTAGTCATGCGGACGATCGGCGGATAATGATAATCCAAACAGCGAGCGTTCCCAGTCGGTACTTCTCCCAATTTGCCAGCAGTTTCGCGGGAGTGCAGCCTTCCGACTAAAGCACCATCCTTAATTAACTGAGTAGTAGTAGCCGGAGTGCCTTCATCGTCGTAGAAATAACTACCCCGGTGTCCCCCAGGTGCAGCGCCGTCAAAAATTTGCAACTCTTTTGGGCCGAATTGGCGGCCGAGGGTCATTACCTCCATGATGTCGGGATTTTCGTAGGCCATGTCAGCTTCCGAGAGGTGGCCGAAGGCTTCGTGGACGAATAATCCGGTCAGAATTGGGTCAATAACCACCGTGTAGGTGTTGCCACAGACGGGGGGTAAGGCTAGGGAATCTACGGCTCTCTGGGCGGCGCTGCGAACTTGAACATCGAGATCGATTAAGTCTTCGTAAGCTTTGCGGGAACCGGTGGTTTCGCGGCCGGTTTGTACGGTTTCCCCGCTGCGGGCTGTGGCGGCAAAACGCATTTCCATATCTGCCCAACCTTGTTCGAGCATTGTGCCTTCGGAGGTGGCGAGGATGATGCGTTGGGTGCTGTCGCCGTAGCGGACGGAGATGGTGGCGATGCGTGGGTCAATGCTGCGCAGAATTGCCGCGTAGCGATCGCACAATTGCTTTTTTTCGATCAGGGGAACCAGACGGGGGTCTGTTCCAGTCAGCGGTAGGAAGCAAATATCCTGTACTGGGGTGACAGGTGCCAGAATTGTTTCTGACTCGCCGATTAGTTTGGCGGAGGCGATGGCTTCTTCTATTCTGTCGGCGAGGGTGGAAAGTCGGTTAAAACTAGCAAAGCCCCAGCCGCCTTTGTGACAAGCTCGAACTTGGCCGCCAATAGAAATTCCTTCACTCAGGGTTTCAATTTTTTCACCCCGCAGCAGGATGTCGGTACCTTCGGCTTCTTCTAGACGAATTGCTAGATAATCTACCTGGTTGCGGTAGCGTGCCATTAAGTCGGACAGCAGATTTTTTGAGTCAGCAATCGAGGTGGGCATGAGGAAAGCAGGTGATTAACTGCATCTATTTTGCACTTTTGCCAGGGCGATCGGTTTAATTGAGCCAAAATATCAGCCCTAGCGCGGAGATTGCGGCTTACTTGGTACGGTTGTGCCAATACCGGGAATTGAGAAAGGTAGATATGCTGTGACTCAGGAGGGAAAGGCAAAAATTTAACGAAATTTGTTAATCCTTGTGATGCCTCAATCCTAACTCCTGAATTTTCAAATTAAATAAATACTTCATCCTTCATGCCTCCGAAGGTGGATTTATAACTGTGAATACTTACTTTTTACCGACAATAAGCGAAATTTTAGCCACCTCTGGCCCAGAACATGAGCTCAGTTTCTGTGATGGGAAGTTGGCGGGAGAAAACAACCGCCATCGCTGTCCAGGTAGTCGCGGGGCTTCCAGGCTGAAAGCGGAACAGGAATGGTACGGTGCGATCGCCACTTTAAATCAAATGCTCGCTCGACAACAACAGGAACAAAAAACTGATTCCTGCGGAACAAATTGTCCCTCAACTGTTCCGAATTCCTGCCATGGATTAGTGCTATCGGGTCCATCTTCCGTTTTAACTAACCCAGCCGTGGCTTCCGGCTTTGCCAATTGGATTTTTACCAGTATTCCCGACAACGATGCAGCTTTGTGGTCTTTTCGGACTCGACAAACTTTAGCTTTACTGCCGGCGGGTGACGTGCAAATTTCAGGCCCGGCTGCTGCGCCTGCACTGGCTTTGGCGATGGGCGATCCTTTAGCTAACGAGCAGTTTTGTTTGGTTCTCACAGCTAGTTTTAGCCTGGTGATGGTTTTAGGCGAAAATGCTCTGGGCATTCCAGCTTTTCTATTTTCTTTCGATCCCCAAGTAGTCGCGAAAGCTTGGGAAGTTTTGCGACGCAGGGTGACTGAAAGTGAAGGTTTGCTAGGAAATTTTGACAGCACCATCAATTTAGATGTGAGTCAATTTACTGCTCATTCTACTAAATTAGATGCAATTTTTCAGCAGTTTTATCCTGTGGAACCAAATTATAAAACAGTCATGCAGTTCAGTCGCTTGTTGTTGCATAATTTGCCGATTGGGAAAGAAGAAACAGGTCGATTTAAAGAGGAAAGAATTGATGATAGTTTGAGAGACAGGCATGAAAAATTACAGGGGAAGAATCTCAACTGTAAACCTCCGATTCCTCACGCTACTAAAGAGGTGGAATTGCTACAGGCGATCGCCCACGAAGTCCGCACTCCCTTGGCTACGATTCGCACTCTCACTAGATTGTTGCTGAAACGTCCCAAACTAGATGCTGTGGTAGTCAAGCGTTTGGAAATGATTGATGCCGAGTGTACCGCTCAGATCGATCGCTTCGGCTTAATTTTCCGGGCTGTAGAGATGGAAATGTCTCAAGCGAAAAATTCCGGTGTACAACTAACAGCCATGTCCCTCGGTGAAGTGCTGCTTGATAGCATTCCGCGCTGGCAAAAACAAGCAAGTCAGCGGAATCATACCTTGGAAGTAATTGTCCCGAAAAAATTGCCGACAGTAGTTAGCGATCCGACTATGTTAGACCAGGTTTTAACTGGTTTGATTGAAAATTTTACTCGCACTTTGCCATCGGGGAGTCACATTCAAGTGGGGGTAACATTGGCGGGAAATCAGTTAAAGTTGCAGTTGGAATCAGAACATTTATCGGAAGGTAATGATACCTCAACTTTTGCCACTAAGGCTAATAGTCCTTTGCGGTCGATCGGACCTTTGTTGATGGTGCAGCCAGAAACAGGAAGTTTGAGTTTAAATTTGAGCGTGACTAAGAATTTATTTCGGGCTGCTGGGGGAAAATTGGTGATTCGTCAGCGGCCGCAAAAGGGTGAGGTGATGACGGTATTTTTGCCGCTGCAATAGGGATCGATCCTTAGTTATATCAATTCCGGTTGTATCGGAATGATTTAACCACGAAGGCGCTTATGACGCGAAGGAAGAGAAGAGAGAGTTTAATACAGGACGATGAAGAGAGGATTTGGTATTATACCAATTTCATAAAGTTACATATCTACCCCCCCAACCCCCCCTTACTAAGGGGGGGCTTTGAACTACATCTGTAGTAGGACTTTATGAAAATGGTATTATGGGGGATGATGAGATTGTGGTTGAATTAAATTCAATCCAGTTCTAACCAATGGTGGCAAGTCAACTGTGTACCCCCTGTTTCTACAGCAATTGCTGCGAGATAATTTGGTGCAGGAATCAGCGCTTTTAAATACCATAAATTCGGTGCTGTACGCGCGGCGAAGCTATCCCCTAGGGCATCAAGCTCTACGTCCAACAGCCGTGCGGGTTCCCCTGGAGTTAGGGAAACACTAAACCGATGGAGGGGAAAGCTCAATCCGTCTCCGATCGCCTTTATGTAAGCTTCTTTGCGAGTCCAGCAATTAAAAAATGCGGCTAATTTTTCCTCGGCTGAAACTGTCTTAAATGCGGTGTTTTCTTGGGGGGAAAAAAACCGCTCAGCAATTGACTCCATCTGGGGAACGGGACGGATTTTTTCGATATCTACTCCGATTTGGCGGCTGCGAGTCAGGGCATATAAAGCTAAGCCTTGAGAGTGAGACAAGTTAAAACTAAGTGTGCTGTCCAAATTGGCGGCTATTTCTGGCTTGCCACAGGGGCCGTAACTGAATTCGACTAGGTTGGGATCGACTTTCAGATAGCGGCTCAGGATGGCTCGGAGCGCGCCTCTACCAACGATAAAATGGTTTTTGTCTCGATCGAACCTAAAGCGTTCTGCCCTCTGTAATTCGCTATCACAGAGGGTTTGTGCTAAGTTTTGGATCGGCGATGGGGGTCGATCGAGATTAACGCGCCAGATATGAATGTCTGTGCTCGATATTGTTAAGTCTGCGGCTGCGCTTTCCCAGATGCGATCGGCATCTCCCATCAATCTTTACCTCCTGTCGGGCAATTTTTACCATAACTTGTTATGCTTAGATAACTTTATCAGGAGTTAGGCAGCTCGATAGTGCTATTTTAGCAATAAAACCGATGAGTGAAATTGGGGACGATCGACACCAAATCAAGATTTCTGAAGCAGCAGAAGTGTTCGTATTTCCGGCATCTTTTGCCCAGCAGCGATTGTGGTTTCTCAACCAATTATCGCCGAACAATCCTTTTTACAACGTGACAACTGCACTGCGCTTGACTGGTGCCCTCGATCGAGATTGTCTGGAAAGGGCGATCGGGAAAATTGTGCAGAGACATGAAGTTTTGCGGACGACTTTTGCAGCGGTAGACGGACAGCCCATACAAGTAATTTCTCCTACTTCCAAGTTTGTTTTAAATATAGCTGATTTGCGAACATTTCCCCCAGAAATACGGGAAGTAGAAGCCATTAAATTAGCTCAATTAGAGGCGGAAATACCTTTTGATTTATCGGTGTCACCGCTGCTGCGTGCGGTGCTGATTTGTTTGTCGGAAACTGAGCATATTATATCAATAAATATGCACCATATTGTAGCCGATGATTGGTCGATCGGAGTTTTGATTCGGGAACTGGAAATTATCTATACAGCCTTGGTTGGCGATCGACCTTCGCAACTGCCGGAATTGCCGCTGCAATATGCCGATTTTTCCGAATGGCAGCGCCAATGTTTGCAGGGGGAAGTATTAGAAAATCAGTTGGTTTATTGGCGGCAGCAGTTGGCGGGTATTCAGCCGCTGAATTTGCCAGTCGATCGACCTAAATTAGCCGCCCAAAGCTACCGGGGTGCTACGGAATTTTTTGAGCTAGCGCCACACCTGGGCAGTGAATTGAAAGGGCTGGCCCAGCGAGAAGGTGCGACTTTGTTTATGACTTTGCTAGCAGCATTTCAAGTTTTGCTGTCCCGCTATTCGCAGCAGTTGGATATTGCAGTGGGCAGTCCGATCGCCAACCGCAACCGCAGCGAAATTGAAGGGTTAATCGGTTTTTTTGTCAATACTTTAGTGCTGCGAAGTGACTTATCGGGAAACCCGACTTTTCGAGAATTTTTAAACCGAGTTCGGGAAGTAACGATGTCGGCTTACGCCCGCCAAGATGTGCCTTTCGAGCAACTGGTGGAGGAATTGCAGCCGCAGCGTTATTTGCATCAAAATCCGCTGTTTCAGGTGGTATTCAGCCTGCAAAATGCGCCTTTGCAGCCTCTACAATTGCCTGGTTTGAAGTTGAGTTATGTCAATTTGGAAGTGAAAACGGCGCGTTTCGATTTGGAATTGCACTTGTGGGATGCTGCGGATAGTTTCAGGAATTTCTACGGGAAAGATTGGCAGTATGCTGACAGTCTCAGAGGCGCGGCTATCTACAACACCGATTTGTTCGATCGAGCCACAATTAGCAGGATGTTGGAACATTTTAAGATGCTTTTGTCAAGCATTGTTGCTAACCCAGAACAGCGAATTGCTAACTTGCTGTTATTGAACCCAGCCCAACGGCAGCGGCTGTTAGTTGAATGGAACAATACTTGCAGGGATTATCCCAGAAATAAATGCGTCCATGAGTTATTTGAGGAGATAGTCGATCGCCATTCTAGCGATATCGCCCTCAGTGGTGCAGGGCAACAATTTACTTATGGAGAACTCAACTGTCGCAGCAATCAACTAGCACATTATTTGCGAAAATTGGGGGTGAATGCGGGGGTTTTGGTGGGGCTGTGCGCGGCACGATCGCCCGATAACATTGTCGGTATGTTGGCGATTCTGAAAGCTGGGGGAGCTTACTTGCCTTTAGACCCGACTTATCCAGGCGATCGCCTCAATTTTATGTTAGCAGATGCTGGAGTTAATGTATTGTTGGTAGAGTCAAAGTTGGCGGCTCAGTTTGCAGAATTTCAGGGGGCGATTGTTAATTTGGGCGATCGGGAAATTCTCGCCACCAAAAGCGCGGAAAATCTCGCCAACACTACCACCTCAGATAATCTAGCTTACGTTATTTATACATCCGGTTCTACCGGCCAACCCAAAGGTGTTGCCGTTTCGCACAAAGCTGTAAATCGGCTGGTTATCAATACAAATTACGTTAATTTATCACCTTCAGATAAGGTGGCTCAAGTCTCAAACACTTCATTTGATGCAGCTACCTTCGAGATTTGGGGAGCTTTGCTCAACGGCTCTGGGTTGGTGATAATTAATACAGAAACCATGCTAGAGCCACGCGAGTTTGCCACCGAAATTCGCCGACAAGGAATTACTGTTTTGTTCTTAACTACTGCCTTGTTCCACAAAACTGTTGGCAGGGTTCCACAAGCATTTGATTCGCTGACATATCTGCTATTTGGAGGAGAAGTTGCCGATCCCAAATGCGTGCGAGAAGTTCTCAAACAAGGGTCGCCCAAACATTTAATTCACGTTTACGGCCCGACTGAGAATACCAGTTTTTCTACTTTTTACTGCGTGGTAGATGTACCGGAAGCCGCAGTGTCAGTGCCGATCGGCAAACCCATCGCCAACACGCAGATTTACCTATTGGATAGCGATTTGCAGCCAGTGCCGATCGGCATTCCGGGCGAACTGTACCTGGGCGGCGACGGACTGGCCCAGGGCTATCTCAACCGTCCCGATTTAACAGCAGAAAAATTTATTCCCAATCCTGTTACTATCAATTCTGAGTTAGGAGAATCTGCTAATTTAAAAATTTATAAAACTGGGGATTTAGCCCGCTATCTCCCTGATGGAAATATCGAATTTTTAGGGCGGATTGACAGTCAGGTAAAGATGCGCGGATACCGCATCGAGTTGGGAGAAATTGAAGCAGTGCTGAAGCAGTATCCGGGAGTGAAAGCTGCGGCGGTAATTGTGCGGGAAGATGTGCCGGGAGACAGGTATTTGGCTGCTTATGTGGTGGTTGAGGGGATTAATTACAAACTGCGATCGCCTAATTTGCGGCAATTTTTGCAACAGAAACTGCCGGGGTATATGGTGCCAAAAACTTTGGCGGTGCTGGAATCCCTGCCGCTGACTCCTAACGGCAAAGTCGATCGCGCGGTGTTACTGAAGATAGATGCAGAAACGGGCGATATTCCAGCAAATTATGTAGCGCCTAGGACGGAAGTAGAACAAGTGCTGACTAAAATTTGGGCTCAAGTTTTGGGAAAAAAGCAAGTAAGTGTGGGTGATAATTTTTTTGAATTGGGTGGGCATTCGCTGCTAGCAACTCAGTTAATTTCCCGTATCCGAGATGCTTTTAAAATCGAATTGTCTGTCAGAAATTTGTTTGAGACACCGACGGTGGAGAGTCTGGCAAAATATATGGAAACTGTGTGTTGGGCGGCGAAAAGTCAACAAATTTCACAGCCGACAGATGTGAGAGAAGATTTGGAATTTTGAGCGGACACACCGATTATTTGCTGTATTTTGCGTTTGATGAGCTGTTATATCAATTCCGGTTGTATCGGAATGATTTAACCGCGAAGGCGCTCATGACGCGAAGGGAGATAAGAGAGATGAATACAGGACGATGGCTAGCATCATAATATCACCCCGTCACCTCGTCAGCCCGTGAAGTTGACGGTAGCGAAAAGTCACGATCGCGAAGCGCAAAAAGCCCTGACAACTTCCGCAAACTGCTGGTTTTTTTCCATCAGTGCCATGTGTCCTCCCGGCTTTAAAGCAATCAGTTCTGCTTGAGGCAATTCTGCTTTCATTCGCTGGCTGGCAGCGGGGAGAGTAACAATATCTGAATTGCCGCAGATAACTAGCACTGGAACGGGAATTGTGGGCAAAGTTTTTGTTTCATCGTATTTGAACATTGCCAGGGTGCCAAGGGCGAGAACGCGGGGGGAACCCAAGGCTGATAAGAATGCTGAAAAGTCTAATTGACCGCGAGTTTCTGTACCTTTAAAGCCGGATATTTCTACGCTGAGGTATAGCGAACCGTTGAGGTAACTCTGCCAAGTCATCAGCCAAAAAATCGGGGAAAGAATCGTGGCGATGTGCAATATCGGTTCTAGCAAAGGCTTTTGCAAAGCTCGCAACAATGGGCTAAAAATGCTGGTTTTTAGGGGATTTGTATAAGTGGTATCTACTAGGATTAAACCCGCTACTCTGGAGCCGAGATGTTCTGGAAATAGGCGACAAAATGTTAGGGAAATCATGCCTCCCATGCTGTGTCCCAGCAGGAAAACTGGTTTGTCTCCGGCTATGGCAACGACGGCTTCGAGGTCGCGGGCAAGTTTTTCTAAGGAGTAATCGCTGTTTTTCGGTCGAGTGGATTTTCCCAGGCCTGGCAAGTCCCAAACTATCACTCGAAATCGATCGCTCAATTGCTTTTTTGCGTAATACCAAACCATACTGTTTGGCCCCCAACCGTGCGATAAAATAATCGGCTGTCCGTCTTCCGGGCCGTAGAATTCTACTTGTAAAACAGTGCCATCTGGCCTTTTTAACCGCTGCACCATACCCGTCCGCGTTGGCTTCGGTTCGTCAGATCCGGGGCGGCGAAACAGAGTTAAGCTCATAAAACGGCCGCCAAAAGACCAAAGAACTATTAATATTCCGCTAACTAAATAGGACGTTGCTATAAGTTCGCCGATGTACCATTCGTAAAGAATGTAGATACCTCCGCCCAGTATTCCGAAGGACAGCAGTCCCATCAGCCCTACGAGCAGGAAATTGATTGGCATGAACGGCATAAGCTGAAACCTTGCGAGCGAATTTTGGTGGCTTGGTCTAACAATATCATACTTAAGTTATATTCAAGTGGGCCTAAAGTGAGATAAACTTTGATATCTAATCTGATTAATTCGACGTTATATTTTTAGGGACACAACAGTGCCTATTAGTGTCAACATAACTCTGGAAAACGTTATGTATCTCTTGTTTATAGCCGAGTCTAGATCCCCCCTAACCCCCCTTAATAAGGGGGGGACAAGAAATATTGTCTTTCGTCCCCCTTCTTTCCCCCTTGGGGGGTGCGGATGCGAGGGTAATCTATACTTCGCTACAAGCGAGAGAGACTGAGAGTTTTAGTCTGAAGTTGATACCAATGGGTAGCGCCGTGTTCTTAAGCGTAGCGCGTTAATTTAACCTGATTGAGTATGATTAATGTGATGAAAAACAATTATTTTATTAATTTGCCAAAGCGATCGCAGGATAACTGAAAATGCCAGAGCCAGAAATGTCCAGTTTACCGTCACAAGTCGGAGATTCCGTCAGTGGGTTGGTTGATTTTTTATCTCGCCTCCGCAGTTTGGATATCAATGTGTTGATTGAGGGGACAATCCTGCACTGCAATGCTCCTGAAGGAGTTTTGACTGGGGAAATAAGGGCAGAAATTTTTAAGAGAAAAGACGAAATAATTGCTTTTTTAAAGGCTGCTAATTCTACTAATGCCAACATCGTGCCTGTGTCGCGGGAAGGAATTTTACCGCTTTCTTTTGCACAGCAGCGGCTGTGGTTTATGGATAAATTAGTGCCTAACAATCCGTTTTATAATGTTCCGGCGGCGGTGCTGATGACGGGGGCGATCGATTTTGCGGCACTGCAAGAAAGTTTTAATGAAATTGTCCGCCGTCATGAAGCTTTGCGGACGATTTTTGTGGCGGTAAACGGGCAGCCAGTTCAAAAGATAGTGGCTGCTTTTGATGTGCCGATCGCTGTTTTGGATTTGTGCAATTGGCCGCCAGCCAAACGAGACATTGAGGCCGATCGATTGATGACTCAGGAGGCTCAGTGGCCTTTTAATTTGGCGACGGGCCCGCTACTGCGCGTGACTTTATTGCAGTTAAGTGAAGCGGAATATTTGCTGATGCTGAATATGCACCACATTGTGTCTGATGGGTGGTCGATCGGGGTGCTGATTCGGGAATTGGGGGTGCTTTATCCGGCTTTTTCTAGTCAAAAACCTTCGCCTTTACGGGAATTATCTATTCAGTATGCTGATTTTGCACGGTGGCAGCGCGATCGGCTGCAAGGGGATGTTTTAGAAGCTCAGTTGGCTTATTGGCGGCGGCAGTTAGATGGTGTTTCGATGTTGAACTTGCCAACCGATCGCCCGCGCCCTGCAATTCAAAGTTACCGGGGAAAACGGCTGTTTTTGCAACTGCCAAAACAATTGAGCGAGGGTTTAGAAACTTTGAGCCAGCGCGAAGAAGTAACGTTATTTATGACAATGTTAGCGGCTTTTCAAACGCTGCTTTTTCGCTATTCGCAGCAGTCAGATATTGCAGTGGGAACTCCGATCGCCAATCGTAACCGCAGTGAAATTGAAGCATTAATTGGATTTTTTGTCAACAGTTTGGTGCTGCGAACTGACTTATCAGGAAACCCCAGTTTTCGGGAACTTTTACACAGGGTAAAAGAAGTCGCATTGGGAGCTTACGCGCACCAAGATGTGCCCTTTGAAAAGCTGGTGGAGGAACTGCATCCCGATCGCGCTTTGAATCAAAATCCCCTATTTCAGGTGGTGTTTGCGCTGCAAAACGCCCCGGCGGACCAGTTAAAATTGCCGGGATTGACGCTAAGGCCACAGCAGTTGGATGCGGGGACGGCTCGGTTCGATTTGGAGTTTCATTTGTGGGAGCGATCGCCCGATCGTAAACTGTGGGTTGATTCTGCCGATGGCATTAGCGGTTTTGTAATTTACAGCGCGGATTTGTTTGATGAAGCTACCATTGTGCGGATGCTGGAGCATTTTGAAACCCTGTTGTCCAGTATTGTTGCCAACCCCGATGCTCAGATTGCCAATTTAGAAATTCTGACGGCAACTGAACGAGAGTTAGTGTTAGTTGAATACAATAAAAATCAGGTAAGTTTTTCCCAGAATTTAGGCGTTCACCAGTTATTTGAACTTCAAGCCCAGCGCACTCCCGATGCGGTAGCTTTGGTATTTGGAGAACAACAGATTTCCTATCGAGAGCTAAATATCCGCAGCAACAAATTAGCCAGTTACTTGCAAAAAATTGGGGTGAGTGCGGAAGTTTTGGTGGGGATTTGCCTAGAGCGATCCATCGAGGCAATTATCGGGATGCTGGGCATTTTGAAAGCGGGAGGAGCTTACTTGCCTTTAGATCCGACTTATCCGCGCGATCGCTTGAATTTGATGTTAGCAGATGGGCGCGTGCCGGTAGTGCTTACCCGCCGGGAGTTTGAACTCGAAGCTAATCGCGAGATTAGTGAAAGCGGAGAAATTTACAATCCGATTTTGGTTTATTTGGATCGGATTTGGGAAATTGTCGATCGAGAAAATCCCGATAATCCGACAGCCCCAGTTGCAGCAGCAAATCTGGCTTGTGTCATCTATACCTCCGGTTCCAGTGGGAAGCCAAAAGGAGTGCAAATCGAGCACCGCAACTTGTTAAATTTGATATTTTGGCATCAGCAAGAGTTTGCAATTTCGGCGGGCGATCGCACATCGCAAATTGCCGGCATTGCTTTCGATGCTTTCGGTTGGGAAATCTGGCCCGCTCTGGCAGCAGGTGCTAGCATTTACTTGGCTGAGGATGAAATTAGAATCTCGCCCGATCGCCTGCGGGAATGGCTGCTATCAAATCAAATCACTGTGAGCTTTGTGCCGACACCTTTAGCCGAACAACTTTTGCTGTTAGATTGGCCGCTGAATTCTGCGCTGCGAATTTTGCTAACAGGAGGCGACAAACTCCGCCAGTATCCGTCAGCCAACCATTCTTTTCAAGTAGTGAATAATTACGGTCCGACTGAAAATACTGTTGTGGCAACTTCTGGTATAATTCCGGTTAGGAATGGAGGAGATACAGCACCGGCGATCGGACGGGCGATCGCCAACGTTCAAGTGTATGTATTGGACCCGCATTTGCACCCCGTACCTGTTGGCATTGCTGGCGAATTGTACCTCGGTGGCTGCGGAGTTGCTAGGGGCTATCTCAACAGGCCAGAATTAACTCAAGAAAAATTTATTCCTCATCCTTTTGCTGTCAAGTCTGAGCTACAAGAACCAATAAAACCTTCCCAACTATACAAAACAGGCGATTTAGTTCGCTACCGCAAGGATGGCAATCTGGAGTTTTTAGGCAGGTGCGACGAACAAGTGCAAATTCGGGGTTTCCGCATCGAATTAGGAGAAATTGAATCAGTATTGGCTCAGCATCCAGCGGTGCTGCAAACTGTAGTTACAGCTTGCCCCGATGGGAAGGGAGAAAAACATTTAGTTGCTTATATTGCCCTGAATCCTGAATTTAATATTGCCGAAACAACCGAAATTCAGCAATTGCAAGCAGAGCAAGTTTTGCAGTGGCAAATGCTGTACGGTGAAACTTACAAACAACCTGCGATCGACACAGATCCAACTTTTAATATTACAGGCTGGAATAGCAGTTACACCGGGGAGCCCATCCCCCCGGAACAAGTCCGCCAGTGGGCGCACAATCAAGCCGCCCAAATTTTGAAATTGCAACCGGATCGAGTATTAGAAATCGGTTGCGGTACGGGTTTGCTGCTGTTCCAAATTGCCCCGCACTGCACGCAGTATTGCGGCACGGACTTTTCCCCGCAGTCGATCGATTATATTCAGCAGCATTTGGGCGATCGCGACTTGGCGAATGTAACCCTGCTGCACAAAATGGCCTCGGACTTTGAGGGCATAGAAACAGCAGCATTTGATGCCATAATTCTCAATTCTGTAGTCCAGTATTTTCCGAGCATTGACTATCTTTTACAAGTGATTAAAGGTGCTGTCAAAGCCGCCATTCCCGGTGGCTATATTTTCATCGGCGACGTGCGGAGTTTGCCTTTATTGACCGCATTTCATACAGCAGTGGAGTTGTATCGCTCGCCCCCTGCTACAACTGTTCAACAGTTGCAGCAGCGGGTACAAATGCAGATTTTTCAAGAAACAGAATTAGTCATTGACCCGGATTTTTTCAAAGCATTAAAACACCGATTTCCGCAAATCGAGGGCGTAGAAATTGAACTGCTTCGGGGCGAATTTCACAATGAGTTAACTCAGTTTCGTTATAATGCAATTCTGCATTTAGCCAGTGAAATCGAACCCCCCAACTCCCCTGACGAAGGGGGGATATTTGGGGGCAACCACGGGGGGATTGCCCCTACGGAAAACCAGAATTTGGTAGGGGCGGTGCCCCCGTACCCGCCCCGCCCCACCCACGGGGATTTTCAAACGGAAGATTTGACGGCGGCCAAAGTGCGCCAGATTTTAGTGGAAAATCAACCGGATATTTTCAGGATTTCCCACGTACCAAACCCGCGAGTTGCAGCAGCGGTTCAGGCGGCCGAATGGCTGTCAAATTCAGAGAAATTTAAAACAGTATTTCAGTTGCAAAAAGCTTTGGAACAACTTCCCAATTTAGGAATTGAACCGGAAATATGGTATGCTTTAGATGTACCCTATACTGTTCATATTAGCTGGTCTAATCCTAGCAATAAAGGCTGTTACGATGTTGTGTTTGTGCGGGGAGAGGCGAGAGATTTTGAACTAGCAGAAACCTTCACTCGCCCGCGTCCGTGGCACTCTTATGCTAACAATCCCCTGCAAGCGAAAGCAGCGCGCAAATTGGTGCCACAACTGCAAGCTTACCTCGCAGCTAAACTGCCAGAATATATGGTACCCGCGGCTTTTGCGGTGCTGGAATCACTGCCACTAACACCGAATGGAAAGGTCGATCGCCGAGCTTTGCCCGCACCGGAACTTGTTAAGTTAGAATCGGTTGCCAGTTATGCCGCACCCCAAACTCCCACTGAGGAAGTTTTAGCGAGAATTTGGATGGAAGTTTTGGGGATAAAGCGAGTGGGAATTAGGGATAATTTCTTTGAATTGGGCGGCCATTCACTGTTAGCAACTCAGCTTGTTTCTAGAGTGCGCGATGCTTGCGGGGTGGAGTTGCCTTTGCGCTGCGTGTTTGAAGCGCCGACTATTGTAGGATTGTCTGAATTAGTCGATGGTTTGAAACAGAATAATGCTCAAATTAAAAGTCCGGCTTTAGTACCAGTTTCCCGCGATAATCGCCGCGTGAAGCTGTCATCGCTCAACATAGAAAGTAAAGAAAAGTAAGCGCGATAGCTTATGCTTGCTGTAGACGGATTGATGAGGGAATTTATGAATGCAGATGAACTATTCAATCGCGAAACAGAAGTCTTTGTCTTCCCCGCATCTTTTGCCCAGCAGCGGCTGTGGTTTCTCCATCGCCTTGCGCCGGGAAATCCTTTCTACAATGTCTCAACCGCCCTCCGGTTGACAGGTTCCCTCAACTCGATCGCCTTAGAACAAACATTCAACGAAATTGTCCGCCGCCACGAAATTCTGCGGACAACTTTTGCAGTGGTAGCAGGGGAACTGTCGCAAATCATTGCCTCAGAATTAACTCTATCTCTTCCCAAAATAGACTTGCAAAATATCCCGCAAACCCAGCAAAAAACCGCCGTCAAGCAGCGGGCAATTGCTGAATCGCGGCTACCATTCGATTTAACAAAGGGACCATTGTTGAGGGTAAAACTGCTGCTATTTAGCGCCACAGAATATGTGCTGCTGATTAATTTCCATCACATTGTTGCTGATGGTTGGTCAATTGCCGTGTTAATTCGGGAACTAACATCGCTGTACAAAGCTTTTGCCAAAAACCAGTTGTCTCCTCTCCCCGAACTCCCGATTCAGTACGCCGATTTTGCAGAATGGCAGCACCAATGGTTGCAGGGTGAAGTATTAGAAACTCAACTCGCTTATTGGCGCCAGCAGTTGACCAATATTCAGCCGTTAAATTTGCCAGTCGATCGCCCCAGACCTCCCGTTCCCACCTATCGTGGCGCGCGAGAATTTCTGGCGCTGTCTCCCACTTTGAGCGATCGCTTAAATTTGTTAAGCAAGCAACAAAATGTGACTTTGTTTGTAACTTTGCTGGCTGCATTTCAAACCTTGCTTTACCGCTACACCGGCCAAGAAAATATTGCCCTAGGAACGCCTATCGCCAACCGCAACCGCAGGGAATTAGAAGGGTTAATTGGCTTTTTTGTCAATACTTTAGTTTTGCGGACTGACTTATCGGGAAACCCAATTTTTCTGGAATTGTTGAATCGGGCAAAACAGGTTACTGTCGCAGCTTACGAGTACCAAGATTTGCCTTTTGAAAAGCTAGTCGAAGCGCTGGAACCCGATCGCGATTTGAGCCGCAATCCCTTATTTCAAATTAGTTTCAGCCTGCAAAACACGCCCGCAGCCACCCTAGAATTGCCCGAACTAACTTGGAGCGCGATCGACTTTGACGCAGGTACTGCCAAGCTCGATTTAGAGTTTAATTTGTGGGAAGATTTTGCTGGCATTAAAGGGCAACTCACCTACAGTACCGATTTATTTGACAGCAGCACGATCGCCCGAATGTTAGAACACTTTCAAACGCTGTTAGAAAGCATAGTTGCCAATCCCAACCAGCGGCTTTCTGACTTGCCCATGCTCACCGCAGCCTCGCGCCATCAAATACTTGTAGAATTCAACCGCAATTTATCGCAAAATATACCCCGCCTCCCTCCCCTTTGTCAAG
The DNA here is from genome assembly GCA_020882975.1 of Microcoleus sp. EPA2. Classification (GTDB taxonomy): domain Bacteria; phylum Cyanobacteriota; class Cyanobacteriia; order Cyanobacteriales; family Microcoleaceae; genus Microcoleus. The sequence goes on along the minus strand of JAHRFD010000002.1, from coordinate 170,561 downwards.
AAAATGAGTCAGAATCGAGGAACATTGCACTGTGTTTCCATCAATTATTTGAGCTGCAAGTAGAACGATCGCCCGACGCGATCGCCCTAGTCTTTGAAAACCAGCATTTAACCTACCGCCAACTCAACACCAAAGCCAACCAAATCGCCCATTACTTGCAGCAATTGGGAGTTAAGCCCGAAGTTTTAGTCGGGATTTGTATGGATCGCTGCTTAGATGCGATCGCCGGATTATTAGGCATTCTCAAAGCAGGCGGAGCCTATGTACCTTTAGATCCAAATTATCCCCAAGAACGTCTTAACTTCACTGTAACAATTTTGAAACCAATTTAAAAACCCGTAAGCAATTATTCCTACGGGTTCTTAAATGCGATCGCTGATGTGCTCAACGCCTTACGGCATCAAAGGTTTGTCAACTATAGCAGCAAGCTCTTTGAACAACTCACGAACACAACGAGCGATAACCCGCTGACGAGCTAGTTTAGTTGGAGTACCGCCTTTTTTCCGGCGCTGCAAGTCCTCAGAGGGCGATCGCTCTTCCTTGCCTTCCCCCTGTCCGTAGGTGAATTTTAAAGCTGGCGGATTATTTCGGGAAACTTCCAGCCGACAAAAACACCACTGCCAAAGTGCTTTACGGCAAAGTGCACTACCAGACTGCTTGCCTTTTTTCTTCTGACCGCTGTCTTCCCGAATTACTCCCAGGCCGACGGCTCGCATGAAGCGGCGCTCTGAAAGTTTCAACTTTGACTCTTTCCCAGTCTGGCGATTTTTCCTAATTTTGACCTCCGGCAAGCCGTCTTTAAGAAAGTCCTCAATCGGATAAACAGCCCCCAGGAGGTAGCCCTGAAGTTGATAGCCAAAACCAAACTTGGTAAAAACTCGGCGATAACTCTCAAACTTTGGATCGGAAATTAACTGAACCAACTGCCGCTTTAACTGAAAAATTTGTTCCTCAATCTCGCAATACTGATTCGCCGCCCAACGTGTTTGTGGCTCAATGCCGGTGCCAATCGTATTCTCTAAAAGGCGATCGTACTTTTTGGACGTCCGACGACCGGCCAGCCACCCCCAAAGTAGCGGCGCTAATTCCTCTTGCGATTTAGTCGATCGCACTAAAGCGACTTCTGGACACTGCCACGATAGTTCCTGACGCATCCTGTTAATGACAGGACTTTGAAGGCGATTAAGGTGCTCGATCCGCAGACAGATATTTTTAATCTGGGTGACGGAGGGGTCACGAACTTTGAGGTAAGAGCTTTCTGGCTTGTCAAAGTACCAACAAGCAATGGCAAAAGCATCAATGTCGTCAGTCTTAGCCCCACTCTTGCCATCCTTGCCCATCAGTTCTGCCCTGTAGTTAGGTAGCTTAGAGTTAGAAATCTGCCGTATCTCGACACCCCAATCTCCAAGCTTGTGAATCCACAACTTAGCGTAGTTCACGCCAGTCGGCTCACAAATAGCCACTACTTTGTCAGCTTTAAAACTTTCAATTTTTAGCCTAAGCCTATTTAAATTTTCAAAGTTCGAGTGAAACACTTCGATATCGGCATCAAAATAAGAATCGCGAGGATTACTGGGTTTTTCCAGCATAAAACACGCGACAATTGACGACCGACTGACGTCAATGCCCACGATTAGGTATTTCATGTGTTTGGGGAGAGTAAAAAGTTAGAAGAACAAAAGAGCCTACGAATCTCCCAAAAGCCGTAGCTTACTTCACTGATTAAGGCTCTAGTTCTTGTTTTTGGTGCAGGCTGGCGCTTACGAAGTTAAAATAGCAAGCTGCTAATTTCATGTTTAAAGCGCCACTTGTCTTACGACTCTTCCCGCGACTTCCCCCTTTTAAAAGAGGAGAAGTTTCGGCCGTGAGTCAAACGGTCCTCTTCAGGCGGTTATCAAAATTGAATTAGTCGCAACCAACGCAAGGCAAACATAAGGGGCGTTAGGATTTTGATTGAGAATTGTCGTAAAATTCTCTGTGCCATGACTTGATAGCAAACTATTAGCAAGGTTGACGTAATCACTCAAGCAAGGGTCGTTGTGCTGTTTTTTTAAATGCCCGCGACTTTTAGCCCTTTTGATGGCGTGAAAAACTTCAACTTTTTTCGCTTCGTCAAAAGCACCAAAATTTATTTTTGCAAGCTGCACCAAGTCTGTAATAAACGTCGCTCTTTGTTTCGTGTTCATGGTTTCGCTTCTAGTTTTGTTTTGTTATTTCTTCCAAACTCTCTTCATGAAAGCCCATCAAGGCTTGACGACCGTCCAAACAGACCCGATACCACCAGCCTGCATTTTGAAAGAGTAAAACTTTCTCGCTATCACGCCATTCCAAACCAAAGACAGTTCCCTTTTGACCGTTACTACCAAAAGCTTTAACTCGATCGCCAAACCAAAATTTAGGCGGTTTGAAACCGTTGAATTCAAACCAGTCTAAATAGTAGTTAAACTCTTTGGTTTTTGCATCAGTAATAGACTCTTCCAGCCAATCACTCATTTCACTTCCTCAGCAAATTAGTAGATAAATAACGACAGCGGTTAAATTAGCAGTAATTCAACCGCCCTTTTATTAGTCTTCGCTTGATATCTTCACTCTAAACCTGGCTTTTTCTGGATTCTCACTTTTTTCTTTTAAAAAATCCGCGAGAGTTTTGGTAATCTCCTGTTGAGTACACTGAGCTACCTGTTGATCTACTGACTCTGCTACCAGTTCGATTAAACGTTCGGCTTCTTTTTCACCGCTAAGTGTTTCAATCATAGACAGGAGCATCCCAGTAAACAGAGCAGAACTAAAAATTATGGTTTGTTGGTCTGGTGGCAACTGAGTCATACTAATTTCAGGAGAATTGGTCTTTTCTTCAGAAACTTCGCTTGAATCGGCAATTATTTTAATTGCGTTCAAGTTTAGTTCGCAACTATCCAGGCTGTCACTTAAAACTTTTGCCAGTTTTTCTAGTTCTCTGTAGTTCCCTTGGACTTCTAACAACAAACTGTTTAGTTGAAAGTCGAGATCAAGGATTTCGCCCAAAATCTCAAGCCGAGGGAGAGGTAGTTCGGATTCTTTGTAGGTAAAAATTTTCACGGTTGTTAGCTCCTAAGATGAATCGGACGAAGTGTCCGAATAGATTGAGCGCTCAACACTTTTTCTGTCGTCCTTAGCTTTAGCAAAGCCTCTCTTAGGGTTAGTTTTGACGTAAGCTTCCGCTCGATCGCAAATCTCAGCTTTTTCGGCAGTTAATTCCGTCTCGTTATCATCGTTGTTTTCATCGTCAGGTGGCTCGTCACCACTAATCAACATTTCAAGGTACTTAGAGACAGCTATACCCGCTTCTGCCGCTTTTTGTTGCAAAATTTGGTAAGCTTTGCCACCAATTCTGACTTGTCTTGCTCTGTCTTCCGGGTTGTCGTCAAGAGTTTCCTGTATTTTGACCGCTGTGATAGCTTCGGGGGGAAGACCGTCTACAACGGATTGCCATTTGTCACAAAGTTGCGAGTCACCGTATTCATCTACTTTTGCAAATTTCACCAGAGGCAAAGCTTGGGCGACGGAAGTCGGAAGGACTCGGAATTTAGATTTGATTAACTCCAAGCAAACTTCAGCAGCTTGGATAATCCGCTTGCAGTAAAAGTGCGATCGCCCTAGAGCAAGTTTGCAGTATTCCGCAAAATCTCGATACTGAGGCAAATAGAGCCGATACCGGCGAACGACACGCAGCATAACTCCTTGGCGGACGTAATCGAGAAAAGAACGGCGAATACGTTGAGTTAATAGAGCAATATCATTGTGAGGTGCTTCTCGTAAAACTTCAGTCTCAAAATCTAGAAGCGGTTGAAATTCACTCTCTAAGGGTTCGCAAAAAGCGTCGTTAAAGTCGCCATCACCAAATTGCATAATAGTTGTCCAAAATAAGGCGATTGCTGTAAGTGCAATCGCCGTTAGCGCTTAAAGTTCTTATTCTTCGTATTCTGAGTCTTCGTATTCTGAGTCTTCGTCAAAAGAGGTAGAATCTACTTCAACCTCCGTCTCCGTCTTCACATCTGTACTCCGGGCTTCAAGAATAGGTCGCAAAACTTTATTGTCGATATCAAGATAGTGACTTTTGGGATTAATCCCTAACAATTGCAAGAAAGCTTCCAATTTTTGCAACTGGTTTCTAGCGGCAGTAATGTCTCCTTCCAGTCTCTTTAGCTCTTTTGTCTTATCAACAATCTTTTCGTGCAGGCCTGCCAGGTCAAGTACAATTTGATTTTCAGTTTCAACCAAACGCATAAGCTCATCAAGCTTAAGCTTCAAATCTTGATAGCCTTCTGACAAAACATCAACTTCAGCAGAAACTTGAAGTTCACCAGGACTCTGAAAATTGTGAAAAGTGTCCCGCTTATAAGTCGGAACAGCAATTTTAAGATTGAACATTCGCAAAAACCTCCAATACACAAAGTGTGAAAAAAGTGGAAGAAAGCGATCGCCCTTGCTCTATTTAAAAGCGATCGCGTTGTCGATTTAGATGGGTAAATATGTTGGAAACGAGTCTAATCACATTTGTCTGGCATCACCTCCTGGGGGAGCTCGCCCGTCGGCAAGTGTCGAGTGACGGGCGAATTTATCAATATCGTTGGCGCGATCGCTCGCAATGACACTCGTCGGTGGAAAGTTAGGCGGTTTGGGTCGTGGCAATCGGGCAAACTTTCCTGTATCGGGCGGTTCGTCGGGGCCGTTTTGGCGATCGCACCAAGGGTCAAAAACAGGAATCAGGAATTCGCAAGTGTTGGAACTTTTACTGCCTGATGAAAGTTCCAACACTTCGGAAAGTTGCAGTTCATACCAGGAATCAGGAATTGCAGCCCACTGGGAGAAGGACTCAAGGGAAACTTGCAGCGGTCTTGGAGTCGGCTCGGAAGCTAAGTTAGTCCTGGTGTCAAAGGAAGTTTCCAGCGGTAGAAACGGACTAAACCCTTCTTGCTCTTGTTTTGTTTCGGTGGCCTTATCCCAGGCATCGTAAGCGGCCCAGAAAGCGAACATAGAATCAAAATCGTCAGGGTCTGGCGGTTCGATAGTTTCTACCAGTTCGAGCAAGTTCAGTTGGCCGGTAGGTTCGATTTTGTGAGCAGCCCCGAAATACGGAGTGTAGGTGGCGAGGAATTTAGCAGAAAAAGTAATCCCCGCTGGGGAACGAACTTCGGCATCGTCGTCATCGTCATCGTCATCATGCCCAAAACAAGCGGGCAGGTCACAAATAGCATAGTTTTCGCAATAGCCACAAGCCACTTCCCAGAAGCCGTGAAAATAAGTACCAGCGTCATTCCACCTGGGATACAACTGCCACAAGGAGCCACAAACCAGGCACTTTTCGCAGTGCTCACCACCAATCAAGTCGGCAGGAAATTGTTCCTCTCCCACAACAAAAGAAGGTTTCGGTATCCGCGCGATCGCCTCAAAGACCGAATCAGTTTCGACACCGGGGGAAGCTTTGGCCGCTGGAGCGATCGCACTTTGGCTCAATTTTTGGTCAGTTTCCAGTTGGTGCTCTCGACCGTCGCCTCGGTTTGGGGGTTGCTCATCGTTGAAAGTGGCCGCCGGGGCGATCGCATTAATAGTCGGTTTGGGATAAACGATGCGGCCAAACTTGGAAGCGATCGCCTCAAAGACCGAATCAGTTTCGACACCGGGGAAAGTTTTGGCCGCTGGAGCGATCGCCTCAAAGACCGAATCAGTTTCGACGCCGGGGAAAGTTTCGACACCGGGATCAGTTTCGACACCGGGGGAAACTTCCAGCAGTTTCAACAACGGGGGTTGAGTGTTAACCAGGGCGTCAATCCAGTTTTGGCGGCATCGCTTGTCGCCAGAGGGGAGAACGCCAACCTCGGAAGCAATTTGTTTGAGTTCCGTCAAACTATTGTTCTGTAAGCTTTCTAGCGTGTAGTAGTACATAAGAGGAAAGGGTGTGTATGCTGTCACACCCATTTTTGTTAGGGGTTGCAGTGCAATCTCATGATAGACTGTGATTATTAATATAAAGTCTATGATGATATAATGTCAAGGTCTTGTATAAGACTTTGTTAATTTAGTGGAGATGTTATGAATAGCGAGACCCATGGTCAAGAAAGCGAAACAGAGAGAATATGGCGAAGTCAAAGTGACGAAAGCGTTCGGGCTTACGCCGACGGGAGCGAGGATGCTCAACGATTTGGCGAGGGAACTAGGGATAAGTGCGTCACACCTAATCGAGAAGATAGCCAGAAGAGAGTTGGGAGTAGTTGTGCCCTTGGGGGAATCCTCGACCAACTCATAGACGATGCGGAGAAGCAATTGGTCAAGTCTAGGGAGTGCATCGTCTGGTACACAGAAGAAGTTAAGGATTATGAACAAAAACTTAACAATTTGCGCAAACTTAAAGAATTGCAGCAAAAACAAGAGCAAGAGGCTACCATTCCTCGGAATCAGTTAGATTCTGAGGAATAACGAGAAAAACCAGCATCAGCGTCAGATGCTGGTTTTGCATTTAAAGAGCCCAAATCACCATTGGGTAATGGTTTTACGCTATTAGTTAGTTGACCACCCACTAATCGGCCGATCGCACTTATGAACAAATCAGAACTTATTGAATTAGTCGCTACTAAAGCGGACACCACCAAAAAAGAAGCCCATGCACTGCTAGACGCTCTAACCGAAGTCATTGTTCAAACAGTAGCCGACGGCGAGAGGGTGGTGTTGGTAGGCTTTGGCACTTTTGAAGCGAGGGAGCGTAAAGCTCGCGACGGCCGCAACCCCAAGACCGGGGAACAACTGACCATACCCGCTACGACCGTGCCAACTTTTTCAGCAGGCAAGCAGTTTAAAAATGCTGTTGCCGACCAGCGCACCGAGTCATAAATTTGCCGATCGCCCGTCAGGACTGATTAGCCACCAATTCAAGGACAACACCATGCAAAAAATAGATTTGAAAAAATACGCCTACGAACTCAACGCAGCGCAAAACTTACCGCCGGCGTCCGTGGAGATTCCAGCATTGGCTGCGATCGCGCTCGTCAGTCATGTCCAGTTAGCAGTTCGCCACCCGGAGGTAACTGAGTACAGTCTTAAAAAAGCGGCGATTGATGTGGCGCGACAGTTGCAGGCTCTATTCAATCAAGATTCGGAAATTCACAAAGTGCTGGAACTTGGATGGAATCCTGATAAGAGCGTCTATGTGCCGGAAGGCATTGATGATTGGTTCATCGAGGACTTTGCTCCGGAAGGCGTTCTTGATAGGTACAGCAAAAAAGATGGCTAACGGTCAGCTTTCCCTTTTTGACACCGGCTCAGTCGCTCGAACCTACAAGGCTGGTGATTTAGTCAAGTTGAAGAGGAAAACCCCTCACGCAGCCTTGCTGAAACGAGGGGACATAGTTCGAGTCGAGACCGTTCACCCTGGTGACGGAAGTATCAAATTCTGGAACGAGCGCACCGAGTCTTGGGGCTACCTGTACCCTGATGAATTTAGTGTTGTTACAGAATCATCACCCCTCACTGAAATTGATTCTGTAACACCCGTTGAGTCTGCCGTTACAGAATCATCACCCCTCGCCGAAATTGATTCTGTAACACCCGTTGAGTCTGTTGTTACAGAATCATCACCCCTCGCTGAAATTGATTCTGTAACACCCGTTGAGTCTGCCGTTACAGAATCATCACCCCTCACTGAAATTGATTCTGTAACACCCGTTGAGTCTGCCGTTACAGAATCATCACCCCTCACTGAAATTGATTCTGTAACATTGGTTGAGTCTGCCGTTACAGAATCAATTCCGCCCGATGATTCTGTAACAAGCGCTATCTCTACTTACCGGCCTCGTGGCACAGCCCGCGGAGGCGATTACTTTCGATTTAGTTATCGAGATAATAGCGGCAAAACTCGTCACATCCATATCAGGGGTGGAAATACAAAGTCCTTAATTGCTCAGGCAAAAGTGCAGGAAGTGCGATCGCTCCTGATTGCCGGAGTGCCAAATTCTGAAATTGCCGCTATGCTTCGGAACGACAGAGCTCAGCTACCTTTGTGCGACTGATGCCACTAACCGCGGCAATCTGGGAGTAACTTTTGCCTTGTGCTCGCAACTGCCGGACGGAAGCGATCGCGCTTTCCGACACTCGCGGGCGCCCGAACTTCTGTCCCTTGGCCCGCGCAGAGGCAATTCCACTTCTCACCCGCTCGCGAATCAAGTCCCGTTCAAATTCACCGATCGCCGCAAGAATCGTGGCCATCAGCTTGCCCTGGGAAGTGTTCAAGTCCAAACTGAGGCCTGACAAGGTGATTAAGCTAGTTCCCCAGGCGTTCAAGTCTTGCAGCGTAGCGAGCAAGTCGATGGTGCTCCGGCTCCATCGACTCGGTTCAGTCACCAGGACCGCTGAGATTTTCCGAGCTCGCGCAGCTTCCAATACTTTTTTTCGTTCCTGTCGATTCTCCTTTGCGCCGCTGGCAGTCTCGCGGTGCACTTCGACAATCTCGTAGCCGGCGCGATCGGCAAACTCCCTTAAGTCGCGTTCTTGGCGATCGCAATCTTGCTCGCTAGTGCTGACTCGACAGTAAACAGCAGCTCGTATCAAAAAACCCTCCTGTTAAGAGTAGCTAGAACCCGGCCAGAACCCGGATTAAATCGAGGCAAAATTCAAACAATTCGCCGTATCAATTAAGAAGTGGTTTTTGATACGCCGTCACCAACACCAAGCAAAAACTTCTTTACCATTTCGTCTAAAAGTCGCCCCATTGTTGTATGACGGCGAAGCGCTTCAATCCTCAAAGCTGTCTTAGTCTCTTCACTAACTTCAGTCTGCAATTTAACGACACTAGCTAAAATACTTTCATTAGCAGCATTGTTGGCAACAATAACATTTTCAACCATAAAAAACCTAGAGAGCTTGCTTTTGTTCTAGTTTACCCCCTTAGATCTAGTTTCAGCAAAAGTTTTATTTTATTAAGTTGTCCTTCCTCATTTGCTTAAGTCGAAGTTTAGTTCTTTTTACAAAAGGTTTCATATCACCTTTCGTAAAATCATCTAGCCCTTGGTGGCGTTTTTCAAGTGCAATATCCAACTCCTTCTCTCTAATCAACTGCTCTCTCTTTCGTAGAAATTCTTTGCGAATTATTCCTTTACTCGTTGTTGGCTTAGTCATTTTATTCGTCCCTTAATAAGCGAACTATCGATTTAGACTCAGGCTTAAAAACCCATTTTGTGATCGGAATCTTTGACGGTTTGAGCATTTTACCCAAAATCGCTTCCACTTCGTCATCAGTTTTCGCCTTAGCCGTATCAATTTTCTTTGGCTGTGTTTTGTCAAAGCCTTTATGCCCTTCGTAAATTGTAAAGCAAGCTGGTACTTCTTCAGTATCTAACCCAGGCTCTACCCCTAAAACTTCGGAAAGAAATTCAATTTTCCTAGTCTGTTCCGCAATTATGCTTAAAAGTTGAGTGATTTGCATCATCATAGAAATTTCGTATTTCTGAGATGAGTCGCCATTCGACATCGCCTCGGCGACCATTTCGTAAACCTGTCCAGCCCATGCTGTTGCGTTAACTGACTTCCACTCGCTACCTAGTGGTTTCGATACTGGATTAATTATTAACCCATTAGCCAGCATCCTGAATAATGCCTGATTCAATTGGTAATAATCCTCACAATCTTCGGTTCCAGTTCCACCAGGAACCAGGAAAGCCTTGGCTACTTTAAACTTTTCTTTTTTCAGTTTTGCGATTCCAAGATACTTATAGATTTCATCTACTTTTTTACAACAATTCATAGGCTTTACTTTAGTTGGTTGATTGGGTAAGCGTGGAGGCTGAAATCCGGCTGTATCGCCACCTTTTTTAGGCTTAAGATTGGGATTAGAACACGATGATTCTATAATAGATATAGCATAGTCATAAGTCTTATATTCTTTGCCGTAAACAGAATCAGAAGTAATTTTGTGTACAGATTGGTATCTCCGACTAATGTAGTCAGATATTGCTACTTGACTACCTTCTGCTTGTATTGCGCAGATACCGTATCTGCCGTCTCCATCAGAGCCATAAACATACGATATGTAACATCTTTCTAAAGTAGTAGGCTCAACGTAAGTAAATCCGTCTGTACCGTAGTATGGTAAATTAACTGTAAAATTGAAAGTCGAATTTTTTTCCCAATTATATACTGGTTCTGTTAGATTCCAATGGTTTTGAGTTCTAATCGATTCAAAACTTGTACCACTACCATTGACTGTAGTTTCGATTACATCGCCAAATTTATAACTTCCCCAATCGACTAAATCTTTAATAGTGGTTTTTACAGTATAAACCAAACTACAAGTCGATGTATCCGATGGGTCTGGCGGTGGTATGGGAGTGTTTGGGGGTACTGGTGGTGGTATAACGGGAGGTGTTCGGGGTTTATCTGGCTCAGTTCGAGACCACGGATTTGGCCTTGGTACTGGTACGGGTTTAGGAGTTGGTACAGGAACCGGACGCGGTATTTTAGGTAGTTTAGGTGTTGGTTTAGGTCTCGGTATGGGAGTTGGTTTAGGTACGGGTGTTGGTACGGGCTTTTTTAAATTAATCGGGCGTGGGCTGGGCGCTTTTGGCTTAGGTGGGCGGGGTGGTTTAACAGGTTTCCTCCTAATATCTGCTTTGGGTTTAGTTAAATCAATTGATGGTTTCTTCCTTAAATCAACTTGTGGTTTCTTTCTAATATCTGCTTGTGGTTTCTTCTTGCTGTCCCTCACTAAATTAGGTTGCTTATCTTCGGGGGGCTTTGGCTGTCGTTCTGGTTTAGGACGTTCTGGTTTAGGACTCTCCCTCCGCACTCTTGACCCAGGACGTTTAGGTGAGTCTGTAGGCGCACTGGGTCTCCGTGGGCGAGTTGAACCTGTACTTGGTTTAACACCTGCTCCTAACCTTAAACTACCGCTGTTTTGGGGGTCTCCGTTATCACGAGAGAAGGTAGTGCAGAATTCGGCAATACCTACTCCGTAGCAAACTTGGACGGTGACAGCACCACTAGAGTCCCTAGCAACTTCAACTTTACCCCCAAAAGCTTCGGCAGATATTGCAGCGTTGCCTTTGTTGTCAGCGCTTAAACCACCACCAAAACCAAAAACGTTGCCACTAATACCGCCACCTAGCGACTCGATCGAGCCGTTTTCTCGTAGCTTAACTGAACCTTCTAGGGAACCACTTAATTTTTTTCCGACTCCGATTCCGGTATTTAGACTTGCAGTTCTTTCAGCAAAATCAACTCCACCCGACAAGCGATTACCTTTTAGGTTCAAAACACCTTCTAAGCCAACTTCTGCACTACCTTCTGCACGAATTCCCCCTAGGCTTCCTAAAGTTCTTTCGTAAGTTAAATTAAGATTTGCGTTACCAGTGTTTCTGGGCTGTCTCGACGGTGTCGGCATTAGTGTCTTATGGGGGTAAATAAGGGGGTAAATAGTTAGGCGGTATAAAAAACAAGGATTGAAAAAGGTTTAGACAAAATGTTGGCTGAATTTGTGGGGTGATTGTAAACTATAAAAGAAGTACCATCATGGTTACAATCGTAACTGTAACCAGGTGCGCCTGAGTCGAAATCACTTCCTACCGCACTGTTTAGTCCCTGTATTACTTTGCAGAGGTAACCAACAATTTTGTCTCCTGTAAGTCCGTGTGCGATAGTTATAGTCGCCCCTTGAGTAGCTGCTGTAACTCCGGTTAGTCGTTTAACTTTAATTCCTACGTTGTCACCAAGGGTAGTAAATCCGGTTGCACGTACCGAGCCGTTAATTGTGTTTAAGCTGGTATCGGTGTTTGTAGAAGCCCCTATATTCCAAGTACCATTCTCGTTACAAATAAGCGCATTCCTACCCCCAGCCCCATCAGAATAGTATTGATTGAAAACATACAAGCCGTAACTTGTTGGTGTGGGGCCCCACGATTGAAACCTTGCAGAAGAAACACCGTTATGGTCAAAAAGACATTTCCCAGCCGTTCCGCTAACAGAAAAAGCCCCATTGGTAGTTAGGGTGGTAGTAAAAGTTTTAGCACCACCGATTGTTTGGGTTCCAGTCAGTGCGACATAACGAGTGTCGGCACGGGCATTAGTTAGGTAATTGCCATGGTCATCGCCATTTGTGTGTTGTGCAAAGACAGTCGCTAGGTCTACTTGCTCGACAAACTGAGTCTGTGAAATTACTTCTACAGTGCCGTTGTTTACTGAATTACGCCCTAGTAAGGTGTTAGAAGGTAAATTTATTAACTTACCTTCTAGTGCTAGTTCTAGCGACGCAATTCGTGCTGACAATTCCGTTAAATCATTTTTTTTTGATACGTCAATTGTGCAACCAAACGAAAGACTAATTAAATCCTTATCCCACAACAAGCCGTCGCCATAGTCTATTAACTGTACACCGATTGCGTCGTTAAGTTCTAACAATCGAGAGGGATAGCCGAGGCGACCACGAAAGTCTGGATAATCCTTTCTTCCGTAGTTAAGTAAGATAAATTCGGCTATTTCAGTCCAATCTCCAGTGTTGTTTTTGCGAGTTAAAAATCTTAATCCAACCTTATTTGACTGGGACTCTGCTTTTGTTAGGGCCAGAGATTTTTCGATATCAGCCTCATCCCCGGTTAAGTCTGGGACTTTCCCAATGTTCATGCTATTTAAATCTACGCAGCCAGTTGCTTGGTCTAAATAAATAGCTACAAGTTCGTCACTTTGAACCGTTAGGTTTCTAAAGTGAATGACTTCGACAACGCTATTAACTACATAGGCTGGAAGTAATTGTACTGAAAAAGTTTTTGACTGTAGTGCCATTTTAAGTTTTGTTTGTAATTTCCTTCATCTTGTCTTAAATCATTGTTATGCAATCGTTAAAGGCATCGGAAGCACCTTCTTTTAAGCCTTCCAATAAGTTCCCTAAAGGTGGATTTTCTTCCGTAATTTTCTCTATTTTGTCATCAATTTTTTGTGAAATTACAAAACTCTCTCCTTCTTGTAGCCCCCAATTTTTGATTTTATTATCAATCGCAGGGATACCAGTTCTCACGTTGTTTCTAGCAAATTTACGCAATTCTAGGTATCCTAACTTTGCAGCTAAGTTGCGCGCATAACGAATAAAAATGTTAGCCATTTCTGACATAGCATCAATTAATTCGTCAGAAATATCGTCATCGTCCTGAATTTCTTTTGTAATCGATAACGCAGCAGCAGCCGTGATGTTCAGGGTTAACCTAGGATTAGTTTTCCCGCCTCCGAAAGCCATTACGACCAAAGTTCTACCTAGTGACTCCCCAACCTGATTTAGAAAAGCTAAATAAGAACTGTTTAATTCTGCCAAAATCGCTTTATCCGACTGCGCCCAATCTAGATTTACTACAGTGTTTGTAGTTCCTAAAATTGCTTGTTGTAGTGTGGGCAACATCGCTCCGACTGCGAAACCGCCTAACTTTATTGAACCTAACGAAGTCCACATTGATGCAATTCCGCCACTGATCACACCAGTTAGTCCTGTTGCACCAGCAACGAAAAATCCCGCAACCGCAACTGCTCCAGCGCCCGCAATCGCACCACCGGGGTCATCTTTAAACCAATCACCAAAGATTTTCCAATCACCACGAGCGATTGCCTTTACCAATTCTTTGCCTCCCTCAAACATTCTTTTGCCGAGGTCTAAGGCACTTTGTAGTCCGGATTTTATGGCCGCCCAAACAGCACCCGCAGTCTCCTGTACCCATTTATCGGGTACAATCCCCTCGGTAGAAAGTGCTAACGCGGAAGACTCTAACGTAACTCCGAAAGTTTTGACACTCATAAATTTCTTTTAAACGAATAGGTGTTATTTATCCCCATAAATAAGGGGGTAAATAATGATTAGGTCAACAGCCATTCTGTCGCCGATTCAGAGATTGCGCCGTTATTACCTAAAACGGTTGCATATGGTAGTGACAAACTGCCAGAATAAGTCGCTTCCGTCCAATCAAAATCCAAAGTAATTCCTGTCACTTTCTGTGGATTTTTTGCGCCATTGCGTTGCCAGGTCAAAAGATAAAGGCAACACTCAATAAAATATGCGGAAAAAGTTGTAGACTTAATTGTACCGACTGGGCTCCCGGCGCTAAAAGTTACAGTTGTCAAATATGGCAAGGGGGATTCCACAAAGACTCCCGTAGCGGGTGTATAAACTATTTGACCGGGCAAAGTAAATGTCGAAGTTAAAATTCCTTCTTCACTCTTGTCAAGCGAAAATTTGTTATCGCCACTTCCTACCGCTGCTTCGCTTGCATTAATCAGATGGAGTAATTGGAATAACTGCCCCTCGATTGTTGTCGCGTTAATCGTTGACCCTGTACCTGGTGTGACTGTGGCCATAAGTTTAAAGTTTAAATCCTGAATTTCTTGAAATAGTTTCCTCGATTTTTTCGAGTCTTTGCTCGTAAAATTCTAATTTACTCAACAAAACAGCCCTGTCAATAGCGTTTTGTTTGACTTGAGTTAAGATTTTATCGAGATGGTTCCAGATAGGAATTAAAGTGCCCAAAAATCCCACGATCACAAAGATATCGACTTTTAAAGATAGATTTTGCATTTTAGCTTTCCTCAATATATTGCCAAGCAAATAGTTTTAGTCCGTCGCCTTTGGCAATGCAGTTGACTATTAAACTGAACTCGCAAACAAAAGGATAGGAAAAAACTTGCAATTGATTCAGATAAAGTCTTCGAGAAAAGTCCAACACAGCATCTTTGCCAGAAACTATTAACCCAGATCGTATTTCTCTGTTGACATATCCCGCTCTTAGCCACCGATAATCGGGACTAAGAACAGACGAACTTAACAGTAATGCGATGGCGTTGGTTTGTAATAGAATCGGACAGACAAGTCGCTGAGTTTTTTGTAAGTTTGGGATACTCAAGTCCCAAACTTGTTGCCAATTGTTCTGAGAAAATTCAAAGGTTTCCATCAATAGTTAAGCAAGTTAGCGACAACCCAAGCTGCTTCTTGTAAGTGGAAGTAAGGGTCTATTCCAACAGAATCTAAGATGTCTAAATAAGTGTCCAAGTCAAGTTCCTTATCAAGAAATTGCTGGCTACTGTTGTTGACTAGAATCATTCCCTCAAATTCACTATCCGTACAATTTGAATCAACCTCCACTTCGAGTAAATCGCTTATGTTTTCGGGAACATAAATATCTTCTTGCATTCCTGGTAGCCACAATTCTTGTTTTTTTGACATTACTACGAAGATGATTAAGGAGTAGTGCTGGTAGCAGCAGCTTGTTGTGCTTGAATGTCGCCTTGAGCGGAAAAACTTATTGTTCTTTTTGGGGCCTTTAATGCTGCTCGCAAAACAGCTTGCGCTTTTTGTTCATTGGCGAAATCGGTTGACGTTCCCTTGCCGTAAGGGCAACTTAAGGTATTAGTCTCGTGTTTTGTGTAAGTTCTGCCAGTAAATCTTGAAGCGTGATTATCTTTTTTCCCGGCTCCTTGCTCCGTTACTCGCACTTTTGCAAACTTTACTTTTTTAGCCGGAACGCTCATGTTTCCAGCACCAGGTGGTATTGTTGCAAAAATGGATTTTGCCCACAAAGCGCCAGTTATAGCACCTACTAAAGTAGCGTCGTTTTCTTCTTTAGCTGTTGGTCCGGGAGTGTCTGCACTAAATGCAAGTGCCTTTGTTTCGTAGAATAATTTATCCACTCCGAAGGGTTGAATATAAGCTATAGTCGATGCTCGATTAATTCGTTTAAAGTCTGTCGTTGAAGCAGCATAGGCTTGTCGCTTGGCTGCTGCATCTAGCGCCCTCCATTGTCTAAGTTTTGTTGCTGCTGCTTGCAGTTCGTCCGCTCTATTGATATCCGAAAATCGAGCCATAGTTTTTAGTATTGTAATTTTTGGTTTCTTTTTACAACACTAGCTTTGTTTTTGGGAGAAAAGTGCGGTATTTTATCACCTACTTTTTCGGGAAACCTATTGGGTTTCAATATTTATTTTTTTATACTGTAAACTCGTAGTAAGACGCACAAGAACGCACTGTTATTGGCAGTAAACCAATAACAATAATTGCTACTAATAGTCAGGAGGTTACTATTGTGACGATACGCAAAAAAACAAAAGAAGTGACAACCACAGAATTACTACTTCCACCAGAAGAACCTTCTTTATTATTTGCTCAACGCGAGTTAATTCGCACTAACGGAATAGATTTTGAGAAATGGTGGGATGAATTTAAAGTTGGTTTTGTTAACGGTAAGCGTGACAAAGCGACTAACTTTAAAACTTCTCTTTGGACTAAGCCTAAGTATTCCAATATTACCCCTATGACTTCTACAAGTGGCGCCACTACTATTGAATACTGGCCTGACAAAGACAAACCCAAAGATAGTTACTTGTTATCAGGAACTACTAGCGACTTGATTGCTGGAATTACGGCTATAATGAGGGAGAAATCCATCGAGTCTCAAGGCTTATCTGGGAAGGGTAGTAAGCCATTACTAAAAGGATTCCCGACAATTAAGCTGGTTTTTCGTAGCGAGGAAGGAATAGAAGGAGTAAAACAAATTCGATGTGTTGGCTTTACAGAAGATGCAAAAATAGCATCATTTTCTAAAAGTGTTGAACTACTTAAGGAGTCAGATATAAACCGTTGGGCTAACAAAATAAAAACTATTTTTGGCGATACAAGTTATATTTGGAAAAAAGGAGTTTCTTGCCTCACTTATTCGGGAATGGTTGCTAGGTTGCAAGGCTTAGAGGGTTGGGCTTACGTCCAGAGCGAAGTAGACGGGGTAGAGCTGTTTACGGCAATCTTGAAAATTTTTGAACAAAAACCGGATAAAGACGGGTTTAATTTTAGTGAGAAAACCAACAAAGCTCAGTTCGTACCCAAGACTCTTGACGCCGAAGCGGGTGAAACTAAATTGGTGTTGGGCAAGTCACTACCCGCGACCAAATATCGACCCAAAGCCAGTTGTAAATTTTTTGGAGCTTCGCTTTACCTAGACTCTCTAAAAAAATCAATTCCTTTAGTCCGTGGCAACGTTGTATTAAGTTTGAATTTGTAGTGATTATGCACAAATTAAGTTTCACCCTTCCCCTTGCTGACTCGCCAGAGTTAATTTTTGGGAATCTAAAGCTGACTTATCCCGACGGTCACGCTATCGACTACCTTGCCACTTCGGGTTGCGCCAATTGGCAGCGTCCTGGTGACGAGTGGGTACGCGGCAAGGGGCCGATACCTGCGGGCAGTTATCAGATTCCTACGGAACCTTACTTTTTGGAGACTCGCGGAATAGAGGGCGATTTTTTTCACTTGACACCGGATCCGGTGGTCTCCGAACACGGAGCTCGGTCTGAGCTTGGAATTCACTTTGATGCCAATCAACCTGGAAGCGCGGGCTGCATAGTCTTAATAAATTGGTCGGGATGGCGGCGTTTTTGCGACCGCATTGCGTCGATTGCTCAGAGCGGTGTGAAGAGCCTGCCGGTAACTGTGAAATACTGACACGCGAAAATAACAGTGACATGACCGTCACTTAGCCAGAAGTAGTTGGGGATTCATGTTAGAAGATGCTCGCACACCCATCTTGCTAACCGCTCAGCAGCACTTAACCCGCCAGGGGTTAAAACCCCTGTCTAATAGCTCAAGTCCACTAAAGTGGACTCAGCAACCGGAAATTTCCAGTCGGCTTGAGCCGACTTCAGCTATTAGCCGGGGAATTGATTCCCCGGCGGATGAAAGCGGAGTGCAAGACACCGATCGCGACTTTACCGCCACAGCGTTGCCAGATTACCAAATCCCCAATCTCGCTGCAATTTGCCTCGATCGCGATGGGGAAGCGATCGCCCGACAAAGCCCGCAAAATCCCACCAGCCCAGTAACCGTTGACAATCTCGCTTACCTCATCTACACTTCAGGTTCCACCGGCAAACCAAAAGGCGTTTTAATCGAACACAAAGGACTGTCAAATTTAGCACAAGCTCAAATCGAAACTTTTAAATTACAGCCAAATCACCGCGTTTTGCAGTTTGCATCCCTCAGTTTTGATGCCTCAATCTTTGAAATAGTCCTCGCTTTGCGATCGGGAGCAACCCTTTACTTAGTCAATCCAGAATCTCGGTTCCCAGGCAAGCCTTTAATCGATTTTGTGCGCGACAATGCTATCACCCATGTTACCCTTCCGCCTGCGGTTTTAAAACTGTTGCCCACCACCCAACTTGCCGCCCTACAAACTATCATTTGTGCGGGGGAATCTTGCACGCCGGAGCTTGTGACAAGCTGGGGTAAAAACCGCCATTTTTTTAATGCTTACGGACCAACGGAAGTGACTGTTTGGTCGAGTATTTCTGAAATTACTGAGAGTCAAAGAATCTCGATCGGTCGTCCAATTCTTCAAACTCAAATTTACATTTTAGACCAAGATTTGCAACCAGTCCCGATCGGCATTCCGGGCGAAATTCACATCAGCGGCTTGGGAGTGGCTAGAGGATACCTCAACCGATCGCACTTAACACCACAGCGCTTTATTCCCAATCCTTTTAGCGATAAAGATAAAGTGCCAATGTATAAAACAGGCGATTTAGCTCGCTACCTTCCCGACGGCAACATCGAATTTTTAGGCCGCATTGACGAACAGGTAAAAGTGCGGGGTTTCCGCATCGAATTGGGTGAAATTGAAGCGGTATTGAGACAGCATCCGGGAGTGAAAGAAACTTGCGCGATCGCCTGCAACGACTCATCGGGAAATCAGCACCTAATTGCTTATGTTGTTCCGAAAAATCCGCGACTCAACCCTCTCGAACTCCGCAATTTCTGCCAAACACAACTGCCACCATACATGATGCCCAATGCTTTTCAAATTATCGAGGATTTGCCCCTAACTCCCAACGGCAAAATCAACCGCCACCGCCTCTCTTCGCGCGCATACCTGACAGCCACATCGGGCGATGCTTCCGCAGAACCCCGCAGCCGGTCCGAATCAACCCTCGCCCAAATCTGGGCAGCAATTCTGAATCGCGATCGAGTCGGGATTCGCGATAACTTCTTCGATTTAGGAGGAGATTCCTTGCTGGCTGTGCGCCTAATCGATCGGATTAACCAGCAGTTTCAGCGGGATTTGCCGCTGTCTTCATTGTTTTTAAATCCCACAGTGGAACTTTTAGCAAATACCCTAAATTTAGGGAAAAATTCTTTAGCAAACTCGCCGTTAGTTGCCATAAACTCTCAAGGTTCAAAGCCGCCGTTTTTTTGCGTGCATCCCATCTTCGGCGTAGTTTTTCCTTATTACAAACTAGCAGCAGAGTTAGGAAGAGACCAACCCTTTTACGCGCTGCAACCGCGAGGAATTGAAGGAGAATGTTCTCCTTTAACTAGCATTCAAGATATGGCAGCTTTTTACATCGCCGCAGTGCGTGAAGTGCAGCCGCAAGGACCGTATTTTTTAGGAGGTTGGTCTTTTGGAGGTTTAGTGGCTTTTGAGATGGCTCAACAGTTGCAAAAAGCGGGCGATACAGTGGCTTTGCTCGCCGTACTCGACACTTTAGCACCAATTCCAGCCAATCAAATTTCTTTTTGGGACGGCTGCAAGTTTCTGCTGACAACCGCGCTGCGATCGGTTTGGCCTTTTCTCTTGGATTATTTTCGCTTGCTGGCTGCTGCGGATAACTTTTCGGGTAAAAGTTTAATTAGGAGAATTGCTCAACTAAATCAAGTTATTAAACCGATATTTACCGTGTTTCAAGCTAACAGCAAAGCAACTCTGGCTTACGCGCCGCAAATTTACGATAATCAGATTACTCTCCTGCGCTCTACCTCACAAACCACCACGGGCGATCGGGATTTTACCCTCGGCTGGAACGAACTTACTACCGACACAGTAGAAGTGATTAGAGTCCCCGGAAATCACTTAACTATGCTCAGAACACCCTACGTTCAAGTCCTCGCCCAACAGCTAAAACAATGTTTTATCTCAATTCCAGTCAATTATAGATAATAAAGATGGTTTGTAGTTACCAACCATTTTTACGGTGGTATATTGTCGAGGAAACATGATATAATATCAATTACTCTCTTCATCGGAATTATTCCTTTCTCTCTGTGTTCTCTGTGTTCTCTGTGGTTAAATCATTCCGATGCAACGGTCAACGATCTAATATCGCGTTCGCCTCAATCAATTAAAATTTCAATTACAAACTCCGTTCCCTTGGATGGTGCAGAAATACAAGTCAGTTTTCCGCCGTGTTTTTCTTCCACAATTTTACGGGCGATCGCCAGCCCCAATCCCGTCCCTTTACCAACCTCTTTTGTAGTAAACAAGTGGTCAAAAATATGTGCTTTAACTTCCTCTGACATTCCCTGTCCGTTATCACTAATCCGAATTACTGCCATTTGCCTATCGCCCGAAACTTCAGTGCAAATTTTAATTCGCTGAGGATTTGCTTTAATTTCCGCAAATGTTTGCCCGACGCAGGCTGCATCTAAGGCATCGATCGCATTAGCGATAATATTCATAAATACTTGATTTAATTGTCCCAAAAAGCACTTGACAAGCGGCAATTTACCATATTCACAAATTACTTCAATAGCCGGACGTCGATCGGAAGCTTTCAGGCGGTATTTCAAAATTAGCAGCGTACTGTTAATCCCTTCATGAATGTCGCAAGCAGCTTTTTCGCAGGTATCGGCTCTGGAAAAAGTGCGGAGGCTGTTGCTAATATCGCGAATGCGCTGGGAGGCGATTTTCATAGCAGGAATCAGCTTTGGCAAATCTTCGCTCAGAAATTCTAAATCAATATCTTCTGCATGGTCGATGACTTCTGGTACTGGTTCAGGATAAGATTTTTGATAGCATTCAAGATGAGCAAGTAAGTCTTGAATATATTCTTCGATGTTGTTGACACTACCTGTAATAAAGCCAATGGGATTGTTGATTTCGTGGGCGACACCCGCAACTAAATTGCCCAAAGTTGCCATTTTTTCATTCTGCACCATTTGCAATTGAGCTTGCTTTAATTCATCTAGAGTTTGTTCGAGTTCTTGAGATTTCTGCTGCACGGCGGCTTTAGCTTTTTTGATGTCAGTAATATCTCGCGTCATTCCCACCGTACCAGTAATGTTGCCGTCGCGATCGCGCCTGGGAGTCTTAGTCGTATATAAATTTACGATCTCCCCCGCAGCATTCAAGACATCTTCCTCAAACTTTTCGGCAACTCCAGAGTGCAAAATTCGCTCGTCCCACCCCCGAATCTCCTGGGCAAATTCTAGAGGAAGAACATCAAAATCCGTTTTTCCAACTATCTCGACTTCCGACGACAAACCTAACAACTCAAGCGTTGCAGAGTTGGCAAAAATATAGCGGTGTTGGCTATCTTTAGCGAAAATCATGTCGCTGGTACATTCCAGGACACTTTGCAGCAGGAAATTGCTTTGTTGGAGATAGAGTTCGGCTTCTTTGCGTCCGCTAATATCGCGGAAGTACCAGATTCTGCCACATTCTTCTCCTGATGGTAATTTCACAGTCACAGAATACCGTTCCAAAATGCGTTTGTCTTTGAGAATAATTTCATGGTAGCTAGCTTCATCGGGATGTTGATAGAGATACTCAACCGTTGCCATAAATTCCTGCGGTTGTTCTAGTCGATCCAATACAAATTCCAAGAGTTGACGATCGTCCTTGGTTTGAAGAAGAATCTCAGGAAGGTTCCATAGCTTGGCAAATCCTTGATTATAAGCACTCACCTGCCGATTGGCATCAATCACGAGGATCGCATCTAAAGAAGATTCTCTTTGTGCTTCCAAAAAGGCAGCACTTTTTATGAGTTCCCTTTGGCTATGCTGTAAATCTTCTAGCGCTTGCTCCAAACGTAGGGCATGGAGCTGAGATTGTTGATAAAGTCTGGCATTTTCGATAGAAATCGCGGCTTGGGTGCACAATAGTTGAACAATTTCCGTGCGACTTCTGGTAAATGCCCCCATCATCAGTTGATTTTCTAGATATAGCAATCCGATTAATTTACCTTGGTTTAAAATCGGGACACAAAGCAGACTGAGAGGTTTATTGTTTATAAAATAATCGTCATTAATAAAATTATTTTCTATGTTTTTTTCGTTGATTACGATAGTTTTTAAACTCCGTCTAACCTGGTTGATTAGTGTTAAGGGAATTTCTGGGTAACTTGACAATGGTACTGAGACTAGGCTAATATTTTCCCTGGTATTACCCATAGCTTCTACCATCAAAATATCGTCTTTTAATAACAGCAAAACTACCTTGTCTGCCCCGGCATTTTCCATCACTACTTGCATTAAAATAGCAACTAATTGCTCTAGTTGAATTTCACTGGATAAGGCTTGGGAGGCTTTGAGAATGGTGGCGAAATCTAGGGATTCGGAAATGCTACTGCTGTGAGAACGAGTTGTATGGATGGTGCGATGGAGGATTGAGGAGCGATCGAGAGTTTCCAGGCGCGTTTCCCCGATCGAAAAATGATGTTGTTGTGCCTGCAATATGGCTGTAAGGATTTGGGGATAGCGCATTTCTAAGTCATCGATTTTGGCTTTGGCTTCCCACCGGGCATAACAGTAGTAAGCTTCTTGCAGATAAGAACGAGCTAATTTTTCTTTGCCCCAGTCGAGGTAAAATTTGGCGCAGAGTTCGTTGGCTAGGGCTTCTTCATTCAGGAATTGGTTTTGTTTGGCTCCTGAGATGGCGCGATCGTACAATTCGATCGCTTTGAGTTTTTGCCCCAGTACCCGATATCGTTCTGCTTCTACCAACAGAAACTTATGTTGGTAATTCATCGGGGCATAGTGTCCCCATTTCTTCAGTTGTTTCTGATTCGCCTCAATACTCTTGAGAATTTGCTGCTGTTCGTTTGACGTTGCAGTCGCGTAAATCGCCAGTTGTGCCAGAGAATCGTAAAAGTAGTGCAGAACAGTTGGCAGGGAAGAAACGCAGTTATCAAAGTACGGTTTAGCAGCCTTTGATTTCTCAATTGATGCGTCATACTGCCCAAACAAATAATGAAGATGCTGTTGGCAAACGTAACTAAAAAATAACCCTGTGCGATCGTTCGCCGCCACCTGTGCCGGAATATCTTCAGCCACCCGATAGCTTTCACCCGACAAGCAACTCGGATCGCTAGAATCACCCAGCAGATTTAAGGTAGCTTGATGGTAGATCTGGATGTAAAGAGAGCCATTTTTTTGGTTAAAAGGAGCGATCGCGGTTATAAAAGAACGAATTCCTGTTTCTGCTTCCCTTAAGTTATCCCCTGTCCAGTAGCGATTGTAAGAATGAACCAAAGCAGCCCAAGCAGCATATTCTACATCTCCCGTTTCTAAACCGCTCTGGTAAGCTATTAACAGCGCTGGCATCGTATCCGTGATGCGATCGCGCCAATGGCTGACAAACGTATAAGTCATAAATAGCACTTTCGCTCTCAAATCCGTCGCGTTAAAACGCTCTAGTAATTGCAGAGAAAGTTGTCCAAACTGATAGCCTCCTTCAATATCCATGAGTATGCCACAGAGGATCAGTCCATACCAAGCGTAGCCAAAAGCTGAGAGAGCCGTATTGCCATACCGTACCGACAAATTAACCCGCTCAAATACCAGTAGCGGCATCAACTTCGGAGCACAAAGATAGGCCGCCGAAGCAGCACTAGAAAGAATTCGCATCGCTGCCAATTTCTTAGCATCTGTCATGTTTGGCAGATTGGCCAACTGTTCCGGTTGCTTGTTACCCAAAATCAACTTAGTTTTGGCTAAACCCAGCAATACTTGAGCCTGAGTGGGCTTTTTGGGAAGCCAAATCCCCAACTGTCCCAGCACATCAATTGCTGTGTAAATGCCATTCTGGGGCTGGCCTTGGGCAAGGTAAGCGAGGATTTGAATTTCGTAAGCACTAACTTGATCTAGCAGTTGGTTCGCTTGTTGCAAAATCGCACTAACTAGCTGTTGCACCTGTTCAAATTTGCTGCACAAATAGGCTGCTTCTGCTGCCAAATTGTGTAAGGCCAGCGTCAGAGTATATTGTGCTTGCCAGCTATCTACTGGTAAGCTGCTAATACCTGTATTCACAAATATTAATGTCGCGTCAAAGGCGGCCGCAGCTTTTGCTGTTTTCCCTGCCTGCAAGTTCAGCGAGGCTAATTCATAACGTGCTGTATTATCCGAAATCAGCCCGCGGGCAAAGTTGAAATGACCGACAATATCAAAAATTCGTTCCTGACGTTGAGTTTCATTACTTTTTTGCAGCAACAGTTGTCCTATTTTCAGGTGAGTCGCTTGTTTTCTATCTTCGGGAATCAGGGAATAAGCAGCTTGTTGAATGCGATCGTGTAGAAATTTGTAGTTAGGTAATTGAGGGTTAGTTGCTGGCAATATTCCGGTTGGTTCGCTCGATTCTTTTTCTTGATAAAACTTGTAAATTTCACTGGTTGGTAAGATGAATCCTTCTTGCAACGATTTCCACAAATCTGCGGCAGTTTCTTCGGGAGATTTCTCGCTGACTACTGCCAATGTATTTAAATCAAACTGCGAGCCTATGCACGCAGCCAACTTGAGCACATCCTGAGTTGGGAGTGGCAATTTCTGTAATTGCAGCGACATAAATTCCACCACATCATCGCTGATTGTTAGGGCTTTAACTTTCGCAATATCGCACTGCCATCCCCCTGTTACCCCCCTCTGTCCCCCCTGGCTAAGGGGGGATGTTACCCCCCTCTGTCCCCCCTGGCTAAGGGGGGATGTTACCCCCCTCTGTCCCCCCTGGCTAAGGGGGGAGGTAAGGGGGGTGGGGTTAAAGGAAATTAGCCCATCTTCCTGTAGCGATTTGAGAAATTGCGTGGCAAAAAATGGATTGCCTTTGGTTTTTTGATAAACTAACTTGGTTAATGGCTCAGCCAAAGGGCGATCGCAAATCAGCGTATCTGCGATCAAATCGTTAATATCGGTTTGACTAAGCGGCTGCAAGGTCATAGTATTTACTACTGTTCCTGAAGCGGCTATTTCTGCTACTGCCAACATAAACGGATGAACCGGGGATACTTCGTTATCCCGATAGGCCCCTATTACCAATAAGTTCTGGCTATCTTTTTCGCCCAGCAACAGTTGCAAAAGCTTGAGGGATGCTGAATCTGACCACTGCAAATCATCCAAAAATATCACTAAAGGATGTTGTTTTGTGGTAAAGACAGAGATAAATTTTTGAAACACTAAATTGAAGCGGTTTTCGGCGGCACTTCCCAAAAGTTCTGAGACAGGCGGTTGTTTGCCAATAATTAGTTCTAGTTCGGGAATTACTTCTACCATAACTTGACCGTTTTCGCCAACAGCCTGCTGAATTTTGGCTTGCCATTCCTGAAGTTGAGCATCGCTTTCTGACAATAATTGCCCCATTAAATCTCGGAAGGCTTGCACAAAAGCACTAAAGGGAATGTTGCGTTGAAATTGGTCATATTTGCCTTTGATGAAATAACCCCGCTGGCGAACTATGGGTTTGTGAACTTCGTTGACTACAACGGTTTTGCCAACGCCGGAAAATCCTGCAACTAACATCATTTCGCTGCGGGATAAATTCGATCCCCCCCAGCCCCCCTTAATCAGGGGGGAGCCTTCTGTTCCCTCGTTCCCCTCGTTACCAGGAAGAGCCTGGTAACGCATTTCCAGAGGCTCTGCCTCGCGATTTAGTTGAGAAAGAATAGGCACTGAAAGAGGAGGCAGAGCCTCCTGATATTTATTCCTAGGCGGAGCCTGGGAACCAGATTCTGCCTGGGAATGAGGGTTTGCTACTCGATCGAAGGCGGCTAATAATTCAGCTACTTCGCTCTCTCTCCCGTAGAGTTTTTCGGGTATAATGAAGCGATCGCAAATATCATTTTCACCCAAAACAAACCCTTGAATTTCACCACTTTCTTGTAATTGAGCCTGACAAATATTTAAATCGTGCTTCAGCCCCAAGGCACTTTGATAGCGGTTTTCCGCATTCTTCTCCATTAGTTTACTGACAATTTCCGATAAAACTAGCGGAATCTCAGGATTGATTTGAGCGGCGGGAATTGGCTGCTTAGCGAGATGACAATGCACCAATTCCATTGGCTCTTGGGAAATAAATGGTAATTTGCCCGTTAATAATTCGTAGCAGGTAACGCCCAGGGAATAAAAGTCGCTGCGGTAGTCAATGCCGCGATTCATTCTCCCTGTTTGTTCTGGAGAAAGATAGGGGAGAGTTCCTTCGAGAATCTGCGGATTAGAGATTTCTTGGGTTTCTTTCGGTAGCAAGGAAGCGATACTAAAATCAATAATTTTTAATTGTTTGGTATTTGGATTAATCAGAATATTAGCGGGCTTGATATCTTTATGAATTACTCGCTTTTGAGAAAGATAGTGCAGAATATCTGTGAGTTGTAAAGCTAAGTTAAGAAATTCTGCTAAAGGTAAAATTTTATGAGATTGGTTTTGCTCTGTGTCGGCTGGCTGTTGCGGATCGCCCTTGAGATAAGCAGACAGGGAGACTCCACCAAAATCTTCCATAATTAGGGCATAGCTATTGCCGTAGGCTTCTAGACTTAGGGGTTTGACGATGCTGGGTAGGTTGAGATTTTTGGCGATCGTATATTGATTGCGAAATTGCACCAATTCGTTAAAATTGGGCAAGGGATTGTTGAGCAGCTTAATCACGACAGCTTGCCCATCCGTCTCTCGGATACCCCTATACACCAAGGTTCGCAAACCTACATAAAGTTGTTCTAGTATCTGATAACCTGATAAATTAGCGATCGCATCCATAGGTTAGTCATCCTTCATATTTATCAAATAATCCTCGCCTAAGCTCCACCCAAATTTGCACCCTTATCTACTATGTTATACTAGGTTTAATGAAAAAAACACAGTCATTTTTGAGGTGTCCCCAGTAGTCCTCCCAGACTTATTAAAAAGTCGGGGATCGGAGGAGATTAATTTTATTCCTAATTCCAGATTCCTACCATCCATTAGATCAATTACGTCGGTGTTCAACCTGTGTTAGGGCGGGATCGCCCCGATTTCAATCGCCTGATGTCTGCAAACTTAAACGCCGTTTTTTATCCAGATACTGCTGGTGATAATCTTCAGCCCTATAAAACTCACCAGCAGGTTGAATTTCCGTAGCAATATCTTTATCATATTTCCCCGATAATTGCAGCTTGTGTTTGGACAAGCGCGCCGCTTTTTCTTGTTCTAAATTGTGATAAAAAATCACCGACCTGTACTGTTCTCCCCGATCGGGCCCTTGGCGGTTGATTTGAGTAGGATCGTGACAGTTCCAGAAGACATTTAGCAATTCTTCGTAACTTACCACAGAGCGATCGAACTCTACCTGCACGGCCTCAGCGTGACCCGTAATTCTAGCACAAACATCAAGGTAACAGGGATGTTGCCAATGACCGCCCGTATAGCCCGCCCAAGTCGATAACACCCCCCGCACGGATCGAAACTTATCTTCAACCCCCCAAAAACAACCCGCTGCAAACGTAGCTTTTTCCATGGTGCTGCCCGCAGAAACTTTAATCTTTATCATAAACTCTATATTCACTGTCCAGCAACACGGTTGAGCTAACCCGATCGGGTTACGTCGATCGAGTGTCACTCAAAAAAGCGACTGGTAACTAATTTTTACCCCAGTTATGAATAGATATAGCGAGGGAAAAGCCAAAACAAAACTTTCGCAATAGAACACATTACTGAGATAAAAACATGGAAATTTCTACTTTTGAACTCCTAGCCAAACCGATCGCACCCGCGATTCCGGGGGCACCGCAACTGGCTACCGTTGCTCGCAGAGTTGTTCAGGGATACTTTCTCACAATTTCTAATCTCGAAGCAATCGACTTGCGGTATCGGATTGAATTTACTGTCAGCCTGCCCATACCGGCAGACTCCAATAAAATTCTGCTCGGCAACGCTCAGTTAATTGTCGATGTTGAAGGCAATAATACCATTCTAGCACTGACTCAAAAACCAGGAGATCCTAAAGTGTATCGCGGGTTTTTCACCATACCCGCACACAAAACTGCTTCGGTTGAACTATTGCCAGCCCTGCCGGGAGTTCTGTCAGCAAGTATGTTAGAAGTGCGCGGATATGTCTCCCTATTTTTACCCCCGCGCTTCAAATTTCCTTTCTCGGTTCCCCAAACTGAAAAGCCCGTAAGAGTGTTGTTAAATCCTGAAATTCGCGGTACTTTCTTGCCCAATGGTTTTCCAGGTGTAGTCGGGGATTTAGACTTCGATCAAATTAATTACACTTTGGCAATTGCTAGCGGAAAAGCATTGAACATGATTCCTCCCGAACCAGGCTTGCCGATTATCCTTGAACCCCAACTTGTGAGTCAGGTTTTAGAAGATTTGCGTGAGGGTAATTTGGAAGTGTCTAGTGTGGAAGCAGACAATTCCGAAAAAGCTAAAATGCTGGTAGAATTGCTCGTCCAAATCGACTCCAATGAACCTAATTTGAAGGCGATAAATACTGTGATGGACAAATTTGATATTCCAGTCAGAATTTCTCGTAACTAGATTAATTTTAGGCAATTTAGGTGAATTAATTTTAGGGTAGTGCCGAGAGTAGCGCCACGGTAAAAACCCGGAAAAATTCACAATCAAGCAGGGGTTAAGATCCCTGCTTTTCCGAGAATTTATACCATTTATCTAAAATCGTGCAACAATCTTTGACCCCCCTAACCCCCCATTATAAAGGGGAGAGACAAGACTACTGTGGCATTCTTTTTTAAAATTGGTATTAGGTCGTCTAAGGACTATAATTTCAACTCTTTAATTCGCTAATAATCGTGAGAAGTATCCAGATGAAACCAGTCTTAAAATTTCAGCCAATTTCTTTTAGTTGGGTAGCCCTTCACCCCCAGCCCAAAGGTGTTGTTCAATTTATAGGAGGGACTTTTTTTGGCAGTTTTCCTACTTTGTTTTACCGTCATTTTTTCCAAGAATTGTTTGCTGAAGGCTACACCATTATTGCTTTGCCGTTTAGGTTTAGTTTTCGACACTGGCCTATCGCTATTAGTTTATGGCAAGAACAGGAGATTCTCAGAAAAGAACTCACGCAAGCTGCGAAAAAATTGGGGTATGAATCGGATATTTATGAAGAGCGAACGAGCTATTTTTGGGTTGGTCACAGTTTGGGGTGCAAGTACATCGCTCTTTTAGAATTTTTGAGCGACAGTAATTGCCAAAATATTGCGAATCAATGCTGCTACAGAGATGAAGCTAGATCGATCCAAAATTTAAGTGAAAATCGTGGGATTGACACACCTTCAATTAAAGGTCAACCTTCTTTATTAATTGCTCCCAATATCAGCAATACCGAGAGCGCTATTCCGATTCGCTCTCTCGCAATGCTGTTGGACAAACTCGGTTGGGGCGTGCGACCTACCAGAACGGAAACTCAGTGCTTAATAGCTAGCAGTTCTCTGTTTAATTTAACTGCACTCATTTCGTTTGAGCGGGATAATATTGCAGGCTCCCTAGGTGATATTAACCAAAGCCTAGAAGTACCAAAAAACAGCGATGTACTGTGGTTTGTAGAACACTTGAAGCACAGAAAGTTTGCCGTTTTAAATCAAGAAATACCCGGCAAACATTTAGAGCCTATTGGTATTAAAATCGGAAATTATATCGTTGATTTTAATCCGTGGGATAAGTTTATTAAGCCGATTAAATTGCGAGGAATTGAGTCTGTGTCTCTTCGGTTTTTGAGTGTTTTGAAGCAGCGGTTATCTCAGGTTGATTGACTGTAATTTGCCGTTGACCCATTCTTGCTGTAATTATCAAGCGTTCGGAAAAACTTCAGTTGAAAACCTACGGCGCAGAATCTCATAGAATGGTTCGCAATATTTTGCTTGTTCCGGTGACAGACAGGCAGAAATTTCCTTGCGCAGTAAGTGAGTCATTTGGCTGACAAGTTCCCAACTCACATTTAGTTTGGGGTAAATCATGACGCACAGCGGAAACAGTTCCGTCTCTAGGGCGTGCAAATTTCCTTCCAGCAGACACACCCATGCTGTAATATCAATTCCTCTCTTAATCGTCCTGTATTCATTTCTCTGTGATCTCTCTGTGTTCTCTGTGTTCTCTGTGGTTAAATCATGCCGATGCAACCGGAAACGATATAACTTGATTGCGAACTTCCCCAATGTTTTCTATTTTTTATTAAAGTGTTTTATCTAATTATAATGAGACCAATTAAATACGGTGTAAGTATAATTACTG
This sequence comes from Microcoleus sp. EPA2, assembly GCA_020882975.1. Taxonomy (GTDB): domain Bacteria; phylum Cyanobacteriota; class Cyanobacteriia; order Cyanobacteriales; family Microcoleaceae; genus Microcoleus. The sequence goes on along the minus strand of JAHRFD010000002.1, from coordinate 140,323 downwards.
GTTTATTATATTTTTTTTGTTAAGTATGACTTGTGATTTGTTGCTGTTGAGATGCCAGACTTCTTAAAGAAATCTGGCATCTGGGTATGTTGTTAACTAGCTGCCAACCCCATTCATTCTTTCTTTGAGAGCATTTCGGGCTTGTTCTCGATCGTCAAAATGAACTTTTTCAGTACCCAAAATCTGATAATCTTCGTGTCCCTTACCCGCAATCAGCACGCCATCTCCGGGTTTAGCATCCATAATCGCAGTGCGAATTGCAGCAGCTCGATCGCACTGGACGATGGGATTGACGGACGGTCCAATTCCTGCTAGGATATCCTCCAAAATCCGCTGAGGAACTTCAGTGCGCGGATTGTCGGAAGTAACAACAGCTAAGTCGGCCAATTCTGCCACGATTTTACCCATTTTTGGACGCTTAGTGCGATCGCGATCGCCACCGCAACCAAACACACAAATCATCTGACCTGGAATAAACGGCCGCGAAGCCTTCAACAAGTTCTCCAAACTATCAGGAGTGTGCGCGTAATCGACAATTACACTAATATCTTGGTCGGCACTTATTTGCACCCGTTCCATCCGTCCCGGAACTCCCACAAATGCGGATAATTTGTCTACAATTGCCGACAAATCCAAACCCAACTCCAAAGCAGCACCAACAGCCGCCAACATATTTGATAAATTGAATTGACCAACTAAAGGCAAAACAAAAGCAGTTTTTCCTTTAGGAGTATGCAAGATTCCTTTAACGCCGTTGGGCTGATATTGCAAATCATCAGCATACAAATCAGCAGTTCGATCGCTAGTGCTGTAACTCCAAACTTGCTCAGAATTGAGACTTTGGATGATTCGCCTTCCATAGGCATCATCAATATTCACAACCGCCCGACCTTTGAGATAATCTGGACTAAACAAAAGCGATTTTGCATTAAAATAATCTTCCATATCGCTATGGAAATCAAGATGGTCTTGAGTCAAGTTGGTAAACACGGCAACATCAAAATTACAGCCCAAAACTCGCTGCTGTACCAAAGCATGAGAACTGACTTCCATCACCGCATATTTACATCCAGCCCTAACAGATTCTGCTAATTCTTTTTGCAAATCCACAGCAAAAGGTGTGGTGTAAAGTGCGGTTTTTTCATAGCCAGGCCAGCGAGTATAAAGCGTGCCGAAAATCGCCGCAGGTAACTGCATTTGATTCAGCAAAAATTCGATTAAATGAGTAGTTGTAGTTTTGCCATTAGTACCAGTAACACCAACCAGTTTCAATTGGCTAGCAGGACTACCGTAAAATGCCGTTGCTATTTGACCGCAAACTTGAGCCATATCCCCTGCTGGAATCACACAGGGAACCTCTTCTAGCCCCCCCTGGCTGGAGGACTGAGGGGGTATTTTTGAGCTTTCTAGCCCCCCCTGGCTGGAGGGTTGAGGGGGTATTTTCGAGCTTTCTAGCCCCCCCTGGCTGGAGGGTTGAGGGGGTATTTTCGAGCTTTCTAGCCCCCCCTTGGCAAGGGGGGGTTGGGGGGGTATTTTCGAGCTTTCTAGCCCCCCCTTGGCAAGGGGGGGTTGGGGGGGTATTTTTTGGGCGGCTGAGGTAGAAATTATGGCAGCTACAGCACCAGCTTCGATCGCACTAGGCCAAAAATCTCCTCCATCTACCCGCGTTCCCGGCATTCCCAAAAACAAATCCCCCGACTTACAAGCGTGGGAATTAGTCGATAAACCCTGGACTTCCGCATCGAGGGCCCGATGTTGCAAGTCAAAGGAAATGCTGGGAACCGCTGCTAATAATTCTCTCAATTTCATGTCAATCACTCCTCATTAAACTGTATTGAATCTATTTTGACCCATCGCTTTGTAAATATTTCTGTAACATTTGCTCCAATTGTGCGACTGTGCAGCGTGGAGAAGGACGGGGTAATTGTTCTAGGGGCGAGGATGCAACATCGGCAGAATTATTTCCGAGAGGGTGCACTTTAAACAAAACTGGCACTTCGTACTGGTAAGCTTGAAACCAGTCATCATGTTGGGTAATATCTCGCACTTCCAATTGAAACTTGAGGCTTTCAATCTGTTCCAGTTTTTCTTGCAACCCTTCGCACAAGTGGCATCCCGGTTTGCTGTACAAAATCAATCTCATCATCTACTAAAATTAGACTCGATCTTAAATTTTCCAACCGGCGATCGCAAATTGGCTAACTACACTTAGCAATCCGCCAAGCCCAGCATCATTAATGTGAGTGTACGATCGAGTCTATGTTAACATTTTTACTTACACCCTAATCTTGATTTCTGTAAACTTGACTAAAGAAAAGCAGGAAATTAGCCGACTCTATGAGGCCAATCCCAAAAACGTCAAAATTAAACTCCGATTAACTTCAAAAACATCCAAATTCATCAGCCCTAATCCCCGTTCATCAGTGATTTAAACATAAAAAATCTTACTTTTAGCAAAACATTAATCCAAACACCCCCATTTACCCTTAAAATAAAAAAGACTGACTAGCCAACAAAGCCCTATGTTTGAAGCCCTTGCCGATCGACTCGAATCCACCTGGAAAAAACTGCGCGGACAGAATAAAATCTCCGAGAGCAATATCCAAGACGCGCTCAAAGAAGTCCGCCGCGCCCTGCTGGAAGCAGATGTCAACCTCCAAGTCGTCAAAAACTTCATCGCCGAAGTAACGGCCAAAGCACAAGGAGCAGAAGTAGTCTCAGGCGTCCGTCCCGACCAACAATTCATTAAAATAGTTCACGACGAACTCGTCCGCGTCATGGGGGAAACCAACGTACCCCTCGCCATCGCCGACAGCGGGCCGACAGTAGTCCTGATGGCAGGTTTACAAGGCACGGGTAAAACCACCGCCACCGCCAAACTAGCACTACACCTGCGCAAACAAAATCGTACCGCATTGCTGGTGGCAACCGACATTTATCGACCAGCCGCGATCGACCAATTGCTCACCCTCGGCAAACAAATAGACGTACCAGTATTTGAACTAGGTACTGATACGGACCCCGTAGAAATTGCCCGCCAAGGGATCGAACACGGCAAACAACTAGGCGTTGATACAATCATCGTCGATACAGCAGGCCGCCTGCAAATCGACCAAGACATGATGGCAGAATTAGGCCGCATCAAACAAACAGTACAACCCCACGAAACACTGTTAGTTGTAGATGCCATGACAGGCCAAGAAGCAGCAAATTTAACCCGCACCTTTCACGAACAAATCGGCATTACCGGCGCAATCTTAACCAAATTAGACGGCGACAGCCGCGGCGGTGCAGCCTTATCCGTGCGCCAAATATCCGGTGCCCCGATTAAATTTGTCGGAGTCGGCGAAAAAGTGGAAGCATTGCAACCATTTTATCCCGATCGCATGGCATCAAGAATACTCGGCATGGGCGACGTCCTCACCCTAGTAGAAAGAGCCCAAGAAGAATTCGACATCGCCGATGCCGAAAAAATGCAAGAGAAAATGCTGACGGCAAAGTTTGACTTTACCGACTTTCTCAAACAAACCAGACTGCTAAAAAACATGGGTTCCCTAGGCGGCATCATGAAAATGATACCAGGGATGAACAAACTCTCCGACGAACAAATGCGACAAGGAGAAGTGCAGCTAAAACGCACCGAAGCCATGATTAATTCCATGACAGTGGAAGAACGCCGCAATCCCGAACTATTAGCAAGTTCACCATCCCGCCGCCGTCGCATCGGAAAAGGTGCAGGCTATGCAGAAAACGACGTCACCAAACTCGTCAGCGATTTCCAAAAAATGCGCACCATGATGCAGCAAATGAGTCAAGGTAACTTTACAGGTATGGGAGGATTACCGGGAATGCCCGGAATGCCAGGAATGGCCGGAATGCAGCCCGGTGCCCGTGGCTACATGGGCGGCCAACAACAGAAAAAGAAAAAGAAAAAAGATAAACCCAAAAAAGGTTTCGGACAGTTGTAATATCATTTCCGGTTACACCGTCAGGTGATGTTGACAGTTGACGGTTGACAGTGAACAGTGAACTCGAATTTACTATTCCGATGAAGAGAGGATTTGATATAACAACTAGGGGCGGGTTTCAGCAACAATAATTGCCTAAAACCGATAATCTCGTAAACCCGCCCTCAACTCAACTTCGCGTCTTCGCGGTTCTTCTAATCACTAAGAACCTTGAATAGTTTGTCTAAATTCCCGCATCGCCTGAAGGTGATTTTCAATATTAATACACCGCGCCAATAATACAATATCTAAATCGGGCAAAACCAAAGAGCGATCGACCTCTGCATATCCATCAGCCCCCAACGAATACAAACACAGTCTACCATTTTCCCAAAACCAAACTTCAGGAATTTCCAGGCGTTTGTAAGCTTCCAACTTGTCAATACCGCCGCTAGTCACCACCACTTCCACCACCAAATCTGGAAGTTCTCCCTTAGCCCCCAATTCATAAGACAAATCAGCTTCTCGCTTTACCCTTCCAGTTTCACTTTCCAGCGTCACCGAACCCGTTGGCGTAAAATCAATCCCTACATATTCCAAATACAAATCCAACAGTGTTGAAATCCGCTGTTTGGCAGTTTCATGTTTTCTTCCAGGCATACGTCTAATCTCCAATACCCCATCTAAAAATGACAATCTCACCCCTGGCCGTGAGAGTAACTGTTCAACCACCTTAAACTCTCTCCAGCTCAATTCGTCAATTAAGATAGGTTCATCGAGCTTTTCTAACTTTTCTAAAGTTGTTGTCATCCCAACTGCTCCTTACTCAATTTAATCTTCATTATATCAGCGTTCAAGTCCCGCCCTTATTAAGAGGGGTTAGGGGGGATATAGACTTCGACACAAACAAGAAATACTGTCGGTTTGACGTTAAGTTGTCACCAATCCTCTCTACTGTCCGAAAGTTGCTTTATGCTCATCCGGCACAAACTCCGTCACAACTTGGCCACCCCCACCGTCACCTTTGACAATCACAGTTTGATCTTTAAGCTGTCCCGAAGCCTTTGGTCCAGTCAAATTAAACACCGGATCTAATTGTCGGTAAACCACATTTCCTTCCGCATCAAAAGTCTGATTAGTTAAATACCAAATTACTCGATCGCTATTCAACTGAGATAGACGTTTCTGCCCTATTCCTAGCACATTTCCCGTCAAATAAAAAACTTTTTTATCTAAATCTCCCCTACCAGTATCCCCAGTCATCGTCACCTTTTCCACCCGGTGAAAAATCTTCACTGGCCCCGGAGAAACCACACTTTGTGCCGGAAAATTCCAGCTCATCAAATTGCTTTCTATTTGCAGCGGCGGATCGGATGGCATCAATTGAGCATTTTTGGTCAGCGTCGCAATCTTCGTTTTTAAGTCTACATCTGTCTGGTCAGCAAAACCGCTGTCTGTAACTTTTTTATCTTTATATCTGTCCAGTTGACTAGGTTTATCGCTGCTGACTTTTTGCTGATCCAGAAACCAGATTAAATGCTCTGTTCGCAATTGCAAAACTGGATCTTTAATATCTGCCACTACAGAGCCGAATAACTCCATTCTCCTGGCTCTAGTGAAAACTCGCGCTTCCTTGGCTGAAGCACTCACCTGTTTGTTATCTCCCGTCAGATTATTGCGAACCACTAACACATCTTCCTTGGGCCGCCACTCCAATTCATTCCCCCTGAGCACCACTCCATTTTTGAGGTCAGTAGCAACTATTTTACCTTTGAGAAATATCTGATTTCCTTCTTGAAATACCTCTCCTGTTTCTGCTTGAATATCGTAAATTTCTTTGCCGTCTTGAAACAATTTGCCCACGGGTTTCTGAACGTTCACTATCTTTTGGTCTTTGCTGTAAACAGCATCCTTCGACCTCACTTTCCAGAATAACTCGCCCTTTTCATTGGCTTGCTCTAGAATTACTTTGTTCAATATTAAAGTGCTGTTTGACTTTTCAGCAGTTTTGAGATCTTCAGCTAACTTGCTTTTTTGAGTGTCGGAAGGAGCCCCACAAGCACCAATCCCCAAAAGCAAGGCAACTAAAGTTAGTAGCACCGCTTTTGGGGATGGCAAATTGGAAGTTTTTGATGGAAAATTAATCATTTAGTAATTAATAATTAGTAATTGGTAATTGGCAATTAGTAATTTGGTAATTGGTAATTTGGTAGTTGGTAATTTGGTAATTGAAAAAAAAATCAAAAATTTCAAACTTGCTATTTTTTATCTAAACTTTTGACTTCTAATTTTGAATTATTTAACCTATTCCGCATTATCTATTTCCCATTATCTATTCCCCATTCCCTATTACCCATTTCCAACTTCCTATCTATCGTCATGTTCGTCCATCAAGCTCAAGCCAGACAAGGGGCGATAAGCGTAGTTAGGGCGCGATGTTTTTTGGATATCGTCCTTAATCATTTCCAAATCGATGTAGCGATCGGCTACATTAATTAAACTGTCGCTGGTCATCGATCGCAAACTCACCACCTCAACCCGCACGCCACGATAGCTGACAGCATCCACAGCATAGGCCAAGTCGCCATCGCCACTGACCAAAACCGCCGTGTCATAGGAACCAACCAAAGCCATCATATCCACAGCAATTTCTACATCTAAGTTCGCTTTCTTAGAACCATCGGGTAACTGCACCAAATCCTTAGAAATTACCCGGTATCCGTTGCGGCGCATCCACAGCAAAAACCCCTGTTGTTTCTCGTTAGTGCGATCGACACCAGTGTAGAAAAAAGACCGCAGCAGCCTGGAACCCGCCGTTAAACGGCACAGGAGCTTGGTATAATCAATCTCAATCCCTAATTGTAAAGCAGCATAAAACAGGTTAGAGCCATCAATAAAGATTGCCACTCGTCCCCGATTTTCTAAAACTTGTTCTGGCGTAAAAAGATCGTTGCTTTCTATTCTATTCAACATGATTGTTATGCCTCAATTTTTTATGAAAGATTAGGTAATGAAATAAGTGCTAATTTGCGATCGGTCATCGCACCCCGATCGCCTAATGTCAACTAAGAAGGTACTTTTTCCAGCAGTTCTAGTCGCTTAAAAACAGGCTGAGCTTCTCCGAGAGCTTGGTTTGCTGGTAAAGCACCCCATACCGAGTGAGTTGCAAATGTTGCTAAACTGTTAACTGCTACCTTATCGTTAAAGTCAATTGAAAAACCGAGCTGCTGATAAATCGCACTGCTGATGTTGGGTATTATCGGGGATAAAAGGTAAGATGCCAGTCTAACAGATTCCAGAACCGAATATAGCACTTGTTGGAGAGATTCTAAATGTCCTTGTTTATACAAACTCCAAGGTGCTTGTACGTCAATAAACTTATTTCCAGCTCTAACCAAAGCCAGTACGGCTTCGCAAGCTTTGCTAAAAGCTAAGTCTTCGTAAAAACCAGCGACTTCTTCGCCCAAATTCAGGCTCATACCCTTGAGAAGGTTGTCACTGGAAATGTTTTCGCCCAATACATTAGGAACACAACCACCGCAATATTTACGGGCCATGTTTAAAGTACGGTTAAGCAAATTTCCCAAATCATTTGCTAACTCAGCATTTAATGTATTGATAAACCGAGTTTCATTAAAATCGCCGTCCTGTCCGAACTCAATTTCTTTTAAGAAATAGTAGCGAGCCGCATCAGCACCGTATTTATTGACCAATTCCACAGGGTCTAAAGTATTACCCTCAGTTTTACCCATTTTTTTGCCGTCTTTGGTCAAAAAGCCGTGGGCAAAAACACGGCCTGGCATCGGCAAACCAGCAGACATCAGCATTGCCGGCCAATAAACTGCGTGGAAACGGAGAATATCTTTGCCGATTAAGTGGAGGTCAACTGGCCACCATTTAGATAAAGCATTCTCTAAAGTAGGGTCGCTGTCAGCATCCACCAGGGCGGTGATATATCCTACCAAAGCATCAAACCAGACATAGATGGTGTGACTAGGGTCAACTGGCACCGGCAAACCCCATGCCACATTCACTCTAGAAATTGAAAAGTCTTGCAGTCCAGAGTTGACAAAGCTTAGAACTTCGTTGCGCCGACTTTCCGGCGCGATAAAATCGGGACGTTCAACATAGAGGGCTAAAAGTTGATCTTGATAGCGCGACAGGCGGAAAAAGTAGTTTTCCTCATCGCGCCACTCAACTTCTTTGCTGGTGTGGACAGAACACCGGTGCCCCGGTAACAAGTCCCTTTCCTCTTTAAATTCTTCGCAGGAAACGCAGTACCAGCCTTGTTGCTGATTCAAGTAGATGTCGCCGGAGTTCCAAACCCGCTGGAAAAATTCTTTGACAATATACTCGTGCCGCCTGGCTGTAGTGCGGATAAAGCGATCGTACTGGATGTTGAATTTTTCCCAAAGCCCCTCAAAGCCCGGAACAACTAGATCGCAGTGAGCCTGGGGCGATCGCCCCAAACTCTCGGCTGTGCGTTGAATTTTCTGCCCGTGCTCGTCTGTCCCTGTCACTAGCAAAACAGATTTACCCCGCAGCCGCTCAAATCTGGCTACAGCATCAGCAGCCATAGTCGTATAAGCGCTGCCAAGGTGAGGTAAATCGTTTACATAGTACAGAGGGGTTGTTATCGCAAAGGTATTTTTACTTTTATCGATCGATTTCATTTAATCCTAAAAAAAATTACCATTATCTCGCCTTCGATCTTAACTTAAGAGTTGAACCTTAGCTGGAGTGGCAATTTTGCTAAATTTGCTGGAAGCTATTTGCAATTTGCCAACCGTGGTTATTCCCAACAGACAAAGGGGTTTAATAACCACATTAATCTTTTTTACATATTTTTGACCAACTCTAAAAAATGTCTTAATATTTTGACTTTTCTTTTGAAAATAGCCTAGGCCCTGAAAGTGGGGCAGTGGCACAGAGGAATAGTGGCAGACCCGCAGAGTGCCAGATGACTAATGACTACTGACTTTAGTTTGATGACATCCGCCGCTGAACTTCCAAATCTGAATCCAAAATATGCTATAATCTACGCAAAAAAAACCCCAAGCTAGTTAAACTTGGGGGTATCAAATCAGGGTGCATCTATGAATCTACTATGCGGCATCTCTGGATTGGCTTCAGGAAAATTAGCTCGATTTCCGCCAATGGCTTCCGACAAATAATCTGCGGCTGCTTCAACAACTGCGATCGCATTTTCGTAAACCATCCGCGTCGGTCCCAAAACCCCAACACTGCCCACAGGTAAAGAACCCCGCCGATAAGTGGAAGAAATCAGAGTACAACCGCGAATTGGTTCTAGGGAGTTTTCCGAGCCAATTCTGACTGTCACCCGTCTACCGGGGGTTTCCAATTCCGCTGGAGATTCAAATATCAAGGGCCAAAGCAGTTCCTGTTCTTGTTCGAGGAGTTGAACGAGGGTTTGAACTTGCTGCAACTGGGAGAACTCCGGCAAACGTAATGCTTCTGCCAAACCGCCGATCAAAATCCGCGTGTAGGTGGGAGTCTCGGCCCGACGGCTCAAGGCCGCGAGCATAGTTCCCATCAACTCAGCGTACAGTTCAAAGTCCTGGTTTAATTCGCTAAGCGCGATCGTACTGAGTTCCGAGAACGAGCGCCCGCGCAATTTAGAGTTCAAAAAATTGGATAAAATCTGTAATTCGCGATCGACTATTTCTACATCCTGCTTTTTATCTTCTGTATCTTGAGGTAACTGCACCAACACTGACTGGGTTTCGTAGGCATCTGTCACCACTATCAGCATCACCTTTCCGGGTTCTAGCTGCACCAGTTGCAAGTGTCGCAAGCAAGCGATATTGGTTTGGGGTATGGTGATCAGGGCAATGTAACCGCTAATAGTCGCCAGAATTTGAGCGGCACCTCGAAGTACCGCCGAGCGACGACCATCAGACCAATTGAGCTGGTCGAGTACCTGTTCCACCTTACCGGCGAGTTTCTCTGAAGGCTGAATCAGTCGATCGACATAAAGTCTGTAGCCAGAGTCAGAGGGGACACGTCCTGCAGAAGTGTGAGGTTGATAGAGGAGTCCTGCTTTTTCGAGAGTTCCCATCGCATTGCGAATTGTAGCTGGGCTGACAGTGAGTTTGTACTCATCAACCAAAGCTTTTGAGCCAACGGGTTCGGCTGTAGCAATATAGTGGCGAACCGTTGCCCACAGGATGTGTTGTTGCCGATCGGTGAGGTTGACGCGCACAGATATTTAAGCTGAATTTGAATTCAAACAATTTGCCACTATTCAGTTATAGCAGAAGAAACCAGTGAGTTGTGATTTGTTATGGGTGATTGGTTATTTGTGATTCCTTGGCGATCGTAGCAAGGCCCGATGCCCATTGCCCTTTAATCGTGCTCGTGGAGGATTTGGGTCAGGTAATTAGCCACTGCATCCGGCTGTTCCAGCATTGCCAAATGACCACAATCTGGAATCTGAAGCACATTTTCGCCACAACCTTGGAACAGCCAGTGAAAGCTGGCCAAATGCAGCACGTATTTTGGTTCCATAATTTTGTCTTTAGTGCCGGCAATAAAATAAACAGGCTGTTTGAGTTGGGACACAATTTTTGGCAAGCGGTGAATTTCCGCCTCGGTTGTGGAATCCAGCAAAGCCCCAGTAGCCGCTTCTGGGCGAGCCGCCACAAAATCTATCAACCGCTGCCTTCCCCAGGCACAACCGATGGAGTGGGCCACAGAATCACGGGCAAACACGAAATCTAGTAAGGGCAAGTAAGACAACCAGAGGGGGCGCAGTTTGACTAGCTGCTTGCCCACGGCTCGAAACCGCTCGAATTCTTCCTTAAGATAGATGCCGCCACCGGCATTAACGCATAGGACACCTTTAACTCGATCGGACAATTGGCTAGCTCCCCACAGGGCGATGGTACCCCCCAGAGAATGTCCCACCAGCCAAGCACTGGAAATATTGAGTTTTTCTAATAAAATTTCCAAATCACGAGCATAAGCAGCAGGAGTGTAGGAGGAATTCCCAGGTTGGGAAATCCCGTGAGTGTCATCGTAGGCAATGGAATCGCCAAACCCGCGCAAATCGTAAGTTAGACATTGATAATTGTCTGCCAAACGTGCGATCGTCGCTTGCCAGTAGTGACGGCTCAACAGCCAGCCGTGGACAAAAACTAAAACGTGGGGAGTTGTTCTCGGTGCCGTCAAATCGTAGGCGTGCCGAACCCCTAGGATGTCAATGATTGCCATAGTCCTATCCTAATTCAAGAAGGGTTCGGAGACAGCGGATTTTTGTCAACCACCCACACCTGTCTAAAATCGATCGCCGAGCAACCTTTGGCGCACCCCCTCAGCAATTTTCTGCCCCAAATACTCAGGAATTAAACTTTCATTAGGGCCCAACAAATAGAGAATTAAGCGAGTCCGCCCCCGCCAAACCAGTAAATTAGCATTCACCACCAACAAATCCTCTTGCCAAATGGCATACATAACTTTGTAAAAAAGTCCAGGCTGGTTGTCTGCTTCAATCAGCAAAGCTGGCAAGTGGAACACTGGATCGACGTAGAATTCCGTTGCCACGTCCTCTAAACCCGCGTCTAGATTAAATTCCACCGCCAACATCTCTTCTACTTCAAAATGTCCAGCCAAGGCCTCTCTAACCGCCCTACAGACGTTTTCTGCGGTTTTATCTGCCAGTACCTTGCCTCCGCGAGATACTACCAATTTGATAAATACCAACATCGGCGGGTAAATTTGACCGTATAGACTCAGACTGTGAATCGTTAGTCCATAGGCGGCCAGGACTCCAAAAATATCACTCAACAAAAAAGACTGGTTGCGATAAGCAAAATGCAGGGCACTTTTGTTACCTTCCGGTCTGACTTCGATGACTGCTTGTCTAGTTTTATACAGTTGATAAGCTAATTTGAGGTTTTGCAGTTGAATTTCACTGCTGACAAATTGCTCGTAAAACTGCGGAAACGCTCGGTTAAAGCGCTTGAGCAGTTCTAGTGTAGATGGTTTTAAACCCGAAGCCATAATTGAGGGGAAGGTGCGGGAGATATACTAGGTTCCGATCGCCATGCACAGGAACGATGCGAAGAGGTTTAAAGTCTCCACGGATGAATTTGTACCCAACTTGATCAGCATCAGAATAGTGGAGACTCAATGTGGGACGACAAATCCGTCTTTTCGGCGTAAGATGAGTGTACCGTAAACTGTTGCTGAAAAGATTACCCGCAATTCATCCCATCCCGATCGGAGTGGGTCTATCTTTCGGGCTCTCTGTAACGTCGTCCAACTTCTACTACCTTAACCGCGCCTGCATGGGTTTTTGGAAAAACTTATTTAGTAGTTCTGAGTCTGCCTCTGTACCCCAAACAGCAGAATTTGAGGAAGATGTGACTGTTGGGTCTGGCGATCCGCTGTCCCCAACTTTTCGCAAGCCCAACTCCCTCGGCAACGCTCGCATCTTTTTTAGTTGCGATCGGGATATTGACCTCTACGAACTCGAAGAACTTTGTAATGCAGTTGGTTGGTCCCGCCGTCCCCTGCGAAAAGTCAAAAAAGCTATTGTACACAGCTTCTTAGTCGTCTCTATGTGGGAGATCCGGGGCACCCAGCGACGGCTGGTAGGTTTCGCCAGAGCGACTTCAGACCATGCTTTTAATGCCACGCTATGGGATGTGGTAGTTCATCCTGATTACCAAGGTAAGGGTATGGGCAAGGCACTGATGAAATACATCATTAAAAAACTCCGTAGTGAAGACATCAGCAACATTACCTTATTTGCTGACCCTCAAGTTGTGGATTTTTACCGAAATTTGGGCTTTATGTCAGATCCAGAGGGGATTAAAGGTATGTTCTGGTATCCAGATTAGTCGATCGGTCTATGTCAGCGTTGATTTTTGGCGGCCTTGCCCGATTGACGCTGGCATCACCCTTGGAAGTACATTTCGAGCTCAAATGAAAAAATAGCTTGACAAGTTCCTGGTTTTATGTGTTAATGGTCATGGGGTGGATAACTACCACACCGGGATGTAGCGCAGTTTGGTAGCGCGCCTGCTTTGGGAGCAGGATGTCGCAGGTTCAAATCCTGTCATCCCGATTTAACTTAATCCTTACATCTTTTCCCGCTGCTCTTAAAGCAGGTGTGCGATCGGGGTTATATGCCCCATAGGTAGAACTTATTTATCTATATAAATAAAATTTTGCGCCTAAAATGGCTTGTAGGGGCGGGTTTTACGAATAATAGATGAATACAAACCATCTAAATCAACCCGCCCCTTACTTTGGGTAACTACCGGATTTAAAATTAATCATCCGGCATCCGCTTACTTAAGGTTCCACCCAGCGATCGTCCGACTTAATCAAATTAATCAATTCTTCCACACCTCTGTCCTCCGGCACCTTCTTAATTTCTTCCCGGCCCCGGTACAGCGAAATATAACCAGCCTGCTTCCCCACATAACCATAGTCAGCATCAGCCATTTCTCCAGGCCCATTGACAATACAACCCATTACTGCTATGTCCAAACCCGTCAGATGCTGCGTCGCCGCCCTCACTTTGTGCAGCACTTCCTCTAAATTAAACAAAGTACGACCACAGGAAGGACAAGCCACATACTCAACCATCGTTTTCCGCAATCCCAAGGCTTGCAGAATGCTGTAGCAGACAGGAATTTCCTTTTCTGGGGCCTCTGTCAGGGAGACGCGGATGGTGTCGCCGATACCATCAGCCAATAGCGGTGCGAGCCCCGCGGTGGACTTGATACGGCCATATTCCCCGTCGCCAGCTTCCGTGACACCCAAATGCAGGGGGTAATCCATGCCCAGTTCGTCCATCCGGTGTGCCATCAAGCGGTAAGCCGCCACCATCACCGGAGCACGGGAGGCTTTCAGGGAAATGACGATGTTGCGGAAGTCCAGGGATTCGCAAATTTTGATGAATTCCAGGGCGGATTCTACCATGCCTTCTGGGGTGTCGCCGTAGGTGAACAGCATCCTTTCGGCGAGGGAACCGTGATTGACTCCGATTCGCAAAGCTTTGCCCTGATCTCGGAGAGATATCACTAGGGGTTCCAGGGTTTCCCTGATTTTTTCGCCAATTTCGGCGAATTCGGCATCGGTATATTCGGTTCTGTCAGCTTTCGGTTTCTCGAACACGTACAAACCCGGATTGATTCTTACTTTGTCTACGTGTTTGGCCACTTCTAGGGCGATTTTCATGCCATTGTGGTGGACATCGGCAACGAGGGGTACTGGTTGGTAGGTGGCGATCAGTTTTTGCTTGATTTCGGCTAAGGCTTTGGCGTGGGCCATGCTGGGCACGGTGACGCGGACGATTTCGCAGCCAATCTCGTGCAATCGCCTAATTCCGGCTACTGAACCGTCAATGTCGAGGGTGTCTTCGTTAATCATCGATTGTACAACCACTGGGTTGCCGCCACCGATGGTGACGCTACCTACTTTGACGGGTCTGGTTTTGCGCCGTTTGATGGTGGTGTCGAAGGCTGGTTGAGGGTTGGGGGTTTTAGTTGGATTTGGTAGAGTTTGCATAATTGATTGCTGGGTTTTGTTACCAAAAGTTTATAAAATTGTCTCCGCTGTTTTTTAGATTGCCACAGAAAGGGTCTGTTTGGAGACTGAGGTTTGGGGTTTTGGTTTTTTTTAAGGGATGTGCGATCGAATTTATGGGCTCGGCCCGATAACACATATTCCGATTCTCTGCCTCGCAATTCTCGAAAATAGTTTAGAATCTAAAAATGATCTCCAAAACCAATTTGTGCGATCGCACCTGTTAGGATTTTGCAGCTACCATAAAATCTCAAATCGGTGGATTTTGCAGTTTGCATAAAATCTAACAATCTCCAATCCCCGATCGATCGATCTCACAATCCCAAATCCCCAATCTAAAATCGACAGTTTGTGCAACTAAAACAAGTAATTATTGCCCACAAAGCCAGAGATCCCTTCAGCCAGCGGTGGGCAGAACAATGTGCTCGGCAGTTAGAAAGTCGCGGTTGTCATGTTTTGATGGGGCCCAGTGGCCCAAAAGACAACCCCTACCCAGTGTTTTTGGCTTCTAGTACCAGCCCCATTGATTTAGCTGTGGTGCTTGGTGGTGACGGCACTGCCCTGGCTGCGGCCCGAAATTTAGCTGCTGATGGTATCCCGATTTTGGCTGCCAATGTGGGGGGACACTTAGGTTTTTTAACTGAATCTTTTGACGATTTCCAAAATACTGAAGAGATTTGGGACAGACTTACTGAAGATAGATACGCCGTGCAGAAGCGGATGATGTTGCAGGCGGCGATTTTTCAGGGAAATAGAACTAATCTGGAACCGGAAAGCGATCGCTTTTTGGCCCTCAATGAAATGTGCATCAAACCTGCTTGCGCCGATCGAATGCCCAGTTGTATTCTGGAAATGGAAGTTGACGGCGAAGTAGTGGATCAATATCAGGGCGACGGCTTAATTGTCGCAACTCCCACAGGTTCTACTTGCTACACCGCATCTGCCAACGGCCCGATTATACACCCTGGCATGGACGCGATCGCCGTTACCCCCATTTGCCCTTTAAGTTTATCCAGTCGCCCCGTAGTTTTGCCACCCGGTTCTGTAGTCAGCATTTGGCCCTTAGCAGATTACGAACTCAGTACCAAACTCTGGACAGATGGGATTTTAGGTACTGCCATTTGGCCAGGACAGCGCGTAGACGTGCGGATGGCGGACTGCGAGGCTAAATTTATCATTTTGCGAGAAAACTATTCTTATTACGGCACTTTGAGAGAAAAACTTCAGTGGGCCGGAGCCCGCATTCGGTATAACAACAATCACCGCAATTAAAAGGCAATTAAATCCTTAAAAGATACTATGGAAGTCAAAACAGATACGGAGAGAGCCAGTTGTGTTGTAGAAAGAACTTTAGATGTCATTGGCGGACGTTGGAAAGTATTAATCCTGCGCGAGCTATTTCAAGGTGTGAAGCGTTTTAATCAGTTGCAAAGGGCCTTAAAAGGCATTACTCAAAAAATGCTGACACAACAACTGCGCGAGATGGAGTTACACGGGATTGTCCATCGTGAAATTTACTTGCAGGTTCCTCCTAAAGTCGAATATTCGGTAACACCTTTGGGAGAAAGCCTCAAACCTATCATCGACGCCATGCACGAATGGGGTGTGAAGTATCTCGATCTAACAAATTAATTTTGACAATAAATTACCGATCGCCTTCTAGTTTACCTGAAGCGCGATCGCTTTTTATAGCATTTACCTTAACAGCCTTGGCAGTTGCTATATTTTATGTATTTAAAAAGCCATGGCAACTTTTAATTTACCACTTCAAAAGTTACTGTTCTACTCAGCCACAATGGTTGATTTTCCGCCACGCCTGCAGGACGACTTTTGCTAGAAGCAACTTGTATTCTGTCACTATCTATTCCTTTATTCACTAAAGCTACTTTCACATTCTTCGCCCTTTCCAGTGCCAATCTTTGATTTTCGGCAGGATTGCTTTTAAAATCGCTATGTCCAATTACTCTCAAATTCTTGCCTTTATTTTCTGCCATAAATACCTTGATTTCTTTCATTTTTTGGGTGATGTCATTCGCCGGCAAAGTAGCAGCCCCCACACCAAAATAAATCCGAATTCCCATGGCCTTAGACAGCGGTTTACTTCCTATTACCACTGTATTTGTGACCGACTTCACCCCCGGAATTTTAGCAAAAGCTTCTGTTATTTTCTGAGCATCTTTTGCCTGGAGTACGCTACCTTCTACGGTAACTTTCTCTGCCGCATAACGAGCCGAAATGTCAATGCTTTCTACTTTGTTCAACAGAGCCACTGTCCGCTTGACATCAGCCTCCACTAACACTGGGTCTGGAGGTACTTCCACAGCTATAATTTTATTGTCTAAGGTTAATTGTGGCACAACTCCTTGAGCGATTTGTAGGGCTCTTGAACGCAATTTCTGATTCGGTACTCGTCCCGAAAGCTCTGCTACTTTACCTTTCACATCTGCCGTGAGTCGATAAACTGATAATTCGGGAGCAGACTGTAAAGCTAAATTTGTCTCAGCTTCTAATCTGCGTTCAATTCCACTACGGTATTGATAAATCCCCCAAGGTACTATAATTAAACCTAAAAGTCCAAATCCCACCATTAATAACGCTTTAGGTTGAGTGGATTTAGGTTTGACATTTGTATCAATTAATTTCCGCAACTCCGAATTGACTTCCACGGGGATACTGGCTGGATCTCCATTAAATGACTGGATTTTACTGCCGTATTCTTGAACAATATTTTTGAAAATTGCTCGCATTTTATACTTAAACCATTGGCGGGTTTCTCCTTCCACCACTACCGCTAGATAACAGGAACCCGCTACTTCCAATAAAATCGTAGATGTCCCGTATTCTATGGCATCAATTTCTGCAATATTGCCAGACTGAGAGATACAGTCGTTAACAAAAGAACGAATCGCAGTTAACATCCCCGCCACCATTTCCGATTCTAGCTGCTCACTTTGTGACTGTTGCACTGCTGTAATTACTAACCCAGAGTCTTTTTGAATTAAAAATACTGCCTTAACAGTTGATGGTGTGGTCTCTTTCATCAGCAATTCTGCTTCAGAAATCCCTTGTAACTTAGCTTTAAATTTGCGGGTAATTCCCTCAAAGCTCACCGCTTTTTCGAGTTTTTCATTAATCTCCTGTATCGTCTCGGCCATGTACTTCAAAATCGTACTACCGATAATCGGGTAGAGTGCATCCGACATCGCTTCTGTATTAAGATTAATTTGTCTTCTCACAGCAGAGGCAATTTCGGGTGCGATCGCCTGTGCAATCTCCTCTGGCGATTCATTGATGCGGTGGCTGATTCCCACTGGTATCGCTGGAGATATTGCGATTCCCATCGATTGCCTATTTTCCCTGGTTTTGTTATTAATTACTTGATCGATTATGGGGGCAATTGTTTCAGTAAATGCTTCCTGGGATTCGTTAATTGTGTCTAGCATCATTTCCAGGAAAATGGCTTTAATTTTGGCAACTAATGCTTCCTCATTGCCACCCCATTGAGCATCCTTTAGTTTACGTTCCAGATTTTCTACTTTATCATTGAGTTGATAATTATAATTAACAACCTCATCTAATAAAGGCAAAATTGACTCTATCACAGATTGTTCTAGTTGCTTGTGATGACCGACCATAAGCTCGTCAATTAAAGGTTTCAATAAATCGGTAAACAAGTCAGTAGATTCATAAATTCGGTGTTCGATCGCGACAATTTTTTGTTCGATTTTCCCCAGTCTTTCTTCAATTCTTTTATTTTGAATAATGGCATCCACCGCGGGACCGATCGCACTTTCTATCTCTACTCTTGCTTCGCTGATTTTTTCCAACAGCACCTGAGATATCCGGGGCATAATCCTTGCCATCAACCCTTCTAACTGGGCGACTGTTTCGTGCTGAACTTCGATAATTTGATGCTCATTTCTTAAGATTTTTGCTTCTATGCCACTGTTTTGAAAAGCTTCATTGATACCGGGGGCGATCGCCTCTCTCACCTCTAACTTTGTCTCATCTATCTTCCGATTCAGCGACTCAATCATTAACGGCATCAGCCTGGCCATTATTTCTTCCGGTTGAGAATTCTGCTTTTTCTGAATCAGATTAACTTTATTTTCTACATTCAACAGTTGCCCTTTAATTACTTCTTGATGACTTTGGCTAGCCATCAAAGGTTCGATGAGGGCGGCTAAATCTAATTTAGATTCATCTATTTTACGGTTAAGTAACTCCGTGATGATTGGCATTACCCGCCCAATTATTTCTTCCGGCTGCTGAATTTGTGGTTGTTGATCTAGCAGTCGCCCTTCGATGATATTTAATACTTTTTCTTCGATTTCTGCCCAAGCTATTCTCACCTGGGCTGAGGGTGTCACAGTCTGGATTAGCTCAGATTTTAACTCACTGATTTTCCGATTCAGCGACTCGTTAATTATGGGCAGTAGTTGTTTGACTAAATCTTCCGGCTGCTGCTGAAAACGTTGTTGAACGTGAGCAACTTGATGTTCAATATTTAATACTTTTTCTTCGAGGCCGTTTTGGTGGTTAATTACTTCCTTGACAGCCGGTGCAATTTTTGAATCTACCCCTAACTTAGACTCCTCTAGTTTGCGGTTGAGCAAATCGCTGATTATGGGAGTTAACCCTTTGATTAACTGTTCTGAATTGGGGATTTTTTGCTGAGATAGAATCGCGATTTGATTTTGTAGTTCTACTACTTTTGCTTCTATGTTACTCTGATTAATTCTGGGACTACCATCCGGTGCGATCGCCTCTCGCAACTCAGACTTCAATTCCCTGACTTGGCCGCTCAGCAACTCAGGAATTAATGGTGTTAATAATTTTAGCAACTCATCGGGATCGGAAATCAGCCTTTCAAAGTTTGCCAACCTCTGTTCTACGCTCAAAACATTATCATAAAACTCTGGTAAATCCCGTTCAAATAGTAATTGCTGTAACCGCTTTAACTTTTCTCTAGCCTCTTCTAAGGTTTCTTCCGAAGGCACTTCTTCGTTTTGGGGCTGGGATTTTCGCGTTCCTAATCGTTCTTTTTTTATTTTTTTCGGACTGGGATTTTCTGGCTCTGTTGTCACAACTTCGGGGATAATTGCTGGTGATTCTATCAAAAAAGACCATTGCTGATTTGGTTCATTTTTCTCCTCATTATTATTGTTAGACATTTTTGTACACCTTAAATTAATTTCGTTAGATTCATTTTTTAATTTTAATAATTGCAACTCCGCCAGCATTTTCATTAATTCTTGAAGTTGCTCGCCCGCTTTACTACCTATCTGATTTGTAGCATCGGTGTCAGTATTTTCTAATGGCTCCCTTTCCTCTGAATTGAGATTAAATTCTGTCATATTTTTTTACCATGATTTGACTTTGACTAATGAAAGGAAATCACCCGTTGGCAACCCCATATAAGGGAAAATCAATAGCAAATTTCAACAGAATCAAGCTAACTAACCTATCTATAGCAATTCTAAATCATTTGTGAATTTCTTGCTCCCGGACCTTAATAAGGTCCGGGTTGGGGTGGGGTAAAAAACTTGCGACTCCTGCAAGGATTGCTATATACTTGACTAACCTTAGTTAATTAACTTCATCTTTTTAGACACTCAGCGGGTTCTCTCTCTACTGGGAGAGAGAGGGCGATCCGTTTTATTTAGTATCTCGCGGATCGCCCCATTTTGCCAGCGATCTTCTGGTGGCCAACTCCCTCCCAAGCTCTAAGGCAGATTTCATGCTGGAAGCATCCGCAATCCCTCTACCTACAATATCAAAAGCAGTGCCATGATCGGGGGATGTGCGGACAAAGGGCAAGCCAATTGTAGTGTTAACTGCTTTATCAAAAGCCATTAATTTTACCGGAATCAAACCTTGGTCGTGGTACATTGCCAAATAAGCATCGTGAGTAGGTGCTGCTAAACCGTACCAAGCTTTACCGGGCTTTACCCAGAGGGTATCCGGTGGGATGGGCCCGTCTAACTGTACTTGCTCAAACCGATCGCGCTGAGTTTCCAACCAGGGTATCATCCAGTCTTGCTCTTCATTTCCCAGTTTCCCATTTTCGCCACTGTGAGGATTCAAGCCAGAAACCGCTATTCTGGGTGTTTCGATCCCAAAATCTGCCCGCAAACACTCGATGAGCAATTCCAGTTTTTCGCTCAACAACTCTGGAGTTAAAGCATCGGGGACTTGACGTAGGGAAATATGTGTGGTAGCCAGTAAAGTAATCAGCATCCAGTTGCTGTGGGGAGATTTGGCTGCAAACAGCATTCCGAAGCGTTTCGATCGCGCTTTTTCGGCCAGAAGTTCTGTTTGTCCTGGATAATTGTAATTTGCAGCCTGCCAACAAGTTTTGGAAATTGGTCCTGTGACAATCGCCGAGAATTCACCACTGAGGGTACGGGCGATGGCAGTTTCGAGATAGACAAAGCTAGCAGCGCCGCTGGCTGCATTACCAACACCAGGGATAATTTCGCCCCATTTGCTGTCGGATGCGATGTCAATAATATTTAATGTGTCGGGATTGGCTAGGGCTAGGGACGGATCTAGCGATCGCAATTTATCATAAGTTTGCTGCAAAATTGTCCGAGAGCCGATCGTCCACACCCCAGAAGCCTCTACGGGATCGGCCAAAGCCTTGAGAATCACTTCCGGCCCAATTCCTGCCGGATCTCCCAGAGTTACAGCTAGTTTCAATCCTCGATCGAGACTCAAGGCATTTTTCTCCAGAAATCTAGAACTTTTTCCGCACTGAAATTTTAGCATTCCTGTAGCTCGTTGCCCCAATTTATACTATCTTTATTGAATGCGATCGCCTAATTAGAGATATAAACCATGAATCCTGAAATTTTAAATGCAGCCTTGTTGTCATTTTCCCTAATTTTTGTGGGTATTGGCGGAGGCTTCCTCCTGCTCAAACTCCAGGGCGGCGAAGAATAAGTTTTTGCACTTAGGACTGTTGCCAGGGGACTCATCTACCCAGTTTGTACGCACCCGAAAGCCAGCCCTCCGCAGTAGGTCTCAACGCCAAAATGAGAAATTTTCAGGTTTTTGTTAAGTTTGTTATACAAACTTAACAAAAACCTGATACAATCCTATAGAAAGTTTAAGATTCATAATTAATCCCTAGATGACTTTATTGATTTTAGGTGCCACCGGCACACTCGGCCGCCAAATAGCCCGCCGTGCCCTAGACGAGGGCTACCAGGTGCGTTGCCTAGTAAGAAATTACAGAAAAGCTGCATTTTTGAAAGAATGGGGTGCCGAACTCGTACCCGGAAACCTTTGCCAGCCAGATAGTCTGACTTCAGCGCTATCCGGGGTAACAGCTATCATCGATGCAGCCACAGCTAGCGCTGCCGATTCTGTAAGCATCAAAAGAGTAGACTGGGACGGGAAAGTATCGTTGATTCAAGCAGCAGTTGCAGCAGGAGTCAAGCGTTACATCTTCTTTTCGTTTCTGGACGCCGAGAAATATCCCCAAGTCCCGTTATTGGAAATTAAGCGCTGTACCGAGCTATTTTTAGCAGAATCCGGTTTGGATTACACCATCTTGAGGCCTTGTGGATTTTTGCAAGGACTGCTAAGCCTATACGCCATGCCGATTTTGGATGGTCAGGCCGTTTGGTTGCCCAACAAGCCCTCAGCCCTCGCCTACATGAACACTCAGGATGTGGCGAAATTTGCAGTCCGAGCCCTTTCCGTTCCCGAAACTGAGAAAAAAAGCTTTCCCGTGGTGGGTCCTCGCGCTTGGGATGCAGAAGAAATTGTGCGCCTATGCGAACGCTTATCTGGAAAACAAGCCAAAATCACTCGCACCCCAGATGCTTTGTTGAAGGCTACTCGTCAATTTGCTGAGTTCTTTCAGTGGAGTTGGAACATAGCTGACAGATTGGCTTTTTCCGAAGTTTTGGCCGCCGGAAAACCCTTGAAAGCTCCGATGGATGAAGTTTACAGTGTCTTCGGAATAGACCCCAAAGAAACTACTACTTTGGAATCTTATCTGGAAGAATACTTTAGTCTGATTACCAAGAAGCTCAAGGAAATAGAGTACGAGCAGCTTAAAACTAAAAAACGGGGTAAACAAAAAATGCCTTTTACGTTTTAATCAGCTTATACTCCATTTCTAGGACTCAAATTGCTGAGTTCTGGGATTAAATTTCGGTAATTTGTGGCGGTTTGATGCCGCCACAAACTGCAAAATCTACGTGATTAAAAATTTCATGACGGTAATAAGACGCGCCACATTGAAACTGTTTCCCACCAGAACTTTGGAACTCTCCAATTTATTATATAAAGATAAAGATGACGTAGTTTCTATCCTCGATGATAGTAGGGCGGGGTAGTCGATCGTGCCGAAAGCTGGGATTATATATAACGACGTTAAACCTGTATCTTGTCGCATCGCCCAAGAGTTGAAAGCACAACTGACGGCGATCGGCTGGGATGTCTGTGCTGTTTCCGGTTCCGGGGGAATTTTGGGGTATTCTAGTCCCGATCGCCCCATGTGCCACACTCCGATCGACAAAATTGTCCCCCCCGGTTTTGACAGCGACATGGAATTTGCCGTGGTGTTGGGAGGCGACGGTACTGTGCTGTCTGCGTTTCGCCAAGTCGCTCCCATTGGAGTGCCACTGCTGACTGTCAATACCGGTCACATGGGCTTTTTGACCGAAACTTACCTTAACTTGCTGCCACAAGCCTTAGAGAAGGTGCTGGCTGGAGAATACGAAATCGAAGAAAGGTCAATGCTAGCAGTACGGTTGTTTCGCGACAATGACTGCCTCTGGGAAGCACTGTGTTTGAATGAAATGGTGCTGCACCGGGAACCGCTGACTTGTATGTGTCATTTTGAAGTGGCGATCGGGAATCACGCTTCTGTGGACATTGCCGCCGATGGAGTAATCATCTCGACTCCGACAGGATCGACAGCCTACGCCCTATCTGCTGGCGGCCCAGTGATTATTCCGGGAGTACCCGTGTTGCAATTGCTACCTATTTGCCCGCATTCCATGGCGTCGCGGGCTTTGGTGTTTTCCAACACAGAACCGGTGAAGATTTTGCCAGCAAGTCCTAACCGTCTGGTTATGGTGGTAGACGGGAACGGCGGATGTTATGTTCTACCAGAGGATTGGGTGCAAGTAGAGCGTGCTCCCTATCAGGCGCGCTTCGTGAGGGTGCAACCTCCTGAATTTTTCCATGTTTTGCGGGAAAAATTGGGCTGGGGATTACCTCATATTGCTAAACCCAGTTCCGTTGAGTTGCCATGATAGTTGTTGTTGACACTCCCCCCCGGCGCGAATGCACGGGTTTTTTAGTGATATTAATTCCGGTAACACCGGAATAATATAGAGGAGACGGCAGTGCCCATTGGTGTCAACTTAAGGTAGAACCAATAGTCCGGCAGGGGTTGAAACCCCTGCCTCAAAGCGCAAGTCCTCTCAAAGAGGACTGAAGAACTCATTAGTCCTCTTTGAGAGGACTGTCTTCTATTAGACAGGGGTTTCAACCCCTGGCGGATTCGCGGGATCACAGACAGACTTGGCGGGCTTTCAGGCTTAAGTTGACACCAATGGGCACTGCCGTCTCCTAATTTGGTCTACTAATAATTCCGGTGCAACCGGAATTGATATGACTCATAAATTTGGCATGATTACCAAAATATTTTGGTTGCGGTGTTTGCGATAGATTTGAAAGTCGCTATCTAGGGTAAGCACGGAACTATCTTCATAGATCTCGCTCATTTTGACTAAGCAGGCATCGGCTAGGGACATTGGCACGGATGCATAACGCTCCATTAGATTTTCAATTGCTTCTATTTCTTGATTGAGAATAAAAGGAGTTTGAATATGTCCCTGTTTGATTAGTTTTAAGATTGTTGCTTGTCCATGATGGATTCTCTGGGCGAGAAAACAGGCTTCTGTGATTACAGGTTCGCAGGTAATGACGGGATCTGTAACTTGGGAAAGTTGGGAGACTGCCCAAGAGTGAAATTTATCTTTGGGCATCAGAAAGGCAATTAAAACTCCAGTATCTAAAATAATGGGGTTACTCATCATTCTCCGAAGCCTTTTAGGTATTGGGAATTGTGGGAAAGATCTTCGAGATCGCTATCTAAACAACCAACAAACTCTTGGGCTGCTTGTGTAAAAGATATTTTCTGTGACTTTGTATCAATCGGCTCAAAGGTTTTTTTATTGGCTTGAAACTCAAGAAATTCGATATATTCAAAAATCTTTTCGAGTTGATTTGGGGGAAAATGTTGGATTTTTTCGATTGCCATTTCTAGGGTTAACATGGGTTTCTCCTTGGTTGTTTTTGGTACTCTTTTAACGATTTACACAAACATTTTTTTTGGGGATCTACTAGCTTATTGCATGGTGCGCGATCGCAGCGTATCTATTTATTATACCAATTTTCTGATTTGTCAAACTCTCGATCGAGATTCCGAATCATCTCCAAAGTCAGGTAGCGTTTGCGAGATAGCGTTGGTACGCAGGAACATTTGTGTTTAACATCCTACCCATTACCTATTCCCCATCCCCTAAACCACCGCTGCGATCGAGAAAATCAGTAATCTCCTGATAAAAAGCCTGTCCCTTTCCCCTGCTGCTACTGGCTGTCACCAACAATCTTAAAACTTCCACAAGCGAACTAATCGTAGCATCAAAAATTAATGCAAACAACTGGCTTAAATCATCTTGGTTTTGTTGCCCGTAGGCTAAAGCATTAATATAATCATTGCGGATTTGGTTGTCAATCACCACAATCGGATAGCCTGCACGGATTAAGAGTAAATTCATTAATAATCTAGCCGTTCGACCATTCCCATCCCGAAAAGGATGGATAGAAACAAAACGATAATGAGCCATAGTCGCATATTCGACTGGATGGAGATTTAAGGCAGATTCCGAATTCAGCCAGCTCGCAAAATCTCTCATTAATTGAGACAATAAATAATGGGGAGGATAACGATAATTAGTTCCTGCCGCCATCACATCCAGAGTGCGATAACTACCCGCTTCCTCCGGGTTAATTTTGCGGAGAATAAGATTGTGAATTTGCTTAATTTCCCATTCATTAATCTCCGTATCCCTTTGGGCTAAATTTTCAATATAATCGATCGCCTCCTTATGTCCAATAACTTCTAAATGTTCGTCAAGGGTTTTGCCCCCCACAGTAATGCCCTTCGTTAAAACTAATTCCGTTTCACTTTGGGTTAAAGTATTACCTTCAATGGCATTTGAGTTATAAGTAAAGCGAACATCATAGAGCTTTTTGAGTTCGGCGACGAGGGGGGAATCGAACGGTCTAAACCCATCTAGCCAAGCTTTTAGTTTATCGATTCGTTCTAATTTAAGCCGATAATTCATGATTAAATAGTTGTCGATCGAAGAAGTTAATGAAAAGTCCTTTTGTTTACCTAAAATAATTACCTTTTGAATGAATTTCTCGTATAGTTGAGTAGACATCTTTGAAAATACTCCCCCATTCCCTAAAACGGCACCTCAATCCCCAACTCCTCACAAAATCGCCGAATCAGGCGATCGTTCTCCGACCTTGTGCGATCGCGTATCTATTGATTCTACCAATTTTCTGATTTGTCAAACTCGCGATCGAGCTTCCGAACCATCTCCAAGGTCAGGCAGCGTTTGTGAGATAGCGTTGGTGCTCACCGGACGTAGATAACCTTTGCCATTAACCGACCAGATTAGAACGTTCCAGTGCAGCGCGATTGTTATATAGCTACTACGATAACTGACCAACTAACGTCGCAGTCTCTCGATCTAAACCGACTAATGCTTCCTGGATCAAATCAACTTCGCGGGCTTCAAATAAAACCTCGCCACATTGATCGCAAACCCACGCTGGAATGTTGTCCCATGACACACGATAACCATTTCGATCGATCGTGAATGGGGCGGTTCCGCGTCGCATTTTATTTCTACAGCACAAGCATTCCATTCTTACAGTCTCCCTCTAAAATCCGGTGTCCATTGGCTGGGATCGGGCAGATATGCCGTAATGATAGCTAAATATTCGTCTTTCGGGGCACACACCACATGAATTGCTCGGTCATCTCGCCCAAGCCCTAACATGAGACAACTATGCCCCCTTGCATCCTCTGGGTAATCTTCGATCGCTTCGCCTGTCCTAACCACCGCTTCAACCTCAGTAGTTGCAATCATTCGATCTGGGCGGGACATTTGCCGGATCGTATGAGGTAGAAACAATAAGCGCTTACTTGCCGCTTCTCGTACCTGCTCTAAGATGTTATCAGCCAATTTCTATCTACCCAATTATTTAGAATTGATTTAGTTATTCATACCAGTTTAGCTCAGTTACAAGCTCTCAGTAATCTCCTGATAAAAAGCCTGTCCCTTCTGTTCTTGTTGTTTTGTTGCCAGAAGATTCATTAAAACATTGGCAGCCTCAGAGCAATTGTAAGGCGACCAGACCGGATACTCTCGATCGGCAACAAAAAAGTTTGTTGCATCTTCTTCTTTGACCAGTTCTGTTGCCAGAAACTGCATCAACCGCAGCTTGTCAATTTTTGAAAGCTCCTGCACCTGTGACATAAGTTCAGTCAATGGCATTTGAGACTCTCCTCGTCTGAGGTTAGGTGAAAAAGTTGGAGATGATGGCTTGTCGCATGGGAGCGATCGCTAGCATTTGTTTATTCTACCAAATCGAGCTTCCGAATCATCTCCAAAGTCAGGCAGCGTTTACGAGATAACGTTGCTGTTCAGTGGCTGAAAATAACCTTTGCAAACACACCAACGACCTTTGGCAGTCCGCTGCAACAGCGTTGTTCTGCCGATTTTGCTTGAATGTAGCTAAAGCGTAGATTTTGCATGACCATTAACCTATATTAATGCCTTGAATATCTTTCAGCAAGTGTAAAAAATCGCATGGAATAAGGGAAGGCACATCATCAATTACCTTTGTGATGATCTCCCATTTTAAGTCAGGTTCTTTTGTAAACCGCTTCAACTTATGAAAGACATCTTTCAGAGTCGTCTCTAAATCATGTCCTTGTCTATGAAGAAACCATTTTGGTAAGTTTATGGTTTGTCCACCAAGGTATTGGCATAGCAGCTTGTCGTTTCCCACTGCTGGCGATATGTGAAGCTGTACCTTATTTACTACGAAATCAGCGATATCCTGAAGCCGAGTGCTATCGAAAGTGGCAAAATTAATATAGGTTTCACACTCACTAAGCCCAATTTCACTTCGTTCTATCCACTTTTCTCGCAAAAGTAAAGCTGCTATAAGAACTGGATCAAGAATATAATTTTCAATACTGTAACGGTTTTCCCTCCCAAGAACTTTTATGCGCTCGTTACCAGAATTAGTTAAATCCCAGTCGATGATTCCATAAACTGTTCTGCTACCTCCCTTAACTAGTTGATTAACAACCTCTTTTACTTGGTCACAATTACCGTTCCCTCTAACTCCAGATGCGATGAAGTTGAGTGATACTTCAGGAATCAAATGCTCCGTTAGCTTTTCGTATAATCTTTCATAAAACTGAACATCATAATGGCTCTCAACAAATACTTGACGGCGATTTTCATAATCTATACTTAAGGTTGGAACTCCAGTAGTCAGTATAGATAGGGCTTTATCTTTTGTACTCTTTTGTATCCGCTTTTGATCTGTTTTATACATCGCATACAGAGATTCTTCTGGTGATAGAGCTACTGTTGAAGGTGAATGTGTGGTCATAACCACTTTAATTCCGTGGCGATTTACCAACACATCTTGAATGGTTCGTAGAAGAGATTGAGTCATTGAGGGGTGCAAAGGAGCATCAATTTCATCGAACAATAAAATTTTTGGATAATCTACCATTTGACGACGATCGCCTGCATAGTAGAGACACAACGCAAAAGACATCAAAACTCTTTCACCTGAAGACAGATCATTGAACTTTACTTGTGAGTTCCTTATTCTATCCGTGAGAATCGGCTCGTAAGGTCTATCTTCATATTTCGGTGGTTGGTTAATTCTAAAATCGAGATTTGCCGTTTCAAGAACACTATTTACAAATTTCCAAGGTGGCTCTCCATACTTGTCCAAGAATTCCTCATCAGTTAAGAAGCTAACGGATTCACCTTCAGAATTTGCCACGGCTCTAAGGCGATTGTTGAGCCAGTGGCGTTGATAGTCTGCGAATAGTCTGCCAAATGACTGCTGAAACATGTCAACAGGTTGCCAACTTCTGGGAAAGTAATGATAAAAGTCATCTTCCTCCAAAGCAATTAAGGGGATACTGGTATTACTCTGAAAGAGACTTACTAATCGTTGTCTATTGATTGGATCAATTTGTATGAATCTAGTAGTTACATTTTGAGTTGCAGTAGAAGCAGCATTCTGAATCGCCTCAACAAGCTGATTTGCCTGCTCCCTAGTGCTACCTGCTGCAATTAATTTTTCTGGTGTGAGATCTATTATTTCGCGAGTCTTAAGCTTGTCTAAATCAACTCGATTCAATTGATGAAGAGCTTGAGAAATCTGGGGACGGAATTCTTTTATGTGTTGAGAAAATTCATTCCAAAATCCATATCTTTCTTGAGTGATTTGATAAGGCGCAAATGCGCCTGTATCTTGTGGAATGAGATTCATCCAATCGAAGCGACGAATAGGACGTGTCTGATTATTTACTACTATATCGTCAATTTGCATTGAGCCATTTTCAATTGCTTCCAGCAGATGACTTTTTCCTGCACCATTTACCCCTGTGAGAACCACAAAATTGGGTAGTTCTGTATCTGGAAAAGAAGTTATTGATTTGTGAATCTTGAGAAATGATAATCTCATAGTGTCTGTCAACCGCTCCAAACCTATATTCTGAAAATACGAAAACAAGTTACCCAATTCTCAGGCTGAGTAGCAGTGCTAGAATTATACAAGGAGATATCAAGTCCTGTACAAGTTGTGTGCATCGACAGAAGGATGGAGTTCAGCCTTCGTAGATGTTCTTTCGAGCAAACCCCTGGATCTTAATACGGTCGGCTGGAACGATAAGATTTATCGAAGCACTCGCGCGGAAAAATGTAATTTTTGCCGACAGGTTAACTTGCTACCGATAAATCTTATAATCGTATCGCAGTTGCGGTACAATACTGAATATAGTCGAATAATACCGCAGCTTAATGATGTATGTCAACCCGTTATTACTCCCCATCGAAATCTTCTTTCCTCGATCGAGTTCGCCGCACGATTCGATTCAAACACTTCAGCCGTCGCACTGAAAAAATTTATCTATATTAGATTTGAGATGAGAGTCGATCGCACACCCTCGGCGATCGGTGCATTATGATAAAGCAAGCAGCGATAAAGTCTCGTCTTCATAAAATAATTCGATCGCCTTAAAATCCCGACGCAGCAAATTTTCAACTTGTGATGTCGAACAGTTTCCAAGCCGAAGCCAAATAACTTTCGGTGGATTCCCAAATACCAAACTCAGATCGTGCATATCCGCGTCTTTCGAGACAATCATCAAATCATTGTCTTTTGCATAATCCCAAACTATTGGGTCGATCGTTGCTTTCATGCCCACATCAAAGGACGTGAAGCGAATTTGGGAAAATATCGCTCAAACGATTCGGCAACTTGGGCGACAAGTTTTCATCAAAAAGTAATTTCATGCCGATAAGGTCGCGGTCATAAACCGACGCTCACGGTCAGCAGCATAAGCTATACAAGCTTTTAAATCTTCTCGTGTCAAATCGGGAAAATCGTCTAGAATTTCTGCTTCAGTCATCTCGGAAGCCAGGTACTCAAGCACTTCATAAACCGTAATTCGCAAGCCGCGTACACAAGGCTTACCACCGCGTTTATTTGCTTCGATCGTGATGTGGTTTCGGTAGTTCATAAGAAACACTCGGTAATATCATTTTTCTGTGAAGCTACATAGAATGTATCCTCATAAATCCATTTATAAATTCAAGATTTCTGCTCGAAAACAATTTCTTCATAGAATTGCTCGATCGCCAAACTCAACCCAATACTTCTAAGCTCGACGCGATCGCCCGCTCGATAGCTCAGAATCAACCAATCCCCCGCATCATTTCTGTGATACATATCGATCGCGATTTCATCAGAACTCACTAAAACATAATCGACCAAATTTGGGTTGCGGCGATATTTTTCAAACTTCTTGCCTCTGTCATAAGCCTCGGTGCTATCGGATAAAACCTCGACAATCAAACAGGGATAGGTAATATAAAAAACATTCTCTCGATCGCGGTCATCACAAGTCACGCTTAAATCGGGATAAGTATAGTTAGGAGTATTGAGAATGTTAACCTTTAAATCTGAATTAAAAACACGGCACTTATTGCCCCGCAAATGTGCTGAGATCGAACTCCCGATATTTAATTTAATCGCACTATGATTTTGCGTGCCCCCACTCATCGCATATACGCGACCATCGATTAGCTCATGCCTTTCTAATTGTTGCTCCTCCCAAGCAAAATACTCTTCAGGCGTAAAGTATCGCTCCTGCTCTCTAGCTGCAATCATAACAATCTCCTAATTTAAAAAAAGTAGTCAATCCAGACGCTGGAATCAACAATAATCATGGGCTTACTATTGTTCCGTATTGGTTCTCATGCGATCGAGGTCGCCATCCCAGGCGAGTTTACCCCGTAGCGCCCGGAGGTTCTGTTGGTTTTTCATTTGGATCAACAGGTTCAGAGCCAGTTCGACAACTTCTTGTTGTGCTGTGAGTCGAGTCGCCTGGAGCGCATTAGTGATGAGGGAGTTATCGATTTCGATCGTGGTTTTCATAGGTATTTTTGGGGTGAGTCTTATCGATCGCGCTTTCATCCAATTATAAGCGATCGCCCACCGGCAGCGATCGACATCTTTTTTTTAATTAAATCCTTTTGTTCCTGCCGATCGATCGCATATTCTCACATATAACGAAGTTCAAGTGCATTGCAAAAGCTATTCAAGCGATTCAGCAAAGCATTGTAGTAGGGATAAGCATCATCTCGTTCATCTTGAAGGCGGGCATAAAGAGTCAGTTCTGGCTCTGCGGCCAGACGATCGAGAGGAACATCTAAGCCCGCTTCAGCTAGGCGCGTTGCCGCGATCGCGACTAACAATGACCCAACTGTATTAGTTTTACCATGATGAAGATCGTCCAGTCCAGGTAGAATTAGCTCTGCTCCCGGTAACTCATTCAAGCTCATAACTGTCCATCCTCTATGTTACTTTCAAAACGTTTGATGAAGTTCTCAACTCTGCTTCTGAGCGCATCAGGATTAAGAGAGGGAAATCGGATTAATTCGGGTGCAATACTCTCAAAACTATTACGCAGTTCTTCTAAGGAAAATAATTTCTGTTCGTACATGGCTTGAACATCTTTAATGTCCCGATCGAATCCCCTGGATATTTTGGAGAGTGCTTGGGCTATAAAGTCATAGTGATAAAACGAGATTTCACCGTATTTGCCAATGAAGATACTCCTGTCGCGCCACCCCGGAATTGTGGGTAAGAAATCCTGTGGGGAAGCCAGTTCGATATTGATATTCAATTTTCTTAGAACTCTACATCAATATTATTATGTCGCCCTCTTAATAATAAATTCAAGATTGCTGCTCAAAAACAATTTCTTCATAGAATTGCTCGATCGCCAAACTCAATCCAATACTTTTAAGCTCGACGCGATCGCCCGCTCGATAGCTCAGAATCAACCAATCCCCCGCGTCATTTTTATGATACATATCGATCGCCATTTCATCAGAACTCACCAACACATAATCAATTAAATTCGGATTGCGGCGATATTTGTCAAACTTCTTGCCGCGATCGTAAGCCTCGGTACTATCCGATAAAACCTCAACGATTAAGCAGGGATAGGTAATATATTGAGGGCTAGAATTATCTCGCCGATCGCAAGTGACACTCAGATCGGGATAGGTATAGTTGCTAGTATTGAGGATATTTACGCGGCAGTCAGAATTGTATGTTTTACAACCACTACCCCGCAGGTGGGGCTTGATTCTCAGTAAAAAGTTTCCCGCGATATCACTGTGATTTCTAGTCCCGCCAGTCATCGCATATACGCTACCATCAATTAGCTCGTGCTTTTCTAATTGTTGCTCCTCCCAAGCAAAATACTCTTCAGGCGTAAAGTACCGCTCCTGCTCTTTAGCTGCAATCATAACAATCTCCTAATTTAATTGCTCTATAGCGATCCTAAATCATTTGCATAATTCTTGTAGGGGCTCGCTTGCCCCGTGGTTGCCCAATCCCTCGGAGGGCGGGCACTCTTGGCACCGCCCCTACATATCTGTATGAATGATTTAGGATTGCTCTATCAATTTTAAGCTGTTGTTTCTGGGGTGAGGTCGAGGTTGCGATAGACTTGTTCGATCGCAAAACTGAGATTGATGCTTTTTAGTTCTATGGTATCATCTTCTTTGTAGTTAATGATGAGCCATTCACCTGTATCTTTTTTATGATACAAATCCATTTCGATACTGGTGGAACTAACCAATAGGTAATCTTGTAAGACAGGGTTGTGGCGGTACATTCTAAATTTGCTACCGCGATCGTATGCCTCAGTGCTGGGAGAGAGAACTTCAACGATTAAGCAGGGGTAGGTAATGTATTGAGTTGTGGTTTTATCGCGATCGTCGCAGGTGACGCTGACATCAGGATGGGTGTAGTTTTTGGTTCCGGCGATGTTGACTCTCAGATCGGAGTTTCCGGTTTCGCAACTGCTGTTTTCTAGATGATTGGAGAAGAGAGTTGTGAGTCTGACGGCAATGCGGCTATGGTTTACGCTGCCACCGCTCATGGCGTAGACTTGACCGTCGATATACTCATGCTTTTCTAGCTGCTTTTCTTCCCAAGCAAAGTAGTCTTCTGGGGTAAGTTGGGGAAAGTTTTTTTTTGCAGCGACCATTTTTTTAGGTAATGGGTAGTAGGTAATGGGTAATGGAGCTTATTTCTATTCCCTATTTTAGTCTCACACAAACATTTTTTGCAGCAAGTCTTTTTTGAATTGTTTGGTTAAATTGATTTGTTGATAGATCGTCACAATTGACAGAAATTTTATGCCCTCAGTACGGGACTTCTCAGAGATGGCAACAAGTGGATTGTGCAGGGTGCTAAACTAGGAATTATTGTGTTTGGGAGAGCTGTTTTATGGTGCAAGCGCAGTTTAATTTGGATGAGTCGTTGTGGGCATTTGTCCAACGATCGCGGCAGTATGGTTTTCAGAATCAGGATGAATTGATTCGGGTGGCGCTGGGGAAGTTGCAGCAGGAGTTAGATTCGTTGGAGATGTCGGCGGATTTATATACGGAAGTTTATGGGGAGGATGCCGATTTGCAGGCTTTGACGAATAACGCGATCGCGGGTTGGCCAGAATGAATAGTTTGCGGCGCGGGCAGATTATTGATGTTAATTTGGAACCGACGAGAGGTTCTGAAACGGGAAAGGTTCGACCTTGTATCATTGTGACGAATGATGTTTACAATGCCCGTGTGCCTGTGATTCAGGTTGTGCCGATTACGGAATGGAATGAGAAAAAGGCGCGTATCTCGACGAATATTGATTTGGAGCCATCGGCGATGAATAGACTGGCGAAACGATCGATCGCGGATTGTTTACAGACTCGTCCGATCGACCATCGCCAACGGCTGGTAAGAGTACGTGGGGAGTTGAGTGGGGAGGATTTGGCTAGGGTTGATTGGGCGATTAAGCAAGTGTTTGGCTTTAGTTAACGATCAACAGCAGCAATTACAGGCACTAGACAAACATTTTTTGCAGCAAGCCTTTTTTGAATTGTATCGCGATAAGTCGCCACAATCTTATCCACTTCAGATCTATGAATCAAGAATCTCAGTCTTCCACCCGATAGCCCAATTCCGCCAAACGAGTCCGAGACTGCCGCCATTTCGGTTGCACCTTGACAAATAGCTCCAAATATACTTTACCCTCGATTAACTTTTGAATCTGTTCGCGGGCCGCACTGCCGATCGCCTTTAGCATAGTGCCGCTCTTACCGATTAAAATCCCTTTTTGGGAGTCCCGTTCAACGTGAATTGAAGCGAGAATGCGAGTAATTTTCGGTTCTTCTTCCACAACTTCGATCGCGATGGCTACAGAATGTGGCACTTCCTCCCGCGTTTGCAACAAAATCTGTTCGCGAATCAACTCACCCATGATAAAGCGTTCCGGCTGGTCAGTCACCAAATCCGGCGGATAATAATAAGGCCCAACGTCCAAATGTTCGACTAACAATTTTTGCAGCGACTCAACACCCTCGCCAGTTAGAGCCGAAAACTTGACCACAGGCCACTGAGGATTGACAATTTGCTCGTAAGTGCGATCGATTAACACGGAATCAGGAGGCTGTTCGTCCAACTTATTGAGCCCCAAAATCACCGGCACTTCCGTATTGCTGAGGATTTCCACAATATATCGATCGCCCCCACCAGACTCCACCGAGCCATCCACCACAAATAGCACTAAATCGACCGATCGAATCGCCGTTCGAGCATTTTGGACCAAAACCTTACCCAATTGGTGATGAGGCTTGTGAATTCCCGGAGTATCCACAAAAATTATTTGTGCCTCATCCGTAGTCAAAATACCCCGCAGTCGATTGCGAGTCGTCTGAGAAACCGGCGAAGTAATCGCAATTTTCTGCCCCACCAACAGATTCATCAGGGTTGACTTCCCCACATTCGGGCGCCCGACAATCGCCACAAACCCCGATTTGTAACCCGCAGGAGCCGCGGGAACACTCATAACTTCTGATAAGTCTATAATCTTGCTATCTTCCACTAAAATCACCAATATTCAATCAAGCCCCTTCTCCACCCATTCTCCCCTGAAAATGGTAAAACGACAATTCGATCGAGAAGGAAACAGCAAGAGCAAAGATTTTCTTGACATCCACACCATCTCGCCATCTCACCATCTCGCCATCTCCTCATCCCAAAGCTTGATATCTGAGACAAAATTTGATAAAGTTCCCACAGGCATCGCTCAAAAATCAATAATTATGCTCCAACCCAGTTCCCCAACCTGTCAAAAATTCAGACCAGTAAAAATTTAACTGAACTGAAACCATTTTACAGTTGGTCTGGGAAGGCAGTTGGAAAATTTTTGGGGATGTGTGGTAATCAATTAGGCGGCTGAAACTAACACCAAAAACTCATGATTAACAGCTTGTTTTTAATGAGAAACTTAGGTTTGTGGAGTCCACCTAGTTAGTGTTCCTATAAAGTTGAGGAGATGAATCTAATGAAATCGAAATTATTTTGGACTTGCTGCACCGTTTTGGTAGCCAGCTTGCCGATGCCCAGCTTCGCTCAAACCAGCCCTAAAGCAGGTTTTGACTACAAAGCTGGCCCGATGAAATATCAAATGCTACCGGGCGCAATCCCTGACAGAAGCTTGCCCAAAGCCTTTGATTTTCCAATTATTACCAATGTTGCTACGGATACTAGCATCACCACCGATTATTTAATTACCGATCAGTTTCGCGCTCCAGCGACTCGCTCAGAATATACTTCGGCTCTCAACACCTGGTCAGAAGCAGTGAAAGAATGTCTTCGCAAGCAGCCTCGATTGATCCGAGCCAGTACCAAAAACCCAGTTCAAATTAACGGCAAAGTAGGCACGATTGTCAGAAACGCAAATAACCGTGCTGTTTGCAAATAAGCTAGTAGACTCTGCTACTTAGCAACTACAAATCAAGGGCATTTTTAAACAAAAAGAGCAGTAGAAAAGCTATGGCTCTTTTTGTTTGCTAAATTTCCTTAAATAAATAGCGAGCAGGCGGTTGAAATCGGCACCAGTACCTCATCATCAAGTAGCGCAAAATTCATTGGTACTGAGCAAAATTTCGCCATAATCAGGAATCCAAGCCAGCCATTTTTGTTCGGAACACTCACACAAAAGCCATGCTTCGTCAAAACTGAATGCTGTTGGCGGATTGAATAATCTCACCCAGGTAGAAGCGGCAAATTTGGGTGGTGGTGTTGAGGGGCGCGAACCAAATTTTTCCCACTCCCGCCCACTCGCGACCCTTGCTTGGGTTGATTGAGGTAGCCCAGTACAAATATCGGTTTCTAGTTTCATCTCAAACCTCCTGTCGAGGGAAGAGTCTGCACTAGGGCTTGCCACAGAGCAAAACGACAGCGCAGAACCTACTTATATGTATTTTATGATACAGATTTCTCTCGTAAATTGTGCTTTTTTGTAGTAAAACTTAACAGTCTGGAGTAAAAATCGGCTCGAAGCTGCAAAAATCCTGTGGCTTTGGTACGATCGCCAAGAATCGATTACCATCACAAAAACCTCTAATCTTCTGACCAAAAATTACAACATGAATTCAGAGACCAAACCCCACTGGAAAACCCTAGACCGGTTTATAGAAATCAACTCCGATTGGGTAAAACTAATCGGCGAACATCTGGAAACATCCGAAGGGAAAACCCTCGAATATTGGCGGGTAGAAAGGGCAGATTCAGTGGTAATTTTGACAGTTCAAAATGACACATTGCTGTTTCCAGTACCAATGTATCGCCCCGGTGTGGGAGAAGCAACCCTGGATTTTCCCGGTGGTCGCGTACCTGCTGGAGTAACAGCAGCAGACGCAGTTCCAGCTATAATCAAGAGGGAATTAGGAGTGTCAGAAAGTGCGATCGCCAAGCTACAACCAATTAATGCCATGGGATGGGCAATTAACAGTTCATTCTCCAATCAAAAACTCTACGGTTTTGTAGCAGAATTGCACCCTCAAGCAACAGTAAACTCCGCAAATATCGGTGCTGCATATTCAATCACACCAGCAGGAATTAGGGATTTACTAAAATATTTAACTTGTCTCCAATGTCGAGCATTATTATTAGAATGGCAACAGCAATCGTTAAATTTTAGATTTTAGATTAAGACTTACGCACTTCGATCGAAGAAACCGGGTTTTTACCTAATCTTCGGGCTTCAACCTGTGTATTTTCGTAAAAAACCAGGTTTCTGCCACCCACAATCAAATTAACTGGGAGCATCCCGATTCTGCATAGGCGAAGCATGACCGCAGACAATTTATTAGTAATAACGAGAGATTTACAGCGGTCATGCTTCGCCCCTACGAATATATTTGCCAAACACAGATGCACCCAATTAACTCTTTGTAGAACAGGGCGTAAACCCTGTTATTAACTGATTGT
Source organism: Microcoleus sp. EPA2 (assembly GCA_020882975.1). GTDB lineage: Bacteria > Cyanobacteriota > Cyanobacteriia > Cyanobacteriales > Microcoleaceae > Microcoleus. The sequence goes on along the minus strand of JAHRFD010000002.1, from coordinate 102,603 downwards.
ACAAACCAATATCACTGAAATTACCCATGCCTTCCCAGAATGAAGTTGCTGTCCAATGCTTCGATGTCACCTATCGCCTCAACCGCCGCAATTTAGTAGAAAACCTCAATTTCAAAGTGCTGCAAGGAGAAGTTTTGGTCTTGCTGGGACGCAGTGGTAGCGGTAAAACTACTACCATGAAATTGATTAACAATCTGCTGACACCAAGCAGTGGCGAAATTACTGTCATGGGAAAACCGACAACTCAGTGGAACTCCATTCAACTGCGGCGAAAAATTGGCTACGTCATTCAAGAAATCGGTTTGTTTCCTCATTTTACAGTGGAGCAAAATATCGGTTTAGTGCCAAAATTAGAAGGCTGGGAGGGCGATCGCATTCAATCTCGCGTCCACCAACTGCTAGAATTAGTCAACCTCGACCCCCAGCACTTCGCCAAACGCTATCCCAGCCAATTATCCGGCGGACAGCGACAGCGAGTGGGGGTTGCTAGGGCGCTAGCGGCGGACCCTCCCGTGCTATTAATGGATGAACCGTTTGGTGCTTTAGACCCGATTACTCGCCTGGAATTGCAGCGGGAATTCTATAAATTGCAGCAGCAACTGGGCAAAACTGTGATTTTCGTGACTCATAGTATTCAAGAAGCTTTTTTGTTAGCTTCTAGAATTGGTTTGATGCAAAATGGACAGTTGGTTGAGTTGGCTTCTCCTGATGATTTTATGAAATCTCAGCAACCAGAGGCGATCGCCTTTTTGGAATGTTTGCAATTACCTGGAACTGGATAATTAATAATAACGGCTGTAGGGACACGGCAGTGCCGTGTCCGGCAAAGATCGTCGATTAGGACACTCCAAGAGCCCAAAGCGTGTCAACTTAAGCTGTCAGCCCGCCAAGTTCATTGGTCATCCCGCGAGTCCGACAGGGGTTGAAACCCCTGTCTAATAGAAGACAGTCCTCTCAAAGAGGACTAAAGAGTTCTTCAGTCCTCTTTGAGAGGACTTGCGCTTTGAGGCAGGGGTTTCAACCCCTGCCGGACTATTGGTTCTACCTTAAGTTGACACCTATGGGCATTGCCGTGTCCCTACACAATTCCAATTACCAAATACCAATGATACAATTTATAAATCGTTATGGCTCAGAAATTATTCATCGTGCTCTGGAACACTTATATTTAGTAACAATTGCCATTGGGGTCGCGATTGCTTTGGGTATTCCCCTCGGTATTTTAATCAGTAGAAAACCGCAGTTAAAAAAGACTATTTTGGGTTTTGCCAATATCATGCAAACTATTCCCAGTTTAGCATTATTTGGCTTGCTAATTCCAGTACCCATTATAGGCGGCATAGGCGATCGCACAGCAATCATTGCGCTGACTCTGTATTCTTTGTTGCCGATTATCCGCAATACTTATACTGGTATTATTGGTGTCGATCCTGCGATTCGGGAAGCTGGGAAAGGCATGGGTATGACGGATTGGCAACTGTTATTTCAAGTCGAAATTCCGTTGTCAATGGGGGTGATTTTGGCGGGGGTGCGAGTTGCTGCGGTAATTGCGATCGGGCTCGCTACAATTGCGGCTGCGATCGGTGCCGGCGGTTTGGGAGTGTTTATTTTTCGGGGTGTGGCGACAGTGAATAATCAGTTACTTTTTGCAGGGGCAATTCCGGCGGCTTTGATGGCGCTAGCTGCTGATTTTGGGTTGGGTTTGATTGAACAACGGCTGTCGAAAAGTGAGATGAAAACTATCAATTCAATTGGAGTTTAGACTAAGCAGGTCAAAAAGTGCGATCGCTGTGAGACTAGCTCACAGTTCTCAAGAACGGCAATGGTCGCTGGCGACAAGCTATCAGACTCAACCATAATATAAATGCCAGTCGTACTCAAAGATGTCGCTATCCTGTGGTAAAAAAGGGCAAAGGTCGGTTCCAAAAATCAACAAAATTCGTAAGTTAACCTTGAGAACCTCTCGCTGATTAACCATTCTTTCCACTCAGCTCATGCTGAGTCAATTTGTGCTTAGTCTAAACTCCAATAAGGGTGCGATCGCCATCCATCAGGGCGATCTTATATAGAGGCAGAGCCTCCGCATCTGCATCCCCAGGCCAGAGCCAGGGGACGAGTTATATCTGTTAGGCTAAGCCCCGAACTGGTAGGCGCTGGCCTTGCAAAACCTGTGCATAGAGCTTTTCCAACTCAGTAATATTCTGACTGAGAGTATACCGATCGATCGCCCGTTGGCGAGCTTTTTGGCCAAGCATCTGTGACATTTCCGGGTGATCGCAAAACAACGGTAGCAAGGTTTGCAACTGACTCCGCACCCGCTGAGTATTTAAAACTATCCCAGCCCCTTCCTCCAAGGCTTCGCCGTCAGCGCCGGCATCGGTGGCCAAACAGGCTAAGCCACAGGCCATCGCTTCCAGCAGTGACAGCGACAATCCCTCTACCAAAGAAGGCAAAATAAACACATCTGCACCCCGCAGAATTTCGATCCGCCGTTCCTCGTCGGCGACAAATCCGAGCCAGACAATGCCCTCATCTTCGCCGTAGAATAGTTGCAGCGAGGCGGCTAGGGGCCCGTCGCCGACGATCGCCAATAGGTTTCCAGGACCAAAATTACATTGTTTCCAGGCCTTTAGCAGGGACTCGACATTTTTCTCTGGGGCAATGCGGCCTTGATAGACAAAAATGCGATCGGCCTTTAGTTCCGACTTCAACCCAGAAGGCCCTGGAGAATACTTAACTGCGTCTACTCCGTTGGGAATCACAGCCACCCGCTCTTCGGGTACTCCCAACTTCACCAATATATCCCGCTGAATCTGAGAAAATACGATCGTGGAGTCGTAGTGAGCTAAAAACGGAGCGTACAGTTGATACATCAGGTGTTGGGTTCCCGATGTCAAATTCCGCAATTTGCGATCGAAGGGCGGGTGAAAAGTTGCTACCAGGGGTATATTCAATTCTTGGCAGATTTCTGGTAGCAAAAAGTCTAGAGGCGAAAGGGTGAGCGAAGCGTGAACGACATCCGGTTGCAGCCGCCGCAGAGATTTCATCAGCACTTTACTGGATTTGAAAGTGGGAATTGTATAAATTTGCGACTTGTAAAGACAGGGTAAGGAGACTTCGTTGCAACTCACGGGTGGGAGCGATGCAGCAAATGAGGTGGGAGCAATTTCTGCCCCCCATTTCCCATTAGCCATACTCCACGCTGCCTTATTCCTTTCTAGTTCTGCTTCTTGGGCAAAGTGCAGAAAACTGACTTGGTAGCCCCGGTCTAAAAGTGCGTTGGTGACTTCCCTAGAATAAGTGACGTTACCGCAAAAAGGTGATTTTTTTCCCAGCCAAGCAATGTGCATTCAAGTAAATTTGAGTTTGTTATTTTATGGGAGTCGATCGACTGTGGTATTACGGGAAATATACCAGGTTAAGACACCACCTGCGATCGCTAACCCAGCCAAAGCCAAAAATACTTTTGGCAAACCCAGAAATGTTTCAGCAACTCCTGCCAAGGCCAAGGGTAAACTCAAGGCGATATTAGTGGCATTATTTTGCAGCCCGAAAACTTTTCCCCGCATTTCTTCTGGAGTTTCTGCTTGAATTGTAGTCTGCATTGGCACTCCGACGATCGCCGCAAATACACCCAACAGGGTAATGAATAGTACGGATATCCACAAATTGTGTGTAAATAGAGACAGACCAATCAGAGCAACTGCCATGCCGATGGAGCCAATTAAACTGAATTGGGAGTGAGAAAATTTGTTACCAAGATAACCAACTGTTGTGGCTCCTGCTGCCATACCCACACCCACCGCCGCCAGCAAAAAGCCAAATTGAGAAGCCCTCATACCTGGAAGTATTTCGGCCAACCGCACTGCTAAAACTGCTAAGGCTGCAAAAATCGAAAACAGAATAATTAGTTGGATTAAAGCATTACGGACTTTTGGTTGATCGTTGATGTAACGTAGCCCATCTTTCAAGTCAGCTAGGGGATGTGGCGGTTCGTGTTCCACCTCGGTTTTTTCGCCAGTTTTCAGGGAAAGCAACAAGACTCCGGCGACTGCGTAACTTCCTCCTACTATTAATTCTTTGCCAATGCCGATGCCGCCACCAAGGTTAGTAAAGAGAGTATCGGCTAAAGCTAGTAGGGGTTCTCCCACTGCAAAACCAATAATCACCGAACCCATCATGGTTGTAGTGTAGAGGGAGTTGGCGGTGAGCAAGTGGCGACGTTCTACCATCAGAGGAATGGCTGACTGTTCTGCTGGGGCAAAAAATTGAGTTAGGGTGGAAACTAGGAATGTCACCAGCAGCAGCAAACAGAATCCGAGGGGTAATTGACCTATTTCTATGCCTTTAGAGAGCCACAGCACTATGGGCAGGCTTAAAACTAAACTTCCCCGCAGCAGGTTTGTGGCTACGAGCACTGCTTTTTTTGGCCATCTATCAACATAGACACCGGCGGCGGCTCCGAACAGCACTGCGGGAATTGTAAAGGCAATCATGATTGCGGACACCCACCTGCTGATGGTTTGATCCGCTGCTTGGAAGTTGCTGGCTACCAGGGCGATGGTCAGTACCAGATACACTTTATCTGCTAGCTGGGAGAAAATTTGGCCGCTCCACAATGCTAAAAAATTACGGTTTTTCAGAATTGGCAGAAATCCTGTTTCTGGTTCGGGATTTTCGACAATTGCTGCTGAGTTGGTGGGGGCTGATTCGGGGGTGGTTTGCTGGGGGAATTTTTGTTCCGGTTGCTTGACGCGGCCATTTCCCCTGTTTGGTTCGGGAGTGGTGGGATATTTATCCATTTCTGAGTCTTGGGCCTTGCTCCATACATCGGAAACTGGATGAGAGTCGAAGTTGGGCAAATTTTCTCGTTCTTCCATCTGGTGATGAGTCACGCTTAAAACAGATCTTGTCAAATCAGAATCGGAAAGTCGCATCATGGGGTTTGGGGCAAAATCGCTCTTGACGATCGAGATTCGGCGGGATGTGAAATTCAAATTAGGGCTGGAACAGCCAAGTTTAATAATTTGTAACTTTTTTATTATCCAATGTTCTCAGAATCTTTGGACTTTACCTGCAATTACTTGCTGGTTCGGGTTTCTCGCTGATTGGGGTTCGGAGCGTGCCGATCGCTCTTTTTCCTCTGCTCAAAACTCAAAACTTTCTAAATAAGCATCGATCGAACTTCCCGATCGAATCGCACAACCTAAATGATACTGGGCATACTGCCGCAAAATATTTTCTACTGATACCCAAGCTCCGCCATCGCCAATCGCTCCTATTTTTAGTTCTGGGCTACCCAACTGTTGCAGTGCGTCTAGTTCCATAGCATTAATGCAAAAATCTGTCAAGTGTTTGCTGGTAGAAGTTTTAGGGGAACGGGAAGCCCCAATGTAAGCCGAACCCGTTGCTGCCAATCTTTCTGTCTCTAAGTTAGCTAACTCGGACAAGCTAAAGGTTCCCCCCGAAGGTATGCTAAATCCAATTTGCCACTTCGGATCGGTGAAATTTGGCATCAAGGGGAGTCTGGTGGCGCAGCAGACTTGGACTTGGGGTGCAACGCCGGCGAGGGCTAGCAGGTGAAAAATTGCCTGATCCAGGTGGGCGACAAGTAAGGCTAGGGAGTCTGTATCGGTGCGATCGGACAAACGCTCCAAACGCTTCAAGTGTTCGCTCAGCAAGCAAAATAGTTCTTCTTGGGGTTGATCGGAAAGGGCGCTGGCGATCGCCAATTCCGCCAAATATTGGGCGGATGCGAGTTTTCCCAGGTTGCGACTCAAGCCCGGATGGGACTCTACAGTTTCGGCTTGGGTAATTTTGTCGAGCGATCGACCTTTGGCCAGGAGCAATTCGTTGACAACAAATAATTCGCTTCTACCGCCGATGGTCGATCGTTGTTTGCGAACACCGGGTGCTACGGCTCTAATTAAGCCGAACTCCCGCGTTAAAACTGTCAAAACGCGATCGGATTCTCCTAGGGGCGAACTCTTGAGATTAATGCCAGTTGCTTTGTAATTTCTAATCATCTAACCAATAACAATTAACCATTAACTATTTATTTCTGTTGTTTGTTCAAATTATCCCGCTGGCGGATTAATTCAGGACCGCGAGAAGTCCCCAAACGAGTTGCACCAGCCATTATCAAATCTAGAGCTTGTTCATGAGTGCGAATGCCCCCGGCCGCTTTAATCCCAATCCGCCCCTTCGTAACTTCCTTCAACAGCCGTACATCGCTAACTGTCGCCGCCCCAAAAAAGCCGGTGTTGGTTTTAATGTAAGCTGCCCCAGCCTCCATACAAATCTCCGCCGCTAATTGTTTTTCCGCATCCAAAAGGAGAGAACTTTCGATAATTGCTTTGATAGTAAGATTAGTTTCTTCGCAAATCTCCGCTAATTCCCGATGGAATTCGTCAATTTTTCCAGCTTTCAATAATCCTAAGTTCACGGAAACATCTAACTCTACGGCTCCATTGTCAGCGGCTTCTAGGGCTTCGTAAAGCTTCACCCTGGAAGTCGAAGCACCGGTAGGAAAACCTATCACAGTACAAACTTTTGGACGTTTTCCGTGCAGTAGCTCAACAGCTTTGCGGACGTAGCATGGATATACGCACACTGTGACAAAGCCAAATCTCTCTGCTTGTTGGCAACAGTTTTCTACTTGGTCTGGCGTGGCTGTCGGGTCGATTAGGCCGTAGTCGATCGAGGGGGCAATATCTATGTCTGACTGGTTTACAGGCATGGTGGTTTTTATCCGCATTCACTACTTCTTTATTATGTATCTAAATCTATTTAATTATTAAGAAACCAGGGTTAAGTATTAATTTATATTATGAGATAAAAAAACTCGCCCCTAGGCGAGCTTTGGTATTTTTTGGTGGCAAATGCGAGAAATAAAATAGTATTTTGGCAATTTTTTCTCTGGCAATTGAGACTATTGCAGAGAAACTTTGATTGCAGGCTTGATTGGTCTGTTGGCAACTACGAGGACTCGGTAAATTCCCGATTCTGGCAGTTGAGCGAAAGTTTGACCTTCCCCTTGATCGAGGAGTGTTCCTGACGGAGATTCGATCGCCACATCTAGATTTTTGTTGCTCGCAGTGACTCTCATTGTCTGTCCGCGTTTCCCTTGAATTGTCAGGGGCTGGATTTGGTAGCCGGACATTTTGAGTTTAATTTTACCTTCTTTTTCTCCGAATGCTATGGGAATTACGCGATCGGGGCGATAAGTCCACTTGGCACTAAAGTCACGTTCCAATACAAAACTACTGGTTTCGCCTTTAGGGATGGCTCGGACGCGGTAGATGCCCGACTCCGGTAACTTCCCTACCCATTGATTATCTCTTTTGTCAAGGGTTCCCAAATTTTCGCCACTGGGAGTGTAGAGTTCGGCGCTCAGTTCTCCAGCCCATAGGGAAAGTGTGAGTTCTCGTCCTTTGATGCCTTCAAAAATATAGGTGGTCGATTCTTTGATGGTCTCTCGGATTTCCGATGTTGACATCGGCTTGATGGGTTCAATTTGTGGGGGTGCGACATCGTTGCTCGGTTTCTCAATGGTTTCTCGAATTTCCGAGGTTGCTATCGGATCGATTGTTTCAAGCTTTGGAACTACGGGGCTGGCAAAGGCTGTTTTTACCATCATCATCAGTAGCATCCCAGTCAGTAAAATTAGTTTTTTCATGTCGTGTTTCTAAGGGTAATGAGTTGTATATGGTTACTTATGCTTCCCTGTCAATACCTATCGGCACATCTGAGTATACCCTACCGATACACAAGCTGCGATCGGTAGTTCCATATTAAAAACAGCACCAGAAAACAACTTGGTTAGGGTACGTCATTGACATACACACCGCCCTTTCAGGTCCGGTGATTCTTGACGCTTCATCGACATTCTGCTACCTTTGGCAGTTTTACCGTATCTCAGCGTCAGTCAAGCGAGTTGTGGCAATGCCCTATATCCTCCTAGGCCACTAAATCGTGAGATGTAAATTTTTGTGAACTGTTTTTACCCCCGCAAACGACCAGATCTGAGAATACTAATAATTAACCACAAACCCAAAAAACTCGCCGCTGCAAACAAACCATTGCTCAAAAAAGATAGTTGAGCAGTTTGAGAATTAGATGAAATAATTGCCGCTCCTACAATCAGCGAACCCACAACAATACTAAAAGAAAGTCGATTCGCAGAATCCCCCAAAGTGCGGCGCAGAGGATCGATTTCTTTCACAGTCAAATTCCACTTCAAACTTTCCGAAGTAACTCGGTCTAAAAGCACTTCTAATTGACGCGGAGATTGCAGAGACAAACTTTTCAGATCCAGGGCTGTTCTGAGCAAAGCTTGCACCGGATCTTCTCCGAATAACTGACGCCGAAATAGATCGGTCATCAGCGGCTTCACCTGTTCTACAATGTTGAATCTGGGATTGAAAGCGCGCGCTAGACCTTCTAAATTAGCGAGAGTTTTGGCATATAAACCGAGGTTGCTAGGTAGCCTAATTTTATTTTTGCGGGTGATGGCCAGCATTTCATAAAATATTTCCGACAAGTTCATTTGCGACAGGCTGACATTGTAATACTTACGCAGCATCCTAGCCAAATCATTCTCTAGATTGGCTAAGCTAGTAGGCTGAGCAAATTCTGCCATTTGTAATGTTAATTGAGTGCAGCGTTGAGAGTCTAAATCCACAATTGCCAGTAACAGTTCTGTCAAACTTTGTTGAGTGCGCGGATCTAATCGACCAACCATGCCGCAGTCTAGGAGTGCTATGCGTCCATCTTTGAGGTAAAATAAGTTGCCCGGATGTGGATCGGCGTGAAAAAATCCGTCGATATATAACTGTTGAAAGAAAGCGCGGCAAAGCAGGGTGGTAATTTCTTCGCGTTCTGCATCTGCATCGCCGTTGTGGCGAAGTCCTTGCAAATCACCTAACAAAATTGGTACGCCGTCTAGCCACTCCATTACTAATAGTTTTTTGGTGGTTAATTTCCACTGAATTTCTGGGACGACTATTTGTTTGGGGTCAAACCAGCGGCTTTTAGAAAGGTTGCGTTTGAGTTCGTCTGTGTAGCTGGCTTCTTGAATAAAATCAAGTTCTGCGCGCAGGGCTGTGGCAAATTCTTCGGCTAGGGCGACGATATCGTATTGTTGACCGTAGTCTGTGAGGGAAACAAGTTCTGCTAAGGCTTTGAGGACGGCAATATCTCGTTCTATGATGATATCAATGCCGGGACGCTGAACTTTGAGGGCGACTTCGCGGCCGTCTTTTAATGTGGCTTTGTGGGTTTGGGCGATCGAACCGGCGGCGACGGCTTGAGTGTTAAATTTGGAGAAGGTTTCTTCGATCGACACTTTGAGTTCCTGGCGGATAATCACTTCTACTTCCGACCAGGGTACGGGGGGAACATCGGCTTGCAGGGAGGAGAGAGTGTCGAGGTAGGCGGTGGGTAAAAGGTCGGGACGGGTACTCAGCAATTGTCCCAATTTCACAAACACTGGACCTAATTCGATCAGGATGTTGCGGAGGACTGCTGGGGGTGGCAGACTGGGTTCGTCGGTTTTGCGGCCGGTGAGGAGGCTTTTCATGTAGTCCCAACCGTTGCGGAAGACGACTTCTAGGATTTCTCCTTGGCGAGAAGTGGTTTGAACTAGACTGAACACGGGGCCTCCGGGTCGATCGGGTTTAAGGACTATAACTACTAGGATAGCGCTGTTGAGTGGGCTGACCAGTATCTAGGGGAATAACTTGGGGTGAGGGGGCGAAGGGGCGAAGGGCAGGGCGGTTTCATTCTCTTGTAGGGGCAATCCCACGCCCGGTTGCCCCAATCTCTGAAATGACGGAAAATGGTCGGTGGGGGGGTAGGCACGCACCATCCACTACCCCTACAAACCCCTCGTTTTTTGGAGAATGAAACCGCCCTGGGGCGAAGGGGGCGATCGAATTTTGGGGAAGGAAGTGGTAGTTAAGTTTGGCTGTTCAAGTAGCTTTCAATTATTTGCCTTAATAAAGCCTCTGAGCTAATTCCTTGTTGAATAGCAAGTGCCTTAATTCTTTGGATGTCAGAAGCCGATATTTTAATTGGGGCAAAAGTTTCAGGAAATGCCCAGGCACACTGTGTGCACTCAAGTTGGCATCCTCTACAGGCTGTGCTTTTAAAGTTATTGCATTCTGCACATAGCGGTTGCCAATTATCCTCTTCATTTCCCCCTCCTCTCAAACGCGGAATTTTATGATCTCGATCTAATCTGACAAGAGGCGGTTGTCTGCCACACACTGCACAGCGATATTGATAATTAATCAAAATTTTCTGCCAAAAAGCATCGCTGATTTTGATTCTCTGTTCGCGTTTGGGACTGATTTCTATGCTGATTAGCTGATATCTTGTTTTGCTACCACTACCGAATCTAACTATTCCCAAAAATCCTTCTTCCCCTTGCAACTCTCGTATGCGTCTAGGCGTATCTGCATAAGGTTCTCCTCTAAAATTGTTAATAACTTGACGTAAATGCGATAGGGGAACTACTGGCCCTGGAATGCTGTCACCGGGAGGCCAAAGCGTCTCTAAAATTAATCTATAATAATAATTTATATTGGCTGGCTTGGTGCTTGCAAAGCCAGCGCAAGCTTCTCCGATCCACTGTTCGCGGTTTGCTCCCATATCACTCATGGGAGTTTGCCTCATCTCCGCGCAAAAGCCACTCTGGACTTACTTGCAGCACACGCGCGATCGCATCTAGCTCAAAATCTTTGACCCCACGCTTCTGGCGCTCTATCTCTGAAATGTCTGACTGATCCAGCTTAATGTGAAAGTCTACATCGATTGCGGCGGCTAGATCGCTCTGCCCCCATCCGAGTTTTTCACGAGCCTGCTTGATTCGTGAGCCACTAATATTAGCTTCGCCCATCTGATAAAGATGTTTTTAAACTACGATTGAGGATGATATCGTGTGGTGTAGCAGTGCAGTAGACGATTTTCGTCTATAAAGCCAATTAAGTCTACAAGCTGTGTAAATAAAGAACTATCATTAAGATGCGAATTGCGTCATTTTTCACAGGGATTGGTGGTTTCGATTTAGGGTTTGAAAGAGCTGGAATGAAAGTTGTATTTCAATGCGAAATAGATAAGTATTGTCAACAAATATTAAAACGTCACTGGCCCAAAGTACCGATTTATGAAGACATCAGAACCCTCACACATTCAACTATCCCTGCCGCTGATTTATGGTGTGCAGGATGGCCCTGCCAAGACCTCAGCAATGCCAACACAGAAAGAAAAGGACTTGCAGGAGAAAGAAGCGGACTTTTCTACAAATTTATGGAACTTGTTGCAGAAGTTCAGCCAGCGTGGTTGGTCTTGGAAAATGTGCCGGGGCTACTCTCGGCACAGCAAGGAACCGCTCTTGAGGTCGTTATCGACACGCTGGAAGCGCACGGGTATTTGGGGGGATGGCTATCGTGTAACGCTCGACATACGGGCTTACCTCACGACAGAGACAGAGTGTTCTTTATTGCCAGTTTTAGATCGAAACGTGCCTGTAGAATCTTTACTGACAGCGGCGAATTGTCTGGGGATTCTGCGGCGCGAAAATCGAGGGAGAAGGAAACTCGATCGAGTGTTTGTGAAAGCATTATCGGAGACACTCCGCTTGTGGTACAACGTCGCGGTGGCTTCGGGTATACCTTGGCAAAAAGCGTCTGCCCCACGTTACGCGCCCAAACTGGAGGACATCAAGGAGGCCATTCTGACAGACCAATACTCTGTGGCGAGAAACTTGACTTGGACAGAATGGGAAAGGCTGATGGGATTTCCTCCAGGATGGACAGTCGCCGAGGGAGACTCCTTGGTAATGCCGTTGTCCCAGGAATTGCCGAATGGATTGGCAGACAAATCTTAGAGATTGATTCTTGTACTTAGAATTCTCCAGCTACTGCACAGACACAGCGTTCGCAAATTAGCGGATGTTCGATCGACTCCCCGACGTGAGTAGAATAATTCCAGCAACGATCGCACTTTTCGCCATCTGCTTTGACTACACCAATCGCCAAATCAGGAGACTGGAAGTTGTAAGGTAACTCTTGCAGCACTTGATTCGATTCTATTAGTTCCACTTCCGAAGTAATGAACAAATAGCGCAATTCGTCTACACCGTTCCCGGTCATTACTAAATTAGAAGCTACAGGTATTTGGGCCGGTGTTTCTAATTTTGGTTCGACTGGAATTAATTCATTTGTCTGGATTTCAGGTACTTCTACCATCAGTGGTTCGACTGAACTCGCCAGTACCATTTGCGGGATTTCAGGTACTGCTACAATCGCTGTTTCTACTGGGGCTGTGAGTACGATCGCCTGGGTTTCTGCAAGCACAATGGCGCTGGTCTTGCCCAGCACATCTGCTGTCAGCAACTCAATATTTTCTGCCAGTTCTTGACGGCTAGCTGCGAACAACAAATGACGGAAAGCAAACCAAATGGTGAATAGGATGCCGATGATTTCCAACAGTCCTCCCAGCATGGGAATTTGATTCATTGTATCCAAGATTCCCAGGGTTACTTTACCAGTTACCAAGAGTGAGGCCAACAAGCCAACTGTTACCAAAACCTTTTGGTATTCTGTGAAGAAATTGCCCAGGTAGGTAGGTAAATCTGCTACAAACTGAGCAACTCGCTCGAAGATTGGCTGTGGATCGGGAACCGAGGGTTCAACGGCAGAATATTCGATGATTTCTGAAGGTCGATCGCCCTCTGCGATGGTTTCCTCCTCTACATGAATTGTCGTTTCTGTCAAGACCTTGGCAACATTTGCTGCTTGTGCTTCCTGTAGATCTTGTGCTGCTTTAGCTTTTTCCGCGGCTGCTAACTCGATAATTGAATTTTGCGATCGCACAAACTCCAGCAATCCCTCACTACTAGGATTCAAAGCTTGTAACTGCTCTCTTTTTTCAACATCAGGAACATACAATAAAACCTTAGCTTCCAAAGAAGAACCGATCGCCTTCTCCATCCGAGCTTTTTCCAAAACCTTGTTAACTTCGCCACGCACTTGCCGCAAATATTGCCAACGAGTTGCCAATTCTGGATTGTGCCATGAAGCATCCAATTTTACCCAACCCGATTCAAACACTGATTTGTGCGATGTGGGATAGGGAATGTATTGCCAAATATCCTCAGCCATGTGACACAACACAGGTGCGATCGCCTTTGCCAAATTCTCCACAGCGATCGCAATCACCGTCTGACAACTCCGGCGGCGGTGAGCATCTGTAGCGCTGATGTAAAGTCGATCCTTGGCAATATCCAGATAAAAACTCGACAAGTCTACGGTACAGAAATTCTGCACTGTTTGGAAAAACCGAGAAAATTGGAAACTATCAAAAGCATCCTTTACCTCCGCAAATACTTCGCACATTCTGTGCAACATATAGCGATCTAGTTCCGGCAATTCCCCGTAAGCCACAGCATCTTTTGCGGGGTCGAAGTCATGCAAATTCCCCAGCAAAAACTTAGCTGTATTGCGAATTTTGCGGTAAACATCCGACTGCTGTTTGAGAATGTTTTTGCCCAAAGGCACATCGGCCGAGTAGTCTACCGAAGACACCCACAACCGCAAAACATCAGCGCCATATTCCTTAATTACCAAGGCTGGATCGACAACATTTCCTTCAGATTTGCTCATCTTGCGGCCTTTTTCATCCAGCACAAAACCGTGAGTCAAAACTGTTTTGTAAGGAGCAACACCGTTGGTTGCTACGCTGGTGAGTAAACTGGATTGAAACCAACCGCGATGTTGGTCTGAACCTTCCAAATACATATCAGCAGGATAGTTCAATTCCGATCGCCCTTTTGCGACTGCGGCCCAGGAAGAACCAGAGTCAAACCAGACATCCATCGTGTCGGTTCCCTTACGATAAGTGCGACCATTATTGCGGTAAGATTCCGGCAGTAATTCGGCGATCGACATTTCCCACCAAACATCAGAACCCTTGTCAGCAATAATTGCTTGGACGTGGGCGATAGTTTCTTCGTTTAACAGCGGTTCGTTAGTTTCTTCATCGTAGAATACCGGAATCGGAACGCCCCAAGTCCGCTGGCGGGAGATGCACCAATCCGATCGATCGCCTACCATTGCAGTAATCCGATTTTCACCTTGGGCGGGAATCCAATTCACATTAGAAATGGCTTTTAACGCTTCATCACGGAACCCTTCCACCGAAGCAAACCATTGTTCCGTCGCCCTAAAAATAGTTGGCTTCTTAGTGCGCCAATCGTAAGGATAGGAGTGAGCGTAACTTTCCTCTTTAATCAAAGCATTTGCTTCGGAAAGAGCATCAATCACTGCACTATTGCCATTTCCGAGGACATTTAGACCTGCGAATACTCCGGCTTCCGCGGTGAAATTTCCGTTTTCATCTACGGGAGTTAAAACTGGTAAACCGCAGCGTTTTCCGACGATAAAATCTTCTTGTCCGTGGCCCGGTGCGGTGTGCACCAATCCCGTCCCAGAATCAGCGGTAATGTAATCGCCACCAGCTACAATCGGGCTTTCGCGATCGAACAAAGGATGTTTGTAAGTACAGCCTTCTAATTCTTTACCTTTGAAAGTCGCCAGTATTTTTAATTCTGTATTAAAAGTTGCCGATAGTCGATCGACCGCATCCAGAGCGACTAACATGAATTGTTGGGCGATGTGGGAATCTGCCGGCGGTTCCACCACCGCGTAATCCAATTCTGGATTGACGGCGATCGCCAAGTTAGCCGGAATCGTCCAGGGAGTAGTCGTCCAAATCGCAGCCCAGAGGCTCGGCATATAGCGCTGTAGGGGCGGTGCCCCCGTGCCCGCCTTCTTCCCTTGCAAAGTTTTCGACAATTTTCTCACATGAAAGCCAACGTAGATGCTGCGCGACGTGTGGCCTTCGGGATATTCCAATTCAGCTTCGGCGAGGGCGGTTTTGGAACTCGGACTCCAGTGCACGGGCTTGAAGCCACGATAGATGTAGCCTTTGAGTACCATTTCACCGAATACGCCGATTTGGGCGGCTTCGTATTCTGGTTTCAGGGTTAAATAGGGGTGTTCCCAGTCGCCCCAAACGCCGTAGGTTTTGAAGGAAGCGCGCTGCTGTTCCATTGTTTGTTGGGCGAAGGCGGCGGCTTTGCGGCGGAGTTCGATCGGAGTCAGATTCAGCCTTTCCTCCGATGTCATTTTCTTATCTTGCAAGACTTTAAGTTCGATCGGCAATCCGTGACAATCCCAACCGGGAACATAGCGGACTTTTTTGCCGCACAGCATTTGGTAGCGGTTGATAAAGTCTTTGAGGATTTTATTGAGGGCGTGGCCGATGTGGAGTTGGCCGTTAGCGTAGGGTGGGCCGTCGTGGAGGATGAACAAATCGCCCGGATTATCCTGGGAAAGGCGATCGTAGATGTGTTCATCTGCCCAAAATTGTTGCAATTCCGGTTCCCGTTTGACGGCGTTGGCGCGCATTTCAAACTTGGTTTGGGGCAGGTTTACTGTGTCTTTGTAAGATTTAGCTTCCATTTTTGAGAAACGTTTTCTGTAGTTAGTTGTTAGTAGAAGGAAGAAGGAAGAACCCCCCCCTGCCCCCCCCAAGGGGGGAAATTCAGGAAGAAGGAAGAAGTCACCCCCCCCTGCCCCCCCCAAGGGGGGAAATAAGAAAGAAGGAAGAACCCCCCCTAAGGGGGGAAATTCAGGAAGAAGGAAGAAGGAACAGTGCTTATACAGTAAGTTTTTTAGCCATCGATATTTTAATTTTAGTTAAATGGACTTACTTATCAAGTCCGGTTAAATAATCATAATTAGTTTGTAGTCAGGACTTTAGTCCTCTCTCGTGCTTGAAGAGCTGACAGTTAGATATTCCAGTATAGGCGATCGACCGCACATTCGCTCAAAGCAAATCCGTAGAGAGCTCTCTCTTCTCTACCTCTGCGCCCTCTGCGCCCTCTGTGGTTAAAAAAAAATCATTCATAAATTGAGGTTACGCTACCGACTCAACCAACTGAACATTTCACCAACAGTCAGATTCAAGGATTCGGCGAAAGGTGGAACGGGGAGGCGATCGCCCGGTGCTTCAAAAAATGCTATGGTGCGATCGGCAAAATAGACAAAGACTAATTTCTCTTCCGGGTCAATCAACCAGCCCATCTGGGTTCCGTGGGCTAGACAGTGCAGGATATTGCGGACAACTTTGGTTTGGCTTTGGTCTGGGGAAAGAATTTCGATCGTCCAGTCTGGGGGGATGGCGAAGGTGTTGGCGACTTCGCCGTTGTCGTCGCGGGGAATCCGTTCCCAAGTAAACACTGTAACATCGGGCACAGTCGATCGACCGCCAAAGGTGCACCGTAATTCTGGATAGGCGCGGGCGATGCGTTGGGGTTTGAGTACCCGGTTAATGTCAGTACCCAAATCGCTTTGAATTGTGCTGTGTTTTCCTTGGGGCATAGGTTTTTGGATAATTTGACCGTCGATGAATTCGCTGGCGGGTTTGGTTTCCGGTAGTTGGAGAAATTCATCGAGAGTCAAAGGTTTAGTCGGGGTTTGAACCATTGTTTTAATTTGATTTAAGTTTAATTTGTATTAGTTAAGCGATCGTGCATTTAATTGATCAAGAAAATGGGTCTCAAACCCCGTCCTTCCCTTGACGGTTTTAAGGGGTAGAACTCGTTTGACGGCGAGTCCGACAGTCCGACAATCCGACAGTCCGACAGTCCAACAGTCCGACAGTCCGACAGTCCCAGAGTCCAACAGTCCGACAGTCCAACAGTCCCAGAGTCCAACAGTCCGACAGTCCGACAGTCCGACAGTCCAACAGTCCCAGAGTCCAACAGTCCGACAGTCCGACAGTCCGACAGTCCAACAGTCCGACAGTCCAACAGTCCGACAGTCCGACAGTCCGACAGTCCGACAGTCCGACAGTCCGACAGTCCGACAGGGATTGAAATCCCTGTCTCATAGCGCAAGTCCTCTGAAAGAGGACTGAGGAGGTTGATTTACGTGAAATGGCAAACTCAACATCAAGTTGAATTTAGACTTGCAGTCGATTTTATGCGAAACTCAATATCAAGTTGAATTTAGACTTGCAGTCGGTTTTATGCGAAACTCAATATCAAGTTGAATTTAGACTTGCAGTCGGTTTTAACCGACTTTCGCTATGAGACAGGGAATTCATTCCCTGTCGGACTGTCGGACTGTCGGATTGTCGGATTGTCGGACTGTCGGACTATCTGTCAGACTGTGGCAAGCAAGAAAAGCTCATAGAAATAGTCCCAACCCGCGGCTAAAGGTATTTCCAATACGATCGCACAATGAAGCATCCGGCACTTTATTTCCTTCCTGTTCCCATTTTTCCACGAGTTGGCGGCCTAGGGGCGTGAGGCGAAAACTGTCGGTAATCCCTTGTCCATCTACTTCTCGCCGCAGTACGCCGACTTGGATCAGCCACAGCAGGGAGTTTTCGGCTGTGAGTTCGGCTACGGGCGATCGGGTGTAGCCGCGTTCGACACCGGAATTTGAGGCGATCGCAGTTAGGAAAACGCTGTTATCGCGGATGGTCTGGAAGAAGTGTAATTGAAATGGGCTGCACCGGATCGCGCGATCGGCCCTTTCTACAGTGCGATCGGGATAACTAATAGATTTAAACGCTTCGGATGGGATAAAAGTCATTGAGAGAACTTTTGAATAGGTACTATTCTTATCATCACCTATTTAGAGTCAGGAGGGTATAGTTCTTAGGGCTTACACAAAAAACCCGGTTTCTTCCAAAAATCGTCGCTTTTTCGATAAATATTGACGGGGAAACCGGGTTTTTGGCCCCCATGCGTAAGTCCTGGTTCTGAAAAATACATCCACAAAAGAGCCGTTGAAGTGGTGGGTGTTGGGCAGGGGCGATCGTTCTACATTCAACACCCACATCCAAAAAAGCAAGTCATTTCCATAAACTCTAACTATTAACTATTGATTAATGTTTCAATGTTTTGTTCAAACTCATCACATTTTTCTACCAAAATAATTAGTATCTTCCTGAAATAATTAACATCTATTAAGCTCATCTCTGCATTATGAATAATTGAGAATGTCTGTTTTTCTCCTATTTTTTGCAAAGCCCAAAAACCGAGTTTATATTCAGCATTTTTGCCAAGAAGAAACGTAGACAGATTATGTGGTATGTCATCGATGTCGTCAAATTTCAAGCCACTCGGACAAGAAAACTCAAGAGTTGAATCGTACTTGACAATAAATAAAGTTTGTGTACTTCCCGATTCCATATCAAACTTAATTACAGCTATTTGATTATCAATACTAGAAATCTTCCAGCCAATATCTCGGCAATAACCCTCGATTGTAGATCTAAATTTAAAGGAAGAAAATAAATCTTTATCAATAGCCATAGTTTCATCTCCTGAATCAATCGGTTTACTCGTAGCTAATCTCGTCCATTCTCGTCCTGTACAAACCTGACACTCTGAAGGCTTCATCAGTGAAACAACTTCATTCCCACAACCTTTACACTGGTAAGTTTTTTTCATAAAATCAAAAATTTCATAATTTGGGCTTCAGATTGATGCTTAGCTTATTTCTACCATCTTTGGGTGGAACACCATTATTATAATAATACTTTATTCTTTGATGAACTTGATTAATATCAGGTCTTTCTTCATGGTTTAAAGCTAACATCTCTCCTATTAGTTTACGCACTTCGGTATCTAGTGGATCTTCTCGAATGAGAGTACCGCGCAATTTAGTTGTATTTTTAATCGACGGTAATTCCAGTTTTTTTCGATCCAGAATAGCTTCGTGAGCATAAGTATACTTTTCTGATAACATCGGACGATCACCTGTCCAATATTGACTGAAAATTAAACCCAGGGAAAAAATATCAGATTTTTTAGTGGGTGCGGGTGTCTTTCCTGCTGTGGCGATATGTTTGGCAAATTCTGGGGAATAATATACTGGATCGCCGACTAAAAATTCCGCCGCGATCAATTCTCCTTCAAGAATACTACTATCAAAATCAATAATTTTAGCAACTTGCCTTCCTTCCCATTCTTGAATCAGCACATTATCTGGTTTCAAGTCAAGATGGACAATGCCATTGGAGTGTAAAATTTTCAGCGCACCTGCTGCTGTTAGCATCACAAATAAACGCTTTTTTTGCTCTAGTTTATGTATTTCCTTTGATAAGGAACTGGTATCGACTTTTTGGCAGACTTTGAAGAAATGTTCGCCATAATCATCACCGTACTTAAAAAAGTCCACCATCACTACTACCGATCCCCCTGCACCACAAGCAGATAGTGCTGTTTGAATAGCTAGCTGTTTTCTCGCAAATTCTTCACACTGATCGCGCCGCTTTTGTTTTCCTTTTTCGCTTCCTGGTGCATCTTCACCTGGATAAACTGGACTGAGGAATTTTTTAACAAAATATTCGTTTCCATCGTGTATATTCAGAGCAAAACCCCATTGGCATTGACCCCCGTTAGCACTATCAAAGTCACGGGTTACTAGATATTTGTCAGTAATCACATCACCTTCTTTGTAAGACATAGTTTAATAAAACCCCCTATGTTTTAATTTATTCTGAATTTCTTGATACTTTTTTTGAGCTTTTGCTCTAAGTTCAATATTAACTTCTGAAGACGATGTTAATATTGTTTTAAGGCTATTCAATGCGGCGTTTAATTCTCCTTCTATTTCTTGCAAAACTGCCATAAAGTAATAAAGCGAAGCCTTTTTTCCGTAGGGTAAAATGCTATTGCTATTAACTAGACGCAGACAAAACTGAATAGCTGCATTGGCTGCTTTATTTTTATTGCCTATTGATTTCAGGGAGGTAACGAACGCATCTAAGTGTTCTTCCCAGTAGTCGCGATTTTCCGCACCCGGACTATTAAAAAATTGTTGATAAAAGAAAACGGCATTGTCCCATTGGTTTAAATGATAGTAAATAAAACCTAGATTTCGGGACGATTCTATAATTTCTTCTCCATTATTTTTGCTAACTACTTCTTCCAAGCAGAAAGCGGCCTTTTGTAATAAGTTTTGTTTTGGAACAAAATCTGTTTCAAAGAAAGCTAATTTAGTGTAAATCAATCCTAAAATATATTTACATTCACTGTGATGAGGATCAATCTCCAAAACTTGATTACACCAATCTTGAGCTTCTTTTAGTTGATTGTTGTCATAACAACACTTAGCCCGATCCAGCAAACTTTTAATTTTTTCAGCATTAGCTGTTGCTTTATGTTTAGATAAATTAGTAATTTTTTTGAAGGGGTCAGTTGTACTCAAACTTGAACTGGTTGAACTGGCTGGGGAGGGTTTCGCTTCTGACACTGGCGGTTGAGAATTAGCGGTTGGCTGAATATCCTGAATGAATGGCAAATAATATTCATAATCAATTTTATACTTTTCCCACAGGTTTTGTAAATCCTCATAGCGAGTATTAGCCGTAGGAGAAATAAAGTTTTCTTGTAGATACTGCAAACGCTCTTGATAAGAACTCTTTAAGTGCTTGATCCCGTTAAATCCTACTGGATAGAGAATTAAAGAAACATCATCTTGCTTAATCTCTGTGTATCTTTGTTTAATTAATTGTTGCCAAGTATTTTTTTCCATTGTATCCCCTTCTGACTTAGAGAGCATCTCTAGCAACAATTTTTCAAATTCCCAAGGAGCAGAAAAATACTGGAAACAGCCGTCAGTACAAGCTAAAAAACAGCCAGGTTCTTTAATATCATAATGCTGAAAATGAATTTGCCATGTCGGATTTATATGGGCGGTTAAATATTGAGACATGGGTGGATCTTGTCTCAACATTTCTAAGGCATCTTTGGGAGTTACTAAGTCATCTTTGGTCAGTTGTTGTAAACCTTTAGTTGGACTGAGAAAATAAATTCGTGAATCTCCCATCCAAGCCAAGTTAGCTTCAAAAATCCTTTCTTGCCCTTTTTGCTTGGGAATGCTAGCAAGGGCAATCGTTGTACAAAGTTTATGTTCCACTAAAGAACCTTTTAGCCGAGATGAAGTTTTCGGCTGCATCTCGATATCTGCTTTAATTTTCAGCGATCGGCAAATTTCTTGTTGTAATTGAATGACATTTTCTGGCTTTATTTCACCGTGCCATTGTTTGAAGAATGTTTTGCTGATTTGAGATGATTCTTCTGAGGCAATACGTCCCCCTGTTTTACCACCGTAACCAGCCGATCG
This sequence comes from Microcoleus sp. EPA2, assembly GCA_020882975.1. GTDB lineage: Bacteria > Cyanobacteriota > Cyanobacteriia > Cyanobacteriales > Microcoleaceae > Microcoleus. Next base: position 81,391 of record JAHRFD010000002.1, on the reverse strand, counting down.
GCCTCCTAATCCGTCAAACACGCCCATCAAGAAAGTTTGTCCAAAATCTTCAGCTAGGTTGGCATCTTCGCCTTTGCCTTCAGCAACTTCTATATTTACTACTAAATTAAATTTAGTCATAGCCATAATTGAATCTTTTATTTAAAATTGTAGGTTATGTAAAAAGTTAACTTAATACATCTGTGGGTAATTAAGTTAACTTAGATAGCTCATTAACAAACCGGCTTATATGCTCCCCGATATCGCTTCTAAAATTTGATCTATTTCTAGTTCTTCTAATCCATTACCTGCTTCCGAAACATAATGAATCGTATTTTCCCAGCTACTCATCATTGTCCAGGGTTCAGCATCAGGTGCAAACAGTAATAAACGCTTGGCTGATGTTGGTATATCGTGCCAGTAATCCGTCAAATCATCAAAGCTTTTTGGTATATCATTAGGATAGTGACTGGGTTTAGGGCCTTTGTCTAAACTATGAGCGCTAGCATCGGTGTAAACAACGACCACATATCGTTGCTTGCTAAAGTCTCCTTTTTCCCACTTTGACTTAAGTGCTAACCCCACTGCTTCTAAGCCATTTTCCGGTTCGTCACCGCCACCGTCAGCTTTAATTGGAGAGACAAAATTAGCAAAATCGGAGGACTGCGATCGCAAGTCAAAAAACTCAGAACATTGCATCACTTTATCGGCTGGATCGGCCCAATAATCCCGAAATACAATTACCCTAGCTCTCAGTTGATCTATTTTTTTACTTTTTTCTTTCATCTTAGCTTCTAGCTGCTCGTAAAACTTGAGAGCGGCTGACTTCACTTCTTCAATTAAATGACCCATTGAACCTGTGCCATCAATACACATCACCAAGTCCACTGCATACTTAACACTTTGACCATCACTCATAAACTTTTACCTCTATTGTCACTAACTTGTGTTGAACTCTGTCTGATCGAGATGAATTTTAAGAAGATTTTTAATTCACTTAAAATGTTTTTGCAGTCTTGTCTTAATACAACTTCCGGGTGTCCCTTTGGCTCTTCCTACATAAGCAGTATCAATTTCTCCATCAAAATCATGGTATATTGCATAAATGCCAGATAAACCGGATGGAATCGATCTAAGATTAGCATCAGTCATTTCTTGGGGCATTGACATACTGAAGTGCCTTGTTCAAAACAAAATCATAAAAATCACTATACATACTTTGATAAACGAACACAAGCTTAAAATGTCTTATTTTATCTTGTGTTTTTTTATAAAAATCAAACTAAAATTAACAAAAATCAATTAAATGTCTTAAAATATACTATAATTGTCATAAATTTACTGTGGATACATTTTATGAATGTTACAGAGGTTTTACAATGTGCCGATAGGTTGATTTTCACTAACACAGGAAAACACTTGGATGATGTGCAAAAATCCGTAATTACAGGGGTTTATCAGGGAAAAACCTATGATGAAATTGCTGATGAATGTAACCGCAGCGAAAGTCGTGTTAGAAATGTTGGGCGTCAGCTATGGCAAATTTTATCTGAACAGTTAGGTGAAGATATTAATAAGTACAATTTTCGCTCTACCTTCCAAAGACTGCATATACAATCATCTCAAAATCAAAATATTTGTCATGTAAACGGTAGCAATTACAATTTTAATTTTAATCGAGAATTTTTATATAATACAAATAAAGACAATCAAGAGAATATAACTGAAAATCAATCTAAATCTCTGTATCGTGATTTAAGCCTAGCCCCTAAAATCACCATTTTTTACGATCGCACAACCGAACTTCAAACCCTCTCCCACTGGTTAATCGACCAAAATCTTCATCTAGTCTCAGTTTTAGGATTAAGTGGAATTGGCAAAACCACCCTAGTCAAACAGTTTGTTGACCTAAATTTAGCACATTTTGAGGTAGTAATCTGGAAAAACCTCAAACTATCTCAATCTTTAGATGGCATTATTAATGAAATTATCATAGGTGTCGATCGCGATTCTCTTCAAACTGATAATAAGTTAACTCAGTTTTTCAATCTTTTACGTCAGCAAAGATGTTTAATCGTCCTTGATGATTTCCAAGAATTATTTATTAAGGGAGAATTGGCAGGAGAGTTCAAAACGGAATCTAAAAATTTCCAAAATTTATTGAAAATGATGACAAATCTAGAACATCAAAGTAGCTTGATTTTAATAAGTCAGGAACAATGTCAAGAAATGATTAGTCTGGATGAGGATTTATATCCTATTAAGTGCTTAGATTTACAAGGATTAGACAATACAGAAATCTTCAAAAAATGGGGACTAAAAGATGATGAAGCCTGGGCGGAGTTTAGCGATATGTACGGAGGAAATTTCGTTGATTTAAAAGATATTGCCAGTTTAATTAAAAGTATTTTTGGTGGCAAAGTTGCTGATTTTTTACAAGAAGACAGTTTAATTGTCACTAAAGATATGAAATCTAGGTTGACTGAATTATTCAAACGGCTATCACCCACAGAACAAGAGATTCTTTTACAATTAAGTAAATTTGACTTACCTGTGTCAAGGGAAGATTTAAGACAAAGTTTATCTCTGTCATCAATGGACTTGATGAATGGGTTGCGATCGTTGGGTCAACGTTATTTACTCCAAAGAATAGAAGGAAATAAAGTATTGTTTGATTTATCTCTTGTTGTTCGAGAATATGTGAGAACTTGTTGTCAAAATTAATTACGATCGCCTATTTTTACAAATACTCCCAACGACCGTTCATTTCTTCAGCATTCAGTACCTCCCAAATTAATACTAATCCTTGCAAAATTTCCCCAATCGATTTACTGGTTTGCGGACAGTAAACAATACCCGCGTGAGACAAACCCGCATGATGCAGTCTTAAAAAATCTGTATCTTGAGTAAAAATTACCCGTTCTTGAGACAGCGAAAATGCTAATTGTTGTTCGTCGGATTGCCCGATCATTCCTTGTTCTGGAGTTGTGGTGACATCAATTCCACGTCTTCGCAATCCATTCCCTATGGCAAGAGTTATATTTTCGTCGAGATGGAATTTTATCTTAGCCATGTTGACGACTTTTTAATTTTTGTTGCAATAGCGATGGGTTTTGAGCTTTCAATTGGCGCGCAAATTCTGCATCTGCTTCGATCGCAGAACGAATTTCATCTCGACGATCGTGATAATAGGCTAAAGCTGCATAGATATCAGATAAAGTAATACTCGGATAGTGATACAGAATTTCATCTGGTGACATTCCCATTTGTTCGTGCCAAACAACTATATCCTGAACTCGGATGCGATGTCCGGCGATACGGGGTTTTCCCCCACAAATTCCTGGGGTGATTTCGATATGTTCTTTAATGACGGCGATCGACATGGTAGGGAATTAATATAGGATGTCTCTTCTATTTTAGGACAGGTTATTAGTTTTAATTGACTCAGCAAATTTTCAAAACACACTCATAATATAACACACTATCGCCCATTTGATAACTACCTCCGCAGATAGACCCCCCTCCCAGAAACCTATGGAACACTGAGGATAGAGCAATCGACTTACCAACCATGACAGAACACAAAACATTGACAACGGCGGACGGGATTCCCGTTGCAGATAACCAGAACTCCCTGACTGCCGGTGAACGCGGGCCCATCCTCATGCAGGATTTTCACCTGATGGAGAAACTGGCTCACTTCAACCGAGAACGCATTCCAGAGCGCGTTGTCCATGCTAAAGGAGCCGCTGCATTTGGCACGTTGACCATCACCCATGACATTACTCGCTATAGCAAAGCTCAGGTATTCTCAGAAATTGGTAAACAAACTCAGGTTCTCCTCCGCTTCTCTACCGTAGGCGGCGAACAAGGTTCAGCAGATGCCGAACGTGACCCCAGAGGCTTTTCGCTCAAATTTTACACCGAAGAAGGTAACTGGGATTTAGTTGGTAACAACACCCCTGTTTTCTTCATCCGCGATCCAATTAAATTCCCTGATTTTATCCACACCCAAAAGCGCCATCCCCAAACCCATCTCAAAGATCCTAACGCCAAGTGGGATTTCTGGTCTTTAAGTCCAGAATCTCTGCATCAGGTGACAATTTTGTTTTCCGATCGCGGTACGCCGAAAAACCACCGCCACATGGACGGTTTTGGCAGCCATACGTTCAGCCTCATTAATGCGCAAGGAGAACGAGTTTGGTGCAAATTCCACTTCAAAACCATGCAAGGTATTGAAAATTTGACCGCCCAAGAAGCAATGCGGATCAAAGGCGAAGATCCCGATCATTCCACTCGCGATTTGTTTGAAGCGATCGAGCAAGGTAATTATCCCAAGTGGCGCTTTTGCATTCAAGTAATGACTGAAGCCCAGGCGGCAGAATATCGCGAAAACCCCTTTGACTTGACAAAAGTTTGGAAGCACTCAGAGTTTCCCTTAATTGATGTGGGAATTCTCGAACTCAATCGCAATCCCCAAAACTTTTTTGCAGAAGTAGAACAGGCGGCGTTTTCTCCTTCTAATGTGGTTCCAGGAATTAGCTTCTCTCCAGATAAAGTGCTGCAATCTCGCATCATGTCCTATGCAGATGCTCAACGCTACCGTCTCGGTGCAAACTATCAGCAATTGCCGGTCAATCAACCAAAATGTCCGGTGATGCACTACCAGCGGGATGGCGCAATGGCATTGGGTAACAACGGTGGTAGCGGGCCGAACTACGAACCTAACAGCCATGAGGATACGCCCAAGCAAAACTGTGTCTATGCTGACCCAGCTTGGGACTTAGGAAATGTCAAAGTCGATCGCTACGATCATCGTAAAGGCAATGACGACTACACTCAAGCAGGAGACCTCTATCGCTTGATGAAACCCGATGCACAGCAGCGGCTTGTCGCTAATATTGTGGAAAGTTTGGGTGGAGCAAAACCGGAGATTCAGATGCGCCAACTGTGCCATTTCTTCCGCGCCGATCCGAATTATGGCCGCCAAGTGGCAGAAGGTTTAGGAATTAAGCTCGATCCATCGATGATGCCCGCTGCGGCTCAACCGGTGGGCGTGTAGTCCGCCAGGGAATGAATTCCCTGTCTAATAGAAGACAGTCCTCTCAAAGAGGACTGAAGAACTCATTAGTCCTCTTGAGAGGACTTTAGCTTTGAGGCAGGGGTTTAAACCCCTGTCGGACTGTGGAATGAACCTTAATTTGACACCAATGGGCACTGCCGTATCCTCTATATTATTCCGGTGCAACCGGAATTTATCTTAGAGGCGATCGCAATTTTCAACAAAAGCCTATTACAAAAGCACACAACCAACTAAAATAAGTTGAGGAACTGCAATAAAAACCAAACAAGGCAAACAAAAACTATGACTTTACCAGTTGGATGCGCTGCCCCTCAATTTACCGCCAAAGATACCAATGGCAAAACAGTATCCCTCTCCGAATTCGCCGGTAAAACCGTCATATTGTATTTCTACCCCAAAGACGACACCCCCGGCTGTACCAGACAAGCCCAAAGCTTCAAAGCAGCCTATGAAGAATACAAAGACAAAGATATTGTAGTTCTCGGTGTCAGTCGCGATAACGAGGAATCTCACCAGAAGTTCACAGAAAAATATTGTTTGCCTTTCCAGCTATTAGCAGATGTGGATGGCGCGATTACCAAAGCCTACGATGTCGAAAAAGGTGATTATGCCAAGCGCGTCACCTTTGTCATCGATGGTACGGGCAAAATCATTCAAGTTTTTGAAGGAGAAACCATGAAAGTTGACACTCACGCTCAAGATATTCTGGTAACAATTGTGTAGTTAGGTTAAGTAAAATTAATCATGTCGATCGACAGGTGAATATTCTCCTCACCATAGTTTAGCCGATCGAACTTAAAGGCACTTACCGCCCTGAGACTGAATCTAGGGGCGGTTTTGTTTGCGATCGAGCAGTTATGTTTGATAAAATCAGAATTTATCATTGTGATAGCTGAACAATTACCAAATTTGTGCAAATTTTAAATTAACAGCCAGATTTAACAGCAAACCTAGCTAACAGAGATTGAGATGACAAACAGTACCAGTATTTTGACCTACTTAGGCCCTCAAGAAATTGAGGCGAATCGAGCCGCAGCCCTAGTGGGTATTTTTGACAAAAATCGAGTGGCTGGGATTTCAGCAACCGAAGGCACAAATGCCCTGAATGTAGAAATAAATTTATCTACAGGTACTTGGAGTATTGGTTTAGCCAAAGGCTTCGACAACCCTGGAATTCGCACATTGCAAGTAAAAGCAACTGATAAAACAGGCAAAGTTATCGGCGAACAAACATTTAATATCAAAGTCAATCCTGCTACTCACTCCGCCCTTCCCTTATTGATGTTAGTTGTCCTCCAAAATACCAAATTTAAAGCGGGAACAGTCGCATCAGCCAGTCTCAATGACCAACAAAAAGCCGACACAATCGCGGGTCAAACCTATCTGCTAGCAGATTATGAATTAGACGATAGACACCTGAGAGTAGAACTAAATAATCCCATTTCTCCGGTAGGAAAATCTGGCTATTTCTATGAAGAACACGTTTTGCTCACCAAAGGTGCAAAAGTTCTCAGATTCGATCGCACTGACTTACCGACACCCCCACCGGGAATGCAGTTACTTTGGGTAGTCAAAAAAAGCAAATTGAAGCTCAGCCCCGCCGATTCTGCTACCTTATCCTCCAATCAAAAAGTAGATCTCAGCCAGGGAGAAACCTTCAATATCCTCGGCTATGCTTGCATGGAAAATCATTTTCGAGTCACCTTCGATCGCCCCATACCAAACTTGGGAACTTCCGGTTTTCTGTACTCGCAGCACGTCCAAATTTTGCAAAACGGTCGAGGTATTCCCTTTGACACAAATGCTGTCACCATGACTGTTCTCAAAACTACTGTGTTTAAAAAGCGACCAGCGAATGCAGCGACTCTGCAACCACAGGAAAAAATTACTTTACCAGCGGGAATCATTTACGGAATTAGCGGATTCTCCATCGAACAAGGCCACATTAAAGTCTCCCTTACCGAAAATTTACCGCCCTTTGGTAATACCGGTTTTATTTTTCCCGATTTTGTACAATTTGCCCGCGGTGGCAAATCTTTCAATCCGGCACCAAATTTAACTTATCAAGGTCCGACGGAAGTGTTGCTGAATCAGGCGATCGCACTTTCAGGTACTTTTGACAAACAAGAAGCAGTCAAAGTTGAAGTCATAGCCGAGGATAAACTGCCACTAAAGGTAACACTAAACCAAACAGCAGGCACTTGGCAAGTAAATTTAGCCAAAGGATTTAGTACCCCTGGAGCTCGTTGGCTGCGACTGCGAGCCACTGATAGCAAAGGCAACGTTACTGGCAGTCAAATCATTTATATTACCGTAAGTTCTGACCCCTTAACTGTCGGCAAAGATTTGACTTTAAAGATAGTTTCTGATACTTTATTTAAAGTAGCTCCAGTGGACTCTTCCCGACTAAACAATCAGCAAAAAGTTCTGGTCAAAGCAGGTCAAACTTTGATTGTTAACAAGTACGGATTTATTGATGGCCATCTCAAGGTAGTTTTGGATGCGGCAATTACACCGATCGGCACTTTTGGCTATTTTTATGAACCAGACGTTCAGCTAGCCAAAGGTACAAAAATTCTGAAATTTGACCTAGCTGATGTACCCAATACTAACATCAGCGCTCAACTTTTGGTAACTCAAACCACCCAGATTAAAGGTGCACCGGAAGATTCACTTAAACTCCCAGCAAATCAGGTGGCTGACCTAATTTTAGGCAGTACCTATGCCATTACTGGCTATGCCTGCATTTTGGGTCATTTCCGGGTAACTCTTGCCGAATCTATTCCTGATTTTGGGAATGTAGGATTTATCTATTGGCGTCACGTTCAAATTAAAAAATTAAATAAAGAAATTATCTTTGATCCCGATGCTTTGACCGTAACGATGTTGCAACCAACGGTGTTGAAAAAACGACCAGTTGATGCTAACCAATTGAGCGCTACGGAAAGGACTACGTTGCCTCTGGGTCGAGTTTACGGTGTGGAAAGCTACGGTTTGGAAGGAAATCACCTGAAGATTTCTTTGACGGAAGAACTGCCTAATTTTGGCAATACAGGTTTTGTTGTTCCTACTTCTATTCAGTTTAAGCGGGGCGATAAAGTTTTCGACCCAATTCCCAATAATGTGGAATTGAATGTGCCCTATTTTTCTCAGCGCGATAATCCCCGTTTTGATTGGTCTACTTGCAATGTAACTGCGATCGCGATGGTACTTTATTACTATGGCGTTCGTTCTAAGTGGGGCGGACAGTTGGAGGATGAGTTATTGCAGTGGTGTTTTGATTATGCGGGCCAGGGTTCACAAACGGATCATAACGTGCTTTCGGCGCTGATTAAAGCCTATGGGTTCAAGACGAGTTTTAGTACGACTCGGAAATGGGCTGATTTGCGATCGGAATTGTTGAATCGGCGGCCAGTGGTTTTAGCCGGAGATTTTACTGCTTCCGGTCATATTATCACCTTAATTGGTTACAATTCCGAGGGTTATATCGTGCAAGATCCGTGGGGAGATGCACTCACTGGTTATAGGGATACTGAGGGTAGAAAGTTGATGTATCCCTACAATTATATGAATCAAGTTGCCGGGCCCGATGGGAATATTTGGGCGCATTTTATCTCGCGCTAATTTAACAGAGAGAGAGAGGGCGGGGACTCTTGGCACCGCCCCTACAAAAGGGTGGATAAGAGTATTCAAAGTCTCCCTTGTTAATGAGGATTTAGGGCGATCGAAACTTGGCTAAAAGCTAAAAGTATTGAGATGCGTTTTGTCTGTTTCATAAATATATGATAGGGCAACTACGGTAGCAGGTGTAAGCTATGTCCTCAGAGAAACCGTTAATTCTAGATTTTGCCCAGACAGACGCGACGAAATTGATTCTTCCGCGTCCCGCAATCCTGTCGAGTCACGGTGCAAAGTGGGAGGGAATTCACGTCGAATATCACCGTCAGCCACCACCACACCAATGTCCTGAACACTGTTTCCAACAGCACAGCATTGGGCTGATACTCAATTCAGTAACAGTAACAGGAATACTGAACGGAAAACACTACGGTAGCGAACCGTGGCAAAGTGGACAGATATTCATCGGTGCTGCTGGTACTGATTTCCAGTCAAGTGCAGTCGAAGAACCTGAATTTATGGCGATCGCCCTTGAACCTACCGACTTCGACAAAACAGTAGACGAATCGACAAATTCCAATCTGATTGAAATTATACCGCACTGGAAAATCAGCGATCCGTTGATTCACGGAATTGGCTGGGCCCTGAAAACTGAACTAGAATCAGGTGGATTAAACGGTACTCTTTATGTTGATACACTAAAAAACGCGCTTTCAATGCACATACTGCACCGCTATTCGGCACAAAAACCCCATCGGCGAGATTTTGACAATGGTTTGGAACCTGTAAAATTGCAGATTGTTATTAACTACATTAATGACTATCTAAACCGAGATTTGCACTTAGCTGAACTTGCTAATTTAGTGCAGATTAGTCCTTATTATTTCAGTCGTTTGTTCAAACAATTAATTGGAGTGACGCCCCATCAATACGTCACGCAGTGCCGAATTGAAAAAGCCAAACAGTTGTTGAAAAGGCGAGATTTATCAATAACCTATATCTCGGAGCAAGTCGGGTTTCACGACCAAAGTCATTTTAGCAAGACTTTCTGCAAAATCGTCGGTGTGACTCCTAAGAAATATCGCGATTCACTTTAATAAAGGTAACACCCGCAGTCCGCCAGTCGGGCAGTCCGGCAGTCCGACAGTCTGGCAGTCCGGCAGTCCAGCAGTCCGACAGTCCGCCAGTCGGGCAGTCCGGCAGTCCGACAGTCCGACAGTCCGACAGTCTGGCAGTCCGCCAGTCCGCCAGTCCGGCAGGGGTTTAAACCCCTGCCTCATAGCAAAAGTCGGTTGAAACCGACTGGGAAATCGAATTTAATTACGATCGATACCAGTCCTCTTTGAGAGGACTTTTGCTCTCTCGACAGGGGTTTTTAACCCCTGGCGGACTCTCGGATTCACCCAAATTTTTTGGCATTCAAGAATTTTCGCATTCACCCACAAGTCTGCCGGGGAATTAATTCCCCGTCTCATAGTGAAAGTCGGTTGAAACCGACTGGTAAATCCAATTGAATTATCCAACGAGCTACCGATATGGTAAAATAACTAACATAGCAAGAAAACCGCAAAATAATAAAAAAATTACATAAAAATCGGAAACATATTTATGGCAATGTGGCGGCTGTACTATCATTTAGTTTGGGCAACAAAAGAAAGGCAACCTCTGATACATCCACAAAGAGAAACAGAACTTTACAATTATATTATCGGCAAAGCTGATACCCTCAATTGCATCGTCCACGCTATCGGTGGCACAGAAAATCACATCCATTTAATAGTTTCCATTCCTCCGACACAATCGATCGCTGAATTCGTGAAAAATATTAAAGGAAGCAGCAGCCATTATCTCAATCAAACTTTGCAAAATCCCAATAGATTTGGCTGGCAAGAAGGATATGGAGTATTCTCTTTAGGACAAACACAAATAGAACAAGCAGTCGCTTATGTTATCAATCAAAAGCAACATCATTTGCGAAACACTGTAAATTCGCATTTAGAACAAATCACCGATCGAGACGATCGCCCAACCCGGTGGTATCCAAAGAGGCCAAAGAATTAACAGATCAAACTCTCGCATTCACCCACAAGTCCGCCGGGGAATCAATTCCCCGTCGAGAGAGCAAAATTCGGTTAAAACCGACTGACAAATCCAATTAAATTACGATCGATCTTAGTCCTCTTTCAGAGGACTTGCGCTATGAGACAGGGGTTTTCAACCCCTGGCGGAATATCGGACTTACCCACAATCTTTCGCATTCAAAAGTTTTCGCATTCACCCACAAGTCCGGCAGGGGTTTAAACCCCTGCCTCATAGCAAAAGTCGGTTGAAACCGACTGGGAAATCGAATTTAATTACGATCGATCTTAGTCCTCTTTCAGAGGACTTGCGCTATGAGACAGGGGTTTTCAACCCCTGGCGGAATATCGGACTTACCCACAATCTTTCGCATTCAAAAGTTTTCGCATTCACCCACAAGTCCGGCAGGGGTTTAAACCCCTGCCTCATAGCAAAAGTCGGTTGAAACCGACTGGGAAATCGAATTTAATTACGATCGATCTTAGTCCTCTTTCAGAGGACTTGCGCTATGAGACAGGGGTTTTCAACCCCTGGCGGAATATCGGACTTACCCACAATCTTTCGCATTCAAAAGTTTTCGCATTCACCCACAAG
>JAHRFD010000002.1:49525-69938 GCA_020882975.1 Microcoleus sp. EPA2 | reverse complement strand
ACGATCGATCTTAGTCCTCTTTCAGAGGACTTGCGCTATGAGACAGGGGTTTTCAACCCCTGGCGGAATATCGGACTTACCCACAATCTTTCGCATTCAAAAGTTTTCGCATTCACCCACAAGTCCGCCTGGGAATCAATTCCCCGTCGAGAGAGCAAAATTCGGTTAAAACCGACTGACAAATCCAATTAAATTACGATCGATCTTAGTCCTCTTTCAGAGGACTTGCGCTATGAGACAGGGGTTTTCAACCCCTGGCGGAATATCGGACTTACCCACAATCTTTCGCATTCAAAAGTTTTCGCATTCACCCACAAGTCCGGCAGGGGTTTAAACCCCTGCCTCATAGCAAAAGTCGGTTGAAACCGACTGGGAAATCGAATTTAATTACGATCGATACCAGTCCTCTTTGAGAGGACTTTTGCTCTCTCGACAGGGGTTTTTAACCCCTGGCGGACTCTGGGGCTGGCGAAAAATCGAACTGTCGGACCATCGAAAAATCGGACTGGCAAAAAATCGAACTGGCAAACTCTGAAACAGGCGTTTTAACCCCTGGCGAACCCTCGGACTTTCAAACTTACGGATCGCACCCACAACCATTGTTACAATTATTCATCAAACTCCGAGAAATTTCGCAAGAAAATTGTATTTTTAGTAAATTTTTAGCAAGAATTTACTATACAGCCGAGCTGGTGCTTATGTAGACTTACTGACATAATAAAAACCAGGGGTATCAGCCATGAATTCTCAAAATCAACCAGGATCTTACGGTCAAATCCCCTTAAGTTTTATTGCAAATGCTGGACAAACTGACCCTAATGTGAAATTCCAAGTAAAAGGTGCCGGTCACAGCATCTTTTTCACTCCCAACGAAATCACCTTTACCGCTTTCCAACAACCAACTGAACCGGGGAATCAATCCACAAATTCTGCAACTGTCCGCAGCAGCTTAGCCAACAGCAACCCGAATCCGACAATTTCCGGGCTGGACAAATTGCCCGGATTTGCTAACTTTATTTTAGGCGAAGATTCCAGTCAATGGCACACAGACGTTCCTACTTTTAACGGCGTTGTTTATCAGAACGTTTATCAAGGAATCGATCGCATTTTCAAAGGCACGGAAGGACAACTTAAAAGCGAGTTTTTGGTTGCACCTTTTGCCGATCCGAGTCAAATTAAGATGAACTATAGTGGTGTTAATAACATCCGGTTGCGTGACGACGGCGCACTGATTTTAGAGACACCCCTAGGCGAATTAATTGATAACGCACCGATAGTTTATCAAGATATCAACGGACAGCGGGTGAATGTTCCCGCAGCTTACAATTTATTAGGAAATAATCAAGTTAATTTTAGTTTGGGAGAGTTCGATCGCACTCAACCCCTAGTTATCGATCCGGTTTTAGCTTACTCGACTTATTTAGGCGGCAGTCGCTATGACCAGGCAAACAACATAGCCGTAGATAGCGCCGGTGCGGCTTACATTATTGGAACTACTTTTAACGGTAGTGTTACTAATGACGACGAATTTCCTACTACTCCTGGTGCTTACCAAACAACGGCGGCAGAGTATCAAGAAGATTTCTTCATTACCAAAATTAACCCCGAAGGAACGGCATTAGTTTACTCTACTTATATTGGTGGTTCTGGTGAAGATTTAGGTCGGGCGATTGCGGTAGACACTCAAGGTAATGCTTACTTAGCCGGACAAGTCGAAATTAGAGTAGGAGTATTTGGGTCGCCTTTTCCAACTACGACTGGCGCTCTTCAACCTAACATAACTTCTGAAAAAGATCCGGTTTTTGCTAATCTCGCCTCTGTTACTAAACTGAATGCAACTGGAAATGCTCTAGTTTATTCTAGTATTTTAGGTCTTAGCGGCAATAGTAATGGCAAAGGCATTGCTGTAGATAGTGAGGGGAATGCTTATGTTACCGGAGACACGGACAACGATTACCGTATAACTCCCGGTGCATCCCAGCCTACAAGAGGAAGCTTGTTTGATGTGTTTATTACTAAAGTTAATCCAACTGGCAGTGGTTTAATTTATTCAACCTACTTGGGCGGTAGCGAATTTGAGGATGCTGGAGATATTGCAGTAGACAGCGCAGGTAATGCCTTCGTCACGGGAACTACCTATTCGACTGACTTCCCGGTAAACGATCCTCTTCAGAATACAATAGGAGGTAAAGCTGATGCTTTTGTCGCTAAATTTGATGCGAATGGTACACGTATTTATTCCACATATTTAGGTGGCAGTGACTCTGACTTAGGTACTGATATCGCTGTGGATAGTGCTGAAAATGCCTATATTGTGGGATTTACCTCTTCAACTAATTTTCCTACAGCTAGTCCAATTCAAGAAGCTAATGCAGGTGGTACTTATGATGCTTTTGTCAGTAAGGTGAGTTCTGGCGGTAACTCTTTGATCTATTCAACTTATTTGGGAGGCAGCGCAGATGATATTGGCAATGGCGTTACTGTAGACAGTGGGAATAATGTTTATGTGGTGGGGGTAACGACTTCGACTAATTTCCCCACTAATAATGCTATTCAAAGTGTCAGTGGTGGCGGTGAAGATGCTTTTGTCACAAAAATCAATTCATCGGGTTCTGCTTTAGTTGATTCTACTTATCTCGGCGGCAGCGGCAACGATTACGGTCGTGCTATTGCGGTGGATACTTTTGGTGCTGTTTATGTGGCTGGAGATACTACTTCTACTAATTTCCCAATAGTAAATCCTTTGCAGGTGGCAAAAAAAGGAGATGACTATGATATTTTTATTGCTAAACTAATTCCTGGGGAGCCACAAGTAAAGATTATTGATAACAACCCAGCCGTTATCATTACTCCTATTAACACGAGTGCGATGGAAGGCGGTGGCAATTCAATTATCGGCACAAATGACAATGACACTTTCACTGCCGGCAGCAATAACGATTTCATGAGCGCCCGACGCGGCAATGATTTATTTGACGGCGGTTGGGGGAATGATACTATTTATGGCGGCAAGGATAATGATACTTTGTTGGGTAATAGCAATGACGATATCCTGTTTGGAAATCTGGGTAACGATCTGCTCAATGGCGGTGATGGCAATGATTTCCTCAGTGGCGGCTTGGGAGATGATACTTTGATCGGAGGTTTGGGGAGCGATCGCTTTTTATTATCCACCAATTCCGGCATTGATATTATTAGTGACTTTGAAGTCGGACAAGACTTATTAGTCTTGGGTAGCGGGCTGACTTTCTCGCAATTGTCAATTACTCAAGAAAACAGTGCAACTTTCATCCGCTTGTCAGCAACCGGAGAGATTTTAGCATCTCTGAATGGGGTGACGGCAAGTGCGATTAATGCCACCAATTTCAACTCAAGCTAATAGGAGCATGACTGACGCATAAATACCAAATAAACCGGGTTTTTGCCCGATTCTATGGCTGTAATAAAAGTTCTTCGTAAAAACCCGGTTTCTGACCACCCATGCGTAACGTGCGTAAGTCCGTAGTTTATCCACCCAGGAGGTTTTTGATATGTACGAAAACTCACAACCAATCTTTTTTCCTGTTTCTCGTTTCAAGTTATTCGTGATGTCCCTAGTAACCTTCGGACTCTATCAAATTTTTTGGTGTTACAAAAACTGGCAGCTATTCAAAGCCGCAACAGGAAGCAACATTAGCCCATTTTGGAGAGCTGTTTTCAACGGCCTTTTTTGTTATTCCTTAATTACGAAGATTAGAAATAGGGCAAAAATGCGCGGTATAGATGCCAACTTTAGTCCATTCTTGCTGACTGTTGCTTGGATTGGGATGGCGCTGTGTGCCAGACTGCCAAAACCATACTTGCTAGTGAGTTTTTTCTCTGTAATAGTTTTGCTTCCAGTTCAAGAGATTGTGAATGAACTGAATGGTTTAGTAGCACCAAACCACAATCCTAACGATCGATTTTCGGTATGGAATATAGTAACTATCGCTGTGGGAGGCAGCCTGACTGTACTTGCGATCGTCGGGATACTGATGCCACCAAATTAGGTGTGATTTGCATCAGTTTCACAACTCCAAAAATCAAAAATTACTTGTCAATTAAGAGGTAAATAAATCATGTCTACATTCAGTACCGCAACCAACTTTCCTGTCGGCACATTGCCCAATTCCGTTGTTGTCGGAGACTTTAACAAAGACGGCAAGCCAGATATTGCCACATCTAACGGTTCCGGTGCCAACGTCTCCATTCTGTTGGGAAATGGCACAGGCAGCTTTGGCACTGCTGTCAACTTTAACGCCGGGGCTAGCCCCGACTCCCTGGGCGTGGGAGACTTTAACAGCGACGGCAACCTCGATATAGTTGCACCGTGGGCTAGCGGAGGGGAATTTCCGTCTTATGGGGTAACCATCCTGTTGGGAAATGGCACAGGCAGCTTTGGCACCGGCACCAGATTTGACACGGGGGCATATCGTCCTTCTTCTGTAGCTGTGGGGGACTTTAACAGCGACGGCAAGCCAGATTTAGCTACGGCAAACACTGCTGGCAATGTATCCATCCTGTTGGGGACGGGTACGGGCAGTTTTGGGTTTGCTACTAACTTTAATGTGGGGACAAATCCGCAGTCAGTCGTCGCGGGAGACTTTAATGCTGACGGCAAACTAGACCTAGCTACGGCAAACTACGACTCTAACAACCTATCGATCCTGTTGGGGACAGGGACAGGCAGTTTTGGGTTTCTTACTAACTTTAATGTGGGGACAAATCCGTCTTCTGTTACAGTTGGAGACTTTAACAGCGATAATAAGTCAGACTTAGCTGTAGCAAACAGTCAATCGAATAATGTATCGATCCTGTTAGGAACAGGGACAGGCAGTTTTGGGGCTGCTACTAACTTTAATGTGGGGACAAATCCGTCTTCTGTTACAGTTGGAGACTTTAACAGCGATAACCAGTCAGACTTAGCTGTAGCGAACTATGGTGCTAAAAATGTCTCCATTTTGTTGGGAAATGGCGCGGGCAATTTTAGTGTGGCGGCCAACTTTGCGGGGGCGACACCCTATTCCGTTGCTGTTGGGGACTTTAATGCTGACGGCAAGATAGACTTAGCGACAGCGAACTATGGGGCAAACGATAACAGCGTCTCGGTTTTGCTCAACAATACGCCTGTAGTGAATTTCGGTGCTGCTGCCTACAGCGCTACAGAAGGCAACGCGGATACTATTGTTAATATTCCAGTTACTGTCAGTAGCAGTCCCATTAAAGATTTGACAGTTGCGATCGCACTTAACCCCAGCAGCAGTGCCACCCAAACTTCAGACTACACTTTTTCACCGACGACTCTCACCTTCAGTGCAGGTACTAACACCTTAACTCAGAATATTGGAGTCACTGTCAAAGCTGACAATATCCCAGAAAATGCCGAAACAGCGGTGTTCAACTTTGGCACAATTACTGATGGGATTGCAGGTACAACAAAGCAAACAACACTAACTATTGCGGCTAACGATGCCATAACTTACGCCATTGCGGCAGGTTCCGCCACCATCGCCGAAGGCAACTCCGGCAAAACTTCTGTTACTTTTACGGTGACTCGCAGTGGCGGAATCAATGCCGCTAGCAGCGTAAATTATGCCATTGGAGGAACTGCTACAAACGTCAGCGATTACAACAACATCGGTGGCACTTCTGGGGCTACTGGCACGACTGGTACGATTAATTTTGGTGCTAGCCAGACATCCAGAACTATAACTCTGGATGTTTTAGGGGATAGCGCGATCGAACCTGACGAAACTATCACCGTTACTTTATCAAATCCTGTTGCACCAGGCCCAGCACCTGCAATTACTACTGCTACTGCTAGCACTACTATTACTAACGATGACAGTGCAGGCTTTACTATCAATCCTGTCAGCGGACTTTCCACAACAGAAACAGGAGGCACTGCTACATTTACCGTTAAACTTAAAAGCCAACCTACTGCTAACGTTACTCTTGGCTTAAGTAGTTCCAATACCGCAGAAGGAACAGTTTCTAACAATAGTTTAACTTTCACGCCCGCTAACTGGAATGCACTGCAAACAGTAAAGGTGACTGGTGTTGACGACAGCATTGCTGATGGCAATAAAACTTACAATATTGTTACTGCTGCGGCTGTCAGTACCGACACTAATTACAATAATCTCAATCCCGCCGATGTCAGCGTCACAAATACCGATAACGAAACTCCTGGTATCACCGTTAATCCGATCGCAGGATTAACCACCACAGAAGCAGGCGACACTGCTAATTTCAGCATTGTCCTCAACACACAACCAACTGCACCAGTGGCGATCGCACTTAGCAGTTCCAATCCCGCAGAAGGAAAACTTTCTCAACCAAGCCTGACTTTCACTCCTATTAACTGGAATCAGTCACAAACAGTCACAGTTACAGGTGTTGACGACAGTGTAGCAGACGGAGATATAGCTTACAAGATTGTCACCACTGCCAAGAGCACAGACAGCAATTACAACAACATCAATCTAGCTGATGTTAGCGTCACTAACAGCGACAAGGATACAGCAGGCGTTTCCATCAATCCTGCGAGCACTACTGCTACAGAAGGCGGTGCCACAGGGAGTTATACACTCAAGCTAAATTCGCAGCCAACAGCACCTGTTACCATCAGTTTTGACGGGGGGAATCAAATAAGTGCGATCGCCTCTGTTACTTTCGACAGCACTAACTGGAATATTGCCAAAACAGTCACTGTGACTGCGACTGACGATGCTGTTGTTGAAGGGAATCACAGCGAGGCGATCGACCATAATGCTACCAGTACCGATGTTAAATATAACAGCATCGTAATTTCGCCTGTTAATGTCGCCATTACTGATAACGACACCGCCCCAACTCCAACACCTCCAACTCCAACACCAACACCAACACCTCCAACACCAACACCTCCCACCCCAACACCTCCAACACCAACACCTCCAACACCAACACCTCCCACCCCAACACCTCCAACACCAACACCTCCCACCCCAACTCCTCCCACCCCAACACCAACACCAACTTTACCGACTCCGACACCAAGCGAGGAACCAACGCGCGCAACAGCTAAGTGGACTTTTATGGTTTACATGGCTGCTGATAACAACTTAGAACCCTACGGCATCAAAGACTTCTTGGAAATGTCATCCGTTGGTTCTAACAGCGATGTCAATATTGTCGTGCAATTCGATCGCACCCCTGAATATGATTCGAGCTACGACAACTGGACAGACACTCGCCAGGGGTTAATCAAGGCTGGAGACTTGCCAAACTCCAAGTGGGGAACCAGTATTGGCGAAGCCAACATGGGAGACCCCAATAACCTCAAAAACTTTCTCAACTGGGGTATAGCTAACTATCCCGCAGACAAGTACGCGATCGTGGTTTGGGATCACGGCGACGGTTGGCGCGGTGCGACAACAACCAGGGGAGTTGCTCACGATTATCAGTCAGGCGACTACCTGGAAAACCGCGAGGTGGGGGCTGCTTTAGCTGGAGTGCCTAAAAACATGGATCTGATTGGCTTCGATGCCTGTCTGATGGCGATGCTAGAAGTTGCCCACCAGGTTAAAGATGAGGCCTCGGTTTTTGTTGGTTCTCAGCAGCTAGAACCGGGAGATGGTTGGCCTTACGACCCGATTTTATCTCAGCTCAAAGCCAATCCTACTTGGGGGCCCGCTCAACTCGGTAGCGCGATCGTCACTAACTACGGCGCGTCTTATGGCGGTGGCGAGACGCAATCAGCGATCGACTTATCTAAGGTCAACAATTTATCAGCAGCAATGAGTCAACTCGCAACCGCGATCTTGACTGGTGCCACAACAGGAGATATCGGTAAATTGCAGGTACACCGCAACAATTCCCCATACTTTTATTACTCGAATTACCGCGACTTGGGAAAGTTTCTTGCCAATGTTGCTGGCGACTCTACAATATCCGGTAACATTCGCACAACAGCTCAAACAGCTCTTAATGCTTATTCTGGGGCAATTATCAAAAATCATTCAAGTCCGTCGAATGGTGGAACTGGTCTGTCAATTTATTTGCAATCTCGCGGTGAAGCTTTAAACCCAGATTACAACAGCACGATTATAGATTTTGCTGATGACACTCAATGGGATGAGTTTCTTAAAAAGTGGCAAAGTCTTGGAGTCAACCGTCCACCAGTCTTAAATGTTCCGTTCCGGGAACAAGGTTTGAGTTTGCAACCGGGTGCGAATTTTGGCAGATTGCAGTTTACTTTTCAAAACAACACTTTCACTGACCCCGATCCGGGCGATACCCTGACTTACACTGCTGATTGGTATCAAGGTGTCACCGATTTCGAGTGGCGATATGTCAACGGGAAGCAATCGCCAGTCCCGACACGTTGGAGCAACATTAGCTCCCTACCAATAGGAATGACTTTCGATGCCAGCAACCGCACTTTCAAGGTTGATGATAGCTTGTCACGCGATCGCAACTACTGGATTCGAGTAACAGCCAAAGATGCTGCCGGTGCATCGGATATAGCATTTTTTGATTTTTACAATCAAGGTCTGGGTTCTGTGATTGACGGCTATATAGCTGGGGCTACAGTTTTCTTGGACGCTAACAAAAATGGCGTACTAGATGCCAGCGAACCATCCGCAACAACTGGTCCGAAAGGTGAATACGAACTCGATATTCCCTTGGAGACTTTCGACAAAAATCAAAATGGCGAACTCGATCCAGAAGAAGGCAATATTGTTGCTTTCGGCGGCACTGACACCGCTACTGGTTTGCCTTTGGAAACGCCTGTCACTGCACCGCCTTACGCTACTGTTGTGACGCTGTTAACCAGTTTGGTCGCAGATTTAATTGACAAGGGAGTTGCACCGGAGACAGCGCAATCTCTGGTCAACTCTTCTCTTTCGATTCCCGCTGAAATTGATATTACTGACTTAGATCCGATCGCCGCCACCGAAAACAATTTACCAGGTGGCGTCGCAACTTTAGCCGCAATGGTGAAAGTCCAAAACTTCATCACCCAAACAGTCGCTTTAATTGACGGTGCTTCCAGTGCAACTACCAACGAAATTGTCAAGGCTGTTGTCAGTGCAATTACGACTCCAATTCAATCCGGTACTGTTTTAAACCTGAGTAACGCAGCCGCTTTAGAACCCATAATTCAGCAAGCCGCAGCGAAAATCCAGCAGATTGACCCCAGTTTCAACAGTCAAAAAGTCACCTCAATTACTTCGCAAGCTGCGACAGTAATGGCAACAGCAAATCAACGCATTGATACCGCTGTATCCAGCACAAAAACTTCAATTCCTGAAGCAGTCGCCCGCGTCCAAAAAGTAACTTTGGGCGCAACTACGCAAGATTTCAAAGCAGTTGGCGCGGGCAATAAGACAATTTCCCAACTCGTTACTGACAATACTGGTGCTGCATTAGATAGCAAGATTCAAGCTGTCATATTACCTGTTGGGATTGCGGTTCCTGTAGTCACCGGTGAAGCCGATTTGAGCAGCAATTCCCCCGATCGCATTCTCGGCACAGATAGCGACGATCTCCTGACTGGCGACAGCGCAAATAATGTGTTGATGGGCATGAGGGGCAATGATTCTCTCGATGGTGGCGCGGGGAATGATAGTCTTTTCGGTGGCAAGGATAGGGATATTTTACTCGGAGGTACGGGTGATGATACCTTGTTTGGCGGCCGCGGTGCTGATAGTTTGAATGGCGGTGATGGCAATGATATTCTGCTGGGAGGTAAGGGTGATGATGTGTTGTTTGGTGGTTTGGGCAGTGATAGTTTAACAGGAGGTAATGGCAATGATAATTTCTTGCTTTCCACCAATTCCGGTATTGATACTATTACTGACTTTGAAGACGGCAAAGACTTGTTGGTATTGAGTGGTGGCTTGACTTTCTCCCAACTCTCAATTACTCCAGAAAACAGTGCAACATTCATCCGTTTCTCAGCAACCGGAGAGATTCTAGCCTCTCTGAATGGGGTGTCAGCCAGCATGATTAATGCTGCTGATTTCAGCCTAGCTTAGAGCATTATGTTAGAACCCCGACTTATTCAACAAGTCGGGGTTCTAGCTTCTAATTACAGCTAATCTAGCGCTTCAATTTGCGTTTGGCTGCTAGAATCCCCAATCCTGCTAAAGTACCGAACATAGTAGAAGGTTCTGGTACGGGTTCAGAAGCTTCTTTGGTAAAAGAGCTTTTAATGGCGATCGCATCATTAGCACATTCCGCAAACAAATTAGCAATATAACTCCCAGAAGGCATTGAGGATTTATTAAAACTAAATCCAATATTTTGAGAACCTTGGGCATTAAACTGACCAAAATTCAAACCCAGGACACTCAAAGTTGCTGGGGTGAGAAAATTTATTTCTCCGACTTTTGTACCCGAATCAATTGAGTTCATAACTGTCCAGTTACCTGTTTGCTCAAAATATGGGTCTGTGGCCGATAAATCGCCCATTGATGGTGTTCCACCTGCTGACTTCACGCGATCGTTGAATAAAGTTAAATTGGCAAAACCAGAGTTGGTTTGAGTAACGCTTTTAGCAGTAACCTTGCTGTAAACTCCTGTGGTAGCTACACCGGAGTCGTTTCCTTCTGCAAAACGGATACCAAATAAGTTGCCCTTTGCGTTAGCTGTGTTAAAATCTTGACCGGAGAAGTTGAAAAATAAATCGCCGTAATTGATATTGCCTCTTTGGACACCGCTGTTAGCATATCCTGCTAAGCTGAGATTGGAGTTGATGGCAATGAATGCGGTATCTGATGTTTCTTTGACGGCGATGCCATAAAATTCAAATTCGCCACCACCAATTTGAAGACCGGTCACACCATCATTGAAGGAGTCGATCGCATAATTCCAGCCATTAGAGAGGGTGGCTGCTGCTGCTTTTGGTTGTTGTGCTGCGACCATTGCACATAATAACATAGCGCCTGAGTAAACCCATCGCTTCAAATTTTTAGAAGTTGAATTCATTAAATGTTTCCTGGGGAATGAGTGGGAAGATAATAGTATGTAGCTAACTATCTATAAAATTACTAATCGGACAATTAACTATTAGTTAGTATTGTTCATAAAATTATTTTTTATATTTAAATTTAATCTTAAAATTAGAAAGTCAACTCTTCTAGAAATTATTTAAATTAAATCATGGATTATCGTCATTTTATTTAAAGTTTTGGTAAAGATATGACAGCGCTCAAACCAGAATTTATTTGTATATTTTCTAGGGGTCAGGTATAAATTTTAACAAAAATATTTCAGTAATCTTGTAATTTGCTCGGACTTGATATAAGCAACTGTTCTAAATAATCGCCGACAGTTCGTTAACGATCTTGACTCGCCCCTTGAGCACAGAACGCAACAAACGGTTCAGGGAGTTTCTGTCTTCGTCTTCCAGAGATTCGTCCAAAACCGCGGCCATTAAGCCATAGCGATCGGCTATGGTCAAAGTGCCAGTATCGCTCACAGAAGCAAGTATTTCTGAAATAGCGCCGGGAATCAGTTGAATGAAAAACATGAGATGTTGATTGAACTCTACATATATATCATCCCTGGTTCTCCCAAAATCCCTCGTGATGACGACATCGTATATCTGGTGATATTTTGATACAAAGTAGGTGACATTAGGCACTCTAATTGTGTGATGGTGAGAACCCAGAGACTACGATCCATGTCACAAAAATATTTTTGTGCACGCCAATCTAAAGATTTATTAATTTTTTTTGAACTCCGTGGGCATTTTTACCCACTCATGCAAAAAACGCATTGCAAATCGCCTTAAAATTCATAAAACTCTATATTTTGTAAAAATAGCTACGAATATTTACAGTTAAGGGCTTTACATTAGTTCACAACCAAGGTGCACACAAGGGCGGCGATCGACGGAACCATCCGTAGCAACTATTACCAAAGTAGTTCCGTGGCTGTCTCAGCAGCACCAAGTAAAAATCTAATTTACAGATAGCCAGCGATGCTTACAAGAAATGCGATCGAGTAACTAGATATACAGTTTTAAATCAGTAAACTCACTAAGGTTAGCGAAAAATCACACTTTATGCCCCAAGTCAATAGCTCCCCCAACAAAGCAGCCGCGAGGGTAAACCCATGACCCAAACCATAGAACCCCAAGCCAGCTTAAACAAATTTGAAAAACTCAAAGTGGAAAAAGACGGCTTAGCACTCAAAGCCGAACTGGAAGACTTCGCTAAAATCGGCTGGGAAGCAATGGATGCCACAGACCGCGAGCACCGCCTGAAATGGTTGGGTATCTTCTTTCGGCCGGTCACGCCCGGAAAATTCATGATGCGACTGCGCTTGCCCAATGGCATCATCACCAGCAGTCAAACCAGAACCCTAGCCGAAATTGTACAACGCTACGGAGATGACGGCAGCGCTGACATCACTACCAGACAAAACCTACAACTACGTGGCATTCTGATCGAAGACTTGCCAGATATCTTCCAGCGCCTCAAAGAAGTTGGCCTGACCAGCGTCCAGTCTGGCATGGATAATGTGCGAAATATTACAGGTTCGCCAGTAGCGGGCTTAGACGCAGACGAACTGATAGACACGCGGGAACTGGCTTATCAAGTTCAAGACATGATTACCAACTGTGGTGAAGGTAATCCCCAGTTTTCCAATTTACCGAGAAAATTTAATATTGCGATCGCAGGCTGTCGTGACAACTCAGTCCATGCCGAAATTAACGACATCGCCTTTGTCCCCGCTTATCAAGACGGCAACATCGGTTTCAATGTTTTAGTCGGGGGTTTCTTCTCCGCCAAACGCTGCGAAGCCGCCATTCCCCTCAACGCCTGGGCAAGTCCTAGCGACGTTGTAGATTTGTGCAAAGCTATATTAACTGTGTACCGCGATCGCGGGCCCAGAGCCAATCGTCAAAAGTCCCGCCTCATGTGGCTGATTGACGAGTTGGGCCTCGAACAATTCCGAGCCCAAGTCGAACAGGAATTAGGCCGTACCTTGCTTCCTGCTGCGCCCAAGGATGAAATCATCTGGGACAAACGGGATCACATTGGCATTTACGACCAAAAACAATCAGGTTTAAAGTATGTAGGTTTGCACGTTCCCGTCGGCCGACTTGCAGCAGCGGATTTATTCGACTTGGCCAGAATTGCCGAGGTTTACGGCAGTGGGGAACTCCGACTCACCGTCGAAGAAAACGTGATTATTCCCAACGTTCCTGAATCGCGGATTGAATCCTTGGTTAAAGAACCGCTGCTAGAGCGTTTTTCCATCGACCCCGCACCCCTAACACGAGCCTTGGTTTCCTGCACCGGCGCTAAGTTTTGTAACTTCGCCCTCATCGAAACTAAAAGCCGTGCGGTGGGGATGATTAAGGAACTGGAAGCCGAACTCTCAGTACCCAAACCAGTGAGAATTCACTGGACTGGTTGTCCCAATTCCTGCGGTCAACCCCAAGTAGCAGACATCGGTCTGATGGGGACAAAGGTTCGCAAGAATGGCAAAACCCTCGAAGGTGTTGACATTTATATGGGAGGTACTGTCGGCAAAGATGCTCATTTGGGTAGCTGTGTCCAAAAAAGTATTCCCTGCGAAGACCTCAAACCAGTGCTGATGCAAATCTTAGTGGATAAGTTCGGGGCGGTTCCCAAGGCATCTGGGGAAGTAGCTTCTCTAAACCGACAATTGCTATTGACGGTTGACGAGGGGGAAACAACGGTTCCCGAAGCGAAACCTCAGACATCTACTGTCATTTTCGCTCGATCGGGCAAAGAAGTTGCTTGCAGCGAAGACGAGTTCATCCTCGATGTTGCCGAACGTGCCGGAGTCGAACTCGACAGCAGTTGCCGTTCAGGAAGTTGTGGCACTTGTAAGCAGAAACTCCTAAAAGGCGATATCGCCTACGATGGCGAACTTGACGCGCTCAGCAACATAGAACCAGGGTTCATTTTAACTTGTAGTGCGCGGGCGATCGGCAAAGTCACGATCGACGCCTGATCTCACAATGTGATATTCAAGACTATCAAATAGTATGATGTCACTGCAAAGGAAATGATTTGATTCTGTGCCAACAAAGTCAAGCAATCTCAAACCTATATTTTTGCTTTCCCAAGCACCTAGTTCGCACAAAATCTCACACCTTTATCTCACATAATCTCAAAGTACACCAAAAATTCAAGACACATGAGCAACCTTTCTAGAAGAAAATTCATCATCACCGCCGGAGCAACAGCAGCCGGCACTCTCCTAGCCCACGGTTGCAGTTCCGGTTCCAGCACCAGCAATAGCACTGGGAGTCCCAGCCCTAGCGGTTCCTCTGCCACTCCCAGCCCAGCAGTCAGCATCAACCCCGCCGACGCCCCGGAAGTTACCGCAGCCAAACTCGGATTCATTGCTCTAACTGATTCAGCACCCTTAATTATTGCCCAAGAAAAAGGCTTATTTGCCAAGTACGGCATGAAAGACGTACAAGTTGCTAAACAAGCATCTTGGCCAGTTACACGCGACAACTTAGAACTGGGTTCTGACAAAGGCGGTATCGACGGGGCCCACATTTTATCCCCCATGCCTTACCAGATGACCTTGGGCACTATTACCAAAGGTAATCAACCAGTGCCGATGAACATTGTGGCACGGTTAAATACTAATGGTCAGGCAATTTCCATCAGCAAAAAATACCTAGATTTAAAAGTAGGTACTGACAGCAAACCCCTCAAAACGGCTCTCGCTAATCAAAAAGTTGCTATTACCTTTCCCGGCGGTACCCACGACTTGTGGATGCGCTACTGGTTAGCAGCAGGTGGTATCAATCCAGATACAGAGGTTTCTGTAATTCCTGTTCCGCCACCCCAAATGGTAGCTAACATGAAATCCGGGAGCATGGAAGCCTTTTGTGTAGGCGAACCTTGGAATGCTCAGCTAGTTGCTCAAAAGGTCGGATACACTGCTTTAGTCACCGGAGAACTTTGGAAAGACCATCCTGAAAAATGTTTAACTTTAAGAGCAGATTGGGTGACTAAAAATCCGAAAGCTGCTAAAGCAATTACCATGGCTGTCTTGGAAGCTCAACAGTGGTGCGACAAGCCTGAAAATAAAGATGAAATGTGTCAAATCATTTCCCAAGATAAGTGGTTGAAAGTGCCAGTTGCAGACATTATCGGTCGCTCCAAAGGTCAAATTGATTACGGTACTGGTAAAGTTGAACCAGCCAGCACCCTAGGGATGAAATTCTGGGCGGACAATGCTTCCTATCCCTACAAGAGTCACGATGCTTGGTTCATTACCGAAAATATTCGCTGGGGTTATATGCCGGCAACTACCGACATCAAAGCCACAGTTGATAAAGTTAACCGCGAGGATATTTGGAAAGCAGCGGCGACAGCAATTGGTGTTCCCGCAGCTCAAATTCCCACTACCACTTCTCGCGGTGTGGAAACCTTCTTTGATGGCGTGAAATTTGACCCAGATAAGCCACAAGACTATTTGAATAGTCTGGCAATCAAGAAGGCATAATTAGCGCACAGTTGACAAGTAGACTGTAGATTGTTAGCCAATTCTTGAATTGAGGGGAGTTGGGAAACCCAACTCCACCGACAACAGCTCCCACGGTTGAGATTTCAAAGCATCTACAAATAATCGATTATTCACTATACTCCCAACAGAAAAATGGCAACAAATCTCTCTGTTTCTAAGAGCAAAAATCCTGTAGATTTCATTCTGAATCAAGTTCAGAAAAATCGCAAAAAAATTATCCGTCCCCTAGTGGCGATCGCAGTTCTGCTCATAGTTTGGCAAATCCTCTGTCACGATGCCTCATCGTCGTTACCAGGCCCGATCAAAGCCGTCCAAGAAAGCTGGAATTTGATTATCAATCCTTTCTTTGACAACGGCGGTACTGACAAAGGCTTATTTTGGCAACTTGCAGCCAGCTTGCAACGGGTGGCGATCGGCTTTACTTTAGCAGCAGTGCTTGGCATTGGTTTAGGCATCCTCATCGGCACAAACTCCCTCATGTTCGATGCCTTAGACCCGCTGTTTCAAGTATTCAGAACCATCCCGCCCCTGGCTTGGTTGCCCATTGCCCTGGCAGTATTTCAACAGTTCAATCCCTTTGAAGCACTGGGAATGAAAGCTAACGAAGTTTCAGCGCTTTTCGTGATTTTAATTACAGCAATTTGGCCGATTTTAATTAACACTACAGTAGGCGTTCAACAAATCCCCCAAGACTACAGAAACGTCGCCCGCGTCTTGCGCTTGCCTAACAAAAAATACTTCTGGAAAATCCTGCTCCCCTCTTCAGTTCCTTACATCTTCACTGGCTTGAGAATCGGTATTGGTTTGTCTTGGCTGGCGATTGTAGCTGCGGAAATGTTAGTCGGCGGCGTTGGCATCGGCTTCTTCATCTGGGATGCTTACAACAGTTCTCGACTGAGTGCGGTGATTCTGGCTGTGCTTTATGTGGGAATTGTCGGTTTGATTCTAGACAGAATTGTCGGTTTCATCGCCTCCAAAGTTGTTCCTGAAGAACAGAAATAGAATTTGGGAATGGGGAATGGGGAATGGGGAATAGGGAATAGGGAATGGGGAATGGGGAATGGGGAATGGTTGCAAACTAAAAACTGCCAAAAATTAGTTGTAAATTAATTCCCAATGCCCAATTACCAACTAGCTATTACCAATTAGCTATTACCAATTAGCTATTACCAATTACCAATTCCCAAATAACAATTAATAATTAGCATCTGCTCTGTAAAAATTACCCTAAAAAAATCATGTCAGTATTTGTTGAAGTAGACCACGTAGACCGCGTATTTAACTTACCCAATGGTGAGCAATATATCGCGCTCAAAAACATTGAACTAAAAATTAAAAAAGGAGAATTTATCTCCTTGATCGGACACTCCGGTTGTGGTAAATCGACACTGTTAAATATCATCGCTGGACTCGATCAAGCAAGTCAGGGCGGGATTACTCTAGAAGGGCGCGAAGTCCGCGAGCCTGGCCCCGATCGCATGGTAGTGTTTCAAAATTACTCCCTGCTACCTTGGCTGACAGTCCGCGAAAATATTGCTCTAGCGGTGGATGAAATCTATAGAGATATCTCTGCATCCGATCGCGAGTTGATTATCGACCACCACATCGCCTTAGTCGGACTGCGACACGCCGCCCACAAACGTCCAAGTGAAATTTCTGGGGGGATGAAACAACGAGTGGCGATCGGCCGCGCCCTAGCCATCCGTCCCAAATTGCTGTTGCTAGATGAACCCTTCGGCGCATTGGATGCTTTAACTCGTGGCGGTTTGCAAGACCAGTTGATGAAAATTTGCGAAGAAAGCAAAGTAACTGGGGTTATGGTAACGCACGACGTTGACGAGGCCTTGCTGCTGAGCGATCGCATCGTGATGCTAACCAACGGCCCGGAAGCGCAAATCGGGCAAATCCTCGAAGTCAACATCCCCCGCCCCCGCAAGCGCATGGAAGTAGTCAACCACCCCAGTTACTACGCCCTGCGTAACGAAATGGTTTACTTCCTCAACCAACAAAAACGAGTCAAACAGCGTCGCGCAGCCCAACAAAAATCAGCACAGCAACAATCCCCAGCGGTAGTTGTGTCCCGCAACGGCTTGGAAAAAATCAACCTCGATATCGGCTTTATTCCCCTCACCGACTGCGCCCCCTTAGTAGTAGCCCAAGAAAAAGGATTCTTCAAAGCCCACGGTTTGGAAGAAGTCACCCTCGTGCGGGAACCTAGCTGGAAAGAAATCGCTAAAGGAGTCGCCCAAGGACGGCTGGATGCGGCGCAAATGGTAGCAGGAATGCCGATCGCCATGCTGCTAGGCTTAGACGGCGAAATGCCAGTCCCCGTCTGTAGCGCCTTAACCTTGTCCCGCAACGGCAATGCCATAGTTCTAGGCAAACACCTTTACAATCAAGGCATTCGGACCTTGGAAGATTTGAAAGCCGCGATCGACAGTACCCCCGATAAAGCTCATACCTTGGGCATGGTACACCCCGCCTCGATGCACAATCTGCTGTTCCGTTACTGGCTGGCCGCTGGGGGCATTGACCCCGACCTTGATGTCGCCTTAACCGTGATTCCGCCCCCACAGATGGTAGCCAATTTAAAAGCAGGCAACATCGACGGTTATTGTTCAGGAGACCCCTGGAACTCCCGTGCAGTCAACGACGGTACAGGTTTTGTCATCGCCCGTTCCCTGGACATTATGCCTGGACACATCGAAAAAGTCCTGGGTGTTCGCGAAGATTGGGCTCAGAAATATCCGCAAACTCACGTCGCCCTCGTCAAAGCCCTTTTGGAAGCCTGCGACTACTGCGACGATCGCCGCAACCGCCAAGAAATCTTAGAATTGATTTGCCAAGAACAATATATCGGTGCTGACCCGAAAGATGTGCGTCCGGGCTTCCTCGACCCTTACAATAACGGTACGACGACCAAACCGGAAATGGTTTACAACTTCAATCAGTTCTACGTTGACAAAACCAATTTTCCCGATCGCCTAGAAATGCTCTGGGTGACAGCGCAAATGGCCAGGTGGGGCATGATTCCATTCCCGAAAAACTGGGTGGAAGTAGTCGATCGAGTTTTGCGGCCGGATGTGTTTGGTCAAGCAGTCAGAGAATTAGGTTTGCCAGATGTGGGTCGCGATCGTCGTAGCATTGAACTATTTGATGGTAGTGTCTTTAATCTAGACGACCCGATCGAGTATCTAGAAAACGTCAAAATCAAGCGCAACGTCCGCATTGAAGAAATTTTAATTGAGCCCATAGGCAGTCAGTGTTCAACCAAACTGCCCGCAGCATAATCAGGAAGTCAGTAGTCAGTAGTCATTAGTCATTTGTTATTTGTTACCGATGCTATAAAGGCCCGATGCCCATTCCAATTCTTCAACTTAAAACTCGTGCACTATTTTCATCCCATTTCCTATGCCTAATCCAGAAAACCCTAACCCCAATTCTGAAAATATGCAAACTCTCCCAAATCAAAAAACAACTAAAGCTAGCAACGGCAAAACTTCGACACCCTTTTTGTCCATTAAAGACGTATCAAAAGTCTACCAAACTCCCAAAGGGCCTGCCGTAATTCTCGATGGTGTAAACCTCCAGATTAATGAAGGCGAATTTATTTGCTTGATCGGTCACTCCGGCTGTGGCAAATCTACTTTGCTCAACATGATCGCCGGATTCAACGGGCCGACAGAAGGAGAGATTGCACTCGAAGGTGCGCGGATTACTGAACCTGGACCCGATCGCATGGTAGTGTTTCAAAACTACTCGCTGCTACCTTGGCTGACTGCTACTGAAAACATCCACCTCGGCGTTGAAACTGTTTACGCCGAAAAGTCAGCAGAGGAACACAACACGATCGTTCAGCAACACCTAGAATTGGTGGGACTTACCGAGGCTAGCAACAAAAGACCAGGCCAGTTGTCCGGGGGGATGAAACAAAGAGTTGCGATCGCCCGCGCCCTAGCTACTCGCCCCAAACTCTTGATTTTAGACGAACCCTTCGGAGCTCTAGACCCGATTACGCGGGAAGAGTTGCAAGAAGAATTGCTCAAAATTTGGCGGGAGTACAAAATTACCGTCATCATGATCACCCACGATATCGATGAAGCTTTGTTTTTATCCGATCGCATCGTGATGATGACCAACGGCCCAGCCGCTAAAATCGGCGAAGATATGCACATTCCCTTCAGCCGTCCCCGCAACCGCACGCGGATCATGGAAGATCCGAAATACTACGAACTGCGGAACTTTGCTTTAGAGTTCTTGTTCTCCCGCTACGCCCACACAGAAGGCGAGGAAGAAACCGAAACCGCCCTTCCACCCTTGCCAGAATCAGCCCTCAGACCCGCCGCTGTTCCGCAGGAAAAGTCCAGAACCTTGCCGCCAGCAGAATTTGTACCTCACGCTTCCGAACCCTCAGAAGCATCACGAATCAAAGGCGCTGTACTAGGAGTCTCTTGGTTATTCGCGATGAGTATTTTAGCTGCGGTCAATATGTCTTCTATTGCTGGTGAGGAAAAGGAAAAATTAGCAGAAACTGCACCCACTCCGCCCGCGGCTGCGGTAATTAGTTCTCCTCCCACTCCGGCTGCACCAACTGCTGCTGCAACAACCGCACCAATTGCTGCTGCAACAACCGCACCAACTGCTGCTGCAACAACCGCACCAATTGCTGCTGCTACAACCGCACCAATTGCTGCTGCTACAACCGCAGCAATTGCTGCTGCTACAACCGCACCAATTGCTGCTGCAACAACCGCACCAACTGCTGCTGCTACCACCGCACCAACTGCTGCTGCTACCACCGCACCAACTGCTGCTGCTACCACCGCACCAACTGCTGCTGCTACCACCGCACCAACTGCTGCTGCTACCACCGCAC
>JAHRFD010000002.1:0-49425 GCA_020882975.1 Microcoleus sp. EPA2 | reverse complement strand
TACCACCGCACCAACTGCTGCTGCTACCACCGCACCAACTGCTGCTGCTACCACCGCACCAACTGCTGCTGCTACCACCGCACCAACTGCTGCTGCTACCACCGCACCAACTGCTGCTGCTACCACCAGCCCTACCTCACAGATTGCCGACAAAGCGCAACTCGATGCGATCGGACAGCAGTTATATGCACAAATTGACCAAAATTGGACCACAACTCCTACCTTTACTGAAAGTTTGACTTATCGAGTCAAAGTGAAGCAAAATGGGGACATAGTGCAGTTCGATCCTACAAATAAAGCAGCTAAAGATTTCGTCAAAGAAACTCCTCTGCCCGTTTTGCAAATTCCGGCAGGTGCCCCAGCAGGTGCTGAAAAAACTGCTGAATTTCAAGTAACTTTTAGCCCCAGTAATGGTGGTAAATTAGAAGTTAAAACTGGCAAATAGCTAATGGGTACGATCGACCGGGTTTTTAGCAAAAATTCGGTCGATCCTAGTCGATTTATGGTAGTGGCTGATTGCTAGTAAGATCGAATGATAGGGTGCGTCAGGTAAGTTTTTTGAATAATTTTTATAGGGTATGAAACTGATGCACCTTACCAATGGTGACAATTACGTCCAGGAATGACCAACTATTCCTGCTAAAAAAAGGTAATATTTGATCCGCAATTTGCAGTAGTTCTTGCTTGCTACTACAATTAGCTGTTATCAATTACCTATTAGCTTAAAAAACAAGCATCTATAAATTAGCAGATGGAAACTATCAAAACTCTTTGCCCTTACTGCGGTGTAGGTTGTGGTCTAGAAGTTGTTCCCGACAAAAACCAAGGTTGGAAAGTCCGGGGCGATCGCAACCACCCATCCAGTCAGGGCATGGTTTGTGTCAAGGGAGCAACGGTAGCAGAGTCAATTCGCACCGATCGACTACTTTATCCGATGATGCGGGATACTCTCGATCGACCGTTCCGCCGCGCTAGCTGGGACGAAGCACTAGATGCCATTGCCGATCGGATTCAAACAATTCGCAGCACTACCGGCCCCGATGGTATCTGCGTTTATGGTTCCGGTCAATTCATCACAGAAGATTATTATGTGGCCCAAAAATTGTTTAAAGGTTGTCTGGGAACTAATAATTTTGATGCCAATTCTCGCCTGTGTATGTCTTCAGCAGTTTCGGGATACGTGCAAAGTTTTGGTGCTGACGGTCCCCCTTGCTGTTACGACGATTTAGAATTAACAGATTGCGCTTTTATTATTGGTAGCAATACCGCAGAATGCCATCCCATTGTTTTCAATCGCTTAGCAAAATACCATAAAAAGAATCCCCATGTCAAAATGATTGTCGTAGATCCGAGGCGGACTCCCACGGCGGAAGCAGCGGATTTGCACTTGGCAATCAAACCAGGTACTGATATAGATTTGCTCAATGGAATTGCCTATTTACTGTTGCAAAGCGACAGCATAGATCGAAAATTCATTCAAGAATCCACAGTTCATTTTGAGCAGTTTGTGCAAGTTGTCAACAGCTATACGCCGGAATTCGTAGCCTCGCGCTGTGGCATTTCTGTGGGAGACTTGGAAACCGCCGCTAAGTATTGGCAACAGTCCCAGCGGGTTTTGTCTCTGTGGTCCATGGGCATTAACCAGTCCTCTGAAGGCACGGCAAAGGTGCGATCGCTAATTAATTTGCACTTGATGACCGGTCAAATCGGCAAACCGGGATGCGGCCCGTTTTCCCTCACAGGCCAGCCAAACGCCATGGGAGGGCGGGAAGCAGGGGGACTTTCTAACCTATTACCGGGATATCGAGCGGTGAAAAATGCCCAACACCGAACCCAAGTAGAGGAATTGTGGGGTCTGACACCCGGAAGTATTTCGCCCAATCCAGGCCGCACTGCTTGGGAGATGATTTTGGGTTTGGAAACCGGCCAAGTAGATATGTTGTGGATTGCAGCTACGAATCCGGTAGTGAGTATGCCGGATTTGGAACGGACAAAAGCCGCTTTGTTGCGATCGCCTTTTACAGTTTATCAAGAAGCTTACTATCCCACCGAAACCTCCGGCTACGCTCACATCCTCTTGCCGGCAACTCAGTGGAGTGAAAAAACCGGAGTGATGACGAATTCAGAACGTCGCGTTAGTCTTTGTATCGGTTTCGACACTCCTTTAGGGGAAGCCCGCGACGACTGGAGTATTTTCGCTGAAGTGGGACGCAGGTTGGGTTTTGCCGAACAATTTGCTTTCAATAACAGTGGTGATGTTTACCAAGAGTTCGTACAGTTGACGCGGGGCCAGCCTTGCGACGTCACAGGCCTCAGTCACGAATACTTGCACCAAGAAGGCCCTCAGCAGTGGCCTTGTCGGGAAAATGAACCCAAGCATTCAGCCAAAGAAGCTAAGCGGCTTTACACTGATGCACGTTTCCCAACTCCCGACCAGCGGGCGAGATTTTCAGCTTATCATTCCCGTGGACTGGCTGAACCTCCAGACCCCAATTATCCTTTTGTGTTAACCACGGGCAGAGTTTATGGACACTGGCACACCATGACGCGCACTGGTAGAACCGACAAAATTAATCAATTGCACCCGGAACCCTTTTTGGAAATTCATCCCCGCGATGCTGCTAATTTGAAGATTAAGGAAGGGGATTTGTTGGAAGTTCGATCGCGCCGTGGTAAAGGAGTGTTTCCCGCAAAAGTGACTAAGGCGATCGCCCCTGGTACTCTATTTGTACCAATGCACTGGGGTTCTCTGTGGGCCCAAGGCGCCGAAGCCAATGCCATGACTCATGCTGAAAGTTGTCCTGATTCTAAACAACCGGAGTTAAAAGCTTGTGCAGTCCAGTTGGTGAGGGTTGGGGCTGAAATTGAAGCGGAAGTAGGTGAGTTTAATTGGGCCCAATCTCCCATCCCAGTCAGTTCTTGAGCACGGAGTTAATTTTTTCAGCTCAATTTTTGCGCTTTTACAGGTGGGTTGTTCCCCAGAAAAACAGGGTTTTTTAACCCCAATACTCCTCTGATACCTTTAAGTCCGATCGAAGCCACCAGGTTTTCGATCGGCCTGACTCTCATTTATATAAACAAAAATTTGCTGTTTAAACCCACAACGTTGAGTCAGAAACCCAATTAATTCATAGCTTTTGCCTCAGTTCTGTTTGCTTTTTTATTGGTTGTGTTTGATTGATTTTTGGTGGTTTTTGGTTTTGGCTTTCGATCGACTATCACCAAATAATTGCAGTATGGAGCGATAGGTGCTATGCTCTATTCATAAGGCTTATTTTCGGCAGTATAGTTCGTTCGATCGGCGTTCCTCCGGATTTAATTCTCTACACCCTCTAATTCTGGAGAATGTTTAATGTCAATTTATGTCGGCAATTTATCCTACGAAGTTACGCAGGAGCACCTCAACCAAACTTTCGGAGAATACGGCACTGTTAAGCGCGTTCAGTTACCTGCCGATCGGGAAACAGGTCGGATGCGTGGCTTTGCTTTCGTAGAAATGTCCACAGAAGCCGAAGAAGCAGCAGCTATTGAAGCACTTGACGGCGCTGAATGGATGGGTCGTGACCTGAAAGTCAACAAAGCAAAACCCCGCGAAGAACGTGGTGGTTCTAATGCCGGTGGTAACTGGGGCGGCGGCAACAATCGCTCTTCTCGTCGCTACTAAAGCATCCAAGCTAAATTTTTGGCTTCCTTGCTTGTCCCTAGGCTGGCCGCTAGTTAAGAGTCAATAATCCTTCTCTATTGACGAGAAAGAACTCTCTGTGCGATCGTACCCAGTCTTCAAATCCTCAAAATATTGTCGTTTAGCAATAGTTTGAGGATTTTTTATGGCAAAAAATAATTAAACAGTCCCAGACACAGGGGATTGCCAAGAACAGCAGACAATGACATCATTAATAATAAATCATCATTAAGTCAAGGGTATGCTGAAAAAAATACTGAGGCAACTTTCTAAATTCGGCAGCGATGAACAATTTCTGCACTTTACTGAAAATGTAGAAGTAGTCGTATCGAAAGTTTTATCTCTGGCGATGATTATGGTAATTATCATCAGCGTTTGCGATCTAATTATTTATTTAACAAAACAATTAATTAATGACCCCCAGACTTTGTTAAAAGACACGCTATTTGTAATCTTTGGGTTATTTTTAAATGTTTTAATTGCGTTAGAAATCTTGGAAAATATTACAGCTTACCTGAAAAAGCACGTCATTCAAGTAGAATTAGTCATTGTCACTTCTTTAATCGCCGTCTCTCGTAAAATAATTATTCTAGACTTAGAAAAAAAAACTGCCGCCGACTTAATCGGTTTAGCTACAGCAATTTTCGCTCTTTCCATTAGTTATTTGATAGTGCGACGCACGAATAAAGAAAATAATTAACATTGGGGGAATTATGTTTAGAGAATTTTAAACCTGATTCCTGATTCCTGATTCCTTAAATTTCATCCAACAAACCCGAAGGAGGAACAATTTCAATTCTACCTTTTTCTAAATCAACAATTGGAACTATCTCTTTCACAAAAGGAATCAAAACCTTTTTTGTTTGCAGTGGTTTAACACGAGGAGTTTTACGTTTTTTCCGACGACTATCTTTGTGTTCCACCTGTACAGACACAATTTCTGGTACTTCCGGTTCTGCCGCCTTTATCGCCTCCGTTTGATTTAATTCAACTTCCAAAAGGTCATTTCCTGCGGGGATAATATCACTAACTTTCCCCAACATTTCTCCCGTTAATTGATTGAAAACCTCCATCCCAAACAAATCTTGCACATAAAATTCATCTGGTTCTAGGTAAGGTCTCGATCCTTTTTGCACAAAAAGCTTGCAGCCCCGCAGCGCCTCAGCAGCATCCCGGTCTTCCACCCCAGCCACCTCTACAGCATACAATCCTTTGCCCGGAATGTAGCGACCTCCCAAAAATTCGATCGCTTCTGGTTCTGTTTTATTAGGAAACAACAGCCACCGCTTTCCCGGTTCGATAAACCTTTCCGGGAAATCAGAATCGGGATATACTCGCACTTCCCCGTATAAACCTTGAGCTGCTACAATTGTACCGATTTCTATCCACTCAGACATAGATTATTTGTGAT
Organism: Microcoleus sp. EPA2; assembly: GCA_020882975.1. Taxonomy (GTDB): domain Bacteria; phylum Cyanobacteriota; class Cyanobacteriia; order Cyanobacteriales; family Microcoleaceae; genus Microcoleus. The sequence continues at coordinate 44,332 of JAHRFD010000002.1, read as the reverse complement.
GTGTTATTTGTTAGTAGTTATTTGTGATTGTTGGTTAGCCAACGGACAACTGCCAACTGCCAACTTTAAACCAATCCAGTTCTAAGCGCCACAACTGCTGCTTGCACCCGGTCGTCTACAGCCAACTTATTCATAATACCACGAACATGAGTTTTAATAGTATTTGGACTCAAATAAAGCGCCGCAGCAATTTCAGGATTAGTATTACCTTCCACCATCAACCTTAACACCTCCAACTCCCGCTGCGATAATTGACCAAAATTAGTGGTAGACACAGGCACTGGAGGTTTAAGATGTTCAATCACAGTGCGAGCGATTTGAGGATCGAGGTATGTAGCCCCCTCTGCCGCCGCCGCGATTGCTGCTAACAACCTATCTACAGAAGCACCTTTAATACAATAAGCGTCAGCACCACTAGACAGAGATGCAATAATTTCAGTTTCTGCCATATGGGAAGTCAACATCACTACTCGAACATCGGGTAATTGCGCTTTAATTTGTTGCGTCGCCGCTATCCCATCCAGCCGTGGCAAACCGATATCCATGACAATAATATCAGGTTTGAGTTTCAGTGCCGCTGCTACTCCTAAATAACCATCTTCTGCTTGTCCTACTATTTCTATTTCTGGGGCATCGGCTAAAACTTGCTCTAGCCCCAGTTGCATCATCGGATCGTCTTCAACAATTAAAATTTTCATATAACCAATAACTAATGACTAACTTTTAAAACATCAACAAATTCCCCTGCTAAAACCCAGGTTTCAGTTGGTGGTAAAACTGCTAAACCAGTCGTATGTGCCAGATTAATTAAATTCGCTGAATTTTGGCTACCCTTGGCCGGTTCAAATTCCCACACTCCGGTCACTAAATACAGTTTACCCCAAACATAGGTTTCCCGCTGACCCTGCGATCGCAATTCCACACGACATCGAGCCCGCACCAACTCCGGCCCCCAAGCATCTGCCCCAACTCCAGAAATTTTTCTCAAGGCAGGTACCACAAACCGCCAACAACATACTAACGCTGAAACCGGATTTCCCGGCAAACCAAAATAAAGACAATCAGAACTCATCATCGGCGAATCCGATTTGTTTTCATCTCCTTTAAACTGAGCAACCGTCAAAGGCTTACCCGGTTTAATTGCCACAGAGCGAATGTGAATTTCCCCTCCCAAATCCGCCAATATTTGCTCAACATAATCATATTCTCCTACCGAAACTCCCCCTGTAGAAAGCACTACATCTGCTGTCAAAATAGCTTGATTGATTGCTTTTGTTAGTTCCTGCTGATTATCGGGAATTATCCCCAATCTTATCACTTCACATCCCATTTGTGTCAGCAAAACAGTCAAAGCATACTGATTCGAGTCTACCAATTTACCAGGTGACAAAGGTTGGTCTGGTGATACCAATTCATCCCCAGTGGAAAAAATCGCCACCCGCACTCGCCGATAAACAGGCACTTGAATACACTGTGCAGTTGCTAACACTGCGATTTCCGAAGCATTGATAACAGTACCCGGATTTAACAAAGGAGTTCCTGCTTGATAAAAAGCGCCTTGGTGACGGACAAAAGCTTGAGGCTTACCAGGAGCAACCAGGATCGAAACACGATCGCCCTCACGCCTAGTTTCCTCCTGCATTACCACCGTATCAGCACCTGCGGGCATCATCCCACCCGTAAAAATCCGCGCCGCTTGTCCAGGTTGTACAGTATTTTGAGGCTGATATCCCGCCGGAATCTCTTCAACTATCTCAAGGGCGACAGGTATGTCGCTGTTGCAATTTTCCACATCAGCAAACCGCACCGCATAGCCATCCATTGCCGAATTATCCCAATAGGGAAAATCCAGGGAACTTGTGACAGTTGCAGCCAAAACTCGCCCCGATGCAGCCAGCAAATCTACAGTTTCTACATCCCGCTGACTGTCAAGGGGTTGTGCTAAATTTAGTACGATCGCTTCTGCTTCTTTCACTGACAGCATCACTGTCTCCTGGTTTTAATAACACTCTCATTAGTTTAGCAAAAAAAACCGACCTAGTGGAGTGATATAATTTTTTCGTGCTTCGACGCTCAAATCGCATTTTTATGTAAATCGCTTATGACTATTTCTCGCTCTCTTGTTAAATTAAATTGTTTCTCCTTATTGCTGGTATTAGGACTGATAATTATCACTCAATATTCGGGCTTGAAAGTCAGCGATTTATTCTTTAATCCTTATTTTTCCCCCAATCCAAATGTCGCCTTATTAACTCGGACTTTCCAGATTTTATGTGCTGTACCTGTCATTGTTTGTACTTTCACCTATGGATTAGCAAAAAGTAGCCACCCCCGCCATTTGGGCAATCAATTTATTTTATGTTCTGCGTTGTTAACAGGGGGATTTCTGCTCAATGAAATTTACAGAATTCATATATATATGATAGGGGTAGGGATTCCCAAACTGGGAGTATGTCTTCTGTATGCTGTTGTTTTGTCTTCCTATGGATGGTTTTTTCAGCGAGAACTTAAGTTGACTCCATACAAAATATTGTTAGTTGGTTTGGGATTGTTGTTTTTGGCGATCGGGATTGATACTCTCAAATTAAAAAGCCAGATACTTGCCAGTTTACTAGAAGGACTTCCTAAATTGTTTAGTGAAATCAACATTGCCTTTTATTATTGGTATGTGTGTAAGTGTTTCCTGCAAAAAACTGCTCTATCAATCGACTGAAAACAAAGTATAATCATGTGATACAATAGAATAGGTAAGGACAAAAAGTCAACTCCAAACCTTTTTACAAGATTAATATTTACAGTATCTGCATCGTCATTCATCTGCGTCCCAAAAAATCCAACGCATCCCTATAAAATACTATGATAGCAGCCACCATCAACTTTAATGCGATCGCCGAAATCACTGACGACCAATTTTATCAACTGTGTCGCCAAAACCCCGATGTCAAATTTGAACGCAACGCCAAAGGAGAAATAATCATTGTGTCACCGACAGGAGGAGAAACCGGAAGTTACAATTCTGAAATTAATGCTGATTTTGTGATTTGGAACAGACAAACTAAGCTGGGAATTTGTTTCGATTCTTCAACTTGCTTCAAATTACCAAGCGGTGCAAATCGTTCTCCCGATGTCTCTTGGATTAAACAAGAAAGATGGGATGCACTCACTCCCGAACAAAAACAGAAATTTCCTCCCATTTCTCCAGATTTTGTCTTGGAATTAATGTCACCAACAGACAGTCTCAAAGAAACCCAAGACAAAATGCAAGAATACATGAATAACGGAGTAAAATTAGGCTGGTTAATTAACAGCAAAACCCGCAGCGTTGAAATCTACCGCCCAGGACAAGAAATAGAAGTGCTGGAATCTCCTGCGCAACTTTCAGGAGAAGATATTTTGCCCGGTTTCGTGCTAAACTTACAGAGAGTCTGGAAGCAATCACCATCTAAATTTTTATAAAAAAATCAAATAATACTATGATAGCAGCCACCATCAACTTTAACGCGATCGCCCAAATCACTGACGACCAATTTTATCAACTGTGTCGCCAAAACCCCGATGTCAAATTTGAACGCAACGCCAAAGGAGAAATAATCATTGTGTCACCGACAGGAGGAGAAACCGGAAGTTACAATTTTGAAATAGCAACGGATTTTGGAATATGGAACCGACAAACTAAGCTGGGAATTTGTTTCGATTCTTCCACTTGCTTCAAATTACCAAGCGGTGCAAATCGTTCTCCCGATGTCTCTTGGATTAAACAAGAAAGATGGGACGCACTAACTGCCGAAGAAAAACAAAAATTTCCTCCGATAGCCCCAGATTTTGTCTTGGAATTAATGTCACCGACAGACAGTCTCAAAGAAACCCAAGACAAGATGCAAGAATACATGGACAACCAAGTAAAATTAGGTTGGTTGATTAATCGCAAAACCCGCAGAGTCGAAATCTACCGTCAAGGACAAGCAGTAGAAATACTGGAATCTCCCGCAGAACTATCAGGAGAGGATGTTCTGCCCGGTTTCGTGCTAAAATTGCAGCTAGTGTGGCAATAACCATAAATCTGGCATCTATAATAGACCTCTCCCATAATTAATTGTTGTGGAACAGGCATCCTGCCTGTTATTGACTATCTGTTTGGGATATATCTAGTGAGTCGTGAAACTCTATTCTCTTTCCGTTCTTCGCGTTCTTCGCGTCTTCGCGGTTCGTTTAAAACTTTTTTTTCACAACTCCTGCAAGACTGGCTTTATCAGTATTTATTTGCATTCATCTGCGTTAAAAAAATCCAATGGAAACTAAAGACACAAATTCCCTAACAGCGGAACAATACAAGCAGAAAATGCGCCGCCGCCAAGAAGTCCAATCTGAGCGCATCGCTAATTCATCAAAAGAAAAAGGTTTAATTATAGTCAATACTGGTAATGGGAAAGGGAAAACTACCGCTGCTTTGGGTATGGTAGTGCGATCGCTCGGTCACGGATATCGCGTCGCCATAGTACAATTTATCAAGGGAGCCTGGGAACCAGCAGAAAAAGCCGTGTTTGAAATGTGGGAAAATCAGCTAGAATTTCATGCCATGGGAGAAGGCTTTACCTGGGATACACAAGACAGGGACAGAGATATCGAAACAGCTCAAAAAGCCTGGGATAAAGCTCTAACTTTTATCTGCAATCCTGAATTCAGATTAGTCCTCCTAGATGAAGTTAACATAGCATTAAAACTGGGTTATTTGCAAATAGAACAAGTATTAGCAGGATTAGAACAAAAACCCGAAAATACTCATGTTATTTTGACAGGTAGAGGCGCGCCTTCTGCCCTCATTGAGCGTGCGGACTTAGTGACAGAAATGAGTTTAGTTAAGCATCCATTTCGAGAACAAGGAATTAAAGCTCAGGCAGGTATTGAGTATTAATCACTGTGGGATAAATTCTGGTCTCCCCAATCGATTTATAACCCAGCAGACAACATTAAAGTAAAAGTTGACCCCTTACCCAGCTCGCTCTCCACTGTAATTTCTCCCCCTAGCATCTGAGCATATTTCTGGCCTATTGCTAAACCCAAACCAGTACCTCCGTACTTGCGGGTAGTCGAAGCATCAGCTTGAGTAAAAGGTTGAAATAACTTCTGTACCTGTTGGGCATTCATCCCAATCCCAGTATCGATACACTTAAAAATTAAACTGTCATAATCCCAAGAATTTTCTGTGTTTTTAATTCTTTCCACCCTGAGTGTCACTGTTCCATTCTGCGTAAACTTAGCTGCATTACTAAGTAAATTTAGTAAAATTTGAATAAGTTTAGTTCGGTCCGAGTTAATGGCACCTATATTGACTTCAAATTCTATGTTTAAGCGATTTTTGTTCTTCAATAATAAAGGCTCCACAGTTGTTTTTACTTGTTGAAGAGCAGCGGACAAGTCAAAAGTTTCTAAAACAAGTTCCATGCGCCCTGCTTCAATTTTTGATAAATCCAGAATATCATTGATTAATCCTAATAAATGATTTCCGGCACTGTGAATTTTTTCCAAATCTATTACAAAATCATCTTCCCCCAATTCCAAGGCATCTTCTTGTAGAATTTCACTGTAGCCAATAATTGCATTTAGAGGAGTTCGCAGTTCGTGGCTCATGTTAGCCAAAAACTGACTTTTAGCCAAATTAGCTGCTTCTGCGGCTTCCTTCGCCTGATATAGTTCTGTCTCAGCTTGCAAGCGGTCTGTAACGTCCTGAGCTAACACTAACTCAGCTTTCCTGTTGTCAAATACTAACTCGTAAGAATTAATTTGTACATCAATAATCTCACCATTTTTCTTTTGGTGTTGACCGATGCTTATCGAAGTTATTTCCCCATCTACTAGAGGTAGATTTTCGATCAATTTAGGTGAATTTTCAGGAGCCATAATTTCCACAATAGTCATGGTGAGAAACTCCTCGCGAGTGTAACCGTAGTGTTCAATAGCCGCCTGATTGACAGCTATAAATTCAAGAGTTTTTAAATCATAAACCCACATCGGATGGGGATTTTTTTTAAATAAAAGTCGGTAGCGTTCTTCCGATGCTCGCAGTTCGGCTTCAGCCTGTTTGCGTTCGGTAATGTCGCGGACAACGGTGCAAATAATCTCCCGGCCACCGTAGGAAATCACACTCCCGCTGACTTCTACATCCACGCAGGAACCGTCTCGGCGACGGTAGAGAACTTCGCCAATTCGGAATTGTTTGTCAGCTAGTAGGAACTCAATATTGGTGTCAATCAGCTCTTTCGAGTAGGCCACTATATCGTAAATAGTCAGTTGCGAAATCACATCGGGGCTGTAATCTAGCAATTTTCTAAATGCTGTATTCGCTTCCAAAAGGCGTTGGGTTTTAGCATCCCAGAGGAAGATACAGTCTGTAGCCTGCTCGACTACGGCTTGGTACCGTGCTTTTTCTTCTATTTGCTCGTTTTCAGCGGTGGCGATCGCGCTGAGCATTCCGTTGATAGTATGAGCAAGGTCGGACAACTCATCTTCACCAACCACCGGTAGTCGCAGCGACAAATCTTGGCTAGCACTGACGCGACTGACTCCTTTGGCCAAATCGCTCAGCCGAGAAAGCACCAGATATTCCAGCAGCAGGAGAGTGCAGCCGATAAAACCGATTCCCGCCAACCCTACAGACACCAGAAGATATAGCAGACTTTTTTGACCTTGGCGATAGGTTTCTCTGGGGATGTCCACCCGTAATAGCAGCGCGGGTTGGTTGTAAATATCTTGGACTAAAGCGTAACCTGCGATCGAGTCTTCGTTCACAGCACGCACAAAAATCGATTTTTTTCCCGAAAATTTCGCCCGCACTTTTTGGAAGTCAGCAGGCAAGTCCGGCTCATTAATGCTGTGTACAATCAATGGTAGGCGAGTGATTTTAGAAAGCTTCGCAATGCCAACAGCGTCCAAATTGCGCCCAAACACCAGAGTCCCTCGAATCGGCCCTGTGCTTTTAGTAGTAACAATTGGTCGAGAACTAATCAGCATTGGCCCGGAAGGCATCAACATGACACCAGCCAGGCTGCTGTCCGGGTTAGGGTGCTGCAACAATGGGTCTTTTAGGGAAATGTGCTGTTTTAATGTCTCTGGAACAGGCCTTAGTTGCAGCTTTTTGGTGTCTAAAGCAGTACCGTAAACAATCTTGCCAGAAGTATTGACAAATACTGCAATATTAACTCTCAAATTAGCCAACCCTTCTGGCACCAGATTGGAGGCAATGAATTCTTTGTTGCGATTTTGGATGAAAGCATAGGTATCATCCCACGCTGACCAGTCTGCAAAGCGGGAGTTGAAGTCATCTGCGGTTTGACTGAAGACATTGAGCACTCCTTGGACAACCTGAGTGGCTTCCTGTTCCTCGGCTTTGACTAAGCTACCCAACAGGATACGGGAGGATGTGGCGTACAGAACACCAGTCAATCCAGCAATGGTAATCCCAACTATCGAGAGTGTCTTCCGACGCAGTTTCATGTTGCCGAGTATAGTTTGTCGGTCTGAAAGTTTCAACTTAGGAGCAACTTTACCGCAGTTAGTTGAACTATGACTGCTGATTTCCCCAAGTTTGACTTGTTAAGCAGTATACAGTTTAAATATTCTGACTTCAGGTATTCAGATCACAGCTATGTTGTCGGTAAAGAAAGCCGTTTTTAGGAAAAATCAGGGATTTGACCAGAAAGCATCCAGGAATTAATATCAAATCCCCTAGCATGGGAATTATTCATCTCTCCGATCTCCCTCTGTGTTCTCTGCGTTCTCTGTGGTCAAATCATTCCCATGCAACCGGAAACGATATAATGGGGTTTTTCAGCATTTTTGAGAGAGCCAACTTTCCGCTGACTCAGATGGTAATGCCAGGGCTACTTTCCCCACACTTCGTGCTGGTGATCTCTCTTGCAAATGCCCAAGATTCGCCGATCGTTGTCACTGACAGTGGAAAGGTGGTGATACTGTTGCAGGTTTACCGAGTAGGGAGAGCGACTGCCATCGTAGGTGTCTACTACTGTTAAATTTAACTGATTTACCTCCATACTGCCGTAAAAACAGTAAAAAGCAGAGCGAGGTAGGTAAAAAGCGCCGACTACCTTGCCCTGACGCACTTCAAATACAAAATACTCTTGTTTAATTTGTTCTGGCTCAGGAGACTGACCGTAGAGGTAAATACTCTGTGTGGCGTCGATGCTAGCTGCATCGGGCGTTGAATTTGGGACAGTTCGATCGCCCACAACTGGTTTTAACTCCTTCTCCTGTGCCCCATCTGGAGTTGACTGGTTTACCAGGAGTTGCGCCACGGGGAATGGCGTGCTGAAGTTACTGGGGGAAAAGCCCAGGGCGATCGCCCATAGTTGTAGACTGACACCATAGCAGAATGCCGAAGGCAAAAGTCGATTTGAAACTGCAATAAAATTAATGATTTCAGTAAGTAAAAATTTCTTAATTACCGACAAGGTGGCTATAAGTATCACATTTAAAATAACTGCAAGATTTGGGTTGACAAATTTGGCGATTTACCATTGAAATAACAATATCCCAACCCCAGCACCCATAGGTAAAAAGAGTTTAGATTTTGGGGATAATCTAAACTCTTTGAGGTGCTAGCTAGCTAGGTATTCTCGGACTTGAGCTTGGCGGCGTCGGAGGTGGGCGAGGGCTTGATGTTCTAGTTGCCTCACCCGTTCCCGGCTGAGATTGAGCCGTTCTCCAACTTTTGCTAGAGACATTTCAATGCCGTCTTCTAAACCGAAGCGCAGAATTATGACATCTCGTTGCTGAGGCGTAAGTTCTGATATCAAAGTATCGAGGTCTTGCCGCAACAATTCCGAAGTAATGTAATTGTCGGGAGATGCGGTTTCGTCTTCGAGAAGTTCTTGGAGTTCAGTATCTTGGTTGTCTCCTACCCGCAAGTCCAAGGAAACTGGATGCCTAGACATTAGTAGGTATTCCCGAATTTGGGATGGGTGCAGTTCCAACAAGTCGGCAATTTCTGTTGGTGTGGGAGACCGGCCCAATTGTTGGGTAAGTTCCCGCTGCACTTTTTTGATTTTGTTGAGTTTTTCAGTGATGTGAATGGGTAAGCGAATGGTGCGGGCGTGTTGGGCGATCGCGCGAGTAATTGCTTGCCGAATCCACCAGTAGGCATAGGTAGAAAATTTGTATCCCCGCATCGGGTCAAATTTTTCGACTCCTCGTTCTAAACCGAGGGTGCCTTCTTGAATTAAATCCAAGAATTCCATGTTGCGTTTCTGGTATTTTTTGGCGATCGCGACTACTAGGCGCAGATTCGCTTCAATCATCTTTTGTTTGGCGCGTCGTCCTAAATGCAAGATCCGGCTTAGTTCAGCTTCGGTCAACTCCATTTCGGCTGCCCACTCTTGGGGGGTCAGATCGCGCTGCCATTCTTTAACAAGTGCTTGTTTTGCTTCGACTAATTTCATCATTTGCTGCACTTGCTTCCCTAAAATAATTTCTTCTTCTCGGGTAAGTAGTGGCACGCGACCGATCTCGTGCAGATAGGTACGAACCGTATCCGTTGAGGAGTATGGCCGAGTGCCCATGCGATCGGCTTTCACTGTTTTGTTTTTGGCGGTTGTGGTGGACATGGGTGAGTATTGCACTCCTTGTAACAACAGATAAAAAGTTGGTGATACCCTGTCCCACTTTTGCAAGTGGGATACAGACTGCTACAGGGGGAGATGTTTCCCCTCCTGTTCATCGGTAACGATCGGTAGAAGCTTTTTGTTGGGGATTACTTTTAAGCTTGATTTTCCAGCAATCCTCGTTGATTTTGGGCAGCTCGCTAGCTTTAACGGCTAGTTCAAGGCGAAGTGAATTTCAGTTTACTTTGCTCAATATTATTCCAAATTTTGAGGTTAGTAAAGGGCAAAAACCTCTGTCTTAAGGTGAACATTCTACATTTTTCCTTAAGGTTTTATATTCCCTGCTAGTTTTGACCGTAATTCCACTTCACAATACTCATGCAAACAGACTCATGCAAATCGAGAGGTTTTTTTGCTCTCTGTTCTATCATCGCTTGAAATTTTCGTACTGCCTAGATGGTGGGATGCGAGATAACCGAACCCCCGATCGCGTAGTAGTATGGTCGAAGATCGATGTGAAGAAGGAAAAAGGAAGCGCGAGAAGGGGTGAGGGGGAGAAAGAGGGTGAGGGGGAGACCAAGAGCCAAGTAGAGCTGGTTAAACTCATCTCAAAGCTAGTTTTTGGGGTGTTTAATTTTCAAGATGGCGATCGGCTTAACAATACTTAACTTTTCCGGGGTTTTTAATTCGCAGTTGGAGGGATGAGGGGTGAGAGGGTGAGGGGTTTAAAACCCCGTCGTTTACGGCGTTATTGTGTTTAAATTAAAATTAAGTTGTTGACTTTGGGAACGCAGGAAACAAGCGACACTCCGTCATCCCTAAATCTCTGTCTGTCAACTGGTTTTCAAAAGATTAAACTCAAAGAGTTTGAGGCTAGATTGCCAGTAGGCGATCGAGTAATTATGTATTGTGTGTTACAATAGCCCTTCGATCGAGTCAACTAACAAAACTATACGATTGGTAGTGAGGCAAATGCTTATGTGATAATGATGATTAATTTGTAATGCCAAAACTAGCATCAAGATGTAAAATTAAGAATGAAGCCACTCGAATGGATAGCCAGTTCCAAAAAAGACCTCAAAGCAATGCCTGATGAGGTACAAGATGATGTGGGTTATGCTCTACTACTAGCTCAACTAGGTGAAAAGCATGATGATACTAAGCCACTGAAAGGTTTTAAAGGTGCTGGGATACTGGAAATTGTCGATAATTTTGATGGAGATACTTATCGTGCTATCTACACTGTCCGGTTTGAATCCGCCGTTTATGTCCTCCACGTCTTCCAAAAAAAGTCTAAAAGCGGCATAGCGACACCTAAACAAGATATCGAATTGATTGAGAACAGGCTCAAAGTTGCTCAAGAGCATCATCAGACTAATTATGAAAACTAACCACGATTTGACTGAAGATTTAGAAAACACTGTAACTACTGGCAGTGGCAATGTTTATGCTGATTTAGGCTATGATAATCCAGAAGAAATGCTGCTCAAAGCACAATTAGTGCGGTTGTTGAGTCAGGCGATCAAAGCCAAAGGTTTAAATCAATATCAAGCTGCTGAAATGTTGGGAATCGATCAGCCCAAGGTATCGGCTTTAGTAAGAGGTCAATTTCGAGGGTATTCGTTAGAAAGGTTGTTTAGGTTCTTAAATGCTTTCGATCTCGACGTAGAAGTCAGTGTCAAATCTAAGCCGGAGAATAGAGCGCGCAGCTATATTAATGTCGGAAGTTAGAGTGCGAACATTGAAGCGTGCCCCAAAACTAATGCTTGCTGCTTCGAGTCCAGTTTAGCTAAAACCGATCGTGAATCACTTCTGTGGCTGGTTTTTCTTGATTTATTTCCCCATCATTTGAATTGGTGCATTGATGAACATGAACTGTGCCGATGGTAGATAGCAACGTTGTTAGATATTCTTTGGCAAAGCGATCGTAAATAAATTGTGTCATTGTGACCCCGATCACTGACGTAGTCAAATGGTGCATCAATTCTTCTATGAAGAAAGAACCAAAGGATACCCGATGAAAAATTTACCCGGCAAAAGCTTCGCCCTCGCCCTGTTGCTCGCCTCGATCTTCATGAGCCTTGCCCCGGCCTCAGCCACGGAAGCCACCGGCGGAGCGAAGGCGAGTGCTACAACCTCCCTTAACGACCAGCCGCGCAACGACCACGTCGCGATGACCGCGCGGGAGCGTAACAGGCGCCCGTACCGCCCGCGCCGATGACCGCGCGGGGAAGATCAGGCCAACCTGAGCAATCGGGAAGCTTAGAGCATCTGATAAGGGCTAAACATAAACCGCTAAGTTTGACCTACAGATTTCTGTAGATTTTTAGAAGCGGTTTATAGCTGCGTCATAAAAGCTATGCACATCTGTACAAGTCTGGTAATGAAAGCTCGCGCTGAAGCGACGGGGCTTCGTGCCTCACTGAGGGTGATAGTTGACCAGCCGTTGTGCCTGTGTACTACGTTTTTTGAGTCATGACACCCTGCGGATGCGTAGCTAGTCCCCAGCTCTGTCGTTAGTGGTTAAACATCTTTATCGGGCTTAAAACCCCAGATCCATTTTGGCAGCTTCAGATTCTGCAAATACATCTGCGTCGGGCATTTCTTGCCAATCAATATCACCAATTTCCCGATAAAATTGTTCATCATAAGGACGAGTTTGCACAACCACCGGCATCGGTACAGCGTGCCCTAAAACTAATGCTTGCTGCTTCGAGTCCAGTTTTGCCAAAACCGATCGCAAACTTTGACCACCTGAAACACCAGTGAAAATAGCATCAATGTCCTTATCATCGTTTAGCAAGGCTGTGATGCGAGTGCCCACTTGCGACATCACTTCCCCGTCGATACCAGAGGGGCGCTGGTCTACAATTAACAGAGTTACGAAGTATTTTCGCATTTCACGGGCGATCGTACCGAAAATAGTCGATCGCACGATCGCCGGATCGAGAAAACGGTGCGCTTCCTCAATCGTAATCACTAACGGCTGCGGGCGATCGCACGGATTCTTACTCTGCAAAAACTTCTCAGCCTTCCGCACATAAGATCCGTGAATGCGACGAGTAATCACATTTGCTGCTAACATATAAGACAGCAAATCCGAGTGGGAACCAAACTCAATTACCACATTTTTGCCACCATCCAAACACTGCAAAACCTCACTCACATAATTTTTAGGACAGCGTTTGCGAATGTATTTTAAATCGTTCAATCTCTCCAACTTCCGCTGCAAAGCCATAATCGAAGACTTATTTCCCCGCTTCTCTTCGCAAAACATGGAAATATCTTCATTGCTCATTTCCAGCAACTTATTAATCCAACCAGTTCCCAACTCGTTTCGTAAAATAATCGCATTTTCAATACTAGCTTCCGATAGATTCAACTCCCGCTGCACCAGGGAAATATCTTCCACTTCAATTTCATCGAAACTCAAGTATAATTCTTGAGCATCGCGAACTCCCCGGCGTTTCGTCGATTCTGGATCGAGGGTATAAATCTGAATTTGACTCGGAAATAACTGCCGTAAACCTTTAACAGTGCTAAATTGTTTGCCTTCGGAAACTGCTTCCCAGCCGTATTCGGAGTGCATATCAAAAATTAGATTCACCGCAGCTTGTTTGCGAATAATCCCCGATAATAGCAAGCGCGTGAGGAAAGATTTGCCCGTTCCAGACTTGCCAAAAACTCCGTTGCTACGTTCGACAAATCTATCTAAATCTAAGCATACAGGAACGTCCATGTCAATGGGTTTGCCGATCGCAAAATTGCGGCGATAGGGGTCATCTTCCCAGCCAAAAACTGCCCTAAAGTCAGTTTCTTTGGCATCAAACACCTGGGAAAAGTGGCTGGGAATGGTTTTAACGGGCAATAGTTCAAAGTCAGCGCTGCTTTGTGGCTGTAGAGAAGCTAAGTTTTCGGCGCTGGATTTTTTACCATTAGTTTGGCTGGAGTTGGGAGCGAAAATTGCCTGTTGTTTTTCTCGTTCCGCAGTCAGCATCAACATGGGAGCTAGTTCAATTGTACCGTAGGTGCTGCTGCCGGCGAGCACTGCAATCAAAAAATCGTCGCTGGGGTTAGGAGGATTGGATAAAATCCGTCCGCTGGATGTTCCCAGAGACACATCAGTAAGCATACAGAAAAAGTGCGATCGGACCCCGCGCACTACTAAAAATTTCCCCACTCTCATATCTTCTACCGAAACGTCGGCGTGCAGTCGCACTTCCAATCCCTTGCTGAGGGAACCTTGGATAACAGAGCCTAAAGGTTTGTCAGTAGTCATTAGTCATTAGTCATTAGTTATTGGTCAGTAGTCATTAGTTATTGGTCATTAGTCATTAGCTGATTTTATTTATCCGCACTCTTTATCTTACAGTTATTAGTTGTTAGTTGCTAACAATCACTAATGACTGCTGACTAATGACTGCTGACTAATGACTAATTACTCTTCTGATTCCCATGGCAGTTCAAAGAAACTCGGACTCAGATGGATATCAGTCAAATCCGTTTCGCTCAAATGAGCATCAGTTAAAAATACTACCTTAAAATTTGCCCCTTTCAGGTTTGCCCCTTTTAGATTAGCACCTTTGAGATTAACTCGAAATAAATGAGCATCGCTCAAATCTACCTCAGTTAAATCGGCTCCTTCTAAATTTACCCTCACTAAATCTGCTTTTCTGAGGTCGGCTTCGTTCAACTTAGCGCCACTGAGATCGGCTTTTGTCAAGTCTACACCTCTCAAGTCGGCTCCGCTTAAATTAGCGAACAACAAAGTCGCGCCGGTTAAATCTGTCTCCCTCAAATCGGCATCGCTCAAATTAGCACCGCTGAGGTCAGCCCTAGTTAAGTCTACACCCCGGAGGTCTGCTGACCTCAAGTTTACTTGGTGCAAAATTGCGCCGCTTAAATCTGCTCCTCTCAAATCGGTTCCCTCCAAGTTGGCACCTTTGAGGTAAGCTTTTTTCATGCTAGCTCTGCTGAGGTCTACATTTTTGAGGTTGACTGAACTTAAGTTAGTTCCGCTCAAATTAGCTCCGCTTAAATCCAATCCGTTCAAGTCGGCTCCCGTCAAATTTAAACCTTGTAGCGATACATTGGGAGCAATTAAATAAGCGCCGGCCATCCTGGGGTCAATACCTTCTGAAAACAATGTTTTGTTGCTATAAACAGCTTTTTCCAAAATCGCGCCATTCAAATTAGCTTCCCTCAAGTCTGCTCCGCTGAGGTTGGCTCCTGTTAAGTTGGCGCGCTCCAGTTTGGCTCCAAATAATATAGCTTGGCACAGGTTTGTCCGGCGCAAATCCGAGCCTTTTAAATCAACTCCAGTTAAATCTACCATCGACAGATTTAAGCCTGGGAGTGAAGCGTTGGGGGCTAGTAAAAATGCTCCCATAGCACTGGGGTCAATATCGTAGGGAAATACTGTCCGATTGTTGTAGACAGCTTTGTCTAAAATTGTGTCGATCAACTGGGCACCGCGCAAATCGGCCCCACTGAGGTTGGCTCTGGTGAAGTTGGCTTCTTGGAGATTCGCTCCAACTAAATTGGCTTTAATTAAACTTGCTTGTTGGAGGTTGGCTCCCAACAGTTCAGCTCCTACGAGAGTAGCTTCTCTAAGCACCGCACCAGTCAAGTCGGCTTTGGTGAGGTTGGCTAAATTAAGAAATGATTCTGCTAAATCGGCCCCCCTGAGATTGGCAAGGGTGAGGTCGGCTTCGATCAGGTCTGCATACCTCAGAATAGCATCGCTGAGGTTGGTTTCTCTGAGGTCAGTGCCTCTGAGGTTTGCTCCTTTGAGTTCTGCACCGCTGAGGTTGATACCTTTAAGGGCCTGTCCTCTGAGGTCGAGCCGATTGAGAAAGTCACCAACGTTCATTTCCATTAGCGATAAGTAGTCTGGTCTGCTGTTTTTTGACGCCAGGAATATGCTGGCATCAACTAGCATTATTCTGGAACTTACACTTATTTTTGCTGGATTTTTGCCTAGATTCTCCCCTGGGCGGGAGGGGAGTTTTATTCTACATTATCGGTTTAGGGAACAGGGGCAAAACTGTAAATTTTTTGAGGTTTGAGCCGATCGCAAATTCCGACTAATTCTGACCAAGGGAATGTCTCGCGATCGAGCTGGACTTGCAGGATTTTGAGCGGATCGGAACCGGAGGAAACCATGAATTCTAATGTTTGCAAGTCTTCCCAGGTGCTGATTTCGCTGAGAATTTGGGCGATCGCCTTGACATAAGGGTGACTTGGTTCTTTGTACCAGTCGGTGGCGGCGAGTCCAGCTTGGTCGAAGCCGAGATGAAAGATTAAGGAACCTTCTCCGAACAGGGCTATGCCCACGGGGCGCGCTTCCTCTTGCAGCAATAAATCCCGATTTGCCGCCAGATGTCGCAGTTTTGCCAGGTGTTCGTACCTCCTGGCAATTCGAGATTG
Organism: Microcoleus sp. EPA2; assembly: GCA_020882975.1. Lineage (GTDB taxonomy): Bacteria > Cyanobacteriota > Cyanobacteriia > Cyanobacteriales > Microcoleaceae > Microcoleus. Next base: position 28,289 of record JAHRFD010000002.1, on the reverse strand, counting down.
TAGTCCTGGAATTAAAGCTTCTTCTCCTTCCTGCTTCCTCCCTTTTTGTGCCGTTGGCGTAGTCGAAGGGCCTTCTGCCTTCTTCCCTCTGCCTTCTTCCTTGGTTTCGTCCCACTGAATTGCCACTGTGACTAGATAAGTTTGCAATAGCATATGACCTAGTTTTTCAGCTTTTGTTGCCAGATAGATAGAGTTATAATCTGTGGCTTCAATTAATAGGGGAAGGCGATCGACTACTTCTATGCCATAACCTTTCAAACCTGCTATTTTTCGTGGGTTATTGGTAATTAACCGGATTTTTTGAACTCCCAAGTCATTGAGCATTTGTGCTCCCACGCCGTAGTTCCGCAAGTCGGCGGCAAAACCCAAGCGTTCGTTGGCTTCTACGGTATCAAACCCGATATCTTGTAGCGAGTAGGCTTTGAGTTTATTCACCAGTCCAATGCCCCTACCTTCTTGGCGCAAGTAAACTATGATGCCAGAACCTGCATTTTCAATCATTTTCAGTGCGGCTTGCAGTTGCATTCGGCAGTCACAGCGCAGGGAACCCAAAGCATCGCCGGTCAGACATTCGGAATGCACCCGCACCATCACGGGTTTGTCTTTAAATTCTGCTGGATCGCCCTTGACAACGGCAACGTGTTCGGAGTTGTCTTGAGTATCGCGGTAGGCGTAAATCATAAACTCGCCGAATTGAGTTGGCAATTTGGCGACGGTTTCGCGGCGGACAAATCGATCGTGCTTCAGTCGGTAGCTAATTAAATCAGCAATGCTGATGATTTTCAAGTTATGGGTTTTGGCATACTCAATTAATTCTGGCAACCTGGCCATCGAACCGTCGGGGTTTTGAATTTCGCAGATGACACCGCTGGGGTAGAGGCCTGCGAGTCTAGCGAGGTCAACGGAGGCTTCGGTGTGGCCGGCCCGTTTGAGGACGCCACCATCGATCGCCCGCAGGGGGAAAATATGACCGGGACGACGCAAATCTTGAGGTTTGGTGTCGGGGTGAATGGCTACTTGGATGGTGCGAGCTCTGTCTTCGGCGGAGATGCCGGTACTAACGCCATGGACTGCATCGATGCTGACGGTAAATGCAGTTTGGTTGTTGTCGGTATTTTTGGTGACCATCAGGGGCAGTTCCAGGCGATCGAGTCGATCGCCCGTCAAGGCCAGACAAATCAAACCCCGTGCGTTTACTGCCATGAAATTGATATGGTCTGGGGTGGCGAATTGGGCGGCACAAATGACATCGCCTTCGTTTTCGCGGTTTTCGTCATCGACTACTACCAGGGCGCGACCTGCTTTGAGGTCTGCGAGGGCGCTGTCGATGGAGTCAAATTGAAAGGATTGAGTTGAGGTATGGTTATTGGGCACTGAGAAGTTCAAACTATAAACAGTAATGTTATGGAATCAGAGTGTATTTTTGATTGTAACCTTTTGTTTCCGACAGGGGGATTGGGCGATCGAGATGAGTTTCCCCATCTTTTTGAACTTGCCTACTATACTAATTGCATTTTGTCAACAAAATATCTCCCATTTCAAGACATTGATGGATGTTGTCGATCGCACCCATAGACGTGACAATACTCCGACAGCTTGCGCTGCGTCGCGGACTAAGAATCAAGTCTCCAGTAGATATAAAGCAGTCCTAGAATGACGGGGTTTTAAACCCTATTTCCTGATAGTTAGCAATTTTGTTGAATCGATCAACCTGAAACTATTGACTCGCAGAGGATTGAAATTGATGGGAGTAGAAGGACTTGAACCTTCGACCTTGAGATTAAGAGTCACCTGCTCTAACCAACTGAGCTATACTCCCGCATTTTTATTAATATAACATAGCAAGTTTATTTTGGCAATACTTTTTCAAATTTAGGGCGATCGCCCAGCAGAGAATTGCCCTATCTAGCTGTGGTTGAGAGTCTGATAGGGTGATGGGCATTAGGTTTGCGGAAGTGCGATCGGGCAAACACCTCATTGGAGCGCCAATCAGGAAATCCGTTCTTCTAAGATTTCCGCGATTGCAGCAAGTCGCTTCGATGTCAAGCACCAGATAGTAATTATAATGTTGTAAATTCATCTAAATTTAACCTAAAATAATCTCTAATGAATTTCAATGAGTTGTGAAACTCTCTTGTCTTTCCAATCTTCGCGTTCTTTGCGTCTTCGCGGACTGAACAGCCGGGAGAGTAGATGAGTCTATCCGAGTAGAGCAGCGATTTATGAGAGCGATGATACTCGTAGTATTTAGGACATTTTAAAAGGCTTTTGTACAGTGCAGAACTGCGTGCTAAGCTCTCTTCTTGCGCTTGGGAGCCTCTGATGAATCCACCACCAGGATTTTTAGCAGAAGCGAAATTTAGGACTCCAATTTTTGCAAATTTGTGCGATCGCCCTATACGCTCTGCACCCGTTAGCGTTGTCTCATTCCTCACCATAAATTCCGTGTTCGAGAATTGGGGAGTAGCTGAGAGAACCTTTTCCTGAATCGCTGACAGGGCATCGGGTTCGTAGTATGCCGTCCCAGCAAGACAGGATGCTAATTGGCGATCGATCTTAACCTGCTTCCCTTCCGGGGACAAGTAGCAGCCATCTTCGAGAATTTTTAGGGTGTTTTGGGCGATCGCAATTCTTTTCATGCTTGTTTATCCGATTAGTTAGTACAAAATTAACAAAAATAGGACTTACGCATGGGGCCCCAGAAACCGGGTTTTTTAGAGAATCTGTGGGTCAAAACGAAGTATTTTCGTCAAAAAACCCGGTTTCTTTGGTTGGGTGCGTAAGTCCTGAAAAATAAGATTTCGATCGCCCTTAGCAATTTGCTAAACTGGGAATCTGAGGTAAAACCTATGAAACTGATACTTACAGCACCCAATCCAGAATTATTCGCCGCCTTCCAAGAGTATTTTTTCTACCTGCCAAATGTCGAAATTACCGACAAGCGCTTCGAGGATTTAACCGAGTATGACTGTTTGGTTAGTCCCGCCAATTCATTTGGCATGATGGATGGCGGTATCGATGCAGCTATAGTCGATTTTTTCGGACATTCTCTGATGGTTAGAGTTCAGGAGCATATTTTAGAAGACTATCTAGGCGAACAGCCTGTCGGTACTTCATTCATCATCGAAACTCACCATCCCAAACATCCTTTTCTCGCTCATACTCCCACCATGCGCGTACCGATGTCTGTCGTAGAAACAGATATTCCGTATGTAGCAATGTGGGCAATGTTATTAACAATTCGGCGCTACAACCGACACGCAGAACGTAAAATTGAGAGTGTCGTTTGTCCGGGATTGGGAACTGGAATCGGCAGAGTTCCTTATCGCGAAGCTGCGCGGCAAATGGCGCTGGCTTACGATTATTTTGTGTATCCCACGCCCTATGTTAACTGTTTTGTTGCCGCAGAAAGACAACTGCAAATTTGGGAAGGTGGCGATCGCACTTCTGCCTAAAGAGCGATCGTATTTACCCAAGCAGGTGACAGGAGTTGAACCTGCAAGAAAGCTTTACAAGAGCCTCATATTGCCAGTTACATCACACCTGCAATTTTGGTGGCGGGGATAGGAGTATAATTGATCTGCTTTGGTAATAGCAGAACTCGGAAGGCAGGGCTTGAACCTGCATTTTTCCGCTTTCAAAGAGCGGTGCCATACCGATTAGGCGACTTCCGAATAATTGGATGCCGGGGTAGGCTTTGAACCTACATAAATTCCTGTTTCAGAGACAGGTGACTTTACCAATTTGTCTACCCGGCAATTTAGAAAATGGCTGCCTCAGTAGGACTCGAACCTACAACCTAGCGGTTAACAGCCGCTTGCTCTACCATTGAGCTATGAGGCAACGCAATCCCCCAAGTCAGTATCGAACTGACGCCCTCTTGTTCTTCACACAAGCGCTCTACCAACTGAGCTATCGGGGGAAAACGGAGAAGGTGGGATTTGAACCCACGACGGGTGTTAAACCGCTCTTTCTTAGCAGGAAAGCGCCATAAGCCGCTCGGCCACTTCTCCAAGAGCGAGAACGGAGGGATTTGAACCCTCAAATCTTCAGTCGCGCTAACTGAGTTGTTGTCCTGTCACAACACATTCTCAAAATTGCAACTGCATATTAAATACACAAGGCTTACCAACGGGGGTCAAAAACCCGGTTTCTATCTCAATATCTCTCGTAGAGATGCAAGATTTTTCTCAGAAACCTGGTTTTTTGTGTACGTCATAATACAGTTACAAATGGGTCGGGCTGGAATCGAACCAGCAACGCTTTAAGCTACTATTTTACAGACAGCTACCCACACCAATAGGAGGGCCGACCCAAGATCGAAAATTTGGTAGGTCGCCGAGGAATTGAACCTCGATCCATCCGCTTAAAAGGCGGCTGCAAAACCATTCTGCCAACGACCCACACAAAGTGCTGACGGGATTTGAACCCGCAATCACTTGGGTGAAAACCAAGCGGCTTATACCGTTTGCCTACAGCACTATAAATTGGCACAGGGACTGAGATTTGAACTCAGAAAATCAGTTTTGGAGACTGATATGTTGCCAGTTACATCATCCCTGCATTTGGTGGCAGTGGCGGGATTTGAACCCGCATTTACCAAGGTATGAACTTGGGGCTTTACCGTTAAGCTACGCTGCAACGTTATCTGATTTGAAATTTCAGATTTGAGATTCCTCCTATTAATAAATAGGAACAAAGGTTAGAGTGAGATTTGAACTCACGAAAATCGCTTTTGCAGAGCGACGCCTTAAACCACTCGGCCATCTAACCTGGGAGTCCCGACGAGGTTTGAACTCGCAATCTTCACGCCAGAGAGGGTGACGGCTTCAACCAATTTGCCTACGGGACTATCGACGGGACTGACGGGTTTCGATCCCGCTACCTTCGCTGTGACAAAGCGACACTCTCCCAATTGAGCTAGTACCTAGCTAGCGATTAAATAGACAAGGTGGTACACTTATAGACAAATCTACGATGTACCATTTTGTTCAAACCCTGCGCGATTCCCAAAAAAGCTTGGATTATCAGTAAAGACACTTGCTTTCGCAGGGATGTTTCGGGGAAGTTACCAGCCAAACGCACCCTGTCGGGTCATCGGTGAAATCCAGTGTTGAGGTCGAACAATGCTTTTATCCATCAAAACAAAGTTAAAGCTAAACAAGAGTCAGGCAACAATTATGAGCAAACACGCAGGAATAGCGAGGTTTACTTATAACTGGGGATTGGCTACTTGGAGCAACCTTTATAAAGATGGAGTAGCGCCCAACAAATACCTGCTTAAGAAATTCTTCAACAATCATGTGAAACCTGAGTTTACATGGATTAAAGAAACAGGAATCTGCCAGAAAATAACTCAATACGCTTTTGACAATCTTGGAGACTCTTTCTCCTTATTTTTCTCAAAAAAAGGTGGATATCCCAAGTTCAAGAAAAAAGGACATCACGACTCTTTCACGATTGACGCAGGCGGTAAGCCTATTCCTGTGGGCGGTACGTCTATAAAGTTACCCACAATCGGCTGGGTGAAAACTTACGAGGGATTGCCTCATACTACCTGCAAGTCTATCACCATTTCACGTACTGCTGATAGTTGGTTTATCGCCTTTGCTTATGAACAAAATCATGAACCGACCATCAAAAGTCATGAAGTTGTAGGGGTTGATTTGGGAGTAAAAGAGTTAGCTACCCTTTCAACGGGCGTAGTATTTTCTAACCCAAAACACTACAAATCGCATCAGGCAAAACTCAAGAGATTATCAAGAGTTCTGGCGAGAAAAGTGAAAGGTTCTAATAATAGACAGAAAGCTAAAGTCCAGCTAGGGAAACATCATGCAAAAATAGCCAACCTGAGAAAAAACACTCTGCATCAAATCACTACTTACTTATGCAAAAACCACGCAACGATAGTAGTAGAAGATTTGAAGGTCAGTGGGATGCTAAAGAATCACAAGCTAGCACAAGTAATAGCTGACTGTGGATTCCATGAATTCAAACGTCAGTTAGAATACAAGGCTAAAAAGTTTGGTTGTGAAATAGTCATTGCCGACCCTTGGTTTCCCTCAAGCAAAACCTGTTCAAATTGCGGACATATACAAGATATGCCACTAAAAGAAAGGACTTACAAATGTGGAAGTTGCGGTCATGCGATGGACAGGGATTTGAACGCAGCAATTAATTTATCGCGGTTGGCTAAATCGTGAAAGCTTGCCCAGGGATAGCCGCTCCCATGCTCCCGATGAAGCAAGAAGCAAATGTCTAGACAAGTCTTGGATTTGTATAGCAGCTACAACCCCACAGATTTTTGTTGGGAATTTCTGTTTGGACGGGGTGGCGGTTGATTCCGCGTACTACAACTCAAGGGAGTTATTGTTGCCGGAGTCTACACCGCCAAGGTCCAAAAGTCTGTGACATGATTAATTATCTATTTGGTTGTCAAGGTTCATATTGCTCTTGAGATAAAGCTTTGAGGCTCTTTCCCCTTCGCCATACATTTATACTACAGAATGTGTTACACAACTGTCAAGGGGGTAATACAATTTTTTTTTCGATCTGCTGCTTGGCGGGAAAGCAGAGGGGCTGTTTTGGGGCTGAACCTCTGATAAATCAAGAGATTTGGGAGCTGAAGTGGTAGTGTGACGGGAGGTGAATTCAATGCTGAAGCTGTACTACACTCCCATTTCTCTGAATTCTCGCCGCCTGTGGGTGGCCCCTTCTGGAAAAGCAGATGGCTTCTGAGCCGATCGAACTTAACCTAGATAGGATGTTTGGGATATTTTGTGATCAGTGTCGGAAGTTGCAGGCTTGGTGCGATCGAGCCGGCAGCAGACACAGGATATTGCTGTTAGCACTGCGACTTGTTACAGAAGTCGGAGTTGTGAGATCTATATAGATCGGCTTTAGATTGTTTCGCCACAATTCCCTTTATCATATTGGGCATTGTGGAGTGAAAGGAATCTGAAGTGAGCGGAAATCATTTATTTCAAATACTAAGAAAAAAATGGCGTTTTGTGGCGATCGTACTGGCAGGAGCAGCCATTAGCTTCGTCATGGGTGCCCTACTGCCGGAGTTTCAGCCGAATGACCATCCTGGCACTGCTGTGGCTCAGGTGCAAAACCTTAACCAATCTTTAACGTCAAATCCTTTATTTCATGAGGTAGGAGACAATCAAACAGGGTTTAATCTCGATCGCCAGATTCAACAACTTCTCACTGTATTAGAATCTAAAGAAAAACTGCTGACCTTTGTACCGCCAGAAAAATTTCAAGGAACGACTATTTTTGAAGGACAAGTAAACAAGTCAGATAAAGTTATTGCCTTAACCGTTGATGACGGGCCTTGGCCGGAAACGACGGCACAAATGCTAGATATTTTTCAGCAAAATGATGTGAAAGCCACATTTTTTTGGATAGGTAAATCTCTGGAACGTTCACCGGAAATTGGTCGGAGAGTTGTGGCCGAAGGTCATGCGATCGGCAATCATACGTGGCATCATCCCTACGATCCAATGGATGCGGCGACGGCTGCTGACGAAATCGATCGCACCGCCAAACTGATTTACGAAACAACGGGAGTTAAGACAACTTACTTTCGCCCACCTGGGGGAGTTTTGAATAACGGCTTGGCCAAGTATGCCAAAGAGCACAATTATTCTGTGGTAATGTGGTCTGTAACTTCCGCAGATACCGATCCGCGGGCTCAACCAGAAGCTTTTGTGGAAAATGTGCTCAAGGGTGCGAAACCGGGTGCGATTGTGTTGATGCACGACGGCGGGGGCGATCGATCTCGTACTATTAAAGCCTTACCTGATATGATTGCTGGTTTGAAAAAGCAGGGATATCGGTTTGTGACGATTCCTGAGTTGCTGGAAATGCCAGAGCAACAAGCGTAGCTCAAACGATGAGACCTCTCCGATAATAATTGTGGAACAGGCATCTTGCCTGTTCTTGACATCGTTTTTAGCTAAACCGACTCGAATCCCTCCTACGGCTTCTCTAGGAAGGTCTAAATAGGCGATCGTTTTTGGTTGGATGGGGATTTTTTTACCGCAGAGGGCGCAGAGCACGCAGAGAGATTTCTGAGATTTTTTGTTGGTCGATAGGTGCTTGTTTCTGGTTGGATGGGGATTTTTTTACCGCAGAGGGCGCAGAGCACACAGAGAGATTTCTGAGATTTTTTTCCGATGGAGAGGGGAATTGAGAGGTGGTTTTATGAATGGAATTTGCACGTTAGCTAATGATACAGTTTACGACCAAGTTGTTGCTTTGCTCAACAGTATTGAAGTTATCTTAGGCTCAAGTATTCCCGTTTGTATTTATCCTTTTGATGACCAAATAGAGCAAATTAAAGGGGAAATTGTCAACCGTCCCAATGTTTTTATTTATGATGATATCGCCTCTATTCAGCGATGGGACAATTTCATGGCATCTGCTGCGCCAGAGCGTTTGAATCGCAACAAATTTCGGCTTTACGGCGCACACAGACGTTTTTGTGCTTTCGACGGTCCGTTTGCAAAGTTTATCTATATGGATGCTGATACTTTGCTGATGAATTCCCTTGATGCAGTTTTTCGGCAGTTAGATAAATCGGATTTTGTAGTTTATGATTTTCAATTTAGGGACCCTACTAAAGTCTACAACATTAAATCACCTAAACTGGTTAAAGTGTTTGAGCAAGAGCGGATAGAATCGGAAATATTTTGTTCTGGATTTTATGGCAGTAAGCAAGGATTTTTTGAGCAAAATACTAGAGCATGGCTGGTATCTCAACTGCAATCGGGGGATGGGGAAATTCTCTATGAAGGTGCGGGAGAACAGCCTTTGCTCAATTATATGGTGATGAAAACTGGCATGAGTAGTTATAATTTTGCTTATAGTTTACCGGAGGATGCAAAAACTGGGTGTTGTGTCAGTTCTCAACATTTTGAAGAGCAAGATAAAATTTTGTACGATCAGGGAAATCGACTGACTTACATTCATTATATTGGGGTGCCGCCGGATTTAATTCGGAGAGTTTGTGCGGGGGAAAATATTGATTTTCCCTATCGCGATTTGTTTCTGCATTATCGCTATCTCCGGGAACCGTCCCAGAGTCCTGTTTTTAGGGAAGCGCCGAAGTCTTATACTGAGGTTTCTAGGTCGAATTTGTTAACAAGGGTATGGAGAAGGTTGAGGATAAATACATGAATCGCGGTATTTATATTGTGGCGAACGACCGGGTGATGGAAAGTGCGATCGCACTTATGAACAGCATAGGATTGTACAATCGTCAAGTACCAGTTTTTTTGATTCCCTTCGATGAGAATTATCAGCAAGTCGCCGCCACACTCAGCCATCTCCATGGGGTGCAATTGTTCCCAAATCTGGAGTTTGTCGAACAGTTTACCAGAGAAATTGGGCAAATATTCGATCGCAATTTTTTAGCCCTCCCTCACAAAATGCGAAAACTCGTCGCCTGGTTTGGCCCTCTGGACGAATTTCTGTACATCGATACCGATATCATCGTCTTTGAAGACATCGCAGCCAACCTCAACAAACTATCCGAAGTAGACTTTTTTTGCTGCGACTACCACCACCTCAGCGAAAAACTGCGAAATGTATTTTCACCCATTGTCAAAGCACAAAATATTTTTACAGATTCCGAACTTCAAGATGTCTTCAACAGCGGTTTTTGGGCTTCGCGGAAAGGAACTATTTCAGAATTGCAAATGTACGAAATATTGCGCGAATGTTCCCAGCATCGAGAATATTTCGACTTCACTCAAAATGTCACTGACCAACCGATACTAAATTACCTGATTCTTAAACTAATTCCCCAACGGTGTAACCTGGTGAAAGCGACGGAATCAGAACCGGGAAGCTGGGCTGGTTCCAAGCATTTTCAGGAAATAGATTATGTGCTTTATGACAAAGGTAAAAGGTTAAAATATATTCATTGGGCTGGAATACCGATTAAATCTGGTAGTCCTTACTGGAAACTGTGGAAACATTATCGTTATCTGAATGAGGAAAAACCCAATTTAGTGCAAAGAATATTTCGATCCTGGTAGGGATAATATTGTTTGTAGGGAGGGGGCGGGTTTACGAGATAGTTAATTTTCCCCATAGATGGTTGGTAAAACCCGCCCCTACGAGGTCACAAATTAGATAATAACGAATCAACCGAACCTGATATATATAATTTATTTTCAAAATATGACCAATGGTATTTATATACTAGCAAATGATGTGGTTTTCGACCACTTAGTCGCCTTATTAAACAGTCTGCAAGTGAACGGGGCAAAAGATATTCCTGTTTGCATCATTCCCTATGATGAGAGACTGCAAAAAGTGCGCGTAGAAATTGCAACTCGTCCTCATGTCACCTTGTTTGACAATACCGATTCAATCATGTTTTGGGAAGACTTTGCCACTCAAGTTTGGCAAACTCATGGGAAAGCTCAAAAAGTGTGGAAATCTAAAGGTTGGAAACCAGTTCAATGTTTGGAAATGCACCGAAAGTTATGTTGTTTTGACGGCGATTTTGATAAGTTTATCTATTTTGACGCAGACACTCTGTTAATGGGAAATCTGGATTACATATATCAAAAACTTAATGACTTTGATTGGGTAGCTAACGATTTTCAATACAAATCAGACCTCAACTATATATTTGATTTATCCTCTCCCAAATTGCCACAAATTTTAAATATTGACCAACTGCAATCTCATACTTTTTGTGCGGGTTGGTTTGCGTCAAAATCAGGCATTTTAAATCGGAATAATTGCTCTCAATATTTAGAATATTTAACATCAGGAGAAGCGGAAATTATGTCTTTGCGGGGGGCTGACCAATCTTTACTTAACTATTTAGTCGCCCGCAGCCAAATCTCTTTTTACAACTTTGCCTATGCTCAACCAGAACAGGTGACGGGGAATCATTGGTCTTCCCAATTTGATGTGAAAGATAATGTTCTATACGATAAAGGACGGAGGCTGACTTATTTGCACTACATGAGTATTTCGGCGGCCAAAATTAATCGATTGTGTGCTGGCGAAGATGTGGAGATTCCCTACCGAGATATATTTCTGCACTACCGTTATTTGAAGTCGCCGGAAACCCAGCCAAAACTCACCCCTCCAAATTTGCTAGTTCGCTTCCACAGAAATCTCAAAAGTTGGGGAAATCAAAAAGTTAATAATGTTCAATTTAAGTTGCGGAATTTCTGGGATAAATAGTATAATATCAAATCCTCTCATCATCGTAATTATTAATCTCTCTCTTCTCTTCCTTCGCGTCCTTTGCGCCTTCGCGGTTAAATCATATCAAATCCAGTTGTATCGGAATGATATAGAGGACAAAGCAAAGCCGTGTCCCTACTTGATAAATCGGTCAAAAACCCGGTTTCTGCATCAATATCTCTCGGATATAGCGAGGATTTTTCCAAGAAACCGGGTTTTTTGCGTAACTGTTATGGGATTTAACCGTACAAAGACTGAATCCACTCCCATTCGCGCCTTAAACCTGCTTCTAAACTAACTTGTGGCTGATAACCCAATATTTTCTTAGCTTTAGATACATCAGCGCTAGTGTGTCGCGCGTCACCCCGCGCCGTTTCGGTAAATTCGATCCGAATGGGTCGATCGACAATCTGCTCTATTGTATCAATAACTTCTTTCAAAACCACGCGACTTCCCCCACCAATATTAAAAACTTCCCCTGCTGCTTCTGCAACCTCAGCCGCCGCTAAATTAGCAGCAACGCAATCGCTGATAAAAGTAAAATCCCGCGTTTGTAATCCATCGCCAAAAATAGAAATCGGCTGGTTGAACAAAATCGACTTAAAAAACTTGTGAAAAGCCATATCAGGGCGCTGTCGAGGCCCATAAACAGTAAAATAACGCAGCGAAGTTGTGGGAACACCAAAATTATGATAGTAAAGCCCGCACAAACGTTCACCAGCTAACTTTGTAATTCCGTAGGGAGAAACGGGCTGGGGACAAGCATTTTCACTGGTGGGGAAAGATTCAGCATTTCCGTAAATTGAGGAAGAAGAAGCGTAGACAAACTTTTGCAATCTTGGTGCATTTTTAGCAGCTTCTAATAATACTTGGGTGCTGTTAATATTGCGTTCGGTATAGCTGCGAAAACCCTCGCCCCAGCTAGCACGAACTCCCGCCTGGGCGGCCTGATGAAAAATCACTTTAGCATCGGACAAAAGCGATGACCAATTTAGAGACAAAATATCTCCTTCCACCAATTCAAAACCAGGATAGTTTTCAAATCGTGCAATATTCTTGCGTTTGAGGGAGGGATCGTAATAATCGTTGAACTCATCAACACCTATTACTGTCTCGCCTTTATTTAAAAGAGTTTCTACTAAGTTAGAACCAATAAATCCCGCGGCACCCGTAACAATAAAAATACTCATTCTATTTTAAATTTTAGATTTGAAAGCTTTTACAGAAATCATTGAATAACTTGCGAGTCTCTTCTACCTCTAACTCTGCGTTCTCTGCGCCCTCTGCGGTTCAAAAATCATCGAAATTAATTAGGCTCAAAGATTCGAGAAAAATCAACCCCCTTTTTTTTATCAAAAAAGGGGGGTAATTGTTAACTATCATCCTTCATAGGAATCTAAGTCAAGGGCTTGGGAGCCTCCCCGTTCTAACTCCAACAATAGCTTACCTAGCTGCCTCCAAATTAGCCAGCCTGTGAGTAAAGTTAGTGGTAGAGACAAAGCATAAGAAAACAATTTAGGAATTCCAAAAATCTCTACACCAGAAGCTAAAAACACACAAATTCCTCCTGCCATTCCCAGGAAAGGCACGAATAATTGTAATCCTTGGAGGTTAGCTAAGGTGCGAGTAGAACGATTTTTTGACCAGAGCTTGACGGCTTCTTTTAGGGTTGCTTCAAAGGCTAAGCCAGAGGCGATTCCTGCTAGCAATCCAGCGGTCATTAAAAAATAGGGAGGTTCGGCAAAATAATACACGAATAATTCCTGAATTTGGGTAATTGGGAATGGGGAATTGGTAATTGGTAATGGGTAATTGTCTTTTGACTAATAACTAATTACCAATGACTAATTACCAATGACTAACTAAAATCGAGTGAGGGCGGCGGCTCCTTCTGTGGAAAGTTCTGCTAATGCGCCCAGAGCAACGTTGAATAGGCGGCTTGGTTGCAGGTCTTCCTTGACTAGGTTCCACAGGCTGCCAACTTCTGCTGTGTGGATGCGATCGTCCTCAATCAAAGCTAGCATTAGCTGGCGTCGCAAAAACGAGCCTTCCTCTGATAGCAAGAATTGTAAACCTAGTTGTGCAGTCGGGAGTAGATCGAAACTTCGATCGGACCTAGCGATCGCGATCATCTCCTCTAATCTATTCCACTGGAATTTGCCATCCTTGAATAATACCTCAATCAAGCGCCGCCGCAGTGCCGGAGATTCCCCGTTCAACAAACGTCGCGCCACGTAAGGATAGGCAACCTCAACTATCTTGAAATCTGGATTTAGCGTCAGGGCCAAACCTTCTTCTGTCACCAGAGAGCGAATAATTAAGGCAAACTTGGCAGGCACTCGGAAAGGATAATCGTACATCAATTCCGAAAACTGGTCTGTAATCGTTTTGAAGTTAAAATCTGCTACCTTTTCGCCGACGATATCTCCCAGTACAGATTCTAGGGCCGGGACGATGGGCATAATATTTGTATCGGGAGTCAAAAAGCCGAGTTTTACAAAATCTTTTGCTAACTCTAAATAATCTTTGTTGATTAAATGAACGACGGAATCAACCAAAGTTTCTTTAGTTGTTTCTTCCATCTGATCCATCATCCCAAAATCGATATATGCCATGCGGCCGTCCGCTAGAGCAAATAGATTTCCTGGATGGGGGTCTGCGTGAAAAAATCCGTGTTCTAGCAACTGTCGTAAACCGCTGCGGACTCCGACTTCAATTAAGCTATTGGTATCCAAACCTGCGGCTTTAACACTTGCCATATCGGTCAGCTTGATGCCGTCAATCCACTCAAGAGTGAGAACGGATTTTGAAGTATGGCGCCAGTAGATGCTCGGTACTTTTACTGTGGGGTCATCGGCAAAATTTGTCGCAAATTTCTCGGCGTTGCGGCCTTCATTGATGTAGTCGATTTCTTCGAACAATTTGATGCCGAATTCATCGACAATTAAACTGAGGTCGTGACCGAGATTTAGTGGCAAGAATGGGCCTAATAATCCGGCGGCCTGGCGCATTAAGTAGAGGTCAAGACTCAAGATGGGGAGCAAGTTTGGTCGCTGAACTTTGACGGCGACTGCTTCTCCGGTGATCAGACGAGCCCGATAGACTTGGCCGAGACTGGCTGCTGCGACTGGTTCTGGGGAGATTTGGCTGTAGGTGTCGCTAATTTTGCGATCGAGTTCTGCTTCAATAATCTCAAAGGCCAGGGCAGAGTCAAAGGGCGGCAACTGATCCTGGAGTTTGATCAGTTCTTGGAGAAAGTCTTTGCGGATCAAGTCTGGTCTGGTCGAGAGCGCTTGACCGACTTTAATGAAAGTGGGACCCAAGCGAGTCAGTATTTGTCGCAGGTGTGCCGCTCGTTCCGGCTGGTGTGCGGCGACTTCGTGCTGCCAACTGTCCCAGAGCATCCCGATGACGAAGCCTGCAAAGGACCAAATAACGGTGATGGCTCGCCAAATTGCTTTCCAAGGACGGTTGCGGTAATACTGAGCGATCGCTTGTGGATCGTAGCGTCTAGCTTGAGTAGATTGATACTGACGCACTCGTTTATTTTCCTCTTAGTTTCCGAAATTGACAATTTATAGGGAATGGGGCATTGGGTGTCGGGCATTGGGCATGGGTAGTTAAAACTGTCTTCCCTGTTCCTTTTTCCTTCTTCCTTCTTCCTTCTTCCTTCTTCTAAATTTGTTTCTTTTCATTAACTATAGTACATAAAAGTACAAGTGCTTATTGACATACTCCCCGTCGTAAACGAGCGGGGATTCTTGACACTTCAACGAGTCCTGCTACCAAAGTAGTCTTACAGTCCCGACCTGTCCGTTTAAAGTCTCCCAATGCCCGCTCGGCGACTATCTGTATTCTAGCAAAAAGCCGTCAAGCGAAGGACGGGGCTTGTATCCCATTTTCTTGGTCAAAAAACGTCGCTGATTGAGCTAAGCAATCTTTGAGTCCATAAATCGCGCGCTCTTGTTGATCCCTAGACAGTTCGGGGAACATGGGCAAAGACAAGACTTCGCAACAAACTTGCTCCGCCACGGGCAACTGACCAGGCTGATAACCTAAAGATTTGTAAACGGGTTGCAGGTGTAAAGGTAAGGGATAGTAAACCATGGAACCGATGCCGTTTTCCTGTAACTGAGTCCGCATCCAGTCGCGAAATTTGCCAGAGGGAGAAATAGGAGGATGGTGCGGGTTTTCTGGACTGGTGAGCCGGATAGTATATTGATTCCAAACTCCTTTTGCTGCGGGCAATTCTTGTGGTACGGCTACTCCGGGGATGTGGCTGAGAATTTCGCTGTAGAATTCGGCTTTCTCCCGCCGCTGAGCATTCCATGTGTCGAGATATCGCAATTTAATGCTGAGAATCACTGCTTGTATGGCATCTAAACGGCTGTTGTAGCCGATTTCTTCGTAAAAGTATCTGGAGGACTGGCCGTGTTCTTTGAGCATCCGCATGGATGCTGCCAGGGCCCGATCGTTTGTGGTGACAGCTCCGCCGTCGCCGCAAGCTCCTAAGTTTTTGGTCGGATAAAAACTGAAGCAGCCTACATGGCCGATGCTGCCGACTTTTTGAGATTGCCATTGGGCACCGACTGATTGGGCGCAATCTTCAATGACTGCTAGATTGTGTCTGTTGGCAATTTCCATGAGCTGTGTCATGTCTGTGGGTTGCCCGAAGATATGCACGGGCATAATTGCCTTGGTTTTTTCGGTAATGGCTGCTTCTAGGCGATCGACATTCATGTTAAATGTCCCAGAGTCAATATCCACAAACACTGGAGTTGCACCGACGGCGCTAATTGTCTCAGCGGAGGCAAAAAAGGTAAAAGGAGTGGTGATGACTTCATCGCCAGGGCCAATTTTGAGCGCCCGCAAAGCTAAAATCAGGGCATCGGTGCCGGAGTTACAGCCCACGCAGTCGGAAACTCCGGTGTAGTTGGCGAACTCTTGTTCAAAATTCTTCACAGCCGGGCCGCCGATGTAGCCACCAGAGGCAAGCACTTTTTGTACCGCAGCAGCTATTTCGTCGCCAATCAGGGCGTATTGGCTGGTTAAGTCGAGGGGGGGGACATTATTCACTCTTCACACCATAAATTTCAACCATTATCAAACCAAATTCTTGCAGTAAAACTGTTTCCCAGACACCTTTATTGCAATATCTTATATTTTGACGCGCCAACAATCACTTTATCGAAACGGAGTTCCTGTGTTAATTTTGCTAGATTTTACGGATTTGGGTTGGGCTTTGGGGATGGTGGCGATCGCGATCGGGCTTTCGGCTTGGCAGGAATTGGGAATGTCCGGGTCGATCGCGATCGCCGCGGGGCGCACCCTGATCCAGTTAATCTTAGTCGGCTACGTGCTGGCAGTCGTATTTGACCCCAATGCTAAAAATCCTTGGCTGGTTTTAGCAGTGTTAGCAATCATGGTGACAACAGCTAGCGTAGTCGCCACCAACCGCATCAGCAAAAAAATCAAAAACTTACTACCTTTAGTTTCGGGTTCAATTTTGACCGGCACCGCCTTGACTTTGGCCTATACAAATTTGCTAATTCTACAACCTGAGCCTTGGTACGAACCACAATACCTGATTCCTTTAGCGGGGATGATATTAGGAAATGCCATGAATTCCGGGGCGATCGCCGGTGAAAGACTCGTGAGTACAATTAATGGTAGTCAGTTAGAAATAGAAACCCATCTGAGTTTAGGAGCCACCCCCCAGCAAGCAGTAAAGCAGTATCGCAAAGATGCTATTAAAGCTGGATTAATCCCCACTTTAAATACAATGACGGTTGTGGGAATTGTGACTTTGCCCGGTATGATGACAGGTCAAATGCTCAGTGGTGTTGCCCCTCTGGATGCAGCATCTTACCAGATTTTGATTATGTTTGTGTTAGCGCTGGCAACTTTAATCGCAACCTTGCTATTGACTGAGGGATTGTATCGCAGATTTTTTAATCAAGATGCACAATTGATTAAATGGTAATTGGCCATAGGGAATTGGGCATAGGGCATGGGGCATTGGGAATTGGTAATTGGGCATTGGGCATGGGGAATTGGGAATGAGGAGACGGCAGTGCCGTTTCCCTACTATGATTAATTGTAGGGACACGGCATTGCCCATTGGTGTCAACTTAAGCTCAAACCCAGTCAAAGATGGCTGTTTGACCATTAAACTTAGATCCCCCCTAACCCCCCTTAAGAAGGGGGGGACAAGAAGTTACTCAAAGTCCCCCTTCTTAAGGGGGATTTAGGGGGATCTAGACTTGGCATAAAAACGAGATTTCTCAAGGGTTTCAGCCTTAAGTTGACACCAATGGGCATTGCCGTCTCCTGGCTGTGAGTAATATCAATTCCGATGCTACCAGATTTGATATGAGTTATCTTGTGGGGTGGGCTTCTAGCCCGCCCTAATCACCACTAAGGAGAATAACCATGATTCAAATAGCAACTAAAACACTAAGTTTTGAAGAATTTGCGGAATGGAAGCCAGAAAACGGACGCTATGAACTGCACAATAGAGAGATTGTTGAAATGTCACAGCCTTTAGGAGACCATGAAGAAGTTATCGGTTTTTCCGCAAGAAAATTGACTGTGGAATTCGATCGGCTAAACCTTCCCTACTTCATCCCCGGACAAGCATTAGTTAAGCCCCCAGAAAACGAATCAGCTTATTCGCCCGATATTCTGATCTTAAATCGTCCGAATTTAGCATCAGAACCTCTGTGGAAAAAATTCTCCACTGTGACTCAAGGGGCATCAATTCCGCTGGTTGTTGAAGTCGTGAGCACGAATTGGCAAGATGACTACATCAAAAAAGTAGGTGAATACGAACTAATCGGGATTCTTGAATACTGGATTGTGGATTATCTCGGTTTGGGCGGCCGCAGATTTATTGGTAATCCTAAGCAACCGACTATTTCGATTTATCGGTTGGTTGATGGCGAGTATGAAATTAGTCAATTTCGGGGAGACGATCGGATTGAGTCGCCAACTTTTCCAGGGTTGAATTTGACGGCGCAACAGGTTTTTCAGGCTGGATTGATTGCGGATGAGATTCCTGGGGATACTGATTAGTTTTGAATGAACAGGGCTTATTCAAAAAGTGGTTTTATGCGCTACTTATAGCTGTAAGGTGTTTAGGTTCCACTTTTATTCAGCAGATTCAATGATTGGAATTAATCGTTCTTCGATTTCATCAAGATAGGCTGTTAACCCTGTCTGAACACCTTTTTTTCGCAGAATTTCCAGCTCCGTGTCTTCCCAGCACTGTTGTTCCCGTTCCATCTTGCCACCTGTGAGCTTTTCCACAACAATTTTAGGGTTTCTAATGCGATCGGGTTCTGTCAATGACTTAAAGCGTAGTCTGTGTGACTCCTCGCAAGGATTAAACGTCAATTCTGTTGCGATCTCTTTAAGGATTTGTTCTTCCTTTTGATTAGATGGAACAAACCCATTCAAAACCCAGGCTTCCCGCATTCTGTCGGCTGTACCAATAATAATTGCTAATTTAGGTTGTCGATCAATGTTCTCTAAACGTACTTCCTCGATATGTTCTTTTCGCTGAGGTTGATTGTCTAAATCACGCATCAAAATAACCGCTTTAATATCTCTCTTTTGTTTGTATTGTAGAAAGCTGATTAACTTGATAATTTTATTAGCTGATTGACCATCACTTTTAAATCTTCCATTCGATCTGATGGTGGGGAACTTAAATTTATCTGAAATACGTTTAGTTATATCATCAATATTTTTCCAGCAAGAATTCTCTGTACCAGCTTCTAAACCACTCCATTGAAAATGATATTGCAGCAGATCAGGCTCTAACCAATCAATTTTATCTACTAAAACGCGATCGGCTAATTTAGTAGCGGTTCGTGCGTCTGCACTACTTTCGACAATCACCACAAACTCAATCATTGATTTCTCCTGCAACCACCCAATCTTCTCCCTCTGCATCCCAGAATTCTCCGGTGGTTAAAGTTTGTTTTGCCCATTCTACATCAGGATGTTCATCTAATCTTTTGCAACGAGTCACACCGGAGTTATTGTTACTTAATACATGAACTTGAGACGGCGTAAGTTCATCCACAATGTAAGGAGAATGGGTGGAAAAAATAATTTGGAGGTTGTTGTTTTGTTGAATAATTTCTTTAAAAACAGCGATTAATTCTCGTTGCGCTTTGGGGTGGAGTCCCTGTTCGACATCATCTAGTAACACTAAATTAGGTTGATTCGGATTCATTAAAACAGTCAGTAATCCGAGGGCGAGCATTGTTCCTTCGCTAATGGCATGGGCTGGAATGCGCTTACCAGTATTCATGTCTAGGACAACTTCTTGCCCTGCAATTTCCTGACTTTCTTCGTAGGAGATAGATTTGCCATCGACTTCGATTAAGCGTTGGCGATTTACCATAACCTTGGCTCGTCTTACGCCTACCTCGCGTACACCTGGTACAATCCGTTTCAACATTTCCTGTAAAGATTGAAATTTATCTGGAGCTTCGTCACGAAGATAGTCTAAGGTAGGTGCTAAGCCTGAACCATCGAACTCAACTCGCGGTGTAATTGCATCACTGTAAGCTGCTTTGGCAAGATTACTGGCTACGAGCTTAAGATGAACTGCGTTTCTCAAAGATTGCTGAATTGGCTCTGGAGCATACATGAAGGAACTTGCCTCTCCTTCCATACTGTTCGGCTTTTTATCTGCCTCCCATGATAGTCTAGGAGACCAATAATCATTAACTGTTTGTCTCCAGTCATAAGAAGCTTTCCAATCATTTCTATCTGGGTTTCCCCAAAAACCACTTACACTAACAGACATATTATTTTGCCCAATTGTTGTAAGAAATTGAGGCGCTCTTTCATACTGAAAAATATTGGCAAATGATGATTTAGCAAGCTGACTGAGATAATGCAATGCTTGCAACACTGATGTTTTACCAGAACTGTTTTGTCCTACGAGTGCGTGGAGGGATGAATTATCAAAATTTAGTTCTGTATTATTATGACTTTTGAAGTTATGAAGTTTGACCTTTTCTAGCATTTAATTTATAACATCTTTTTATAGCGTTCTTTACAGGATTTGCGATCGCATATTTTGACTTTGCGTAGGGGTTGGTGGATTAGTCCCGGTTAAATATTTACTTCATGGCCTCCGCCAACCCACGCTAAAATCTGTTCCAATCCCAACTAATTCCCGTGAGTGCCAATGCGCTTGCCTTCGGCATTGTACACTTGCATGGGAATATTGGCGTTATCGCCGATCGCCTCCAAAGCGAGTTGCAGAGTTTGAACGTGCTTTTCTACAGCTTGGCGAGTCTTGGTAGCATTGTTATAGTCAGCTTGAATGAAAATTTGTTGCAGTTTCTGGACGTAATCGGGAGTCATCTGCACAGCAATCAAATCTTTGCTAACAGTATAGTCGCAAATCTTGGGATTACCCTTGCAAGTTTTATCTAAATCAGTGCGGGCTTTTTGTAAAGTCCTTTCTTCCTGCAACTTAACTTCTGCTTCGTGCAAATAAGTTCGATAGGAAGGCATCAGCGACTTTGTTTTCAAGTAATAATCAGTTGTCGATGGAACTTTTTCGGCGTAACTCAAAGCTCGACGCCAGTGTTCTGATGCTTGAAACCAAGCATTTCGCTCCTCAAAAATTCTCGCTTGAGCAGCTATTGTTACTGCTTGAGTATAAGCCTCTTCTGCCATTGTTTCGACTTGTTTTCGCTCGCTAGCTTCTGATAGTTTGGTTTCGTATTGAGGAATCAGTGCTTTCGCTTGTTCGTAAGATTCCGTATTGGTGGAAATTTCTGATAGCTTGTCGAGGGATTTTTGCCAATTTGCTTGCACCTGTTCCCAACTTTCGGCTTGCTGAGCTACTATGGCGCGGGCTGCTGCTATTTGGGCTGTCTTTTTAGCATCTAGGAGTTGGTTTTCGGCTGTTTTTTCTGTGGTTAACTGTCTATTTCCCTTTGCTAGTTTTTGGCGATATTCCTTTAACTTTTGTTGAGCAAAGGGATAAGCTGTGCTGTTTTGGGGAATTTGTTTGAGTTTGGCGATCGCACTTTGCCACAGAGACTGGGATTCTTGCCAATTCTGTGTACTATGGGGCGGATTTTCGGTGATTTCTGCGGCGGATATTGCGAGTCTCGCAGCATCTACTGCCAAGTTTAAATTCTGACTTTGCCTGCGGTATCTGTCAAGTTCATCTTCAGCTTTGCCGTGATGAATTGACCAAAATGGAATAGGTTCTAAAAGGGCGATCGCCTGTTTTAACTGTACTTGCGCTGCTTCGGGAGTATTGTCAACTTTTGAGGTTTTGAGCGTCCTCGCTGAATTATCGCTTAACTGTTTAGCCTCAGCCAATGCGGTACACTCGCCGATAACGCAAGGGCGACTCAGCAGGTAATAAACGCCTCCCAAAACTACGATCGCCACACTAGAAATAGCTACTACAGCTAAGCCCACAAACGGTGAATGCTTGGGTTTTTTGGTGACGGTGACTGGTTCTAAATCCAGCGGATCGAAGGGATTTAGCTCGCCATCTGTCGGTATTGCTGAGACTTTAAAGGCGATCGGTTCCTCATGGCTGGGAGTCTCCCACACATCGGGAAAAGTTTCCTCAAACCTGGGGTTTCCATCGTCTGTTTCCCAGGGCGACTCACCAGCTACATTCGGTACACTAGCTGTCTCCGTTGTTTGCTGCGTCTCCGGTACTTTAAGTACGATCGCACTTTCCGTTGAGTCTGCGGCTATTGCTGCGGCTTTTTGCGGTATTTCCACTGTTTTTGTCCTTGACAAAACAGGGTGATTCATGGTAAAAGAATGAAACGCATAGGGCTGTTTTTGCCCGGTAATTTTCAGGCAAAGTCCAATCTGTTGAATAGATTGGGGTTGCAATTCCAGAAGGGCTGCTTCTAGCACCGCAAAAGTTTGTTTAGCTTTGAGAACCAAACTACGCGGATGTTCTCCAACTACTGTTAAAGATGCTTCTTGAAAATCGCAGCTTAGATAAAGTGGTAAATTTTTAAATCCGGCGGCCTGTAAATACTTCTGTAAATCTACTTCGAGAATTTCCGATTTGCTTTGTCGCGCTGCTACTTTCATATTAATTGTTCCTTACGATCTCACCACAATAACAATTTTCGATGGGATATTTGAAATTTTTTATGGCTCGGTTGTCTGTGTTCAATAGGACTTACGCAGTAGGGGCTGTTATGCCATAATTTGAGATGCTTGGCAACATTTGTGAATGACAGCATCATGTTGAAATTCGTAAGTCCTATTAATTTTCCGGGTACGCACTTCTAGGGAAAGTCTAAACTCTAAATATTCCCCTTTAAAATCGCAAATATTCCCCATAACTTTCGCTGTAATAAACTCGATCCAAATTAAAGCGTCCGCCGTATTTTTTGAAAGGTTCTTCTGCATAACCAAGGGGAAGCAAACAACAAACATCCACGGCTTCGGGAATGTTAAAAGCTTCTTTCACCTGGGCGGATACAAAACCTTCCATCGGACAACTGTCCACCCCAAAACTTTTGGCTGCAATCATTAAATGAGCTACAGCTAACATTGTGTGGCGATTAGTCCAAGCTTCTAAGGACTCAAAACTAGGACGAGACTCGAACAATTGCGGGATTGCGCCGCGTATATAATCGGCTAAAGTGTCATTTACCCCACCCACGGCTTTACCCAATTCAATGACTGCTTCAATGTTTTCGGGTTGAGCAGCGCGCCGATCGCCACAGCAAATTAATACAATGGGGGCTTCTACAACTTGGCGCTGATCGAAAGCACAGGCTTTCAATTTTTCCTTACTTGTTTGGTCTTGGAGTATGATAAACCGCCAAGGCTGTAAGTTGTAACCCGAAGGCGATCGCACTCCCAAGCGTAAAATCTCTTTGATAATTTCTGGGGGAATTAGATCGGGTCTGAAACTGCGGGCAGCCCGGCGGCTTTCGATGGCTGTTTTGACATTAATTGAAGGCTGCATTTCAATATTCATGGGTGATGGGTTATGGGTTATTCGTTATTAGAACAACAAATAACAACTTTAACTGCTTTCGGGTCAACTGACTTATCCTAAGCCCAACTCGCGCTTGAGCAAATTAATCGACTTAGAACCGATGTAATTTTCGCAGCATACCAGTTGAGGCGGACGAATAATATCTTCTCTGGCCGCGTTAATCGCAGCTTTTACTGTAGCAAAACTTGGTTGGTCGCAAAAGATTGTTCTGGCCGATCGCACGATGGAGTTAATTTTGTACGTGTCTGACAGCAGCGCCGTCATCACCAGCAAATCCTCTCCCCGGAAACTGTGAATGATTACTTCAGTCGATCGCAGCATACCAGGGCTGAGACTGACCAAACCCAAATAACTGTCTTTCGGTAAACCCCCCACTAACTTAATCTCCTGAACATAATCGTAAATGTCTACGGGAATCACTCGCACAGAACGAGGTGCCGCGATCGACTCTGCCTCTCCGATAAAATAGCGGCTAGTGATGACAGTTCCAGAAGAGATTTGATCCAAAAAAGTGCCCAAATCTTCCATCGCCACCAACTGTATGGGGATACGCAAAGCTTGTTCAAGTTCTTTCGCCATCAACTCTCCGACGCCGATGTCTTCTGCGGGGGCTGTGACAACCACCCGCGCGCTGCACCGGAGACGCCAGTCAATTTCGGCCAAAAATAATTCCCTGGCTTGGTTGAGGGTACAGCCCTGTCCCAGCAGTTGATCCAGGCTTTCTTGCACTATCTTGTTTGCCAGAGGATATTCATCCAGGATGGGAGATTTGAGTTTACTGCCGCCTTCGTGGCCTTGAGCCCGCACGTAAATCCCCGATCCGGCTTGAGCTTCCACGAGTCCAGTATTTTCTAGCTGTCGGTAAACTTTGCTGATGGTGTTGCGGTGCAAACCCGTCTGCATGGCTAGTTGTCGGGTACTGGGTAAGCGGTGTCCAGGCGGAAATTGTCGCGAGGCGATCGCAAACCTGATTTGATTGAACAGTTGCGTGGAGGCTGGAATGTCACTATCTGTTTGAATATGAAATTGAACCATCTTAAAGGCTCCAAGGACTTCAACTTAATATTTATATAGGTGAGTACCGGGCCCATTAGGGATCGGATATCTCTCTCTATAGCATAATCTTATTTGGATCATCACTTGAGGTTTTCCTCCCCTTCAGGAGATAAGTCCGCATTTCCCCCTTGCCTTTAATCTCGATCAAGCCCCGTTCTTCAAATTCATATTTTTCCTGGAGTAATTCGTAACTGTAGATGCTAACTTGAATCCGACCTGGTAGGCCGTGAGATTCCATACGGCTGGCTGTATTTACAGCATTTCCCCACAAATCGTAAATAAATTTTTTAGTACCAATGACTCCCGCTACCACCGGGCCGCTATTAATCCCGATGCGGAGGTCAAATTTCGCTTCTAGCTTCACATTTAATTCCTTAATTGCTGCTAGCATATCCATGGCCATTTCGGCGATCGCCTCTGCATGATCTAGCCGTTGAATGGGAATACCAGCCGCTACCATATAAGCATCCCCGATCGTCTTAATTTTTTCTAAACCGTGCTTTTCTGTTAATTTGTCAAAAGTTGAGAAAATTTCATTGAGCAAGTACACCAATTTAGTCGCCGACATCGTGGTAGAAATTTGAGTAAAATTCACCAAATCAGCAAACAGGACAGTGGTGTGTTCAAACTTGTCAGCAATCACCCCCGGTTGGGACTTCAATCTGTCAGCGATCGCCTCTGGTAAAATATTTAGCAATAAGCCATTAGTTTTTTTCTGTTCTTTCCTGAGAGCCGATTCAATCCGCTTACGTTTGGTGATGTCATGAAAAAACACAGAAATGCCGTCATGGGAAGGAAAAACTCTAACTTCCAACCAAATTTTTAAATGACGATAATATTTTTCAAAACTCATTCCCACTTGTCTAGATACAGCTTCCTGAAACTCTTGGTAAAATACTGAACTAAACAAATCTGGAAACTCTTGCCAGATATTTTTACCAAAAATTTCTTCCGGTTGGCGCTCCAAGAATTTAGCAGCTTTGTAATTGACATAGGTAAATCGCCAATGGGGGTCTAAAGCAAAAAAAGCATCGCTCATTCCTTCTAAAAAATTCACAATTTGCTCATCAGAAGCCCGCAATTTTGCTTCTACTTGTTTTTGCCTTTTGATGGAGCGATTTAACTTAACTAAATTAATCCGCAACTCCATTTGACTGATGACTTGTCTTCCTAAAACCCTGAGCGCTTCTAATTGTTCGGGGCTGAGATGCCGAGGTACTGTATCTATGGCGCACAAAGT
This sequence comes from Microcoleus sp. EPA2, assembly GCA_020882975.1. Classification (GTDB taxonomy): domain Bacteria; phylum Cyanobacteriota; class Cyanobacteriia; order Cyanobacteriales; family Microcoleaceae; genus Microcoleus. The sequence continues at coordinate 2,748 of JAHRFD010000002.1, read as the reverse complement.
ACCCAAAGGAAAACCATCAGGAGTCACTAGAGGAGTTCCCGCATAAAATCGAATATTGGGATTAGAAGTGACTAAAGGATTCCCAGCAAAACGCTCATCTTCTGTAGCATCGGGTACAACTAGCAATTCATTTGGCTTTAAAATAGCATGAGCGCAAAACGCCAACTCTCTAGGAGTTTCTGTTGCTTCTAAACCAACTCTTGATTTAAACCATTGCCTATTAGCATCAACTAAACTAACTAAAGCAATGGGAGTACCACAAATGTGGGATGCCAAAGCTGTTAAATCATCAAAAGCTCCTTCTGCATCGGTATCCAGAATATTATAACTGTCAAGTGCTTTTAGCCTTTCTTCTTCATTGCTAGGGAAGATTGCAGCTTGCATGGGTGGCGGTGGCGATACAGCTTTCCGAAAAATACGCGCAACTCTCGCTGCGGCCATTTTTTGGACTTGCATTGCCAGCCTTTCCACCAGCATTAAAAAACCTACCTTCCAAGCTTTGTTCATATTTATCTTGTTTCACACCCAATTTAACTGCACAAGTAAACCTCTATTTTGAGATGTACTTACGCATTTACCGTAACTAAATTTTCAATTTCTGAAGCCTGAGTAGGCAATTTTGCAGTCAAAACTTCTCTCCCCCTGTCTGTTACGAGTATATCATCTTCAATCCTAATTCCCCGAACATCTGCAAATTTTTCTAACTCGTCCCACTTTACAGAATCTTTATATTTTGTCCGAGTTTCTGGGTTGTGCAAAATAGCCGGAACCTGATAAAATCCAGGTTCGATGGATACCAGCATTCCCTCCTGTAAAACTCGATTTAACCGCAGGAATCCCAAACCAAAACGACTGCTTCTAACTCTCCCTGTTTCATAGCCAGCCAAATCGCCTAAATCTTCCATATCATGAACATCTAAACCAATTAAATGTCCAATGCCATGCACAAAAAATAGGGCGTGAGCATCCCTAGCTACCAAATCTTCAACATCACCTTGCAAAATACCCAAATCAACCAATCCAGCCGCCATAGTCTGAGCAGCTAACAGATGAATATCTTGGTATTCAACACCAGGAGTAATCTTGTCAATACAAGCATCGTGGGCTGCCAAAACCACATCATAAATGGCGCGCTGAGTAGGAGAAAATTTTCCCGAAACGGGCCAAGTGCGAGTCACATCGGCGGCCCATCCCAGTGCTGTTTCTGCACCCACATCTGCTAATAGTAAATCTCCTGTTTGTAGCGAATTGTGATAATGTTCGCTGTGCAGCACTTCTCCGTGTAGGGTGACAATACTTGGATAAGCAGTGGTCATATTTTGTGATATAATCGCACTTTCCATTGCAGCACGAACACCAGCTTCGATTTGAGCTGTGGGAGTGGCGGCCATTCCGGCTTTGTGGGCTGCCACGGTGACAGCAGCCGCTGCTCGTAATTCTGCCAAACTTGCAGCATCTTGGGTGAGACGAAGTGATATAATTGCCTTGGTTAGTTCTAGGTCAATGCCTGCGGGTGATTGAGATGGTGTCAAAGGGCGATCGAGCATTTGTGACTGTTGCAACTGAATCAAGCTATCCTCAACTGGTATAGTTGCTGCATCAGCCGTTAGCGGAGCCCTCGAAGAGGATCGCGATTTCAACTGGGCCATGGGAAAATCAGCATCAGCCCCCATTAGTGCCGCAATTTCCGCTCTTTTCGGCATTTCTCCATGCCACAGGGTGCTGCTAGGAAGTGCGTCATCCATGAACAGTTCTAACTTGCCAGATTCTAAACGAATCGCCGCATTTTCTAAGGGTAAACCCGCAAAATAGAGAAAGTGACTGCTGGCACGAAAGGGGAACTTCAGAGCCGGATAATTACGAGAAATACTGCGACCCGACCAGAGAATTGTGGGAAAATCAATTAAACTCGCCAGTTTTTCTCTTCGCTGACGTAAAGCAATTGTTAACAATTCGTAATCACGGAAAATATTCATAGCGATCGGCTCTATTGACGGTTTTATCTTGATACTTTAAAATATAACTAAAATCCTTAAAAAAACCATGAAAAATTATCATAAAACCAATTATAGTTCTAGGGAAGCGCCGGATTGGCCGATCGCAAATTTGCCCGGATTAAGCAATGAAGACCAGTCTCAACTAGCAGGATGCGGAATTAGCACCACCGCCCAACTAATTGGGCAGACTAAAACACCAACGGCGAAGGTATCGTTAGCGCATCAGTTGCAGGTTGATATTCGATATATTAACAAATGGGTAGCGATGGCAAATTTGGCTCGAATTCCCAGTGTAGGGTGTAAGTATTGCGGGCTGTTACTCCACGCAGGTGTTGCTTCTCCGGCTCAACTCGCTCAAATGCCCGTGGGGAGATTGCACCAACAAATATTGAGGCTGCACGTAGCCACAATGCAGCGGAACGATTTGACTCCTTCAGTCGATCGCGTGCAAAAATGGGTTGAAGATGCTAAATTAGTCATTAGTCAGTAGTCATTGGTCATTAGTTATTAGTTATTAGTTATTAGTTATTGTTATTCCAATTCCCCATTAGACATCTCCCATAATTACTGTGGAACAGGCATCTTGCCTGTTCTTGACAAGCTTTTTAGGAGATGTCTATTCCCAATTACCAAAAAATTGGGTCTAAAGCCCCGTCCTTCTAGGACGGCTTTAATTTCCACTTATTGCAAATAATTGTTAAATATACGTATTTTGTAACTAAAAGCTTTCGCAAAAGTGATAAGATTTTGT
>JAHRFD010000019.1 GCA_020882975.1 Microcoleus sp. EPA2 | reverse complement strand
GAATTCCGAACTTTGTGCGAGGCTAAATCTGAAAAATTTGGTAGAGAATTCAAGGTTATCAGTCGATGGGAGCCTACTAGCCAGGTCTGTTCAGGCTGTGGTTTTAAATGGGGGAAGATCGATTTATACCAATTCCGGTTGTATCGGAATGATTTAACCGCGAAGGCGCGAAGGACGCGAAGGAAGAGAAGAGAGAGTTTAATAATTCCGATGCTAACGGATTTGATATTATCTATCCGCTCAGTGCTTTGTTTAAACTGCGGTACTGAGCAAGATCGAGATGAGAACGCAGCCAAGAATATAGAAAAAGTCGGGATGGGGAATCGCCACGACTCTAAACGGGCGCAGAGGGATTGTAAGACTATGAAAGGTAGCAGAACCCTGTGAAGCGTCAAGAATCACCGTGGCTTTAGCCCGGTGAGTATTTCAAGATAAACTCAAGTCAGGAGTGGTTGAGTTTGCATTTTGCTAGTAATTTGAATTATGCGCGCAAGTTGCGATCGCGCAACCAAGCATTTGCCCAAATTGTATCCGCCTCTGACAGCGGTGGTATGACTTCCCAGTTGCGATAATCTATTTTCAGGTCATAACTTGCGATGTCGTAAATTTGATTGAATAATTCCTGCAAGTTTATGATAGGTTCAGTATCGCCCGATCGCAATGGTAGAGGAAAAGCTGGCATCTGGTTCTGCACGTTAAAAGCGTACAAATCAGCTTTGGGACGGCGATTTCCCCGACACACCAAAACGCTATAGTGACTTTCCACGTTATTGCCAACAATTGGCATTTTTTGACCGCGCCGCAATAAATCTATTTCTATTAAATGAGTGCGACTGGATAAAATTTCTTCTCGCTTTTCTTCGTACATTTGTCGCCCTTTACCTGTTCGTTTATTAGTAGGCGATAGAATTTCAATAAGGGTGATTAATTCTTGGCTTCCCCTTTCTCTAATTTCTAAATAGCCTTCCCGAACCTGGTAGGGCATGGGAATATTTACTGTTAAGGGTTGTGTCGGTGGCGCTGCAACGGCTACGTTTGATGTGATTAATTCGGTTTTGGTTTTTGGTTGAATTACGTTTACATCAGGAATGCCAATTGATAAATTATCGTCAGCCATTTCATACATTCTCACTTCTACAGACACTAAATACTTAGGACGTAGTTGCGGAGATAATAATCTGGCAATTTCAATAATTAGCCAGTGATGTAGGGCAGGCCAGAGTTCGGGATGCTCTAAATACGGGTCCATACCGGGAAAGGGAGATGGCATTGATTTGACTCCTTAACTTAAGTCTATTTACAGTTTAGCAATATTTTTTTGGCACGAATGCTGTAAGAGATTAATCGATCGCACATTTTGCACTTATTGCCACAGTCCGTCGGGGGTTTAAACCCCCGCCTCATAGCTAAAGTCGTCTAAAGACGACTGAAAAGGCGATCGATTAATCTCTAATTCAATCCTTTCTTCAGTCCTTTCTTCAGTCCTTTCTTCAGTCCTCTTTGAGAGGACTTTCGCTATGAGGCAGGGGTTTAAACCCCTGCCGGAATATGGCAACAAATGCAAGATCTCAGTCCGATCGCTATTAAACTTCGATCGCCAATTGCATCGGAATTAGCACGCTGTTTTCATCTAACACAGACACCGCATTTACGAACACAATTGTATGCGGGACTGCGGGCCTTAAGCGGCGCAGCGCATTGAGGTAAGATTCGGCATCGCGGCGACGGGCGAAACGGGCGACTGTTAACCGCTGACACTTGGGGAGATGCCGAATTAGATGCCACGGTTGAACTCGATCGCGATATGTCGGTTGTTTTGGTATCATAGGAAAATCCTTCCCACTTTTGTGGGTAGTGAATGAAAAGCGATCGCCCTGCGACCTCAGAAATCAAGGGCGATCGCTGTATTTAACTATTAAAAGCCAAACACGTAGCTTATGTCAAGCATAAATGGGGTTAATTAGGTTGCGAGTTCGAGAACTAGCTGAGGAAAAGGGTTGGACGCTGAAAGAAGTTTCCGAGAGAACGGGCATTCCCTACAGCACAGTCAAAAATTATGCACAAGCTCCTAAACTGGCAACAGTGGACTACACGGCTTTGCAGAAACTTGCTGCTGTCTTCGATTTGATGATCGAAGATTTGGTTGAGGTTTTGGAACATTGAACTAATTTGTCAGCGGGAAGATGGGGTTAATTCCAGGGCGGTTTCATTCTCCAAAAAACGAGGGCTTTGTAGGGGTAGTGGATGGTGCGTGCCTACCCCCCCACAGACCATTTTCATTCATTTCAGGCATTGGGGCAACCGGGCGTGGGATTGCCCCTACAAAGAATGAAACAGCCCTGGGGGCTGGGGGGGATCTTTGGGTTTGAAAACACGCCCTAGGGGGGGTGGGGATGCGAGGGGGATCGAAATATATGCAGCCTCATATTAAATTGGTATAAACTGGCAACTGTAGACTATACGGCTCTGAATAAAATGGCTCGTGCGTTCGATATTGCGATCGAAGATTTAGTTGAGATATTGGAATATTAAACTGATTTATCAGCGGGAAGATGGGTTTAATTCGGTTGCGAGTTCGAGAACTAGCTGAGGAGAAGGGTTGGACGCTGAAAGAAGTCTCTGACAGAACGGGAATTCCCTACAGCACGGTTAAAAAATATGCCCAAGCTCCCAAAATGGCAACGGTGGACTATACGGCTTTGCAGAAACTTGCTGAAGTCTTCGATGTGATGGTGGAAGACTTGGTTGAGGTTTTGGAACGGTAAACTGATTTGTGATTTGGTTTTTGCGCTTGTTGCAACAGTCCGTCGGGGGTTTAAACCCCCGCCGAGAGAGTTCAAGTCGTCTAAAGACGACTGAAAAGGCGATCGATTAATCTCTATTTCAATCCTTTTTTCAATCCTTATCTTCAGTCCTCTTTGAGAGGACTTTTGCTATGAGGCAGGGATTTAAATCCCTGCCGGAATCTGGTAGCAAATGCCAGATATCTGTTTTCATAAATATTTGCTAGAAATGCAGTTCAAAGCCCCCCCTTAGCAAGGGGGGGTTGGGGGGGGTTAGCTATGTCACGCTACTTCATGAAATTGGTATTAACGGGCGATCGAATACTTGATTTTTATGCAGACTTGACATATCATTAAATAATGGGAATCTGTGCCGCCATATAAAGTGAAAAAGATTGCCCCCAGCGAAGACAGCGCAACTGCGAACCGGGCGACTAAGACAGCGCAACTACAAACTAAAACAAGGATTGTGTCAAAATAAGCTTAATCTCCACCCATCCACCTAAAACCGATGATTCCCCCAGGTACAATCCTCCGCAACCACTACCAAATAATCAAATTCTTGGCTGGTGGTGGCTTTGGCGACACCTACCTAGCCAAAGATTTAGACTTACCCGGAACACCCCACTGCGTCGTCAAACACCTGAAACCGAAAGACAATCGTCCCGTTGTTTTGCAGCTAGCCAGAAAGTTGTTCGATACCGAAGCACAAGTTTTGTACAATTTAGGAAATCAATGCCCGCAAATTCCGACTTTGTTTGCTCACATTGAAGAAAATGGCGAATTCTATCTAGTTCAAGAATTCATAGATGGACATAATTTAAGCACAGAGATTGTTCCCGGCAAAAAGTTAAGCGAATCCTACGTTATTACCTTATTAAAAAACATCTTAGAAGTTTTAACAGTTCCTCACGAACACCAACCAAATGCCGTTATTCATCGAGATATTAAACCAGCTAATTTAATGCGCCGTCGCCAAGATGGTAAAATAGTCTTGATTGACTTTGGTGCAGTTAGGGAAATCAATCAATTAATTGTGAATGTTAATGGAAATGTCACAACAACAATTGCTATAGGCACACCCGGATATGCACCCAGCGAACAAGCTAAAGGAAAACCAAAATTGTGCAGCGATGTCTATGCTGTGGGGATGATTGGGATTCAAGCATTAACAGGAATTCCCCCGCACCAATTGCAGGAAGATCCGAGAACCGGGGAAGTAATTTGGCGGCAATTAGTGCCAAGAGTTGACTCTAGATTTGCGGATGTTTTAGATAAAATGGTGCGCGACCATTTCAGTCAGCGTTATCAGAATGCAGGGGAAGCTTTGCAAGCACTTTTATCTTTATCGACGAATCCTTCCGGGAGCAAAGCCCTGGCCGGAGCGCAAATCTGCATTTTTTGGGTCGCCAATCAAGTTAATCGGGGTTATTGGTTGGGTGGGGGCGGGTTTATACAGATTGTTGGTTGGTCTCAAATATTATTTGTAAAACCCGCCCCTACCGAAGAATCAAGGGTATTAAACACGAGATTAATCAAATGTTTCCAGACTTCTGATAGTTCTTCTGTGTACTCTAAATCTTTGGCAAGAGACATAATAAACTTGCCTCCCGGCAAAAAACATTACTCTCAGTTTATCAAAATCCAGAATAAATGTCACTTGTAGTTGAGTCTCGATCCCCCTAAATCCCCCTTAATAAGGGGGACTTTGAATAACTCTTGTCCCCCCCTTATTAAGGGGGGTTAGGGGGGATCTAGACTTTGATACAAACAAGAGATACTCAAGGTTTAAGTTAAGTTGACAACAATGGTCAAGGTCTAAGTCCTTACCTCATCTCATAACCAAACAAATTAGGATCGACTTCTCCCAAATTTAGATCGGCCAAACCGTACTCGGCCCAACGCCGCTGAACCATCGCCGTCATATCAGGATCGGATTCCAAAGGTTTACCCCATTCGTGCTCGGTTTCCGGCGGCATTTTCGTAGTCGCATCAATCCCCATTCTGCCTCCCAAACCAAGCTTTTCACTGGCAAAATCTAACGTGTCAAACGGCGTATTCGGCAAGATAAATACATCTCGAACCGGGTCAACTTTAGAACTAATTGCCCAGACTACTTGACGCGGATCGCGAATGTTGATACTTTTATCGACAACAATCACAAACTTGGTGTAAGTAAACTGCGGCAATGCACTCCAAAATGCTAAAGCAGCCCTGCGCGCTTGACCGGGATAGGCTTTATCGATCGAAATAATTGCCGCTTTATAACTCAGCGCTTCCATCGGTAGGAAGAAATCGACAATTTCCGATACTTGCTGCCGCAAAATAGGGGTATAAATGCGATTTAGGGCGATCGCCATCATAGCCTCTTCTTTCGGGGGGCGGCCGCTAAATGTCGTTAAATAAATCGGATCTTTGCGGTGCGTCATGCAATTGAACCGTACCAGCGGCGAATCTTCCACACCGCCGTAATAACCCATGTGATCGCCAAAGGGCCCGTCGGGCAGAACTTCACCGGGGGTAATCGTTCCTTCTAACACGATTTCCGAGTCAGCAGGTACTTCCAAATCTACGGTTTTGCACTTGGCCAATTGCACGCCGGAACCGCCATAAAGTCCGGCAAATAACCATTCGGATAAGTCTACAGGAATGGGAGTTGCTGCGGCCAGGATGATTAGTGGATCGACACCTAGGGCGATCGCAACTTCCAATTTCTTACCAGCTTGCGCCGCTTTCCGCAAGTGGCGCGCGCCGCCTCGGACAGATAACCAGTGTACAGTCATGGTATTTTTTGACTGCAACTGTAAGCGATAAACCCCCACATTCGGCGTACCGGTTTCGCAATCTTTGGTAATTACCAAACCCAAAGTGATAATTTTGCCCGCGTCTCCCGGATAGGGGCGAATCATCGGGATTTTGTTCAAATCGAGCCCTTCTCCCTCAATTACCACTTGCTGACAAGCCGGGAAGAAGTCGCGCCCCGGTTTGGCTTTCACTACGTCAAACAGCACTTTGCCAAATTCTATGGCTTGGGAAATCTTTTTTGGGGGTTTGGGCTGTTGTAGCATACCTAATTTTTTGCCGAGTTCTTCAAGTTCGATCGGCTTTTCCATGTTCAGCGCCCAGCAAACCCGTTCTTCCGTACCTAATAGGTTAATCGCCACCGGGAATTCTGCGCCTTTGACGTTTTCAAATAGCAAGCCTGGGCCGCCTTTTTGCAGCATTTGGTTGGAAATTTCGGCAATTTCTAAGTCGGAATCGACTAAAGCGCTAATCCGGCGCAGTTGTCCCCGTTCTTCGAGTAGTTTGAGGAATCCTCGCAAGTCTCTAGCCATTTTTTTTAATAATTGTTAAGTTTCTTTTACTATTATGGGGCTTCTGAACGGGTCAAGGGATATGTGTTTAACGAACCGCGAAGACGCTAAGGGCGCGTTCGGCGAAGCCGTTCCCGCAGGGTAGGAAGATAAAAAGAAGGTAGCTAATGCCTTGTTCGGTTTGGGAGTAGGCTGTAATAATGGTTAAATGAAATGTCCCATATGCGAATCTGACCAACTCCGTAAAAACGGCCGTCCCAAGGGTCGCCAGCGGTATCTGTGCAAGGCTTGCGGCAAACAATTCTTTGAGCCCCTAGGGCCACAGTCTTTAAGTCGCCAATTCACGGAAAGTGAATTAAGCGCAGCTATCCCCCAGGAAATCGCCCCTGCAACCACCACAAAGTCCTGCGGGATTGCGATTTTGCTGTTAGATGCAGAAAATCTGAAACTTAACGTTCATACAGAACTATTCTTAGCGAGTTTGTGCGTCTATCCTCTGCAAGTTAAAGTTGCTTTTTCTAACTGGAAAAATCTGAGTACGGGGAAGTTGGATGCTGAGCTTTATGACCGTGGTTATGAGCTGATTCATGTTCCGGGCGGTGCTAATAGTGCTGATGGTAAAATGATTGCCTTTGGTGCTGCTATTTTATATCGATATCGCGATGTGCGAGAAGTTTTTGTTTGTTCTTCGGATGGTTTGTTAAATCATCTTTGCAATCAGTTGCAAAATCAGGGGTTGACTGTGTTTCGGGTGCGGCGACAAAATTCTGTTTTGTCTATAGACAATTGTCGGAGTGGTGATACTCGTCACTATTCCTGCGATCGGGAAATGGAAATTCCTAGTTTTGAGGAATTGGCTCATCAAGTTGCAGAGTTATTACAGGCTGAGCATAAATCTATTGAGGAGCGTATAGCTCGCTTTTCGATGGTAGCTCAGTTTTTTAAAGAGCGCCATACTATTGCTTTTAATTCTGTAAGTTCTCATGGAGTAACAGTTTCTGAGTCAGTAGAACCGGGAGTTTCTGCCATGTCTGAAGCGCCTTTGGCGACGGTTGTTGTCGATCAAAATGTTGCCCAAAAACCGGATATAGAAATCGTTTCTGTTGTCAATTCCTCTACTATTGATTCTCTGGATGTTTTTCAAATTAAAATTTTAGAAATTATTGAATGTGCCAAAAATGAGTTGCACGAGGATACGGTGAGTCTGGTAAGAATTCAGAAAGATTTTTTGGATAAATATAAATCTAATGCCGATTTAGTTGTGAAAAGTTTTTTGGGTAAAAATTCCAGCTTGCTAAAATATTTGCAGTCGAGATCTACAGTTTTTCAAGTGAAATCCAGCGGTCAAAAACATCAAGTGGCGATCGCACTTGCCTAAGTTGTTCCCATCTTTAATAGCAGATGTTGAGGTGTGGATGCCATAGTTGAACAGGGAATTAAAAAATGGATAGATGCCATTGCGGGCAAGGGTTTAAGCGATTTACCAGCGATCGGAGTCAAGCCCCAATTTCTTCAAGAATCCGAGGCTGGTGCCTATGGTATCAATGGTGAAATTTTTTTTATTAACTCTCCCAACAGCTAATTGTCAAAAATTTAATTCAAATTTAACCAAAATTTAAAACAAGCTTATCCTTTCTCCAGGTCTGACTCGTATGTTTCGGTCTATCCTATGGAGGGGATTCCCCAAAGTCTGTTATTTAAGGAGGAGGAGTATGTTTTTTTTCACAGGACGTTGGCGACGTGCCTTTATAGTTACGCTAGCAGCAGCCGCATTTTCGCTCTCGTTAATTACTTCTGCTGTAGCAGCCGTCACACTAAATGGTTCGGGAGCTACTTTTCCCAAACCTCTTTACGATCGCTATTTCTCGCAGATGAGAAGTGCTAATCAAATTACTGTAAACTACGAAGGGACTGGCAGTGGTGCTGGCATCAAAGCATTAATTTCAGGTACTGTTGACTTCGCAGGTAGCGATGCGCTGATGACGGCCGCGCAAATCGCTCAAGTAAAACGGGGTGTCATTGCTGTTCCTACCGCTGGTGGAGCTGTTGCGGTTGTTTACAATTTGCCAGGAGTAAACAATGTTAGATTGAGCGCCGATGCGATGAAAGGCATCTTTGAAGGGAAGATTACCCGCTGGAACGATCCTAAAATCGCTGGAATTTCTGGACAAGCTAAAAATTTGCCAAATACTCCGATTCGAGTAGTTGTACGGGCAGATAGCAGCGGTACAACCTTTATTTTTGCTAATCACTTACAGGCGATCGGCAGTACCATCAAAGCCGCCGCTCAACCTAGCTGGCCCGGAAGCCCCCTCAGCGGTCAAGGAAACCCAGGTGTCGCAGGTTTAGTGAAACAAACAGCCGGTGCGATCGGTTATGTTCAAGATACCTATGCCAGACAAAACAAGCTCCAAACAGCATTTATTCAAAATAAAGCTGGTCGTTTTGTAGATGCTAACTTGGCAGAAGCCGAAAAAGCTTTAGCAGGGGAAATATTCCCCGCCGACTTCCGTTTAGTAGAAGGGAATCCCAACGACGGTTATCCGATTGTTGGTTTAACTTGGTTGTTAATCTACAAAGAGTATCCTGCTGCGAAAGCCGATGCTATTAAAAAGATGGTTAATTGGGTGATGACTACAGGCCAAGGTATCAACAAACAGCTAGAATTTACTAGAATTCCTTCGCCGACAGCTCAAAAGGTAATTCAAACAGTAAATCAGACTGTACTTGCTAAAGGTTAAGAGAGGGCGCTACAACTCAGTTAGGAGTTAAATATCTAACTCCCAACTTATAAATTGTCAGGGGTAAGGTGCGCAGCAGCGCACCCTACTACATCTACTATAATTACTCTTCCATCAACCACATATTTCACTGTTTACTCAGTAACAACTAGGGTATGACCAATTTTGCTAAGGAACCGAAAAAATTGACTAATCAGCAAATCACAAACACTACAGAAGTAGACTTGACTGATACTTCAGGTGAAGGTTTGTGGGTGGAGTCAGGATTTACCATATTTGTATGGGCTTTTGCTCTAGCGACAGCAGCTACGTTGTTCGGGATGAGCGCGGTAATTTTTAAAGATGCTTGGCCTGCGATTAGCAAGTTTGGCATCTCATTCCTCTGGAATCCTAAGTGGGATATTGGGGAGTTACAATTTGGAGCTTTGCCCTTTATTTACGGGACTGTGATTAGTTCTGCGATCGCCATTATTATCGCAATTCCTCTTGGACTTTCCGTGGCTATAGTTACCAGCGAAAACTTTTTGCCCGTTTGGGTGCGATCGCCCTTGGGATTCATGGTGGAATTAATCTCAGCCATTCCCAGCGTCATAGTTGGACTTTGGGGAATTTTTGTTCTCATTCCCTTTCTCCTACCTTTACAACAGTCGCTATTTAACAATTTCAGTTGGTTCCCCCTGTTTAGCAGCGAACCCTTTGGTCCAGGAATGTTGCCCGCTGGAATACTGTTATCCATCATGATTTTACCAACAGTAGCCGCCATTAGTCGCGATGTTTTGATGTCAGTTCCCGTAGACTTGCGCAGTGCTTCCATGTCCCTAGGTGCCACCCGTTGGGAAACAATATTTAAGTTGTTATTACCAGCAGCTAGTTCAGGAATTATCGGGGCAACCATCTTGGCCTTGGGACGCGCTTTAGGCGAAACCATGGCAGTCACCATGGTAATTGGCAACTCGATTCAAATCAACCAATCTATTCTAGCTCCTGGTTACTCAATCCCCGCTGTTTTAGCCAGCCAATTTCGGGAAGCTCAAGAACCTCTGCACGTCGGTTCTTTAATGTATTTAGCGCTAATTCTATTTGTCATCACCCTATTGGTGAACGCAGTCGCAGTATTGTTGGTTCAGCTAATCGGTGTCAAGGGAGCGAAAAACTAAACATGAATCAAGCACAAAAAACACCAACTATTCTGGATGCAGAAATTTACAATCCCCTGTCCCTAGGTAGAAACTTTTTTAGCCGAGGAATGACTGTTATTGCCTTTGGTCTCACAGCCTTAGCTCTGCTGCCTTTGTTCGCTATTTTATACAAAATCCTGGGGGAAGGATTAACACATTTAAGCTGGGACGTTTTAGTTTCCCTGCCAGCACCAGTAGGAGTTGAAGACCAGCCCAACGGATTTGCCAATGCGATTCTGGGCACGGCTTTAATGGTAGGAATTGCAACCTTATTTAGTGTCCCAATCGGGGTAATGACCGGAATATTTTTGTCAGAATTTGGCAGAGAAAATAAAGGGATGGCAAATGCCATTCGCTTTATCACCGTCATTCTCAGCAGCGTTCCTTCCATTGTTGTGGGAGTCTTTACTTACGCTTTAATTGTCGTTACAACCAAAGTATTTTCAGGATTAGCTGGCGGTATCGCTCTGGGTATTATTATGCTTCCCGTTGTCGCCTTGACAACAGAACAAGCATTAAAATTAGTCCCTACTTCTTATCGGCTCGCTTCAGGAGGTTTGGGAGCCGGACGTTTTCAAACTATCTTTCGGATTATCATTCCCTCGGCACTCCCGACGATTACCACAGGCGTTTTGCTCGCCGCTTCCCGCGCCGCCGGCGAAACCGCACCACTCATCGTTACTGCTTTGTCCAGCCAGTTTTGGCCTCCTTTGATTGAGAAATTGGGAGAAATAACTCAGTCTCCCCTTGGTGCAGAAACTCTCTCGAAAATCCAAGAAATTCCGGGGACGCTTCTGACTCCAACTCCTTCTATGTCAGTATTAATATACAGTTATGCCAGTTCTCCTTACAAGGAACAGAATGAATTGGCTTGGACGGCGGCTTCTGTGCTTTTAGGCATGGTTTTGATTGCTAGCGTTGCCTCTCGTGCGGTGACACGCAAACGCTTGCAAAATAGATAATTCTCATTAATTATAGGTCTCCCTTCGGGAACAGTCAGCCAACAATTAGCGAGATAGTTATCTACATCTCAAAGTTTACTATTAACCCTACATAACTGAAAATAATGACACTTGAAAGTAACTTGACAACTGGAAAAAATACCCATAATTTTTCGGCAGATACCGCCCAGGAAATTGACCCCAAGGCAATGCCAGCCTTGCGGGTTCAGGACTTGAGTTTTTACTACGGAACTCACAAAGTTCTGGAAAATTTGTCGATGAATATTCCTCACCCACAAGTCACGGCTATTATTGGACCTTCTGGTTGTGGTAAATCAACTTTTCTGAAGGCTCTTAACCGGATTGGGGAATTGGAAGGAAAAGTAATCATCAAAGGAAGGGTTGAGTTTTTTGGACAGGATATTTACAGTCCTAAAGTGAATATTAATAGTCTGCGTCGCCAAATTGGGATGGTGTTTCAAAGACCAAATCCTTTTCCACTAAGTATCTATGATAATATTGCTTATGGAGTGAGAATATTTGGCAAAAAAAGTAAAGCAGAATTAGATGAAATTGTAGAATCTGCACTGAAAAGCGCCGCGCTTTGGGATGAGGTCAAAGATAATTTGAAGAAATCGGCTCAGGGGATTTCTGGTGGACAGCAGCAGCGACTTTGCATTGCTCGTGCTCTAGCTGTGAAACCAAAAATTTTGCTGATGGATGAACCTTGTTCGGCTTTGGACCCGATTTCTACAATGAAGATTGAGGAGCTATTTCAGACTCTGCGGCAACAGTTAACTGTGGTGATTGTGACTCACAATATGCAGCAGGCTGCTCGTGTTTCTGATTACACGGCATTTTTTAATACTGATGAAAGTCGCATCGGCCGCATGATTGAATTTGGGCCGACAAGTCGGATTTTTACTTCGGCAAGCAATCCCAGTACCAGGGATTATATTCAAGGTCGTTTTGGTTGATACTGGCATCTAGAACTTATTTGATAACAGGCATTTTGCCTGTTCCACCAGGGACAAATATTTGGGTGGAGCGGGCATTTTCCTGGCTATAATTATGTCTTCACAATTACTAAAGCGAGAATTAGGTGTTTTCGGTGCGACTCTGATGGGGCTCGGCTCCATTGTCGGTACGGGAGTATTTGTGAGTATCGGGATGGCTGCACAAATTGCAGGGCCTGGAGTGATTTTGGCTGTGGCTATTGCTGCTTTAGTTGCTGTTTGCAATGGCCTCAACAGTGCTCAATTAGCTGCAAGTCATCCTGTTAGTGGCGGTACTTATGAATATGGTTACAAATATCTGAATCCTTGGCTGGGTTTTACGGCGGGATGGATGTTTTTGTTAGCTAAAATGGCTTCGGCGGCTACTGCTGCTTTGGGTTTTGCGGGGTATTTTTTAAATCTAATTGGTGTAGCCGATCGCACTTATCTCATCTTAACAGCCTTAGTCGCCCTCGCCACCCTCACTCTGGTGGTATTAACTGGTATAAGGCGATCGCATATTACCAATACTGTCATAGTCTCAGTTACACTGGTGTCTCTGACAGTGTTCGTCATGGCTGGTTTACCAGAGCTAAGCTCGGAAATGCCGACTGTACAGAATGATAGTTCGATCGCATCCATCCTCCACGCCACCGCCCTGATGTTTGTGGCCTATAGCGGTTACGCGCGCATCACCACCATGAGTGAGGAAGTGCGGGAACCGAAGCAAACCATTCCCAAAGCCATAATTTTCACTTTGGTGCTGACAATGCTCCTTTACATGGCGGTAGCAATAGTCTTTGTTGGCGTGGGTGGTCCCGCTCAATTGTCCCTGCAAACAGCCACCACTGCTGCACCTTTGGAAGTCATCGCCCGCAGTTTCCGAATTCCGGGAGTTTCTCAACTGCTAGCTGTTGGGGCTATTACCGCCATGCTGGGAGTGCTGCTGAACTTAATTTTAGGGCTGTCGCGGGTGTTGCTGGCGATGGGGCGACGTCGGGATATGCCGAGAGTCTTGGCGCGTCTCAACCCCTCTGGGACAACTCCCTATGTAGCTGTGGTGGTCGTGGAAGTGGCGATCGCGCTTTTAATCCTCATCGGCGATGTCCAAACCACTTGGTCATTTAGCGCTTTTAGCATTTTGATCTACTACGCTATCACCAACCTCGCCGCCCTGCAACTTTCCCCCACCCACAGACTTTACCCCCAATGGCTCGCTATAGTAGGTTTAGCTTCCTGTTTGTTTCTGGCTTTTTGGGTCCAGAGGCAAATTTGGCTGATTGGGTTAACCTTAATTATTGTTGGTTTGATATGGCGCGCGATCGTCCGACTACTGGCGAAAAACTAGAATTATAGGGCATACTAGAACCTTTGGACGTTTATCCAAGCAACACAGGCGTGAGCATCGACCTCTAGTCTGAGCTTTCCAATCCTCTCTGAGCAAGCCTGCTGCTGGAGTCACCAATCGAGCGTGTCTTTAGACCTGAGAGTGTCAAGATAGATTTAGAAACCATCCTGCATTGTGGAGAGCTATGCCCGCTCATAACCCCTTGCTGGCGACTCAAGAATCTGCCGCATTCAGCGCCATCAGTCGCTATCTAGCTCAAACTCTAGTTTCCATTCAATCCAAGCACCCCGAATGGATAGCTGAAAAATACAGGAAAACCCAGTGGGCCAAACCTGATTTTCAGTCAATTTTGATTTTCAAATTTACCAAAAGTTTCAGATTAGCAAAAGATGTAGATTCAATCCTGCTAACTGCCAAAAAATACCTCCAAATCCTCTTGATTCCTGAATTCATTAATTCGGCTCAATTCACCAAATTAATCGCCAAAATTCAGCAACTTGCCGAAGCCCCCATAGCACCAGCTAAATCCAATAACTCAGCCCCATCGAAATCTCCAACTCCCACTGTTCCAACACTCTCATTTGGCGTCGGCATAGCCATCCTGCTGCTAGATGTCGAAAACTTGCAACTCAATCTCGAAACCGAAAAATTCCTAGAGGGAATTTGCCAGTATCCCATCCAAATTAAAGTTGCCTTTGCCAATTGGCGCAGCATGGGTAAAAAAGATGCTGAATTTCACCAACGCGGCTATCAACTTATTCATGTTCCCCCCGGAAAAGACAGTGCCGATTTAAAAATGGCTACCGTTGGAGCATCTATTTTTGTCCATTATCCCACAGCCAAGGAGATTTTGGTCTGTTCGTCCGATCGCGCATTGACCCACCTCAGCAATACTCTCCAAGCTCACGGATTAACAGTTTTTCAAGTCCGCAAACAAGTAGATAAAATCATAGTTTTAAATAGCAAAACAGGACAAACTGAAACCCATTCCCTTGTATCTGTAAACGAACCTGACCCCATCGAAAAATTAATTCTCAATCTAAAAGAATTAATCAAAACAGAACAACAACGCACATCAGCTCAGTGGGTAAAACTTTCCAGGATTTCAGTTTTATTTAAAGAAAATTACGGTTCAGCCCTCAATCAAGTTGTAGCAACTCATCTCCTAGGTACTAAAACCAGAGATATATTTATTAAATATCCCACGGAATTTGTGGTTCACCAACCCTCAGAAAATTCTCAAGCCTATGTAACTTTGTTTGAGGTAAAACAGTCACCAAAACCACCAATAATCAACAAAGAAAGTTCACCTAACAGCATGGCAGTCCCAGCTAGTTTGGCAAGTATTAATTCTCTTGAAGACTTGGAAACAGCCATTGTCCAAATCGTGAAAGACCTCACCAGAAACTCTCCAGCTAATTCTGTATTTCTCTCAAATGTAGGTAGCGAATTTCACCGACAATATGGTAAACAAATTACTCAAATAATTAAGGAATTCAATCTCAGTAGAAAATTCCCTAAATTTTTGCAATCTTGCACTTCTCTCCAAATCCAAAAAGTAGATAAAGGCTGGCAAGTTTCTCTGAAATAGTTATTGGTTATTGGTTATTGGTTATTAGTTATTAGTTATTGGTTATTCGTTATTCCCAATTCCCAATTCCCCATTCCCAATTCCCCATTCCCCATTCCCCATTCCCAATTCCCCATTCCCCATTCCCCATTCCCCATGCCGCTTCGCCCAATTTTCATAACTTGAGTTATCATACAAACACGATGTAAAGAAATGTAAAGGGATATGCAGAATAAAGTTGTGGTTGTTGTGGGCGCTACTGGTGGGATTGGTTCAGCGGTAGCCCACAAACTGGCAGATGCAGGTGCAATCCTAGTGCTTGCAGCCAGAGACAGCAGTCGTTTAGACGCAATAGCCGCCGAATTCCCCACCACCAAGGTACTAACAGTACCTACAGATATTACTCAGTTGTCACAAGTCCAAACTCTGATGCAGAAAACTGTAGAGCATTTCGGACAAATTGATGTATTGATAAATGCGGCTGGTGCGGGTATCCTCAAGCAGTGGAACAAGTTAGAACCCGCTGATTTAGATGCGATGCTTGACTTGAATTTGAAAGGCAGTTTTTACACATCTCAAGCAGCAGCTAATGTGATGAAAGACCACAAATCAGGTCACATTTGTAATGTCATCGGCATTTTGGGTAAGCATTCGATGGCGATGGGAACAGCTTATTGTGCTTCCAAGTTTGGGGTAGTTGGTTTCAGTAAGTGCATGGCCGATGAATTGCGTCGCTATGGTATCAAGTTTACGCTATTCTATTTTGGTGGGGTGGATTCTCCCTTTTGGGATAGTGTGAGTTTGAAGGTAGATAGGTCAAAAATGTTGACTACAGAAACTGCTGCCAATGCCATTATGTTTGCTCTTTCTGCGGACCCACAAGCAGTCCCAATGGAAATTAACATTCAGCCTGAAAGTCATTTGTTTTTCTAGAATTTAAGCAGCATACCCATGGTAGATTTGAGATTGTAGATTTGAGATTGTTACGACTGATGAACCTGGGGTGATAAATTTTAAATTTATCATATAATTGAAGATATATTTCGATTTCCCCTTTCGATCCACAATCCCCTATCCCAAATCTACAATCTTCATGATTCAGTCTTCAGGCAGACACCAGAGCTCCTGTTTATAGGCTATTGTTAAGTCAATTAACCTTATTAAACATAAAAATGACTAAACAGTTTGTTAATTTCCCCCTAGCCATTTTCAATTATTGATTATGGAGTTCGATCGCATTCAATTCTATACTGAAGATGCCGCAAAATCGCGGGACTGGTTTGTGAGCAAATTAGGCTTTCAAGCCACAGCAAGTTATGCCAATAGCCACACTCATAGTGAAGCGATCGCAAGTGGCAATATCTGTTTTGTTTTATCTTCCCCATTGACATCCTCTAGCCCTGTCGCTAGTTGGTTGAAATTACATCCTCCTGGTATTGCCGATGTGGGATTCCGGGTAAAAAATATTGAATTTGCCATAGCTAGAGCGATCGCTGAAGGTGCTACACTACTGGAACCGATTCAAAAAGGTATAAATGCAGGAGGCAGTTTTAAGCGGGCAAAAATTGCTGGTTGGGGAGACTTAAGCCACACCTTGATTGAGGGAAGTGGTGATAGTTCACTATCCATTAATTCTGCCGAAATCCCACTATTTACTAATATTGACCACGTAGTTTTAAATGTGGCAACCGGGGATTTGTCTACTGCTGTTAATTGGTATCAAAGAGTCCTAGGTTTTCAGACTAAGCAAAATTTTGATATTCAGACTGACAAATCGGCTTTACGCAGTCGAGTCATGGTTCATGCTGAAGGTCGAGTGCAATTGCCTATTAATGAATCGGCATCACCTAATTCTCAAATTCAAGAGTTTTTGGATGCAAATCAAGGACCGGGCATTCAACATATGGCTTTGCAAACCGATCGCATTGTAGGAGTTGTTGCTGATTTGCGATCGCGCGGTTTACCTTTTCTGCCGGTTCCCTGGACTTATTATAAAGAATTACAACAACAGCAAAACTATGTACCAAAAGATTGGCAAGAAATTGTAAGTGCTCAAGTTTTAGTAGATTGGCCGGAAGAGACTCCCGCAGCCCTGCTGTTGCAAATTTTTACGCAGCCAATTTTTGCTGAACCTACATTCTTTTTTGAGATAATCGAACGCCGAATTGCCTTAGTTAACGATCTAAAAGTGCAAGCGGGAGGTTTTGGGGCGGGAAATTTTCGGGCTTTGTTTGAGGCCATAGAACGGGAACAAATGAAGCGAGGAAGTTTGAGCTATGATTAATCAAGGTAGTCCTGGATGCAACAATGCTATGGATTAGGAGCAACCAGGAGGAAACTCTCCACCCCCCAAGGCTGGGCGGTTTCACTGCTACAGGAACCAGCGGCTAAAGCAATAGTTGCTATTGAATGGGAATAGAGCATGGGGAATCTATTAAGTATTTGTCCGAACACCCCAAGCAATTGTGAGGGGTTCTAAGATTTTTTGCTGACTGCTAGAGGCGAGTTTCGTCAAATATTCCCGCACTATAGAAGCCTGTGGGATATTCAAACTATAAGTCCGATCGCCCTCTTGAAGAAATAGCGGTGCAGCCCCGATCGCCTCCCAATCAGGATTTTGCTGAGAATCCGGCGCTAACAACATTAAATCGGTGCGATCGGGCAAAAGTCCCGCCGTCCAATTTCCCGCCAAAATTCCCAAAATCCGGGACTCACAGGTGCGAGTATTCACGCCACGGCGTTCCAATAACTGCAAAATTTGCTCAAACCTCATAGCTGCTTCCCCCAGCACCTGCATTAATTCCCACAGAATAAAAAAGTTGCCGTATTGATGCCTCGAAGCATCTAAAATTTGAGGATAAACAGCTACACTCGCCAATCCGCAAGCCACGCGACTGATTTTCACATCCTCAAATTCTGGGTATTGAACTACGATCGCATTCGGGAGTTTCTGTCGCAGCCAACGGGCGATCGCCGGCCAAGCGCCCATTCCCCCAGCACAAATAGCCTGATTTATGCCCACCGGCGATATTCCGACACGGCTCAACAAAACATTCAATTCTCGGTTTAACTGCTGCACAAAAGGCACTAAAACCTGACTTTCCAAATCCTTCCGTCGCACATTCCAACGTTGTTCGCCAATATCCAAAACAAAGCTTTCTTGATGCTGCAAAATCACCTTCAAATGTCGGGCAGCTTCCAACAATTGCAGACCAAAAGTGGAACTTTGTAAGCGCTGCTGCAATTGATAACGACTGGGTAAATCTGGATGTCCAGGACGAGGTAAATCCAGCGACATTCCAAAGGTTTCATTTTTTGCTAATAACTGACAAATAATATCTTGATCGAAAGCATTGCCAGCAAAAGCAAAACTTTGGCAAGCAAAATCAGTATAACTTAAATGTTGACTATTTTCGGGCAAATCAACTAAACCCAATTCCACCGTCGTCGCCCCCGCATTTATAATCAAAGTTCCCCCACTAAAAGACGAAGCATGAAGCACTAACTGTCGGTTAGAGCCGGGATTTTCCTCAGCGATCGATTCCCCGGTTTCCGACTGCCCAAAATAGGCATTTGTCACAGGAGTTACAGCAGAAAGCAAAGTGGCGATCGCATCTTCCACCACAAAAATTTGCTCACCTTCGGCCACCAGTCCCGCACCCAAAACCGCCTCCCGCAGGTTAAACCGATAAGCATCGGACCAATGGGCGGGAGTTCCCAAAATTACGCCGCGTAAGTTTTGCAGCGCTCGATCTAGAGTTTCCTTCTCCAATCCCGAAGCTCGACAGATGAAATTAGGCATTGACAAATCATCATTCTGCCCCTGTAAGCGGGGATTTAAAGTAGTCAACAGCGCCCGCAAACCGTTGAGGGGCAAAGCGATAGAAATAGCCTGCTCCTGGGAAAGCTGCAACAGAGGCTCATAGACAACTCCTGTTTCCCGCAGATAGGGAATGCCCACCTTCAAAGGTAGTTTGAAATTTTGCAGCAACAACTCCCCAACCAGCAAAGTCTGTGGTCGATCGCCCACCGAATTGACCCTTATTTGCTGTCCTAGACCCTCGGTGGCTGTTTTTGCCAAAACTGCCACCGAGGGAATGCGACAAGTGGTAACAGGCTCATAAGCATCATTAGAGGATGTTTCTGAGGGTTGTTTCTCCCAGTAAATCGGGTACAACTGATGTTTTTGCCGATCGACCAAAGCCGCCGAAAGCCCGCAGGTGCCGAAGTCAATGCTCAAATACCAGTGAGAATTGGGGCGCGGGGGCGCTGGAGTGGGAGATTCGGGGAATGAAGGAGCGATGGAGCTTGCAACCGAATTGGGAACTGATGCTGCTTTGTTACTCTCGATCGAAATTAGGTTTTTTTTTTGACTTTTTGGGGAATTCGACCGCATTCTGGTAGTTTCTGCGGCAGTTTCTGGGGAAGGATTGGCAGAATTAATCGGATTTTCCTGTGTTGGGGTCAAACTAGCCAAAATATCGTCTAGACTGACATTCGCTGCTTCCTCTTGAGTCAATAAATCAGAATCCAGATCGTCTTCTAAAGTAAAAATTTCATCCTCCGATGATTCTTGCAAGATATCTGGGAACAAATCTTCTAGGGTGCCGAGTTCTGCCTCTGCCATTTCTGGAAAAGGGTTTGCTGTGTTAGCCTCAGCATCGGCAAAGAAACCGGATTTGACTGTTGTGGAGTCTGGGGATGGTCTGGGGTTAGTATTTTCTAATCCTTCGAGACTGTAAAGGTCTGACTCTAATTGTTCCAGAATATCGCTGTCCAAGTTCAGGGAGCGATCGACATCTTCCTCCTGAGAGGACTCTATCGGTAGCAAATTTTCGTCCGGTGAAGCTTGGATATAAAAATCTTCAGGGGCGAGATTACTGGGTTCTAAATTAGTTGGCGCGCTTTGGGATGTGGAACTACTTTCTCCCCTGCTTCTCAAAGCCCCTGGTAGCTCAGATGTCGATCGGGTTTGAGTCCCAACCTCAGTAGCTGATAGTTCACTTTGGCTAGATGCAGTTGCTGGATTTGCTCCTTGATTCCCCAGTCGTTGTGGCTCGACTTTGGGTATGGTTGGTTCTGGAGACAGGGGTGGTGTTGTCACTTGCTGTCTCCCTAAATCTGGAGTCTCTAAAGTTAGCTCCTCGGAATTTTCACCTACTAAAAATCCTGCCTCTGATTCATCTTCATGTAATAGATTTTGAAACAACTCGTTCGTCGCATTTAGCGCTTCATCATTTCCTGAAAAGCTGGAATTGGACTCAGATGAATCCTCAGCTTCTAGTTCTCCAAACAAATCTAATCCCTGACTATCTAGTGATGATTCACTGGCAACTACTGGCTGCTCTGATGCCGAGTAATCATCAAATTCTAGTTCTCCAAACAAATCTAATCCTTGACTATCTAGTGATGATTCACTGGCAACTACTGGCTGATTTGATGCAGATGAATCCTCAGCTTCTAGTTCTCCAAACAAATCTAATCCTTGACTATCTAGTGATGATTCACTGGCAACTACTGGCTGATTTGATGCAGATGAATCCTCAGCTTCTAGTTCTCCAAACAAATCTAATCCCTGACTATCTAGTGGTGATTCACTGGCAACTACTGGCTGATTTGATGCAGATGAATCCTCAGCTTCTAGTTCTCCAAACAAATCTAATCCCTGACTATCTAGTGGTGATTCACTGACAACTACTGGCTGATGAGAGGCAGATGAATCCTCAAATTCCAGTTCTCCAAACAAATCTAATCCCTGACTATCTAGTGGTGATTCACTGGCAACTACTGGCTGATTTTCAGAGGGGATTAATTTACTTTCGGTAGCAGTTGCGGTATTTTCTATAACGAAGTTTTCCAGGTCTAGTTCTGCAACTTCTGCTTCCAGAAATAAATTAGCATAAACATCCTCAACCTCTTCATCAGTTTTTGCCGATGGTGTTTCGGATTCAGCCCCTGGAAAGGGAGTTGTTGGTGGATCGACTTGCGGCCCGGAACCGAACAAGTTTTCTTCCAAATCCGGGAGCGAAATGGCTACGGAAGTACGATCGCGTTTCAACTGTCCGAATTGGGAAGAAATTTCTGTTCCCGCATAGGGTAGTCTTTCTTGTTCTTCGAGTTGGTTGCTACTATTCCCATGGGCGATCGCCATTTCTGCTCTGGGAGTCTCGGTAGCTAACTCGGTTTGAGAGGTGTTTGGTAGTATCTCGCTGGTGAAGGTGGCATTTCCGAGGGTGGACAAATCGATGGGCTGCTGTAGGTAGGATGATGCTTCTCGGCCCAACTCCTGGGCCAAATGGCTCACCAAAGCGGTAAACATCATCTCGCTCTGTTGACCCAAACCGTGCATTTTTTCGAGTCCTTGGGACAAAGAGGCTTGATAGCTTTCCAAATTTCCTTGCAAAGCCTCGAATACAATGTGCATTGTGGAATCGAGTCTCATCAGGAGGCGATCGGCTTCAGTCTCGAATTCTTGCAGTTGTTCCAACCTGGGGGCCGATGTCGGCACCGATGATTCTCCTGGGGCTTGTGGATGCACATCTAGGGAGTCGGAGGTAGTTGCTTGGGGGTTGGGGGATAAATTACCGAGTCTGGTTTCTTGCAAGCGGCTGGTGACTGCTTGCAAAAATTCCGAAATGATTTGCTGTTGATGGGCTTGTTGCTGAGCTAAGGATTGTTGCTGCTGACGTCTGACTTCCAGCTCCTTGATTTCTTGAACCAGAGCCTGCTGTTGTTGACGGAGAGCTTCTATGTCTTCTTGTAGTGGACCAGTCAGCTTTTCTCGCAAATGGCTGATTTCTCCGGTTACTGCTTGCAAGATTTGCTCTGTGGCTGAGTGTTGATTTGTCGCCAGTGGTACTTTGGGTACTGGAACTGGTTGCGGGCGCATCTGGGGGCTGTTGGCTGGTTTGTCTGGCACCATTAGCTTTGAGTCTGGGGAAACCAGATAGGTGCGAACTCGCTCTAAAAGTTGACGCTGGTGCACGAGATCGATCGAACCCGTCCAAGGTAATCGGGGTACGGGTTTGCTGAGTACCTCATCAATCTCAGCAATTAGTGCTTGAATTTTGTACTTCTGAGAATTCAAGGGCGGAACCTCTAAGAATGCGGCTTGCGAAAAACTTTACCAAAAAAAGGCTGAAGTCATGGGATAGTCATGTTCAAATACATAGATTAATCTGGATGCAATCCCCCTGTTTCGGGTGTAGTATTTTTGGGCCCGACCATCTGTAGGGTTCTTTGTACTTCTTGCCAACTACTATCTATGTTTTGCCTTGCGATCGGTAAGAATTGATGATAGCTTTTTATCTTTATCTATGGCTAGACATTAATGGTACAATGTTTTGGGGGTTCTCCGATAAGTTGCTAAGACAACTCGCCAGTCTCGCAAGATCGATCGCCAACCTTGAGGCTACTATTCCCCCGAATGTTCCATTGCTGCTGACCTGGGAGAGTTGCTCGCCAGTAGAAAATCCTATTTTGTTACTGGCATGACATATTAGCGGACTGTACCAATAGACTGTTGGGGTCTCCTGACAACAAAGCTCTCAGCAGTGTTAAACTATCTCTCGCTAGCTGTTTGACAAAGGTAGTCACATCCTCTGACTCGGAGACTAGGCTGCTACAATTATGTAGCTAAACTTCGGTTACAGGTCTTGGCCTCAAAAATTGTGGTATATTTTTTAGCTTCTAGCTCCCAATCAGAGATTGAGGCTATTGATTCCATTTTTTGACCGGAGACCGCAAAACTTTAGAGGTAAAACTCCTAATTTTAGACTCTTGTTTCTGGTTTCTTAAATCCAATGACTCGGCTGCAAGCTATTTTTAACTGCCCAGCAAAGCTCAAGCGCATAAATTAAAATGATGGCCTCATGGAAGACCGCTTTAACACCCGAGATCCGCAGTCGAATATCAATCAATTGATACTATCCACTCCTTTCTTTTTAGGCTTACCCGATCCTGTAATTGAGAGAGCAACTGTCCACATTGTTACCCGCAGCCATCCTTCAAATCAAGTGATTTTGTTGGAAAATGACTGGGGTACATCTGTGTATTTTATATTGGATGGTTGGGTGAAAATTCGCACCTACAACCTAGACGGAAAAGAAGTAACGCTCAATATTTTAGGCAAAGGAGAGCTATTCGGTGAAATGGCGGCGATCGAAGAAACACCGCGATCGACAGATGTCATTACCCTAGCTCCGACACTGATCGGTAATATGCCATCCCAGGATTTTGTGCAACTAATTCACACCGAGCCGCTAGCAGGGATTCGGCTGGCTCAACTGATGGCTCGCAGGCTGCGACAAGTTAATCGTCGTCTCCGCTTGCGAGAGTCCGACAGTACCTCACGAGTAGCAGATATTCTATTATTTTTGGCAGAAGGACAAGGGAAAATCATGTCCACAGGAGGTACAGAAATTCCCAACCTCCCACACAGAGAATTGAGCAGTCTCAGCGGTCTAGCGAGGGAAACAGTAACGCGGGTGCTCAGCAAACTGGAAAAAAAAGGAACTATTCAGCGCGAACGCGACATTTTGTGTATTCCAGACTTGCACGCCCTAGAACGGCTGTTAGTCTAGAAGTGAGAGAGATTGTGAACTAAAGTCAAAGGCATTTTCTCCCTTGTGGCTGTTTATTAATTACCATCGGAGGTTAATCAATGAGTTTTCAGAAAATCTTTGCGGCCTTAGATGACTCTGAATTGAGCCACCGCGTGTTCAGCGAAACTTTAGAATTAGCTAAGGCTAATCAAGCTGCTGTGATGCTATTTCATTGCGTCACCGTCAACTCCTTGGGCGAGTCTGCCGTACCAATTCCGGTAGATTTGGGCATGAATGTACAATTAATGGATCAGGCTTATCAAACTCAACGTTTGTTGCTGGAAAAAGAAGTCAAACAAGGGGAGAGTTTGCTGAAAAATTACTGCGACGCAGCAGCAAATCAAG
Source organism: Microcoleus sp. EPA2 (assembly GCA_020882975.1). GTDB lineage: Bacteria > Cyanobacteriota > Cyanobacteriia > Cyanobacteriales > Microcoleaceae > Microcoleus. The sequence goes on along the minus strand of JAHRFD010000019.1, from coordinate 92,077 downwards.
GAGTCAAGGTGGAATTTGACTCCCAAATAGATGGCGATACAGGCCATTGTATCTGTGAATATTCCCAAAATTGGGGCGCAGATTTAATCATCTTGGGGCGGCGTGGGCGCACGGGGATCGCAGAAGCTTTCCTCGGTAGCGTCAGCAATTATGTCGTTCACCACGCATCTTGCTCGGTTTTTGTGATTCAAGAACCCAAGGTCTAAAAATAATCGTGGTGATTGTTTGGCTGAGAAATTTAATCTCACATCACACTGACGACCAGAAACCAGAAGTTTGGGATAAATATTAAATTGGGCTAGGATTTATCGACTCAAAAAAACTGGTTTCTAGTCTGGTGAAAGCTAAAATTTAAAATATAAAATCTAAAATCGGATGAGTGATTTTTTCTCAGCAGATTCTGCATCAAATGTGAGCAGTTCGCCTAATACAAATAACGACCCGCAGCACCCAGCTATTTCAGCTTTGTCCGCCGATCGCACCAATCCAGACCCAACCTCAAACAGAAACTCAGCACCTTTGAGGCTAGTGGAAACGGCATTTTTAGCAAGTACCGCTAGCTTGATTTGGCTAGTAAATTACTATTTTCCACTGGGACCTTTGCTGCGAGTCTTCTTTCCAGTCCCCATTGCCCTAGTCTACCTGCGCTGGGGTCAGCGGGCGGCTTGGATGGCGGCTTTAGTTTCGGGTTTGTTACTATCGGTACTGATGGGTCCGACCCGCAGCATTTTATATGTCATACCTTTTGGGATCATGGGAGTTGCCCTTGGAGGACTGTGGAGGCGCAAAACCAGTTGGTCTGTTTCCATTAGTGTGGGCGCGCTAATTGGGACTTTTGGCTTCTTTTTTCGGTTTTGGCTGCTGTCAGCCTTGGTGGGCCAAGACCTCTGGGTTTACGTCACCGCCCAAGTAGCAGAGATGGTGGAATGGGTGTTTGTGAAACTAGGTTGGCTGAGCGTGCCGAGTTTGAACACGATTCAGGCGATCGCGGCCGGGATGATTTTAGTTAATAATATTATCTATTTATTCGTAGTACATTTAGTAGCTTTGCTGTTGTTAGATCGTTTAGGAAATTCCATCCCCCGACCACCACGCTGGGTACAAGTTTTGATTGATTACGAAGAATAGTTATTGAAGACCCAATAACTAATAACTAATGATGATTAATATTTATACAGAAATTCAACAGGGCAACAGGTGGGTGGAATCCTACCGGGGGAAAAAACCCCTATTTGCCTGCATTTTAGGATTTACTGATACTGGCTTAATTCCCGGTATTTCCGCAGCAGGTGCAACCCCCCACGATCGCCAATTTACCTGCTTAGCAGATGCAGAATTTTTGTATAACGGCCCCCAAATTCAGCCCCAATATCCCTTGCCACCCCTAGAAGCAGGCGCCTCACCGGTACTGATATCTCGCGCTGTAGTCGAGGCTTTGGAAATTCCCCTTTACCTATTTAACGCTGGTTTGCCCTTGCTTCCTCCCGTACCTACCATAGATTTAGGGGGGCAAAGGGCCAAATGTCTGACATCGGGGAAGGCTTTACCACTGGAAACAGTGGAACATTTGCTGGTACAAGGATTAATGTGGGGAGCTAAATTAGCTGCTACCACCGATGATAGCTACCTCATTTTAGGGGAGTGCGTGGTTGGGGGTACGACTACGGCTTTGGCTGTATTAATGGGCTTGGGTATAGCGGCGGCGGGGAAAGTTAATAGCAGTCACCCTCAGTGCAATCATGCTCAAAAATTGGCGGCAGTCACCACAGGACTGGAAATGGTGGGCTGGACAATGGGCGGGAAAATATCTCCTCTGGAATTGGTGGCTGCGGTGGGAGATCCCATGCAGATAGCCACGGCGGCAATGGCGATCGCCGCGAGTCGGACTTGTGGTGTCATGCTGGCTGGTGGCACTCAAATGCTGGCTGTTTATGCTTTGATGGAGGCGATCGCCCGCGAATATGCTCTTGTATGGTGTCCCGAAGGAGTCGTGGTGGGGACTACTGACTGGGTGGCTCAAGACCCTACAGGGGACACGGTAGGACTGGCTAAGGATGTTGGCGGTGTACCTTTGTTGTCGGCACAGCTAAGTTTTGCAGGTTCTACTTATCCCCAACTTCAAGCTTACGATCGGGGATATGTCAAAGAAGGTGTCGGTGCTGGAGCCTGTGCGATCGCATCTAACATCATGGCAAATTGGACTCCATCTCAACTTCTAGAAGCTGTTGAAGTTTTAGCCTCGCGCTTATAAAAAAAACTAAATTCCTGGTGGAAGTGTCTATATTTGCTGAGGAATTTTTGTCAGATATTTACTATCATTTTTCAATGAAACTTGTCTATTTTTGTGAGTGTATTCTTTTTGACAGCAACTGTTCCTCCAGGGCGGCAATCCGATTGTAAGCTGCTGTGAGCTGCGCAGTTAGGCGCTGGATTTGAATATCGGTTGTTAGTTCTTTTTCGAGGTTTTGAGAATTCTTGTCAAAGTAACTGTCATCCAATAAAATGTCTTTGTGATCGAGCATCGCGTCGAGACTGCTGTAGGCGGGATAGACAGAGATCGGCTCACTGGCTTCGATGCTCGATCGCTGATTGTGTTGTTGCTGGGTCAGCTTAGTTTGGTTAGCTGACTCCAATATAGTTTGATTGAGATTTTCTATGAGTTTGTAGAGGTCATTGACTTTTTCAGTCAATAGTGAAACTTGTTGACGAAGCGCTTCCATAAATCAGTCCTGTGTATCTTAACTTATATGTTTATATCTTAGGCAAATCGTTACATAAGTGTGATTTATCACCAAATTATTTAATTTTTGAGCCAACTCTTGTGATATAAATCATGAGGGTAGATTGAGGCGATACACTAGAGCAAAATTGATAGGTATTTGTTCCTCAATTTGAAAGTTTCCTTGACCTTCATGCCTTGGGTCTCTTCCCTCAGATTCATCCGTTGTTAAATAAAAAATATGGTCTGCGATCGACCAGATCGTCAATCTATCCATGGCGTCAATTAGTGGTGTTCCCCTTAGTAAAAGTAAATTGCCCCTGGGCTACTGTAGCTGATGTTTGCGCCAAAGTGATGGCCACGGGGGCTTGGGGACGATTACGCTCTGGAAAAGAGAATTTTAAGCAGCCCAGGCTGCAACTTTGTGTGGAAAAACCGAGTACAATGGCTCTGTGTTTGAGGAAGAAATAACACAAATCGCCTCCCCATACCGGATTCGACCAAAGATTATTTCTCGGACCACAAAACACAAAACCATCGGTCAATATTTAGAAAAGCGCATTCAAAAGTGAAACGAAGGTCTTTGCTATTGGGGACAGCTACCCTAACTTTAAGTCAATTGGCGGCCGCGTGTGAGTCGAAGCCTAGTCTCAAAATTCGATCGCTCAAAAATGCGATTCCGGCCCAACTCGTCAGCAAGTTTAGCCTCGATTCAAAACCCTCTTCAGTTTTGCAGGTAACGCAGTCAACCCAATTAACAGAATTGTTCGCCCTATTGCAAGACTGGAAACGGAATCCCCAAACCAAAAATCAAGCTGACTTAGTGATGCTGGGAGATTACTGGCTGACTTTGGCAATTAGGCAAGAATTAATTAGACCGATCGATCCACAGAAATTTTCTAACTGGCCACAAATCCCCGAAAGATGGCGAACACTGGTAAGACGAAATAATCAAGGTCAGTTAGACCCTAAAGGTAAAATTTGGGCCACACCTTATCGGTGGGGAAGCACTGTAATTGCCTACCGCACTGACAAATTTAAGACTTTGGGATGGACTCCTACAGATTGGAAAGACCTCTGGCGCGAGGAATTGCGCGATCGCCTGTCTCTACCAAACAATGCCAGAGAAGTCATTGGTTTAACTTTAAAAAAGTTAGGTAAATCCTACAATACCCAGGATTTAGATAAAATTTCTAACCTGAAAACAGAACTTGCAAAATTACATCAGCAAGTTAAATTTTATAGTTCCGATGCTTACCTGCAACCTTTGATTTTAGGTGATACTTGGTTAGCCGTTGGTTCATCAGCAGACATCGTACCGCTGTTAGCAACTCAAAAAGATCTAGCCGTAGTAGTCCCTCTTGCTGGAACTGCACTTTGGACAGATTTGTGGGTAGAACCTGCGTCAGGGAATCCAGTACCCTTAGTAGCAAAATGGATTAATTTTTGTTTACAACCTTCTGTTGCGCCTCAATTATCTTTGCTGAGTAAAGTTAGTTCGCCGATTGTTGTGGGGATGAAACCGGAGAATTTGCCTGCGGAGGTTCGGACTAATCCTGTACTATTACCCGATGCCAAGATTCTCGATCGCAGCGAGTTTCTACTGCCTTTTGGGGATCGGGCGATCGCACAATATCGATCGCACTGGGAACAAATGCGACAAGTTATCAAAAGTTAAATATGAGATATCTGCTGTTTAACTATCAAGGCTAGATCCCCCCTAGCCCCCCTTAATAAGGGGGGGACTGGAAGCGCTCAAAGTCCCCCTTATTAAGGGGGATTTAGGGGGATCTGGACTCAGGTAGAAACGAGATTTATCAAGGCTTTCAGGCGATTGTTGACACGCCTTGGTGGGAATCGGGCGGCAAATTCCCGACTTCTGCTTGAGCCAACTCCCTCAGCCTTTCTTCATCCAAAACTTTAATAGGTTTTCTTTGACCATATTTTGCCGCATCACCTCTAGCAGGTATTCCTGAGCTTCATTTTGACTTAAGGTTTTGACTTGTTCTCGCAACACTTGCAGTTTGAACTGCTGTTCCATGCTCAGACTTATAGGCATATCCATAAATCGCTCCTCCACTTTGCTACATGAGATAAATCGAAATCAGATATATCGAAATCACGTTTCGCTGGATTTCTTTTGTTCCTACATTGTAAACTATCATAACATTCACTTGACAATCTGTCCAAGGTGCACATTTTGCTACTAATTTGTGCCACAAAAGTACATCTAAGTGGGGGGAGCTTTATCATAAAAAAACGTACAAACCGGGAAGCCTCAGCCAAAGGAGCTATTTATGATGGATGCAATGGAGTTTTTTCACAGCAGTGCAGGGAAGTGGCGATCGCAGCGCAGCACTCACCACCTCCCTTTCCGCCAAACGGAGATTGGGGATTCCAATATTGAGGTGACGGCCCTTGGTGCCGATGACACGCGAGTAGCCGAGATTTGTCAGATGCACGAAATTGACCCCTGTCGGGCTGCCGGAGGTGCTTTTGTGACTTGGCATGGCTCCATGGCCTGGGATAAGGATGATGAGAATCATAAAGGCTCTACGGTGTTCGCGATCGTCCCCGATCCTGAAAATCCGCGCCAAGGTTTGATGTTACGGGAACGTGGCTATGCGGAAATTGTGCCGGTGGCTGGTCGTTTTGAGATGGATGATGAGGATGGGCTGATGCTGATTACCGAATACGAGACGATGAGTTCGATCGAGCGTTTCTGGTTCGCAGGTCCCAATGTGCGGATGCGGACAAGTACGGTAAAGCGCTTTGGCGGTTTCAGCACTTCCACTTTTTGTACAGAAGTTCGCGTCGAACCCGATGCCGAGGCCGCGAAGCCAGCAGCAGAGGAACCCGTAGTCACCAACAAGTTTTACTCAGCCTTGGGCTGGTAATGTGGCATTCCACCGTCAAAAAATGTTACAGATTGTTGCAAAAATTCAGGAAAATCAGATCTAGACCGCGAGAATCCCCTAATCTGTATGTTGGCTAGTTGTAGCATTACGCTGGCCGATCGCAGTGTCAGCTATTTCTGAAATTTGAGATAACGGAGATTATAACGTGGCGCTTCCTTTGTTAAACTACGCTCCTAAGAGCCAAAACCAGCGCGTAGCTGGTTATGAAGTCGGAGGCGACGAGCAGCCCAGAATTTTCACAACCGAAAATTTGCTCTCGTCCGGGGACATGGAAAATTTGATTTGGGCTGGATATCGCCAGATTTACAGCGAACACCAAATCCTTAAGAGCAACCGCCAAAAGTCTTTGGAGTCGCAACTCAAGTTCGGCCAAATTACGGTGCGGGATTTTATTCGCGGTTTGGCAACTTCGTTCCCTTTCTTGGAACGGAATTATCAAACTAACAGCAACTACCGCTTTGTCGAAATGTGCGTTCAGCGCATTTTGGGCCGGGATGTTTACAGCGAGCGCGAAAAGATTGCTTGGTCGATCGTGGTAGCGAATAAAGGGCCTCAAGGCTTTATTGACGACTTGCTCAATAGCGATGAGTACCTGAATAAGTTCGGCTACGATACAGTGCCTTATCAACAGCGCCGCATCTTGCCTCAGCGAGTTGCAGGGGAGACACCCTTTAACTTGAAGACTCCTCGCTACGGTGAGTACCACCGCTCGCAGCTTGGCTTCCCACAAATCATTTGGCAGAGCTCTGTACGCCGTTTTGTGCCTCAAGAGAAGCAGCTCAGAGCTGGAGATCCGGCAAATTACCTGGGTATGGCTCGCAATATGCCAACGCCTGCTACTCCTCCACAACGTGTTCCTCTGGCTAATATCAATATCGAGACGATGGTGCCTCGCCGGGGTCGGTAATTGATAGTCTCAGGTCTACTTCATTGTGTCAGGCGATCGACTGTTTTTATCAGTTATTAGTCTGGGAGAATTTTGAGTTTTGAGTTTTGAGGTTTGAGTTTTTTACTAAACTCGGAATCCGAAACTCAGAACTCATTTTTGAAGGGAATTCTCTATCATAAATTTATGGCATTTTGTGATAATTTTTTAAGTCGCCATCTAGTGACCAAATGAAAACTTCACTCATTTTAAAAAAATTACAGGACTTATGAAATTCCTGAATGATGCTGAGATCCCCGAAGCTTGTTCCTTCTAATTTAAGAGGTGCTTTGTTTTTACCAGCCAGATCCGGAAATTGGTCAATCCATAGCAATATCTCTTCGGTGTTCGGGAATGTAGTAGGTTTCCAGGGAGCTTCGCCTGTGAATGCAGCTTTAACTTGTTCAACAAAACGTATGGCCGTTTTCCTTCGCATTGTGCCGTCCCCGTTTTGGGCGATGTGGTTCCCTGTTTCGAGTATCGTTGCCATCGGTAACAGAAAAGTACAGCCAGCTTGAGAATAAGTCTTAAAATCTTCGAGAACTGATGCTCTATGCTGATTATAGTTGGGAACGTTGAGTATTTCGAGGAATATGCTGGTATCTATCAGGCAGATACTACTCATTGCCGTACTCCTGTAACCGAGACAGCCATGCCATAGCTTGCTGTTTTCTGTCTTCAGCGGTGTGTGGCGATTTGACGAATCGATCGACTATCCCAGCAGTTACCAGTTGACCGAGCGGCCCCTGAGATATCAGACTAGGAAAATCGTACATCTCCCCAAGCCGTACCAGGCGGCTATCTCCTGCCTCTGGATTGCGGTAACAAAACACTACATCACCCAGGGCAGCATCGGGTAAGGCATCCATTAAGGCTGGGTTGTGGGTAGAAAGCAGCACTCGTAATTTACGCCTCTCGGCAATATCTCGGATGCTGGCGAGTAAATGCTTGGCGCGGTTGGGATGAACGCCGTTGTCGATTTCCTCGATGACGACTAAACTGCCAACGGGTGCTGATAGCATAGCAGCGGCGATCGCCAAAACTCGCAAAGTACCATCAGATAACAATGCGGCATCACAATAGGTGCGGGTATTGCCAAAGGTTTCTGCTAGTCGCACCATGACTTCATCCCGTGGGCCGAAAAGGAAATCTAGCCCATCTATAGCCTGTTCTGGTAAACTCTGGATAAAGTTGAGAATTGCCTGTTGATTTTCGGCTTGGTTCTCCCACAATCGATACAAAACGCTGGAAAGATTTGTGCCATCTTCTTGTAATCGCTTATCAGATTTGAAACTGTACTCGCGCATTCTGGGGGGGACGGGATCTAAAAATAGGATATTTTGTAAAACTCGTTGATATTCGCGGACGGTTTGAGGAATGCTTTTTTGGGATTTGGGGTACTTTGGATCGAAATGGGCAGAAGTGTCTAATTGCACGAATATAGCCATTTGATCGCTGCACGTTATTCGTGGCTTGTTCTTCCCTCTTGTAAAGTTGTTATAGGCCACACCAACATCAGTCCCTACTCCTTGAGAAGGCCGATCTAAGTCATATAGCGGGACTTGACTTGTTGAGTTAATGATTCGCTCATTACTAATGTGCAGTTCTCCGTCACGCACATTTAGGGTGATGTCAAGTTGGTTCCATTCTGTTGAGTCCAAACGGCAACCGATGGTAAAATTTGACTCTCCCCGATGGCACAAGTCATTTACTCGACCGCGTACAACACGCTCTGCACTATTCACGGCATATTGAATGCTGGAGAGTTTTTGCCCTTGTGCTAGCCACGACAGAAAGCGCAAACCTTCAAGGGCGTTACTTTTGCCTGCGGCATTGGCTCCGATTAGTACGGTTAGCGATCCAAGGGGTAATCGGCTTGTACTGTAACTTTTGAAGTTGGCGAGGGTAAATTCGGTTAGCATGGCTTCATGTTAGTCCTCTCTCTTCTTCTCTGTGTCCTCTGTGCCCTCTGCGGTTAAATCCTTCAAAAACAACCGTAAAAAACATCAACCAAACAACCGCTGCTGTGCATTCGCCACATCCTTCCCCGCATAAATCTCGCGAGTTCCCTTCGGAATATAAATCCAACCAAACTCTTGCAAACGATTAGTCAAATTGGAAATACTCACTCCCAACTCATCCCTCATTTTGTATAAATGCGACCATTTAGTTAAATCCCGTCCCTGTCTTTTATCCTCCAAAATACCTCGTGGCATCAACAAACAACTGGCAAAATATTGTGCTTGCCATTCGATCGATGCAATTTTGGTATCAGCACTCGCACCCCGACATACAAACGGTTCCTCCACATCCTGCGCCCTGTTTCCCCCGTTGTCCAAATTTAACTCCAACGGTTCCACATCACCGTCTGCTGCGTCTTGATTGATGTGCAGCACCCAGTGTCCAATTTCGTGGGCGATGGTAGATTCGATGAATCCAGACGGCTTTGCCAAAATCTGTTCGTTGATTTCAATTAACCGTTGCTGCGGCAAAATTCTCGCAGCGATCGCACCCTCTTCATCAGGTTCAATCCAGTCCCAAACTACTCCTAAATCCAGGAAATCAGCCACCATTGTCGCCTCAAAAGGCCATCTCGGAGCAAAATTTCGGGTTTTTTGCATTTGCATCAGAATGTCATTTGCCAAACCCTCGATCGATTCTTTGGGGTAGAAGCAATACGGCTTAAAGATACTCACTTTGAGAGCCCTCTCTTACGGTTGCAAAGAATTTTTCAGCCAATCGGGATTTTCTTGCATCCGCCGGAAAAGAGCCTGCATTTCCTTCGGATTCTGCTTCAGCAAAGCTTCGTACTGCTGTGGCAGTCTACCCGCCAAGAAAATTAGTTCCTCCTCATTGATGTCTAGATTCCGTGCTAGCGATCGGATTACCTCCTCTTTCGGGGCATAATCCGCGCGATCGTTCTCCAACTTCGATAAATATGTAAAATCCACACTTAGCATAGCCGCTAGCTCACGTTGTGAGAATCCTTTGTCCTTGCGAGCTTGACGGATGAGTCTTCCAAAGGTCTGTTCTAATGTCTGTTCCACGGTTTTTCGCCTCCCTCCAAGCATTCTAGCCTGTTTTGATGAAAAATTCAACAAAGCACTTGACGGGAAAATCAACATAGGCTAAACTAAGTTTAGTTGACGGTTTAATCAACAAAAAAAACCATACAGGTAGAGTCAAAAGCCCAAAACCGAAGACAAAACACGCTAGATACAGCCAGTGAATTGTCAAAACAATCAGAAGTGCGATCGGTCAAAACGCTTGTACTGAGAAAACAAGGAGGAACAGATAGCCAATGCTGAGAACCTGGACAGACACCCATTACAAGCTAGAAGACGACGACTGGCTATACATCGCCACCCACGAAGAACAAAACTCGGCCTCACTTGTTTGTCCGGGTTATGCAAGGGATGGCGAAGGCTTCAGCATCCACTTCACCCCAGCCCACCTAGAAATGTTAGAGCATTTACTCGCTGCGCTGCGGATAATTAAAGCTCAGCAAGAAGCGATGCTGGAATACACATATCCCGAACCAAAAAAAGCCAAACATCTCATTAGGTAATTGAAGGAAGAAGGAAGAAGAAAGAAGGAAGAAACTATTCCCAATGCCCAATGCCCGATTCCCAATGCCCAATTTGCTGTCAATCAATAATTAAAGGAAAAGACAATGACTAAAACACAAGAAAGACCAGTATTTTCAGTATTTGGAGCTAAACCTACCAACGCTTTACTCGTACCAGAAATTCCCATCGCCGTTCGTAACAATTGTCAAAGCGGACAGTGGACAATCGGCGATACCGATTATGGTAGTAAATGCTCCATGACAATCCTCAAATTCTCCAAATTCTTCGGCAGTTTAGGTCAAACTTCCCACACACTTTGGGGTCAACTCTGGTTTGTCGCCGAAACTGGCGAACTACCGCAAGGAGTTGTGATGGTAACATACATCAAAAACCGCAGTCTGAACGATTTTAATCGCTTAGTTGCCTCCGTTCAATCTCGCGGAGTAGAGCCAGCTACAGGTATCTTCATTCCCGAATTTACCAAACATTCCGGTCAAAAACCAGATGATAGCGGAGTAGTAAAACCAATCAATTACTACAGCTTAAAATGGTCTTGGATTGAGCGCAAAGACTGGGGAATCATTGACCAAGCCGCCGCAGTATTGTCCGATATGAGCAATCAATCTCGGATGATAGATTTGGAAGGAACGCGGCAAATGATCTGTTTGGACAATCTCCCTCCCCAGGAAGTTGCCTGTTTGATGGCAGCCCATGCTAACGGTGAAAATGATGCCCTTTCTTTGAACTCTAACGGCGCTATCTCACTGCCAGCAGCCCAAGATAAATCAACTGCCGACTTGTTCTAAATCTAGGGAAAGGGCGCGATTATATCTCGCCCTTTCCCTAGATTATTACTAATTTTAACCGATGCCGAAAATAACGAACATCCAAAACCCATCGCATCTGATAGAGAGCCGTTTGAGAGCAAATTTAGAGCTGATAGAACAAATTCGAGCCGATTCTATAAACGACATTGAAAGTCTCACAGAAATGTGCCAACACATGACTTTAGTTACAGAATCTATCCAGCAAAATTACCAAGCTTTATTGGTCCAGAATCAATTGCTAACAGGCAAACTTTTGAGTATAATTGACGAGTGTACTTGCCGGGAAGGGAAGCGCTGCGGGCGCTGTTTGGAAATTCTCAAAACTTTAGGAGGCGAAAATCTAGAACCCAAACCGGATGCAGTTCAAAAATACCAAACTCTCCTTACCAAACTCCGCAAGTTAGGATAGCTAAACACCTCTGTACACACAGAAATAAAAATTAGAATCAGGAGAAACCAGCATTATGACACTAGGAACAGCCAAAGAAAGCAAAGCCAAAATCCAGCAAAATTTTCAGCAAATTATAGCGGAAAGAAAAAAGATTGAATCGAAGGTAGAAACGAAAGAACAGTCAGCCGAAAAAGCCAAAAACCAACAACTCCTCGAAGTCGCTTCTACCTATACAATTGACAGTATTGTCAAAGGCTTAGCGGATTTGCAATTAGATTTTGGTAACATCATCAGCGGACTTTCGGAAAAATTAAATACGGAATCATCAAAATTAGATGAATTAAAGCGCGCCATTGAAATAGAAACAGCACAATTGCAACAATTGCAGCAAATCCGAGTTGTAGCAGATGCACTCTATATTTTAACCCAAGAACACCAAGAGAAAATAACAGCCTTAGAGCAAAGTGCAGCCCTTCAGCACGAAGTTATCGAAAAAGACAGGCTTCAAAAACGCAAAATTTGGGAAAAAGAACAACAAGAATTCGACGTAGCAGTTGCCGAACAAACTGCTCTAATACTCAAAGAACGTCAAGAGGAAGCAGCCGATTATCGCTACGAATTGGAACGCACTCGCAAAATTGAAACTGACGAATACGAAGAAAAGAAACGCAAACTAGAACGAGAATTGCAGCAATATACCCGCGAAAAAGACAAGAATTGGGTAGAACGTGAACAAGTCCTGAGTGACAATCAATCTGAGTTTGAAAAGAATCAAACTAAAGCAGCCGGATTTGAAGAAGAACTCAAACAGGCTTATATCAAAGCCAAAGAAGAAGCGATTCAAGAGGTTTCCCGCGAAGCTAAAGTCAAAGCAGATTTAGTGGATAAAGAATGGGAAGGAACTAAGCAGGGATATGAATTGAAAGTGCAATCTTTGCAGCAGACTATTGGGCGAAAAACTGAACAAATTGCGGAAATTTCGGCGCAACTGCAAGCTACGATGAAGCAAGCGCAAGATTTGGCAATGAAAGCTTTTGCTACTAAAGCTTAAAGATTAGAACTTCGGCGGTTTAAACCGCGACTACACAAGTGAAGTCCGCGGAGGCGGACTAAGAATTTGAAGTTAAATTCAGCAAAAATTGCCCAATTATTAGGAGATGAAAAGTTGTGAACAAAAAAGTAAGTGATAAGAGTACCAAGGCTGAAATTTTGGAAGCATACAAAGAAGCATCAGAAGCTAAGGCTGCTTTGGAATTGCAAGTGAAGCAGGTTAATAAAACCCCACCTGTCAATGTTTCTCAAAAGCAAACTGTAGTTCCAGACAAAGCTATTAGCGAGGTAAATAAACCAATGGTTTTAACTCAAACTCAACAAAAAATGCAGGCTACGATCGACAATTTAATTTTACTGCAATTTGGCTTCGGTGGTGCGGTCAGCGAATTGTCTGAAAAACTGACCTCCGAAGCGTCTAAACTGGAGGAATTGCGGCGGAATGTGGGTGAGGAAGTTCAACAACTGCAAGAGTTGCACAGTTTAGAAGATGTTGCGGAAGACACCCTGGATAATTTAATCCAAGAATACGAAGAAAGTGCGAAAACATTTACTGAAGAAATCAGCCAACAGCGAGAAACTATTGAACAGGAACTCCTGGAATTACGCAAAGCTTGGGAAAAAGAGCAACAACTGCAAGCCTTAGCAGTTCAAGAACGGAATGATAGCGAGCAAAAAATTCGCGATCGGGATGAAGAGTTGTATGATTATGATTTGGAGCTTCAGCGCAATCTGGATATCGAAGAATATGAACAGCGCCAGCAAAGGCTGTACAAAGAAATCGAAGAATTTAAGCAGGAACAGGAGAAACAGTGGGCGGAACGGGAGAAATCTATTGCGGAACGGGAAAAACTTTATGCTGAGGTGAAAGCAAAGGTGGAAGCTTTTCCGAAAGAACTGGAAGCTAATATCAAGAATGGTAAAGATAATGGTCGGAACATCGGCAATTATCAAGCTAAAGTGAAGGCGGATTTGTTTGCTAAAGATTTGGAAGGACAAAGGCAAAATTATGAACTGCAAATCCAAGGTATGTTGCAGACTATTCAAAATCAAGAGTCTCGGATTGCTAGTTTGTCGAAACAATTGGATTCTGCGTTGAAACAGGTGCAAGATTTGGCGGTGAAGGCGATTGAAGGTGCATCGAATTTGAATTCGTTTCAGGCTGTGAAGGAAATTGCGATCGAACAAGCTAAGACTCAGCAGAAAAATAAGTAGTTTTTAGGGATTTTAAGAGTTAGTTAGGTGGCTGTAGATACCCGATTTCTTTGAGAAGTCGGGTATCTGGGTATTGAATTGAAGAGATTTTTGCGATCGCCCGCGAACTGTGCAAATATATAAGTATTTAGGATTAGGACAACTGCTATGCTTGATACTAACAACTTCGATCCGCGCGACATTCCTATATATTCTATCCCTCAAGCAGCGCAATATCTCAGGCTGCGGAAGGATAGGTTGCGAGATTGGGTTGGTGGCTGGTTCTCGAAAACAAAAGCGGAAAAGCGCTTCTTTGAGCCACTGATTAAGTTACCTCACCCCCAAAATTTTGAACTGCTTCCCCAGTCCAAAACTACACTACTTTCTTTCACAAATTTGGTAGAGGTTCATGTCTTGATTGCCATTTTTAAGGCTACTGGCTTCTCCCGAAAACAACTTAGCACTGAACTCGACTACATCAACGATCATCTTTCGACTCCTCAATTATACGGTGGAATTGAGTTTCAAATCGAGGGAATAGCTCTTTTGTTTAAGAGATTCGGACAGAAGCTTGCAGCATCCGACAGGGAACAGGAAGCAAGACAGATTCTAAAAACTTATTTCGATCGCATTGTACGAGATGAAGCTGGATTACCCCTCAAACTCTACCCTTTCACGAAACTACCAGGTGCCGACGAACCTAAAACAGTGATGATTGACCCCAGAATCTCCTTTGGCCGCCCAGTTTTAGCTGGAACTGGCATTCCCACAGCTATGCTGGCGGAACGTTACAAAGCTGGGGATTCCATCGATGAACTTGCCGAAGACTACAATTGCGATCGGCTCCAAATTGAGGAAGGTATTCGCTGCGAACTTCCGCTAGTAGCAGCATGAATGAGATATTTTTCATAGACAGATGTTTAGGAAAGAAACTGGCAGATCCACTACGAAAGGCGGGGGCGACAGTAGAAATTCACGACGATCATTTTAGTCAAGATATCAATGATGAGGATTGGCTGAGGATAGTTGGAGAGCGCAATTGGGTGGTATTAACAAAGGACAAGAAAATCGCTAGCCGTCCTTTGGAGTTATTAGCCGTGGCTCAAGGCAATGTACGGCTTTTTGCATTTGTGGGCGGCGATGTTTCTGGAGTTGTAGTCGCACAAGCTTTTGTAAATGCCTTAGAAAATATGCAACGATTTATGCGGGGGAATCAAGCACCTTTCATCGCTAAGGTACACCAGTCGGGTAAAGTAACGTCCTGCAAAAACCAAAAGGAACTTTTGAAAAAGCTCCCTAAAAAAGCATCACTCGGCGATTGAAACTTTTTGACATTGAAATAGACAAACGAAGTCCGCCTCGGCGGACTAAGAGAAAGTGCCTATTCTGTTTTGTTAGGTGGGTTTACTTAGCTGGAATTAAGGCTTAAGAACGGTTTAAGAGTTTTCGTTTGTAGGAAATTTAGGAAACTTGCACTTTACCTCAATTGCTAAATTGCCTTCGGCTGAGCCTTCGGTAATATATGGAATGCCAGTTTTTCCCCCCATTTTGATAGAAAATTTTAGTGTCACTTCTTCTACTTCCGCCGCACCAAAATCTTTAAAAGCAGTGACAGCATACATAGCATAATTACGAATTAGCTGGCGAGCTTGCTGCATCCGGTTCATCGTCTCGCTTCCTATACCCCTTTGTTCATCAAAAGGACTATCGTCCTCTGACGTTGCAGTTTCGTCAATGGTGACTTCGTACACTTGTTTATGTTCTTCAAAGGCGAAACGTTCTATCATAATGTTACCTATTGTTAAGTTTATGTTGATTTTGCTTAAAGATCGAGCTTGCTTCCGGGAAGTTTAGTTATTATAGCGTTTAAAGGAAAACAACGGTTCAGGGTGTTTGTCAATTAAGCCAGTATTTTTAAGTTTAGGTGAAACTCAATGGCTCGTTATGCCCTGGTTATTGGTATTACTGAGTATCAAAGCTCACAAATGTCCCGTCTCCCGAAAGCTGCTAGTGATGCGGAGATTTTGGCGCAAGTATTAGAGCAGTATGGCGGTTTTGAGGTGAAGCGATTACCGGCACGATGGAATGCCGAAAAAAATTGTTTTGAAATCAGCGGAAATAAGACAGTTACAGCAACTGAAGTCGGTCAAGAGTTGAGAACTTTACTGTTAGATAGAGCTACTAAAAATGAAGCTTTGATTTATTTTGCTGGTCACGGGTTTACCTTCTGCGATAGTTTAGGACAGCAAAAGGGAGTTTTAGCGACTTCTGACTGTCAGGTGGAAATGGCTGGGAAGGAAGTTATTGACTATAAATATGGTATTTCTTTAGCAAGTCTCAACGATTTAATTCAGCAATCGGATTTGAGCAGTTTGGTAATGTTGTTGGATTGTTGTCATAGTGGTTATTTTTTAGAAAGTCAGCTTGTGCAGCGAACTCTGACGGCTTTCAGTACACAAAGAGATTATTATTTAATGGCGGCGTGCCGAACATTTGAGACTGCAAAATCTTTAAAAGGTGAACCAAATAGTTATTTTACAGGTGCTGTGCTGAAGGGACTGGCATCAGCAAATGCCGATCGCAATCTTCGTGTTAGTGGCGATCGTTTGTTCGATTACATCAGTGGGGAACTAAAGAGTTTTGTCCAAGAACCGATTCGGATGGGCTGGGGGCGCTGCATTACTCTAGTAACTTATCCGCAGTCAGAAATGCCTGCTAGTGAAATTAGTTTCGATCGCCAAAATCCCTATCTAGGACTTTCTGCTTTTGAAGCTGAACAAGAAAAGTATTTTTGTGGGAGGCAGGAAGCTGTTCGGATACTGATTACTCATTTGACAAATAGTCGTTTTATTCCTATTATTGGCTATTCTGGTTCTGGGAAATCTTCTTTAATTAAAGGGGGGTTGTTGCCAGAGTTAAGTCGAGATAGAATTCCTGGTAGCAGTCAGTGGCCTGTTGCATCTTTTACTCCTGGGAAGCATCCCCTAGGAAAGTTGGTGGATGTTGTAGCTCGGTATCGAGAGCGGAATGAGCCGTTTGTAATTTTTATAGATCAGTTTGAGGAGATATTTACGCTTTGTGAGGATGAATCTGAGCGAGGGAGTTTTATCCGTTTGATTGCAGAGGAGATGAATGATTCCGCGCGAAAGAGCCGGATGATTATTGCAATTCGTGGGGATTTTTTAATTCGTTGTACTAATTATCCAGATGTTTTAAATTTGATCAATCATATTCCGCCTAGCACTTATATTGTGAAGTCCCTAGGGATTAAGGAGTTGCCAGAGGCGATCGAGAAACCTGCCCAGTTGCATGGTGTTAAATTTGAGCAGGGGTTGGTATTGCAAATTGCTCAGGATGTGGCGGGTCAGCCTGGTGCGTTGCCTTTGTTACAATATGCTTTGAAAGAGTTGTGGCGAGTTTGTATTGAAAAACCAGAATTACCAGAGCCGTTACTGACGAGAAAGGGCTATGAAGATATTGGTGGTGTTGAAGGGGCTTTGGAAAATCGAGCTAATGCAATCTATGAAAGTCTTAGTGAGGGCGATCGCCTTTTTGTTCGCAAACTATTTATGGAGTTGGCGCAGTTGGGTGAGGGTACGGAGGTAACGCGCCGGCGGGTTGATTGGGGTAGAGTAAAGGACATCGCAGATTCTACTGAGCAGTTGGATCGGGTAATTGGGCTGTTGGCTGGGGCGCAGCAGCGTTTGATTATTGTGGATGAAAATACGGTGGAAGTGGCTCATGAAGCTTTGTTGTGTCAGTGGAAATTGGTGAGTAGTTGGATTGAAGAGGATCTGGAAAATATTCGGATTAGTCGGCGGTTAGAGACAGCTTGTCGGGAGTGGAAGGAAACTTATGGTAAGTCGGAGTCGGCGTTGTTGACGGGGGCGCGATTGGCGGAGGTGGAGGAGTGGGAGAAAAGGGTGCGGCAGAATTTGACTGGGGATGAGAGGGATTTTTTGGAGAAAAGTGTTGGTAGGCGCGATCGGCAGATTCAAGATGAAATCAAGATACTAGAAAGGGAAATAAAACTGACGGATGAAAAATATCAGGCTCAAAAGCAAAGGACTAGGTTGGCGATCGCATCTGGGATACTTTTAACCTTTACACTTGGCTTGGGATTACTTACCAATGTACTCGATGGACAGAAAAAACAACGGGAGGCGATGACTCTTGGAACCTTGGTTTCAACCTCTGAACTGTTATTGAAAGCTAATAATCAACTTGAAGCTTTAAAAACGAGTATAGAAGCACTGAAAAAACTGAGAGAGATAGGTAATTCTGATATAATTACATTATCTAAGCTTCAAACCGTAATCTACAGCGTGCAGGAACGCAATCGCTTGGAAGGTCATAAAGACGCGGTTACGAGCATAAGTTTTAGCCCTAGTGCTGGTATTCTTGCTTCTGCAAGTACAGATCAGAATATCAAATTATGGAATTTAGAAGGTCAGAACCTCAGAAGTTTTGCCGGGGCTTCAGGATCTAACAACATAATTCACGAAATTAAATTCAATTCTAAAAATGAAAACATAATTGCCTCTGCCAGTAATGACAGAGCTATAATCTGGACTATAAATGGACAAAGATTACATACTTTTTCCGAATTAAAAGGAACTGTATTTAGTGTTAGTTTTAGTTCTGACGGTAGCTTGATTGCTGTGTCAGATGCTGGCGGTGAGATAAAAATATGGGATACTAAAACCTACCAAAAAGTACAAGAAAAAATAGATAATCAGTTCCAAAGTAAAATATATAAAGTTACCTATATTTATAGAACTGATTTTAATCCTAAAGACAAAAGCTTTATTGCTTACGCAGGGTTTTTAGATGGTGGTAAGGTAAAAATTTGGAATTTAAAAACTAATACAACACAAATTTTAGGCGAACACCGAGGGATGGTAAATTCAGTAAAATTTAGCCCTAGTGGTAATCTTCTAGCTTCTGCTGGAGCTGATGGTAATATAAAAATTTGGTCGCTGAAACAAGGCGTAAAATTTATAGGAGAAATCAAGAGCAGCCAAGGTGAGTTATATGGTTTGGCATTTAGTAAAGATGAGAAGTTAATTCTCTCAGGAGGAAGTGACACAACCATAAAACTATGGTCTTTTGATGAGGTAATAAAGATGGGAAACAATAAAAAACCTTTAGAGATAGCTAATGAGACTGTGAAAGGGCACAAGGGTCAAGTCAATGCTGTACAATTTATCGATCGGACAAAGGATGATAAAATTACTATTGCATCCGCCAGTGATGATAGAAGCGTCAGAATTTGGCAAATAGACATTTTTCCCACAAAAAAGAAACTTAAAGAAAAAATAAAATTAGATGATTTGTTAGAAGATGGCTGTAAGATATTAAAGTCTTACTTAAAAAGTAGTCAAAAATTGAGTCCAGAAGAAAAGACAATTTGCGATCGTTGAGAACTAATCGTCAAATTTATTCTAGTAAAATTTAGGTTGACATACACAAAAAGAGTTCAAAACGTATGAATAAGTTAGAGGCTTCTTTGGAAGTTTTAATGCTGGGTATCTCTAGTGAGTTAATGAGTTCTAGGCAACCTCAAGAACAAGTCAGGCATACCCTAGAACTGCTGCAAAAGATTTACGTAAGAATTGACACAATAGAACAATCTCAATTAAATCAGGGGGTAGATTTGAGAAAATTCCGCTCTCTGTTGATAAACCTTTTAAAAATAACTGTTTTGAGGGAATCTTTTGCCACTATTGAAATTTCGCAAAAAATAGACAAACTACTAGAATATCTAGAAGCAATATATCAACAAATCCCCCTTGATTTTTGGGTGGAAAGTACAGATAACTTGAACAATCCTCCCTTGAACATAGATTCCCCAACGGATGGGACTTTTGATATTAGTTTTCCTCCTCTTAATTTAGGTACTAATCCTCCGTGGACTTTTAGGGGTAGCAACGAGAGAAGGGAGTTCACCGAATCTATTCATGGCACTGGCCCTCGTCCGGCTAGCAACGAGAGAAGGGAGTTCACCGAATCTATTCATGGCACTGATCCTTTTATGGCTAGCATTGAGGGAATGGGCTTCATCGACTCTACTCATGGCACTGCTCCTCAGTTATTGTAAAAACAGAGGTCTGAAAAAACGATCGCCCTTCAACCCCTCAAACCCTCAACAGCTATACTAAAACCAGCACCACAACCATCAAATAGCATGGTACAACAACTCACCCCCGAAACCAAACCAGAAATCATCTACCCAGACAGCGACGGAGAACCAATGGCCGACAATACCAAACAATTCCGATGGATTGTCACTATTACAGAAAATCTAGAAATCTTGTTTGCCAACATCCTAGATGTCTTCGTCGCCGGAGATTTACTTTGGTATCCCGTTCAAGGAAATAACAAAATTCGCCAAGCACCGGATGCAATGGTTGTCTTTGGTAGGCCAAAAGGTGACAGAGGTTCTTACCAGCAGTGGAAAGAAGATAATATCCCTCCTCAAGTCGCTTTTGAAATCTTATCCCCTGGAAATCTGGCTGGAAAGATGGGAGAAAAACTCCTGTTTTATCAACGCTATGGAGTAGAAGAATATTACATTTATGACCCAGACAATATGGAATTGAGTGGCTTTGTTCGCCATGAAGATTGGTTGGAACCGATCGCAGAAATGAATGGCTGGGTTAGTCCGCTGTTGCAAATTCGCTTTGAATTGACAGAGGATACTCTGGAAATTTATCATCCAGATGGCCGGAAGTTTCTCACTCCTGTGGAAATGGATCGAGTCAGGGAACAGGAACGTCAAGAGAAGGAAATTGCTCAATCTCTTGCCCAACAGGAACGGCAAGAGAAGGAAATTGCTCAATCTCTTGCCCAACAGGAACGGCAACGTGCGGATGAAGCGATCGCACAACTGGAACAAGAGCGACAACGTTATCAAGCTTTGCTACAACAAATACAGCAGCAAAGCATAGACTCGGACGCTAGTAATTAACATAATTAATCTAACTGTATCCATCTCTTTAGTCCAGTTTACCAACTGTCTACTCCCATCCTGACTACTTGAGGCTGAAACCCTATTTGTGTCGATCGCCTTTTTAGTTAAAACCCCGATCGCTCTGTGCACTTATTCAAACTGTCCCTATCTCTCCCGATCGCTTCTTTTATACTCTCTATTCTTGAAGTTAATCCACCCAAAGATATATTTAAACCGGAGAGATTATGGCACAACAAATTTTACGTCAAAAAGATACTAATGCTTGGATTTTACAGTGTTGGATTTCCTTTATTCTAGCCACTTCTACCACAGCGGTCGGTATCATTTACTTGCCAGTTGATGTCTGGGTAAAAAGTTTTATGGGTATGGGTTTGACTTTCTCGGTAGGTTCTTCTTTTACTTTAGCAAAAACGATTCGGGATAACAATGAGGCTACTAGATTGACTGCGAGAATTGATGAGGCTAGAGTTGAGAAAATTCTGGCGGATCACCATCCTTTGAAATAAGTTATGGCAGAAGGAAGAAGAACCCCCCCCTACCCCCCCCAAGGGGGGAATGAATCAAAACTTCTGCTGGGGGGAATGATATAAAATCCTCTCTTCATCCTTCTGTATTAAACTCTCTCTTCTCTTCCTTCGCGTCCTTCGCGCCTTCGCGGTTAAATCATTCCGGTTGTATCGGAATCAATCAGAACTTCCCAAGGGGGGGAATGAATCAGGGAAATAAAAATAGCCCGCAGTGGCGGGCTTTGTGTTTGTATTCTGATTGTGTGATGTTAATGGCCGTGTTTGGAGTTGCGATCGCCCAATTTCGCTTTTTGCCGCTGGCGAATACCGGCCCGAACTGTTGCCATATCCACCGGGAAGCCCACGACAGGAATTACCTGATCCTGGCGTTCCTTTTCCAGATTCTTGAGTTCGGTGTAATCTACCCAGTGAATGCAATTCACCGGACAAGTATCGATCGCCTCAGCAATCAATTCTTCAGAATCACCATCTTGTCGAACTACGCGCGATCGCCCATAATCCGGTTCAATGTAAAAGGTATTCCGAGCAACATGAGCGCAATGCTTGCAACCAATGCAGGTAATCTCATCAACGTAGACACCTTTTTGTCGCAACACGCCACCCAACTCTGGTTCAAAACCAGTGCGATCGGGCGCATCTCGCAAAAAACCACCTAACTCTGGTTCACAACCAGTGCGATCGCCCGCAGTCTCTATTTCAATTCCAGAAATCTCAGACATTTTCGACCTCTTCCAATAACAATAAGTCCGCAGAGGCGGACTTTAGATGGTGAATTTATTTGATTGTGCAGCCACTGTTTGAAGCTAGACGCATCTAAGCGCACCAGCGCTGTACTACCAAGCGAATCGAACCATCTTGATTTTGCTTTTGTTCAGAAACTTGGAAACCCTGTTTGGCGCTCTCATTCACCACCGTGTGGTAAGCATAGCGCTGAGTCACCTTATTCAGAAAACGGTCTACAGACCAAGCTTGCTGCCAAAATTGTAAGTCAGCGACTAATTCATATTCAGTCCCATTCCAGCTAAAACCTAAGTCATAGCCATTTTCCTGCTCAATAACCACCTCAGCGGTGCTAGTTAGTCCGCGATAACCCCGCACCTGTGTCGGGCCCGACTTCCAGTGGATACCCAAGTCGGTTAAAGCAGCTTCCAAAGAATTCAAATTGCGGATCTGGGTCTTAATTTGGCTAAAGTGTGACATGATGATTCCAAAAAAATTTAAGTGAACTCAACAAAAAAAATTACCAATCGCTAAAAGCCACTTGGGTTGTCGCTTCGGCTGACTGATGAACCGCTTGGGCAAAATATTCAGATGTAGACTCTTGATGAAGCACAACTCCAAGCTGAGCTTCGATCGCAGCCGTTACCTCAGCGCAGGATGCGCCAATAATGCCGGTGACTGTTTCCTGTACCCGGCCATCTGGATAAATCACAAACTCTAGTGTTTCCATGTATGTTATCGAACAGTGGCTGACTGAATAGGAATAGTGAGACTAGACATCGGTAGCACTAAGCTAAGGACGATGCCTGCGGGCGTCGCTTCTTGAGGTTGGCGTAACTCGCAAACCCCTAAATCAATTTTGACTAATTGATAGGTTGCGAGTCACAACTTCACAAAAGTTATTAATATCTAGAAGCTTTACGTCAGTTATGTGTAAAGTTTCGCGTACTTTGTGACATCAGTCAATGGGATTTTAGATTTTAGATTATTGTAGAGGCGATCGCCCAGGAGCGAGAAAAATATGCACAGTTTATCAAAAATGTCAATAAGTTTGAGATTTGATACGCCCTCAGATGGTCTTGAGAGGGCTAGATATGTTGTTAAAATGATGAGTACACCTGAATAATTTTTAGCAGAGGCGCGATCGCGATGACCGTTGCATCCCAAAAAATGAGCTTGGAAGAGTATCTCAACTTTGATGACGGTACAGATACTCGGTACGAACTGGACAATGGAGAATTGATTGTCATGCCCCCAGAAAGCGATCTGAATCAGCGAATTGCGATATTTCTATTGGTCTACTTTGCAAAACAGGGTATTCCATCTCATCGATTGAGAGTTGGCGCTGAAATTGTGGTGAGTAGTTCGCGGGCTGGGAGTCGTTTACCGGATTTGATGGTGCTATCGGAGGAATTGGCTACGGCTTTGGAGGGAAGTAGCCGATCGACTATTATGATGGATATGCCACCACCATTGCTGGTAGTAGAAGTGGTGAGTCCTCATCAAGAAAATCGAGATTATCGCTACAAACGTTCTGAGTATGCGGCGCGAAGAATTCCAGAGTATTGGATTGTGGACCCCATACAACAGCGAGTGACGGTGTTGGAGTGGGTTGAGGGTTTGTATGAAGAGGTTGTGTATACGGGTGAGAATGCGATCGCCTCCCCTGTGTTGGGCGTGTTGGAACTAACGGCTTCACGACTATTGCAAGGGCGTTGAAAAAGTGGGTGATCTTCAATTTTAGATGAGTTAGAAATATTGTTAAAATGATGAGTAAACCTGAATAATTTTTAGCAGAGGCCTGGTTGCTATGACCGTTGCATCCCAAAAAATCAGCCTGGAAGAGTATCTGAACTTTGATGATGGTACAGATACTCGGTACGAACTGGACAATGGAGAACTGATTGTTATGCCCCCAGAAAGCGAACTCAATCGCCGAATTGCCTCATTGCTATATATATACTTTGCACAACAGGGTATTCCATCTCATCGATTGACGATGAAGACTGAAATTGTGGTGAGTAGTTCGCGGGCTGGGAGTCGTTTACCGGATTTGATGGTGCTATCGGAGGAATTGGCTACGGCTTTGGAGGGAAGTAGCCGATCGACTATTATGATGGATATGCCACCACCATTGCTGGTAGTAGAAGTGGTGAGTCCTCATCAAGAAAATCGAGATTATCGCTACAAACGTTCTGAGTATGCGGCGCGAAGAATTCCAGAGTATTGGATTGTGGACCCCATACAACAGCGAGTGACGGTGTTGGAGTGGGTTGAGGGTTTGTATGAAGAGGTTGTGTATACGGGTGAGAATGCGATCGCCTCCCCTGTGTTGGGCGTGTTGGAACTAACGGCTTCACGACTATTGCAAGGGCGTTGAAAAAGTGGGTGATCTTCAATTTTAGATGAGTTAGAAATATTGTTAAAATGATGAGTAAACCTGAATAATTTTTAGCAGAGGCCTGGTTGCTATGACCGTTGCATCCCAAAAAATCAGCCTGGAAGAGTATCTGAACTTTGATGATGGTACAGATACTCGGTACGAACTGGACAATGGAGAACTGATTGTTATGCCCCCAGAAAGCCAACTCAATTGCCGAATTGCCTCATTGCTATTTGCTCTATTCTTGCAACAGGGTATTCCATCTTATCGATTGATGATGAAGACTGAAATTGTGGTGAGTAGTTCGCGGGCGACGACTCGTTTTCCCGATTTGATGATACTATCGGAGGAATTGGCTACGGCTTTGGAGGGGAGTAGCCGATCGACTATTATGAGTGATATGCCGCCACCATTGCTGGTAGTAGAAGTGGTGAGTCCTCATCAAGAAAATCGAGATTATCGCTACAAACGTTCTGAGTATGCGGCGCGAGGAATTGCGGAGTATTGGATTGTAGACCCCATACAACAGCGGGTGACGGTGTTGGAGTGGGTTGAGGGTTTGTATGAAGAGGTTGTGTATAGGGGTGATAGCGCGATCGCCTCCCCTGTGTTGGGCGTGTTGGAACTAACGGCTTCACGACTATTGCAAGGGCGTTGAATTTAAAGTGCGATCGAGAATCTGCAATAACAAAAATTTAATTTTGTGTTTGAGATTAGTGAGAAATATTGCTAAATTTTAGATATATATTAATTTATTTAGGGTGTGAGAAATCCCTGGATCAGACAGAATTAAGTCGCTCATTTCTAGCTATAAGATGCTAGATATAGTGTTACCATATCGCCCAAAACAACATCTCCAACAGCCACGATCCGCCCGATCGAGCTAAAATCCCAAATCTGAAATCTCAAATCCGATGACCGATGACTTCCTTAAAAGCGATTTAAGATAGAGAGAATAAGATCAACCAAAAATCCACATGACATCAACCCTGCTCAAATCCTCCTCCCGATCGCCCATCAATGCTCCCACCATCCGCCATTTCCCCAACGGCCTCACCGTCATCGCCGAACACTTACCCGTCGATGCCGTTAACCTTAGCATTTGGGTAAACTTGGGCTCCGCCGTCGAATCCGACGAAATCAACGGGATGGCTCACTTTTTAGAACACATGATTTTCAAGGGAACTCCCAGTATTCAAAGCGGAGAATTTGAGCGGGCGATCGAACAACGTGGCGCAGTCACCAATGCAGCCACCAGCCAAGATTACACAAACTACTACATCACCACAGCCCCGAAAGACTTTGCCGAACTAGCCCCTCTGCAAGTAGATGTGTTGCTAAATGCCAGCATTCCCGACGATGCCTTCGATCGCGAAAGACTGGTAGTCTTAGAAGAAATTAGGCGCTCCGAAGACAATCCCGGCCGCCGCACCTATCAGCGATCGGTCCAACTAGCCTTTGAATCCCTACCCTATCGCCGTCCCGTCCTCGGCCCTAGCTCGGTGATCGAAAACCTTACCGCCCAACAAATGCGCGATTTCCACCGCAGCAGATATCAGCCCAGCGCCATGACAGCAGTGGCTGTAGGGAATTTGCCTGTGGATCAATTAATTCAAATTGTGGCAGACAGTTTTTCGGCAAAAAGCACAGCACAAAACGGCAACATAGACATCGCTGCTGCCAAAAATGACTCAACACCCCAAACCCCGACATACTTTCCAGAATCGCCCTTGACAGAAACAGTCCGCCGCGAGTTTGTCGATTCTGCCCTCCAGCAAGCCAGACTGATGATGATGTGGCGAGCACCCGGTTTTGTTGACATCTCCGAAACCTATGCCCTAGACGTTTTAGCCACTATTTTAGGTCACGGGCGCACAACTCGCTTAGTTCAAGAGTTGCGAGAAGATAAGGGGCTAGTCTCGTCAATTTCTGTGAGCAACATGACTCAGCGACTAGGCGGTGTTTTCTCAATTTCCGCTCACCTGGTGCCGGAAAACTTGGCAGAAGTCGAAGCAGCCATCGTCCGACATATCCGCACCCTGCAAACTGAACTGGTGACAGATGCTGAAATTTCCCGCATCCGCACTCAAGTGGCAAATCGGTTTGTCTTTGGTAACGAAACTCCCAGCGATCGGGCAAGTTTGTACGGCTACTATCAGTCGATGGTAGGAGATATCGCTCCCGCCCTCAACTATACCGCTTGCATCCAAGCTCTGACTCCCACCGATATCCGGGATGCCGCCGTCAAATATTTGTCTCCCGATGCGATCGGCATACTGATCGTTCGCCCTTCCTGATTTTGCAGTCTCCCCTTGAAGGTTTTGTATCGAATCATGAATACAAAGCCTTTAACATAGGGGCGATCTACAAAATTATCGTAATTTTCTGAGAGGATAAGCTTGGAATTATTACACATGGGTGGGCAAGGATGAAATTACAAAACTTTCTAAAATCCCAAATGAGGTACGATGTCAAGGCGATCGCGGCTGACGACGAACTCAGTCGCCAAATTCAAAGTCGCCTGATTGACTTGGGTTTACTCAAACCCCCCGTAGACGGCTTATTTGGTCCCCTCTCTACCGCCGCTCTCCATCGGTTTCAAACCCTGATGAAGTGCGGCGAACTTGGTTTTTTGGGAGCAGTCACAGCCGAAAAGCTGATCGAGACCAAAAAGGGAGACATTCCCACACCTCCGATCGTCCTAAAAATCCTCAAAGACACAGTTTTTAAAGCAAAACCTCTGGCAACTTCTCAACTTCTTGAGGCGGAAAAACAATCAATACCAGCGGGAAAAGAGTTTGAACTGATTGCTTTTGCTCCCATTCGCGGCCACCTGAGAATTGCACTGCGCAACCAGTCCTTTAAAGGTTCGGGGATTTGGTATGTTTTTGGGCCACACGCTCAAGTTACTCAAGAAGGTGTGGTGCTCTATCCCAAAATAAATCCACCCACTGTCAGACTGGGAGTTCCTTACCGCTCCCAAATGGATAATTTTTACAATCCCAGTGGTTCTTGTAATGTAACTTCCATAGCAATGTGTCTGGATTTTTTGAGAATTCCACGACGCAAAAAAACCGGGCAATTTGAGGACGAACTCTACGAATATGCGATCGCCAAAGGTTACAGTCGCTGGGAACCGTTGGATTTAGCAAAGATTGTCAAAGATTACGGCGCTCAAGATTACTTTACAGAAAATGCAACAATTCAGGACTTAAGAGATTGGCTAGCCAGTGGCAATCCCGCTGTCATCCACGGATATTTCACCTCTTTCGGTCATATTATAGTTGTAGTAGGTTATGACAGCGATGGATTCTTTGTGCACGACCCCTATGGAGAGTGGTTTGCCAGTGGCTATGACACCAGTGTCAGCGGTTCCTACTTGTATTATTCCGAGCGTTTAATCCGCAACGTCTGTATGCCAGACGGAAATTTTTGGGTTCATTTTATATCCAAATAGTCATTAGTCATTAGTCATTAGTCATTAGTCATTAGTCATTAGTCATTAGTCATTAGTCATTAGTCATTAGTCATTAGTCCTTGGTCATTAGTCATTAGTCATTAGTCATTAGTCATTAGTCATTAGTCATTAGTCATTAGTCATTAGTCATTAGTCATTAGTCCTTGGTCATTAGTCATTAGTCATTAGTCATTAGTCATTAGTCATTAGTCATTAGTTATTAGTCATTAGTCCTTGGTCATTAGTCATTAGTTATTAGTCATTAGTTATTAGTCATTAGTCATTAGTTATTAGTCATTAGTCCTTGGTCATTAGTCCTTGGTCATTAGTCCTTGGTCATTAGTCATTAGTCCTTAGTTATTAGTCCTTAGTTATTAGTCCTTAGTCCTTAGTCCTTAGTGATGGCAAATATGGCTAATACCAAATCCTGCTTTAATACCCCTTTTAGTCTTTAGTCCGCTTGGAATGGACTTCGTTTGACAAGAAGCGATTTCAATCGCCGAATAATCGAGGGAGTAACTTATCTCTTAGCTAATGACTAATGACTAACAACTAATGACTAATAACTAATAACTAATAACTAATGACTAATGACTAATGACTAATAACTAATGACTAATGACTATTAATTTTCATACTCAAATCCAGCCAAGTCGATCTCGTAATTGGAGCACTCGTAGAAATATAGTCAACTCCGGTTTCCGCCACACTCCTAATTGTTTCCAAAGTCACATTCCCAGAAGCTTCAATTTTCACCCGATCGCTCTTTTCACGAATTATTACCACAGCCTGCCGCATCAAATCGAAGGACATATTATCTAACATGATAATATCCGCCTTGTGCTGCAAAGCTGTCTCCACCTCAGCCAGAGTTTCCGTTTCAACTTCGATTGTCAGCGGATAGGGGATAGAATTGCGAATAAGGGCGATCGCCTCGGCAATTCCCCCAGCCGCCGCAATGTGATTGTCTTTAATCATCACCGCATCATCTAATCCCATCCGGTGATTGCAAGCACCGCCGATTTGAGTCGCGTATTTTTCCAACAATCTCAATCCCGGTGTTGTCTTGCGGGTATCCACTAATTGCACGGGCAAATCGGCAATTTTGTCAACATATTTCTGAGTTAAAGTAGCGATGCCGCTCAAACGCATTGCCAAGTTTAATGCTACTCTTTCTCCAGTTAGCAGCGCATCGAAGTTGCCGGAAATTTCGGCGATTACTTCTCCTTTTTCGCACAGTTTCCCTTCGGGTACTTGGGGGATGAAACTAAGGCTGCTGTCTAAAAGTTTAAATGTGCGATGTGCGATCGGCAATCCGGCTATGACTCCGGCTTCTTTGACTATCCATTTAGCAGTACCCTGGATGCTGGCTGCGGGGAATAAGGCTGATGTTGTGCGATCGCCCCTACCGATATCTTCTAGCAGCCAGTTGTGCAGTAGGGAGTCTAAAACTATCCAAGGTGGCAATATTGCTGTCATGTTTTTTTCGGTTGTTATATCAATAGGAATTACGCATCATAACCCAAGAAACCGGGTTTTTGCGATTGAATTGGGCTGTAACAAAAGATCTCGGAAAAAACCCGGTTTCTGACTACCCGTGCGTGTAGGACGGCTACTAGGAACGATAGTCGATCGGGTAATTTTCGGCAAGTTGCAAGATAGTGATGGTGTGAGTGCGATTTTGGGCGATGATCGGGCTAGATAATGGGCTATTCTGTTGCTGACATTGGGTTTTGGTGCTTTAATGGAGTAGATGGGGCGATCGCGAGTAGAAACAATGATACAGCCAGTCATTTTAGAAAAATTAGCAGAACTCCCTGAGTCTCTTCAGACAGAAGTGCTTCATTATATTGAGTTTTTGATCGAAAAGCAGGCTAAAAACTCAACTCAAGAAAAGCCGACAAAGCGAGGCGGACTTGGAATTTGGAAAGGTACAGTCTGGATGTCTGATGATTTTGATGAACCTCTGGAAGATTTAAAGGATTATATGTAAACATGAATATTCTAATAGTCGATCGCACAATTTTAGGCAAGTTGCAGAATAATCTGGCCGCGCGGATGTCCTTGTTGGCTTAATTACAGTTTGCTCAACAGGCGCAGTTTTGTAGTCAATCACCTGTTGACAAAGTTAGGTGTCGGTGATTTAATAAAGTGAGTTTGCTTTGTCGCCAGGAAAATTTCGCCAAAAAAACAAGCTTATCCCATTGAGGAGCAATTAGAGGCTTTGGGGTGGGCCACTAGGGCTAAGGGTAAGTTTGCTAGTAAATTTTGAAGTAACGAACTTGATAAATTAGAGTTCGGAATTGATTATTTCGCCTAAAAACTACATTCAAGCTACAAATACTCAGTTATGACTAACCTAAATATTTCTCCTCTCAACCGTCGCTCTTTTCTTAGTTATGTTGCTTTAGGTACTTTGGGTTTATTGACAAAAGACTTGCTCGATCCAGCTAGCGCTATGGCTGATAGCGAGGGATTAGGCAAAAATTTCTCTACCTTGGAGAACTATCATATTTTTGTTCCTTATACCACAGCACGCAACGGAGGAAAAGAAACATTTACTTTGCGCTCTGGAGAACCTTGTCAGGTAGCAATTCCCTCCAAAACCCAAGATAGCCAAGAGATTACCATCAAAGGGCGCGGTCAAGACGGTAAAGATATTACTGTAGTTTTGCATACCTTATACGATCGACAACTTAGAATAGCCGATCAAGTTTATCAAGAAATTGACAAAAATACGCAATTTGTCGAACAAGCAAGCAAAGCTAAATGCAAATTTGTTTATGAGCAAGTTGAAGATGGTGAGTACATTAATGATCTGATCGCCTTGGATTTTCTGGATTATGTGATATCGTCCTCAAAGCTAGACAGCAAAATTCAAGAGCGTTACCAACTCGCCAGTATCAATTCACGCCTGCTCGGAATTTCGCAAGCCATTGAATCGACCTTGGCTCAATCTAAACTGACTGAGATAGAGAAGAAGCTGATCAGAGGAACTTTTGCATACGTCCGTGCCGGCGAACCAGTTCCTGACTTTAAGGCACTCACAGATATTGACTCAATAGTAGCAAGTTCGACGCTGCCTTTAGAAATAAAACAGACTTACACTTTATCCAGTGCCAATTCAAGAGGCTTAACAGTTGATTTTATTCTGGTAAAACAGATTAAAGAAAGCCAATTGACTGATGAAAAAAAGAATAATTACCAGTCAACTTATCAGCAGGTTCGCGATGGTAAGACAGTAGAAGATACAGCAACTTTGAAGTCGCTAGACTCTTTCATTGACAAAGCCAAAATCCCAGAAAATGCTAAAGCTGTTTACTCGATAGCAAGGAAACAAAATTTAGATAATCAAGTTGCTTCTGGTGAAAAATCCGATGCTTTTGTCCAAACTGCTCAAGCATTCAAAGACCAACTGACGGATGCTAAAGACAAAGGAGCAGCAATTGTTCCACAAGCTACGAGAGTGTTGAGTACACTTGGAGCAGAAACAGCAACGGGTGTTAGTATTACCAGTTTGTCTGGGGCGGCTGCAACCAACGCGACTTTAGCTGTTTTAGGTGGTGGTTCTGTCGCGGCTGGTGGTTTAGGAATGCTGGGTGGTTTAGCAGTAGCAACAGGAGGAGCCGCGTTAATTGGAGCAGCAGGAGTCCTGTCTATTGCGTTAGTCTCAGAAATGGACAGCGAAGACCAAAAAAACCTGGGAATTGCAATTGGTACAGGAACAGTCGCCGGTACTGCAACTATTTTAGCTGCTTGGACTGCTGCGAGTGCTTTGGGAGCTGCAGGTACATTGTCTGGTGCTGCTGCTATCACTGCTACCATCTCGACTATTGGTGGACTCAGTGTAATGACTGGCGGCGCTGCTCTTGTTGCATCGGGTACAGCGTTTTTAATTTGGTCATTACTCAAAGGTGGAAAGACTCGCGATTCATCGGTGCTGCATCAATTAGAAACTCGGACTTACACCTATACTGAAGATATAATTCCCGGTTATTGGGGAGAATTTCTTCAACAGAATATAACTCCAAAAAATGGCGGCATTGAAGAGGGATTTTCTGCTCCTAATATTCCATTAGATAAACTATCGAAATCGCTATCTTCATGGCTGTCTCTTGACTATGAAGAAAAGGTAATCGCTTTGATAGACTACAGTGTTTTTAAGGATGCAAAAGAGGGGGTTGTATTTACAAACGAAAAAATGGCTTGGAAAATATTTCTTTCAGAAGCTGATTCAATTAAGTATGAAAATTTAGCAAAATTTGTGAATAAGGAAAGCAAATTAACTTCACTGCTCTCTGACGCGAAGCAGAAACAGGAGTTGTCTAAGTTGAAAACGGTAGTAGATATTTTGTCAGACGAGAAATACTCTACCAATTTATCTAAGTTGCAAGAGTTAGTAACTATTGTGGGGAGTGACAAAAACTTATCGGAACTGGTTTCTAATGAGAAGTATAAAAACAAGTTGCCAAAATTAAAAAATGCGGTAGCTATTTTATCAGACGAGAAGTACAGTCATAACTTGTCTAAGTTGAAAGATGTTGTAGATGTCTTATCTAATGAACCTGATTTAGTAAAATTTTTCTCGTCGCAATTAGTTTCACAGCTATCTGAGAAGAACTATACCAAGGACTTGTCTAGGTTAAAAGAGGTAGTAGATAGGTTTCTAGACGAATCTGACAAGGACAATTTCACTAAATTGCTTCGACAAATTGGTCAAAAATATAGCACAGTTTAGGTAACAACTTTTGCCCGCGATTCGGGCTATGAGGAAGGTGGAAGGCGATCGCCCACTATTGACTGCTAAAATAAGGGCGATCGCCTGTGATGATTGTGTTAAAATAATTAGGCTATTATCGCCAATTCCCATGTCTCAGGTATTTGACCGATTACAAATCAGTGGCTATCGCGCCCTTAAATTAGTAAATCTGTCTCAACTAGGACAGGTGAATATTTTTGTGGGCGATAACAATGCAGGAAAAACTAGCATCCTTGAAGCTGTTTCCATTCTCTGCAATCCACTCGATCCATTTCAATGGCTTGAAGTTTCACAACGCCGATTATATCTCGGTCGATCGCAACTAATGAGACTTCGACCAAACATTGAGGCGTTGAAATGGATTTTTTCTCAAAAAATAACTGCTTCTAACGACGAATTTTATCAAGCTGAAATTCTGATAGAAGTAAATGGGACTGCACCCATACATGAATTGAGAGCAAAGCTTGGAGAAATTTATGGGAGTGGAGTAGAAAAAAACAATCAAAACAGATTTGAAGAAGATATATCTTCTGCCGAAGAAGATGTCTCTTCTTCTGAAATTGACTCAGTTAGAGCAGGCCTCGAATTAGAAATTGTACTCAACTTAGCTCCAGGAAAAATTAGTTCAGGCCAACTTAGTTTATTTCCTTCTGAGCCAAAAAGTGAAATATTTCAGTTTTGGGAAAACGAGCGATTTGTCCAGCGCCGACGAAATAAACCTATCGTTAAAAATGCAACTATCTTTCCTTCCTATTCTTCATCAGAGCCAATCCTAGAGCGCCTTTCACGAATCATTTTGCAACAAGAAGATGGTAAAAATGAATTATTAGAACTGATGCAATCGTTTGACGATAATATTCTTGATATTCAAATACTTTCACCAACCGCTACAGCAGCTATTTACATAAAACATAAAGAGCTGGGTTTGACTCCTCTATATGTATTTGGCGATGGATTGAAGCGAACATTAATTATTGCTCTTACTTTGTTGACAACAGCTAATGGTGTACTGCTAATTGATGAAATCGAGACATCTATCCATGTTTCAGCTCTTGGTAGCGTATTTTCTTGGCTGATTGAAACCTGTCGCCGCCGAGAAATACAGCTTTTTGTAACCACCCATAGTCTTGAAGCTATTGATGCAATGCTACAGCCTGAAATTGCTACAGAAGATGTTGTAGCTTTTCGCCTAAACCATAATGGACAAGCACCCCAGAGGTTTTCTGGTAATTTGTTACATAGGTTGCGCTCAGAGCGTGGACTGGATGTGAGGTGATTATGGTTAGGTACTGTTACATAGTTGCAGAAGGTCCTCAAGATATTGAATTCTTGATTTGCTTTCTCAAATTTTACGGTTTAAAACGAGTTACTCTTTTATCTGAATTAGACTCATTTTGGGAACCATTAGTACCTAAAACATTCCCCATAAATGGTGACTTGATGAAGCGCGTACCCGTTCCAATCTTTTTGCAAAATGCAGACTTATCAGTTGCTTTGCATAGTGCTACTGGAATCACAGGCTTATCAAATACGATCGAGGAAAGCCTTGCTATAGTGCCATCTTCAGAAATTTTTGGGATTGGTATTTTTCTAGATGCTGATGATGTCGAAACACCTCAACAAAGATTCGAGAAACTAATTCCTGAGTTGTCTCGACTTGGTTTGTCTTTACCTTCGATACCTTCGATACTGGGGGAAGTGGCGAAAGGTTCCCCTCGATGCGGGATTTTTATCGCGCCGAATAACAGTGAGTCAGGAACTTTAGAAGATATTTTGTTAGAATGTGCCAAGTTAAACTATCCAAATCTATTCTTTCTTGCTACTGACTATGTTGCTGGTATTGATACTAATCAATTAACGAACAATGATTTGAAGCAGTTAAATAAACCCGCAGGCAAAAATAAAGCAGTGGTTTCAAGCATCAGTAGTATACTAAGACCAGGCAAGACTCTGCAAGTTTCAATACAAGATAATCGATGGATAGATGAGAACACAATGGCATTGGATAGCGTAAAGCTTGTCAAAATATTTCTTGATGAAGTTACAGGCTCTACATGAAATAACTCCCCAAAAACTAAAGCCCTTTTCCGTTGTTGCGGGAAAAGAGCTTTAATTTATTATTAACCTGGCACCGAGCTATTTTACCGGGCAGTGACCCGCCGAGTATCTTCGCCATAGTAACGTTTAACAACCGAGTTCGGGATGGATCGGAGTGGTTCCATTACACCATAAGCACCAGGAAAGCTTTGAAAACTTTGAATCCTGTGTCTGCGTTAAATTTGATGCGCTGCATCTCTTTCGCCTGACATTTATTAGACTACCAAGCTCTCCCCAGTTTGTCAACCCCTTTTTAAAATATTTTTGAGGTTCGCCGTCTGAGCAACCAAGGTTTTGTAGGGGCGGTGCCCCCGTGCCCGCCCAGCCCATAGCCAATAAGTGGGTGTTTTAGATATCGGGGGCAACCACGGGGGGATTGCCCCTACAAAGAATTAAACAGCCGTGCCTCAATTAACTTTACAAATCCCAAAACCCAGCATCCACACCCTACTCTCTGCGAAGCTTCGCATCCTTCTCAAACCACGCCACAACCTGCTTAACTGTTAATTGCTCGATCGCCCCTTCAGATTCTGCCGCAATTTGCCTCAAAGGCCGCAAAGACGCAACCACCAAATTTGTAAAAAAGTTTTCAAAACTAGCATCAACTTGAATTGACTGCTGAATACTCTCATCATTCTTAACCCAATCCATCACTTGCCCATTTGTCACATCAGCCACCGGTAAACCAGTCTCCCCAGCAATTTGCTTCAACACCCTCAAAGCATAAATAGCCAGCCGCGCCGAAAACTTCTCCTTCGACGACAACAGCGCCATATCAACTTCCGCGCACTCTTCCGGCTTTAAAAAATCAGCTAATGGTTCCATAGTTATTTGTTGACTACTGACTGTTGACTACTGACTACTGACTACTGACTACTGACTAATGACTAATAACTACTGACTAATGACTAATAACTACTGACTGTTGACTACTGACTACTGACTAATGACTAATGACTAATGACTACTGACTACTGACTACTGACTACTGACTACTGACTACTGACTAATGACTTCCTTCTAGCAATCAAATAACCGCACCGATGTTCCCCATCAATAATCCAGTGAGTCCGCTCCACAGTACAATCTGGCAACACAGCCGCAAACATCTCCAACTCATTGCCACAGACACTCGGAAAAGTTTCGGCCACATTAGAAATAGCACAATTGTGTTCCATAAACACAAAACGATCGCCCTTAGCATTAAAATCAGAATCGCGATCGTCCACAGGATAAAACTCAGCCATATAACCCTCAGC
Source organism: Microcoleus sp. EPA2 (assembly GCA_020882975.1). GTDB lineage: Bacteria > Cyanobacteriota > Cyanobacteriia > Cyanobacteriales > Microcoleaceae > Microcoleus. The sequence goes on along the minus strand of JAHRFD010000019.1, from coordinate 56,309 downwards.
CCTGCGCAGCTCCACCAACCCGCTCACCCGCTCTTGAAGCGAACCAGAACCCACCAACCTGCGGTACTCCATCGCCTTGCGCTCCCACTGCTTTTGCAGAATCGAAATCACTTGCTCGCGGCCAACAGTCTCAGCCAAAGTATCCAGCAAAGAAACCGCAAAATCCCCATAACGATTCCCAAAGCGATCGCGCCCCAGACTGGTAAGCTCGTAAATGTGTTGTGGCCTCCCCATACCAGCCTGCACCGACTGATACTGAATCAGCCCCTCCCCCTCCAAATCCTTCAAGTGACGGCGAATCGCCTGGGGGCTGATATCCAAAGCCTCCGCCAACTCAAGAGCAGTCCCTTGACCCCCCTTAAGCAAAAGCTGCAAGATGTCTTGTTTCGTGGAAGTCTGCTGAGTAGTCTCCATCATCTTCACAAAAAATTATTAATTTGACTTTGACAAGATCGCTGTTGTTAATGTAGCTTAAAATATACTAAAGCAACAAATCTGTTGTTTAACTTCCCACAGCAGCCCCCAGAACTCGCCGGACCCCCCGACAGTTCAACGTCTGCCACCTTTGAGAGACTTATCCAGAACACTCGAAAGCGCAAAATAATGAGCTCTACAGTCACAACCCTAGTCAACCAACCCTACAAATACGGTTTCGTCACCGACATCGAGTCAGACACCATCCCCCGCGGCTTGAGCGAAGATGTAGTGCGCCTGATTTCCTCCAAGAAAAACGAACCGGAATTCATGCTGGAATTCCGCCTCAAAGCATATCGGAAGTGGCTGACAATGACCGAGCCCACCTGGCCTCATGTCAACTATCCGGCGATCGACTACCAACAAATTATCTACTATTCCGCGCCAAAACAAAAGCCCAAAAAACTCAACAGCTTAGAAGAAGTTGACCCAACACTGCTAGAAACCTTCGAGAAACTAGGTATTCCCCTCTCCGAACAAAAGCGCCTGGGAAATGTCGCCGTCGATGCCGTTTTCGACAGCGTTTCCATTGCGACAACCTTTAGAGAAAAGCTAGCCAAAGACGGCGTAATATTCTGTTCCATCTCAGAAGCAGTCAAAGACTATCCCGAATTAATAGAAAAATATCTCGGCAGCGTTGTACCCGTTGGCGACAACTTTTTCGCAGCCCTCAACTCCGCCGTATTCAGCGACGGTTCCTTCGTGTACATCCCCAAAGGCGTCAAATGCCCGATGGAATTATCCACCTATTTTCGCATCAACAACGGAGATTCCGGCCAGTTCGAGCGCACCCTAATTGTCGCAGAAGAAAACAGCTCTGTTTCTTACCTAGAAGGCTGCACCGCACCCATGTTTGACACCAACCAACTACACGCCGCCGTCGTGGAATTGGTAACAATGGATAACGCCGACATCAAATATTCGACAGTACAAAACTGGTACGCCGGCGACGCCAACGGTAAAGGCGGAATTTACAACTTCGTGACAAAGCGCGGTTTGTGTCAAGGAGTCAATTCCAAGATTTCTTGGACGCAAGTAGAAACAGGTTCCGCGATTACTTGGAAATATCCCAGTTGCGTATTAGTCGGCGACAACTCCGTAGGCGAATTCTACTCAGTAGCGCTGACAAACAACAAACAGCAAGCTGACACCGGCACTAAAATGATCCACGTCGGCAAAAACACTCGCAGCACAATTATTTCCAAGGGAATTTCCGCCGGCAATTCTGCCAACAGCTATCGAGGCTTAGTGAAAATGGGGCCGAGTGCTAAAGGCGCTCGGAATTATTCTCAGTGCGATTCCATGCTGATTGGCGATAACGCTCAAGCGAATACTTTCCCCTATATTCAAGTGCAGAACCATACTGCTAAAGTGGAACACGAAGCATCGACTTCCAAGATAGGGGAGGAGCAATTGTTCTTTTTTGCCCAGCGGGGAATTTCCGCAGAAAATGCGATTTCAATGATGATTAGCGGTTTCTGCAAAGATGTTTTCAATCAGTTACCAATGGAATTTGCGGCGGAAGCTGACAAGCTATTGAGTCTGAAGTTGGAAGGAAGTGTCGGGTAGAAGGAAGAAGTCACCCCCCCTGCCCCAGGGCTGTTTCATTCTCACCAAAAAAAGGGTTTTGTAGGGGTAGCGCCCCGTGCCTACCCCTGCCACCAACGATCCAATGCGCGTTTGGGGCTGACCGGGCCGGCACTCTTGGCACGGCCCCTACAGAGAATGAAACCGCCCTGCCCCCTGCCCCCCCCAAGGGGGGAAATTCAGGAAGAAGGAAGAAGGAAGAAAATTTATCAAACTTTTTTCTTTCTTCTCAACTCCCGAACCCTCGTTACCAGACAGAACCCATTGGTGAGAAATTAAGACTGCAACCAATAAATAATGTCGCTTTTATTCGAGTCTAGATCCCCCTAAATCCCCCTTAAGAAGGGGGACTTTAAGAATACTTCTTCTGTCCCCCCTTCCTTAATAAGGGGAGTAGTGGTTGACTTCGATCGCAGTCTTGTCCCCCCTTCCTTATAAGGGGAGTAGTGGTTGACTTCGATCGCAGTCTTGTCCCCCCTTCCTTATAAGGGGAGTAGTGGTTGACTTCGATCGCAGTCTTGTCCCCCCCTTATTAAGGGGGGTTAGGGGGGATCGAAACTTCGATACAAACAAGAGAGACTATCGGTTTTACGTTAATTAGTCAGCAATCGGCACAGCATAGGAACGAGAAAACAAACTGTAAACTCCATTGAGGCAAAGGAAAAAAATAGATGATTGTTGAAAATAGTCAAGTGGTATTGTCAGTCCGCAACTTAACTGCGAATGTCGAAGATACCCAAATCCTAAAAGGTTTGAACCTAGAAATTAAATCCGGCGAAATCCACGCCATCATGGGTCCCAACGGTTCAGGAAAAAGCACCTTATCCAAAATCTTAGCCGGCCATCCTGCTTATACAGTAACAGGCGGAGAAGTCACTTTTTTAGGGCAAAATTTACTAGAATTAGCACCAGAAGAACGCTCTCTGGCTGGCGTGTTTCTAGCTTTCCAATATCCTTTAGAAATTCCCGGCGTTAGCAATCTCGATTTCTTGCGCGTGGCTTACAATGCTCACCTGAAACATCGCGGCATGGAAGAATTAGATGCTTTTGATTTCCAAGATTTGATCGAACAAAAATTGGATATTGTCAAGATGAATTCGGCTTTTTTAGACCGCAGCGTGAATGAGGGTTTTTCCGGTGGCGAGAAGAAGCGCAACGAGATTTTGCAAATGGCGCTTTTAGAACCGAAGTTAGCGATTTTGGATGAGACTGATTCTGGTTTGGATATCGATGCTCTCAAGATTGTGGCTGGCGGTGTCAATCAATTGTCAACTGCCGAAAATTGTATGTTAGTGATTACTCACTATCAGCGGCTGTTGAATTACATTATTCCTGATTTTATTCACGTCATGGAAGGTGGCAGAATTATCGCGACTGGCCCGAAAGAGTTGGCGCTGGAGTTGGAAGAACGCGGTTATGACTGGATTTTAGAAGAAGAAGCAGCAGGAGTTGGCGCGCGATGATGAATACGCAAGTTGCTACTAGAGAAATGTTTTTGGCTGGTTTGGTAAATCAGTGCGAAAAGTTGGGCGCAGCTAATGCCAAAACAGTCGCTTTCGGGTTGCAGGAATTGCGAGATGCTGCGGCTGAATACGTGCTAGCGGCCAGTTTTCCGACGGTGAAGGATGAAGAATGGCGATTTACTGATTTGTCTCCCCTGTTACCAATTCAGTTTAATGTGCCCCAGAGTAATCAGTCAGCAATTAAGTTGTCTGATATTACTATGCCTGTGAAAAACAAGGACGATTTACCTTTAAGATTGGTATTTGTCAACGGTATTTATGCGCCGGATTTGTCAGCGGTGAATTTGCCGGACTTTTATGTAGGCAATCTATCCAATGCACCGGAAAAATATCAGGCGCGCATCGCCGATGTTTTGGGCCAGCACAGACAACAAACTGAAGTATTTACTGCTTTAAATATCGCGGGTTTGCTAGATTCTGCGGTGGTGTTCGTGCCGGCCAATATGTCGATCGCCCTTCCGATTCATTTGCTGTTCTTGACCGCACCAGGGGCATCTCCCACGATGTGTCAGCCACACTGTGTGGTTATAGCAGAGCCTGGAAGCAATGTCACCCTAATTGAAGACTACGCCACTATTGGTAATATGGCCGCATTTACGAATGCTGTTACCGATGTAGTTGTCGGCGAAAATGCTGCGGTGAATCATGTTCGACTCCAGCGGGAAGCTGGGGATGTGGTTCATATTGGCAAAAGTGCGATCGTCCAATCTCGCAATAGCCGTTATACTTGTCATGCTATCAGCTTGGGTGGCAAAATATCCCGGCACAATTTAGAAGTCTTTCAGCAAGGCGAAGCCACTGAAACAACTCTAAATGGTTTAACCGTAGCCTTTGGCGAACAACTATCCGACACTCACAGCTTGATTAATTTCAATCATCCCCACGGTACAAGCCGTCAACTGCACAAGTGCATTATTGGTAACAGAGCTCGTGCTGTATTTAACGGCAAAGTTTTCGTTTCCAAAGCCGCCCAATTAACAGATGCGGGACAGTTGAGCCGGAATTTGTTGCTGTCATCAAGAGCCCGCGTAGACACAAAACCGCAGTTGGAAATTGTGGCCGACAACGTGAAATGTTCCCACGGTGCAACAGTCAGCCAATTAGAAGACGATGAACTTTTCTACTTGCAAAGTCGCGGTTTAGATTTAGAGAGAAGCCGCTATTTGCTGATTGATGCTTTTGCAGCGGAGATTTTGGAGAAACTGCCTATTATTGGGGTAGCAAAAATGCTTTCTACCTGCGTGGCTGTCCAAAATTAACTCATATTTGAACAGCCTGTAGGGGCGGGTTTCACGAATAATCATTGCTGAAAACCAACAATCTCATCAACCCGCCCCCACCCAACGACAAATCACTTCTAAAAAATATGACACTTATTCAAGAAAAAACCTTAGCCTCAAAAGTGCGCGGTGACTTCCCAATTCTGAAGGAAAAAGTCAACGGTAAACCGCTAGTGTATCTCGACAATGCAGCTACTTCTCAAAAACCCTTAGCTGTCTTCAATGCTTGGCGGGAATATTATGAAAAATACAATTCCAACGTCCACCGCGGTGCTCATACTCTCAGTGGAAAAGCCACAGATGCTTACGAAGGCGCTAGAGATAAAGTGGCTGCTTTTATCAATGCAGCTTCCCGCCAAGAAATTGTTTACACTCGCAATGCTACCGAAGCGATTAATTTAGTTGCTTACTCTTGGGGTTTGAACAATCTGCAAGCGGGAGATGAGATTATCCTGTCCGTAATGGAACACCACAGCAATCTCGTTCCTTGGCAAATGATAGCTCAAAAAACTGGTGCCCTACTCAAGTTTGTGGAACTAACTGAGACTCAAGAGTTTGATTTAGAACAGTTTAAAACGCTGATTTCCTCTCGAACTAAGTTAGTCTCCATAGTTCATGTTTCTAATACTTTGGGCTGCATCAATCCAGTTAAACAAATCTGTGAAATTGCCCACACTTATGGCGCAAAAGTTTTAATTGATGCTTGCCAAAGCGTGCCACATATGGTAATAGATGTGCAGGCAATGGATTGCGATTGGTTGGTTGCTTCCGGGCACAAAATGTGCGCTCCCACGGGCATCGGTTTTTTGTATGGCAAGTTGGATTTACTCAGAGAAATGCCTCCATTTTTCGGCGGTGGTGAAATGATTGCTGAGGTGTTTCTCGAATATTCTACCTATGCCGATTTGCCGCACAAGTTTGAGGCGGGGACGCCTGCCATCGGAGAGGCGATCGCCCTTGGTGCCGCGATCGATTATCTTAGTAACATCGGCATGGATAACATTCACGCTTGCGAAGCCGAATTGACGGCTTATCTCTTCCAACAACTGCGCCAAATTCCCGAAATTAAAATCTACGGGCCGCAGCCAGACAGCAACGGTGAAGGTAGGGCTGCGTTAGCGGCATTTACCGCCGGAGAAATTCACCCTCAAGACTTGGCTACGATGTTGGATGAGGAGGGAATCGCAATTCGATCGGGACATCACTGCACGCAAGCTTTGCACCGCTATTTGAACCTTTCATCGACGGCGCGGGCGAGTTTGTATTTTTACAATACTCGCGAGGAGATTGATGTGTTTGTGAAAGCGTTGAAAGAGACGATCGACTTTTTCGCCGGAATTATGGGGTAAGTTTGTAGTTTGGGTATTTACCTACCACCTCATTATTAATCCGATCGAACTCAAATGCCCAACTTAACTGATTCATGAGTGAGAAAAGACTTAATTATAGGAACTCAGCACTTACTAACAAAATCTATCTTTAGGGTGATGCCAGCCATCACCTTTGACATTCCATTATGAGACTCTAGGTAATGTAAAAGTTAAATCATTGTGGAATTCCTGAAGCTAGGATTTTTTGCCCGTATCTTTACTGAGTTCTTATTTAACTAGAGGTTCACCATGAAACCTTCAGAGTCAGAATCAGTACCATCCAGCTTCTTTGATGAAACCTATCGCCAAAGTACAGATCCTTGGAGATACACCTCTAGCTTTTACGAAACCAGTAAATTCAGAACAACTATCAGATCCTTGCCCAAAGGCAGATTCAAAAATGCTTTTGAAATCGGATGTGCTATCGGCGTACTGACGGAGAAACTAGCAGCAAAATGTGATAGATTGCTGTCAGTCGATTATTCAGAATTAGGATTAGAGGAAGCCCGGAAACGGTGTAAAAACCTGCCCCAGGTGCGGTTTGAGCAGATGCAAATACCCCAACAGTTCCCTACTGAGCAATTCGATTTCATTTTATTCTCAGAAGTGGGCTATTATTTGACGAAAGAAGACCTCGATAAAACCAAGGAAAAAATTATTAATCAATTACTTCCGGGCGGTTATCTTTTGATGGTTCACTTTAGGTATCCTGTCGAAAGCTTCATTTTGAATGGTGACATAGTTCACGATACTTTTGTCGAAAATTCTGCATCATCTTTGAAGCACCTAGGCGATCCACGCAAAAAGTTTTTGATGTTAGATTTAGCGCGTCATCACAAACGCTATCGGATGGATTTGTTTCAGCGTTTGTAAGTCTCATCAGCAGATAGATTGCATCAGGGTGTATCGACGGTTAAAGGTCGATCGCCCTTTTTTTATGCGCTAGGAATTATTTAATCGCAGAGAACACTCTTGACACAGAGGGAGAAAATAGAGAGCTGATTACAGGTTTTGATATAATTAAAAAATTCCATGCAGCATATTTGGTATTTTCTGGTATTATATATTTCAATAATATTTAACAGAGAGAGGTTAGTGATGGAACCTTCACAACAGCAATCAACACCACCCAGCATCTTCGATGAAACCTTCCGTGAAAATCCAGATCCATGGGGGTACACAACTAATTTTAATGAAATCAGTAAATTCCGAGCCACAATCAGAGCTTTACCCAAAGTCAAATTCAAAAATGCTTTTGAAATTGCGTGTGCTATCGGTGTACTGACAGAAAAACTAGGTCCAAAGTGTGAAAGATTACTTTCAGTAGATTATTCAGAATTAGGATTAGTGGAAGCACGGAAACGCTGTAGCCATCTCCCCCAGGTGCGCTTCGAGCAGATGCAGATACCCAAGCAGTTCCCCACTGAGAATTTCGATTTAATTTTATTCTCAGAAGTTGGCTTTTTTTTGACGATGGAAGATTTGCTGGAAACTAAACAAAAAATTATTGACCACTTACTTCCGGGCGGATATCTGTTGATGGTTCATTATCGAGGTACAGCGGGCGATTATTTTATCCTGGATGGGGAGACGGTTCACAATACTTTTGTCGAAAATTCTGCATCATCTTTGAAGCACCTAGGCGACCCGCGCAAAAAGTTTTTGATGCTAGATTTAGCGCGTCATCACAAACGCTATCGGATGGATTTGTTTCAGCGTTTGTAAGTCTTATTAGCAGATAAATTGCATCAGGGTGTATCTACTATTAAGGGTCGATCGCCCTTTTTTCATGGGCTAGGAATTATTTAACCACAGAGGACACAGAGGACACAGAGGGAGAAAATAGAGAGCTGATTACAGGTTTTGATTGTAAGTCTCATCAGCAGATAAATTGCATCAGGGTGTATCTACTATTAAGGGTCGATCGCCCTTTTTTTATGAGCTAGGAATTATTTAATTGCAGAGAACACACAGGACATAGAGGGAGAAAATAGAGAGCTGATTACAGGCTTTGATATAATTTAAAAATTCTATGCAGGATATTGGGTACTTTCTGGTATTATATTTAAATAATATTTAACAGAGAGAGGTTAGTGATGAAACCTTCAGAGTCAGAATCAGTGCCATCCAGCTTTTTTGATGAAACCTATCGCCAAAGTACAGATCCTTGGGGATACACATCCAGCTTTTACGAAATCAGTAAATTCAGAACAACTATCAGATGTTTGCCCAAAGTCAGATTCAAAAATGCTTTGGAAATCGGATGTGCTATCGGCGTACTGACGGAGAAACTAGCAGCAAAATGTGATAGATTGCTGTCAGTCGATTATTCAGAATTAGGATTAGAGGAAGCCCGGAAACGCTGTATAAACCTCCCCCAGGTACGGTTTGAGCAGATGCAGATACCCCAACAGTTCCCTACTGAGCAATTCGATTTAATTTTATTCTCAGAAGTTGGTTATTATTTGACTTTGGAAGACCTTCACAAAACTAAAGACCAAATTATTGATAGATTACTTCCGGGAGGTTTTTTGTTAATGGTTCATTATCGGTTTCCTGTGGAAAGTTTTATTCTCAATGGCGAGATAGTTAATGATACTTTTATCAAAGAATCTGCACCATTTTTAAAACATTTAGGAGACCCGCGCCAAAAAAACTTTCGGCTTGATTTAGCCCGTCACAACAAACGTTATCGGATGGATTTGTTTCAGCGTTTGTAAGTCTCATTAGCAGATAAATTGCATCAGGGTGTATCTTAATTTAATGGTCGATAGCCATTTTTTATTGGCTTTCATTGTGGCACTGGCATCGGAGATGCCAGAAAATAGTCGTTTCCCAACCGTGAATTAAAGCTATCCCAAAGGGGAATTTTTAACTAAAATTCCCGAATTTCAGGATGAATAAATTGATAACCGGCTTCCTTAATCTTGAGATTGGACACCCTCGCATTATAAGGACGGACGCTAGGACTTCCATCCCAAGTAGCTTTCGGCAGATTATTAGCTTCAAAAATGCGATCGAGCAATTGACTACTCGATAGTGGCACATCTCCGACTAAATTATAAACTCCCTGCAATCGGTGTTCCAAAGCAAAAATTAATCCCCCAACAATATCATCAAGATGTATCCAATTAGTAGCATCTTCTCCTCGGCCAGGACGAGTAGTACCGGCCCAACGTCCAAAGATTTTCACCAATTCTCGTCCAGGTCCGTAAATTCCACCCAATCGGAGAATGCAAACTTTGAGATTTGGACTGGATGCTGCTAATAAAACCCGTTCTGTTTGTGCCAGAATTTCACTATTGCGATTAGCAGGTGCGACTGGTGACTCTTCATTGACTACTGCACCTTGGCGATCGCCATATACTGAATAAGTCCCTGTATAAATCACTTGCTTGACTGTGGGGTTCTCCTTTAACACTGATACCAAAGTAGTTGCTGTATCTAAATAACTTTCCTGATAAGCATCAGGATTGGGAGCGCCTACACATAGCATAACAGCATCTTGGTCTTGCAATAAAGTAGCGATCGCCTCTTTGTCATTTCCCTTAAGCACAGCCACTCGGTGGACAATTGCCTCCAACTGGGCCACTCGTTCCCTGGTGGTGGTAGTCGCAGTCACGGTATAATCAGACTTGGTGCGTAAATTTTTAGCTACCGTTGTACCAACATACCCACAACCGACGATCGCAACTTTCATCAAAAATTCTCCTTGGTTTCATCCTCTCTCAAATTATTACCGGTTTCTACGATATTTTTGCTCTCAGTTTTGTGCTAAAATGTCAAGCGTCGCGATCGACTGGATTAGCATCATGTCTGAAAAAAATATTTTTGCCACATCCTCAGAAAGTGAACTTTTAGCTTTTTATGGAGCTTTATTTGCCATCGCAGCCGCGGATGGTTTCGTGGATATTGACGAACTAAATCTACTGTTTAAAACCATAAATTTAGAACAATTTTCTGAATCAGCAAAGACTCAAATTCACTCCTACATAGCTAGTCCCCCCGCCCTCAAAGACTGTTTGAGAACTCTCGCCACCTCTGCTGATACACTCCGTTTGGGCATCATGTATTTTGCCGTCAGCATTGCTTGGGCAAATCATAGCATTCATCCGAAAGAAAGTGAAGCGATCGCCTTTGCCCAAACACAGCTAAGAATTTCGGACGAGCAAATTCAAGCTATGCAAGAGTCCATCGCCGATTTCCAAAAAATTAGGGAAGTGGCACCACATCCAACTCAAGCATCCGCATCTTTCAAGTCTGGTGTTTCCCGACTCAAAACTGCTGGCATTCCTCTAGATTTAATCGATCCCAAATTAACTGCCACAAACATGAGCAATGCCAAAATTAATTACTCCGATGAAACCTTTTGGGCTAAACTGAAAAAATTTGCTTTAACCGCCGGCAAAGAAGTAGTTGAAAAAGCTTTGATACTATACTACACTGCTCAAAATCCCAAAGTTCCTAGTTGGGCCAAAGGCGTGGTAATTGGAGCTTTGACTTATTTTATATCTCCGGTCGATGCCATTCCCGATGTATTAGTGGGCATCGGATTTACCGATGATTTGGGAGTATTATTAGCAGCCATCGCTACTGTGTCTGTATATATTAATACTGACAGCAAAGAACAAGCTAAACAGAAAATGAAAGATTGGTTTGGTACATAATATTAAGTGTGGTTAATCAACTCCAATTAAATTGGTTGGTAGTGAGGACTTTAGTCATCAAGCACCTAAAGTTATCAATGGGAATAAAGTCCTCACTAGGGATTTAAGGAGTCTAGCGAATCACTCTTTAAGAGGTTTGCCTTCTCGATTCACAATCCGGCTTTCACCATCTGATGCCGTCACATTTTCATAAACGCCTTCATCCCGCTTGACGTATTTGCTGAAGCCCTGATTTTTATATTCCGTGTCGGAAGTGGGCTTCATCAACCTCGGAGCGCTCAACAATCGGCGCACCGTCGCATCTGCGGGCGTGTCTCCAAGTTCACACTTAGCCAACTCACACAGTTGGCCCCAAGTCGAAACTTCCAGGTTCATACTGTGCCAAACTTCTAGCTGCTGGTTGTTGCTGGAACAGAAATAATCGTATACAGGCATAGCAAAAATCTCGATCGCAACTACTAAAATTATTAATTGCCGACTTGTTTCGACTATTTTAGCTCAAAATCACTCTAAATTCAACTGAAATAAGTAAAAGTTACTATTTTAAATAGTCGTTGACAAACTGCCATCAGCTATATAATTAACCCTGTGCAGTTGGTGGAGATCGCGATGGAGACAATGCTCTTTCTCGATCCTAACCCGATCGCCGTAGCAGTTTGCACAACTATAGCTCGATCGACGGCTAGCAAATGATCCCAAACCTGCCTGAATGCCGTCACAGGATCGATCGTAATTTTCTGACAGCACAAAAATCACTGACCATAAGTTTCAATTTTATTTATTTACTCACAACCGAGGATTTACGGATGAGCGATTTCAAAGTTACACCAGAAGTAGAGCTAAAAACAGCTCAAATGTTAGAGCGATATCAACTGCAAGACGAGGCAATTTTACGACGTTGGGCCAAACTGCACGGCATCAATAGCACTCGCGGTTTCTTCTATCCCAGCGAAGTAGACTTGATCGATCATGCCCACCATCACATTTACAATTTGGGAATGAGTATTGCTGACTATCAAAGTCTTTTAGACCGCCGTCGCGATTATTCTCAAACCCCTGGAGACCAAAACCAAACAGTGGATAGTCAAGTAGCGAATGAAGCTTATGATGCTATAGAAATGTTGACCGAACAGTATTCTGAAGCTGTTGATTTAATGGGAGAACGCATAGCCGATCATTTCATAGACGAACTAGATTTATCTGTGATGCGACACCTTTCTCAAAAAGTGAAAGACCGCCGTGTACTCAACGGTCAAAACCCCAAGCCGAACCGTTTTCTGCAAGTAATAAAAGCAGTGCTACAACCTAGCAGTGGCAATACGCTTTTGGTCCCCAAAAAAAGTGACGACCCTAGTTTAGAATTAGAACATCACCACCGACTCGGCTAAGGGAAAAACCTAAAAAAAAAACACCAAAAACCCCGACTTTTGAGAGAAGTCGGGGGGAGTTTTACCAGCAGGAATAAGGAACAAAGAAGCAGCAAGAGGGCAGAAAAATAAGGAAGAAAATTAAGGGTTTTAGCTATTAAAAACTTCCTCACTGCCCGGGCAGTTTTTACCATAAAAAATAAATTTATGACTACAGAGGGATTTGTTATCTGCCGAAATCAGAGATAATAATAAGTCGATCGCACCAGTCCAACTCGCTGAATTATAGAGAAATGATTAAATCATGGATGGTAATTGGAATTGTGGTATTGCTAGTAGGATTAGCTTCTAACTTAATCGCCCCCAGCGATATTAAGTGGTTCAATCGACTGCAACGTCCCAGATGGTTAGTATTTGAAAAAGCAATTCCGTTAATTTGGACGGTAATTTTTATTTGTGGAGCTTGGTCAGCAGTGATTGTTTGGGAAAAATCACCAGGGACTCAGGAGACTTGGTGGCGAATGGCTTTGTACCTGCTTTTAGAAATAGTTACTATGTCTTACACGTCGGTGATGTGCAAACTTCGCAGCCTGAAAGTTGGCACTATTATTGGCGGGACAGGCGCTATTTTAAGCGTCATGCTGGCTTTAAGCGTGTTGCAAGTTTCTGAACCAGCGGCTCTGTTACTACTGCCTTATATACTTTGGAGTCCGATCGGCACTTACACAACTTGGGCAATGATGCACCTGAATCCGGCGGATGTTTAAGATCGACTCCGGTAGCATCATCCTGTATTCATCTCTCTTATCTCCCTCTGTGTTCTCTGCGCCCTCTGTGGTTAAATCATTCCCATGCCACCGTAAACCAGATCAATAGCCTAAAACCGATTTGGAGGCCGAGACGGCTCACTTTCCGGCGGAACAGGAGGCTCAGATTCAGCAACCGGAGCATTGAGCGACTGTTGCCAAACTTGGATTTGCGATCGCGCCTCATCAAAAGACCGAGTACCCGCAGGAATTTTCTTCAAAATAGCGATCGCCCCTGCTAAATCCGACGACGACTCTTCCATACCCATCGCCAAAATCCGCTGACTCCACTCCTCAATCGCCTGAGTCGCTTGCGATCGCAGAGAACTCCCCTCCGGCACCTGACGAGCCAGGGAAATCGCCGTTTCCAAAGCATCAGGAGTCCCAGCCATCGCCGCCCTCTGAGCACTCTCCAACCCTTGCTGGCTTTGAGCCTGAACATCCCAAGCCCGAATGTTCGATCGAGCTTGCTCGTAGAGCACCCTTCCCGGTCGAATCCGCCTCGCCATCTCAATCGCCTCCGTCAAATAGCCGTTGGCCGCTAGCTGCTGAGCTCTGTCCAAAAACGGCTGGTCAACCAGTCGCTGTCTCCTGTCAATCCAAGCTTGAATTTTAGTCTGAGCTTCCCCATACAGAGCTCTACCTTGACCGATCCTCCTAGCTTGAGCAACGGCAGCTTCCAGAGCATTTGGATCGCCTGTATTCGCCAATTCGTTTGCCTTTTCCAGAAACGGACTGTCTTCGATCTGCTCGATTTGACGGCCCAAGCGACTAATTAGGGCGCGGGCTTCCCCAGAACGAGGATTGGCTTCGGGAACTGTTTGCAATTGGGCGATCGCAGCCTTCAAATCCTTCACCCCTCCCGGTGCCGCCAGCCTAGAGGCCAAATCCAAAGTTTTCACATCAGCAATTTCCTGTTGCCAACGATTGACTAAATCTTGAGCTTTTTTGTATAAAGGACGGCTCGAATTCAAATTTTTAGCCATCGCCACAGCCTTAGACAAACCATCAACATTACCTGTCAAAGCTTGACCAGTAGCATTAGCCAACTCATTAAAATCTTTGACTTGTTCCTGTAAACTGCCACCGTCAGGAATCTTGTTGGCGATCGCGATCGCCTGCTGCCAATCACCTGATTCCAAACGCTTTTGAGCCAGAGCAAAAATTTTCTGACTCAACTCCCCGATTAGCTTATTTGCAGCTTGATACAAATAACTCTTTTGGTCAATTCCCTGAGCCAGCTTAATCGCCGTCACCAGGTTATCCACTCCTCCCTCCTCCGCTTTATTTCGGGCTTTAATTAACTTATTGCCCTCAGCTTTAGTCGCCTGAATTGCCTGAGTTATTTCCTCATATTTAGTGGACTCCCAGAAAGTATTCCCAGTATCCAATAACAAAGTTGCTTCACGGAAAGCTAGAACCCACTCTTCCTTACGCAAGTGGTTTTCTGCCGTGCGGTAAATTTTTTCTGCATCGTTCCAACTAGACTGCCACTTTTCAATCTGCTTTTCCACCATGGGATAAGCGGAAACATTTTGAGGGACTTTACGGGCGATCGCGATCGCCTCCGCCAGTTTTCCTTCTTGAAAACTCACATTTCCCAGCCTGAGAATATCCTCCGCCCACCGATCGATTTGACCGTTAATTCTCGGCCGCATCGGGTGATCCTGTGGCAAAGCATTCACTAATTCGATCGCCCTGAGCAAATCATCCGCCGTCCGTTTGCTAGCAGCTTCTTGAGCACAAAAAAAGCGATCGTTAGCCGAAGCCGTCGGCCAAAAAATCTTCGAGCAATTCGACTGAGAAGTCAGGTTGAACAAAGATGCAATTGCCACAAACCCCATACCCACCGACAGCATCAAACTCACCGCCAGCCAAAATTGCCACTTCTTCGACCACCGCAGCCACCAAGGATTTTTTTCTGCCGGTGGCTGGGAATGTTCCCCCGACGAACTCGGCGGTAATGCCGGATGCTCTCCTGGCATTTGGCCCGAAGTCAACATATCGCGGAGTTCTTTTAGTCTCTCAGCGCGGTTTTTCCGTGCGGGAACAGGCACTAACGATGAAGTATCTGGTGTTGGTTCCAAGGATTTTGATGCAGACCAATGGCCTGGTGTTTTGGGATCTTGACTCATAGAAGCTAATCTAGCCGACTGCTTTATACTAGGCAGAAGACTACCCACAGTCAACATTGTGGAAGCAGCCGGCGATCGATAAATTGGCAATGGGCAATTAGTCAAGAGCCAAAGCCTCATTCCTGCCCATTGCCAATTACACATTATTGCCCTAAGAGCCGGACTGCGATCGCAAATCTCCAATCAATTCAGCCAATTGATCGCTGCTAGCCTTGTACACCTCATTACAGAAATGGCAAGTAGCCTCCGCCCCGTCATCTTTTTCAATCATGTCTTGAAGTTCGGCCTCGCCCAGCATTTTTAAGGCTCCCAAAACTCGATCGAACGAACAGCCACATTGAAAGCGGACCATTTGAGTTTCCGGGAAAATTTCCAGCCCCATATCTCCCAGTAGCTGTTCCAGAATCTCGTGCAAAGTTTTACCAGAGCGCAACAGTGGCGTAAAGCCAGCAAGCTCTGCCACTCGCGACTCCAGAGTAGCAATCAGTGCTTCATCCCTCGCCGCCTTCGGCAGAACTTGCAGCAAAACACCCCCAGAGGCTTGCACCCCGTCTGCCCCAACAAACACCCCCAACACCAAAGCCGAAGGAGTCTGCTCAGAAGTTGCCAAGTAGTGAGTCAGATCGTCACCAATTTCGCCGGAAACCAACTCCACCGTACTAGAGTAAGGGTAGCCAAATCCAACATCCCGCACCACATACAAATAGCCATTACCTATGGCACCACCCACATCAAGTTTGCCTTTGGCATTGGGCGGAAGTTCCACCTCTGGATTTTCCACATAACCCCGAACCGTACCATCGAGTCCAGCATCGATCAGCAATCCGCCCAGAGGCCCGTCTCCTTTGATCCGAATATTAACCCTAGATTCAGGCCGCTTCATGCTAGAAACCAGTAACAGTCCCGCAGACATCGTGCGGCCAAGGGCTGCCGTCGCCACGTAGGAAAGTTTGTGCCGCTGTCTGGCTTCTTCAGTCAGGCGGGTAGTGATGACGGCTACAGCACGAATTCCGCCGTCTGCTGCTGTAGCGCGAATTAATTGATCTGCCATGAAAAACCCTACTTTTGCCTTGTAATCACTGCTTCAATCATTTTACGAGTTCCTTCAGGTTGGCGTAGCAGGTCATTGAGTTTTGGTAGCAGACTTGTCCGATCGCCCTATTTAATATTTTGAACTCTCAAATCAATAATTTTACAGTTGGCTATTTATTTCAATCGGTTTTCAATTATTTTTTAAAAATAATAACATCCTGAGCAGTATACAATCTGGCAGTTCGATCGCAAAAACTGCCGATTCATCAATCAATATACAAAGTTAAAACAATTAACCAAAGCTTATCTTTCCGCTAACCAGAAGATTACCCAGCCTTTACCTTCATCAGTTAGAGTCAGAGACATAGGTCTCAAACCACTGTTTTGTAGCTGGAAAAAAAAGATATGCAACTAACTTCTAAGCCACCTTTAGCGGAAATCCAGCATAGCACAGGGATCGATCGGAACTTACATTTTTATGCCAAAGGCGAAACAATTCCTCTGATGTCCCAAGGCCTGTGGCAAGTTTGTCAAGGTCTAGTGCAATTGACTACCCTTTATCCAAGTGGGGAAGAAGGACTTTTAGGCTGGGCCGGACCTTCGATGTGCTTCGGTTTATGGTTGACCAGCTTGCAGACTTACCGGGCTACGGCGACATCAGATGTCTACTTGATCTGGTATTCTATGGTGGAAATAGAAGCTTCTCCTCAATTAGCTCAGAATTTGCTGCCTCAAATGGGCAGGCGGCTGCGACAAATGGAAGCAATTTTGGCGATCGCCGGACAGCGCCGAGTAGAAGACCGTTTATATCAGCTACTATTATTGTTGAAACAAGAATTCGGTCAGACAGTAGTGGAAGGAACTCGCTTAAATATCCGCTTAACACATCAAGATATTGCTAATGCCATTTGCACTACCCGCGTGACGGTAACGCGAATGCTGGGAAAATTGCAGCAGCAAGAGTTAATCAGTCGAGACAAAGACCGTCATTTGATTCTCAAAAAAGAGGGTTTTGCCTCCGCATCCGATTTGTTTGGTTACAAACCTCAAGCAGTCATTAGTCATTGAAAAAATAACAACCTGAAAATGTTAGTTCGATCGCAAACTAGCCTTTCCAGGCTGTTTCCGGCGTCCCTCCAAAGAAACCACCTCAGCTTCGGAACTCTCCCTCGCCACCCGAATCAGCAGCCCCGACAACAAAAAACTTGCCACCATCGAAGAACCGCCATAACTAAAAAACGGTAGCGGCAAACCCGTAGTCGGCAAAACCCCCGTCGCCACCCCAATATTCAGCAGCGACTGTCCCACCATCACCACCATCGCCCCGATCGCCACCAACTGAGACTCAACATTCCGCGCCTTCATCGCCACCCTCAAAGCCACAGTAGCGTACACCCCCAACATCAACAACAGCGAGAAACCTCCCACCAAACCAAACTCCTCAGCAAACACAGCAAAAATAAAATCACTGTACTGAATCGGTAAATAAAATAACTTTTGCTGGGACATCCCCAAACCCACACCCCAAATACCACCCGAACCTACCGCCAGCAGACTTTGAACCAACTGATAGCCATCTTGCATCGGATCGGCCCAAGGATTCAGAAAAGACATAATCCGGCGGCGCTGATATTCCCGAAAACTAATACTTAAAACCGCCAATAGCATTCCGCCGATCGCGGTTGCGCCCAACTGCAAAGCAGGCAAATTAGCCGCCAAAGCCACCAACCACAAAGTCATCCCGCACAAAGCCGTGGTACTTAAATTCGGCTGTAACAAAATTCCCAACAGCATCGCCCCGAAAATTCCCAACCAAGTAAAGCGAACTTTATTCGTCAATCGAGGCCAGTTGCCGAAAATGCGAGCACTTTGGAGAACGAAAAAGGGTTTAATCAACTCCGAAGGTTGAATAATCGGAACAGGGCCCAGAGATATCCAGCGAGTCGCCCCGTTGATGGTGGTTCCCACTCCGGGAGCTAAAGTCAGCCACAGCAACCCCAGCAACATGAGAATGCCCCACTGAGCTGTTTTGATCAGGTAGCGCAGGGGGGAGTAGATCATCAAGTTAAAACCAGCCAGCCCGATCGCCGCTGCGATTAGCTGTCGTTTCATATAATAAAGACCATCTCCAAATTCTGAATTGGCGATCGGATAGGAAGCCGAGAACAAAGCTGTCAGCCCGACAAACAGCCACAGGAAAGTCAGCCACCTCAGCCAGCGCGCCTCAGCAGCCCATTGAGATACGGTAGGGTCTAAAAATGGAATAAAGCGTCGAATATCAGCAGCCATAGGATTTTAAAACGATCTCAATAAACTATAACAAAGATGATGACAGTACCAGATTGGTTGATTTACTCGTTAATCTGTTATCTATTATATGGTTTTTGGGGTTTTTTCGGTAATTTAGCGACTAAATATGTTGACTACAAAACTGCTTTTTTTTATGAAGCAATTGGTGCTATCTTGATGACTTTATTTATTCTTATTCAAAATAATAGTTTGAGTTTTCAGGGAGATGTGAGGGGAATTTTGTTTGCTGTTTATTGGGGTTTTGTTCGCGATAATCGCAGTGATACTTTCGGCTTATTGAAATATTTGCGATCGGATTATGCACTATTAAGTAGAATATCCAGGTCATGATTTAACCGCAGAGAGCGCAGAGGACACAGAGGGAGAGAATAGAGAGATGAATAATTCCGATGCTACTGGATTTGATATCTCCTGGGATATTAGGCTATTTGTCATAAACCGGGTTTTTGGGTAATATTTGCTAAGCGTAAATTGCCCATCGGAAAACCCGGTTTTTTCGAGTTTTAATGTGTCAGGCCTTCACCTAAATAAGCTTGCATCAGTAACTGCTTCAAATCGGCAATCAGAGGATAGCGGGGATTGGCGCCAGTGCACTGATCGTCAAAAGCGCGATCGGCCATTTCTTCTACATGAGCAAAGAAAAAGTCATCGGCGACACCTTGTTCTAAGAGTACCTCTTGAATTGTAGCTGGAATTTCCACTTGACGTTTTAACTCTTCCACTGCTTCGATCAACTTCTCAACTTTTTCCTCGTCTGTCTCGCCGCCCAAGTTGAGATAGTTGGCAATCTGAGCATAGCGCCACTTGCTATTAGGATACTTGTTCTGCGAGAAAGTCGCTTGCTTAAAGGGTACATCCGTCGCATTGTAACGAATTACATGGGAAATCATCAGGGCGTTGGCTAAACCGTGAGCAATGTGACAAGTTCCGCCTAACTGGTGGGCGATGGAGTGACAAATTCCCAGGAAAGCATTCGCAAAGGCCATACCTGCGATCGTAGCAGCATAATGGACTTTTTCCCGTGCTTTGGGGTCTGTAGCACCATTTTTGTAAGCACTAGGCAGATATTTGAACAACAGACGAATTGCTTCTAGAGCCAATCCGTTGGTATATTCAGAAGCCAGTACGGAAACGTAAGCTTCGATCGCATGAGTTAACGCATCTATCCCACCATAGGCTGTCAGTCGTTTGGGCATATTCATCGTCAATTCTGGATCGACGATCGCAATATTTGGAGTCAAAGCATAATCTGCAAGGGGATATTTGATACCCGATCGCTCATCTGTCACCACCGCAAAAGGAGTAACTTCCGAACCTGTCCCCGACGTGGTAGGAATTGATACCATCATTGCCTTTTCTCCCAAGGGTGGAAGTTCATAAACCCGCTTGCGAATATCCATAAATCGCATCGCCAATCCTTCAAACTCAATATCGGGATGTTCGTACATTAACCACATCACCTTTGCAGCATCCATCGGAGAACCGCCACCAAAGGCAATAATCACATCGGGATGAAAGCTATTGCAAATTGCTAAACCTTTACGCACGGTGGCTAAGGAAGGATCGGGTTCCACATCATAAAAAGTATAGTGAGCAATGCCGATTTCTTCCAAACTATCAGTAACTTCTTTGGTTAATCCGAGTTCAAATAAAGGGCGATCGGTAACAATTAAAGCCCGTTTTTTCCCCGCCAAATCCCGCAGCGCTACTGGTAAACAACCAAACTTAAAGTAAATCTTAGGAGGGATGCGAAACCACAGCATATTCTCCCGACGGGAGGCGACAGTTTTGATATTCAGCAGATGATGAGGTGTCACATTCGCCGAAACGGAATTACCGCCCCAGCTACCGCAGCCCAGAGTCAAAGAAGGATCGAGACGGAAATTGTAAAGATCCCCGATCGCCCCTTGGGAAGATGGAGTATTAATCAGCACCCGCGAAGTTTCCACCTTGGTTTCAAAATAACGAATATGTTCCTGATTGCTAGGGGCTGTATACAGCGCCGAAGTATGTCCATGTCCCCCGAATAAAATTAAGGCTTCTGCTTTTTCGACAGCATCATGAAAATCAGTGGCGCGATACATCGCCAGAATCGGTGACAGCTTCTCATAAGCAAAAGGTTCATCTTTGTCGATCGCCTCTACTTCCCCAATCAAAACTCTTGTATTCCCTGGTATTTCCAACCCCGCAACTTCCGCAATTTTGCTCACCGTTTGTCCCACAATTGCTGGATTCAAATGTCCATCGGTTAAAATCACCTGACGAACTCGATCTCGTTCTTCAGAATTCAGGAAATAAGCACCGCGCTTGATAAATTCCTGTCTCACAGCTTCATAAATTGCATCTACCACAACCACCGATTGTTCCGAAGCACAAATCGTGCCATTATCAAAGGTTTTACTCAAAATTATCGAACTCACAGCCATTGGAATATGGGCTGTTTCATCAATAATTGCTGGAGTATTTCCAGCGCCCACGCCGATCGAAGGATGTCCCGAAGAATAGGCTGCTTTCACCATCCCAGGCCCGCCTGTTGCCAAAATCAGCTTGATATCGGGGTGTTGCATCAAAGCTTGGGAAAGTGGCACTGTTGGCTCATCAATCCACCCAATGATATCTCGTGGAGCGCCCGCCGCTACTGCCGCATCCAGCACAATTTTTGCCGCTGCGATCGTGCATTCTTTAGCATGGGGATGGGGCGAAAAAATGATCCCATTTCTAGTTTTAAGTGCAATCAAAGATTTAAAAATAGTGGTTGAAGTGGGATTTGTGACAGGCACAATTCCAGCTAGGATTCCCACGGGTTCGGCAATGCGTTCGTAGCCAAAATGTTTGTCTGATTCAATTACGCCACAGGTTTTATCATTTTTATATTTGTTGTAAATCATTTCTGAGGCAAAATGATTTTTGATGGCTTTATCTTCGATTACGCCCATTCCTGATTCTTTTACCGCTGCTTTGGCTAAGGGAATCCGCGCAGCATTAGCAGCCAAAGCTGCTTGTTTGAAAATGCGATCGACTTGCTCTTGAGTAAAAGTAGCAAATTCTGTTTGTGCTGCTTTTACGTTTTCAATTAACAGTTTTAATTCATCAATGTTGGTGACTTTCATTGTTAATTCTCCTCGGCTTTATTGTTGTCAAATTGTCGTGAAATTCTGAGATTGTAGATCCCCCTAAATCCCCCTTAAGAAGGGGGACGGTTTCATTCTTGGCGGGAAATCATCGTTTTGTAGGGGTAGTGCCCCCGTGCCTACCCCCTCCATCGACTATTTGTTAGGTGTTTCAGAGATTGGGGCAACCACGGGGGGTTTGCCCCTACAAAGAATGAAACAGCCCTGGGGGCTAGGGCAGGGCTGTTTCATTCTCAGGAAAACGATGATTTTGTAGGGGTAGTGGATGGTGCGTGCCTACCCCCCCCACCAACCATTTTCCGTCATTTCAGAGATTGGGGCAACCACGGGGGGTTTGCCCCTACAAAGAATGAAACAGCCCTGGGGGCTAGGGGGGATCTAGCCAACTTTAACTAAAGCGCGATCGCCCCGATCGCCTCTACTCCGCGATCGCGAAAAATATCAACCGTTTGCTGAACCATTTGGGCCGAAGCGGGTGGTGTATCTTTCAGGGAATAGGGAAGTCCTAATTGTTCCCATTTATATTCCCCCATTTTATGAAAAGGCAGAATTTCTACTCTTTCCACATTTTTGAGAGTCGCGATAAAGTCTGCTAACTTCTCCACGTTTTCAATATTATCGGTGAGGTGTGGAACCAACACAAATCGAATCCAAGTGGGTTTGTCAATATCGCTGAGATATTTTGCCATCGTTAAAGTTGGCTCGATGGAAACATTGGTCACTTGGTAATATAGTTCGGGAAGGTAGGATTTGATGTCTAGTAGAACTAGATCGGTCATTTCTAGCACTGGTTTGGCAATTTCTAAACCACAATAGCCAGATGTATCAAGGGCCGTATGCAAGCCTAGTTGATGACAGCGATCGAATATTTCTCTGGTGAATTCTGGCTGCATCAATGGTTCGCCACCGCTGACTGTTACGCCGCCTTTCCGAAGGTAGGATTTACATTTTTTGATTTCATTAATCAGATAATCAACTGTCACTTCTTTACCATCATGGGCGTTGCGACAATCAGGATTGTGACAATAGAGACAGCGCAGAGGACAACCCTGAGTGAAGACAATAAATCTAATTCCTGGACCGTCAACAGTACCAAAGGTTTCGATTGAATGAATGCGTCCAATTCCTGACATGAATTTCGCTTTTAGGTAGGCGGGGCAGGTTTATGATATGGTTGGTTTTAGGCAATTATGGTTGGTGAACCTGCCCCTACAGAATTTACGTCTTGGCTATCTAGACACGTTCGTGGAAAGTCCGTTTAATCACATCTAATTGTTGTTCGCGAGTCAGCTTGATGAAGTTAACTGCATAGCCAGATACGCGAATTGTCAATTGAGGATAGTTTTCGGGATGTTCCATTGCATCTAGTAAGGTGGTGCGATCGAGGGCGTTAACATTAATATGATGACCCCCATCATGGAAATAGCCATCGAGTAAACCAACTAGATTATTCGTGCGATCGCTTTCGAGTCTTCCCAAGGCCGCGGGCAGAATTGAGAAGGTATTCGAGATACCATCTTGACAGTCGCTATAGGGCAATTTTGCCACAGAAGATAGCGAGGCGATCGCGCCGCAACAATCTCGTCCGTGCATGGGATTGGCACCGGGTGCAAAGGGTTCCCCCGCCTTGCGTCCATCGGGAGTGCTGCCTGTTTTTTTGCCGTAGACTACATTGGAAGTAATCGTCAGGACAGATTGAGTAGGTACTGCGCCACGATAGGTTTTGTGCTTGCGAATTTCGTTCATGAACCGTTGCACTAAGTCGATCGCCATACTATCAACGCGATCGTCATTGTTCCCATACTGCGGATAATCGCCTTCAATCAGATAATCCACCGCCAAACCTTGCTCGTTCCTTTCTACTTTAACTTTGGCGTATTTAATCGCGGAGAGGGAGTCAGCCACCACCGACAAGCCGGCTATGCCACAAGCCATTGTACGGTAAACATCGCGATCGTGCAGCGCCATTTCCAGCCGTTCGTAGCAATATTTGTCGTGCATATAGTGAATGACGTTCAGCGTATTGATGTAGGCTTTTGCTAGCCACGCCATCATTTGCTGCAACCGTTCATTTACCTCTTGGTAATCCAAATATTCGGCAGTGATTGGTGCAAATAGAGGTGCTATTTGGTCGCCAGATTTTTCATCTTTACCGCCATTTATAGCATACAGCAAAGTTTTTGCCAGGTTCACCCTTGCGCCAAAAAACTGCATCTGTTTACCGATTCGCATCACCGATACGCAACAGGCGATCGCATAATCATCGCCATAGGTAGGGCGCATCAAATCATCATTTTCATACTGAATTGAACTGGTGTCGCCAGAAACTTTAGCGCAGAATTCTTTGAAGTTTTCTGGTAAATGTTCTGACCATAATACAGTCAGGTTTGGTTCGGGTGCTGGGCCGAGATTTGAGAGTGTGTGCAAGAATCGGTAACTGGTTTTTGTTACCATTGTTCTACCGTCTGCACTCATGCCCCCGATCGCTTCTGTTACCCAAGTGGGATCGCCGGAAAACAGCGCATTGTAGTCAGGAGTCCGCAAAAAGCGCACCATCCGCAGCTTCATCACAAAATGATCGATCAGTTCTTGCAAGCCAACTTCGGCGATCGCTCCACTGCGTAAATCCCGCTCGAAATATACGTCTAAAAACGTGGATACCCTACCGAGGGACATCGCCGCCCCATTCTGCTCTTTGACAGCGCCTAGATAGCCAAAATATAGCCACTGCACAGCCTCTTGGGAGTTACCCGCCGGACGACCAATATCAAAGCCGTACTTCGCCCCCATTTCCTTCAGTTCAAACAAAGCCCGCACCTGTTCTGATAACTCTTCCCGCAGGCGAATTGTTTCCTCGTCCATCATGTCGAGTTCCAGGGATTCTTGCTGAGCTTTTTTGTCATCAATCAGGCGATCGACTCCATACAAAGCCACGCGCCGATAATCCCCAATAATCCGCCCGCGCCCGTAAGCATCGGGTAAACCTGTGATAATGCCCGATCGCCTCGCCATCCGCATTTCACGAGTATAAACATCGAACACCCCGTCATTATGAGTTTTACGATATTTAGTAAAAACCTCTTCAGTTTGCGGATCTAGCTGATAGCCATAGGCTTCCAAACCAGCTTTCACCACACGAATTCCGCCATAGGGCATGATAGCCCGTTTCAGAGGTTTATCTGTCTGCAAACCCACAATTTGTTCTAGTTCGCGATTTATATATCCAGCGTCATGGGCTATAATTGAAGAGGGTACTTTGGTATCAACATCCAATACACCCTTTTGCATTTCTAGCTTCATTAGTTCCAAAACTTCTTGCCACAGCTTCTGAGTCCTTGTCGTTGCTCCTACTAGAAACTCGGCATTCCCTTCATAGGGTGTGTAATTCTTTTGAATAAAATCCCGGACATTGACTTCTTTTGTCCAACTCCCTTCTGTAAAGCCGTACCATTCTGCATACATAGCTTTAACCTCCTATTGTGGACTATTTTTAAAGATATCGCTCTTTCATCTTTTGTATCCATTATATATCTCTCCCATCATCTCCCATGGAAATGCTGTCAGGTTTTTACAAAAGTTAACTGGTCGATGGTCCGATCGCACTTATCACGTATATATACAATAGCGATCGCGCCCCTGTTTTTTTGCTTGATATAGTGCTTCGTCTGCATAAGCAACCAGGGTATGAGGCTCCAATTCTAAGCTAGGGATGAGTGAGGCGATTCCCAAACTAACTGTGAGGGTATTCTTTACATGAGACTGCTCATGGGGAATCGCCAAACTATGAATTGCTTGCTGAATATTTTGTGCTATTTTAATCCCTCCCTCCAAATCCGTATTGGGGAGAAGTAACGCAAATTCTTCGCCACCGTAACGCGCTGCTAAATCCGCGGGACGATGGACTACTTTTTGTAATGTTTTCCCTATTCTAACTAAGCAATTATCCCCCGCCAAATGACCATAATAGTCGTTGTAGCTTTTGAAAGTATCAATATCCAATAAAATCAGAGAAAGTGGCTGCTTTTCTAGCGCTAATCTTTGCCACTCGCTTTGGAGGCGATTGTTGAAACAGCCACGGTTAGCCACCTGAGTCAAAGCATCTAAATTCGCCAATATCTCTAGTTTTTGATTGGTTTCTTTGAAAGCTATCTCCATTTGTTTACGTGTAGTGATATCGCGAATAGTAATCGCAAAACCATCACCTAGTTTTACTGCTACAAAGTGAAACCAAGAAGACTGTCCCCATTCATAGTAAAAATCGTATTCTAAAGGTTCCCCAGTTTCCACAATTTCCACAAAGCGCTGGAATAATTCAGGAGCAACATTGCTCAAAAATTTTTTCAGTACCAATTTCCCAATCATCTCTTCGCGAGTGCGTTTAAAAACTCTAGCAATCACGGGATTGACAACTAAACAACGAAAATCCTCAATCTCCCCAGTTACCGGGTTGCGGACAGCTTGCATTGCTGCAATACCATCCAGGGAACTATTTAAAACACTAGCCAGTAAAGCCCTCGATTGATACAGTACCTCTTCCGCTTCCCTGCGGATAGTAATTTCTTTTTCCAGCAGCCGTTGCTGACGTTGAATGATTAACTGATTTTCCAGACGCGCTACGACTTCTTCGATGTGAAAGGGTTTGGTAATGTAATCTATCCCCCCTGACTCAAAGGCTTTTACCTTGTCAAAAACATCATCTAAAGCACTAATAAAAATAACGGGAATGTGGCGTATACTCTCATCTCCTTTCAGAATTTTACAGACTTCATAACCATCCATCTCTGGCATTTTCACATCTAAAAAAATGACATCTGGGTGCTTAACTTTTATGGTTTTTAGTGCCATGATTCCACTGGTAGCGCTGCGAACAGTGTAGCCAAGTTTGAGGAGTACATCGCTTAAACATTGCAGATTGCCACGGTGGTCATCTACTAGGAGAATGTTGCCTTTCTCTAGGTTTTGATAATTTAAATTCATGAGCTATCGAGGTTATTTCTTTAAGGTTTTTATTGACACACAAATTTTTATTTGTGTTTGGCTAAAGGAATCTCAATTACAAATTCTGCTCCTTTTCCTATTGTCGAGTGACAATATAAATCCCCACCGTGTTTATCAACCACAATCTGATGACAGATAAACAGTCCCAGTCCCGTACCTTCACCTACCTCTTTGGTAGTAAAGAAAGGGTCAAACAACTTAGATTGTAATTCTTTAGCAATTCCCAAGCCATTATCTGATATTTTAATTGATATTCGATGATTATTATGAACTAGAGTTTGAATTTTTATTTTTGGCCTCTCACCTATAAAATGAGTAGACACGGAATCAATAGCATTATTTATCAGATTCATAAATACCTGATTAAGTTGACCGGAATAACACTCAATCAGCGGCAGTTGACCATAATCTTTGATCACGGCAATTTCGGGATTTTTTAGCGTCGCTTTTAGGCGATTTTGGAGAATCATCAGCGTATTGTCGATACCTTGATGAATATCCACTCGTTTAAATTCAGCCTCATCGTGACGGGAGAAATTCCGCAGGGACAGAACTATTTCCTGAATACGTTCGGTCCCTATCTGCATAGAATTAAGCAGTTTGAGCAAGTCTTCTTGCAGAAAATCTAGGTTAATAGCCTTAATTTCTGCTTGAATTTCTGGTGGAGGATCGGGAAAATGTTGTTGATATAGTTTTACCAAATGCAGTAAATCTTGGAAATATTCCGTAGCAGGACTCAGATTGCCGTGAATAAAATTAACTGGATTGTTAATTTCATGTGCCACACCTGCAACCAGATTCCCAATAGAAGACATTTTTTCACTATGAATGAGTTTTGCTTGGGTGCGTTTGAGTTCCCTGAGAGTAAGTTTTAAATTTTCTGCTTGTTGTTTTAATTGAAATTCTGCTTGTTTGCGTGCAGTGATATCGCGGATGGTAATAGCAAAACCATCACCGAGTTTCACTGCTACAAAATGAAACCAAGCAGACGCTGATTCATAGTAAAAATCTTGTGCTAAACTGTCTCCATTTTCAACAATATTAACGAAGCAATTAAAGAGTTCGGGAGCGATACGATGCAAAAGTTTTTTGACTACCAATTTACCAATTATCTGTTCGCGAGTGCGTTTAAAAACTCTAGCAATCACGGGATTGACAACTAAACAACGAAAATCCTCAATCTCCCCAGTTACCGGGTTGCGGACAGCTTGCATTGCTGCAATACCATCCAGGGAACTATTTAAAACACTAGCCAGTAAAGCCCTCGATTGATACAGTACCTCTTCCGCTTCCCTGCGGATAGTAATTTCTTTTTCCAGCAGCCGTTGCTGACGTTGAATGATTAACTGATTTTCCAGACGCGCTACGACTTCTTCGATGTGAAAGGGTTTGGTAATGTAATCTATCCCCCCTGACTCAAAGGCTTTTACCTTGTCAAAAACATCATCTAAAGCACTAATAAAAATAACGGGAATGTGGCGTGTACTTTCATCTCCTTTCAGAATTTTACAGACTTCATAACCATCCATTTGTGGCATTTTAATATCTAGAAAAATGACATCTGGTCGCTTGACTTTTATGGTTTTCAGTGCCATCACTCCACTGGTGACGCTACGAACAGTGTAGCCAAGTTTGAAGAGCACATCGCTTAGTAATTGTAAGTTTTCGATCAGATCGTCTACAATCAGAATATTACCTTTATTGTCGGTTTCAGAATTAAGGTTCATCGCTTATAAGGGGTTCGGCTAGGTCAATAATTTGTTCAAATTGAAATTGACGTACCAGTTTGGTCAAGGATTGTATCAAACAAGTTTCTGTCTGGGGAATTTCTGCTAGCAGTGGTAAGGCGACTTGGGTATTTGCTTCCAGAGCAGCTTCGTATAGTTGGGTAATCCATTCTTGAGGCATACAGGTGAGGTGTTGTGAAGTCAAGACGCTCTCTGCTTGCTCATTTAAGCTTGGTGAAGTTGTTTCCGCTAAGATATATTTTACACCAAGATGTTTAGCCAGTGTGTCGAAAATTGTATGTTCGGTAAATGGTTTGCGGAGGAAGTCATCGCACCCCGCTGAAAGCACGATCGCCTTTTCTTCTTCTAACACACTCGCAGTTAAAGCAATTACCGCTGTCCCATTACCTTTGGTGGTAGATTTAATATGTTTGGTGGCTTCATAACCATCCATAATGGGCATTCTCATATCCATCCAGATTAAATGCGGTTCCCATTCATCCCAAATGGCGATCGCCTCTTGTCCATTACTAGCTTCTTTCATTTCAAATCCTACAGGAGTGAGTAACTTAATGAGTAATTGTCGATTAATTATTTTGTCATCTACTGTGAGAATTTTATAGGTAGGTTGACCGGGAGCAATTCCCAGCACTCTGGAATGTTCTTCTGAACTATTGGCATTTGTTTCTTGACCGATTTTTACCTGAATATAAAATTGGAAAGTTGTGCCTTTTCCCAAATCGCTTTCTACTGAAATATCCCCTCCCATCAGTTGCACAAATTTGCGACTGATAGCTAAACCTAAACCAGTTCCTTCTTGCATCTCTTTCCCGGCTTGGGCTTGGGAAAAAGCATCAAAAATATGTGGTAGTTCTGCGGAGGCAATCCCTACCCCAGTATCGCGCACCCGAAAATGAAGATTAAAAACATCTGGTGTTTCTAGCTCTTCATGAAAAACATCGAGAGTAATTTGACCCTCTGAGGTAAATTTAATGGCATTGCTGAGTAAATTAATTAACACTTGACGTAATTTGACTTCATCCGTACAAATATAGTGAGGGACATTTTCAGTCCGCTGGAATATCAACTTTAAGCCCGCATTACTAGCCCGGAGATACAGCATATCTTCTAAATCATTCAGTAAGCGGTAGAGGTCAAATTCACTGGGATTGAGGGTGGTTTTGTCGGCTTCGATTTTGGATAAATCGAGGATATGATTAATTAGCGTCAACAGGTAATCGCCGCTGCGATATATGATGCCAGCATTTTCGTGTTGTTCTGATGGCAAGTTTGTAGAGCGTATCATCAATTGAGAAAAACCGAGAATCGCATTGAGAGGCGATCGCAATTCGTGGCTCATGTTGGCAATAAATATACTCTTAGCTTGATTAGCTACTTCGGCTTTTTCCTTAGCAATTGCCAATTCTTCGGTTCTTTGTTGCACTTTTTCTTCTAAATTTTCAAACAATTCTTTTAATTGATGAGCCATGCTATTAAATGAAATTGCCAGTTCTCCTAATTCATAATTTTGGTCAATTGCTACACTTTGGTCTAGTTTGCCATTGGCTATATCTTTAGCTGCTTTATTCAGATTCAAAATTGGTTTTGCTACCCAATTGCTAGTCATAATTCCAATAGTTACAACTAAAAAAAAGGCGACAACGCATAATATAATTGTCTGCCGAGTATTAGCATGAATACGATCGAGAAAGTCTGATTCAGGTACAACAGTAACAATCAACCAATCTATGCCTAACTCATCTTTATAGGGCGAAATTTGTAAAAATTGTAGAGCGTGGTTATACTGAAATTCAAGTTGATAACTGCGGTCAATTTTAGCAAAATCAACAAAATATTTTTTGAGATACTTTGCTGTAGCTTGAATGATCGGAACGCTACTTCGCTCTATAGAAGGTCGTGTGGTTTTTTTGAAAGTTTTACTATTATTAAGACTAATTTCCGGTTGAGAACTGGCTACTAACAACCCTTGGCGATCGACAATAAATGTTTGTCCATTTTTGCCAATCTTATGTTTACCCAGAAAATCTTGAACTTTATCTAATTCATAAGTAGCAGTAATCACACCTAAAAGTTTACTGTTTCGGTCGTAAATTGGCTGACAAAGATCCAGAAAAAAAATATGGTAGTCAATTCCTGAATAAATTGGCTGCCAATTTAGTTTACCGGCTTTGACTGCTCCCATGTACCAAGGACGCTGCCTGGGATCGTAATATCTGGTAAATTTGTTCATTACTTTGGTAGGCTGACCTTGGGGACTAATGGCATATTCCAAGGTAAAATAATTAGTAGAAGCATTGGAAACCACAAATCTTAGTTCTTTATTTTCAGGCTTTCTCCAAACTTCTAAATATTGATTCTTGTCTTGAGAAGATAAGCCAATCCTACTAACTCCATCGAAATTTTTGATCAGTTGCCATAAATAATTATATTTTTTAGTATCTTGATTTTGTAAATCGAGATTTAATTCCCCCCGTTCAATAGCATCAACGTTAAGTTTATGAATCATCACGAGAGCCGATAACTGGTTGTTAATATATGTTTGGATTTCTAAGGTAATTTTTTCCCGTAATTGAGTAGCAATTTCGTTAACGGCTTGTTTGCCATTTTCATAGGAGAGAAACCCCACTAATCCAACTATCAGAACAATTTCCATCAAAAAAGGGACAGTAAAAATAATTCTTAAAGGTATTTTTGTCAAAAAATTAGATAATTGTTTATTCATAAGATCGTATTTCATAACCAGACTGCCTTACTACTTAAATATAATCATTATACGGAATATTGAGATGGTAAATGTTCGCTGATTACATATATAGTCCGGGACGCAAACAACCAGATTTTTCCCAAAATTCTTCGTTTGTTTTGATAAAATTTAGATTGGCATTCTCCTGGGATTGGCAAATTTGGGGTTAGTAGGTTAACCTGGTTGACAATAGAAAAAATCCAACTAAAAAATAGCCCCGCTTAAACGCTCATAACAGAAGCAGGACATGGCAAAAATCTCAACCAATCAAACATCCCTATGCGATCGCGCCCATGATATTTGGAAAGAACAGCGCCATCCCCTCGATGGTATCTTTCATCCCCGCTCTGTGGCGGTAATTGGTGCCAGCGAAAGAGAAGGAAGTGTGGGGCGGACTATACTCTGGAACTTGATTCGCAGTCCCTTTGGGGGCACGGTTTTTCCAGTCAATCCCCAACGTCCCAGTGTATTGGGCATCAAGTCCTATCCTGACATTGCTAGTGTACCTGAAATTGTGGATTTAGCAGTAATTGCTACACCTGCTGCGACGGTTCCCCAGGTAATTCGAGAATGTGTAGGAGTGGGAGTCAAAGGTGCAATTATTGTTTCTGCCGGTTTCAAAGAAATTGGGGAGGCGGGTGCGGCTTTAGAGCAACAAATTATCGCAGAAGCGCGCCGGGGCGGAATGCGGATTATTGGGCCCAATTGTCTGGGTTTAATGAATCCGATCGCCGGACTGAATGCGACTTTTGCCAGTACGATCGCCCGTGCTGGTAATGTCGCCTTCATTAGCCAAAGCGGAGCGCTCTGTACTTCAATTTTAGACTGGAGTTTGGGAGAAAATGTGGGATTCAGTGCCTTTATTTCCATCGGCTCCATGCTGGATGTCAGTTGGGGAGATTTGATTGAATATCTGGGTGACGATCCCCATACCCATAGCATAGTTTTGTATATGGAATCCATCGGCGATGCTCGCGCTTTTCTATCAGCAGCCCGCGAAGTTGCGATGGATAAACCGATTATTGTACTCAAAGTCGGAAAAACTGAGGCGGCGGCTAAAGCTGCTGCTTCCCATACAGGAGCTTTGACTGGTAGTGATGCTGTTTTGAATGCCGCTTTCCGTCGCTGTGGTGTATTGCGGGTTAATACGATTTCTGACTTGTTTGATATGGCGGAAATTCTGGCAAAACAACCTCGCCCCAAGGGTAATCGGCTCTCGATTGTGACTAATGCTGGGGGCCCTGGGGCGATCGCCACTGATGCGTTAATTAGTGGTGGCGGTGCATTATCGGAACTAGCACCAGAGACTTTGGAGCAATTAAATCAATTTTTACCGGCTCAATGGAGCCATCATAATCCGATCGATATTTTAGGTGATGCTAGCAGCGATCGCTATGCCCAAACCTTAGAAGTTGTTGCGAGCGATCCAAATAGTGATGGACTTTTAGTCATCTTGACTCCCCAAGCGATGACTAATCCCACTCTAACCGCAGAAAAACTCAAGGCTTATAGCAAATTAGGGAAGCCGATTTTATCGAGTTGGATGGGCGGTGCAGAAATTGCAGCGGGAACGCAAATTCTCAATCAAGCACATATTCCCACCTTTCCCTATCCCGATACTGCTGTCAGATTGTTTAACTATATGTGGCAGTATACCTATAATTTGCGGGGCATTTATGAGACTCCTTCTTTACCTGCGGATTCCGAGATTCATGCACCCGATCGCATTTTGGCGGCACAAATTTTAACTAAGGTAAGTAAGAGCGATCGCACTCTGTTAACAGAATACGAATCAAAGCAATTACTCGCCGCCTATGGTATTCCCACAATTGATACATCCATTGCTACCAGCGATATGGAAGCTGTGGAAATTGCCGATCGCTTGGGCTATCCGGTAGTTCTCAAACTGCATTCGGAAACAATTACTCACAAAACTGATGTGGGCGGCGTGCATTTAAATCTCGCTGATGCGGCGGCTGTGAGTGGAGCATTTGAGGCGATCGCTTCAAAGGTACGTTCGATCGATCCTGAAGCATTTTTGGGTGTAACTGTACAGCCAATGGTCAAAATGGAGGGCTACGAACTAATTTTGGGTAGCAGTCTCGATCCGCAGTTTGGCGCGGTAATATTATTTGGTATGGGCGGTCAATTGGTGGAAATTTTTGAAGATAGGGCGCTAGCTTTACCTCCTTTAAATACCACCATTGCGCGGCGAATGATGGAACAAACCCGCATTTATAAAGCCTTGCAAGGCGTGCGTGGCAGACAGGCGATCGATTTGGCAAAACTAGAACAGTTACTGGTGAGTTTTAGTCAGTTAATAGTGGAACAGCCACAAATTCGGGAAATTGATATCAATCCTCTGCTGGTTTCTCCCGAAGGTATGGTTGCTCTAGATGCGCGGGTTTTGCTCCACACAACGGCCGATTTCGCCCAGAAGCCATTACCTGCAATTCGTCCCTATCCGACGAAATACGTGCAGGAATGGGAGTCACCCAAGGGCGATCGTTTAACGATTAGGCCAATTCGCCCGGAAGACGAGCCACTGATGGTCAAGTTTCATCAAAGTCTTTCGGAGGAGAGCGTCTATTTGCGCTATGCTCATACTGTGAAGCTCAAGCACCGGATTGCTCACGAAAGATTGACTCGAATTTGTTTTATTGATTACGATCGCGAAATGCTGTTAGTAGCCGATCGCCAAGTTCCGCAAACCTTAGAACATGAGATTTTGGCAGTAGGAAGGCTGAGTAAGTTGCACGGGACCAATGAAGCGGAATTTGCTTTGATTGTGGGGGATGGTTATCAGCATCAAGGGTTGGGTACCGAACTTTTAAGCCGACTTCTAGAAGTTGGGAAGGACGAACAACTTTCGGCGATCGTGGGTTATATTCTGACCAGTAATTACCAGATGCAGAGCCTTTGTCGGAAGTTAGGATTTGAATTTCAGCCCGATCGAGAAACAGGAATGTTGAAGGCTATTTTTGGTAAGTTCTATAGGTAGAATTAGTTGAATTTTCCTGGGAACTCTTTTGCTCTACCTTCTGGCTGCAAAACCACCACAAAAAAGAGGTCGCGATCGCAACCTCTTAACCCTACACTAATCCAGCGTCGGATCTTAAAGTAGACCAGTATTAGCTCCGGGCTTACCTGTAGCCAGTTGCACTTTAATAATTTTGCCGCCCATTTTCATAATTCTTTGTTGTTCTCTAAACCAGTTATCGTAAGGAACAAGTTTAGTAAAATAGGTATTTTGCAATTCGCGCTGAGTGCGGATGCGTGTTTGGCTAGGGACGCAAGCAGTCACTTTAAACATTCTCATGGGAAACTACCTCCTGAAGTAGGTTTACTGATTTTTAGATGGATTTTTAAAACATTGAAGACAGGGAGTTAAGAATCAAAACTAGCTCATTAAAACTCGTCCAGTATTCTCGACAAGCCTTTGACGGTCTAGCAATCACTCGTAACTTCCCTGACTTCTTCCAAAAGAAAAGGCTAAAAGTCTAAAAGTCTCAAAGTCTAAAGTTTAAAAGTCCAAAAGTCAAAAGTTTAAAGAGAGCAGAAATCAATATTTTTATTTATTTCCTTCTTCCTTCTTCCTTCTTCCTTCTTCCTTCTTCCTTTTTCCTTCTTCCTTTTTCCTTCTTCCTTTTTCCCTCGTCTTAGCTCAAGCCAGAGCAGATGTAGTCGAAATAGACACCCATTTCTTTACCAGCGTCAGAACCGACCAAACCGGCAGTGACTTCTTTCATAGCTTGGATAGCTTGTACGGTAGAACCGATGGGCACGCCCAAGGAGTTATAGGTTTCTTTCAAACCGTTGAGCACGCGCTCATCCAGGATGGAAGGGTCGCCAGCCAACATGGCGTAGGTGGCGTAGCGGAGGTAGTAGTCCAAGTCGCGAATGCAAGCTGCATAACGGCGAGTGGTGTACATATTGCCACCGGGACGAGTTACGTCAGAGTACAACAGAGACTTAGCAACTGCTTCTTTGACGATTGTGGCTGCATTGGCGCTGATGGCTGTAGCTGCACGGACGCGCAGTTCACCAGAAGCGAAGTAGTTTTTTAGTTTGTCTAGAGCGCTGATATCCAGGTACTTACCTTGAACGTCAGAGGAATTGATAACGGCGGTAATTGCGTCTTGCATGATGGTCTTGTTTCCTAGAAAGTGGCTGAGTTCAGTCCAATTTTGTAGCTCGGATTTGAGATTTGGGATTTCAGATTTATACAGTGGTTATTTATCTGTAAAAGCTTGTGGCTCCAGGCTGGTAACTCACAATCTAAAACCTAAAATCTTTACTGCATCGCACCGATAACGTAGTCGAAGTAAGAGGAAGCTTCGGAAGCATCTTCTCCAGAAAGCAGCGAGCTCGCTGCATTTTTCATGGCGCGAACGCCTTCGGCGACGGCTTCAATGGGGGTTCCCAAGGATTTGTACATTTCGCGGACGCCAACAATACCGATTTCTTCGATCGGAGTAATGTCGCCAGCTACGATTCCGTAGGTGATCAAACGCAGGTAGTAGTCCAAGTCGCGCAAGCAAGTTGCGGTCATTTCTTCGCCGTAAGCGTTACCACCAGGGGAAACTACATCAGGGCGTTTTTGGAAAAGTTGATCGCCTGCTTGCTTGACGATACGTTCGCGGGATTCGCTCAAAATTTGGGCGATGCGGACGCGGCGTTCACCAGAGGTGACGAAGCTTTTGATCCGGTCTAATTCGCCTGGGCTCAGGTAACGAGCTTCAGCGTCTGCGTTGACGATTGATTTGGTGACGATACTCATCTTGTGTGTACCCGCTGGATATTTTGCAATTACGAACTGCTCCACGCTCAGCATAGCGATGGTGGGCGCTTGCATCCCGTACCTCTGGCTTGCGGCAGGAGCTTTGACACTTTCGGGAATCTACCTTGCTTCCAACTGTTGAAGTTGTTGGCTGGTGGCTACCTTGGGCGTTTGACGGCGCTTGTTCTGACGCCGGTGCCTATTGTTGGCTGCACTTTGCCTGTCGCTTACGATACCACACATAACTGCTGCTTTCTCTAATTTTGCGATCGAGATGGCAATGATTAGGTGGCGATCGAGTGACTGTCTGATAGTTGGTCAGGAATTTGATTCTGTGACGCAACTACCTCTGGCAAGTATTTTGAGGCATTATGTTCACATTCTGAGTGTTACTGTAATAGTTTGTAACATTCGTTTTCATTTTTTGGGTCTATGGCACTGAATTTGGCATCCCCAAATTATGTCGCTCAAAACGCTATAATCTTGTGACACCAAGCATTACGACCTATCAAGGCTCGGTGTTTTGGCTGGGGCGTGGTGGTTCGGCTTCCCAATTTTAAATTCCTAAGCATAAAAAAACCGGAGGTGGGGCTCGCTCCCAGGGCTGTTTCATTCTCACCAAAAAAAGGGTTTTGTAGGGGTAGCGCCCCCGTGCCTACCCCTGCCACCAACGATCCAATGCGCATTTGGGGCTGACCGGGCCGGCACTCTTGGCACGGCCCCTACAGAGAATGAAACCGCCCTGGGCTCGCTCCGGTGCGATCGGAAATTCCGACTTTCGACCTTGTAGTCAAATTTTGCTGTAATTTTCAACCAGGTGCGTTTTGAAAAGAAATCTATCAGCCATTACAAAAGCTTTGCAGTTTGGTGTCAGCGGTGCCGTCGGCGGTTTCGTGGGTAATTTAATCACCGAACCTTTCATGAATTTCGATCGCCTGTCGGGTTCGGTATCTTTTTTTGAGAGCGTAGTTTCCACCGCCCGCTGGTTTGGATTGGTAGGCGGTGGCATTGCTACAGCGATTATGTTTGGCTATTATTACTACATCAAAGGCAAGCCTCAAATTAAATCAGCTTTCAAGAATGGGGGATTGTTTGGTTTAATCGCAGGGGCGGTTTCTGGGGCGATCGCAGAAGCTATCTACAGCGGCATTGGCCCGAATGAATTATTGCGAGTAGTTTGTTGGGGAATAGCTGGCAGTTTGTTAGGGCTGGCACTTTCCAAACGAATTCCCAACTTAGGAATGCTGCGCGGCGCGGGCGGAGGCGGTGTTGGGGGCGTGTTGGGGGGATGTTTGTTTATTTTGTTCGCTTATTCTTTATCGGGTACTGTGGGCCGTTTAGCTGGCTGTGGGGCGATCGGCTTTTGGATTGGCATTATGCTAGTTGTGGCTGAAACTTTGTTTAACAAAGCTTGGCTGGTAATTAGTTACGATAACGGAGTCAATCGCACTCTGACTATTGGTGCTGAACCGGTGACTTTTGGTAGCGATGATAATTTGTCTATTATCTGTATTCCCCATATTTCGCCCTTGGCTATGCGCTTTCAACTGGAGGCTGGGCAAATTGTCTGCGAAAATTTTGATAATGGGGCGGTGACTTATTTGCGATCGGGCGATCAAAAGAAATTAGGAAATTGTACAATTACCGTCGGCAACTCTGATTTGCCCGTTGCCAATTCTGCGAAAATTCCACCTACATACATATCAGCAGATCCAGCAGAAAAATCTTTGGTCAATAGCCAATTTTCCCTGAAATTAAGCAGCAAAATTATCCCTTTGAGTGTAGGGACTCAATTGTTGAGTTCCGACCTATCTAGTTTAAAATCTACTGCATCTAATGGTGTGGTAGCAGTTGTGAATTCTAGTTCTGTACAGCCACTGTCCTTGGGATTGAAAAATTTATCCGATCGCGCTTGGTGGGCCACAGACAGCCAAGGTGACATGAAACTGGTAGAACCAGAAGGTACCCTGACTATCGCGGTGGGGACTCAAATCGAGTTCGGCGAAATTAATGGTGAGATAGTTGACGGTTGACAGTTAACGGTTAATACTCTTTTTTGAGGGCCACATTCGATATAATATTATCTAGAGTAGATTTTTTCCACCTACAAATAGATAATCAGACTAATGAACTTGAAAAAAATATTCGCTGGTTTCCTATTAATTCTGACCTTGACATTGGGACTAATTACGATTAGTCCCCAAATTGCTTGGGCAGATGCAACTTCAAATCCTGCAACTGCTGCCGAAGTTTTTACCGTCAATTGTGCGGGTTGTCACAGCAATGGCGGAAACATCATCAGACGTGGCAAAAATTTGAAACTGAAAGCATTAAAACGATATGGCATGGATTCCATCGCCAATATTGCCAACTTAGTAACCAACGGTAAGAATATCATGCCGTCTTACAAAGATCGCTTATCTGAACAACAAATTATGGATGTTTCAGCCTACGTGTTGTCGCAAGCTGAAAGTGATTGGAAATGAAAAAACATGATTGGCGCAAGATTGTAACAATTATTACTTTCTGTCTCTGTCTCACCATCACCAACAACCCACCAGCCTTGGCTTCGATTCACAAATATCCAGAAACCGGGGACAGAGTAATGTTCCGATCCGTACAAAGCTTGCGGGATAATCATGACAAAGCATGGCAGGTGGTTTTGTATAAGCGAGTGCGATCGGGCATAGTAGACTCTTTTAACCTGAGATTGGTGGGATTTCCTGGGACGCAATTAGAACACCCCGTGGCGCTGAAGGTGGTGGCGGGGAATCGGGAACTGGCGCTGGCTAAGGATATTTGGAGTGAATCGGATTTGCCGGTTAATGTGGGAGAGTACGATTTTAAATCAATGGTCGCACAATTGGAGAGCGATCGACCTTTAGGCTTAAATTTGCCAGTCCAAGGTAAAAAAGATCTACAAATCTTGGTTCCAACTTTTGCGGTAAGGGAATGGAGGCAGTTGTTAGATAGAAGCTAACTTTTGCCTACGGATTGCAGTTGAATGTGATAAAGGCTACATTGCTTGTGAAAAAAAGTCGGTATATTTGATATGCCTCAAGGTAGATATTGGCTATTTTGAACCATAATTGTGAAACAAACTAAAAGTGAGATTAGTCAGGTTAAAAAAATCGACTGTTTTAGATTGGGCATATTATTGGAAGGAAAATTTACTATGACATTAATCACTACCATTGTCCGAAAAGCTTTAGCTACAGGTTGTTTGACGGTTGACGCGGAAGAACAGTTGCGGCAACAGTTGCAGATGACAAAGTACGGTGTGGAAGATTTTGAGGCTTTTATTACTTTGCAAACAGAGGTAATGGAAGGTAGAGTAAAACACCAAGCTTGGGAATTGTTGCGATCGCATAATTGTTCTGCTGCTGCTGCTTGAAATTAAGTACGATTCCCTACCCTTCGGGAACCCCTACGGGGAACGGGATAGCTCCGCACGCGCGTACTTTTGGATAGAATTAATGGCGATCGATACAAATCATCAATAGGACTTACCCATGGGTGGTCAGAAACCAGGTTTTTTCCGAGATACTTGGTTACACGCCACTTCCACGGCAAAAACCCGGTTTCTTTGGTTTTGAGGCGTAATATGGTTGACCGTTGCATCGTCAGGTGATTTAACCGGACCTAGAACACAGAGAACACAGAGAGAAATGAATAATTCCGAGGAAGAGAGGAATTGATATAATTCCTAACTCTGAAAAGATCGAGTGCTTTTTAACTTGACAAAAATACCCAAATCGCCCATAATCGTAGATTGTCTGTCTAAATCCGGCTCGGATCAGGTTAAGACATTCCAAAAGCTGAAAAACCGTCATCCGTCAAAAGTCCACAGCCAAAAGTTCGTAACTAAGGACTAAAGACTAATGACCAATGACTCATCAGCTACCTGTACGGCAATCTCAACCACCATCCCATGACTTACGCAATTATTGAAACCGGCGGCAAACAATTTCGGGTAGAACCAGGCCGCTTCTACGACATCGAACTGCTTCACGTCGAAGCTGAATCCAAAGTCACCATTGACAAAGTATTTCTGATCCAGCACGAAAACGATGTTCACATCGGTCAACCTCTAGTAGAAAATGCCACTGTAGAAGGAACTGTTCTGCGGCATTTCCGGGGCCGCAAAGTCCTTGTCTATAAGATGAAGCCGAAAAAGAAAACTCGGAAGAAAAAAGGGCACCGTCAAGAAACAACTCGCTTTATGATTGACTCCATCAGCGTCAATGGTGTTGTTTTGGCCGCGAGAGACTTAACTCAAGCTGTTGTGGAAACTCCCCAAACCGGCGAAAGTGATTCAGAATAAAAAATAGTCAGTAATTAAAGTTGAGGAAATCATGGCCCATAAGAAAGGTACAGGTAGTACACGTAACGGACGCGACTCTAATTCTCAGCGTCTTGGTGTCAAAAAGTACGGCGGTCAAGTTGTCAAAGCTGGCAACATTTTGATTCGTCAACGCGGCACTAAAGTTCACCCTGGTAATAATGTTGGTATTGGCAGAGATGATACTCTGTTTGCCATGATTGATGGTGTGGTGACTTTTGAAAGAAAGGGCAAAACTCGCAAGAAAGTTAGCATTTATCCTGTGGTTGTAGCAGCACCTGCTGCTGAAGCTGTAGCAGTTTAATTGTGATATTTTGCGGCGTTGTTTAAGTCTTTTTTGTGGGTCTCTAATTCTAGATACCCCCTAACCCCCCTGAATAAGGGGGGGGCAAGAAAATTCATTTACTGGTTCCTAGGCTCTGCCTGGGAACGCATTTTTAGAGGCTCTGCCTCTTGATTTTCTATCTCCATATACCCATATCCCCTATTTCTTTAAGAAGTCGGGGATATCATGTTTTTTAGGCAAGTTTTGTGAGAAATTCGGAATGATTTAACCACAGAGGGCGCAGAGGGCGCAGAGGAGGAGAATAGAGATAGTTGAATAATTTTGATCCGAAGGGAGTTGATGTGGTTAGTTGGTTTGTGGCTAGCCTCCTCCCACAATGGTTACAATTTCTAATATGTCGCCTTCTTGGATTTGTGTGGTTTCCCAGAATTGTTTGTGCAGAATTTCGCCGTTGTATTCGACAGCTACTAATCGCGGATTTAAGCCTAGTTGTTTTAAGAGTTCGGGTAATGGTGTTTCGATCGCACAATTACGACTTTCTCCGTTAACTTGTAGGGCAATTTGAGTGGTCATTTGTTTATTAGTTTAATGATTTGAACGAACCGCGAAGACGCGAAGAACACGAAGGAAGAACTGCATTTCTTTCTTTCTCTTGCTTTGCGTTCTTCGTGCCTTCGTGGTTCATTTAATCTTACGACCTATTAGTTATAAGTTTGTGAGTTTTGAGCTTCTGCATCCGAATTAGCTGGGAGATGAAAAATTGGGTGACTAAAGTTGGTTGTTCGGCTTCCATGATCGATCGCACAACTGCTACTCTGGAAGCTCCGGCATTTAATACTTCGTCAAGGTTGTTGATGTCTATTCCGCCGATCGCAAACCAAGGAATCGGCGACTTAGCAGCAGCATACCGCACATAGTCCAAACCCGCAGCTTGTTTATCGGGTTTGGTGGGAGTGGAGTAGACTGGGCCAACTCCAATGTAGTCGGCTCCTTCTTCAATGGCTCGCTGCATTTCTTGGGCGTTTGTGGTCGATCGCCCGATCGTCCGTCCAGGCCCTAGCAACTTGCGCGCTTCAGCTACAGGTAGATCTTGCTGTCCTAAGTGTACACCGTCGGCATCGGCTGCGATCGCCAAATCCACGCGATCGTTCACAATCAACAAAGCATCATAACGGTGACAAAGTTCGCACAGCTTACGCACATGATCCAGCTTCACCGCATCGTCTGAGGTTTTGTCGCGGTACTGTACCAAAGTCAGTCCACCTTGCAAAGCAGCTTCCACCACGCCTAACAAATTGTCTCTCCCCGAAGTTACCAGATATAACTGCGATCGCAATAACTGCTGGTAGCGTCTATAAGCGAGCAAATCGCTTTCGAGAGTATAAACCCGATAGCGCATCTGTTTAAAAGCCTTGCCCATATTCGGATCGTAAACTTTGCCATACTCTTCAAGTACCCGCAGCGCTTCTTCCACCCGGCAGAAA
Source organism: Microcoleus sp. EPA2 (assembly GCA_020882975.1). Lineage (GTDB taxonomy): Bacteria > Cyanobacteriota > Cyanobacteriia > Cyanobacteriales > Microcoleaceae > Microcoleus. The sequence continues at coordinate 14,246 of JAHRFD010000019.1, read as the reverse complement.
TTCGCCTCCAATAGCTGCTGAAGTCCAGAGCGCTGTTCTTCCTGCGGATGAGTCAGTTCCGTACCTGGATCTGCGGGCGTATCCCTAGCGCTGCGTAATTCTGCGGTGTGCCAAACAGCCAATTCCTGACGCAGTTGCTTGCACTCCCCAGCTAAATCGGCGCTATTGAGGCCAAATCGGCACCATTCTTCAATGATTCTTAATCCTTCGCGGGCGCGATCTAAATTTGCATCTAAAATCCGGCACAGAGCGGGCTGTGCCGGTAAAGTTCTGTTTGGTTTTTGCGTCATATAGAACCACCTCGATCGTTAATCCAGCAGTCAAGCTGCTACATTTTCCCACTAATTTTTAAGTTTTATTGAATTTGAAGAAAACAAAGCATAATAGATCAAACTTGAGGATAGTGGAATCGTTAAACTGCATACCACACTTCGGAGGAGAGCCGTGAGGTTAGCAGAAAATAAAGGATTAACGGAGAAAAACCCCAGCAGCACGCTGCCATTAAACTTCGATCGCATGGGCGAAACTTTGCTCACAGACAGGTTGTGTTTTTTTATGCTGATTTACTCAAAACAGAGCGGGTACAACTCACCTCTAGAATCATTCTCAATCAGCCTTTCCGGGACTAGCCAGATACCTACCCCACACCAAAAATTGCTGTTTGTCGAACAGGCATCTTGCCTGTTCCTGAAAAAGCTGCAAGATATTAGGTATACAGGAGTGCGATCGCCAAGCAAAGCCTTAAGTTCTTGCCTGTTGCTGCTGTTTGCTAGTGTGTCATTGTTCAAAACTCAACAGTCTGCGATCGCCGCCGAAACCCCCATAGTGCAGATAATAGCTCAGGCGCAGCAGCCCGAAATCAACATCCTGTACGTCAGCTCATCCGGTGGAAGTGACACCACAGGTAATGGGAGCGATCGAGATCCATTCAAAACCCTTACCTATGCCTTAAGCGTCGCCCCGCCCAACACAGCAATTTTGCTAGCGCCCGGTACCTACAGCGCCCAAACTGGCGAACAATTTCCGCTGATACTCCAGCCTAACGTGATTGTTCAAGGAAACCCCAACACTCGCGGTCAAAATATTGTCATCAAAGGCGGAGGAGACTTTATCAGCCCCACTTCGGCTGGTCAAAATATCACCATCTTAGGCGCATCGGGAGCCAGACTCAGCGGGGTGACAGTGACGAATCCCAACTATCGGGGTTATGCTTTGTGGATCGAATCGAGCTCTCCCACGGTGGTTAACAATACTTTTTTGGGGAGCACTCACGACGGAATTTCAGTGGTGGGTAATTCTCGCCCGATGATTAGCGGGAATTTGTTCTCGAAAAATGGTGCTAATGGGATGACGATTTATGGCACTTCCCAGCCGGAAGTTCGAGATAATGTCTTTGAAAACACTGGATTTGGGGTGAATGTAGCGGAAAAAGCTTCACCTTTGTTAATCGGGAATCAGATTACTCGTAACAAGGATGGTGTGGTGGTACAAGCTGAGGCGACACCGGTGCTCCGCAATAATTATATCGAGAGGAATCAGCGAGATGGGATTGTGGCGATCGCCAGAGCTCTCCCCGATTTAGGAACTATGACGGAACCGGGAGGAAATGTGATTCGCAACAACGGCCAGCATGATGTGAATAATGCTGCCAAAGGTCAATTAATTCAAGCTTACGGCAATCAATTGCTGAGCAACCGCACGACTGGTCAAGTTCAGGTGGCGGGAACTTTCACCTCTCCTCTATCCATTGGTGGCCCTGATTTGGGGTTCGTTGCTCAACCTCCCAGAAGCGGTGGCCCAGATAGCTCTTTACCTGTTTACATCACAGCTCCCTCAACTCCGAGAGTTCAAAGATCGCCCCAGAGGCCTCTGTCGTCGCTGTCAGCGAGTCCTGCCCCAAATCGATCGCCATCCGGTCAAACTCGGTTGTCGCCTCTGTTGGCTCCCCCAAGTGCCTCTCCTTCGGCGATCGCCATTCCAGTCCCAACTCCCGATTCTCGCTCCGTTGCAGAAATTGCTTTGCCGTCGCCCATTTCACCACCTAACTTGGATAGTCCGATTCCGGTTCCTGCTGATGGTAAATTACCTGTTCCGAGTCGCAACATTCCTCTGGGAAGGGGTGGCTATGTACCGGCTGGTTTAGGGGGTAATTCTTTGCCTAATTCTTTGCCTAATTCTGGGGAAAATGCGCCATCATTCGATCGAGCGTTAGCTTTGGGTTTTCGGTATCGGGTGGTAGTTGATGCTCAGAGTCAGAGCGATAGAGTCAGGATGCAATCTTTGGTTCCCGATGCTTTTCGTACTTTTTCTAACGGGCGCGCCGTCATGCAAGCAGGTGCTTTTCGGGAACAGGAAAAAGCTGAGGAATTATTACAGATGCTCAGTGCTAATGGTTTGAATGCCAGGATTGAAGAGATAAAAGAATGAATTTGATGCAGCGAGTTTTGGAACCGGAGGTTATGGATTCCTGGGAAGAGGCCATCGAATACGATTCGATGGACTTTACTGAGGTTAATTCTGCTTTTGCGATGAGTGCGGCCGCCTTGGGGCCGGTTTTTGGAAATGTTTTGGATGCGGGGACTGGTACGGCGAGAATTCCCATTGCTCTTTGTGCAATACGTCCCCAGTGGCACTTGACTGGTATCGATTTGTCGGCGAATATGCTGAAAGTCGGGGGTGAAAATCTGGAAAAGGCTGGAGTGCGATCGCAAATTAGTCTTGAATTAATTGATGCCAAGGCCATGCCCTATTCTGACAATTATTTTGACATGGTGATTTCCAATAGCATTATCCATCATTTGCCAGATCCCCTGCCATTTTTTCAGGAAGTCCAGCGGGTGTTGAAACCAAAAGGAGCAATATTTTTGCGGGATTTATTGCGGCCGGAAACACCAGCAATCAGGGATAATTTAGTAGAGATGTATGCGGGAGATTGCAACGCGCATCAAAGGCAGTTATTCAGAGATTCCCTACAGGCGGCTTTTACTCTGGATGAAATTCAGACTATGATGAAAACTGCGGGTTTGGATGGCTTGAGAATTTATGAATCCTCAGACAGACACTGGACGGCTGAACGTGCTTGGTGCGAGTCTGAATAGACTGGGATTTGCTGCAATTTTTGAAAGCTAAGATGGTACAAGGGCGATCGCAATTGCGGTGGAGTCTCGACACAAACCCCCACCCTAGCGGTACTCCGCTTGGTGGTGGGTAATTGACTAAACTTGTTTACCACCCCGAAGTTCCAGGCCCTCCTTTAAACGGCCCGACAATATCTTTAGTAATCCAGCCACCATAAAAAACGCCTTCTTGAGGTTGCACTAATTCTCCATCCACATAACAAGCATCCATCAAACTTGGATAAAAAGCCACATAATCCTTAATAGCCTCAAAGATATTAGTGGGATTCGGATAAAACCAAGCAGCATTCATGGCTTCCTTTTCTCCCACCTTCACTGTGTAATAGCCTGCTTGTCCTTTCCACTCGCACCAAGAACCCCGCGAAGTTTTTTGCAAATATTGCATTTCTATATCTTCGGGAGAGATATAGTAAAAAGGAGGGTGACTTGTCTCTAATACCCTTTGAGCGCGGTGGGTGTCGGCAAGTGTCACACCATTAAAAATTATCTTTACGTGTTTGGTCGATTCCTCCAGACGAGGCGGCCGTGGGTAATCCCAAACTGATTCTTGACCGGGACCTGGTTTAATTCGATCGATGTTCACTGCCACAATCTCCCTGATAAAACCACAATTTTTTCACTTAACATCGTACTTAAAAAGTACAATATCAAAATTATAGTAGATAAAAATTCTCTTCACCACTCTGGTAGCTGAACTACAAACAACCAAGTTTTTTTAAGATAAGTTTCCGAGGATGCAGAATTCTCAAAGCATTCCTGTGTTAGGAAAAATAAATATTTTACCTTCTGTGTTGAGTCTTTGGCCAAGGCTAGGGGGAACTACCATCTTTGACACCTTGAGAATTATCTGATAAGGTTATAGCGACTATCAACCATCTTTAACTAAAACCGAAAATTAATGCTCCTGTAGAGTTTGTATGAGTGCCAACCTATAGCACCTGTACTCAAGTCACCCGCGATCGCACTTTTAAAACTGAGCGGGCAGCCTCCAACAATTACATCTATGGAAATTCCCTTTAACATCACCCTGTTGATGGTCATGACCGTCACCTGTGGCATTAGCGCTCAAGTTCTGGCAGCTTACTTAAAAGTTCCAGCGATCGTCTTTTTGCTGTTGTTCGGTATTTTAGCAGGGCCAGACTGTCTGGGACTGCTACACCCAAATCTCCTCGGCAGTGGTTTGGAGGTTATGGTATCCCTTTCTGTAGCATTAATTTTGTTTGAAGGCGGCTTGAATTTGGAATTGCGAGATTTGGGTCGAATTTCCGGCAGTATCCGCAACTTAGTTACAGTAGGCACTTTAATTACCCTCATCGGCGGCGGCATGGCGGCCCACTGGCTGGGTGAATTTCCTTGGCCGATCGCCTTTTTATATGCTTCTCTAGTAGTAGTCACCGGTCCGACGGTCATCGGCCCTTTGCTCAAACAGGTTTCTGTTGATAAACAAGTCGCCGCTTTGCTGGAAGCCGAAGGAGTTTTAATCGATCCTGTCGGGGCAATTCTGGCAGTATTGGTACTGAATATTATTTTAAACGGCAATGCAGACTTGCTAGTTTTGTTCCGAGATTTAATTGTGCGGCTGGGAGTTGGTGCTGTCGTCGGAGTGGCGGGAGGTTGGCTGCTAGGATTCATTCTCAAGCGATCGAATTTTCTGTCAGAAGACCTCAAAAACCTAGTAGTATTAGCGGGCTTATGGGGATTCTTCGGATTAGCAGAGGAACTGCGCAGCGAATCGGGATTAATGGCAACGGTACTCTCCGGTATTGTCCTCAGAGCAGCTTCTGTTCCCGAAGAAAGGCTGCTGAGGAGGTTTAAAGGTCAACTCACAGTCCTTGCTATTTCAGTGCTGTTCGTGTTGCTGGCGGCAGATTTATCCCTCGCTAGTGTAGTTGCGCTTGGTTGGGGCAGTGTGTTCACAGTTTTAGCATTAATGTGGGTAGTACGACCGATTAACATTTGGCTGTGCACCCTCAACAGTGGGCTAAATTGGAGACAAAAATTATTTGCTTGTTGGGTAGCGCCTAGGGGAATTGTCTCAGCTTCGATCGCATCTTTATTTGCCATTTTGCTTACCCAGCGAGGAATCAACGGCGGCGACTCCATTAAAGCCTTGGTATTTCTGACAATTATGATGACAGTTTTCCTACAAGGACTAACCGCCGGAGCTATGGCTCAAATATTAGGAGTAACCTCGAAATCCGCCACCGGTGCTGCCATTGTTGGGTCAAATTCTTTGAGTAGATTGATTGCTCGGTTATTTCAAGAACGCGGCGAATCTGTAGCAATTATAGACACCAACCCGGAAGCTTGTCAACAAGCAGAACGGGAAGGTTTACGAGTTTTTTTGAGCAGTGCTTTGGACCACAGTGTGTTGGAAGCCGCCGGACTGGAATCGATGGGAACTTTTTTAGCAATGACCAACAACGGTGAAGTCAATTTAGTGTTAGCTCAAAGAGCAGCAGAAGAGTTTGCACCACCAAGGGTTTTGGCAATTTTCCCCAAAGATCCCCAAGCTAACAGCGCTGTCAATAATCCCAAAATAAATCAAGCCTTTGTGTCTGATTTGTCCCTGAAGGATTGGAACGAATATCTGAACGACAAAGAGGTAAAATTGGGAGAAACGGAGTTAAAAACTACTGGATTGCAGTTTCAGTTAGCTCACTTGCAGGCTCTAATTCGGGCTGGCGAGTTAGTGCCACTGTTATTGGAAAGACAGGGATATTTGCAGGTAGTGTCGGCGGGGCAGATTTGGCAAGCAGGCGATCGAATAATTTATTTGTTACACGATCCTACACCGAAATTGTTAAAAAGATTGTCTGGTTCATCTCAGTCTCGGTTAACTTTGGAAAAGCATCCAGTAGTGGAAGAAGTGCCGATTCCTTCTCCTGTTTTAGATGCGATTGTGGAGGCAGGTATCGTGGAGAAACCAACGGAAATTTTACAACCACCAGTTTCTAGATAGTTATAAATCAAGGGATGCGGTTGAATTGTTTCTGGCCTTTAATTTCCCGTAATTACGGACCACCGTAGTACAGCTCATCTCAAGAGTCCCGCAAACCCTAACACTTGCCTGGTAACAGGGGCAAATGCTAAACTTCCCGAAGGCTCCGTGGCACTGTCTCAATTTGAGATTTGAGATGAAAATTGTGGCTAAAGTGCTAAAATGAACCTCTTGAGTTCAAAAACCCTTGCGGAAGAACCTTTTAGGCTGCTAATTTGTTTGCTAACAGTGCCTTATTTCTGTGTGGCTGGTTAAACCTTTTGCTTGGGGAACATCTACTGCTATGGCTCGCGAGCCTATTTCTACCTGGTATTTTACCCTAGTTGTCGTTCACTTAGAAAACCGTTTTCTATTGGTACAAGAGCGCAAGTACGATCAGCAGTGGTATCTCCCAGCAGGACGAGTGGAACAAGGAGAGACATTGTTCGAGGCCGCTATGCGTAATACGGTCGAGGAAGCGGGCATTTCTGTGATTATTGAGGGCATTCTCAGAGTAGAGCATACAGTGATGCCTAGAGGGACTGTCCGTTTGAGGGTGATTTTTGTGGCTCGTCCCGAAGACAAAACGCCTCCCAAGAGCAAGCCGGACGAATATACTTTGTGCGCTGGCTGGTATTCTCTGAAGGAATTAGACCAGTTGTCCCTGCGCGGAGAGGAAGTTCGGGAAATATTTCAATATATGGCTAGTGGTGCTCCCATTTATCCCATCGATTTGCTGAGTATTGAGGGGGCACCTTTTAAGACTCATCGATATCGGTGGTAAGTAGAAGGAAGAAGGAAGAGGGAAGAAGGAAGAAGAACCTCCCCCCTTGGGGGGAAATTCAGGAATAATGCTCATACAGCAAAGCTTTTTAGCCACCTGTATCTTAGGTGTCACCAAATTGGTAACGGGGGTCGATCGCCACCCTAACGGATGTTTAATTAATTAATGGAGCAATTAATAGGTATGGAAGCAGTCGGTTGGCTAGAAGCCACTGGCGATCGAGTAGCTTTGAGTGTAATAGTGCTATAATTACGGTTTTGAAATCCCAAATTTTTATTTTTTACCGGCTCCCATAAAAAAATAGCGTTAAACCATAACCCATAACCCATAACCCATTCCCAGTTGTCATGAATGACTCTTTCTCCCTAGTCAATAGCCTCTCAGAACCACTGCGCCAGCCATTTTGGTGGGCAGCCCTAGCTTCTATAGGTCTTCACGGAGTGCTCGGAGTTAACGCGCCTCAGATCTCAAATCTAATTTATGGTGGCAATTCATCAAAAAACTTACCCGGTTCGGTTGGGTTCGTGGAGCTAACTCCAGCAGAGGTAGGACGACTGCCACAAACCATACCCCCACTCGCATCCAATGCGAAAGCACCATTGTCCCTCGTCGCACCAGTTCCCCTACCACGCAACATCACCCCGCCATTACCCCCAGCTCCGAACCCCATTAACTTACCAGCCCTCCCACCGGGAATGCCACCTCCGGGATTCTTTGCTCCTGCGCCTCCATCTCCTCTTCCTTCCTTAACTCCTCCCATACCTCCGAAAGCTCCATCTCCCACTATCCAAAATCCCGCTCCTCAAACACCCGTAGCCATCATACCGCCACAGCCGCCCACCAATCTCATCCCCCCCCCATCCCCCGGTAATTTCTCTCCGATTACTCCGCCTCCACCACCATCGGACACCCAGACCCCCCAGCCTCCCGGAAGCCAGATGGATGAAGGGGAGTCTCTAGAAAAATTGCGAAATGCTCAGGGTAGACTGCCACTGTTTCCAGATGGAGCTGTAGTATATACCCCGCAATTCCCAATTACAGGTACAAATTCTGAGTCTGGTAACTCACCACAATCGACTCAACAAGATCCAAATCAAGACAATCAAATCACAGAAAGTCCTGAAGAAAGAGCTAGGAGGCAACAGTTTGAGCAGGAACAAAAACAACTAGAACAGCAGGGTAATCTAGGACAAAACTCATCCAAGGATTCCGACAGAAATCTGGCTGCTGCAACTACATATATTGCTTTATTTGAAAGGTTCAAAAAGGCTTATCCTGACTTGGAAATGACTGGACCTACTCCTGTGAATGTCCCTTATCCCAAAACAGCTTGCTCGCAAAAACTGGAAGGGAAAGCAGTATTTGGTGCAGTTGTCAACCCCCAAGGGCTGCTGAAGGCAGAACCTCAAACCATTGCCCTGACGGGTTCTAATGTTCTCGACGATGCTGCTAAATTTGCAATTATTAACCCTCAATTCATACTTCCACCAGCCAGCACGCACAAGCTTTATCAATTGGCTGTGGCATTTAAATATGATGAAAAGGTTTGCAGCGGTATTCCTGTAACTCCCTCGGCAACCCCAGCAACTGGACCCTTGCCTTCCCCAGCTCCCGCAGCGGCGCCCCCAAGTCCAGGGGGAGTGAAGCCGCAGTTTGAGAAGCCTCCACGGGACTCCAGCAAACCCAAACCAGGAGTCAAGCCATCGCCTTTACCTCAACCCCAGTCAACGGCTAAACCATCGCCTTCACCTCAACCAAAACCAGAAGCGAAGCCATCGGTATCTCCGTCTACTTCTCCTCAACTGAAACCAGGGGCTAGAGACTTAGTGTTACCTGAACCTGAGCCAGTGCCTACAGAGTCACCGATTCCTGAACCGCAGCCAGTGCCTACAGAGTCGCCGATTCCTGAACCTGTTGTTTCTCCGACTACGGAAGCGTCGCCGACAGCATCTCCATCTCCTGCTGCTTCTCCTGCTGCTTCTCCTGGGGCGGAAGCGTCGCCGACTACGGAAGCGTCGCCGACAGCATCTCCATCTCCTGCTGCTTCTCCTTAGTTGGGGGGCGAGGATGGTTAGTTTCTCATCCTAAAAATAGGTGATGCCCATCGCTTATTTTGAGATTACCGATCGCATTTGCCTCCTAGACTGGCTCAATTGTATTGCAGTTTATACATTTGAAATAAATCGCCACTTTGCTTTTTGACTATCTTTGCACCGGCGGCTTTAATCAGTTTTTCCCAATCCTCAATTGCTTCTAAAAATACTTCCCCTGCTCGGTAAGTTTCTAAAATTGCCCAATCTTCTGCTAGGGGAGCATTAGGGTTGAGGACATCAAACACGAAGTGACCTCCCGGCTTTAATACTCGCTTAACTTCTCCCATGACTATAGCCCAATAATCTTTGGGAAAATAGCAACTAAAGCCGGTGGCGATGCACAAATCGAATTGATCCTCTTCGTAATTTAGGCGATGAGCGGGGGCAAGTTCTACGCCTTTAAATAGTTTAGAATTGAGTTGAGGGCCGCGGGCGTTTAAGGCATCTCGTGCGGCGCTGCTGATTTCTTGACCGTAAAAAAAGGCTTCCCAATCGCGCCAAGGGTAGATCAGAAAGCTGACTCCGCAGCCTATATCTAAACAGCGCTGATTTTTTTGGGGTTTGGCAATTTGCCAAAAGGGAGAAACTGTTTTGGCTTGGAGGGTGCCGGCGATGGATTCCCGAAAAATCGGCATGGCTTCGACTTCTTCGGGGAAAGGGAAGGGTTCTCCTCGGTATTCGCGATCGAACCGGGAAGCAACTGGCGAGAGTAAAGGTTGCCAGCTATCTGATTTGTCCTTAGCAAACCAAGTTGGCTCTGGACTGGTGGCAAGGCGATCGGACTTTTTAGACATTCTTGAATTACACTTTTGGATAGAGATTTGTCGCGATACAAAGGTCGCGATTAATCATGAATTAGATTCCCCCTACCTTGATGTCGGGCTGTCTCTCACCTTTTGGAGGCTTTGAGGGCCTTTGTAAAGTTTTGGCGATAGGGCTTATTAAAAATTAATGCTGGCCATAGCAGGGCTAGCTTCAGGCGATTGGAAAAACTTCTGTCGAAGTTAGTGCGATCGAAACCCTTCCAAAATTTCCAAATACCTGCACCGTAAGCGATCAGTAATGCCAAGCTAATTAAGGTACTCATCAACAAAATGGGTTTGAAACCCCGTCCTGTGAGGACGGCTTTTCCACAATTTAACACATCTCACGAGATCGGTATTATAAAACACGATCGATTGAGAAATGAGTTAACCAGCTTTTAAGTAGGGATGCTATGGGACTCCCGAACCCGAAACCTCGATCGCCCTGATGATAGGGTGTACTCGCTTGGTCTACAACGGTGGCTGGAGAGTTGGCGCTGAGGCTTGGTACTAAGACAAGCAACGAATGGCTACAACCATATTTCAGCTAGATTGACTCTTGGGAATCAGCACCCTGAACTCGAATTCCTCCTAGGCGCTTCTGTCTTGTAGATATCAAAAGAATCCTATCAATCATCAATTATAAAAATAATAATTAAGGAGTTTAATGAGTATATAATACTACTAAGTTGCCAAATTCTGTTAATTGCAAATCACAAACAAGTCATAGCTTTTTGTCAAGCTTCTGGTACAGTACGGCTGGCCTCTAACTGGCTAAATACTGTAATGAGGGAGGTTTTAAAAGCTCCTGAAAAGGTTAAATGTTATATAATCCTACCAAAGGGGTTAAAAAGCAGGGGAAGGTACAGGCTAAAGTTTCAAATATCCGTACAGAAATCAAGTTGATGTCAATCTTAGGTAGCCGACTCACGGATAATTAATTAAGACGTGATAGCTGAGGGCTGACCCAACAATTTTAAATTTGAGATTTTTGAGTTAAAAATGACCAGGAGTGCTTTTTAAGCAAGGAGGATTTTATGCGTGCAGTGCTGATGGCTGGGGGGTCGGGAACGAGGCTCAGACCTCTGACGTGCGATTTGCCAAAACCGATGGTGCCTATTCTTAATCGCCCGATCGCACAACACATTATCAATTTGCTAAAAAGACATCAGATAACGGAAATTATTGCGACGCTGCACTATCTTCCTGATGTCATGCGCGAATACTTTGGTGACGGCAGTGAATTTGGCGTACAAATGACTTACGCTGTGGAAGAAGACCAGCCACTGGGTACCGCAGGCTGTGTCAAAAATATTGCCGAATTGCTCGATCGCACTTTTATCGTGATTAGTGGCGATAGTATCACAGATTTAGACTTGACGGCTGCTGTGCAATTTCACCGCAGCCAGAAATCCAAAGCTACGTTAATTTTAACTCGCGTTCCCAACCCTATGGAATTTGGAGTGGTGATTACGGACGAAAATCACCGAATCAATCGCTTTCTGGAAAAACCTTCTAGTAGCGAAATTTTCTCCGATACTGTCAATACCGGCACTTACATTTTAGAGCCGGAAGTCTTGGATTACCTGCCGATGGATGTGGAATCGGATTTCTCGAAAGACTTATTTCCGCTGTTGCTGGAAAAAGGTGAGCCGATGTACGGTTACATTGCTGAGGGTTACTGGTGCGATGTTGGCCAGTTAGATGTCTACCGGGAAGCTCAGTATGATGCGCTGCGGGGAAAGGTGGAATTGGATTTGAGCTACTACGACCAAGTGCGATCGGGATTGTGGGTAGGTCAGAATACTTTTATTGACGATTCTGCGATCGTGGAAGTACCGGCGATGATCGGCAACAATTGTCGCATCGGGGCTAGAGTCAAAATCGAAGCTGGTTCGGTGATTGGAGATAACGTAACTGTGGGGGCAGATGCCAACCTCAAGCGTCCCATCGTGTGGAACGGAGCAATTATCGGCGAAGACGCTCATCTTAGGGCCTGTGTGATTTGCAGGAGCACTCGCGTAGACAGGCGGGCTCACGTATTAGAAGGGGCTGTGGTCGGTTCCATGTCCATAGTGGGAGAAGAAGCACAAGTCGGGCCAAGCGTTCGCATCTGGCCTAGTAAAAATATTGAATCCGGCGCTTTGTTAAATAGCAATTTAATTTGGGGAGAACAAGCTAAGCGGAATTTATTTGGTCAACGGGGGGCTCAAGGACTAGCCAATGTGGATGTTACCCCGGAATTTGCGGTGAAATTGGGCGCTGCTTATGGTTCTACTTTGAAACCAGGTTCTTCGGTATCAGTGTCTAGGGATCAGCGGAGTATTTCCCGGATGGTTTCGAGGTCTTTGATTGCTGGTTTAATGTCGGTGGGAATTAGTGTGGTGAATTTGGAATCCACCGCAATTCCGATCGCCCGCACAGTTTCCTCTACTCTGTCAGTAGCTGGTGGAATTCACGTTCGGATTTCGCCCGATCGATCGGACTATATTTTAATTGAATTTTTCGATACCAAAGGTATCAATATTACCAAAGCGGCGGAGAAGAAAATCGAGGGCGCTTACTTTAAGGAAGATTTACGGCGGGCTCTGATTCCTGAAATTGGCGAGATGTCTTACTTTAACCAATCTCTGGAGGTTTACTCCCGCACCTTTGAGCGGCAAATGAATGTAGAAGCCATTCGCTACAGTAATTCTAAGGTAGTTATCGATTACGTCTATGCAGTTTCGGGGGCAATTTTGCCACAAATGCTCGCCAAATTTGGTTGCGATGCGGTGGTACTTAATGCCAGTCTTAAACAAAGTTCTCTGAGCAATGGCGAACGGGAATATTTGCTTGACCAACTCGGTCGGGTGGTGAAAGCACTCAGTGCTAATTTTGGGGTACAGGTGTCGGCCAATGGCGAACAGTTAATTTTGGTAGATGAGTCTGGGATAGCGATTCGTGGGGAAATGTTGACGGCGTTGATGGTAAATTTGATGCTGACTTCTCATCCAAAAGGTACAGTGGTAGTACCGGTCAATGCTTCTTCTGCGGTAGAGGCGATCGCCCGTCGCTATCAAAGTAAAGTAATCCGCACTAAAGCAAATCCCACTGCTTTGATGGAAGCTGCTAACAGGAATCCCAACGTGGTTTTGGGCGGCAGTGGGAATATGGGTTTTATTTTCCCCCAATTGCATCCTGGATTTGACGGAATGTTCTGTATTGCTAAAGTGATAGAAATGATGACGATTCAGGAGCGATCGCTAGGACAGATTAAGGCGGAACTTCCTCGCGTTACTCATCGTAGTTACAGCGTCCGGTGTCCTTGGACTGTCAAGGGTTCCCTGATGCGATATTTAGTAGAAACTCATTCCCCAGATAGTTTAGAATTAGTAGATGGAGTGAAAATTTTTAACTCCAGCGATGACAATTGGGTATTAGTTTTGCCCGATGCTAGCGAACCGACAGTCCATATTTTTGCTAACAGTGAAGACCGAGATTGGGTATCTGAAACTTTGAAGGAGTACCGCAGCCTAGTTCAGGATTTTGTTACCCAAACTGAGGCTGCTGTTCGCAAAGATAAATTTGGTAATGGGTAAAATGCCCAATTCCCAATTCCCAATTCCCAATTCCCAATTCCCAATTAAGTTATGAATAGCTGCATTTTGTTGGTAGAAATAATTCAAGAACCACAACTCCGTTTTACTGCTGAAAATCAACTTCAGATCGCTGAAATGCTAGTGCAGTTTCCTGGTCCAAAACCTGAAGATCCGCCAGAACATTTGAAGGTGATAGGATGGGGAAATTTGGCCGTGGAAATCCATGAAAAATATCATGAGGGCGATCGCGTGATAATTGAAGGCCGACTCAACATGAATACAATGGAAAGAGATGGTATCAAAGAAAAGCGAGCCGAACTGACAGCTCAAAAAATTTACAGTCTCGGTGCGAATGCTATGAACTCGGCTTCCGTCCCTAGAACCGCCCCGGAACCAGCTCAAATTCGTGACAGCGCGCCTCAGACCGTGCCTAGCAATGTGGTACCTTTAGGCTCGCGCAACCGCAGTTCTAGCAACACTCCCGCGCCTGCTAATCGCACTTCTAGCTCTGATTGGAACTCCCATCAGTCTCCAAATTCTGAGTCCGATCGCTCGTCAAGCTCCTCTAACGAAGCTGACAACCCCGATTACGATCCAATTCCGTTTTAACAAATAAAGTGCGTCACTCGATCGATCGAATGACGCATTTTAATTTAAGGGCGATCGGACTTCAGGTTAGAGGGAGCATCCCATTTTTGCAAATATATCCGTAGAGGGGAAGCATTGCCGCAGTAAGTCTCTGCTTATAAAAAAACATTCGGCAAGCGGAAAACTCTGAGTCTTTAGACCTGAGATGCAAGCGGCACGGGCGGTTTCAACCGCCTTGAATCTTTCTTAATTCGTAACATTTAAAAGCAGAGAAAGACGT
>JAHRFD010000018.1:17157-120129 GCA_020882975.1 Microcoleus sp. EPA2 | reverse complement strand
ACGGTGGGGCACACCGAAATCAACGCTTGGGGACAGACCGATCTCTACTCTTTGATGGCAGCATCAACGAGCAAATCGACTGATTGATCCAAGAATCCCCGCGCCTTCAAGGCCGGGGAGTGTCAACCCTAAGTAAACTAGATAACATCGCGGATTTCAAAGTAGCTGTATAATAGCGCGGAAATTCGATCGCCCGAAATATCGAATAAAGTGCGATCGAACAGCAATAAACAGGACAGCCACAGTGCATCTATACCTGATCCGTCACGGCATCGCAGCCGAACCCGAAGCCTACGCGACAGACGAAGAACGCCCACTGACTAAAGAGGGCGCGACCAAAACCCGAAAAGTCGCCCAGCGCCTGTATCAAATCGAAATTCAGTTTGACCTAATTCTCACCAGTCCCCTGTTACGTGCCACCCAAACCGCCCAAATCCTGCAAACAGCAGGTTTGAGTTCCCAAATCGCCGAATCAGCAGTCCTAGCCCCATCAGGAGACATCCACAACTGGCTAGAATGGTACCAACAGTGGCAGGAAACAGGAAGCCGTAGCTTAGCTCTAGTGGGGCACCAACCAGACTTAGGCAACTGGGCAGAAACTTTGCTCTGGGGCAGAACCCAAGATGCCATCATCCTCAAGAAAGCAGGTGCGATCGGCTTAATCCTCCCCGAAACAGGCTCCCCAGTCGGCCGCAGCCAAATGTTCTGTTTACTGTCGCCCAAGTTTTTGCTGGGGTAGAAAGCCAATAGCCACATTAATTGATTATTGTTTGTTAACGCGGCGACACTATCTTGCTTTCTGCTAATGTACTTTGAATAGATTAGATTCCACTCACACAACACGGTATCGCAATGGTCGTCGGCGAATTCAAGCCAGGTTTAGAAGGTGTTCCTGCTACCTTATCCAGCATTAGCTTTGTAGATGGACAAAAAGGGGTACTAGAATATCGTGGTATTAGCATCGAGGAACTAGCACTCAAAAGTTCCTTTGTGGAAACTGCATATTTATTAATCTGGGGCGTACTTCCGACAAAGGAAGAACTAGAAGCCTTCGAGCATGAAATTCGGTATCATCGCCGGATCAAATATCGCATCCGGGACATGATGAAATGCTTCCCCGAAAGAGGACATCCCATGGATGCTCTGCAAGCTTCAGCAGCGGCCTTGGGTTTGTTTTACTCGCGCCGAGCTCTAGCCAACCCAGCATACATTCGAGAAGCTGTAGTGCGACTGCTAGCCAAAATTCCGACAATGGTGGCAGCATTCCAACAAATGCGACGGGGTAATGACCCTCTGCTACCGAGGGACGACTTGAACTACTCGGCTAACTTTCTTTATATGCTCAACGAGCGAGAACCCGATCCGCTGTTGGCTAATATTTTTGATGCTTGTCTGACTCTCCACGCGGAACATACCATCAATGCTTCTACATTTTCGGCAATGGTAACAGCTTCGACGCTGACAGACCCTTATGGGGTAATTGCTTCAGCAGTTGGGACTTTAGCCGGGCCATTGCATGGGGGGGCGAATGAAGAAGTGATTGAGATGTTGGAGAAAATTGGTTCCGTAGAAAACGTGCGACCTTTTGTCGAAAACTGCGTTGAAAACAAGGAAAAAATCATGGGTTTCGGCCACCGGGTTTACAAGGTGAAAGATCCCAGAGCAACTATTCTCCAAGGGTTAGCAGAACAGTTATTTGAGAACTTCGGTAGCGATGATTATTACGACATTGCTGTCAAGTTGGAAGAAGTGGTGGAAGAAAAACTGGGTCAGAAAGGAATTTATGCCAATGTAGATTTCTATTCTGGTTTGGTTTATCGGAAAATGGGAATTCCTACAGACTTGTTTACACCAGTTTTTGCGATCGCCCGCGTTGCTGGCTGGCTAGCTCACTGGAAGGAACAGTTAGAGGCAAACCGCATTTACCGCCCTACTCAAATATATACGGGGACTCACGGTGCTCCTTATATTGCGATCGGGGAAAGATCCTAAAGTTGGGAATTAAAAACCCACCACTCAAAACTCGAAACAGCCTTCTGCCTTATCCAAAAAATGCAGTGATGGGTTGCACCCCCTTGTATTATCTCCTGTTCGTTCGCCACAATGTTATTAAGTGACGATTTTCAGGAAATCCAGTCCTCAGACTAGGGAGTCTGAGGCTTTTTATTGTAATTTAATCTCTAAATTCCAATCTTCACCCCCAGGCAACTGCGACAAATATTCATCGATCGCATCTTCTAATTCCTTCCTTGAATAATTGTAAGTCAACAATAGTAGCCCAGTGGCGATCGCCATAATTTGCTCTCTGTCCACTCTTAAATTCAGTTGAGCGCGGTTTAATTTGCCTTCCAACACTTCCCTACTAGCCTCACGAATTGCCGCTTCCAGTTCATCTTCTAGAAAAGGCTCCCACTCCGAATCATTGATGTAGTAGGATGTTTTATTATCCTTGAGATTGAGCTTTTTAATACCTCGGATTGAATTAGCAATAGAAGCAGCCCAAGAATTTGTTAAAAGCTGCTCAACTTGGTTTTTAATTAGGTGGATGAGTAGAATCAGCAAACAAGACCCTATATTCCGCAGAGTTGCTTGTTTGCTCATGCCCTCTAATTCATCGACAATTGCTAGAGCATCTTCATTCCTGCCTTCCAAAATGCAAGTTTTCAGGTCAATTAATTCCTGTACCATGGATTTTGCCCTCAAGATTTATCGGGATTTCGCACTCTAAATTAGGGTTGTAGCCTAGTCTCGATCCCCCTAAATCCCCCTTAAAAAGGGGGACTTTGAGTGCTTCCAGTCCCCCCTTGTAGGGGCGGTGCCCCCGTGCCCGCCCGCTAGGGGGGATCTCCGGGTTTCAAAACACACCCTACTAGCTAAATCTAAACAGATTGAGTTAAATGATGACGGCTAGTCAATTTATCCAATTGATTCACCAACAAACTCAGGAACAATCCCACATCAGTAACCACACCAGTAGATTCGATCGAACCCCGATCGCTCAATTTAGTCACCACCGCCGGATTAATGTCCACACAGACCATCTTCACACCAGCCGGAGTCATATTTCCCACACCAATCGAGTGCAACATAGAGGACAACATTAACACCATATCTGCACCGCGTAACAGTTCAGTATAATGTTCTTGAGCCTTAATTAAATCCATTTGCGTGTCAGGAAGTGGACCATCATCGCGAATCGAACCAGCTAAGGAAAACGGTATATTGTTCTTGACACACTCGTACATTACACCATTAGTAATCAGCCCTGCTTCAACAGCTTTAGCAATACTGCCATAACGCCGCACAGTGTTAATTATTTTCAAGTGGTGTCGGTGTCCACCGCGCACAGCAACACCCCGTTTCATGTCAACCCCCAAAGAGGTTCCCATGTTCGATTGTTCCATGTCATGCACCGCGATCGCATTGCCACCCAACAACGCTTGCACGTAACCTTCCCGAATCAAATGCGCTAAATGTTCGCCACCACCAGTATGGATGACCACAGGCCCGGCGGTAACAACAACTTTACCACCGCGATCGCGAATTTGGCGCAATTCCCACGCTACTTGTTCCACCACCAATTCGACGCGGCGTTCGCTAGAAACACTCCCCGACATAAAGCTAAATTCCTGAGAATTCCGCTGTTCCCGCGATTCTGTTTTGCGAATAGTGCGAATGCCAACCACATCCACAACCACCTTTTCTCCTACTTTTAAATCCCGCAATAATTTGCAGGTAGCGACTGGGCCATCAGCAGTTTCAGTAATTGCGACTGCCCCATCCATCCGCTGATTTTGCGCTTTCACCCACTGGTTATTTACCCGCACTTCCGTCGGATAAATCGTACTAACATAAAAGTCGTCCGGTCCAACGCCATCTTGCACTACAGGTTCTAAAATAGCATCGCAAATCTCTTGGGGTGGAGGCACTGCACCCAAGTCGATCAGCATTCCCATCATTTCTTCCATCACATCATGGGAAGGAGCCGAAACTTTAACGTCAGCACTGGATGTGCTTTGACGCTGCTCTCCCAGATTGAAATTCAGCACTTGGAAACTGCCACCAAGATCGACAATTAAGTCCAAAGCACGACTAATTAAACCAGCATCCAGCAAATGACCTTCCATGCGAATTGTGCGGCTTTCTACCATCACGTTTGCCGATCGATCTTCTTGAATCGGCTCCGTTACCCGCAACGTCAAACACTTACAAGCACCGCCAGCTTTCAGAAATTCACTCATCGGGGTTTCAATTACTTTAAACCCAGCTTTAGTGATGCGTGTTTTCAAGCCTTCGCTGACCTTATTCATTACCACAATTTTGTCAATATTGACAGCATTACACGCAAAATTTGCGGCATCCGCTTCTTCAATGGCAATCCGTTTTTCCGGCGCTACCCGCATTTCAATTAAGCGGTTTGAGTAGGAATCAAATGCTGCTGGGTAGTAGAGTAAATAGCCACCTGTGAGGGGACAAAAACAGGTATCTAAGTGATAGAAACGTTCGTCTACTAAACGCAGAGAAAGCACTTCGATATTCAGCCATTTGGCGAGCAATGGGTGAGAATCGAGTTCCGAACGGAAGCCGTATCCGGCCCACAACCAGCGGCCTTCGCGATCGAGCAAAGCATCACCAGCACCCTCAAACGGCAAGTCTTTCGGTAGTTCGTGAACCGTGAAACCTTTCTCCTCAAACCATGCTTTGAAATAGGGTTCTTCGCCTTGACGTTCTTTGTGATAGAAACGACTCAGCACAAAGGTATTACCTAAAAGTAAACCCGCGTTGGCGGTGAAAACCATGTCCGGCCAGCCTTTTTGAGGCGGTACGAGGTCTACAATGGCATTTTCTTTGAGGACGTGGTACAGTTTTTCCCACTGTTCGACGGCGCGATCGCGCGATGATTTGTGGACATTGCCCTCCATCCACGGATTAATCACGTAGTCCACATCGTAGTGGTCGGGAGCGCACATCAGAAAGCGAATTGAGTCAGTCATAATTCAGTTAAAATGTTGTAGATGCTACAGACTTAAGTTGACAGAGTTTCCTAGAGAAAAACTACTATGTTGGCTCGTCGCAGAAAGAGTGCAACATCTCACGGCGAAAAAAGTAACTTTTAATTATATCACATAAAAACCTATTTCGATTAAATATTTCAAGGCCCAGAAGTAATGAAACCTTGACAAAGCATCCAGGTACTCAGAAGCAGAGGGAAGGATTGCTCAACCAATTCTTCCCTCTGGTTTCTTCCTTGGTTCAAAAAATTGGGACTGCGATCGCAAATTCCGTACCCTTACCAAGTTCAGAATAACATCTCAATTCACCGCAGTGTCTGTCTTTGACAATTTGGTAACTAATCGACAATCCCAAACCAGTACCACTACCCACAGGTTTAGTAGTAAAAAATGGGTCAAATATTCTGGACTGAATTTCCTCACTAATTCCGGGTCCATTGTCAGCAATACGCACGCATACTTGATTTTCGCCACTGACTTCCGTAGTAATGCGAATCTCCATAGATATGTCATCGTTGCTATTAGTTGCTAAGTCTGTCAAAGCATCGATCGCATTTGAAATTATATTCATAAAAACCTGATTGAGTTGAGCTGGATAGCACTGAATTTGGGGCAGTTTTCCGTACTTTTTAATAATTGCAATTTCTCCACGTTTGGGCTGTTCCTTCAATCGGTGCTGCAAAATTACTAAAGTGCTCTCAATCCCTTCATGAATATCTACTAATTTGCGGTCTCTTTCATCCAGTCTCGAAAAATTTCGCAAAGACAAGACAATCTCCTTAATTCTGTTAGCACCTTCCTGCATAGAACCCAAGATTTTAGGAAAGTCCTCCGCAATAAATTCCGCATCTATTTCTTCTAACTTATCGGCAATTTCTAGAGCGGGTTCAGGATAATATTTCTCATATAATTTTATTAAGCTTAGCAAATCTCCAGCATATCTTGAAGCTGGATTAATATTACCATAAATAAAGCTAATTGGGTTATTAATTTCGTGGGCTACTCCCGCCACCATTTGCCCGATACCTGACATTTTTTCGGCTTGAATGAGTTGAGATTGAGTGCGTTTTAATTTTTCTAAAGTTTGTTCTAACTGTTGGGCTTTTTCCCGTTCTCGTTGTTCGCTGCTTCGCAAAGCCACTTCTCCTTGTTTGCGATCGCTAATATCGATATGAGTACCAGTCATCCGCAGCGGATTGCCCGCATAATCCCGTTCCATTACCTTAGCTTGAGCCAAAATCCACTTCCATTCACCGGATTTGGCCAGCATCCTAAATTCTACTTCGTAAAGTGGACTGTTCCCAGAAATGTGAGATGCCAACGCCTCTTGAGTCAATGGAAAATCCTCTGGATGTATCAGTTCCTCCCAGGATTTAAGAGTATTTTTAATATCGTCTACTTCATAGCCCAACATAGTCTTCCACTGCTGATTAAAATATACTTCTCCGGTTGCAATATTCCAATCAAACAATCCCATGGCACTAGCTTCAAAGGCTAAATAAAAACGTTCTTCACTAATTTTAAGAGCTAATTCTGCTTGTTTACGTTCAGTAATATCCATGACCGTACCTAAGAGTTCAATCGATTCCCCCGTTTCATTAAAAACACCTTCTCCCCTCACTTCTATATATCGAACTTGACCATCATCATGCAAAATTCGTAACTCGTGTTTGTAGGGTTTTCTGTCGGAAATAGCCCGGTTTACAGTTTCCATAAAACACTCTTTGTCATCGGGATGATACATCTGGTCGATTTGGGCATAGGGGGGTTCAGGTTGAGCTGGATCGAAACCAAAAATGCGGAATACTTCTTCAGACCAACTATATTTCTGGGCTAAGGGATCAAATTTCCAACTACCTAGCCTTGCAAGTTTTTGGGCTGCTGCTAGACTAGCTTCACTTTTTTGAAGTTGAATTCGTTGCTGTTTATCTTGTTGCAAAAGATTGGATTGAGCGATGGCAATTCCCATTTGTGCAGCCACGGACTCAAATAATCTGACTTCATCTTGCGTCCAACTTCGAGGACCATCGTACTGATGTAATGCCATGAGCCCATTCGCTTTTCCTTGATAGGAGGTACGAATTGCCATCATAGATTTTAAATTTATTTGTTCGACTAAATGCCTGGTAGATTCTAGCAGTGGTTCCGTAAAAACATCCTCAGACACTACAGCTTTATCTTGAGATAATACAAATTCAGCATGAGGATTGTCATCAATGGGAATTTCTACATCCATCAAGGCTACGGATTCTACTCCTAATTTTTGATACTGAGCAACACAAGGAATACAAGGAGGGTCTACTATGTAAGTGTGAATTAAACAGCAATCAGCGTTAAAAACTCTACCGATTTGGGCGGCGGCTGTCTGAAAGACTTGATCGGGGTTTAAGTTATAGCGAATTTCTAGAGTAATGGTTTCTAGCAAAAATCTTTGCTTAATCAGCCTTTCTAAAGCAGTCAATGCTGTTTTACGTTCCAGTTCTGCTTGTTTGCGACTGCTAATTTCAGTTGCAGTTCCCAAAATTTTACAAGGTTTGCCATCTTCAGTTCTAGCAAATACGGTATCTCGACTGAAAAACCACCAATATTCACCATTTTTGTGTTGGAGTCGATACTCAAATTCAAAGCTTTCTCCGTCTTTTGCTTGCTCAAGTTTGTCTATGTGTGCTGACCATGCAGCGGTATCATCAGGGTGGATTAATTGAGAAATCAACGCTCCTGGCATCTGCTGTATTTCTTCCAAGGTATAACCTAGCTCGGTAGAAACTTCACGGTTGAGATAAAGATTTCGGTCTTCTATTAAATCGTAAACGTACAACAAATTAGGATTAGTTTGAATTATTGCAGACAACCACCGCTGGCTTTCTCGCAGTTCGGCTTCGGTGCGTTTGTGTTCTTCAATTTCTGCTTGAAGTCTGGCATTTTGGACTAATACTTGTTGAGAAAGACGACGAAGATTCAGTTGATTTTCGATGCGAGCTACCACTTCTTCTAGCTGAAACGGTTTGGTAATATAGTCTACAGCCCCCAGAGAAAAGGCTTTAACTTTATCAAATACTTCATTTAAAGCGCTGATAAAAATCACAGGTATATCTTTTGTTTGTTCGCAAGCTTTGAGTTTTTCGCAGACTTCATAGCCATCCATGTCCGGCATCATAATGTCCAGCAATATCAAGTCGGGCGGATTTCTCAGCGCAAATTTTAGAGCCAAATTAGCATCTCTGGTTGGTCGGACTTTGTACCCCAGCTTAGACAATAGTGTTGAAAAAAGATGCAATATTTCTGGACTGTCATCTACCAGTAAAATGTTGGGTGTCAAGGAATTGTTTACTGTAGTAATTTTTTTTATAGATTTTTTTTTGCGGTCGATTCTATTCATTAAATAACCCCTTTTAAATAGGATTTCTTGAGGCTAGGTAAATTGTTTAATATTGCACAAGCTTTGGGGTAGTAATTATTTTTGATGGTAGGTCAAATATTTGTATAATTGGATTGAATCAGGGCAAGTTAAATCTACAACTTGGCATCAACTTTGCATCTTGTTTTGTTTGCATAAACAGAGGTAAATTTAAAACTCTTAAACTCCATAGTGCACCAGCCATAACTGCTTTTCTGGCAAGCTAGCGTGTCTTTAGACTTGAGTTACTGACAACTTCGACTTATACCATTTTTCTTTCATATGTGCTATTGATGAAGTCTTAGCCCCCCCTTAGTAAGGGGGGGTTGGGGGGGTAATATCTAGCGCTACTTTATGAAATTGGTATTACCTATGGTTGGAGTCACTGGGAGTATGGGGCAGATGGCAAATAGAGGACACCCATATGTACTGATTAATTGTATCAAAAATCTTTGCATTTTTCAGTAAGTCATTACAGTCGATCGAGCTTCCTCAAAATTACTTTCCCCTACAATTTTTACTGTGACTTGTCGAATTCTGATGGTTTGAGGATTTTGAACTACTTTATATCAGTATATTTACTGGGATAAAGCATTTCTTAAGCGAACAACGGCTAAAATGCACCCTAGGCAGATACCCGTAGCAGATTAAGTGCTGTGGGCATCTAACATAAGATAATCTGACATTGAATTAGAGCGATTACTTCACTATTTTATACTGGTACTCGCCTCCAGTTCATCGTAAGCAGCATATACCGCTTTCACATTATACCAATTCAGAAAAATCCGAGCTATTTCCAAAGCCAACTGGGAATCACCTCGATCGATTAACCACTGTAACAAAGGCGACATCCTCCGCTCATTCAGCAGCCCACCCAGAGATAAAACTCCCCACAGTATTTTGTGCAACCAAGTCATTTGAATCATCAGCCGCACTTCCCAACTAGGGTGTTTTTGATAAAACAAAACTCCCATTCTTCCCCGCTGAATTTCTCGATCGATCATACCTGGGATTTGGTCTAAACTAAAGGGCGGATGCCAATGATAACCGACTGCGGCGGGACATTTAATCAATTTTAAACCTAATTTTTTTAACCTGACTCCCAACTCTAAATCTTCCCATCCATAAAGTTGAAAGCGAGTATCGAATAATCCAGCATCCATCAACCAGTGACGGGCGATTGCCACATTTCCCGTTGCAAAATAAGCCGCGGAAAAATCTGTGATTTTGTAGGGTTCCGAGGTAGGATTTTCAAAATTGCAAGTATTGATCACGCTGCCGTAAGTAAAAACCCGATCGCTCTCCTTGTATCCTTGTAACAAAGCTTCTGCGTGAGCTTGCAAAAAATGCTCCGTCACAACTAAATCGCTATCAATAAAAATAATCGTATCGCCCTTGGCATCTTCCACCCCCAGATTCCTCGCAGCGGCTGGGCCTTGGTGAGACTGTACGATCGATCGCACATGAGACAACTCATCCCCATGAGCGGCTAACCATTCCAGCGTACCATCTGTAGAGCCGTCGTCTACTACAATGACTTCATACTCTGCGATCGTGTTACCAAACTGCTGGTTTTCCAGAGCTCGTAGACATTTCGCCAAAATTGGTTTACGATTGTACGTCGGAATCACGACACTAAAAAACACGGCTTTTCTCCACTGCCACAGCTACCGTCTCCCACGGTAGCAGATTTTTCGCAGCAATTATACTGATAAACAGCCAACTAGCTCAAAAAAGAATATCTAAATCTGTACCATTCCTGACAAGAATCGATCTCAATTAGGTGGATAATACAAAGTTGGTTAAATCTGATATCTTGCACCATTTTCCAGAACAGGCAAGATGCTGTTCCACAAGAATAGATTTTTTTTGGGAAGTGGACCTCTGGCGAACCCCGGAAGGCTGATTCAAAATGGTGCAAGATGTGAGTTAAATACAGGATCTACATACCGATGAGTCGCGCTAAAAAAGTTGTGCTAGCATATTCCGGCGGAGTCGATACCTCCGTCTGCATTCCTTACCTCAAAAATGAGTGGGGTGTAGAAGAAGTAATTACTCTGGCTGCGGATTTGGGACAGGGAGATGAATTAGAACCGATCCGCAAAAAAGCGTTAGCATCCGGTGCTTCGGAATCCTTAGTGATTGATGCTACTGAGGAATTTGTCAAAGATTATGCGTTTCCAGCAATTCAAGCCAACGCACTTTACGAAAATCGCTATCCACTTTCGACTGCTCTGGCTCGCCCGTTGATTGCTAAACTGTTAGTGGAAGCTGCTGAAAAATATGGTGCCGATGCGATCGCCCATGGTTGCACAGGTAAAGGAAACGATCAAGTACGGTTCGATGTGTCGATCGGCGCACTAAATCCCAAGATTAAAATCTTAGCACCGGCGCGGGAATGGAAAATGAGCCGGGAAGAAACCATCGCCTATGGGGAGAGATGTGGAATTCCATCCCCCGTGAAAAAGTCTTCGCCTTACAGTATCGATCGCAACTTACTAGGAATGGCAATTGAAGCCGGCATTCTGGAAGATCCTTGGGCGGAACCCCCAGAGGAAGTTTATTTGATGACAAAAGCGATCGAGCAAACTCCCGACAAACCCGAATACATTGAAATCGGTTTTGACAAAGGTAATCCTGTCACTCTCAACGGCGAAGCTGTATCACCAGTTGCCTTAATTTCGCAACTCAACGAAATAGTTGGAAACCACGGAGTCGGCCGGATTGACATGATTGAAAACCGGGTAGTGGGGATTAAATCGCGGGAAATTTACGAAACTCCAGCGATTTTAGTATTGATGCACGCCCACCGAGACTTAGAAAGTTTGACGCTGACAGCAGATGTGACGCGATACAAGCGTGGCATCGAAGAAACCTACAGCCAAATGATTTATAACGGCCTGTGGTACAATCCTTTAAAAACAGCTTTAGACGCCTTTATTCTGGACACGCAAAAGCGAGTAACAGGAACTGTGCGGATTAAAATGTTCAAAGGAAACGCCACAATTGTCGGCCGCAAATCGGAAAATTCCTTGTACAGTTTCGACTTAGCAACCTACGGTGCTGAAGACGAATTTGACCACAAGGCCGCGGAAGGATTTGTCTATGTTTGGGGATTGCCAACTCGTATTTGGTCCGACAAGAATCGCGGTTAGAATGTGTTAACAGTCATGGAGGCAAAGAAACCGGGTTTCTATCAAGAATCTTGGCTTTCTTAACCAGAGATAGAAAGAAACCCGGTTTCTGGCTGTATCATATTAAGTTCCGTAGGGGCGGGTTCGCCGAGATGTTTGATCGGCATCGACAAATCTGATAAACCCGCCCCGCCCATACAATTCCGATGCAACCGGATTGGATATAAAGTCCGTGCAACGCGAGACTAAGACTAAGGTGGGCATTGCCCACCTTATTTGCTAAAGTATAAATAAAATAATTTAAAAATCCTAGCAACTGCCATGACAGCCTCAATTGCGACAGTTATCGAAACGAATATTACAGCAACTTCATCCCAATGGACAACCGCGACTTGGGAAGACTACCTGGCTGTTCGCGACGATCGCGAAAATGATAACATCGGATTGTTCTTTAATTGCGATCGGCTCTTAGTCATTGATATGGGAAAAGAAGGAATCAATCACGCCAGCATCAATAACTTGTTCACAATGTTATTTTATATCTGGTTTAGTCAAGCACCAGCACTGATATACAGTTCTCTGGGCGGCTGCTTGCTGGAAAAACCGAAAAAGCAAGCTGCTTCGCCAGATTTAATGCTTTACATAGGTAGCGAATACCCAACTTGGCAAACAGGAGAACGGCGTTATATTAATCTAGAACAGTGGCGAGTCCCAAATTTAGTAGGCGAAATTTCTGACACAACTTTAACAATAGACTTAGACGAAAAAAAATATCTCTATGCCGATTTGGGGATTCCTGAATATTGGGTAATTGACGTTAAAGGTTTGCGAGTTTTTGCCTTTCAGTTGCAGTCAAACGGCAAGTATCAGGAATGCGAAACTTCTACCGCACTTTCAGGGCTGCCAATTTCTTTATTGAATCAAACTTTAGAACGTTTGAATGCAGAAACAAATGGCAGTGCAGCTATGTGGTTTGCTCAACAGATTGCTAAGCTTGAAAACAGGGTGAGCGTGGTATAATAAAAGTGGTCGGAATCTACAATCATCAAAAACTCCATAGAAAGCGAATGATTGCAAATAAAAGCCGAAATTACATATCGCCGGAAGAGTATCTGAAATTAGAAGAACTCAGCCCGGTTAAACATGAGTATATTCAGGGCGAAACCTACGCAATGGCAGGTGCAAGTGATGCTCATGTGACTATCAGTGTCAACTTAGTCACGTTGTTAAGAAATCATGTTCGGGGTAATGGCTGTCGTGTTTATATGTCAGACATGAAAGCTAGGATTGAGTCTAGGAATATTTACTACTATCCCGACGTGATGGTAACGTGCGATGAACGGGACAAAGCATTTCAATCTTTTAAAAGACATCCTTGTTTAATTGTCGAGGTTTTGTCTGATGGAACAGAAGGATTCGATCGCGGTGATAAGTTTGCCGATTACCAAGAATTAGAAACGCTTCAAGAGTACGTATTAATCAGTCAAAAGCGGCAGCGAGTGGAGTGTTTTCGCCGCAATGCAGAGGGGCTGTGGGTTTTGTATTCTTACACGCAAGGAAGCGAAATTCACTTAACTAGCGTTGATTTTCGCACGAGCATGGATACTATCTATGAGGATGTAGTGTTTGCAGGAAACGATGCGGAAATAGAGAATTGAAGGAGTTGCGAGCTGAAAAACAGGGTGAGTGCGGTATAATAGAAATAGTGAAGCTTCCTAACAAAAAAAAGAATTGCAAATATGCCAAAATACCTGAAAATTACAGAAGCGCAACAACAACTACCAAACTGGCAGGATGACTTAGTAGCAGAGCCAGCGATCGTTACTAAGGATGGGAAACCGGCGATCGTGGCGCTGAGTTTTAAACAATTTGAATCTCTGTTAGAAACGATAGAAATTCTCTCCGATCGCGAGTTTATGACTCAGTTGCGATCGGGCATCGAACAAGCCCAAAGGGGAGAAACAATAGACTTAGAACAGTTAAAGGCAGATACCAAAGAAGATATTGTGCTGAATTAACCATGCTATAATAATGGGAAAATTTCAATTACTTTCATGCCGCGAGAAGACATCTATCACGATTGTGTTACAAATGCTTTAGCTAAAGAAGGCTGGGAAATTACAGACGACCCACTGACAATTGAATTTCAAGACCTGCGTCTTTATGCGGATTTAGCAGCAGAGAAGCTATTCGCTGCGGAAAGGAATCACCGAAAAATTGTTGTAGAAATCAAAAGCTTTACGAGTCCTTCATTAGTTTCAGAACTAGAAAAAGCTGTGGGACAATACAATATATACCGAGGCTTTTTGAGGCGGTTGCACCCCGAAAAAGAATTATATTTAGCAGTACCCCAACAAATTTATCAAACGTTTTTCAGTCGTGCTTCTATTCAGATCATCGTTCAAGACCAAGAAATTAAGTTAATTGTTTTTAATTCAATTTCGCAGGAGATAGTAGAATGGATAAGTTAGAAAATTATCGGCAAATAGTTCAAAAAATTGTAGGTACTCACGGACAGTATAAATCCAGTCAGCCAGAAATTGAAAGTCTGACAATTTGCGATCGACAAAATGATAACTATTTATTGATGGGTGCAGGATGGAATCAAACAGGCAGAATTCACAATATTGTTTTGCACCTTCGGATTCGCGAAGGGAAGATTTGGATTGAATGGGATGGTATTGAGGAGGGAGTGACTCAAGAATTGCTAGAAGCTGGAGTTTTACCGCAGGATATAGTGCTGGCTTTTTATCCTCCAGAAATGCGCGTTAATACTGGTTTTGCAGTTGCTTAACACCAAAGACTGTAAACCTTTTTTCATGCCTGCTGCTGACTCAAAATTTCCAAAAACTCTTGCACGACTAGATCCGGTTGCTCGCTGCATCGGGTAGTATCGTAGTGTTTGACAAGACAAATATTAGAATCTACGAAAGGTCGATCGCCCGTTTCCGCTTCTGTGTCGGTGCGATCGAATGATTCGCTGTCAATTTTTAGCAGTCCTAACTTGTTTTGGTGGAATATCAGAAAGTCAGCTTGTAGATTCTGTCTACCTTCCGGTGTTGCGAGTCGGAGTTGGGAGTTGGGGATGAAGAGAGTGGAAGTGCGATCGAGCATTTCGGCAATTTTTACTTGTGCGTCGCAGTGAAAGCAAAAACCGTTCCAGTCAATTTCACTTTCAGAGTCGGATAATTCAGTTTCACTGTCAGCATTTATTATTTTATCTAAATCTGCTTGACCATAATCAGCTTCATTTAAATTTGCGAATAATCTAGCACCGCTAAGGTTTGCGCCGCTGAGATTTGCACCGCTGAGGTTAACTTCGATGGTCAGATTTCGCTGTAGATTCACTTGACTTCGCCGTAGATATCGCTTTAAAACTGATTTAAGATTATCTTTTTTTACTTTTTCTTCTAGTGCTTTTGAAAGTAGTTTCCATAGTTTAGCACCAGCATCTTTGATATAATCATATTCATAGCCTGCGTTTTTAGCAATTTCTATATAAGACCGCCCTTCCCAAGATTGACGAAACACTATTTCTTGAACTTTGTTCAGGCGATCGTAGTTGAGGGCTGTTTCTGCGATCGCGATGGCTTCGTCAACGGTCATGTGTTAAAGTCCCTTACTAGCGGAGCGTTAAGGTAGGCTGAGTATAGATTGTACCGCAACAGGGAAAAAATCTTACTTTTTTATTACTTTTTTATTACTTTTTCTCACTGTTGAAGCTGCTATTAAGTCGCTATTATACTTCTAACTACACAGGGATGTCAATATCAATAGCATTCATCAGCAGTCTTAAGAACCTTATTGAAGCAGGTATAAGATAGATGCTTACTAATTGGTAGCTTCGCTGTTTCTTGAAAAGGAGTAATTATGGCTGCCAATAACATATTGCCACAAGAGACTGACAAACCGATCAGGAATACCACGATAGAAATTACTAACCGAACAGTTAGATTTGGCTCAGATGTCTATCAATTTCGCAACGTCACAGGTTTTGGGTTAGCCCCTGTTAAAAACGAAAATCTCTTGCCAATACAATTTATTTTAGGATTGTTTGTAATTGGACTTTTTTGCGCCAATATTCCTGATTCGAGTTGGAGAATATTGGGAATAATACTGGTTTTATTAGCAATATGGGGATTTTATGCAAACACTTCACAACCAAAGAAGTATGGTCTTAAATTATACCTTAATTCAGGTTCTCCGTCCCCAGTATTTATTACTAGCGATATGTCAGGCTTAGAAAATGTAGTTTCAGTCTTATACAAATTCATGGAAAGTAATTCAGAAGGTACTTATGTAATCCATGCAGAAGATAGATCGATCCGAATAGAAGGAAGTGTTGGAGGTTCCGTCACAGCAGGTAATATTGGAGGCAGTTCATCAAGTTACGTTGGAAGAGATGTCTCGCGAAACGACTAAAAATAACAGTGTTATTCAAGGATAAACTAAATTAGGAGGGAACAATGGAAGATAAACAAAGTAAAATTCAAATCGGCGGAAGTGTTGGAGGTTCTGTCACGACAGGTAAGATTGAAGGCGATTCATCAAGTCATGTTGGAGGAAATGTCTCATTCGCTATCAACGAGTTACCTTCATCCTCTGAACCTGATAAACCAGGAATCAAAGAATTACTGACGCAACTCCAAGCAGCAATTAAAGCCGATCTAAACTTGAGTGATGATGACAAGAAGGAAGCTTCACAGCAAATCA
This sequence comes from Microcoleus sp. EPA2, assembly GCA_020882975.1. GTDB lineage: Bacteria > Cyanobacteriota > Cyanobacteriia > Cyanobacteriales > Microcoleaceae > Microcoleus. The sequence goes on along the minus strand of JAHRFD010000018.1, from coordinate 103,873 downwards.
AAATTATAGCGGAAGCTGGTAAAAATCCTAATGAAGGAGAAATGAAGAAGCTTGCTAAGAAAGCAACTACAATGCTCAAAGGAATTATAGTTGGTTTACCAGCCGCAGCAAAACTGGCAGAAGAGTGGAATAATATACTACCATTGATTGCTAAAGCGTTTGGGTTTTAGCAATCGATCGCCCTTCGGCTAACACGCGAAATAATTACGATCGCCCTTCTTCAGTATTCTCTGACAGAGGGCGATCGCACTTTCTCTTCCCTTAACTCAGTCCAGGAACATCCTCATACAAAGCAGAGATTGGACATTGAAAATTGATACTAGCCAACTCCAGACATTCTCCCTCACCGCAGGAAGAAAAAACCCAACGTCCTTCCACATCGCGACGGTAACAATCTACATTCATCCGTTGTTGACCGATTAATACATATTCTTGCATTGTTGAGAGCGATCGATAATCCGCAAATTTATCTCCTCTGTCAAACGCCTCAGTTGTTGGAGATAGGACTTCTACAATTAGCGAAGGATAGCAGATAAAATCCGCAACAGAAGTAGTATCTCGTTCATCGCAAGATACAGCTAAATCGGGATAATAAAAAGTATTAATTGTCTGCAATCTTACCTTTGTATCGCTCATAAAAACCAGGCAACCAGTCCCGCGCAGATGATTTCTCAGCAAAGTTGCCAAATTTAGACAAATCAAAACATGGGGATTACTAGCCCCTGCCATTGCATAGATTTGTCCGTTCCTGTATTCATGCTTGATCGGACTTACCAGTTCACCTTCTAAATAGTCTTTAACTGAAATTTCAGGATGATTTTTGCTGGCAATCATTACGTTTTCCTCGAATTTTACAATTTAATTTACTCGCTTAATTCCATCTTACTTAATCATGTTGTTTATGGCTGCTAATCAGACTCCGACTCGAAATCCACGCGATCGTAAATATCACCCAACCGCATCTCAAACTCCACGCAACTCAATCTCAACACCGCATCAGCACCATCATACTCCGACAAAACCCACTTATTATCATCTGTCTTGCAAAACTGTTCGACGTGCATCTCGTATTGATCGATCAAAACATACTCTCGAAAACTAGGAATAGAACGAAAAAGTTTAAACTTGCCGCCCCTGTCATAATCCTCCGTCGATTTCGATAAAACCTCAGCCACCATCACCGCATTAGTAATCGTATCTTTCCTGCCCTCAGCAAACTCCAAGTTCCCCGCCACCAACATCACGTCAGGATAAGTACAAACTTGCTTCTGCGGTATCCACAAACGCAAACCTAAAGCAAATAAATGATAATCTCTCTGTTTTTTCAAAGCGAAGTTCAAAGCAGCAATCAAATTGCCTACTATTAGGTTGTGATTGGCACAATCAAGCGCCATTGGTAATATTTGACCTCTATGATATTCACTTTTATACTGTGCAGCCTCTTCTAATTCAAAATACTCCAATGGAGAGTAATAAGGCTTTGCTTTGTCGATTGCTTCGCGAATTTCTGTTGATGTTGTCATAGTAAATCCTCGGACGATCGTACTTACAATTATATAGGGCTTACCCGCTCCGATCGAAGAAACCGGGTTTTTCCCCGAATCTGCGTCCTCAAACGAAGTATTTCGTAAAAAACCCGGTTTCTGATCGCTATCCACTTTCGACTGCTCTGGCTCGCCCGTTGATTGCTAAACTGTTAGTGGAAGCTGCGGAAAAATATGGTGCCGATGCGATCGCCCATGGTTGTACAGGTAAAGGAAACGATCGAGTACGGTTCGATGTGTCGATCAGCGCACTAAATCCCAAGATTAAAATCTTAGCACCGGCGCGGGAATGGAAAATGAGCCGGGAAGAAACCATCGCCTACGGGGAGAGATGTGGAATTCCATCCCCCGTGAAAAAGTCTTCGCCTTACAGTATCGATCGCAACTTATATCGTTTCCGGTTGGATCGGAATGATTTAACCGCGAAGGCGCGAAGTACGCGAAGGAAGAGAAGAGAGAGTGTAATACAGGACGATGAAGAGAGGATTTGATATTATATCAAGTCCTCTCTTCATCATGACTGTCTAATTAACTAGCTGCAAAATTAGGCTTCCACAGCAATTTTTGGTTCCGAAGCCTCTGGCGATTTCGCTTCACTCGGTGGCACAACTTGCCAGAATTTGGGCAAATATTCGGCCCAATTTGCCAAAATCTTAGCGGCTTTTTTGCTGTTAGTCCGATCGCGTTGAGCCTCAATCAACTCTTTCAATTGCAACTCACCAGCAGCCGTACAAACCCGCTGCATTTTGACAATCTCCCCGTTGACATGAGCTGGGAAGGTCCCATTTTCATCAAGGAAATAACCCAAACCGCCAGTCATTCCAGCGCCGACGTTGCGGCCGACTTTTCCTAATACGACAATCACACCGCCAGTCATGTATTCGCAGCAGTGATCTCCAGCACCTTCAATGACAGCTTTCGCCATGGAGTTACGCACTGCAAACCTTTCGCCAGCTTTACCCGCAGCCAACAGAGTTCCCCCTGTTGCGCCGTACAAGCAAGTGTTACCGACGATCGCATTTTCGGAAGCATCATAAGTCGCATCCATCGGCGGTTTGATGACAATTTCACCACCGTGCATTCCCTTACCAACGTAGTCATTGGCTTGGCCATCCAGTACCAAAGTCATCCCCGGTAAATTGAAGGCGCCGAAACTTTGACCAGCCGTACCAGTAAAGTTGAGGGTGATTTGTCCAGTAAAACCGGTGTTACCGTATTGCTTGGCGATCGCACCACTGATTCTTGCGCCGACTGTGCGATCGGTATTCACCAATTTTACACTCTTAGTAACACTGGTTTGATTGGCGATCGCGCTTTGAATTTCAGCATCCGCCAACAAATCATCATCTAACACTGGCCCGTTGGTATGTACGTCGCCGTGGATCAAGAAAGAGCGATCGGTCTTAGTATCAGGTAATTTGGTCAAACAATCCAAATTAATCTCTTGAGTTTTGGTCAACTTCACCCCAGCCCGCATTGTCAGCAAATCACCGCGGCCAATAATATCTGCGATCGACTTATAGCCCAATTTTGCCAACAAACTGCGTACTTCTTGGGCCACAAAGTAGAAGAAATTGACTACGTGTTCCGGCGTACCAGGGAAACGCTTCCGCAACTCTTCCTTCTGGGTAGTAACGCCGACGGGACAAGTATTCATGTGGCAAACGCGGGCCATAATGCAGCCTTCAGCAATCATTGCCACGGTGCCAAACCCATACTCTTCGGCGCCCATCAAAGCGCCTACAATCACATCCCAGCCTGTTTTGAAGCCACCGTCAACGCGCAGTAAAACGCGATCGCGCAATTTGTTTTCCATCAGCACCCGGTGAACTTCTGTCAATCCGAGTTCCCACGGAGAACCTGCGTGCTTAATCGAACTAAGTGGAGAAGCACCAGTGCCGCCATCGTGGCCGGAAATTTGAATCACATCAGCATTGGCTTTGGCAACACCAGCGGCGACAGTACCGATGCCAACTTCCGACACCAACTTGACGGAAACTCCCGCTTTCGGATTGATTTGATGCAAGTCAAAAATCAACTGGGCCAAATCCTCGATCGAATAAATATCGTGGTGAGGAGGGGGGGAAATCAAGGTGACACCAGGTTTCGAGCGGCGCAAAAAGGCAATATACTGGCTCACTTTCGGCCCTGGCAATTGGCCACCTTCACCCGGTTTCGCACCTTGGGCCACTTTGATTTCGATCTGTTGAGCGCTCATCAGGTACTCTGGAGTCACGCCGAAACGCCCAGAAGCTACCTGTTTGATGGCACTTGAGGCGGTATCTCCATTTTGCAAACCTTTCAAGTGAGGCAGAGTTGCTGACAAGCCAGCCTCGTTGACATCCTTGAGGACATTGTATCGAACTGGGTCTTCGCCACCTTCACCGGAGTTGGATTTGCCACCGATACGGTTCATGGCAATGGCGAGAGTTTCGTGCGCTTCCGGGGACAAAGCACCCAGGGACATTCCACCAGTGGCGAAACGTTTGACAATATCTGCTACAGATTCTACTTGTTCAATGGGAATCGAGGGGCGATCGCTCGCGAAGTCTAGCAAATCCCGCAAAGCAGTCACCGGACGAGTTTCAAGCTGTTTCTTGTAAACCTCGTAGTGATCGTAGGCAGTTTCCGAATTTTTGAGACCCATGGGTCTCATTTCTGGTTCGGCATTTTTGCCGTTACCATTAGTTTGAAGCTTAAAGCTAGTCACAGCCTTGTGTAAAGCTTTGGCCATTTCCGGGCTATTCATGTGATATTCGCCACCGCGCCGGTATTGAACAAAGCCGTAATTTTCCAGCTTCTTAGCATTCAATTCCGGGAAAGCTTGGGAGTGGAAAGACATCACTTCCTGGGCTAATTCCGCCACCGTCAAACCGCCGATGCGAGACACAGTGCCTTTGAAACCCAAATCTAGCAAATCGCCACCAATGCCGATCGCCTCAAAGATTTGCCCTCCTTGATAGCTAGACAGCAGGGAAATCCCCATTTTCGACATAATCTTCAACAGCCCGTTTTCCACCGCTTTGCGGTATTGAGCTTGAGCCGTCGTGACAGTAATATCGGCTACTTTGCCGTGTTTCATCAAGTTTTGAGTCTTGCTGTCAGCCCACCAAGCACGAACGCTTTCCAAGGCCAAATAGGGGCAAACAGCAGCCGCACCGTAACCGATCAAACAAGCAAAATGGTGAGTGCTCCAGCACTGAGCGGTATCGGCTATCAGGGAAGTTTTCATCCGCAGCCCTTCCTGGATCAAATGGTGATGAACCGCACCAATGGCCAACAAAGGCGGAATATAAGTGAATTCTGTACTCAAACCTCCTTCTTCCTTCGATACTCGATCGCTCAGAATCAAAATTTTAGCTCCCGAACGCACCGACTCAGCAGCTTCTTGACAAAGTTGAGCCACGGCATTTTTCAAACCTTCCGGGCCTGCCACAATGTGGTACAGAGTTGACAACACCTTAGCAGGGAAAGACTTTTGCTCCTGCAACCAAGACAATTCATTTTCGTTGAGCACAGGAGAATCTATTTTCAGCCGTTTCGCGTTTTCCGGCGCTGCTGAGAGTAAATTACCCCGCAATCCCAGATTCATCGTCAGAGACATCACCATCCCCTCGCGCAGGGGGTCGATGGGTGGATTCGTGACTTGAGCAAACCGTTGTTTGAAATAGTTGTACAGCAACTGAGGTTTTTCTGACAACACAGCCAAGGGAATGTCATCTCCCATGCAGAAAGTGGGTTCCTTCCCGGAACTCGCCATCTCCACAATCACCATATCCAAATCTTCAGCGGTGTAGCCAAAAGCAGTTTGAGTGGCTAATAGCGTTTGGGTGTCGAGGCTTGGGCTTTCGGCAAAAGGTTGTGGTTCCAAGGTTTCTCGGTGTTGTTGCAACCATTCACCGTAGGGATGTCGCTTGGCTATCCGCTGTTTGAGTTCCCAATTTTTGAGAATTTCCTGACTTTGTAGATCGACTGCGATCATTTGTCCTGGCCCTAAACGGCCTTTTTCGACAATATCTGCTTCTGGAATATCGACCACACCTGCTTCGGAGGCGACAATTACCAAACCGTCTTTAGTAATGCAGTAGCGGGCTGGCCGTAAACCGTTGCGATCGAGAGTAGCACCTACTTGTTTCCCGTCGCTAAACACCAGGAGGGCCGGACCATCCCAAGGTTCTTGAATAGCGCTGTAATACTCATAAAAATCGACAATTTCGGGATAGGAAGCCAAATCCGGCTGATTTTTGTATGCTTCCGGCACCAGAATTGTCAGGGATTCCAGGGGAGAACGGCCGGAGTGAACCAGCAGTTCCATCACATTGTCCAAGTTTGCCGAATCGCTGCTTTCTGAATTGACAATGGGGTTGAAGGTGTCGATATCAGCTTCACTCCAATTGGGGTGAGCTAAATTGGCTTGTCGCGCCTTCATCCAGGTAATATTGCCCAACAGGGTGTTGATTTCGCCGTTGTGTCCCAGCAAGCGCATCGGTTGAGCTAAGTGCCAGCGGGGCATGGTGTTGGTGCTGAAGCGTCGATGATATACTGCAAAGGCGCTTTTGTAGGCGGGATTTTTCAGGTCGAGGTAAAATTCTCCCAATACGGCCGATCGCACCATACCTTTATATACGATCGTGCGGCAGGAAAAAGAGCAAGAGTAAAAGTCTTGGCGAGTGAAGTCCGCGAGATTGGACAGGGCGTGTCCGATGGCGCGACGGGTTAGAAATAACTGGCGATCGAGTTCGTCGCCTTGTAATCTGGGTGAACTAACGATTACTTGTTCGATTTGAGGTTGATTTTCTAGCGCTTGGGGACCCAAAACTTTCGGGTCAACAGGCACTTTTCGCCATCCCAACACTGTCAGCCCCCGCGCTTGCAGGTTTTCCTCAACTACGTGTCGGGCGATTCTGGCTTGGCGTTCATCTTGAGACAAAAACAGCATTCCCACGCCGCAATTTTCCTGGCTGGGAGGGATTATTCCCTGTTCTGCGAACCAAGCATTCAACAATTCCCAGGGAATTCCGGTCATCAAACCAGCACCGTCACCGGAATCGGAGTCAGCGCTACAACCGCCACGATGTTCCAGACAAGTTAAGGCTGGTAAAGCTTTTTGAATTAAGGAGTGAGTAGCTTGGCCGCTTTGGTTAGCAATGAAGCCCACACCGCAAGCATCTCTTTCTTCGATTAGCCAGCTTTGGCCGGCATAAGGAATTCCTCGATGACCCTGATTTTGATTTTGATTTCGATCGCTCGTGTTGCCCATGTTGATTGAATACTATTTCGGTGATTGTGTGGTTGATTCGTTATAACTTGAAAACAGAAGGCTACCCATCTGTGAGAGTCGGGAAAACCTTCAAACAGCCAAAGCCAGCAGATTTGATAAAAAAGTTACATTGATACTGCCAGTACCTAGCTCTGAAACCCTGTTTGCAGTTTCTTAATTATCTCGATCGAATCGCCTCCGAGATGTCTCATACAATACCCTGCTGTTAAAAAACACAGTTATTCTCAGGAAAATCGCTGCCTTGCAACCAGGTAAATTGCAGGCGATCGAGTTTTGTGTTTTTTTTACTTAATCCCTTCCATCAGTCTTGCAGCGTCCTGCACCACCAATGAAACCATGTCTTAATATTATGCAGCTAACTACAGCCAACTACACAGCCAAAGAAATTAAGTTTATCAAAAAAATCCGAATTTTTCACCATTGTGCTGTATGGCGTGTTTGAGCGTGAATTGTTTTAAGTTATCAGAGGTAAAAAAAATGCACAGTAGAGTCTCGATTGCGCCCATACTGGCGATCGCCCTAGGTTTAGCCTGGAATCTTCCTGGGAAAGCACAACAGGTGGAGATGGTTAGGCTGATGGATGCTTCCACAGCCCGCCAGGGCATGAATCCCCTGGCCGATCGCCAAAGTCGGTTACAATCGACGGCAATATTGACAGATAGTCCTCTTGAGAGGACTTCAGCTATGAGACAGGGGTGGAAACTTCTGTCGGACTCTAACTATAACTTTTTGACTCAATCCCTACCGCCAGCAGCCACCATCAAACAAGGCCGCCAAATCTCTCTCAACGGGCGCATCCTTCCCCTAGCTTGGACACAACAGCCCGCAAATAGCATATCGCCGAACATCCGAACTTGGATTGCCGACATTGGCTTAATGCAATCTGCCGGAGTCGATTTGCTCAACACCGCCGACAACACTAAACAGCCCGTACAGTGGTTTTCGGTATCTCTAACGGCAGATAAAAGTATAACAGCGCGATCGCAGGGACAATATCGTTACTTAGATATCACAGATTTTGCCAGACTTGCGGGTTGGCGGATATCTGCCGATGGCAATACTTTGAGCATCACATCTCCAGTGGCAAATGTTACAGGAGTGCGGCAAGCAGAGAGAGAATGGGGCGATCGCATCGTGGTAGACCTCGATCGCAGTGCTCCGTGGCAAGTTAACATTGTCGATACCCCAAGCCCATCGCCAACACCCACACCTAGAGACACTCCAGACGACCCCACAAAGCCCACTCTTCCCCAGACTAAAACCTCCCCAGCGCCAAACCTCGAAACACCAGACGACCCCAGCAAACCAGCCCTCCCGCTCCCGGTAGCACCATCTGCGCCAATTATCGGTCAACAATGGTCGATCGACCTCGACGCCAAAATTGCACCCGTCATAATTCAGCGCGCTTTTCAAACCAGCAAACAATTACTAGCACTAAAAATCGAGCCAACCGACACTCAAACCAGAGTCAAAGTCACCATACCTTTAGGTTGGCGTCCGCAAGTTTTCAGCCTCGGAAATCCCCATCGATTAGTGATTGATATTAGGCCAGATTCCCTAGTAGAAAAAGATATTGTTTGGGCAAGGGGAGTCCGGTGGCGACAACAGTATCAAAACTTAGGAAGCGCGCGTTTTCCAGTTGTTTCGTTAGAAGTTAATCCCCGTCAAACCGGTGTCAAAATCCGACCAATTTTGAGCAATCCTCCCACCGATAAAGGCACTGCACCTCTGAGGGAAACAGCGGAACTTTCGGGAACGGCGGCTGCGATTAATGGGGGATTTTTCAATCGGATCAATCGGTTAGCTTTAGGGGCAATTAGGCGCGACAACAAATGGCTGGCTGGCCCAATTTTGAACCGAGGGGCGATCGCCTGGAAGGATGGTGGCGAAATCTCGATCGCTCGTTTGACTTTGCAAGAAACCTTGATTACTCCGACAAACCAACGTTTATCTATTTCTCACCTCAATAGCGCCTATGTGCAAGCTGGAATCGGCCGCTACAATCCCGATTGGGGAACGACTTATACTCCGTTTTCTGACAATGAAATAGTTGTGACTGTTGTGGGCGATCGCGTTGTGGGCCAAGTTCCCTCTGGTGGGACGGGAAAAACAGCTTTTCCAGTACCAGCCAACGGTTATATTTTAGCCTTGCGTTCCAATTTGTCGATCGCCTCTCAACTGACACCAGGCACTTTATTACGTCTGGAAACTCAGACAATTCCGTCCGAATTCAGTGCTTTTCCTTACATTGTAGGTGGCGGGCCATTGTTGGTAAAAAACAGTAGAGTTGTGCTGAATCCGCAGGCGGAAGGGTTTAGCGATGCCTATGTAAGACAGACGGCGATTCGGAGTGCGATCGGACACAATGCAGCGGGTAATTTGCTGATTGTAACCGTGTACAATCGGGCGGGGGGGGCGGGACCAAATTTCACAGAACTCGCGCAGATCTTGCAGCAAATGGGGGCTGTGGAGGCTTTAAATTTGGATGGGGGAAGTTCGACGAGTTTGTATTTGGGAGGGAATTTAGTCGATCGACCTTTGTCAACGGCGGCGAGAGTTCATAATGCGATCGGAATATTCATTCAACCCTAATTTGGGAGAAAAATCTGTCATTAATTTGGCGCTAATCCGAACCCCCGGAACCTACCCCCAATCATCTCCGTCACGATTCTTATTCTGGCGATCGACCTATCTCAAGTAAAACTTTTTTTGAGCAACATTACTTACTGGTTAAAAATGATACTACATCAATTATGATCCGGTTGACAATAAACTGCGAGCGTATAAGATGTGTAGAATATTTTCTCTATGTATCAGTGACTTAGCTTTGCCCAAATTGACTGTGACTTTTATAACTTATGTAGTCATATTTCGTCAGTGTAGTAGCGACTTTTAGTAGCCCTGGTTACTGAAAAAGATGTTTTTCTAACAACTAACATCTCATGCTTTAGTCAAGGAACTATCACCAGAATTACCCTAAAAGACTGATGAAATTTAGAGTTACATAAGCTATAGTAGGCACTATCAACAAATTTCTCTTTCACAGACCCAATCTATGCTGAAAGTCTAGGGAATATACAGCACTTTCCAGGTAAGTGAAGTACAAAAAAACAGTTTATGTAGGGGCGGTGCCCCCGTGTCCGCCCTGATTCTGGGTTTTCGATCTGTACTTCATAAACTTGCAATCTGCTGTATCCCTATGCCACAGTAATATTATCGGATTATCCTGGTCAATTAACTGATGACTAAGAGGATATCTTCGGTATTGACAAATGTCGATAAACCATAGAAAGGTAGGAGTTAGTAATGTTTAACCTGCAAATTAATGAAGTTAAATTAGTATCAGCAGTGGGTATAGATTATAGCAAACTGCGTAATTTATTAGCAGCAAAAAAGTGGCAAGAGGCCGACGAAGAAACTACTAAATTGATGCTGCGGGCTGCCAAATGCGAAGAAAAAGGATGGCTGGATAGAGAAAGTATTGAAGAATTTCCCTGCGAGGAATTGCATACCATAGACCAACTTTGGGAAGAATATTCCAATGGTCACTTTGGCTTTAGCGTACAAAATCGTATTTATCAAAGTCTGGGGGGAAACAATGAATATGATAGCGATGTTTGGGAGACTTTTCGTTACATAGTGGGCTGGCTAAAAAAGGGCGAAAGGCTCTACTACAACGACCTCACTTTTAGTGAAAAAGCACCAGCAGCTCACCTCCCAGTTGTGGGATTGTTTGTGGGCTTTGTGGGGAAGGGAATTAACTCCGACTCTTTCGAGGGACAGTGTGCGCTCATGGCCGGTTTGGGAGGGGTTGTTTTTGATGCTATCGCATCAAGAATCTTGAGCTGTAACCAATCAGTTCCAGTTTTACCCAAATGATTATTGACTGGTGACTGTGAGTCAAAAAACTGAAAGTTTTGGTGAAATATTCTGGTGGTTTGAATCGATTTTTAGAATTTTATTTTTCAGGGTAGACCGACTTAGGTCAGTAATTATTGCCTAGTATATCACAGCTAAAACCCAGACTTATTCACCAAATAAGTCTGGGTTTTACGATGGTATTTACACAAATCAATCAGCCATCACAGATAACACATATTCTCCTTGATTTACTGACTGATTGGTCGAAACATCAAAAATAAAAAGATCCGACTCAGCACACACATCGAGTAAAGTGGGAAAATCTCCATGTTTGTGAAAGCACAGAATTTGATAAAGCCGATCGCCCTTTTTGACAAAACTACCCAATTTAACTCGATTTTGAATCATCCCGCCCCCAGGCGCGTAATATTCTTTTACCAAATTCTTGGGGGTAAAAATGACTTGATGATTCTCTGCTTCGGGAAGCGGAAATCCATCTATTTTCAATAAACCCTTACTGGCTAAGTAATTTTTGATTCCCCGTAAGCCCTTGGCCACCGATGCAGGATTGATTTCCATCCCCGAACCCAATTCTAGAGTCCAAGATTCAATATCAAAGGAAATCGGACTCCGCAACTCTGCTAAAATCCTCTCCAAAGCCAGCCAAGGTTTGAGAAAAGCCTCATCAAAAGCATCCCCATCATACTCGTTCATCAAGATGGCGCGATCGAGTAAAAAAGCTTTCGCACTCTCCTCGCGAGAACTAAAACAATAAAGATAATCTAAACTTTGATTCGTGGAACTGTGCAAGTCCAACACATAGTCAGCATCCCAACACAAAGATTGTAGCTGGTATCGAAAAAGTTCCCTGTAGGGGCGACAACTAGGAGCGTTAAGTTTTGCCAACTCTTGGGCAAAACTCAAAGCCATTGCTTTTCTGTAATTAACTTTAATAGTATCGGCATCCAGATTCATCTGAGACTGAGCAAAGCCCAGAATATCTTCCCCTTGCTTTTCAAAATCCCAGAAAATCCGGTTCCAATTTACCCCATCATAAAGATTGTATCGACCAGGGGAAAAATGGTGCGATCGCTGGCTGACACCCACAGGATTACAAACAGGAACTAGCCAAATTTCCCCGATTAACTCAGTGGAGTCCAAACACCTTAAAAACTCAATAAATTGGTAAATAACCGCATTACCGCTAATCTCAGCGCCGTGGAGGTTAGATTGAAGATAAGCCTTTTTGCCCGGAATCGCACCTTGGAATTTATAGACTTGCAGCGAAAGTCGATCGCCAGAAGCAAGCTGCACCACAGGAATAGTCGAAATAATAGGAATCATAGACAACCAGAGGAGAAAAGTGGGAATCGGGAATCGGGAATCGGGAATTGGGAATCGGGAATTGGGAATTGGGAATTGGGCATAGTTTATTCCTGACTTTTTGCTTCCAGAATTTCCCGCCATCCTTCATCCCCCCTTGGGGGGCAGGGGGGGGGTAGCGTGCAGCGGGGGGCACGGGTGGGTGACTTCTGCCTTGTTTAAATAGACACTGGAAGCAAGCGCTCTATCGGCTAGCGATGAGCGGTGGCTAGTTTACATAGCCGATTTGCTAGAGAAGGTTTAACTAGACAGACGGGAATTCCCCCGCTATAGGTGTACTCAGTGTCTTCGGTGGGACGGGCGGCTCGTGAGAAGACGATTGCGCCGCTCACTATATGTGATGCGCAGCCAGCAGTAGATGAGCGGTGCATGAGGAAGCGAACAAATTTTTTGCATTTTTCTATTATCCTTGATACAATCTTACCAGAGAAGCCGATCGCCGATGCCGATAATGTATCAAGCCTATAAGTTCCGAATCTATCCGACCACCGAGCAGCAGACGTATTTTGCGGGTGCTTTCGGTTGTTGTCGTTGGTTCTGGAATTATAGTTTGAATCTGTGTCAGCAAACCTATAAAGATACGGGCAAAGGGTTAAGCAGAAGTGTAATTCAAGGATTACTCCCAAATCTCAAAAAAGAGTACCCTTGGTTGACAAATGCTTATTCTCAATCACTCCAAGTAGTCGCACTAAACCTGTCTACTGCTTACAAGAACTTCTTCGACAAACGCGGTGGTTTTCCTCGCTTCAAGTCGAAGCATGGTAGACAGTCTATTAGTTATCCTCAGAATGTCAAAGTAGGTACAAGTTCTATCAAATTACCTATGATTGGCGAGGTGCATTGCATAATCCACAGAACATTAGATGGCACTGTCAAAACCGTTACTATTTCCCAAAATACTGATGGTAAATACTATGCCTCGATCTTGGTTGACGATGGACTAAAAACACCGGAAAGTGATAGTAATGGCAAGGCTATTGGTTTAGATGTTGGTCTGATAGACTTGGTTGTAACCAGTGATGGTAGTAAGTATGGGAATCCTAAGCACCTCAAGAAGCATAGCCGCAATCTAAAGCGTAAGCAACAAAAACTAAGTCGTAAACAAAAAGGGAGTAAGACAAGATATAAGGCTAAACGATTATTAGCCAGAGTTCATTCAAAAATCCCAAGAGTCCGGGTCGATTTTCTACACAAACTATCCCGCAAGATAGTGGACGAAAACCAAGTCATTGCCGTAGAAAATCTGAATGTCAAAGGCATGGTATGTAATCCTTGTCTAGCTAAAGCGATTAGTGATGCTGGATGGGGGATGTTTGGGACAATGCTCAAGTATAAAGCTGAGAAATTAGGAAAAATCTACATTGAGATAGACCGCTTTTTCCCTAGCTCCAAGACTTGTAATAATTGTCTCTACAAAGTATCGGAAATGCCCTTGAACCTGCGTCATTGGGATTGCCCTGAGTGTCATAGTCGCAATGATAGAGATATCAATGCGGCCAGGAATATCAGGGATGAAGCCTTGCGGATTCTTGCATTAGGAACTAGTGCTGCTGCCAATGGACGGAATGTAAGTCAACCTGGTAAGACTTCGGTATTGCTAGATGCTATTCCGGTTGAAGTTGGAAGCCCCCGTCATAGCGTACTCGCGCGGGCAGGTGGGTAGTTCATAATCAACATAGTCCTCTGCTGCCTTGCTGTAAGCAAGATTGAAGCACACCTACTCTAAAACCTTATAATAATCCCAGTGCCTGATACCACCCAGAACCGCCTAGAGCTGGATCTGAAGACCATATTCCCCTTCGAGCTAGATAACTTTCAGAGAGAGGCAATCGCCGCCCTCGATGCAGGCAAATCCGTTGTCGTTTGCGCCCCTACAGGCTCCGGGAAAACTTTAATCGGCGAATACGCCATCCACCAAGCCCTCTTACGGGGGCGTCGCGTCTTCTACACCACTCCCCTCAAAGCCCTTTCCAACCAAAAACTGCGCGACTTCCGCCAGCAATTTGGCACTGAGATGGTGGGCTTACTGACGGGGGACATCTCCGTTAATCGGGATGCTCCAATTTTGGTGATGACTACCGAAATTTTTCGCAATATGCTCTATGGTACGCCGATCGGGGCTGTGGGTACTTCCTTAACCGGAGTGGAAACAGTAGTTCTCGATGAGTGTCACTACATGAACGACAAACAGCGGGGTACTGTTTGGGAAGAGTCGATTATCTACTGTTCGAGCGAAATTCAACTCCTCGCTCTCTCAGCTACTGTTGCTAACAGCGCCCAACTGACAGACTGGATTAACAAAGTCCACGGACCCACAGAGTTAGTTTACTCCGACTTTCGCCCCGTGCCGCTGCAATTTCACTTCGCCAATCAAAAAGGGATATTTCCTCTGCTAGACGAGAGTGGCAAAAAACCTAACATCCGTTTAATCCCCAAAAAGAAACAGCAAAAATTAGAAAGAGGTAGTATCCCCGTTCCCACTTTGGGGGATGTTTTGTCTCGGTTGGACGATCGCGATATGCTACCAGCAATTTACTTCATCTTCAGTCGCCGTGGGTGCGATCGAGCCGTAGCAGAAGTTGGCAATTTCTCCCTAGTCAACGAAGCCGAAACCGCCGAACTCAAACGTATCATTGACGACTTTTTACAACGGAATCCCGAAGCAGAACGCTTTGGCCAAAAAGAAGCACTTTTAAAAGGCATTGCAGCCCACCATGCGGGCATTTTACCCGCTTGGAAAGGCTTAGTAGAAGAACTCTTCGGCAGAGGTTTAATTAAAGTCGTATTTGCCACCGAAACCCTGGCCGCCGGGATTAATATGCCCGCCCGCACCACAGTCATTTCCACCCTTTCCAAGCGCACCGACAAGGGACACCGACTCCTAAATGCTTCGGAATTCCTCCAAATGGCCGGTAGAGCAGGTCGGCGGGGCATGGACGAGCTAGGGCACGTAGTAGCAGTGCAGACGCGGTTTGAAGGGGCAAAGGAAGCCTCGTATTTGGCAACAGCCAAAGCCGACCCCCTCGCCAGTCAATTTACGCCCAGCTACGGCATGGTGCTGAATTTATTGCAAACTCACACTCTCGAAGAAGCTCAAGAACTCGTAGAGCGTAGTTTTGGTCAATATCTTTCTACCTTGTACTTGCAGCCACAGCAAGCGGAGGTAGACCGGTTGCAAGCAGAATTGGCGGTGTTAGAGGAGTCTCTGGCTGCTGGTGGCGATGTGGCTAACTTGGAAAAACAACTGGCCAATTATGAAAAGTTGCAGGGCAGACTCAAGGAAGAGAAACGCCTACTCAAAACTTTGTTGCAGCAAGCTGAAGAAGCTCGGATGAAGGAGATGTCAGTGGCTGTGGCTTTTGCCGTACTCGGAACTATTGTCAGCCTCAAAGGTAAACACGTTCCTACTGCTAAACGATCGCACACATCTCCCGTACCCGCTGTACTCGTTGCCAAAGTCCCAGGTTCGGGCCAAGCTCCAAATTTAGTCTGTTTGGGCAAAGATAACCGCTGGTATGTCGTCGCCATTAGCGATGTCGCTAGCCTTCATGCTCAATTACCCCGTTTGAGCGTTGCCGATACCATGAACCCGCCCTCGGAAATGCCCCTGAGACTGGGCCAGTGTCGTTTGGGCACTGAGGAAACTCTTGTTATCGCCCAATCAATCCCAGAATTGCCGACACTGGAACCGACTACCGAGACTCAAGATCAACTACAAAAAATCGCAGCCCTTGAAGCTAAGCTAGAAATTCACCCTGTTTTAGAATGGGGCAATCCGGGTACTTTGCTCAAACGCCAGCGACGCAGGATAGAGTTGCAAAAGGAAATACGCAGAGGCTTGCAGGACTTAGAAAAACAACGAGCCCGCTACTGGGAAGAATTTATCAACTTAATTGACATTTTGCTCACTTTCGGGTGCTTGGAAAGGGTAGTTTCTCTCAATGTTGAGGGGGCTGATACCTGGGAAAGATTAGTTCCTACAGAATTGGGTCAGGCTTGCGCTGCCATTCGTGGGGATAATGAACTCTGGTTGGGTTTGTCCCTGATGTCGGCGGAATTTGATGAACTAGACCCCCACCACCTAGCGGCTGCTTGTGCAGCTTTGGTGACAGAGGTTTCCAGGCCCGATAGTTGGACTCACTATTCGCTATCTCCAGAGGTTTTAGCACCTTTGGACAATCTCCAAAAAGGCTTACGACGCAGGCTGTTTCAAGTGCAGTACCGACATGAAGCTGCGATCCCGATTTGGCTGGAACGAGATATGGTGACTTTGGTGGAGCAGTGGGCCCTGGGCGTGGAATGGCTGGAATTGGTCAGTCATACGAGTTTGGATGAGGGGGATGTGGTGCGGATTTTGCGCCGGACTTTGGATTTCTTGTCTCAGATTCCTCATGTTCCTCACGTATCTGATGCTTTGCGACGGAATGCTTGTCGGGCGATGCAGTTAATCGATCGTTTCCCGGTGAATGAAGCTGTTAATTGAATAATAGTTAACAGTTGGCTGTCGATCCTTCGACTTCGCGAAGGGGTAGGCAGTTAGCTGTTGACAGTTGATAGTTGATATCAAATCCGGTAATCTGAATTATTCAGAGCTCTATTATCGGACTCTGTGTCCTCTGTGTTCTCTGTGGTTAAAATCATTCAGATACAACCGGAAACGATAGGACAGTTGAACGCAGATTTTAATCTAAAATCTACAATCTCAAATCTTAAATCGATCGACTGGTGTGGTGGGTAGTTCAGAAGATTAATGCAACAAATCAAAAAGCCCGATCTAATTCCTGTAGCCTGCTCCCAGGCTCAAACAATTCGCTTTTTCACTTTCTTGCAAAGGGTATTAATTGGGACTCTCGCGATTAGTTTATTCAATCTCTCGCTTTGGTTTCCCTCTCCCAGTTTTGCCCAAGTGCTGTTGGGTGTAGTTCGCAGTTCCGAAAATTCCCCGGACTGGCTCAAGATTACCACGCGACTCTGGGACAGTGGTATTGCTTACAAACCAATTAATCTCGAAGAAATCAAAAGTGTCGGAGATTTGGCTGGGGTTAATGTCCTGTTTTTACCGAATATTGAAACGGTGAGTCCAGCCCAACTTAAAGTTTTAGAATCTTGGGCAAAACAAGGTGGTAGATTGATTGCTTCCGGGCCTGTGGGGCGCAGTTCCCAGGCTTTGGTGCGTCAATCTTTACGATCGCTCCTTGGGGCCTATTGGGCTTTTCCGTTAACCCAGCCCGCGACTCCTCAACCCCGCAGCCGCTGTCGAGATCTGGCTTGCACTACTTCTAGCAATTGGGTGCCGGTGGAACAGAAAAATATCTTGGTTCAAGGCGGTGTCTTGATTCCGGCTGATGCTAATAGTCAAACTATTGCTACGTGGAAGGATAGTTCTGGTTCTTCAGCCGCGATCGCTACCGATCGCGCTACCTATCTCGGCTGGCGCTGGGGTAGCGACGGTTCGGCAAAGGTAGACACGGCTTGGCTGCGGGCCTCGATCGCCCGTTGGGGAGGCACTGTCGGTTCCCCCATACCACCGCAAACGGCGATCGCACCCCCCAGACCCCGATCCCCAAATCCCCCCTCCAGAACTCCTAGAAACACCCCTCCAAGTCCGCGTAATACCCCACTGAGCAGACTTTCTCCCTCTCTCCCCCTTCCCGAACCGGTACCTACAACTTTTACAGACCCTTCAGATCAGTCGGCACCGGCGGGCTTGGATGTGCAGATAAATTCCTCAGCGCCGATCGTCAGCATTGAAGCCTACTTAATGCGCCAAGAATTGACTAACCTCCTCGGTAGGTTTGAAAGTGCCTTAACAGCAGCTAATTCAGCGAATACTGCGGTGAATCTGAATGCTGTCAATACTGCTCAACTGGTGGCCGGAAGCAATAGTGGTGGAGTCCAGGCTGCTAGTCGCCCGCCGATGATGCTAGCGGGAACAGCCAGGGCGATCGCCAGTGCCCGCCAGGTGTTGCAAAGTTTCGATACACTCCTGGCTGAGCAAAAGTACGCGGAGGCCAGAAAGCAGTGGGTGGAAGCCCGACAGTTGCTGTGGCAAAATTATCCCCAGGAAGGACAGCGAGTGGGTTCGGAAATTCGGGCTGTTTGGCTCGATCGCGGTACGATTGTGGCTGCTCGATCGGAACAAGGTTTAGCAGCAGTGTTCGATCGCCTCGCCGCCGCTGGTATCAATACCGTTTTCTTTGAAACTTTAAATGCCGGATATCCCATTTATCCCAGTCAAGTTGCACCCCAACAAAACCCCCTCACCCTGGGCTGGGACCCCCTAGAATCTGGGGTGAAGTTAGCCCACGAGCGAGGTATGGAATTGCACGCTTGGATTTGGACTTTTGCCACGGGAAATAAACGCCACAATACTCTGATTGGCAAGCCTAGTTCCTATCCCGGTTCGGTGCTTTCTGCTTATCCAAATTGGGCAAATATTGACAACAAAGGACGCATACAACATATTAATGATGGTAAATTTTATCTCGATCCTGCTAATAAAGAAGCCCGTAGTTATTTACTCCGAATAGTTAACGAAATTGCCAGCCGCTACCAAGTTGATGGACTGCAACTTGACTACATTCGCTATCCTTTTCAAGATGATAATGCGGGTTTTACCTATGGTTATGGTGCGGCGGCGAGGCAGCAGTTTCAGCAATTAACCGGGGTCGATCCGATCAGGATTTCGCCTAATGATGGTAATTTATGGCGGCAGTGGGTTGAGTTTAAAACTAATCAAATTAATAGTTTTGTCAGCGAAGTTTCTCAGTTGTTGCGACGCAATTATCCGCGGACAATTTTGTCGGTGGCTGTGTTTCCGCACCCTCCTAGTCAACGGATTTACAAAATTCAGCAGAATTGGGAAGTTTGGGCTCGTCAGGGGATTGTGGATTTGATTGTACCCATGACTTATGCTTTGGATACTAATCGACTTCAACGCATTACTGAGCCTTTGGCTAAGGAACAAATGCTCGGTTCGGCTTTGATTTCTCCGTCGGTTAAGTTGTTGACTCTCCCGGAAGTGGTGGCGATCGACCAAATTCAGGCTTTGCGGGATTTACCGACAGGGGGTTATGCCATTTTTGCTGCCGAAAGTATTAGCAGCGGGATGCAGGCATTTTTTAATCGTACTCAAGGGCGGGGAGGGCGATCGTCTACTAGGGCTGCGCTAACGACTTCAGCCCAGGAACCGATTCCTTATCGCCAGCCTTTTGCCGCAGCGGTTTCGCGGTATACTGCGCTCAAACAAGAATGGAGTTTTTTGTTGGCTAACAATCAGTTGCGGATGTCGGAATCGGAATTGAAAGTGTTGCAAAGTCGATCGACAGAATTAGCCGAAGCTTTGAACAAACTAGCCGCCACTCCCACTCCCGAAAATTTAACGATTGCTAAAAGATTGCTGGCGAGTTTTTCATCTCAATTTCAATCTTCCATGCGCCTGCATTCTGCCGAAAATAACTATCAAGTTCAAACTTGGCAAAATCGTTTGGATAGTTTGGAGATGTTATTGCGTTATGGCGAAAGGGTAGAGTTGAATCGCGGGTAAATCTCAGTGGTTTGGCGAAAGGGTGTGGGCGATCGATCTTAATTTATTCACAAAATTCCCTATACACATACTTGAGGCGCTAGCATAGGTTGTAGACGCTCAAGTACAGCTTAGCCTTGCTGACTTGACTCTTCTGTTAGAACCCCAGCTTCTTACAGTGGTGGAGGGATAGGGGTATTCGATTTTTTTGGGGTGGGTTACTGTCACTCACAATTTTTGAAGGGACTCAGGGCGATCGTACCTAATCATTTATCTCAGTAGTTCGGGAAAACTCATCCGTATAAATACGCTGTTGCCATTAAAATTGATACCCTTTACAATAACCAGTAACTTGCTATTTTCAACAAACACCCACAGCAAATATAGTAACAGCCAAAATGCTTAGGACACTCTCGATCGCGGAAACTATGACTATAGCTACTTTTCCATCTTCCATCTTCCTTCAGTTTTTTTCCTGAATGCTTCATGTTTAATCACCTAGTTTATTTTCACTTACTAAATACCAATAAAATTTAGGATGAATATGTTTCCTAAACAACTCAATCGGTTAGTTACTAAAATAATCGGTAAAGCTCCCTTACAAACAGTCCTGGTCGTTCCTTTTTTAGTGCAAATTGTCGGCACTGTCGGAGTTGTCGGTTGGCTGTCATTTCAAAACGGACAGCGCGCAGTTAATGATGTGGCTACTCAGTTGCGACGCGAAATTACCGATCGCATTAAAGACCGCATTGAAAATTATATGTCAATTCCTCATATTGTGAATCACCTCAACGTTCAAGGCCTAAAATTGGGCCAATTGAATCTAGAAGACAAACAAAAACTCGAACTTCATTTCCTAGAACAAATTCAATATTTTGATTCGATCAGCATCATTTATGTAGGCAAAGAAAATGGCGAACACTCAGGAGCCATTCGTACAGAAGATCGGACTCTCATCTCCGCTGCTGATAGTTCGACAGGCAATAAATTGTCTCGATACACTGCTGACTCTAAAGGCAACCGTGTCAAGTTAGTGGAAATTTCCTCCGGAGTTTATGACCCCCGAATTAGACCTTGGTATATAGCCGCAGCCGCTGCTAAAAAACCAATTTGGAGTACGATTTATACAGATTTTTTAACTAAAGAGTTAGCAATTACCGCAGCCTTACCAATCTACGATAAAAATGACAAGTTATTAGGAGTAGCTGGCAGTGATTTATTATTTTCGAGAATTAAAGAATTTCTGGTCAGCCTGAAGATTGGCAAGTCAGGTCAAACTTTTGTGATGGAACGATCGGGAATGTTAATCGCAACTTCCACTGATACTCCTGAATTTGTCATAGAAAATAAAGAAACCAAGCGGATTAAAGCTGCGGATAGCGAAAATCTAGTAATTCGCCAAACGGCACAGCATTTAGAAAAATTCTATGGTAATTTAGCTAAAATCCAAAATTCTCAACAGCTTAGTTTTGATGTCGATCGCCATCGAAATTTTATTCAAGTAACTCCGTTTAAAGACAATCGAGGTTTAGATTGGCTGATTGTCGTGGTAGTTCCAGAGTCTGACTTTATGGAACAAATAGATGCCAATACTCACATCACTGTGTTATTGTCGTTAGCAGCTTTGCTCTTAGCCACCATTCTGGGAATTCTGACTGCTAAATGGGTAGTAAAGCCGATTTTTAGGTTGAATGAGGCTGCAAAAGCTTTGGCTAATAATGAATGGGATACAAAATTAATTAACAATCGACAAGATGAATTAGGTGAACTTGCCGATTCTTTTAACAGTATGGCTGAGCAATTGCAACACTCATTTACATCCCTAGGCGAAAGTGAAAATAGAGTCAAACAATTTTTAGATGCCATACCTTTGGGGGTTTTTATTGTAGACGATGTGGGAAATCCTTATTATATTAACCCCATAGGTAAAAAACTAATAGGTCAAGGAATTATCGCCTCCAATGCCGAAAATTTACGTGAGTCTTACCGCATTTATTTAGCTGGAACTGAGCAACTTTATCCAGCCGAACGCGATCCGATATTAAATGCTTTGCAGGGTAAAACAGTCACGGTGGATGACATAGAAGTTTCCCTAGGGGACAAAACAGTTCCTTTACAAATTTGGGGAACTCCTATTTACGGAAGTCAAGGGAATATCATCTACGGAATGTGCGCTTTTCAAGATATTAGTGAACGCAAACAAGCCGAGAAAATTTTAATCCAATACAATCAAAACTTAGAAACAAAAGTTGCCGAGCGCACGGCAGAACTTGCTAAAGCCGAAGAAAAGTTTTCTAAAGCATTTCGTTTAAGTCCTAATGCGATTACCCTCACCAGAATCAGTGATGGTCGCCACATAGAAGTTAATGAAAGTTTTTGTCGGATGATGGGCTACAGTCACGCAGAAATTATTGGCAAAACAGCGGTAGAACTCAACTTTTGGGCGACTTTGGCAGAACGCGATCGCATGATTCAAATGTTAAAAAATAAAACAGCTATTCATAATTATGAGTTGAAATTTCGGAATAAAAGCGGTACAGAAAGAGCTGCATTACTCTCCATAGAAACCATCGATATTGAGGGAGAAGCTTGTTTTTTATCGATTTCTAGCGACATTACCGATCGCCAACAAGCAGAAGCAGCCCTGCGGGAAGCCGAAGAAAAATACCGCAACATTTATGAAAATGCCTTAAGTGGTATTTTTCAGACCACGATGGATGGAAAATATATTAGCGCCAATCCAGCTTTAGCCCATATCTACGGCTACGAATCCACCGCCGAACTCATAGCAGGCCAGCCTAATTTGCATAATCAGCTTTACGTCAATCCTAAGCGTCACGATGAATTTGTAGAATTGATAAATAAGTATGGCATAATATCAAATTTTGAATCGCAAATTTACAAAAAAGATGGCAGTATTATTTGGATATCAGAAAATTCCCGCGCTGTTTACGATGACCAAAATAATTTACTCTACTATGAAGGTTTTATCAAAGATATTACTGCTAGTAAGCAATCGGAAATCGAAATGCAGCGGGCAAAAGAAGCAGCGGAAGCAGCTAACAAAGCTAAAAGTATTTTCCTCGCAAATATGAGCCACGAATTGCGCTCTCCCCTCAATGCTGTCATCGGCTTTGCTCAAGTCATGATTCGCAGCAAAACCCTGTCTCCAGAAAATCAAGAAGATGTGGGGATTATCCTGCGGAGTGGCGAACATTTACTGAGTTTAATTAACCAAGTTTTAGACTTGTCAAAAATTGAAGCTGGACGCACTACCATCAATGAAAAAAACTTTGACTTGTTCCGCTTGTTAGACGATTTGGAAGATATGTTTGCCCTCAAAGCCGAAGAAAAAAGCTTGCAGTTATTATTCGATCGCGACTCGAAAGTTCCCCACTATATCTGTACCGATGAAGTGAAGTTGCGACAAGTTTTAATTAACTTACTCAACAATGCAATTAAATTCACTGCTCAAGGAGGAGTGTCACTGCAAGTTAAAGGCGCTCAAAAAGCCTATAACAATAGTGACAAACAGCCTGGTCGTTACTCAATACATTTTGAAGTTCAAGATACTGGTGCTGGTATCGCTCCTGACGAAATCAATCAGTTGTTTGAAGCATTTATACAGACAAAAACAGGTAAAGATTCTCAAGAAGGAACAGGTTTGGGTTTAGCTATCAGTCGTCAATTTGTACAATTGATGGGAGGTGACATTACCGTTAGTAGTGAAGTCGGAAAGGGGGCAGTATTTCAGTTTGATATCCAAGTTCATCTGGTGGAAGCTGCTGATATTGAAAGCAAAAAAAATCAACTTCGTGTTGTGGCTCTCGAACCAAATCAGCCTCGCTACCGCTTGCTGATTGTGGACGATAAACCCCTGAATCGTCAATTGTTGATCAAACTTCTCAGCCCCCTAGGGTTTGAACTGAGAGAAGCAAATAATGGTCAAGAAGCGGTGGATATTTGCGCGCTGTGGGAGCCACACTTGATTTGGATGGATATGAGAATGCCCGTGATGGATGGGTACGAGGCTACAAAACAGATAAAAACTACTACTCAAGGGCAAGCAGCGGCGATTATCGCTCTGACTGCTAGTGTTTTGGAGGAAGAACGGGCTGTGATTCTTTCGGCGGGCTGTGATGATTTTATGCGGAAACCGTTCCGAGAGGAAGATATATTTATGGCAATTAGTAAACACCTAGGAGTACGCTATATTTATGAAGATCCAGCAGCAGCAAGTGTGGTGGGTTCCGGGGACGATCGTCAGGAAGTGATGACATCAGGGGCGATCGCCTCTCTACCTGCCGAATGGGTAGCTGCATTCAAGCAAAATATTTTGAGTGTGGATATGGAGGCGATCGCCTTTTCCATAGAACAAATTCGCACTGTTAACTCCTCTCTAGCTGACAGCCTGCAAGATAGCATTAATAATTTTGAATACGAAACCATTTTGAGCCTAATTACTAACAGCGAGGATAACTAAAGTGGACCTTATTACAAATTCAAAAAAAAACCATCAAGGCAATATTTTAGTAGTTGACGATACCCCAGAAAACCTGCATCTTTTGTCAGGAATTTTAAGCAAAAAAGGCTATCAAGTTCGCCCTGTTCCCAGCGGAAAACTAGCACTTTCTGCTGCTCAGAGAATACCCCCCGATTTGGTGTTGCTGGATATTATGATGCCAGAGATGGACGGCTATGAAGTGTGTCAGCAACTGAAAGCGGAGGAAGCAACAAAAGACATTCCGGTTATTTTCATCAGTGCGATTAACGACGTGATGGATAAAGTTAAAGCTTTTGCCGTGGGGGGAGTAGATTTCATCACTAAACCCTTTCAACTGGAAGAAGTTTTAGCCCGCATTGAAACTCATTTAAAAATTTGTTCTCTGCAAAACAGTTTGCAAGAAAGAAATGAAGATTTAGCAACTGCGATCCAACAATTGCAAGCAACCCAAGAGCATTTGATTCAATCGGAAAAGATGGCTGCCCTCGGACAACTGATTGCTGGCATTGCCCACGAAATCAATACTCCCCTAGGCATCATCGGTTCTTCTATTGATAACATTGCTAATTTTTGGGAAACAAATATAGAAAATTTACCCAAATTTTTTCAAGAAATTTCTTCAGAAAGCCAAGTTTATTTTTTAAACCTGCTGTACAGGTCTTCCATCGAGCGCGAAACTATATTTACTAGCAAGGAAAAAAGAAAATTTAAGCAGCACTTAGTAGGTTATTTGACCGAACACCAAGTAGACAAGGCTGAAGAAATTGCCGACACCTTAGTTGATATGGAAATCTACGATGATATCGAACAGTTATTGCCACTTTTTCAACTACCAGATTGGGAAAAAATTTTAAATACCGCCTATCAATTTACCAGCTTTAAAAAAAGTATTAGTTTAATCCAAAGAGCGACAGCGAAGTCGGGAAAAGTAGTATTTGCCTTGAAAAGTTATGCTCATTTTGATATTAAGCAAGAAAAAATAGAATCAAATTTACATGAGGGAATTGAAACGGTTTTAACTCTTTATCAAAATCAACTGAAACAGGGTATAGAAGTTGTGAGAAAATATGGCGATGTACCCAAAATCGTTTGCTATCCAGATGAGTTAAATCAAGTTTGGACAAATTTAGTTCACAATGCTCTGCAAGCCATGAGTTATAAAGGGACTTTGACTATTGAAACTATGTGTCTAGATGGTCGCATTTTGATAAAATTTATTGACAATGGCAAAGGTATTCCCCCGGAAATTATTCCCAAAATTTTTCAACCTTTTTTTACGACGAAAGCTGCGGGGGAAGGTAGCGGGTTGGGATTAGATATCGTCAGAAAAATTATTGAGAAACATCAGGGAGAGGTTAGTGTAGAGTCTGTACCGGGGGAAACTATATTTACAGTATCGTTACCAATATATTAAAATGATATATTAAAATAAGAGGGACGAGAGCTAGGCTGCTGCCGGCCGGGAATCAATCGGGTGCATTGAAACTAAGCCGGAATAGAGCGACTAAAATGAAAGCACAGAGGGGACAAAAAGATGAATAAACCGGTAATTGTTTGTGTGGACGATGAGGCTGATATCTTGAATACTCTGAAGATGCAGCTTAAAAATGAATTTAAAGATAATTACTTTTACGAACTAGCTGAAAGTGGTGATGAAGCTTTAGAAGTAATTGAAGCTTGTCAGGGAGAAGATCAGGTGATAGTGGTGGTTTCTGACTGGTTGATGCCAGGAATTAAAGGGGACGAACTTTTAATGAGAATTCACGAAAAACATCCTAAAATTGTCAAGGTAATGTTGACGGGGCAAGCAGATCCAGGAGCAGTTCAACGGGCTGTTGAACACGCTGATTTATATTGCTGTTTGTACAAACCTTGGAAAGGGGAAGATTTGATAAAAACTATCAAGTCAGGGCTGGCTAAATTATGAAAAAACCTGTGATTGTTTGTAAAAAACCTGTGATTGTTTGTATAGATGACGAACCTGATGTCTTGAACAGTTTAAAAATAGAACTGAAAAAGGCGATCGGAGATCAATGTATTATTGAAACGGCGGAAGGAGGTGAAGATGCTTTAGAATTGCTGGCAGATTTGCAAGCAGATGAATACGAAATAGCTTTAGTGCTTTCAGATTATATCATGCCGGATATTAAGGGAGATGAACTGCTGAAGCGAATTCACGAACGCTCCCCTGATACCCTGACAATTATGCTGACTGGTCAAGCAGATTTGGAAGCTCTCAGCAATGCTATTAAGTATGCTAAGTTGTATCGCTATATCCCTAAGCCTTGGCTAAATGAAGATTTGAAGTTGACAGTGGTAGAAGCAGTTCACAGTTACTTGCAAGACCAAAAGTTAACAGACGAAATTATTAAGCGGCAAGAAGCCAATTTGGAGTTAAAGAGAGTAAATGAGGCTTTATCTGCTAGTGAAAGCCAACTCAATCAATTTTTAGAAGCTTTGCCCGTGGGGGTATCTGTTTATAATGCTGATGGATCGATCGCCTATTTTAATCGCACGGCGAGGGAATTGTTGGGTGCAGATACTATCCCAGAAAGTAGGGCGGCACAATTAGCAGCGACTTATCAACTGTATGTAGCCAATAGCGATCGGCTATATCCCCCTGATAACCTGCCCATTTTGCGGGCTCTGGGAGGAGAATTTGTCAGGGTTGATGACGTAGAAATCCGCCAAAAGGACAAGACGGTGGCGCTGGAAATCAGCACTACGCCAATTTTTGACATCAACGGCAATATTTCCTATGCGATCGCCACTTTTCAAGATATTAGCGATCGCAAACAAGCGGAAAAAGTCGTAGCAGATTACCAGCGCACCTTAGAATCACAAATTCAGGAACGAACAGAACAACTACAACAAGCAAAAGAAGCAGCCGAAGCAGCAAACATAGCTAAAAGTACCTTTTTAGCAAACATGAGTCACGAGTTGCGAACTCCCCTCAATGCCATACTTGGATTCGCCCAAATCATGGAACCAAGTCCCAATCTCACCCGCGAAAACCGAGACAATCTCAGAATTATTCACCGCAGTGGCGAACATTTACTGACTCTGATCAACCAAGCCTTAGACTTATCCAAAATTGAAGCCGGAAGGATGTCGATCGAAGCTACAAGTTTTGACCTTTACAGACTCCTAGAAGAGTTGGAAGATATGTTCCAACTGCGAGCAGAAAATCAAGAAGTGAACTTAATTTTTGAACGCTCTCCCCAGGTGCCACAGTACATAAAAACCGATCAAATAAAATTGAGACAAGTCCTGATTAATCTCCTCAGTAATGCAATTAAATTCACCCAAATTGGTCGCGTTGTAGTCAGAGTTAAGCGACTAGAAGAAGGACAACAAAGTCAAATAAAATATGCAAGTGAGAGGGTTGGAGAAAATAAAATTATTCCTGAATTAAGCCCCATAAATACTGCCAGTATATTTACTCAAAATAGCCCGGAGGAAAATCCGAAACAGACACGAGCAGCTAGTGAGAGTAGGCATGATTCTATTTGTTTTCTTGTGTTTGAGGTAGAAGATACAGGAGTGGGAATTTATCCCGAAGACTTAGGCAATATTTTTACAGCTTTTGTACAAACCGCATCAGGTCAAAAAACCCAAAAAGGCACAGGCTTAGGATTAACTATTAGCCGCCAATTTGTACGACTTATGGGTGGCGACATTAACGTAGAAAGTGAACTGGAACGAGGTTCTATTTTTAAATTCGAGATTCCCGTCCATCAAGTTGAAGCCTCAGCGATGCCGGCTGCGAAAATCAACTATGAAATTATTGGCTTGCAGCCCAATCAACCTCAATATCGGATTTTAATCGTGGACGATGTGGAAGACAATCGTCAACTATTAATCAAAATGCTTTCTCCCTTGGGTTTTGCACTGCAAGAAGCCAGTCATGGCATGGAAGCATTAGAAATCTGGGAAACTTGGCAACCACATTTGATTTTCATCGATTTGCGAATGCCGGTGATGGACGGTTATGAAGCTACCAGAGAAATTAGAGCCCGAATCCAGCAAAGAACAGAAGGACTACCAGGGGCGGTGGAGATAAATGTCGAGAGCAATATTTTGACTCCAGAATTACCCATTCCGAAGATTATTGCCTTAACAGCTAGTACAATAGAAGAAAGACGCTCCTTTGCTTTATTGGTTGGCTGTGATGACTTTATCAACAAGCCTTTCCGTAAAGTAGATATATTGGATAGCCTCAACCAACATTTGGGCATAGAGTATATTTATCGCCCCACTGGTTCGAGTCTAAGTGGAAATGATGAAATCGGCCAGGGAAATATTCTCTCTGATTCAGCAGGCAGTTTTGCCCCTGCTTCTGCGCCCAAACTGCCTGCTGAATGGATAAATAATATGAAGCAGGTCATCCGCAGTGCCGACTTGGATTTAATTGCTAGCACCATCGAGGAAATTAGAATAACTCGTCCTGAATTTGCCGATATTCTTCAACATCATCTAGATAATTTTGATTACCAGAAAATATTTAATTTAATTAGTGAGGCAGAGGAATCACAAAATGCAGATGAAGCCGGACAAAACTGATCGTTATCAAGCAGATATTTTAGTAGTTGACGATACCCCAGACAACCTGCGTTTGTTGATTAGAATTTTGCAAAAACAGGGGTACAAAGTTAGACCTGTAACTAACGGTTTTTCGGCTTTAGAGGCTATTCAATCTAGCCAGCCAGATTTGATTTTGTTAGATATTATGATGCCGGATATTAGCGGTTATGAAATATGTCAACAATTAAAAGCTAGCCTGGATTTCCAGGAAATTCCTATTATTTTTCTCAGTGCCCTTGAAGATGGATTAAATAAAGCAAAAGCTTTTGAAATTGGTGGTTCAGATTATATCACAAAACCTTTTCAAGTGAAAGAAGTATTGGCGCGAGTTAACAATCAACTGATTGTCCGTTCTTTGCAGATGCAGTTGCAAGCAAAAAATCATAAATTGACCGAACAAAACGACCAATTACAAGACGAAATTATCGAGCGTAAACGTGTTGAAGCAGAAACTTTTTTGTTATTGAAAGCTACTCAAGCTATTAGTAAAGCAGAGGATTTTGAGTCGGCGATTGATGTAATTTTAAGGTTAATTTGCGAAACAATCAACTGGAATTTGGCGGAAGCTTGGATTCCCGATAATGATGGCAAAATTTTAAAATGTGCTAGAGGTATGTATGCTAGTGATTTGAGTTTTGCAGAATTCCGAAAAAGGAGTTTTCCTTTAACTTTTGCCCCTGGTGTGGGAATGCCTGGTCGGATTTTCGTCTCCCAGCAGCCTGAATGGATTGAGGATGTTTCTCAAGTTGACTCAGAAGTTTTTCTGCGTTTTCAAATTGCCGAAAATGTTGGTTTAAAAGCAGCCTTCGGGTTTCCAATTTTGGCTGATAATCAAGTGTTAGCGGTGATAATTTTTTATTGTGACAAGAGTCTTGAATGTCAGCCGCGATTGTGGGAATTATTTAGTGCTGTTGCGACTCAGCTAGGTGCGTTGATTAAGCGCAAGCAAGCTGAGGAAGCCCTGAGATTGGAGCAACAACAAACCGAGAGATTGCTGCTGAATATTTTGCCAAAACCCATCGCCCTCCGCTTGCAAAAAGAACAAAAACTGATTGCCGATCATTTTGATGAAGTGAGCGTTTTGTTTGCGGATTTAGTGGGTTTTACGGAGTTTTCTGCCCACAAAAGTCCGACGGAGTTGGTAGAAATTTTGAATGGAATTTTTTGTGAGTTTGATAGGTTGTCGGAGTCGCACGGATTGGAAAAGATTAAGACTATTGGGGATGCTTACATGGTGGTGGGCGGTTTACCCACACCGCGAGAGGATCATGGGGAGGCGATCGCCCTTTTAGCCCTAGAGATGCAAGCGGCTTTGACTCAGTTTAATCTCAAAACCGGAGAAAATTTTGAGTTACGCATCGGCATACACAGCGGTTCGGTGGTGGCAGGAATTATTGGAATTAGCAAATTTAGCTATGATTTGTGGGGTGACACTGTTAATGTTGCTTCGCGGATGGAATCCAATGGAATGTCTGGCAAAATTCAAGTGACGGCGGCAACTCATGAGCTTTTGAAAGATAAATTTGTTTTAGAAGAAAGGGGGATGACTGAGATTAAAGGCAAAGGGAAAATGTTGACTTACTGGTTGCTAGACAAGTGTTAAAATATAAGTGGTTAATTTTTTTAAGTAAATATCTATTAATATTAAAATTAGATGGAACTTCCGCTTGATGAGGGCTAATAATTTGCAAACCGTTGACACAAAATCACCGACAGCATTAAAAAAAGTGCTAGTTATTTTAATGTCATTGCTAGGAGTAGCAATACTGTCGATCGCCATTTTTATAGCCATTCCCGGAGAAAAAACCATGTTTGCTGGAAAAAGACCTACCAATATCGGTATTCAGTCAGGAAAACTCGCACCTTGTCCCACTTCCCCCAACTGTGTCAGCAGCTTTAGTCAAGATGCCGAACACAAAATTGAGCCTTTGACATACAATTCGACACCCACAGTCGCCATGGCAAATCTCAAAGGGGCGATCGCCTCCTTAGACAAAACTAAAATTATCGAACAAACAGATAATTACCTCTATGCGGAATTTACCAGTTCCTTGATGGGGTTCGTGGATGATGTAGAATTCTTGCTAGATGAATCAGCAAAAGTCATTCATGTGCGATCGGCTTCACGTTTAGGACAATCCGATTTGGGAGTCAATCGCAAACGGATAGAAACCATCAGAAATCAACTAAATCAACTCTGAACTTCCAATTTTTAATGGGAGATTTTGCATAGGCTGTAGCATGACGGCAGACAATTTATTAGTGATAACTAGAGATTTACAGCAGTCATGCTACAGCCCATACGAATATATTTGCACAACTGAGCTGCACCCCAAATTTTAACTTTTCCCCAGCCCCTCACCTAACCCATGAGGGGTTTTGCATAAAGTTGAGTGCGTTATCCCCCATACCCCATTGTATTCCTATAGTATTAAAGAACTTAGATTCTACACTTCCGACTTTAGGGAGAGGGAAAATTACTAATAAATTTTTAGGATGAAGGTAATTAGAAGTAAAGGAGAAAAAGACATGGCTCTTCAAAGAATAGAAGAATTTTATCCTAACTATAGGGAAGAAATTTTTGCAGGAGACGACATCAAAGGTTTTGATGTTTATGCAGGTGACTCCGATGAAAAAATAGGGAGCATTTACGACGCTTTAGTTGATGAAACCGGTCGTTTTCGTTATTTAGTAATTGACACTGGGATCTGGATTTTTGGCAAAAAAGTCTTGTTGCCGATCGGCTCTGCTCGTTTCGACTACGGAGCCCGTCGTGTTTATGCAACTGGTCTTTTCAGCAAAGCTCAAGCAGAACAATTACCTGCTTATAATGAATTAGAGCCTGTAGATTACGATCGCGAAGAACAGGTAAGAGACGTATACCGTGGCACCACTGCGCCAGAAACCGCATCAACCCTTGCTACTCCTAACTACGATCGCAGCAACTACAGCTACGATTTAGACAGTCCTCTGTACGAAACCAACGAACAGAATCATCAAACCCTCAAACTTTATGAAGAACGGTTAATTGCCAACAAAAACCGTGCCAAAACAGGGGAAGTAGCAGTCGGTAAGCGTGTAGAAACCGAAGTTGCACGAGCCTCAGTACCCATCGAAAAAGAACGAGTTGTCATCGAGCGAGTAACACCCGTAGAAGCAGGTAGAGTAGTTTCAGTCGGTGAAGTTGACTTCCAATCCGGTGAAGTTGCACGCATGGAAGTTTACGAAGAAACCGCCGACATTCACAAAGAAGCTTACGTGCGCGAAGAAGTCAGCGTTAGAAAAGAAGTAGTTCGCAGCACCGTGGATGGTGAAGAAACTTTGCGCCGTGAAGAACTAGACATTAAGACAGATGGAACTCCCCTTGTAGATAACAAAATCTAAAGCGCCCCTGTCTATTTTAGGGGGATATATTTAGTGCCAAGTTGGTTTCTTTCAGACCAATTTGTCATCCTAACATTACCCTCTAAAAACCCCTCAAAGCCTGTAATGGGGAATGGCGAATGGCGAATGGGGAATAACTAATTACCAATTACCAATTGCCAATTACCAATTCCCTATTCCCAATTCCCTATTCCCAATTCCCTATTCCCAATTCCCTATTCCCTATCGTACCTCATCTTTCACTCCCCAGGCTATATATAGCGTTTTTAATGTAAATTACGAAACTTTTAAAAATGAACAACCAACCCTCATTTAAAAAAAATCAACCAGCAAAAGCAACTACCA
This sequence comes from Microcoleus sp. EPA2, assembly GCA_020882975.1. Lineage (GTDB taxonomy): Bacteria > Cyanobacteriota > Cyanobacteriia > Cyanobacteriales > Microcoleaceae > Microcoleus. Next base: position 71,462 of record JAHRFD010000018.1, on the reverse strand, counting down.
ATTTCAATCGAGTTCCCGAAAAAGTTAGAACCAAACTCAAAACTTTTATAGTCAAAGATCGGGAGGGTGAATTAGTAGGTAAAATCAAAGATGTCTATTTCGACAATAATGGAAAACTCAATTTTTTAGTAGCCGGAAAGCAGGGGGAGAACCCACGGCTTGTTTTATTAAATATTAAGCAACTCGACACAGTAGATTATCAGGAAAAAATCCTGTCATTTAAACTCAGCTTAGAGCAAATAGAGATGCTGCCACTAAAATCATCAGGTAATGACAGCCATGAGCATTTAGAAACGCCAGCCTCCCCAAACGTTCTCAGTCACAGCAACCCAACTCCTCCCGTAGCAATTATGTCTAATGAAACCGATGCCGATGAGCGCCCCATGGACAATCTGGAAAGCCCGGAAACTCACGAAGACTTAGATGGCGAAGACTTAGATATTGTCGATCGAGAAATAATTCGCCTGCTAGAAGAACGATTGGTCATCAATCGCAGCAAGCGCAAAATTGGCGAAGTTATCGTCCGCAAAGAAATAGAAACTCGGATGGTACAAGTACCAATTCACCGAGAAAAATTGATTGTGGAACAAGTAGGTGACGATCCGAAGGTGCTGGCCGAAATAGATTTAGGTGAGGGACAAATCACCGGGATTGATTTGAGCGAAATTAATCATCACCAATCCTCACTACCAACAGTCAGCGCTGAATTTACATCGGTGCAAAAAGCTAGCAAAGTTTTACATTTGATCGAATCCCAGCCTCGTCACGGCTGCGCCAAAGTCCGTCTAGAAATAGTTCTGGAAAATCAGGAGCTTGAGGAAACTTATCAAAAATTGATGGACAGCTATTCAGATAGTTGAACTAGGAAATCTGAGCTGGGGGCTAATTTGATAAATAAAGCTTAGAGGTTGGGTTGAGCGAGAAAACCCAACTTCCCATCAGGTTTTAGGAAAGTTTAACCGGAGGGACTAACTCTGCATTTTCGGAAAAATTGTTCCAAGTTGCGGTATAGTTGTGTTGGAAAAGTCTAAAAGTATTAGAAAATGACCAGCACCATTTCCGACATTACAGTAAAAACGATCGCAGGCGCAGACAAACAGCTAGGAGAGTATGCTGGTAAGGTACTCTTGATCGTGAATTTAGCTTCCTACTGTGGCTATACGCCTCAATACAAAGGACTCGAAGAGTTGAATCAAAAGTACGGCGATGCGGGTCTCCGGGTTTTAGGGTTTCCCTGTAACGACTTCGGTGCTCAGGAGCCTGGTACTAACTCAGAAATTGTCGAATTCTGCACTACAAAATACGGTGTCAGTTTTGAGCTTTTCGATAAGGTACACGCTAAAGGTAGTCAACAACACCCGCTTTATGCTCAGCTTACCAGTTCTGTGGCTCCCAAGGGCGAGGTTTCTTGGAATTTTGAGAAATTTTTAGTCAGCAAACAAGGTGAAGTGGTTGCTAGATTTCGCAGCAGTGTAGGCCCGGAATCTCCTGAGTTGATTGCTGCAATTGAACAGGAATTGGCTAAATAAAGAAGAGGGAATAAAGAAGAGGAAAGAAGTTACTTTTTTTAGGTTTCTAATTTTCTGCCTTCTTTTTTCCCGCGGTTGATTAAATACAATGGGAGAATTATTTAGTGGAAAATACATCGGGGTTAGATTTAGTTGTAGGTTTATTGGCGATCGCCATTTTGGGTGGCGGACTGCTAATGCTGTTTTCCGGTATCTCCTCATTTCCTAAAGAAAAATAAAACATAACCGCAGTCAAAAGGATTTAGTTATCTAGGAAATGGGTGATAATTCGATGTCAAGGGGATGGGAAAATAGGCCGCGCCTAGTCAAAGGTTAAGAGTTGCGATCGCCAGTCTAGGCAATCCTAGGAAAATGTGATAATCTATGGGCTGCAATAGACTTTTCTCATCAAGATTGTGGAACGGGCATCGTGCCTGTTCTTAACAGGGTTATACTTCCTTCTTGCTTCTACTTATGAACATCGAGCAGTTTGTTGAAAATTCACTAGGACAATGGCGATCGCAACGTAGCGCCCATCACTTGACTTTCAGACACTTTGAAGCTATAGAATCAGTGATTGATATCGTCGCAGTCTCACCCGATGATGCAGCCGTCATCGACCTCTGCAAGTCCTACAACATAGACCCAACCCAAGCACTAAGCCCCTTTCAAATGGTATGGGAGGGACACTCTGATTGGGATGAAAACGCCGAAATGAAGGGGAGTTGCATCCTCGTACCAATCCCCGATCGCACAGTCGCCAATCGCGGCAAATTACTGCGAGATCAAGGATATGCCGAAACCATTCCCGCCGCCGCCGACTATCACATCACCGAGGATGATACCTTTGTGCTGCTCACCAGCTACGATAACGCCGCCGCCGAAGAAAAAATATGGTTTGCAAATCCCAATCTGCGGTTTCGTGTTTCCCTGATCAAAACCAGCAAAGGAAGTGGAGTTGTTACCGCCTCATTTTCCTCAGAAATTCGTTCACTTTCCGGGAAATAAGCAAATAGGAAATAGGGTATGAATACTGTCAAAAACAATGATTTAATCACTCTGGCTCAGTGGATGGCGGGGGATTTTAGTAACTACAAACAATCCTTTGCCAAACCACAACAATTTGCCCATATTCACATTCTCTTTCGTCCCCTACCCTTTGAATTTTTTAACGCGATCGGCTTTTATTCCGAACAAGTTTATGACCATGACCTTTGGACTCCCTATCGTCAAGGAGTTCACAAATTAATTGACCAACGAGAACAAATTTATATTGAAAATTATAGTCTCAACGATCCAGTACAATACGCAGGCGCAGCACGAGAATTAAGCATTCTCAAGACAATTAAACCCGATTGTATTCAAAGACGCTACAATTGTTCGATGGTTTTCCAACGAGACGGAGAAATGTTTCGCGGCAGTGTAGAACCGGGAAACCAGTGTCTGATTGAAAAAAAAGGTTGTTTAACCTACCTCATCAGTGACGTAGAAATTACCGAAACAACTTGGAGTAGTCTCGATCGCGGCATGGATGTAAATACTCATCAACAGATTTGGGGCTCAGACAACGGCTCTTTATGGTTTGAAAAGCGCCAAAGCTTTGCCACGGAAGTGCCATTAGTCTAATTAGCGCGGTTGGGCGATCGGCTACAGCAGCCCTAGCATACTACAGCCACCAATCACCTTCCCCACAGATATTTCCCCGCTATAAACTCCCTACCTGTAGTACAAAAAAACGCCACGAGATCTACTCTGTTACGTTATGTAACTTTTTCTAATCTAACATCTAATTATGGTAAATTTTCACATAACACAATAGTGGAGATTTTTTAAATGGTTTTTGGACCTGCATCTCGACTTGGAGTCAGTTTATTTGAAGAAACACCCTGTTTAGAACTGAGCCCAGGACGTTCCCAAGAAGAAGTAGAAACCATAATTCGTGCCGTCTATCGGCAAGTTTTAGGTAATGCCTACGTTATGGAAAGTGAACGAGCCATAATTCCTGAATCGCAATTCAAACGTGGTGAACTCAGTGTACGCGAATTCGTCCGCGCCCTGGCAAAATCAGACGCCTATCGTTCTCGCTTTTTCGATACTTGTCCTCGCTATCGATTCATTGAACTCAACTTCAAACACCTTCTCGGTCGCGCTCCTGATGGCCTAGAAGAAATGAGAACCCATAGCACTATCTTAGATACCCAAGGCTTCGAGGCAGAAATTGATTCCTACCTCGACAGCGATGAATATCAAAACGCCTACGGGGAAAATATCGTTCCCTACTACCGAGGCTACAAAACCCAACCAGGACAAAACATGGTTGGGTTTACACATATGTTTGCTCTCTTGCGCGGTGCTTCCAGCAGCGATTTGAAGGGCAGTATTTCTGGAAAAGCCCCTGTGTTGAATAAATTCGTGATTCAACAAACCCCTCTACCAATCGTTCCTCCTTCCGGTGGTGCAATTGGAGATGGTTGGGCATTCCAAGAGTCGGCGCTCAATACACGTAGTCGTGCTGGATTAGGCTCCTTAGCAGAAGGCAAAGTATATCGCATTACTGTGACTGGATATCGCTCTTCAGGAACGACTGTGCTCAACAAAGTATCTAAATTCCGCCGCAGCAATCAAGTTTATCTAGTACCGTTCGATCGCCTCTCGCAAGAATATCAACGCATCCACCAACAAGGTGGCGTAATTTCCAGCATCACCGCGGTCAACTAAAAACCCCCTGAAACTTCTGCCTTAACGACTTGGGGAATCTACGTCCCTGAGCGTTTTTAGGCAATCCTTAATTCTCTGTTTTGAAGCATTATTTATTTGTAGGAAAAAGCCAATGAGTGTTGTTTTAGATGCGCCTGTAGAACTATGGTCTACTAGCAACTCCGACGATAAACAGGCCGTAATTCGCGCCGTTTACAAGCAAGTTTTGGGTAATCCTCACGTCATGGAAAGCGAGCGCCTAACCGTCGCCGAATCCCAATTATGCGATGGCGGCATGACTGTACGGGAATTTGTCCGTGCTGTAGCTAAATCCGACTTCTATCGTAGTCGGTATTTTGAATCTTGCGCTCCCTACCGCTTTGTCGAACTCAACTTTAAACATTTGTTAGGTCGCGCTCCCTTAGACCAAGCAGAACTATCTGAGCATATCTGCACCTGTATCGAAAAAGGCTACGAGGCAGAAATTGATTCTTACCTCGACAGTCAAGAATACCAAGACAAATTTGGCGAAAATACAGTCCCCAATTATCAAGGCGCAAAAAGTCAAGTCGGACAAAAGCAAGTCGGCTACAATCGCACCCTGTCCCTATATCAAGGTTATGCAGGCGTTGACAGTGCCTTTACCGCTTCTCGCTTAGTAGATTTTGTCGCTGGTAATAGCGGTAACAAAATTACTCTACCAAGCACCGGCGGTCGGATCAGTGCTTACAAAGATGCCACCGAAAAGATGTTCAAAATTTTAGTTAAAGGCGCTAAATTTGATAGCCCTCGCCGAGTGAGTAACACTGAATATCTGGTCTCCGGTGGGAAGATGACTCCGCAAATTCAGCGCATTCATCGTGCAGGCGGCAAAATTGTCAGCATCACCGAAGTAGTTTAAGACTTCACAACTTGATGAAGGGAGTATCCCCAAGTCAGTAAATTGACTGTTTGTAGCACAGGCAAGATGCCTGTGCTATGGAAATGGAAGACCAAGATTCTCCACAAATTCTGGGAAGTCGTGGTTGTAATAGCTATCACATTTTACTGTCCCGGACGAACATAATCTTTTAGTTTCTCTGGAGCGAGTTAATTATTCGCTCTTTTTATATGAAAAAAAAGCTAAAAACTCGATCGATAGAAGAACGAATCAGGCTTTAGTTATCTAGGACAGAAGGGAAAATTCTCTACTTGGAGCGCGTCCAGGACTGTTTCTCAAATCTCAAATCTTAAATCTCAAATGGTATTACCACCCATAGCTGACAAAAAAATGCAGGCTTGGATTAGAAGTCGCCACTTAATTTTTTCCGGTCAGTTTCTGATTTTTGAAACCTTAGACTATCCAACAATTGAGCGATTTGAGGAATGTATCATTAGTCTAGGAGGGTGTTTAATTTCTGTGGAACCCAGCAAACGAGTTTGGATGGGAAATCATCGACAAGTTATCCTTTATCAAGCCAAAGGAAGTTTGCATACACCTCACCATGAACTGCGACAATATTGGTTTAAATATGGCAGTTTTCAGACTAGATTTGATGACAGGGTTTAGTAGAAGGAAGAAGGAAGAAGGAAGAAGTCACCCTCCCCTACCCCCAAGGGGGGAATGAATCAGGAATCAGGAATAAATAATCAGGAACAAGAAACAATATTTCTGTTACATTAATGAAAACTACTGCTCTGTGGTTATGGATATTCACGAAATCGAAGCGTCTCTAGAAAATTCTGACTTTCAGTATCGACTCAAGGCGATCGCAGCTCTCAAAGACTATACACCAGAAATAGCCGTTCCCTTACTAAAATCCAAACTCAACGACCCAGAATTTTTAGTACGTTCCTTTGTCAGCCGAGGATTTGGGCAACAACAAAGCGCCGAATCCTTCGCCGCACTCCTCCAAATCATCAAACTTGATAACACCCCCAATGTGAGGGCTGAAGCAGCGAATTCCCTATCTCTATTCGGCAGATGTGCTGCATCTCATTTACTGCTGACTTTTATTCAGGATGACCACTGGCTGGTGCGTCGCAGCATTCTAGCAGCCCTGGTAGACATGGAGTGCTACAACGAACTTTTTGAAGTTTGTATCGAAGCATTAGCTGGCGAAGATATGACCACCCAGGAAACTGCTGTGGATGCACTGGGTGCCTTAGCTGGAACAAATCAGGAATCGGCCGCACTTTCTCAATTATTGACCCTGGCTAATTCTGAGTATGAAGGGATTCGTCAGCACACTGCATCTGCTTTGAAGCATTTTGATACTCCCCAGGCGAAGGAAGTTTTGAGTAAACTGCGGCAAGACTCCCATCATCAAGTTGTTGGTGCTGCTTTAGAAAACTTGCTTGAAAACAGTTAAGAAGAAGGAAGAAGGAAGAAGGAAGAATTTCTTGAATCTCTACTAGGCTTCTCCAATAATTACTGGGGAACAGGCATTTTGCCTGTTCCAGAGTGGCTTTTTTGGAGATTTCTACTGAGTCAGAAACCGGGTTTTTATGAAAATATAGGCTGGAGTGCGAAAATATGGGTTAAAAACCCGGTTTCTTAAATCCCATGGGTACTCAAACTTGACTAAACTGTTTTAACGCAGTGATTAAATGGTCAAAAGTCAGACCTAATAAATCCTGATCCTCTGAAGTAAATTGCTGTAAACTCACTGTTTTTAACTGTTCTAATCCACAGAGCATCGCTGGCACTGGGACACGCAATTCTTGATAAAGTAGCTCCATATTTTTGAGTCCTTCCTGGCTCAGGAATTCAGGATTTTTCCCGGCAATTCCATAGGTGACAGAGCGCAGGAAATGCCAGAAATCTCGCCAACAGGCTTCAGCGCGAGCCGGAGGATAGAGGTCATTGCCTGGTTCGGCGATATTCGGAAATTCTGCTAATACCTTTGCTCTGGCCTTGGCAACCAAATCAGGAGCTTGCTCTCGCAGCAATTTAGCTTGTGCTACCATTAAATAATTATCTGGAACCAGATTTTGAATGCGTTCTAAATCTTCGTCGGTGAGATATTGACCTCGATTGTCTGCTGCTTGAAAAATTGCAATTACTTCCTCTGAATAGAGATTTTTCCAAGTGGCAAAACTGACGATTCTCGCTTTGGGAATTAATTCTTTGGCTCTGTCACTTAACTGCATAGTTATTAAAATTACATTCAGGTAGTTGGAGACAATCCAAGTTATAGACTAGAATTATGAAAATATTTGTTAAGTTTTGTTAAGAATATGAGATTCATAGCGGGGAATGTGGTAGAAAGTCTTAATTAGACTTATCCCCAACTGTAAAGGGCAGGCTCCATGCCTAGTCCACAGGAATTATGGGAAATATCTATTACAAAAGTTCGATCGACAGTTTAGTTTCATAACGAAATATTACTTTGTTAGCCAAAACAGAGACGAGACTTCTGGCGATCGCCTATCATCCTGTATTTAGGGAAAACCTATAAGGGGCTAAATTATCATATATGTTTAAGCCATTTCAGCAATTTTTAGAAAAAGAACTGTCTAAGAATTTTGCACTAGAGAGCCGTCCCATTCCCTCTGGTTTGGAATCAGTGGTGAGCGAAAGAGGCAAAAATCCAGCCACGATTCAAAGTTGGTGCTATCAATGCCCAGAATTGCGAAAAATTCGCTACACCTACATCGATGCTGGGGAAACGGCGCAAATTTTCAACAGTGTCATTTATCCTAACTATAATTACGATCTACCCTTGCTGGGGATTGATTTTTTAGCGTTTGGGAAAAAGAAAATCTTGGTAGTGATTGATTTTCAGCCCTTATTCCGCGATCGCCCCTACATAGACAAGTATATCGAACCATTGACCGAAATTCGCACTAAATACAGCGCATTGGTACAAGACTTAGAAATGAAGTTTTATGATGCCAACCAATATTTTTCCAAAAATTTGCTCTTTGCCAAAACCGACGCCGAAACAGTGGTAAACCAATTGTTTCCCGCCTATCAAGAATACGTCCAGTTGTATTGTCAAATGCTAAAGCAAGCTTCAGTGCTGAAAACTCCCCAAGAAGTTGAGCGGATTGTGAAAGCACAGAAAGATTACGACCAGTATAGTGCAGAAAGAGACCCCGCATCAGGACTATTCAGCAGCTATTTCGGTCATGAATGGTCAGAGAAATTTTTGTACGAGTTTTTGTTTGAAGATGCTGTTCCCTTAGCGATTCCCGCCGGGGCGATATAAATTAAATATGACTCTATATCAACCTTTTTTAGATTACGCCATCCCACTGATAACGGAACGACTAGACCTAGCTCTTTATCCGATTCCGGCAGGTTTTGAAAAGAAAGAATGTATCACTGGGAAAGGAAAAAAAGAGCAGTTGGTGGTAACAACCAGCCATGCTTTCCAATCCTCTAAACTGCGCCAGATTCGGGCAGCTCACGTTCAGGGTGGTGATGCTCTTCAGGTACTGAATTTTGTAATTTTCCCCCAAATAAATTACGATTTGCCTTTTTTTGGGGCGGATTTAGTAACTTTGCCGGGGGGACATTTGATTGCTTTAGATATGCAGCCGCTTTTCCACGATGTCGCTTATCAACAGCAATACTCCGATCCAATTTTACCGATTTTTAACAAATATCAAACAGACTTACCTTGGGGTGGCGATTTTCCTGAAGAAGCCAAACAGTTCTTTTCTCCGGCTTTTCTGTGGACTCGTCCCAAGGAAACGGAGGCCGTGCAAACTACGGTGTTTGCAGCTTTTCAGGATTATCTACAAGCTTATCTCGATTTGGTCGATCGCGCCCAACCAGTCACAGATAGTCAGAGATTAGCAGAAATTCTTCAAGCTCAACGGAATTATATCAATTATCGTGCTGCGAAAGATCCTGCCAGGGGGATGTTTTTGCGGTTCTATGGTGAGGAGTGGACGGAGGAATATATTCACGGTTTTTTGTTCGATTTGGAACGGCATTTATAGGAGAAGGAAGAAGGAAGAAGAACCCCCCTACCCCCAGGGCGGTTTCATTCTCCAAGAAACGAGGGCTTTGTAGGGGTAGTGCCCCCGTCCGTGCCTACCCCCCACCTTGTCTTTGGGTGGGGCGGGTTTAGGAGATTGTGGGTTTTAGGCAATTATTGTTTGTAAAACCCGCCCCTACAGAAATTTGGATTATACCAGAATCAATCTACCGGAATTGATTTAACAAGCAAGGCTTTGAGCCGTATTATTACGAGTGAAAGAGTTCCAAGTACCTAACTCCTTGGAACTACGACTGCGAAGCATGGCTCTGGCTTCTTCTGTCAATCCTTGTACTAAACTAAAATCAGCGCCAGCAATACTTTTTAATTGTTCTAAATTCGCCCCTGTCAAATCAGCCGCCCGTAAATCAGCTCCCTGTAACTCAGCGCCAATTAATATCGCATTCCGCAAATAAGCACCAGTGAGTAAAGCATTTTGAAGAGTTGCACCACTTAAGGCTGCTCCTTCCAAATTGGCGCCTGTTAAATCGGCTCCATTTAGATAAGCACCTCGCAAATTACAGTAACTCAAATCGGCTCCTCTGAGATTGGCTGTATTCAAGAAAGCCCCACTGAGACTGGCTTTTGGCCCAATTGCTTCAATCTTTTGGTAATTAAATCCTTCTGGCCACAGCGTATGGCGATCGTATAATGCTAATTTGAATTTAGCTGATTCTAAGTTGGCATCGACTAGATTACAACCTTGTAAATCTGCCCTAAAAAAATAACTTCTTTGTAAGTTGGCTCCACTCAAATTGGCATCTCTGAGGCTAGCCCGCCGTAAATCAACTCCTTGGAGATTTGCACCTTGTAAATTGGTTTTGCTGAGGTTGGCGCCGATTAAATTTGTGCCGCTCAAGTCAATCCCGGATAAATCCATCTGGCTGAGGTTGATTCCCTGGAGGTTAGTTTGAGCTAAGCTTTTACCTTGCTCAACAGCTTGTAAAACTTCTGTGAGAGTCAGCGGTTCAGAGAGGAAAAAAGAGTGTTGATTAAGTGTCATTAGAGTTTTTGAAGATTTATTGATCGAATTGCTCAAAGTGTCCGGTGTCATTTATCCTAGGATTTGATTGTTGTGCGATCACCTGCGTGTTAATTTTCTTAACCAAAATTCGATCCGTTTCTCCTCCCCTCCCTTTTCACAAGGGGATTTCCTCGATTTCTCTCCCTAAGTTGACACAGAAATGCTGCTAACACCACCGATGACTATGATGGATTTCTTTCGCAAAAGTGAGGGCGTTTGGTTCACTCAGCGAACAGTCCATAATTTTGATACTGCTGCTGCTGATGAGTCGGGAGAATCTAATGTCATCATTGATGTCTTGTCAATAGATGATCCCAGAGTCTTAGAAGTTTGTCAACAGCAGAATGTAGATCCCGCTTTAGTGAGCGGGGGATGCAGTTTCATGTGGCAGGATAATTTGGATGATGCTACCCCGAACCAAAATTATGCTGCAATTCTGATCGATGTACCCAATCCCAATAACCCAAAGATGGGCAAGTTTCTGCGAAATCGCGGTTATGTGGAAGGCATTCCGGTAATTGGTATTTACAATTTTGCTGAGGATGGGGTGTTGACTATTGAGACGGAATATGAGACAAATCAAGGACAGGAACGCTGTTGGTTTATTAACGATCATTTTCGGGTACGGGTGATGACCGTTCAAATGAGCAATGGGGTTAAACAAATGGCCTACTGTTCTGAGCGTCGTTGTATTTCTCAGTCTGTTTTAGAAGAGATGTTGGAACGCAATCGCTTGAGGGTTTCTGGGGCGGCTGTGGTTTGAGTTAAAGCGATTTAGGGTTTGGTGGGGGCGGGTTTATGAGATGATTGGTCTTGGGCAATTATTGTTGGTAAAACCCGCCCCTACGGAAATTTAATTTGTTTGATTAGACGCGATCGCCGATTTTTTTTCACCTGTTATCAAAATATCAAAACTATGTCTGAAAACGAAGAATTAACACCATCTGATATTGATGAATCGGTCGAGGATTCAACACAGATAAATCCTGAAGAATTGGTGGAAGTGATTGCGGAATTTGAGCGATATCGGGAACGTTTGGTGACTGAGACAATCGCTGCGGCCAAAAAGGCAAAGCTACCCCAGAAACCAGCTCTGGCTCAAATTGAGCCCGAACTGGCTCAAATTGATGCTGGACTTGAGAGTCTCCGCGCTCAATTGGCTGCTATAACTACTAATAATTAGGTGACTATGATGGTGAATGCTGGTGTTCAATCTCAGGACGATCCAATTTTATTGGCTCATGCAGAAACAGATGCTTTTCTGCGAGAAGTTACTGAACAAATAGATTTAGATACTTTCGATCCTGATGATGGGGAAATTTTGCAGCGGTTGGTTGAATGTTTGGGAGATACGCGGGGGATGACTAGACTGCGTTTCGCGGAAACTTTGGCCGAAATTGGTGAAGCATCGACTCCTTTTTTGTTGGATGGTTTGGCAAATCATGCTAATCCCGTGGTGCGACGGGCGGCGGCTAAAACTTTGACTTTGATTGCAGATCCAACTGCGGTTCCTCATTTAATTCATGCTTTGTTGAATGATGAGGATACGGTGGTTAAGGGTTCGTCGATTGGGGCGCTGGCGAGGATTGGTGAACCTTCTGTGCAGGCTTTGTTGGATATTTTAGCATCTAAGGATGTGCCGGAAAGTACGATCGGTCATGCGGCTTGGGCGTTGGCGTTTATTGGGGCGGAGGCGAAGGAGTATTTGTATCAAGCCATAGCTTCTGATTCGCCTGTGGTGCGCAGTGCGGTGGTAGGGGCGATCGCCAAAGTCGCACAGGAAGAGCCCAAAGCGGAGTTATTTGAGATTTTGGTTAAGTCTCTGACGGATGTGGATGTGGATGTGCGTTGTGAGGCGGCGGCGGCTTTAGGAAATCTGGCTTATAAGCCTGCAATCCCCAACCTGATTGAGTTACTGGATACCGGTGATGGGGAAACTCGCAGGGCGGCGGCTTTGTCTTTGATGAAAGTAGGCGATCGAAGTGCGATCGAGCCGCTACAAACAGCCTTAGCCAAGGAATCGGAAGTGGCGATTCAAGGTGTAATTAAGTTAGCAATTTCTCAAATTAAGTAATTAAAAATATGACTGAATCTGGAACCGGGCGGATGTTACTTTCTCATAATTTTGATATGCCAGAGGGTGTTTTTCCGGCCTTAAGTCGGGAAGATTTGACTCTGGTATTTGCTGAGGGTTTAAGCCAATATCCTGAGATTAAGTGTCGTCAATTAAAGCACGCTCATTGGATGGTAGAAATTTTATTTTCTACTCATGATTTTGCTCCGCCTCAAGTTGGGGAATTTTGTGCTGAAGCTTTGGTGAATAAGCGAAAGAGTCAAGGGAAAGTTGATGATTCTTTTCCTGATGTTTTGATTTTAGCTGGATTCAAGAAGACTCCGCCATTGAGTGACGATCCTGAAGCGCTGCAAACCGGAGAATGGGGAGTTGATGTGGTGGAAACTCAGTCTGCTGAGAGTTTCTTGATGGCGATGGGCTGGGAGGATAAAACGGCTGGGAAAAGTATTGAGGATGTTTTTAAGGTTGAAAGGAGAAAAGGGTAAAGGTGAAAAGTTGTTTGAAAAGTAAAAGCTAAGTCCCGAAGCGCTGATTTTGACGTTCACCACACTATCTATCTCCCGTAGATTAAATGATTGAACTGAAGTTTATTGGGTCTACTAATTTTCAGCATCCTATCAGGACGGTCATGAATCTCAGTTAAACGGTCATTAGTCTCAGTTGAGCGATTATTGCGTGTTTTTCCTTTGGAAATGCTAATATGACCGATACTGACAAAACGATATTCATAAGCATCAAGGAAGTTTTGTTGATGCCAAAATGCTTTGCCGATTTCCTTACAATAGTCAACAAAGCATTTTGCACCCGTTAGTTGCTGGATAATTTTTGTATTCTGGTCTTTCTTTTTCTTCATCTCAATACAAAAGATGATTTTTTCTGTAGGAGTATCAGCAATAATCACAAAATCTGCGCGTTTGCACTGACCTTTTGAACTCGTGAAAATCTTGGTTGGTGCTGGGAAAGCATCGGCTTTAATGACAATAACTTGAGCATCATCAGGCATTCCATCAATCGTTACAGAATAGTCAGCAGGCGGAGGCTCTTTGAGTGTAACTTGCTTTTTACCTTTGTGTTCTTCCAATGGAACTGTAGCACTTTCTTGAATCATCTCTTTGAGGATCGCAATATCAGACATCAATCCTCACCCCAGACAATCGCTTCGTGAATCCTATTCATCGTTTCAATAGTTGTATCAAAACTGCGGGCTTCAATACCCATTTCTGGATCGATATCCGCTGGTGTAAGAGTTTGACATTTATTTGTTTTTGTCTTCCCTGCCTCTTCCGCAATATAAACTTTGATTTTGTTAGACGAAATTAGTTCTACTTCTCGATAACCTTCTTCTTCAGCAATTCGCTTCAGATGAGGTTTGTCATGGTTAAGCATAATCAACGTATTCAGTTCTTTAATAATGTAATCGCTGTGGGTAGTGATAAAAACCTTAATACCAAGATTTACCAAGCGAGCAAATAGACGTGCGACGCGGCGCTGGTTTTCAGGATGTAGATTCAATTCTGGTTCATCTATCATCAGTAAATCGCCAATTTGAGCCTCATGTTTTAGGTAAAAACCGATGTCTAATAGAGAACGCACAGCACTAGAACTTTCATCCATAGAAAGCTTGAGCCTTTTACCATTCGGCTCATAATAAAGTTCATCATTACGGGTAACAGTGTATTGGCCGCCGATTATGTCAGCAAAATCTGCCAGTATATCAGGATGTTTCTCGGCAAGAAAACTGCTTTTTTTGACAATGGTTTCCAGTTCTCTCGTAAAGTCAACGTTTGTCTTGATTGGCAAAGCATAGTCCTGATAAGCCTTAAATAAGAGTTCAATGGGATGGATATTATTGTTGCCTTTACCCATTTGTTCAAGCAATCTATTACGGGCAAAATTCAACTCTTTGCGAAAAATAGCTGCACCAGTTCTTTCTGCACTAGCGATAAAAGGACGAGGAATAATTTCGGCAAAAATAATATTTTTTAGTGCATCGGCAATGGTTTTTTTAAGTATTTCATTGGGGATTTTTGCCTTTTCTTTTTCAACTAGCAAGGTAACAACTAATTCTCTACTATCTTCTCTTTTCGTCATCGAGAATAATTCGACATTGGCAGAGCCTAGTGTTGACTGAAATTGGCTTGCCAAGGTAATATTTTTGATATCTAGGTTTACCTGAAACTCTGTTTTTTTAAATCTTTTAGCCTGTGCTGCAAAAATCTGAGGCAATTGCTGTGTATAAACTTGACAAGCTTTAAAAACAATTTGCTCTGCCTGTTTGACATATTCTTGTATGTCTAGATGGATTACACCGTCAGCAAGGAGTTGCTGAATTTTGTTGTCGTTGATTTCGATCGCCAAAATCTGCCGCCAAGTAAACAAAAAGCCAAACAGTGCATAGGTAGCGTAGGTCTTTCCGGTATTGTTGCCACCACAAATAATTGTCAACTCGCCCAGGGTGAATTCAGCTTGTTTTAGGGCACCAAGATTTTTGACTTTAATTTTCATTGGTGTTTTCCTTAGATTGCATCGCTAACAAATCGGCTTCGATCGCACAAACCAAACTAAACAGCCAGCGCCTTGATACTTTCCTGGGTATCAGGATGGATCTTTTGCCAACTCCTAGCAATGTTAATATTCATATTGGTTTGAGCAATATCTAACAGCGTATCATCAATTGAGTGCATTCGATTTTCGCGCAACCAAATTAAAATTTCCGCTAAATGCCAGATCGAATGGGCACCTTCATAAACAGGAATCGGAAATTTTGAGTTGCTTTCGAGCGAGAGATTTTTCATGTGCTGTTGAGTGTACCCCAGAATTTTAGCTGCATCTGTCAAACCAACCAAATCTGGTGCTGCTTCAATTAGAGTAACACCTTGAACAACTCTTTTGACATCATGAATCGCCGTAGAAATAGCTTCATAAGCCGATGATGCGTCGCGGATGAAATTCAGTGCGAGATATCCTTTATTTCCAACTCCAATTAAGGCATCGTCACAGCCACCTGCATATAGTTTCTCGATAAAATCGTCAGTATTAGCTAGGGATTTTTCTAGATTAAACTTCACAGTAAAATCATACTCATTCATTACTATTCTGCACGCTTGTAATTCATCACCAAATCCAACCGCGATAAAGAACTTGTCGCTGATTCCCGCACATAAGAATCCACGGCTTCATCATTGGCAAATGTGGTGAGAACTTCTACACAACGTCGATCGCCCACAGAAGCCAGCGCATTCACGATCGCCACCTGTACCGCCACATTATCCGTTGTTTTCAGCGATTCTACCAAAATTTCAAACGCAGAGGAACCCATCTGCCCCAAGGCCATCACGGCTGCAATATGCACCACAGGATTAGCGTCATTAATCGCCGCTTTCAATCCCTGCAAACCGACTTCCGGGAAAGGCAAATCTGGATAGTTAATCGCAATTTGTGCTAGTGCTTTGGCCGCACTCCCTCGCACAGTCACATTTTCACTGTTTAATAATGCGTCAACTACCGATGGTACAGCATCCTCACCGATCGCACCCAACACCTTCACCGCCGCCCGACGATAGACGACATCTTCATCATCTAAAATGCTTACCAGTCGAGGAATTGTATTTTCATCGCGGGAATCGGCTATTTCATACATTGCCCGATCGCGCATATGAGGATTCGGGTGTTTTAGTTTTTCAAACAAAGCATCTGTTGTCATGAATTTTGGTGTTTTTAGGTGTTCTAATTTAAGCTTAATTAAGATATATTCTCTGTAGGGAGACCTTACTGCCGTGCCCGGTAGTAGGGACACTCCAAGAGTTCATAGGTGTCAATTGAACATCAAACCCAGTCACAGAATGCTGTTTGACTGTTAAGCCTAGATCCCCCCTAGCCGAGAGGGCGGGCACGGGGGCACCGCCCCTACAGAAGGGGGGGACAAGAGTCCGATCGAAGTCCCCCTTCTTAAGGGGGATTTAGGGGGATCTAGACTTGGCAGAAAACCCAGATTTATCGAGGGTTTCAGCCTTAAGTTGACACCAATAGGCACTGCGGTGTTCCTATTACAATTCGGATGTTACAGAATTATGAGCATCTATTTTAGCTCGAACCAACCAATCTTGGTCAGTCCCAGCGATCGCATAACCGCTGACATCACCCAGTTTTTCTAGTGCCATTAATGCAGCATACTTCAAATCCCAGATTTTAGTTTCCAGACAAGCTTTCAATTCGGGAATGGCACGTTGTTCTCCCAGTTCCCCCAGGGCGATCGCCGCGGCTGCACGGGATTTCTGAAACTGGGGTTGGGAGTTATTCAAAGCTTCCAATAACAAATCGTAAGCGGCAGAATGTTTTAACCAACCAAACAATTTTACCACATGAAAATGCGCTCCATAGTCATTATTTGCTTCTTCGGCAAAGGTGGCAAACAAAGCTGCTGGTGCTTCCTCTGAGTAATGTTCGAGAATTGTTTTAGCTGCTAAATAGCAACGTCCAAAATCTGTTTCGTATAACTGGCGAATCAAAAACGATAAATCTGGTAAGTTTTCATAACTATGTACTAAATCTAAATCCGCTGGATTATCTCTTAAGGTTTGTTCCAAGTAAGGTTGAATGGTGGCAAAGGTCAGGGATTTGTCAGCAATTCCTGCTGATGCTAACATCCTAATTCCTCTCAACCGAAACACTAAAGATACGGGACATCTGGCAATATTAGGGATGGCATCGTAGTAACGCGCATCTATCAAATCTTGGATGGATAATCTGCGCCCTAGGACATTTTTGTGTTGCAACATGGCAACAACTTTTTCCATTTGAGAAAAGTCTCTGGTTAAGCGACAAATGGCGGCGATCGCAGCACTAGCAGTTGGCGGATCGATATCATCTACAAATCTGCGAATTCTGGCTACTGCTGGCTGATAATCTAGTTTAGTCAGAGTGTGGATAATTACCCGATAGGTTTGTCCCGGTTTATCCAGCAATTGAGCCACTTCTTCTAAAATATCGGCATCTTGAGTGCCAATTTCGCCGATCGCCCAAACGGCATTTTCCACAGTGTAACAGTCATTATCGCTCAAACAGGTGCGAATCACTGGCAATGCTTGCGCAGCTTGCAGTCTTCCCAAAGTTTCTACCGATTTGCGGCGCACAATCCGATTTTCTAACACCGGATCGGTTTGCTGTACTGCTCGCATCAATGCCGCGATCGATCGATCTGTCGAGAAATTGATCAGGTGGGAAGCAGCGATGTAGCGGGAATCTTCTTCGCCAATTTCAGCTTGGGGCGTATCCAAAAGGGCGATCGCCTGGTCTTCTGTTAAATTAAAGAAACTAAAAAAGCGTTTATCCATAAAATTATATTAGAAGGAAGAAGGAAGAAGAACCCCCCCCTGCCCCCCCTTGGGGGGAAAAGAAGGAAGAAATTAGGATATGCCTATTCAAACACAATAACAAGCCCGGGAATTCTTGACTCTTACCTTACCAAAATTGGTAATGCAACGAACCCAGATTTCCCAGACTTGTCGGGGTATAAACTACCCAGTCACGACATTACAAACCTGCTAATTAATTAGGACAGGGAGTTGATGGCGTAGTCAAGAAGAGCATTGTACTCAGTCAAAGCTTGAGCAGACATATCGCGAGGAGCACAACCGCGGTTACGAGCAAAGCTCAATGCTTCAACGTAAGGAGCAGTAGGCAAGCTCAAAGCGCGATAAACTTCGCGTTGACCAGCAATACCCCATTCATCGAGAGGGCCTGTGCCGCCAACAACTAAGCAGTATTGGATCAAGCGCAGGTAGTGCTTGATGTCGCGATGGCATTTTGCTTTGAAAGTATCGGTGGAGTTAGCTTGACCGGCTTCGTTCAAGTAAGGATACTTTTTGATGCAAGCATCATAAGCTTCTTTTGCAACTGCATCCAGGTTGTTGCCGAGCTTTTCAGCAGCTTCTAAACGAGCAGCAGAGCGTTGGATAGAACCTTGGACTGATTCTAAATCTGAGGTGCTAGGGAAGCGGCCTGCTGCATCAGCAGAGGCGATAGCGGTGGTGAGAACTGATTTCATTTCTTAAATCTCCTAAAGTGATTTTGACAGTGAGCGTAGTTTCAATTTTGCTGAGCGAATTGCGATTAGCAATGGACTAGCTCAGTGCAGAAATGATGCGATCGAAGTAGCTGGAAGCTTCGGCAACTAGAGTGGCGCAACGATCTTCAACTACGATTGTTCCCATTTTCCGCAACTTAGCACCAGCAAATTTTTCGCTGGGGTTGTCTTGGATGTGAGCAGCAGAAGCAGCTTTCATGATTTGAACGGCACGCACGGTGGAGGTGGTGGGCACGCCCAAAGCTGCGTAGGTTTCTTTCAAACCATTCAAGCAACGGTCGTCAAGAACTGAAGCATCACCAGCCAACAAAGCGTAGGTGACATAACGCAGGATGATTTCTCCATCACGCAAGCAAGCTGCCATGCGGCGGTTAGGATAGCAGTTACCACCGGCTTGGATCAAGCCTTGGTTTTCGCAGATCATACCGGCAATAGCATCAGAAACTATGCAGCTAGCGTTGCTGGCGATCGCGTTTACTGCATCCAAGCGTCGGTTGCCGCTGGCAACGAAAGCTCTGAGGGCAGCAATATCACTTACGGTGGAGGTGCTGGCATCGGCTGCAACTACAGCTCTTGAAAAAGCGTCAAGCATTGAGTTCTCCTTAACTTAGACGAAAATTTATTTCTTATCTTAGTTGGTCAACTTGGTGACGAACTTGATGGTTTTGAATATATCCCTGGGATGATGTCTCTGTCTCATTCCTGAGAAACAAAGTAACAATTTGTTACTTTTGTCGCCAAAACTACATTTTTTCGTTTAACTGATGTAGTTTCTGGTGGCATCGCTATTGTTCAAACATTCAACCGTCAACAGTCAACCGTCAACTATATATATGTTAAATGTGTCGATCAGACCCTACGTGGATGAAAGTGACCTACCAGCGATCGCCCATTTGATCGATACTTGCGAACAAGTCGATCGCCTCGAAGAAGGTACTTCCATTTCCGAATTGCAACAAAAATTTAATCAACCATCCATTGACAAAAGTCGCGATATCTGCATTTGGGAAGACAGTCAAGGCAAACTCATCGGTTTTGCTCAGTTGTCGATTTCTGGATCTGGGGAGATGATCGACGGTTGGCTGTGGTTTTGCGTTCACCCGATCGCGCGATCGGGCAATATTCAAACCCTAGCAGTGGCTTGGGGAGAAAAGCGGATGCGGGAAGTGCAAACAGAACGAGGTATATCAGTGAAACTGCGATCTTGGGTGCGCGCGGAACATAGCGATCGCATTTCTCTGCTAGCAAATTGCGGTTTCAAGCCCGATCGCCATTTTTGTCGTATGGCGCGATCGATCTCTCAACCAATCCCAGAACCAAAAATCCCCAAAGGCTTCACCCTCAGTCAGTTTCGGGGCGCACAGGATGCGATCGCTTGGGTAGAAATGTTCAACCAATCATTTATCGACCACTGGAACCACCACGATTTAACAGTAGAACAATTCCAATACGATTTAGCCAAACCCAGTTACAGAAAGGATTTAGACTTAATTGCAGTGGCCCTTGACGGCACTTTCGCAGCATTTTGTCACTGTGAAATCAGTATCGAAGAGTGCGATCGCACCGGTCGGAATGAAGGCTGGATCATGTCTCTGGGTACAAGACGTGGCTTCCGTAACCTCGGATTAGGACGAGCAATGTTGCTGGCTGGCTTACACCGGCTAAAAGCTGTCGGTATCGAAACAGCCATTATCGGAGTCGATGCCGATAATCAGTCCGGTGCCCTGGGACTGTACGAATCTGTTGGCTTCCACAATATTCGCAAAACCATAGCCTATGTCAAAGAAGTTCGATCGATATAGTTGGAACTCTACCAACCAGGTTCGATCGACGAAAATACTTCGCTACAGCCACAGATTAGGTGAAAAACCCAGTTTCTTTCGTCGAGCCCCCAATCCTGACAAAAAAACTTTTCCGAACCCCTTGACACCTATGTAGTACGTATGTAGTATATAAATATGGAAAGGGCAGGAAAAGCAAAAACCTGTATTTTCCGTAAAATTCTGAACCTTGAAAACTAAATAACTAATCGAAATTTCAAGGAACATCCAATTGAAAGTCTTATAACAGAGACTAGATTGTCATGTTGTTACTTTACACCACAATTTTCGGTTACAAACTGCCTCCGTCTGAGCCAGAGATTGTACCGAATCAGCCTCAATCCAATGCAGACAAAGCGGATTCAGAGCAGGAAAATTCTGCCAAAACTGAACCTGCAAAACAGACTGAAAAAATCCGCAACATCAAACAAAACTATCACTTAGAACGGCGTTTGTTTCAGTAAAATCCAGCCGTATTTGGGGAAATACAACTGGCAACTTTTAGAGAATAAATGCAAGACTAAAGAGCAGACAGGCTACCAATCCCAAATCCAAAATTTCAAATCGCTCAAGGAGGTATCAGTAATGGTTCACATTCGTTTTGAAGGACGTTCCTATGATGTGGCAGAAAACCAACTGGGTATCGCGACAGGAATGAGCGAACAAGCCATTAAGGAACGTCTGGCCAAGCATTTTGATGTTAAGGGCGATCGCTTCGAGTCTTACGTGCTCGATCGCCGTCCTTCGGGCGATTTAATTGTGCGCCCAGAAGCCGTTTACGGCTAGAAATTCAGCTATCTGAGTTGGCTACCCCCTCGATCGTTAGGCGGTTAAAACCGCCACTATACAAACGAAGTCTGCCTCCGCAGACTAAGAAATAAAGGGGGTATTTAACCAGGATTTCGGCTCGGCTATTAGGCGGCGCACCCCAACTAAAGAAGCTTACAAACTGGTAACGTTCGACTAAACATCGTACAGTAGGTTCGATTCCTACCCTCTCCGCCTCTTGGAGAGGGGTTTTAAAAATAGCTTCTCTGACTTGTGCGCCTCCTCTTCTACCTGAATTTTTTAGATTTAAACAACTGCTACACCGCACCCCAACAGTTGAAGCTTACACACTTTTTGGTTTTCTCAACCAGAGGTAATAGGTTCGACTCCTATCATCCTCATCTTGGGGATGTAGCTCAGCGGTGTTAATTGATGGGGTTCCTTATCGGAAAAATCGTGAATTTTATGATACAGCTCTTCCTCTTGGTTATTGGTACAAGCAATTTTATGTCCATCCTGAGACGGGAATTCTTTGCTTAGCTAAGAGAGTTCGGAAAGTACCTAAAAAGAAGCCCGATGATTTTGTTTTCATAGATGCTTATCATCATTATCAGAAAATAAATGATTTGTGGTATGCGATGGAACTGGCAGATATTGAACCCTTGGGGATAACCAAAAATAAGTCTTCTGTCAACCGGGAGAAGTACGTTGTGGCTAAACGTCAATGCAACAAGAAGCAAATTAAGTTCATTATGGAACGACTAGCTAAAAATAAGGACTGAAGTCCTTACTACCAAAGAATTTTTCACTTCGCGCCCCGATCGGGAAAGTTTACATACTAGCCAAATGGTCAGGCGCTTGACTTAAGATCGAGTAGATACAGGTTCAAATCCTGTGTGTGAATCAACGACTTTTTCAACTCGCGCGAAGTGCTTTTTTTTCTAACTTTTAGATTCAAAAGTGGTGAGAAAGGAGAATTAAATTATGAAAACTACAACTATAATTTACCGATCGCCCTGGGAGATAGACAGCCTGATTCATGCTTTCCAAGAATGCAGTCTACCTCGCCACCAATGGAATCATGCCGCCCATTTAACCGTCGGGCTGTGGTATCTGTTTTACGACTCCGAGCAAGAAGCGATCGATGCAGTGCGGAATGGGATTAAACATTATAACTCGGCTCAGGGAATTGAGACTACAAGAAATAGTGGATATCACGAAACTCTAACGCTGTTTTGGCTGGGAATCATCCGCCGATACCTCGCTCAGGAAAGCCTCCATCGATCGATGGTAAGTCTGGCTAACGGTGCGATCGCCAAATATGCCGATCGTACTTTACCGTTGAGCTACTATACGCGCGATCGGCTGATGTCTTGGGAAGCCCGCAATAATTGGGTTGAACCAGATTTGAAAGCGATCGACTCCGACACAGTTGCAATCGGTACAAAATATTAGGTAAAACCAATGAAAATGAATGCAGCAGAGCGCGATTTACGTTTAGAAATGCTCAACAGTCTGCTCACAACACCTCACCGTCAATTAGAAAAAGTAGCAGAAATTCACAAACTAATTGTGGAATTAGACCCGATTTTTTACGGTCATTTAGCAGTGTGGTATCAGCATCAAGGCGACGTCCGCGACCACAAGGAAGTTTTTGTCGGAAACTTGCTAACTTCTGCACTAACAGAACACCGAGATGCTGGTTTTATGATGTTGCAACAGTTTCCTCCCTACGAGGTTTCGCGGATTGTGGACTTCATGAAGCAGCACCAAAATAAAGTGCCTCGGAGTGCGCGCACTGCTGTGACTCGCTATCTGAAATCGCGGGAAAAGAATCCGCAGTTTTTCGATCGCGCCGCCCTCCGCAGTCGCAAAGCGATGAAGCACTTGTACGCGACTTTACACGTCAAACCGAGCGATCGCGCGTCGGCGATTCTGTTCCAAAACAATCCACCAGAAGACTCTCTAGCCTTCGTTTTAAAGCGGTTAGCTAAGGCTGCAACAGCAGCGGAACAAGCGAATTTGATTGTTGAGTACAAGATTCCGTATACGATCGCCATTGGTGCAATCCAACAGCTAACACCAATGGTTTTGGCTGCGTTGATTAACTCGATGTCGCCCCAGGAAGTCATCAACAACCTGAAATCGATTCAGTCTCGCGGCGCGATGGATCACCCGGAAGTCAAGCTGTTGATTGATGCCAAGTTGGGTGAAGCAGCCAAGAGTTCGCGCGTTTCTGCTTACAAAGCCAGTGTCGCAACTGATAGCGCCAACTTTGACGCAGCAACGGTGGCGAAGTTGGAAGCAGTTACCAACGAACAGGTGAAAAAGCGCGGCAAAATTGCCAAAGCCACGGGTTTGTTGATTGACAAGTCGGGAAGCATGGAAAGTGCGATCGAAGTCGGCAAACGTCTCGCTGCTTTAATATCGGGCATTTCCGAGGCTGCACTGTTCGTCTACGCCTTTGACACCATGCCCTACCCAGTGCAAGCAAACGGTAGCGAATTGACAGATTGGGAACGCGCATTCAAACACATTCGCGCTGGCGGTGGCACCAGTTGCGGTTGCGCGGTGGAAGCAATGCGGATTAAAAAGCAAGTAGTTGAGCAATTCATCATAGTCACAGATGAAGGCGAAAATGCTGCACCTTATTTCGCTGATGCTTATCAAAATTACTGCCGCAGTTTGGGGGTAATTCCTGATGTGGTAATCGTGCGAGTTGGCGCTTGGTGCAATTATGTTGAGAAGCAATTGAAGGACAAACAAGTAGCGGTAGAAACCTTTACGTTTGCTGGAGATTACTACTCGCTGCCGAATTTAGTGCCGATGTTGAGTCGTCCTTCGCGGCTGGAATTGTTGATGGAAATTCTGGATACAAAGCTGCCAGTCAGGGATGATAAGTGATATAATTGGGCATGGGTCGTCAGTTAAGCTGGCGGGCTATCCTCGCAAATTTAGTGGGAGTTAGAATTGTATGTCAACTGAGATTACATACACTGACGCTGAAGCAAATTTAGAAAATCTCTGCGATCGCACTGTTGAAACAGGGGAAGTAATAATTATTACTAGACCTAACGGTAAAAATGCGGTTTTGATTTCTGAGGCAGAATTAGAAAGTTTGCTAGAAACCCTTTATTTGCTGAGGTCGCCTGCCAATGCAACTCGTTTGTTGACAGCATTAAAGAGAGCTAAAGCAAGAGTTATTCAACCTCAGACACTCGATGAAATTTGCAAAAGATTTGGGCTTGATGAAGATGATGATACTGAAAATGAGGTAGCGATTGCCAGTTAAATCCTTGATGACAAAATCACAATCTTCTACTATACTCTAAATTTGGGAGGAGCAGTTGGTGACTTCAATATTAATCAAAGATTTAGCAACCGAATTAGAGCTTTTCACCGAAGATCCAGTGGAAAGATTTATTACCAGTGGGGTAAGTTGGGAACAGTATGAACAATTACTGACTCAACTCGGAGATAGTCCTTGGTATCGGGTTACTTATTTAGATGAAGTGCTGGAAATTATGGCCCCAAGTCGCCGTCACGATCGAGATAAAACCAATATTGGGATGCTGCTAGAAGCGTATTTTCAAGAAACACGGACTCGGTTTTGGGGATTAGGTTCAACTACCTTTCGGATTCAAGCAAAAAAGGGCGGTACAGAACCGGATGAGTGCTATTGTATCGGTACAGAGAAAGAGTTTCCTGATTTGGCGATCGAGGTTGTACTCAGCAGCGGTGGTGTAGATAAGTTAGCAGTTTACAAAAAGCTCGGAATTAAAGAGGTTTGGTTCTGGAAAAATCGTCGCTTTGAGGTTTATCATCTTCGAGGAGATGAATATGAAAAAATCCACCAAAGTGAATTGTTGCCTGGTTTAGATTTAGAACTTCTAGCATATTATGTGGAGCAACCAGATCCGCTGGAGGCGGTGTTGGAGTTTCGGGAAAGAGTTAGAGAAAGTTTAGGTAGAAATTGAAAACTGCTAGAGATGTACTTTACTCCCAAACATCTCCGTCAATATCCTCAAGTAAGAATCTTTTCCCTATTTTTCGCTATTTTCAATTATTCTCTTGTTCTCTCGATCATTTCTAGTAACTCAGGATTTGCTATAGATGATACTAACTTTGAATCAGCAGTAGCCAGAACTGCACACAACTTAGAGGAAGTAAGTGCAGGATATTTTTCTAACACCTGTTGTTCCGTCCATCCCGCAGCAAACAGCCCTAGCAGAAATTCTACAGACAACCCAGTTGCTCGAACAGCAGGTTGAGCTGGTACTTTTTTAGTGCCGAAATTAATTTGCTTTCGCCAGTCCATTTTTTTGCTTAAACGATTGGGGAATATGCAGCCAATTATACCGTATTTTGTCGCGAGATCTACCAGGGTATGTCTCAGGAAGCCGATAAATTAAGACTAGGGGCGATTTCCCTATTTGGTAATTAATTTTTTATACCGATCGCACTCGGTCAATTTCTTATACAGTAGAGTAAGGAGCAGCGAGTGCGATCGCCTTTTTTGCTTTTGTCGGTTTAGTGAGTAAAAATGCCGATCGCCCTCGATCTTAACACACAGTACAACTACTTGAGCTTGCACTATGACAAAAAAGTCTAAGGTCAAAAAATCCTGTTTGCTCTCCCAACGACTGCAAGAAGCTCTCGATCGAGGCAGTAAAGTTTGGATGAAAACAAATAATAGCAGTTTCGGCGGCATCCCGATTAATTTATCCAGGGAGTTTGCTGAAATTCTGGTAATTGTTCCCCCTAGCGAACACGGGGAAAATAACGATTCTTATGGACAAGTCACTTGGCTGATTCGACTTTCCGACATTATTGCAGTCGCTTATCCAACTGAATATTGGTCTAAAGATAGATTAGAAAGTTTGCTAAAACCCGATGTAGTTACTTCTGAAACGGGAGATTATCCGGGATAAGGTGCCAATAGCGCACCTACCTTTAAAGATGCAATCACAAGTCATAAAAGATAAAAAAGAGTGAATTTTACATTTTCTAAAAATTCACTCTTTTTTAAACACTTTTATGGAACCAATAGTAAACCGAGCGTTAGATTCTTGACTATTGCATCCGCAGGATTTAACGGCACAGAACGCTCTTGAAACAGAGTCCGAGAATCGAGAAGTTTAATTATTTATTGCAAACAGAAAGCTGCACTTTACAACTGCCTCCTGGTAATTCGCTGCAAGCCGCCAAAGCTTGAGCTTCTGCTGATGCTTTATCGTCGCCCCAACCGGCACCAGCTCCTCCTTTCCCAACGACAATAGCTCCACAGTTATTAGTGTTGGATGTCAGCGGTTCGCAATCGTTCGCCCCTCCACTATGCTGATTGCAGGCGGCTACTGCTGCATCTAATGCTTCTTCTTCTGTAGCATGATCCCAACTGATACCAGTGGCATCAGAAGTAGCAGAATAAGCAGTAGCTCCGTGTTTATCCTGAGCTTGAGCTGTCTGAGCACATAACAGAAGTGGCAGTGTCAAAACAGTCGCTAAAACACACTTAGAAAATAGCTGTTGAAACATATTTAGTGGCTGCCTTTACAGAGCTATATTTTTGTACTTAACCAATATTAAATCAGCCTCGCGAGGGATGTCAACATCCCCATAGTAATCTCCCAAAAACCTTGTATTAAAGAGGCTGTCGGGCTTGTGACACGAGAATTAAGCCAGAAGTTTCATATCAAATCCCAAATCTCAACTCTAAAATCCGATGACTGATATCCGCCAAATCCTCAACCAACTTGCCGCCCAAGAAGGAAAGCTCCTAGATACCCAATTCCTCGCACCTTGCGTGGGAGGGGGAAAGGTGCGGACAAGGATAGATGGAATGATTTACAGGTTTAAACCGCAGCCTCGCAACTTTGAAGGCTGGGGTATTTTTCAACCAATAAATGAGAAAAATGCTGCCGTAGTTGCAGATCCAGATTTGGCACAAGTGGCAGAGTATTTACAACTGCTTGTGCCAGTTCGTTTGCAATTAGCTCATGTACTAAGAGGGCAAACTTGGCTGGCTTATCCGGTTAATGAATCTGATGTAAAACAGCGTACTGGTTTTGTTAAACCTGTAGCCGTACATCTCGTAACAGAAGGCTCGCAGTTTGAGCCGATAGTTGCTAGATGGGATGGTCATTTTTGGTGGTTTGAGGAAATAGATCGACGGGCAGATCCTCTACCTGCTGAAGAATTAAGGGCTGCTTTAGAAACCTTGAATTTGCCTCAAGAAATACGTTTTAAAGGCATGACACCAGAAATGGCAACTGTTTATGAATTAGTGATACAAAATATCAAAGATTCTGACCCTAAATTTAGGGATGAACAGCGCTTGCAGCGGGCTTTGCACATGGGGGGAGGAGAATTACAAGGTTTTTGCGATCGCGATGACTATTGGCTGGTGGAATGGACTAGCCGCACTGGTGAAAGACATTCTTCGGCTATTGCTAAGCATGATTTGACTGTGATGAGTGCTGGCATTTGTCTGAGTGGATTAGACAGAAACTTCGATTTACAGTCTTTAGTTGGTGTAGTTGAGGATAGATAATTTTGTTATTGGTTATGGGTTATTGGTTATGGGTTATTTGTTATTGGTTATTTGTGTTAATTCCAATGCCCAATGCCCAATCCCCAATCCCCAATTCCCCCCTTGGGGGGGTAGGGGGGTTCCCCAATACCCATTAGTGTCAACTTAAGGCTGAAATCCTTGAGAAATCTGGGTTTTATGCCAAGTCTAGATCCCCCTAAATCCCCCTTAAGAAGGAGGACTTTGAGTAAGTTCTTGTCCCCCCCCTTCTGTAGGGGCGGTGCCCCCGTGCCCGCCCTCTCGGCTAGGGGGGATCTAGGGTTAATAGTCTTGCTAGCAGTCTGTGACTGGGTTTTACCCTGAGTTGACACCAATGCCCAATACCCAATGCCAAATGCCAAATGCCCAATCCCCAATTCCCACCTTGGGGGGGGTAGGGGGGGTTCCCAATCCCCAATTCCCAATCCCCAATTCCCAATTCCCAATCCCCAATTCCCAATTCCCAATTACTATGAGTATTTTTTTTCACGAACAATTGTACAGAACATCATCAGTGATGTCCATGGTTAAAAATTTCCCTATTACCGTGTGCGGTGCCGGTGCTTTGGGTGCTAATATTACAGAAAATTTGGCGCGATCGGGATTTGGTCAATTAACAGTAGTCGATCGCGATCGCATCGAAGAACGCAATTTGTCCACTCAACCCTATTATCGATCGGATATCGGCGCCTTCAAAGCCAAAATTCTCGCCCACAATCTTTACCGCGCTTTGGGAGTCAAAATAGAGGCGCACTCAAAAGAATTGACATCCACCAATGTCGATCGACTACTTGCCAACAGCGCCGCGATCGTTGATACTTTTGATAACAGTGTAGGAAGACAAGCACTCAAGGATTACTGTGCAAGTGTCTCCGTTCCTTGCCTCCATGTCGGATTAGCCACCGATTACTCCGAAATAATTTGGAACCAACACTATCGCGTTCCCTCATCGGCAAATGATGACGTTTGCGATTACCCGTTGTCGAGAAACTTAGTGATGTTGACAGTTGCTGTTGCTTGCGAAGTAATGGTGGCATTTGTCGCTACCAAGGAGCAACAAAATTTAACTTGCACGATCGAAGATTTTGCCGTAAGACCACTTATATTGTAGAATGTCTAGTGGCCATTGCCAGAAACCCGATCGCTTGAGCTGAGATACCTCTCTCCCAGAAATCCGGTTTATAACTCTCAAAGGCGATCGTCAAACACGCAAAATAAGCTTAATAAAATTAACAGGGAAACTATGGTTGGACAACAAACATTTTCTATTTTACTAGCAGTTCTAGCCCTATTAGTTTTGACTGGTGTCGGTGGAGCAAATTATGCTTCGAGCGGCGACGAAGTTTGCCGCACAAATGATTGCCACGAACCCCAAAGAAAATCCCATAAACCGCACAAAAGGATTTTAAAACACGGATCGAGAGGAGAAGATGTCAGAAAGCTGCAAAAATTATTAAACGCGCGAGGTTTGTGTCCACAGCCGATCGTAATTGATGGTATATTCGGCCCAACAACTCTCACAGCAGTGAAAAAATTTCAGCGACAAGCTAACCTTCCGGTGGATGGAATTGTCGGGGGAGAAACTTGGGACAGACTATTTGCTAGTTTGTAAATTCAAGCACCGTGCAACACAAGATCTTAAGTCTGTTTTGCTAATCATTAATTCCTTCGGTTTGTAGTTGTGCAAATAGTGGATTTTGTGCAACTACAAATCCCAAAAATACAGTCAATAATCAATCGGAGAACAAACCCCCGATGAATGAAGTTTTAGATTTTTGGTTTGGTGGAGCGAACTCCCCTGAGTTTGGCAAAGCCCGGAAAAATTGGTTTGAAAAAGATTTAAGATTTGATGCAAAAGTGCGATCGGGCTTTTTGCCACAATACGAATCCGCCGCCTCCGGTAAACTCGACCACTGGCAAGATTGGGCCCAAAGTTGCCTAGCACTAATTATACTACTAGATCAATTTCCGCGCAATATGTTTCGCGGAACGCCACAAGCCTTTAATACAGATAGCAAAGCTTTAATCGCTGCCGAACACGCAATTAAAAACCAATTCGATCGCGAATTAGTGACAGTACAAAAATGGTTTATTTATCTACCTTTTGAACACAGCGAAAACTTAGAACACCAGCAAAAATCTGTGGAACTATTTCGTCAACTCAGCGGCGAACCTAACAGCGATTTAGTCATAGAATTTGCGCTCAAGCATTGGGAAATAATCAATCGCTTTGGGAGATTTCCCCACCGCAATCAGATTCTTGGGCGCGAGACAACTCCCGAAGAAGCTGAGTTTCTCAAACAACCAGGTTCGGGATTTTAGAGTGTAGTTTATTTCTTGGTCTTTCTCTGCTAAGACTGCGTTTGCGCCAATTTCAAAGGCAGCTCGATCTTTTCGATGCTTTGACAAACATTTGTCCTCCCAAAAACTGCCATAAAAAAGGTAGTTTCAAGTAAATCTTTAACAGCAGTGGCGAGGCTGGTCTACCTTTTGTAGAAAATGGCAAAAATCTCGGTATCATCAGATCAATTTGAAAACCCACAGTTTGTAAAAGCTCTTGCAGCGATAAGTGGGTAATCGGTAATTGATGGTCAATAAAATCGTAGTATTCCCTGTAAGAATATTTGAAATTTGGCTGAATAACCAACAGAGAACCGTTCGACTTGAGAGAATCAAAGCAGAATGAAATAATTTGGACTAATTCTTCTTTATTATTCAAATGTTCAAAAAAATTAGAGATAAAAATGCGGTCAAACTGTTCGGAAAACAAAGGGCGATCGCCCAAACTTAAAACATCAATATTCAGCACTTCAATATCAGGATTAGCAAATATTTTTGAATCAGGATTGAGGTCAATTAAGCATTTTTTATCTGCCCTAATCTGATTTATAAACTCGCAGTAACCCCCACCAATATCTAAAATTGATGATTGGGAGGGAACATAATTTTGTAAAAAATCGTCAATCAATACTTTCCAAAGCAATACCTTAGCTTCCATCTGTCTGGAATCAAATCGATTAGCGTACAATTTTTTGAGATATCCGTCAGCTTTCATAGTAAGATAGTATTCAGTAAGTATGACTTTATCACTATCCCAGGCAACTATGAACGTTATATCTACCGAAATACCGGAAGTTTTGATAATTGAGCCGAAAATTTTCGGAGACGAGCGCGGTTTCTTTTTTGAGAGTTTTAATCACAAAGCTTTTGGAGAAAAAACTGGTGTGACGGCAGATTTTGTTCAAGACAATCATTCCAAATCCTCGAAAAATGTATTGCGCGGATTGCACTACCAAATGCAGCAGCCTCAAGGCAAATTACTGCGGGTAGTGAGTGGTGAAATATTTGATGTCGCTGTGGATATTAGAAAAAGCTCGCCGACTTTTGGACAATGGGTGGGCTGTATGCTGAGTGCTGAAAATAAACAGCAACTTTGGGTGCCGGCGGGATTTGCTCACGGTTTTTTAGTCGTTTCTGAAACTGCGGAAGTTTTGTACAAAACTACAGACTACTATGCACCAAGTCACGAGCGGTGTATCCTCTGGAATGACCCAGATTTGGCGATAGATTGGCCGCTGGATGGTGCCAAACCAATTTTATCAGCTAAAGACCAAGCCGGACAAACCTTGAAAAGAGCTCAAGTATTTTAGATAATGAAAATCTTACTGACAGGTGGTAGCGGACAACTCGCTCAAGAATTGCACCCAATTTTATTATCTTCGGGAGAGGTAATTGCAGTCGATCGCGCTCGTCTCGACTTATCCCAACCCGAAACTATTCGTCAAGCAATAGGTGAAATTCAACCGCATTTAGTTGTCAATGCGGGTGCTTACACTGCTGTAGACAAAGCAGAAACCGAACCAGAATTAGCACAGGCTGTCAACGGCATTGCTCCTGGCATTATTGCCGAAGAATGCGAAAAACTGGGAGCAACATTGATTCATATTTCCACGGATTATGTATTTGATGGCAGCCAGGGTTATGCTTATCGAGAAACAGATTCTACCAATCCCCTGGGAAGTTACGGCAAGTCAAAATTAGCTGGTGAAGAAGCAATTAGACAAGCGGGAAATCGGCACATTATTATTAGAACAGCCTGGGTTTATGGCAACGGTGGCAAAGGTAATTTTGTCAAAACAATGCTGAGGCTGGGAAAAGACAGGGAAGAAATTCGGGTAGTCGCCGATCAGATCGGA
The DNA here is from genome assembly GCA_020882975.1 of Microcoleus sp. EPA2. Classification (GTDB taxonomy): domain Bacteria; phylum Cyanobacteriota; class Cyanobacteriia; order Cyanobacteriales; family Microcoleaceae; genus Microcoleus. Next base: position 39,752 of record JAHRFD010000018.1, on the reverse strand, counting down.
AGTCCTACTTGGACAGGAGATTTAGCTGCGGCAATTTCCCAGATAATTCCTCAGATTAAACCCGAAATTTTCGGAACTTACCAATATACAAACAGCGGAGTTTGTAGTTGGTATGATTTGGCGATCGCCATTTTTGAAGAAGCAGAAAAACTGGGCTTTCCCCTAAAAGTTCAGCGGGTAATTCCGATTACAACAGCGGAATATCCAACACCTGCAAAACGTCCGGCTTTTTCTGTGCTTTCACCTGTAAAAATATCAGGAATTCTCGGCACACATCCTCCCTATTGGCGGGAATCCCTCCGGCAAATGCTGGCAAGAGAAGTCAAATAAACATTGAGGGGGCGAGTGTGGTAGGGTTAGTGGATGGTGCGTGCCATAGGTGTCAACTTAACGTCAAACCCTGTCACAGACTGCTGTTTGACTATTAACCCTAGATCCCCCCTAGCCGAGAGGGCGGGCACGGGGGCACCGCCCCTACAGAAGGGGGGGGACAAGAGTCCGATCAAAGTCCCCCTTCCTCCCTTGGGGGGGGCTAGGGGGGGGGTGGGGATTTAGGGGGATCTAGACTTGGCATAAAACCCTGATTTCTCAAGGATTTCAGCCTTAAGTTGACACCTATGGGTGCGTGCCTACCCCCTGCCTCCACCCACCAGCCGACAACAGGGCAACCACGGGGGGATTGCCCCTAGAGAGAATGAAATAGTCAAGCCCTAAGTCAACACCATTTGTGTTTCAAAATCCGATGAAATTCCAGCCACAATATGTTTTAATTGGTGCATCAGTTCTAGGGATTATCATACCAGCTTCCTATATTTTGTACCTGATATCGCAAGCGGGAGATTTATCTAATTTTGACTATTGGTGGATGACATGGAATTTCTACTCAGTCGATGGTTTTGCCACTAATCCTTTGAATTGGATCTTTCGCGCCAACGAGCATTTTGTCTTGATTCCGGCAATTATCTATGCCTTGAATATAGTTATTACCCAAGGTTCAAATATCGGTTTGTGTGTATTTGCCTGGTTTTTGGCTTTGATCCAGTGCCACGTATTAATCGCTTTGCTACCTTTAAAAATTAGCCGTTTTCCGGTGCAATTTATCTTTATTATAGTTGCTATTTCTATTTTTAATTTTACTCCCGCAGCCGCTCATAATTGGATGCGTGGATTTAGTGGTGTACATTGGATAATAGCTAATTTATTTGTAATTTGTGCGATATTTTGTTTGCAATCCTATGCGAAAAATTTGCCCGTAACTGCGCTGCCGCTGCCCTACTTCTCCCCTTTACAAAATAAGTGGGTAATTGGTAGCATTATTTTTGGTATTTTAGGTTGTATTAGTTACAGCACTCCTTTAGGGTTGTGGCCAATATTGTGTGCTGCTGCTATGGTGTTGCGCTTTCCTAGACAAGTTATTTATTTGTATTTTGGTGTTTCTATTGCGGTGATTGGGACTTATTTTTTGACTTATAAGACCCCCGCTCATCACCCTTCTTTAACCAAAATAAACCCGCTGAAATTTATTGAATATATTCCTACTTATTTAGGCGGAATTTTTAGCGAAAATATTGCGATTGCCTCACTTATTGGCATCATTGGTTTGATAGCTGTAACGAGTTTTGTTGGTTATTGGTTGTTTGGCAAAAAGAGCGATCGCACCGAGTGGCTACCTTGGCTATCTATCCAGATTTACACATTGCAAACAGCGTTAATGGCCGCCGTTAGTCGATCGGGATTTGGAGTCGAACAAGCCACCGCTTCCCGCTACGCCACACTGCCGGCCCTGTTTTGGATGAGCACCATCGTCCTCACGGTATTGTGGGTAAAGCAATTAGAACTAACTCCCAGAATCCAAACACGTTGGCTGACATCGCTGTTAGGAATCACCACAATAGCGATCGTATTAATGTACAGCGTGGGAGGAGACATAGCAAGTGCGATCGCCCAGAGAGCAACCTATCAACCCCTAGTCGCATTATCATTACAATTAGGCATCACCGATGTCACATTAATTAAACAAAAAGTAGGCAACAGACCAGCCGCTTTCATCGGCTTAATCGATGCCTTAAAAACTCATAATTTAGTGCCATTTAACCGAGACATTAAACAACAAAACTTCTGTGCACCACTAGATACAAAAATAGATCCAAACTTACTATCAGCCCCCAAAGACGGAGTACCAGGATACTTTGATATAATCACCAAACTCGCACCCAGTGCCGGCAGAGTAATTGGCTGGATAGGAGACCCAGAAAACAATGTAAAATGTATAGCCATCCTCAACCAAGAAAATGTGGTTCGAGGTTTCGCCATGTCAGGATTTCCCCGCCCCGATTTAGTTAATTTATTTGGCCCATCCTACGCATCCGCAGCTTGGAGAGGCTACATTCAGACATCACCAACCGACAAATTCTTAACAGCCTACGCATCATTCAAAAACCGCCAAGGCTGGGTAGCCCTACGAAATTCACAAACCATCAATAAAAATTAAAAACTCACCCAAAAAAACCATCTCAAATCTCCCTCCCAAAAACCCCTCTCTGCGCCCTCTGCGGTAAAAAAAATATGCAAAAACACCTCAGTTTCGTCATCCCCGTTCACAACGAAGAAGCAACCCTAAAATTGCTGTTTGAAAAAATCCAAATTGTGATGACTCAAACCCGAATAGACAATTACGAAGTAATTTTCATAGACGACGGTAGTCGCGACTATTCTTGGCGAGAAATCATTGATTTAGCCAGGAATAATCCCAAACTAATTAAAGCCATTAAACTGCGTCGTAACTTTGGCAAATCAGCCGCCCTTGCCGCCGGATTTCGCAATTCATCAGGCAGAATAATCTTTACTCTGGATGCAGATCTTCAGGACGATCCGGCGGAAATACCTAGATTTTTAGACCATTTAGAATTGGGATTTGATTTAGTTTCGGGTTGGCGAAAACAGCGGAACGATCCTATTTCTAAAACTTTACCTTCCAAATTGTTTAATACGGTGGCGTGTTGGGTAACTGGCGTACAAATGCACGATATGAATTGCGGCTTTAAAGCTTATCGCCAGGAAGTCTTAGCATCTATTAAATTGTACGGAGAATTACACCGCTACATTCCGGCTTTAGCCAACAATTTGGGTTTTAAAATTGGGGAAGTGGTTGTCGAACACCATTCCCGCAAACATGGAAAATCTAATTATGGCTGGGAACGTTATGCACGAGGTTTTTTGGACTTGTTGACGGTATTGGCGACGACGCATTATTTACAGAAACCGGGTCATTTGTTTGGGGGTTTAGGGTTATTTTTTGGCTTGATTGGGACTGTTTCACTGAGTTATTTGATTGTGATTTGGTTTTTGAATTTGGGAGGGATGAATTTTGGTCCGATCGGGAATCGACCTTTGTTATTTTTTGGAATTTTGTGTACAATCCTGTCGGTACAGTTAATTTCCTTGGGGATTTTGGCCGAGTTGATGGCGCGAAATGTGGATGCTGATTATGTAGATAAGCAGATTTGTGAAATTATTGATGATTCTAATATTGATATTTGAAGGAAGAAGGAAGAAGGAAGAAGTCATATCAATTCCGGTAACACCGGAATGATATAGAGGACACGGCAGTGCCGTTTCCCTACAAGATTATTTTGGGTAGGGACACGGTACTACCCATTGGTGTCAACTTAAGGTAAAAGTTATAGTCCGACAGGGGTTGAAACCCCTGTCTCATAGCGCAAGTCCTCTCAAAGAGGACTGAAGAATTAGTTGAGTTGATAGGTATTGGTTTGGGGCAAATCTTCAGTCAGTTTCAACTGACTTTGGCTATGAGACAGGGGTTTTAACCCCTGTCGGAGTCGCGGGATGACTAACAGACACGGGGCGGGCTGACAGCTTAAGTTGACACCTATGGGTACTACCGTGTCCTAATTTCGGCTAATAATTCCGATGCAACCGGAAACGATATCACCCCTCCATTACTTCCCCCCAAGGGGGGGGCAGGGGGGGGTAGCCCGATTCCCGATTCCCCATTACTTCCCCCCTTGGGGGGCAGGGGGGTAGCCCGATTCCCGATTCCCCATTACCTAATTTTATAAAGTATCCATTTGCCTTGTTTATCTGTGATTTCCCCTTGAATATTGGGATGCCAGTCACTACGAGTTAGGATATAATCGGCGCGGTATTTTCTAGCAACTTCGACTAAATCGCTGCTATTGCGCCGACTAAATAAGTCATTTCCCCCCCAAATCATTTGCGGATTCAAGGGGACTCCTAACACGCTTTCCATGCGATTTTGCCATTCTTTGATACCTGTTTCTGTCAAGGGAAAGTTCTTGAAATTGACTACAACTGCCCTTTGTGAAAAGGATTGAAAACTGGTGACAGAGGGTGGAATCAATACCAGTGCATCTTGACTGCTAGTTTTGGAGAAGCGTAGGGCTAATTGGTTTAAGTCGTCTTGGGGAATGGCATTGATATTAATTCTAGTTTGAAATATATCTAACAGGGGTTTGGGGATAATTCCGGCTATTCCTAAAACTAAAGTGCTGGTAGTTAGCAAAGCTAATAGATAAGTGGCTGCTTGTTTTATGGCTGTCGAAATTGAGATTTTTTCTAAAATGAAGGGAAACGCTAGAATTAAAAATAACCCAGGTATGCTAATTATCCTTTCTATTATTTCTCCTGAATTACTCAGTGGATAGATCAAGCTTAAAATCAAGGTGACTGTGGTAAAAATCCAGGGCAAAATAGTGTAGGGTTTAGCAATGGTATATTTGGAGTTTTGGAATATTAATAAAAATATGAATAATGCTAGAAATAAAATGCCTCGGTTGGGTAAAGTGAAGATAATTAACAGCAAAATAATCATCGATATTTGTTGTTTTTGGTAAAGTCTCTCGACTAGCAAACTCACAGCAATGAATATCATTATTTGAGCAAAAGGTACTGTTCTCGCTAACTGGAGTTTTGCAATCAAAGCCAGCGGGTAAACTTCCACAAATAGGTAATTTAACAGTAAGGCAAAAATTGATGTAGCAATGACTATAGAAAAGTTAATTTTGTCGGTTTTTTCCAGGGTATTTGTATTTTTGATGCAAAGCAAACCGCCAATAGTTAAACAGATAAAGTTTAACCAATTGTTGCCCACATTCCAATTGGAGGGGAGGATGTGGTGAGGATTGCGAATTTTTGCGTGAATGTAGACAAAATCGGCATTATTCATAGTATGAGTGCCGGTAGTGCCTGTTAGCAACATCGGTAAATAAACGATACTTGCCATTGTGCCTAAAAGTGCGATCGCCAAAATTAGATTTTTGAATTTTCGCTGTTTTACAGATTCCAGAATCAGCACAGGCATCATCATTAACCCCGGCAACAAACCCACTAAAAATTGCAACAAACAAGCTAGTCCAAAACAAAAATATCCTGTCAGCCATTTCTGACGCAAACTAAAGTAAATTCCCCAGATTGCGAAACCCATTGCAAAGGTACTGGGTACGGATTTGGTAGAAAATATCAGCGTGTTCCCAACATCTGTAAATGAGGATGCTAAACATAAAAAAGTCAGGGCTGCTGCGGGCAGTTTTGCCTTAGTATATATGTTGATAATTGCGTGACAAGCTAGGACAAATGAACCAAACGCTAGAAATTGATAAATAAAATGCACTAAGGGAATACTTAACCCTAGACTTGCCAAGAAATAAATGATATGATAATAGTAGTATCTGGGATTAAATTTAACCATTTCCTGAACATGATAGTCATTTTTATAGAGTTCAGGATTTAGGAGATGTTGGATTTGTGGCAATTCGGGAAAGTTGCCTCCTAGGGGAAATTGATAGCCTGTTGCTATCAACGCACCGATGATGACAAAGGTATAGAGGGATAAGTTAAAATACCAGTTGGATTTTTGAGATTTCTGCATTGACGGTTCAACTTTTTTGAGTTGATATGGCTAAATTGTTAATTTCCAGTTGACATTGGTTGGTTAAGTCTTGTTTATTGGTACTGAATACCTCAAGGAGTAAATAATTGGGATTTTTTCCTTCAACTAATAGATTTAATTTGGGTAAAGCAGTTGAATTATAAACTGTTTCACTGGAGTTGATTAATTTACCTTGATTGTTCCACAAAGTCAACCGCAGGGAAACTCCCTGACATTGTTTGTTAGGTAAATTAAGTTGGCCTAGGATTGTATTTTTTGCGGAAAGGGAACCTAAATATAAAAATGATGTATCAATTTGCTGGGAATTTTTAATGGGATGAGTTACAATATGATATAAGTTATGAGCTTCTTTGGTAACAGAATAATTAGGGCTGGTATAAACAGACTGATTTAAGCTGATCCAATCTAATTGAGTGCCTGGTTTTTCGCCTATTTGCTGCTGCATAGCGTGAAGGGTTTTGATGGCTGTCGCGATCGCACTTGGGCGCATTCTCCGGTAAACTCTGACTATGACACCATTTTCTAGCTGAAACTGTTCGGGTAAAAGCTCAAAATCACGGGAAATTTCCCAATTTTGAGTAAAAGCATCATAGACAACTTTAACAACATCTTGTTCCCCTGGGCGCAAAACCTGTTCATCACTCAGCAACACCTGCTGAAAAGGCGTAGCAACCACCACATATTGCGACATCAACAACTCCGGTAGTGGGTAAGTATCGCGAGAGTCAATTAATGGCCTACCAAGAGTGTTTAATTTCCACCAACCCTCCGGCGGGTTCAATTTACGGTTAGCTTGTTTAAGAATATTAGCATTAAAACTATTAGAAGCACCAGCAATATAAATTGGTTCCTGATTGGGCGCAATTTTTCTCAGAAACTCAACTAACTTTACCACTTCGCCATAATCCGATCGCACTAAAGGCCGAAAACTAGCCACAAACAGCGCAGAAAAATCAAACTTCAGCGGAATCAACCCCAAAACTGCATTCACAGTCAGATACAAACCAGCTACACCCAGCATCAAATATCGAACTTTGCCTTGGAGTGTCAGCCAACTTGTCCAGAAAAATGCCGATAACCCTAAAAGTGCGATCGGTGTAACATGAATTGTATAGTGCAAATAGCCATAACGCAAGACCAACAGCCATGCAATCAGTGACAAAACCCCAAATATCCCAACAAAAACCACAGCCTCACCAACCAGAATCCCCCTCATCATTCCCGCCGAAAAACCAATCACAACCAACAGCCAAGTTCCCAAACCGTAAAAAGAAGCATAACGAGTTAAAATATCAGGAACCGACAAACTCCAAGCCAAATATAAATTGCGGTAATCAACCGTCAGAGCACTGCGAGTAAAATCTCCAGCCACCAGCATTAAAACAGCCAAGCTAGTTGCCGCAATCAAACCCAACTTAACCCCAGAAATTAACAACAAAAATATAGCTTGACTTGGCCTAGTTCTATAGGTTAAAATAAAGTCGATTAAATACTGAAGTATAGCAGCCCCAAAAAAGGCGATCGCACTATAAGCAAAATGTCGCCGAAACAAAATCGCCATAGCCAGCGAACCGCCAATCAACAGAATTTGCCACCAATATTTTAGCTTAACATCATGCAGATAAACTAAAGTTGCCAAAGCTAAAAAAACACAACCACCAGTATCCAGATATCCGCGTAAAGTCGGAATCCAACTCATCGGAATCAGCAAACTAATCGCTACAGTTGACCAAAACACCAGGCGCGGCTCGAAAAGAATTAGCTTAGCACAAATCCCCCCCAACAACAAACGAAACGGCAACACATAAATCAGAGATACACTAAGAATATAACTCAACCTAGAATCACCAAACAATAGCAAAAACGGCACTAAAGGCAACGAAATCAAAAGATTCTTCTCCTTAGCCAGCGATTCTATAACTGCACGTAATGCCTGATCTGGCGATTCCCGAAAAGACTTAACAAGTTCGACTGTAGCATTATTATAACCAGCATAATCCCACCAATAAAAAGTACGTTCGCTAGAAACATAAATTGACGTTACTACAACCGTCACCCCCACAAGTAACAACAGGAAAAACCCATCACCCACAGACTTGCGACTCCACTTAAAAAAAACCCAATCAAATAACCTCATAAACCTAGCCACCCCAAATAAACAACACCCAAACCTCCTCTTCCCTCTTCCTTCGTACCCTTAGCGCCTTCGCGGTTCGTTAACTTAATTTAAAAAATTAGCTTGTAAAAAACCTTCCAACTTTTCTGCATATTGCCGATTAGCGATCGCACTTGGATGCAAATCATGAGGTAAATTATTATTAGCCGGTATTTTCAAATCAACAGAAATATCCACAGTCGCAATACCCTCCCCATTCAACTCCGCCAACATTTTAGCAGAACCAGGGTTAATACCCGCAACCACCAACTTCACCCCATTCGCCTTAGCCAAACGGTTAAACTCTGCAATAATTGCCTTAGAAACCTCATGGCTTCTATAAAATTCCTCCTCAAATAGATTGTAATTAACCTCCAGAAAATTCACTAAAGCCGACACCCGCATCAACGGCAACTCATGATACTCAAGTTGTGCCATAGTATAGGTAAAACCCTGTTGTTTATTCAACCTAGCATCAGGCTGAAACAAAACACCCAGTTTATTCCAATCAGCCAATTGCTTTCTTCTCGCCCTCGAAAAAGTATTGCGTCTGTCATGAAAACCCGCATAGGCAATCACAGCAATTTTCGGTTTATTTCCTTGCTTAAGCGCTTGTTTAAACTGAATCAACGAGTGGATAGTTCCATAGCCATTAACACCAAAATTGACAACTTCATATTGTGGTAATTTCTCCTGTAGCAACCAAGCATAGGTTTCGCTGTCATTCAAGGACCAACCGTAGGTAAAAGAACAGCCAAATATCCAAACTTCTGGTTTTTTTGACGGTAATTTGTAAGTATTCAGAGGGTGCGTGATTCTTAAACTATTGTTTAAGTGAGTAGCATTAAATGAGTAATTACCGTTAAGTGTTACTTGAAACGTTCCTGGCAAATGCTTGTAGCCAAGTTCAGAATCCTTAGTAAAAAAATTACCTTTGGGTTCAACTGCAACATCAACATTTTCTGTTTGCCATGGCTTGTATCCAGCAACCCGTAAGACCATTTCTGCACTACCTACAGATATAAATAGGGGAAAAATTAGATAGGTTATTAATCGGAAAACAAAGTTTTTAGCAATATTTTTATTCATATTTTTGAACGAACCGCGAAGAAACAAAGAGCGCGAAGGAAGAGCTATATCTTTTTCTTTCCCCCCATTGGGGGAGTTTTTTTCCCCAAGGGGGAAGTTCTTCTTTACCCCTTGGGAGAAGTTCTTCTTTCCCCCCTTGGGGGGGGTAGGGGGGTTCTTCCTTCGCGGTTCAGGTAATCTACTGCTAAAAAGACACAATCAAGTAACTATTCAAGAACTTAGCCCCTGTCACAGATTTTCCAGTTAGCTGTGGAGGTAACAAAATATTGCGCCGCTGATCTCCTGCTTCGATCGTCACTTCTGGCCCCGATTGAATCAATTTAATTTCTTTCTTGTCAAATCCGGGCAAAAATAAACTAACTTGACGCTGTGCAATATTAATCTCGATCGGCTTAGGAGCACTTGTCGCCTCAGCAAAATCTGGCAAAGCGTCAATTAGCCCTTGCCAATTATGATCGCTATGGGCAGGCACCGCAACTGCTGTCAAAGGAGCAAAATCAGCCGCCAGAGTTTCTGTCACCGATGCTTGATTGACAATCACACCGCCGACAGTCAAACCAACCTGTTGAGAACTTCCCCACAGATAGCGGGCTGTGGCGATCGCACTTGCATCGCCAGTCGTCACCAAATAAGCCGCCGCGCGGTTTGGATTTGCCAAGATTTCCTTGCCTTTATCCAAAAAATTATCGACTTGTTGAGTAGACTTAGTGGCATTGTCCCCCGACATATCCACAGTCAACACCGTACTCACCACCGGTTGAATAAACGGCGACAAAGCTTTACCCAAATCGGAATCTACCAAAGCTTTACGGAATCGGCGGATGTACCAACTCAGAATTTCCGGCATTCCCAGCATCCGCAGCGTATCCATGCCGCCGGTACCGTCATAAACGATCGCATCATATTGTTTGCTATCGTCATATTCCCGAAGTTCATTCAGGGCTAAGGCGCTGTCCATTCCCGGCAACACCCCCAATTCTTGGCCATAAATCTGCTTGAAAAAGGGTGTGCGGACATATTGGGCTTCCAGTTGTTTAACCTCGTCCCATCTACGTTCCAGCAGCGGTGCGCTTTGCACCTGAACTGCTTTGAAATTCGAGCTGATTTCCTGGGGGGTGGAAGTTAGGGGAGTTCCCAGCAAAATCCCCAATCCCGGTCCTGGATCTTGACTCAGCAGCAGAACTCGCTTGCCTTGAGCCGCATATTTTTTAGCAGTTGCGATCGCGATCGTGCTGCGGCCAGTGCCGCCTTTGCCCAAAAATGTCAAAATCAAAGCCATTTTCTGTTCTCACTGCCAAAGCTTACTATTTAACATTTAACCGCAACTTTCAGATGGAGTGGGGGAGTGGAGTTCTTCTTCCTTTCCCCCATCCCCCCTTGGGAGGGCAGGGGGTTATGGGATCGGCTGTAACATTGCTCTTGTAGGGGCTGTCCCCCGTGGCTGCCCCTATGCCTGAAATGACGGCAAGTGGTCGGTGGGGGGCCCGGCGGTTTCATTCTCTTGTAGGGGCCGCCCCCCGTGGCTGCCCCAATCTCTGAAATGACCGAAAATGGTTGGTGGGGGGGTAGGCACGGGGGCACTACCCCTACAAAATCATCGTTTTCCTGAGAATGAAACAGCCCTGGATGCCCGGCGGTTTCATTCTCTTGTAGGGGCCGCCCCCCGTGGCTGCCCCAATCTCTGAAATGACCGAAAATGGTTGGTGGGGGGGGTAGGCACGCACCATCCACTACCCCAGGGCTGTAACATTGCTCTTGTAGGGGCCGCCCCCCGTGGCTGCCCCAATCTCTGAAATGACGGAAAATGGTTGGTGGGGGGGTAGGCACGGGGGCACTACCCCTACCGAGCGCTCGTTTTTTCCAGAATGAAACCGCCGTGGGGTTAGGGGGTTTTTCTTCCTTCTTCCTTCTGCTAAACCGCTTCCAGTTCGTCTTCAAAAAACCAAGTCACAAAACCGTCAAACTTGACAACCACCCCTACTCCACTGCCGTCAACCATTTTGAAACCGTCAACAGTACCCACTGGATTAGTTTTCAACTTGCTCACGATATTTGCAGGTATCCGATCTCTGAGACGGCGCACCTTAACTTTTTGTCCTACTTCTATTGCCACGCTAAAATGTTCTCCTGCTCTATATTACCTATATTCCACAGTCCATTCTACCGTTGGCCGTCTACATCTCAACAGCTCTTTTCCCTGAGTCCTCCCCGCGCAAAAATCCGGTTTCTTGCAAAAATTCTCGTTTTTCCACCAATCCTGACCCAGAAGCCTGGTTTTTGGTATCCCAGGCTCAGCCTATCTAGTCAAATACACTCAGTCCCAAAGATTTCGCGATTCGTTCCAACAGAAATAAGCCACCTACAGAATTTCCCTCTTTGTCTAGGGGCGGACTGTAACAGGCGATCGCCCCTACACCCGGAATCACCGACAATACAGCCCCGCTAACTCCCGACTTCGTAGGCAATCCTACTTGCAACGCCCAGCGCCCCGATGCTTGATATAAGCCACAAGTTGCCATCAATGCTTTGACATTTCGGCCCTGTTCTGCCATGGTGCGATCGCCCCTAGAGACCAATAGCATTCCCAGCTTAGCCAAAGCAGCCACATTTCCCGACAAACAACAGACCCGATTGTACGTTTCCAAAGCAATTTCAGCATCTTGAATCACACCGGAATTTTGCATTTCTAAGGCCAGGTTCCGATTATTTTGATTGGGATTTGCCCTCACTGAATCTAACATTAATTCATCCATAAATAACTGAATATTTGCCTTGAGATTCAGCCAAAGCAACAGGTTTTGACAGCGAAGAACCGCATTTTCACCAGGGAGCAGAGATGCCAGGGCGATCGCCCCGCTATTAATCATCGGATTTCTCGGCTTCCCCAGGTCTATTTCCAGTTGAGCCAGGGAATTAAAAGGCAGTTCCGAAGCTTCGCAGCCAACCCTCTCAAATACCACTGTTTCACCCAATTCACAAAGCAGATAAAGCAGCACAAATGGCTTGACTACGCTCATCAGCGGAAATATTTTATCGGCCTTACCAAAGCCCAAAAAATCACCATCAATTGACCTAATTTGTACTGCAAACTCACTTGGATCGGCTTCAACAAGCAGGGGTATGTACCCTGGCATTTCACCGGACAGACTGCGATTAATAGCCTCTGTTGCCCAAGCTTGCAGTTGCTCTGGTTGCAGACGAGATAGTTTATTTGTGGGTTTGGTCAAAGTATGCCTCCAGGAAGGAAGGGGGATGGGAGGAAATTCAGGAAACAGCAACAACGAAGACGACTCGTTACCAGACTGAGCCTGGTAACGCAGATCGGGAGGCTCTGCCTCCAATTTTATTCATCGACTATTAAATAAAATTTTGATAAAAATCGGTAATTTGCATAAAAACCCACCCTTGCTTCCGATACATAAATAGCAGCCTCAAGCCAAAGTTGTTACCCAATAACCACCAGCAGCAGCTTGAAACCCATTCAGGTTGTCATTTTTCAGCCTCGGCAAGGAGTAGGGGTATTTCTGGAATGGAATTTTCCGATTCGCAATTCAGAATCCTTCCCGAAAACCCCCCGAACTACTGAGAAATTACTATCCAACCGTATCTACCAAAATCAGGACACAAAAATGGCAGACGAAGCACCGAAACCAGAAGCAGCAAAACCAGCTCCCATGATATTTAAGGGTGTTTGCAACGACGGAGTTCTCAAAGGCAAAGAGATTGAAGGCAAACTAGACATCAAAGTCAACGTCGAGTCAGTCAAAGCAGTAGAAACAGCCAAGAAACCACCAGCCCCTGGATGGGAAACAAATATTTTTTGGGTCCTGTTTTTATTAGTTGCCAACTTAGCAGCCGGCGATCCGATCGGTATGAGAAAATATAGCTCCCCACAAAGGTCTCCTTCTAGTCAGATGTTAAACCAATCTGGGGAGCAGTCACTGTGGGCTAAGCACACTTCGACACTTCGACTAAGTTGAGTGTCCCCCTGCGCTCAGTGACCGTTAGATGCCATTTTAGGCGCTAGGAGCCAGCCAGCCACGCAAAAAGTAATAAAAAGACCCAAGATATTCATCGAATACTCGCGTCGTAGTTACCAAAGCTTCTGCGCTGGGCAGAAAATCAGCCGCATCTATACGCAGCCTCGACTTTCCTCCTGATGTGGGTTGAAAAGTGTAGAAATCCGTAGCTCTCGGAATCACTCGGATTCCCACATCAGCAAAAGCTAGGCTAGCACGGCGCATCTGAATCGCAGAAGTAACCAGCAGTACCTTCCGTTCCACGCCCCGACTATCTAAAATTTTTCTGACTTCTTCAGCGCTGGTGCGTATGTTCCTACCGTTCTCGTCGAGAATAATGCTACTGCGAGGAACACCCATGTTGCTTGCCAGCAAAGTTTGGATATCCTTCGCTTCGCCAGTATAATTCTCTAACTCCGGTCTAGGCCCTGCGGTAACGATGACCAAAGGTGCTAATTGCTTCCTGTAAAGCACCGCAGCATAGGGCAAGCGATTGCCTGTATCTGTCAATTGAATAGACACCCGGTTGGGGATATGTGGCTGAGTCGTGCCCTTACCCAACAGGACAATGGCCGCAGCAGTTTCGTCGCAGCAAGTTGTGTGGACAGCCGCTGCGGCTTCCCGTTCTGCTTGGTCTGCGAACCACAAAGCCACAACTGGCATACTCGAAAGAATCAAAACTAGCAGCGCAGCCAGAATCATTCTCGGTGCCGGGTTGCGGATGCCTCCGTTAGTGATCAATGCCGATGCAATCACCAGCAACGTAATCGAAAAACCTAGCGGCTTAAAGAAGAAAGCTATGAGACCAAAAATCGCTGCTCCGACGGGGGTGTCGGGGGCAAAAAAGGCCAGCAGCAAAAGGCTGATCAGCAATAAGACACGCAACCGGTCTAATAATGGATTGTCTTTGCCTCCTGACTGATCCCACCAAGATTTGATTAGTGAGAACAACAGGAATAGAAATAGAATTCGAGCTAGCAGTACAAACATCTTGCAATATTGTCTGTATTTAGTTAGTGGGTAATTGATAACTGGTAATGGTTGATTGGTAATTGGTAATGAGTCGAGCCTAGTCAGGGAGAATTGACAATTGAAGCCTTTTGCCTGCTACCTGCTATTTTTTCCCCTTACCTGTCACAAATTCACCGCTGCCAATTTATCGGCGTTTCAGTTGATTCCGAATTGCCTGCGTTACCGTTTGAATTACTTTAACACGAGCATAATACTTGTTATTCGCTGCAATTGGTGTCCAGGGAGCAGTGGGGGTACTCGTGCGCTGAATCATTTGATTCACGGCGACTTCATAAAAATTCCACTTTTGGCGATTGCGCCAATCTTCCTCAGTCAGTTTGTATTGTTTAAAGGGATTATTTTGTCGTTCTGTAAATCTTTTTAGTTGCTCGTCCGGGCTGATGTGTAACCAAAATTTAACTAAGACACAACCGTAACTGGTGAGTTGCTCCTCGAATTCGTTGATTTCTTGGTAAGCTCGACGCCATTCCGGTTCGGTGGCAAATCCTTCGACTCGCTCGACCAAAACTCTACCATACCAACTGCGATCGCAAATGCTAATTTTCCCCGCCGTTGGTAACTTCCGCCAGAATCGCCACAGATATTGGTGAGCTTTTTCTTCCTCTGTCGGTGCCGCAAAGGGATTGACTGTATAACTGCGGGGGTCTAGGACATCCGTCAACCGTTTGATTGCTCCTCCTTTGCCGGCGGCATCCCAACCTTCAAACAGCACTAACACGGGGATTTCTGCTTCGTGGATGCTTTGTTGCAGTTTGCCAAAACTGGTTTGTGCTTCCCGAAGTTGCTGTTTGTATTCTTCTGGGGACAGCGATTTAGTTAAATCTACTTGGGCGAGTAAGTCTGGTTCCGTAGGTTGTAAGTGTTCTTGATGCGGCAATTGTATCGGTGCTGATTGCATCGTTTGTCTGTCTAAGGCTTCTGTAATGGTTGAGGCCATTTGCGTTAAAACCTTGACTCTCCCCCAACGTTGACAGTCGCCTTCTACTAAGGTCCAGGGTGCTGGCCCCGTGCCGGTTTGCGCAATCATTTCTTCGGCAAAAGTTTTGTATTCTGCGTAGTTTTTGGCTTGTTTCCAGTCTTCGGGTCGCACTCGCCAAGCTTGTAGGCTGTCGTCTTCTAGTTTTTTGAGCCGATGTTTGAGCTCTTTTTTGCTCAGGTGTATCCAAAATTTGGCAATTGCTGCGCCGTCATCTACCATCTGGCGCTCGAAGGCGTTGATTTGTCTGATGACTGTGGGTACTTCAGCGTCTGATACGCGATCGAACAATCGGTCTTCTAAAACATGAGTGTACCAACTGTGATAGAAAAAACCAATCTGACCGCGGGCTGGGAGTTTCTGCCAAAACCGCCACAAAAAAGGATAGCCCAGCTCTGCTGCTGAGGGCGGCCAAATCGGGTGGACTGCAAACCCCCGCGGGTCCATATACCCTACCATTTTTTTGACTAGAGTTCCTTTGCCCGCAGCAGCCCAACCTTCGAGCACAGTGATGATGGGCAGTTTTTTTTCCCAGCAAGCCTGTTGGAGCGATCGCAACTGCTGCATTAAAACTTCTATCTTGGCATCATAGGTTTCTTTGTCCAGGCAGATATCTAGATCGAGATTGTCGAGCATATTGATTTTATACCAATCAAAATTTCTAGTTTAACGTTAGTTTAACATTAGGCTAAATTTCACCCTCGTTAATAATAGCAGGACTCCCCCGATAGGAAACTTGCCAAAAATAACCACTATGGTTATAGTTGAATTAGATAGCAAAAGTAAAAATCAACTACCCAGTGGGGGTGACAACTTCTTTACTTAGCTTAACCAAGTTTATTCAAACGATAGTTACTCCAGCACCAAGCTCGGTAACGCCAGAGAGCGCTGATTAAATCTAATACTCACATCCAAAACTAACCCAAAAGGGCCAACCTATTTTTATGATTGCGCTATGAGATAAAACCTGAAAGCCTGGGTGATATAAACAGGTTTCTGAGTTTTATCAACACCATTCTCCCAACTACTGTCATTGCTTGTAGAACAGGCATCTTACCTGTTACTGACATTTGTGAAAAATGTCCGAATTACTGTACTCATTTGTCAATAACCACTAATAGCAACATTCCGAATTTACGGATTGTAAGTTTTTTATGACTACCTTAAAAATGCGCTCCTACCGGGGCGAAACTGACTGGTGCGCGATCGCCAATTTGATCGACGCTTGCGAAGCAATCGATAAACTAGGCGAAGAAGTCTCCGCAACAGAACTAAAGCTAATCTTAGATGCACCCAAACTGGACAAAGCCCGCGATGTCCAATTGTGGGAAGATGGTAACTACAAACTTATCGGTTTAGCACTGTTAGATATGCCAGATTCCCAAAATGAAATAGAAGCTTGTCTCTGGTTTTACGTGCATCCCAATGTACGGCGTCAAGGCTTAGAAAAAGACATCATTAAATGGGGAGAAACACGCCTGGGCGAAGTAGGAAAACAACGCAACTTACCTGCAAAATTGCGTATCTACAGCCGTGAGGATCAAACCGACGAAATTATACTATTTGAAAAACAGGGCTTTGGAGTCGATCGCTATTTTTGGACCATGGCCCGATCGCTCTGCGAGCCCATTCCCACACCGGAATTCCCCGCAAACTTTGCGCTGACACACGTATCAGGCGAAAAAGACATCGAACCTTGGGTAGAGATGTTCAACCAATCATTCATCGATCACTGGAATCACCACGACTTAACCGCGGAAACCGTGCGTTACTGGATGCAAGACCCCAATTATCAGCCAGAATTGGACTTAATTGCCATTTCGGGCGATCGCAAATTTGCAGCTTTCTGCGACTGTCAAATCAAACCCCAAAAAAACCCCAATAGCAGCACAAAAAACGGCTGGATTGAATTATTAGGTACGCGGCGCGACTATCGGAAAATGGGTTTAGGAAAAGCCATGCTACTGGCTGGTTTGCATAGGTTAAAAGCCGCCGGTGCAAACACAGCCAAACTCAGCGTCGATGCTGACAGTTTGACAGGGGCGACAAAGCTTTACAAATCAGTAGGTTTCCGCCAGATGGAAACCTGGATAGAGTGGGCTAAGGTTGTTTGATAGCGCCCAGAAACCGGGTTTTTGCGACAGACTTGGTGACAACTCCCAAATTCAGCAAAAAACCCGGTTTCTTAGATTGTGGGAGAGTGCCCAGAAACCGGGTTTTGGCGACTGATTGAGTGACAACTCCCAAATTTGGAAAAAACCCGGTTTCTTTGGTTTTGATGCGCTTAATCCGAACCAGGTGGAATTGCTTCGACAGATGAGGATTTAGCCTTGAGGTGGCGCTTAGTGAAAAACCAAGCCAACCATCCCAAGCCACCACCGCACAAACAACTAACTACAACGGCGACAATGAAGGGATGAGGCGGTAACACAGGATGTTGGGGAGAGGGTAAAACCCAAGGTTTTTCGATTAAGGGATAGCCGGCGGCTAGGATTCCCGCAAAACCCACACCGACGCCGATACCGGTACCGACGGCTTGAATCGTATTTTCTAAATCCCGATCGCGCTTCTTGTCTTCTTTCTCACTATCCTGTAAAGTTTGTTGTAATTGGCGATCGGACTCAGCTTGGTCAATTTCCACCAAACCGCGAATACTAGCAATAGCTTGATCCAGCAATTGAGAACCCGGTTTAGAATAATTCAAATCAGCTTGAATTTGCAACTTAAAAGTTTCGCTTTCCCGTTCCGCAAACCGACCAAATATATCCAGTTCATCCTTGACTTGACCTTGCAAACGCTTCAATTTCAGTTGATAATTTCGGGCATGAATATTCAGAGTATTAAAACAGTCTTCAAGATTCCGCAGTTGTGAAGTATATTTCGGAACAGTTTTCAATAGTTCCTTGAGTTGAATTTTTAATGTCGCCAAATCCAAATCACCTAGCAATTTTGACTTGCTTTCAATTTCTTCTCGGATTAATTTATCGAGTTCATCCGAATATATGCGACTCTTTTGGAAAACATTCGTAATTTTATGATAGTATAAGAATAGTTCCGGCAAATCCCAATATATCTCCTTGAGTTGTTCCGAAGTCGCATCAGTAAAGTAGAACAGCACAAAATAGCGAATTTGCGATTTTTTCGGTCTGCTAAATTCCAAAATGCAACCATCTAAAAAAATATCGGCTTGATAAAAATCAGGACAAACATCACCGAATAATTGCTTGAGCAAATTTTCCCCATGAGTTTTTAAGGATTCCGGGTTAGTTGGCTGGGATTGAGACAGATAAGCCGTGATTAAGTAAGTTTCTCCGATAAAATGCGGGTCATTTTTGAGAGTCAAACATTGATTCGGATTGAATTCCCCAACTTCAGTTAATTGTACCCCATCAAAACCTTCAGCTTGCGGGCGAAAAATATTGATTAACAAAGCGAAGGTATCGCTAAGTTTCTGTGGATACACCAACAGACGATATAACGGTTTAGGCTGAATCGGATTTTGGTTTGTGTCTTTACTGGAAAGCAGCCAAAATTGTCGCGTCCCTTTGGTGCGGTTATTCAGTAATTCGTAGTTGTCTGAATTTGGCAAATCTTGCCGAACTTGTGGGAATGAATCAGGAAAATTCAGCTTGTAACTAAAGTTATCTTTTAAGATTTTCTCATATTTATGCTGAAAAGTTGTGGGAGATTCGTTAATTAGTTCTTGTGAATCTAAATATGAGCCAGATTGCAGGGTGAATGCAAACAAGCTAACATTTAAGGCATAATAAATCGGATCGGATTCGTTGGACATTGCGGTTAATCTTGTTCTGGATTACTGGGTAAATCCTGTTCTGGCTGTTCCTGATTTTCCTGAATTATTTTTTGAATTCTGTCCCGATTCCGAATAATCTCCGCCTCATTGTGCGCGGGTGCAGGGGGAATATCTATGTCGTCTTCGCCAACCATATCGCAGCGAACTTTTTGCCAATTTTCACTTTTAAATAGCTGATATATTTCGGGGTATTTTTCGCACCAATCTAGAATCTCCAAAGCAATTTTATCAAAAGGTTGACTGGGAAAATTACGCTGCAATAAAATATTAATATCATCAACTCCATCTTCTGCCATTTTCACCTCATTTGTCAACCAGGCCAAAAAGTCTTTTCGAGTAATAGTTCTCAACCAAAATTGAGCACCTTGCAAAGCTTGACCAACCGACAAATCCGGGTTCTTCAGATTTTGATAAAAACGAATCATCAGAAAAGCCGTTGAAAAATCGCTGACACGCCATAAACTACTAACTACATTACTAGCACCGGCATACAGAAAACCGCTAGCTAAACCGATATATTCATCGGTGATCAGTCTCTTTACCAATCCAGTTTCGCAGGCCGAGAGACTAACCAAGCGACACAAAGGCAAATCCAGACTAGCAAAAATTTCCTTCAGTGTCAGACATTGAATATCAGTCGGAAAACGGCGACCATCACGCAGAGTAACATAACTGCGAACCTCTGCCTCTACCTCTTGCTCCAAGGCGGGCTGGGAGGGTTCTGCCTCTACCTCTTGCTCCCCCCTTACCAAGGGGGGCTGGGGGGGATCAGAAAGAGTCTGGGGTGCTTCTGAGAGGATTTTGGTGTCACTTTCTGCCTCTACATCTTGCTCCCCCCTTACCAAGGGGGGCTGCGCGGGTTCCAATATTCCAGCGAAAACCAAACCCGAATTCAACGGATTCTCCCAGTTAAAACTTCCGTGACAAGAAAAATGGGCGTAGTGAGAAGCAGTTAATTTTTCGAGAGTGGCTGCGGAATTAAAGGCGATTTTGGTAGCTTCGCGGCGCTTCAAAATGTGGGCGTGGGGATTGAAGCGGCGGGAAATCTCTTCAACTTCAATTTCGGTGTAGTTGAGGTCTTCCGTGGGATTCTGGATGGCGAACAAGGGCAGAATGTCATTGAGGGGCGGGCGTTTTCGTTGATGCAAGCGTTCCAGAAATTGGCTGCTGGGACTGTATTGGATGCCGTTGGGATAGATGTCAAGCAAATAGCCGGTTTTGGTTTCGTTGTTTGGCAAGTTGCGGGTTGCGGGTAGGGCGTGTAGCGGTAATAAATGTAAGTCGCGGTGGGGAATTAGGATCAGTTTTTCGATGGTTGGGGAGACATCGGCGAGGATTTGGTTGAGATGCAGGGAGGCGGCTAGGGTGTCTAGACGCTGGCTGAGGGCTTGGCCCCAGGTGGGTTGGCCGTAGTCGCTGAGGTAGGTGGCGATGTCGGTGTTGAGTTGTTGATGTTGTTCGGGGGTGAAGGTGATGTGGTGGATGTGGAGGGGAACCCCCCCTAGCCCCCCCTTACCAAGGGGGGGGACTGGAAGTTCCCTGCTAACAAGGGGGGGATCTTCTTCACTCAAAGTCCCCCTTCTTAAGGGGGATTTAGGGGGATCTCCTATGGGATTGGTGACGATGAAGACGTGGAAGCCGGAGTCTGGGTTTGGGGGGAGATACCACTCGATGAGGGCGGTTTGGCTGTCGAGGAATTGGGTGAAGTCGGGTAGTTGGGGGATGACTTGTTGGGTGAGGTTGAAATCGGGGTCATTGATTTCTCTCAGCAGTTGAGTGACTTGCTGTTGCAGGGTTTTTAGTTGGGCTTCGAGGTGGGAATCGCTGGTTTGGGGCGATTTGGCTGTGGAAATATTGCTTTTTTCTTTGAGGGTGTCGGTGTTGGTTTCGGTGGTGGTTTCGGTTTCTTCTGGGGGTTGGTTGGTGTCGAGTTGTTGCTGGAGGGAAGCAATTTGGCGGCGGAGTTGGGTGAGTTGTTGTTGTTGGGCGGGGGTGCTGTTTTTGGGGTAGAGGTTGGCGTTGTCGAGGAGTTCGATGAGGGTGCGAGATTTGCTGCGTTCGACGGTGAGGAGGGCGGTTTCGTAGCGTTGGAGGTGGATGCAGGCTAGTACCATTTTCTCGTACATGGGCAAGGCTTTTTCGAGGATTTGGCGTTTGCTGCGTTGGGAAGTTGCCCATTCGCGGCTTTGTTCGGCGGCGGTGATGGCGTTTTCGTAGCCGTAAATCGCGTTTTCCCAGTCTTGGAGCTCGAAGGCAAAGTTGCCGAGGTTGCGCCCTGCTTTAATGCAGCTTAAGGGAAATGATGAGGGGGTCAAAATTTCTAATGCAGAGCAAAAATGTTGAATTGCAGCTAAGTTATCTTTTAGGTCAATGTAGGCAATTGCCAGATTATTTTGCGTCATTGCCCAATCTTGGGGAAAGGCATCGGGCTTGTAGACGGTTAATGCAGCAGTGTAATATGCGATCGCAACTTCGATATTCTCTGCTTTCTCTCCCTTGATTCTGTCACTGTAGGCATTTGCCAGATTATTTTGCGTCATCGCCCAATCTTGGGGAAAGGCATCGGGGGTGCGGACGGTTAATGCAGCAGTGTAATATGCGATCGCAACTTCGATATTCTCTGCTTTCTCTCCCTTGATTCTGTCACTGTAGGCTGTTGCCAGATTATTTTGCGTCGTTGCCCAATCTTGGGGAAAGGCATCGGGGGTGCAGACGGTTAATGCAGCAGTGTAATATGCGATCGCAACTTCGATATTCTCTGCTTTCTCTCCCTTGATTCTGTTTCTGTAGGCATTTGCCAGATTATTTTGGGTTTGAGCAAACTTTTCGCTTCCCGGTTCCCGATTATTTAAAACTATTTGATAACCAGTAATCGCAATTTCCAGATTATTCGCTCTACTTCCTAGCGGAAAGTTACTAATATCAATACTTAAATTTTCAATAATGCCGACAATAAACGCAATTGTTTCTGTATTTTCGCCGGCAATTAAATTTTGTGCTACTTGCTGTAAAGTTTCGGCAAAACGGAGATTGAGTAGATGTTGCCGTTGAGCGAGAATAGGGTAAACTACGGCAACATCGCTATTGCTATCTTGTTCTGCTTGCAATAATTGTAGGATAAAGTTTACATACTCTTGGGAATCTTCACCTTCAGAGTCATCGCTATCTCCCTCATCGTTGGTATCGAAGAATTCCCCTAGCTGACTGGCCAGATTTCGCAAGAAACTAGCTGGATTTTCCTGTCCTTGCTGTCTCAAGTTTTCTGCTATGACTTCGCAAGCTTGGAGAAATCCGCCATCTAGTAATTCTAAGTTAGCTTGTAATATCTGCGGTTCGTCTCCGTTTGGGCAATTCAGGAGAGTTTGAATTAGTTGCAGGTAGGCTTGGGCGCGGGTTTCGTCCATTGTGGGGAGTTGTGAGTGACACCGATGTTTATTTTATCATGATTCGATTGTGGGTGGGTGGCGAGAAACCGGGTTTTTTTGAGAGACTTAGTTACTGTCGGAAAAAATCGTAAAAACCCGGTTTCTGGGATGGTGCGTGGGTGGCGAGAAACCGGGTTTTTTTGAGAGACTTAGTTA
>JAHRFD010000018.1:0-17057 GCA_020882975.1 Microcoleus sp. EPA2 | reverse complement strand
GTTTCTGGGATGGTGCGTGGGTGGCGAGAAACCGGGTTTTTTTGAGAGACTTAGTTACTGTCGGAAAAAATCGTAAAAACCCGGTTTCTGGGATGGTGCGTGGGTGGCGAGAAACCGGGTTTTTTTGAGAGACTTAGTTACTGTCGGAAAAAATCGTAAAAACCCGGTTTCTGGGATGGTGCGTGGGTGGCGAGAAACCGGGTTTTTTTGCTCGTAAAAACCCGGTTTCTGGGATGGTGCGTGGGTGGCGAGAAAATGTTAATATACAGTTTGTTTTGTCACCTCGACATAGATATGTTCTAACCGCACCGGATACCGCGCGATTGAATCAATGGAAATCCCATCAAACCGCAAAATAATCTCTTTTAATTCTAAAGCTTCCGGTAGCCAAAAAGCCAAATCGCTACCGTAACGCCGGGGAATGAAATTGTATTTTTCGGCCCTAGCGATGACTTCAGCTTCTTGTTGAGTTTTCACCACAATAATTTCTTGAGCCGGAATCAGTTTTTGCAACTCTTCCAAGCTACCTTCGGCGACAATATTCCCACTCTTTAAAATCCCGATTTTTTGACACAGACGTTCCGCTTCATCCAACAAGTGGGTTGTCAGCAAAATCGTAATTCCCTGGGATTGTAATTGTTGAATTAAATCCCAAATTTCATAGCGGGCTTCAATATCCAAACCTGTTGTCGGTTCATCCAAAATTACTAATTTGGGTTGGTGCACCAAAGCCACGGCAATATTCAATCGGCGCTGCATTCCCCCACTCAAAGTTTCGACTGGACTTTTGGCTCTATCTGTTAAGTTTACTGCTTTTAAACATTTTTCTACTTGAGAAGAACGCTGTTGGCGATTCATCCCATAAATTTGAGCAAAAAAGTTGAGGTTTTCTTCACAACTCAGGCTTTTGTATAGCAGATTCTCTTGGGGGGCTACACCGATTAAGGTTTTTGTTGAGTCGGAAACTGGTTCGCCATTGAGGGTGATTTGACCACTGTCTGGATTTAGCAAGTTGCATAAAATATTGATAGTGGTGGTTTTTCCGGCTCCGTTTTGTCCGAGCAAACCGTAGATTTCTCCGGCTTGTATGTGCAGTGTCAAATCTCGCAGCACTGAGCGTTCGCCGTAGGATTTGTTGAGTTTTTTGATTTGCAGCACTGCTTGAGTTCTCCGTAGTTTTTTGTATAATAGTGGTTGGATGGTTGATGATTTTTTGGATTTTTTTTACCGCAGAGGGCGCAGAGGGCGCAGAGGGGGAGAAGAGTGAGGTGGTTCTATAGTCTTTTTTCTATTTTTAGCATTCTGTGGTAAGAAAGCCATCCACCTGCTATCATGGCTATAGAGAATATGAGTAAAAACCAGAAGTGTTCGGAAATGTCATTTATATTTTTGCCGTTGGCCCAAACTTGCATTAGTGCTTCGTTCATGTGGTAAATCGGGTTGTATTTGGCAAGTTCGAGCAGGCTTTTGGGAAACAGTGCTGTGGGTAAAAATGCTCCTCCTAAAATCAATAATGGGACTCCGAAAGCTGCGACTAGGGAGTTGACATCTTCTGTGCGCCTCGCGAATTGGGTTCCGAGAATGAAGCCGACTCCGACATAAGATATAATACTGAGGATAATAATCGCACTTCCTAATAAGAGAGAGCCTTGAAATTGTGCTCCTAAACAAGAGGCGATGGTATATACTAGAATTACTTGACCGATGCCGATCGCACTGTGAGCTAGAAAAATTCCTAAAAAGTAGGAAATCCCACTCAGGGGCGAAATAAATAATCGTTTGAGTGTATGTTGTTCTCGCTCTGCTACGACTGTGGCGACGCTTCCGCCGAGACAGCTAAAAAATAAGGCGGCCCCTACTAAGCTTGCAGGTGCTGCACTTTCAAAGGCTTTTGCTGTTGTTAGCTGGGCGCGTTCTTGTAAAATCGCTCCGTTAATTAGTAAAATCGAAACTGGGAAGATAATCCACAGGATTAAGCTGCGTTTTCGCCGTAATAGTTCAATTAAAATCCGCTGGGCTACAGCTAGGGTTTCGTACCAGTATTTCATATTAATTAAGATAAGATTATACTCGCATCTTGGATCGTTTTCCTGAACAGGCTTTCGGGCTTGTTCCACAAAGAGTTAATTTGATTTATACCACGGCAGATTATATCATAAAAAACTTAATTAATTTAATTATTAATCAAAAAAACCCACCAGGGCGGGTTTTGGGGTTTGAGGGGGATGCTTTTAATCTGTTGATGTCTGTGTCTAGGGATACTTTTAACCTTCATTTAATCTGAAAACTCGTACCTCTATAACATCCTTGAAAAGAAGTTAAATTTGTTTGACTTATTTGTTCTAATTTGGTGACGATTGAGGGGCTATTGCTACTATCGGTAGTGGATTCCCACTGGTACATGAAGTCACCTTCGCTGAGGCTTTTTCCATTTCCTTTGTAGCTATATTCTTCGATGGGAATTCCGCTAACTCCTGTAATGGTTTGCTTTTCGTATCCGTTGACAATGATTTTTTCAATGACAGCACCGGCTTCGATGGTGAGTTTCCAGTTAATCGGTTCGTAGGCTGAAAGTGCGAGAATTATTGGTTTATTTTTGCGTTGTACTTTGACTTCAATGGCATTTTTGGAGGGATTGCCATTGTCTTGGGGGGAGGTAGCTTCGTAAGCGGCTATTAAGTGTAGTTCTTTGTTCCCGGTTACGGCACCGACATGGGATGAAAATTTGTAGGAATTGCCAAGATAGCAGTTGGCTTCAAAGTTTACTGGGGAAGTTGGAGGATTTTTTTGGGCTAGTTTCTGCTGGGCTGTTGGGATTACCCACATTCCAGTGCCTACGGCTAAAGCACCGATTAAAGTTGCTACAATACTGACGGGAATTAGATTTATGAGGTGGCGAAATTGGTCGGATTTTGTAGCTTTAGTTAGCTGTTGTTGCCATGTTTCGCCAAATTTGCGTGAAGCGAAGCTATCCCGCAGGGAATCGCCTTTGGTGTTACGATCGAGACAAGTCAACAATGCTAAACTTTCGGGCTGTTCTAGTAAATTTTGAATTTCTGTCCCTTGGCCAATGTAGAGGTTTCTACTGGTTCTGTCTAACAGCAGCGAATGGCGATCGCCCTTACCGAGGTTATAATCTTCTAGGACAGGCTGCAC
The DNA here is from genome assembly GCA_020882975.1 of Microcoleus sp. EPA2. Lineage (GTDB taxonomy): Bacteria > Cyanobacteriota > Cyanobacteriia > Cyanobacteriales > Microcoleaceae > Microcoleus. The sequence goes on along the minus strand of JAHRFD010000018.1, from coordinate 13,901 downwards.
TAAGTCGTGTTGCAAAAATACCAGCCAAGCCAGATTGTTCCCCGTGGAGACTATTTTGCCATCGCTGCAAATAAGTTGGTCGATTTCTGGTTCCCACCGCCAAGCTACCCAGCGGGCATCTCCGCGATAGCCGAGGGATTTTTCTAGTTGGGGATGGGCGGTGATTTCTAAGCGTTGAACTAAGTTTGACATGAGATGTCCTCAAGTGCGATCGCCACTTTCATCTCCTAGTTTAACTTAATTAGGACAAATCAAAAACTACCAGTGCCGTTGCCACTGCCACCGTTAGGAGACAGATTGTTAAGTAGAAGGAAGAAGGAAGAAGGAAGAAGACTTATGCAGTCAGCTTTTCTGTCATCCATATTTTACGTTTAATTAAGTGGGCCCTACTTAATTGGGAATTATGTAGGGCCCACTTCCAGGATTGAGATTATTGGGATTGATATTGGGAGAAGTTCCAGGATTGAGATTATTGGGATTGATATTGGGAGAAGTTCCAGGATTGAGATTATTGGGATTGATATTGGGCCCACTTCCAGGATTGAGATTATTGGGATTGATATTGGGAGAAGTTCCGGGATTGAGATTATTGGGATTGGTGTTGGGAGAAGTTCCAGGATTGAGATTATTGGGATTGATATTGGGAGAAGTTCCAGGATTGAGATTATTGGGATTGATATTGGGAGAAGTTCCAGGATTGAGATTATTGGGATTGATATTGGGAGAAGTTCCAGGATTGAGATTATTGGGATTGGTGTTGGGAGAAGTTCCAGGATTGAGATTATTGGGATTATTGGGATTATTGAGATTATTGGGATTATTGGGATTATTGAGATTATTGGGATTATTGGGATTTGTACCCGCAGGAGTAGTTATGGGAGTGCCGGCTGCATCTCTGGTAATACCATTGGGGTTGGGATTAGGTGGATTGGCTGCGTTGGGGTTAGTAGTAGTGGTATTAGGGTTATTTGTCACTGCGGGAGTAGTATTTCTCCCACACAAACTGGCTAAATCAAAAGTTGTGCCGTTTGAAGTTTCGATATAGCAAACTGGTACGTTTACCTGGGGGTTCGAGGTTGTCGGAAAGTCCGTTGTTCTGGGCATGGGAAGGCTGAAAGCGACTTCTGCCAGCATTAGTGGAGTGAAGGTGGCAGATAGGACTGCTATTGTTGGTAGTAATCTCATCAGGGTTTCCTCTGGTATTAGTATGGAAGTGTTTTTCTAGTATTGCCCACAAACTACAAATTGTCCTCATCCTAAAAAGGGATTCACATCGATTCCGGTTCCATCGAAATGATTAAACCGCGAAGACACGAAGAGGACGAAGCAACAACTGCATCTTCTTCTTTCCTCCGTTGGGGGGGCTGAGGACGGTTCTGCCTTCGCGTTCTTCGCGCCTTCGCGGTTCCCTTAATCTTACTCTTCTTTAGGCAGTTTTAGTAACGAATTCGCGGGTCAATGTAGGCATTCAAAATATCAATGACAATGCTAGCAACCACGACTATTCCCGCAAAAAATACCACGATTCCTTGTACAGTTGGATAATCCCGCAAACTAATTGCCTCATAAAGTCGATTTGCCAACCCAGGCCAAGAAAAAGTCACTTCTGTTAAAATCGCACCACCCAACAGTGCAGCAAAAGTTAAGCCCAAAACTGTAATTACTGGAATCAGAGCATTTTTGAGAGCGTGACTCCATAAAATCTGCAATTCGGGAATGCCTCTAGCTCTAGCTGCTTCTACATAATCTGCTTGTAAGGTTTGCTTGAGATTCACTCTGACAATGCGCTCGAAAATGCCGCTTAAAAGAATGCCCAAGGTCAAACTTGGCAGTGCTAAATGATGCAAAGATATCAGAAATTGACCGAAGTTAGCACTCAACAGGCTATCTATGGTATAAAGTCCGGTGTAACCTTCGGGCGCTGTTAATGTCACCGGAAAACGAGTTCCCAAGGGAAACCAACCTAACTGTACCGAGAAAATTAATTGCAATACCATGCCGGCCCAAAAGGCGGGTAGGGAGTAAGTGATGATGCCAAATAAACGGCCTGCGACATCGAAAATAGTGTTGGGGCGGGATGCTGCTAAGGAACCGATACTGATGCCGATTATTAAGGCTACGGCCATGCTGCAAACTGCTAATTCCACCGTGGCGGGGAAATTGTCTGTGATAATTTGCCACACGGTTTGTCCGCGAGTGGTGATGGATGTTCCCAAATTTAGGCTGAATAAGTCTTTAATATATTTAAGATATTGTTGCCATAGGGGTGCGTCGAGACCTAGTTGGGTTCGCATTGCTGCTTTGGCTGCGGCGGGTGCTCGCGAGCCGAGAATGGCATCGATGGGGTCTCCCGGAGTGGCTCGCAGCAGCAAAAACACGGCTGTGGTGATGGTCCACAACATGAGCGGTGCTAGGAGCAAGCGGACAAAAATGTAAGATTGTAGGGCTTTGGAGCGAGACATAGGATTGGGGAATGGGAAATTGGCAAGAGATTGTTGAGTTGATTTTAGCTATTGTCGATCGCCTTTTTACCAATTTCCCATTTTCCTATTGACTTAGCAACGATTCAAATGCAGCTTGCAAGGATTTGATATCGCCCACTCTAGCGACTAACAAGTTTTCGCTACCTGCATCCTGCAATCGGCATTTCCAATAATTGATGCTTTCGGAGTTGTTCATCCAGAAGCTAATCACGCTGTCTACGACTCTATCTACATCCCAGCCTCGGTGGGGCGAAACGGTTTCTACTGATGCGACAAAGGAATCTAGGGTACATTTGCGATTTCCCAAGTATTCTACACCGGCAGAATGCTGCTGTTGTAATAATTCTTGCTGTTGGTTGAAAAAAAATAAAGTTGGAGATACACCCAGGATTTCAAATGTATAGTTCATACCATCCTCCTAAAGTATTGTTTGACAAAAATGTCGATCGCACAAAGTGCTGATTTTTTTGTTTGGCTATCGGCTATTTCCGGTAGATGCTTAAATAGTTACCGATTATTGGGTGTTTTTTGCCAATCTATGAGACATTTCCTACAAGGAGAGTCAAGAACAGGCAGGCGGTGCTTGTTATAGAATAATTATGGCAGAGGTCTATTTTATGAATAGCAAACTTCCTCGCAAAAGATTGTTAAATTACTTACATTTTCCCCCGTAAGTCAAATTAATTAACAATCACAGAGCAGCCGTAAGTAAACGCACCTAAAAAAAACCAGAGTCAGATACCGGAGTTATTGAATAATTGCTGTATCTAAGAACGGTCGGATTGTATGTTTAATGAGAAGGAGCTACAGATTGTTGGAGGAACCGATTTGCTAAAATTTCTTCCCGGCAGTCGAGAAAAGGTCAAGATTAGTGGTAGCTTAGGTCTAGGGAATATACAAAATAAGCAAAATACGCAAATTCGGGATCTGCCAAAATATTGATGTTATTGAAAACCCTGGGTTCTAGCCTGATGAAAAGCCCGCCGAAAATGTCACTGAGTCTTGTATTGTTGATACCGCTGGTGGTGCAAATGTCTGTAGCGGTAGGTGTGACTGGATGGCTGTCTTTTCGCAACGGTCAGAAATCTGTCAATGACCTAGCTAGTAGGTTAAGCTTGGAAGTAGCAGCCCGGACTAGGGAAAATTTCCGCAGTTTTGGGGATGCAGCTTACCTGTTTCTGGAAATTAATGCTAGCGCGATCGCCTCTGGAAACTTAGATCCCGATAACTTCCCTAACTTAGAGCGCTATTTTTGGAACCAGACTAAAATTAGCGATCGCGCTAGAACCATTTATTACGGCGACGAAAGTGGTAGATTTCTCTTGGTCAAGAGAGGACCAGAAAATTTTACCTATATTAAAGATAAATCAACGGGGGGCGATCGCCAAATTTATCGTCTAGACAGCCAGGGAAATCGCACTCAGTTAGTCGAAACCATAACCTATGAGACCCGTACAAGACCTTGGTATACAAACGCCAAACAGTCAAAAAAACCCACCTGGTCTCCCATCTACGTGTTTGCGGCCCCGCCAGTATTAGGCATTACGCCCGCAGTCCCCATCTACACCAAAACCGGAAACCTGCGGGGGGTACTAGCAGTTGATGTCACTCTTTCTCAAATCAGCGATTTTCTCAAAACTATCAAAATCAGTAAGTCGGGACAGGTGTTTGCGATCGAACGTAGTGGCGAAATAGTCGCCAGTTCGACAGAGGAATTACCCTTTGTCACCACCAAAGACGGACAAAAACGGCTGTTGGCTACGGAAAGTAAAAATTTACTCATGCGATCGGCCGCCAGACATTTACAATCAATTTTTGGCAGTTTTGCCCAAATTCGCAGCCAAGGACAGTTCACCTTCGATATGGACGGTTCGCGGCAATTCATTACGGTGGTTCCCCTGCAAGACGAACGCGGGCTGGATTTGCTGATTGTGGTCGCTATTCCCGAAGCAGACTTTATAGAGCAAATTAACACCAATATTCGCACAACTATTTTATTGTGCTGTTTTGCCTTCCTTGTGGCGATCGTCTTAGGTATTTTCACATATAGCTGGGTAGCCGAACCGATTCGCCGATTGCTGAAAGCTTCCAAAGATTTAACAAAAATGTCCAAGTCAGCAGATTTTACCTCTTCGGGACTAGAACGAGAAGTCGAAGTCAAAGGCGTTAACGAACTCGGACTTTTAGCTCAATCTTTCAATCAAATGGCAAGACAGTTGCGCTCTTCCTTTGCTACTTTAGAGGAAACCAATTCCCATTTAGAAAGCCGAGTAGCAGAACGAACTGCCGAACTCAAATCAGCAGAAGCAGAACTGCGAGCGTTGTTGGCAGCCATGACCGAATTAATTGTAGTTGTGGATGCTAGCGGCCGCTACTTAAAAATTGTGCCTACCAATCTATCCCTACTGTACGCACCAGCTCAAGAATTAGTAGGCAAAACCATCAGCGAAATGTTCCCGCCCACAACAGCCGATCGCTTTCTTGACTGCATTCGCTCGGCTTTAGATACCAAACAAACCGTCAGTATTGAATACACTTTAAACCTGCGCGGTCGTGAAGTTTGTTTGGCGGCGAGCATTTCTCCGCTTTCTGAAGAGTCTGTAATTTGGGTAGCCCGCGACGTTACGGAATACAAACGAGCCGAATTAGCACAGCGGGAAAGGCAAAAACAGTTGAGCAAGCAAAATACTGTTTTATTAGAATTAGCCAGAAATAAAGCCCTTTACCGAGGGAATTTAAAAGTAGCTTTGAAGGAAATTACTGAAGCAGCCGCTCATACCCTAGAAACAGAAAGAGCGGGTATTTGGCTCTACGATGACAGTAGATCGAAATTGCTATGCTTTGACCAATTTGAGCGCAGTAGCGGTAGGCATTTCGCAGGGGAAGAAATTTTAGCAGCCGATTATCCGGCTTATTTTCAAGCTTTGGAAGAAGACCGAACGATTGCCGCGGACGATGCTCTTTCAGATACCAGAACCAGAGAATTTGTCGCATCTTATTTTGTAGAAACAGGCGCTACTTCCACTTTAGATGCACCGATTAGACTCGGTGGACAAACTGTAGGAGTAATCTCTCTAGAACAAGTGGAAACTTTTCGTAACTGGACGGTGGAAGCACAAAATTTCTCGGCTTCCTTGGCAGATTTAGTGTCCTTGGCTATGGAAGCTAGCGAGCGCGAACGCACACAAATAGCTCTACGTCAAGCAGAACAAAAATACCGTAGCATCTTTGAAAATGCAGTGGAGGGGATTTTTCAAACAACTCCTGAAGGGCGTTTTTTGAGTGTGAATCCGGCTTTTGCCAAAATCTACGGCTATTCGTCCCCAGAGGAACTGACATCGAATTTGACAGATATTCGACAGCAGGTTTATGTCGATCCTAAACGCCGGGATAAGTTGGTGCAGGCGATCGATCTATGCGGCGAAGTTTCGGGATTTGAGTCTCAGGTTTACCGCGCCGATGGCAGTATAATCTGGATTTCCGAAAGTGCCCGTGCGGTTTACGATGCCGATGGTGTGCCTCTTTACTATGAAGGTAGCATCGAGGATATTAGCGATCGCAAAGTCTTTGAATCTGCCCTCCAAAGAGCTCTAGAAGCCGCCGAAGAGGCTTCCACCGCCAAAAGCGCATTTTTAGCAAACATGAGCCACGAACTGCGAACACCGCTGAATGCGATCATCGGCTACAGCGAAATTCTCCAAGAAGAAACCGAAGAATTAGGTTACGATGAACTCCTCCCAGATTTGGAAAAAATTCGCAATTCTGGAAGACACTTGCTATCTTTAATTAATGATATTCTCGATATTTCTAAAATAGAAGCTGGTCGCATGGATCTTTATTTAGAAACCTTCGATATCGCAGATTTAATTAAAGACGTAGCGTCTACCGCTTTCTCCCTAACTGAGAAAAATGGCAATACCCTAGACTTGAGCAAAATTACCAATATCGGCACTATGCACTCCGATATTACTAAAGTCCGACAAATACTATTAAATTTGCTGAGCAATGCTGCTAAATTCACTCATAACGGCATAATTACCCTCACCGCAACTCGCGAAAGTCAGGCGCAGGAACTCAGCCACGAAATACCAGAAAACTCTGATGAGTCTGAGCATAATTCTCTCTCATCATTGGCACATAGAGAATTTTTGGTGTTTAATTGTACTGATACCGGAATTGGCATGGACTCAGACCAATTGCAGCGAGTTTTTCAACCCTTTACCCAAGCAGATGCTTCTACTACGCGCAAGTATGGAGGCACGGGTTTAGGACTAGCAATCAGTCAGCGTTTTTGTCACATGATGGGTGGTAGTATTTCCTTGGAAAGTAAAGTGGGGGTTGGTTCTACTTTTACTATTCGCTTACCTATTAATATGAATATTAAGTCTTCCTAAGCATAATTTCAGGAGATAAGATTGATGGTAGTTGCAGCTTGCAAAAAACCTGCAACTCTTTAATTGCGATCGCAGCCTGCGGATTTGTATCCGTTTTAATCAACTGGAATATTTTAGGAATTCAAGTGTCAGGATGGAATTACTTACTTTGCCGAAACAACCGGGTTGTTTACGAAAATACAGGTTGTAGTGTATAGATTCGCTGACAAACCCAGTTTCTAACTACCCGCAACCTTGACTAATCCATCAAACAGGAATCAATGACCCGCAATGTGCCAGTTAAAATGGTGGAATGCACACACCATCAATTTAGCAAAAATACCCAATAACATAAAAAAAGAGCCCACCCTTAATCAAAGGTAGCTCAGTTCATGCCAGCTTACGAACAGCTAGGCAATTAGGTCTCTCGACAGGTAGACGTAAAAAGTTGAGAAAAAGATCCGGATGGTTAGAAAAAATTTCTCACCAATAGTTAAGTTTCAGCAATATTCCCTATTTTCAGGGGAATATTGCGGAAGCTTAAGTTGTTCAATATGTCCCATTGTTCATGACTATTACTCGATCGACTAAGCATCGTGATCGTGAGCAAAGCGGCGGAACAAGAAATCTAGAGCGTAGTTCCGCAAATTGTAGTATTCTGGATCTTCCATAATTTGTACCCGATCGCGCGGACGCGGAAACGGAATCTCCAAAACTTCCCCAATGGTAGCCGATGGGCCATTGGTCATCATCACCAGGCGATCGGCTAAAAACAGCGCTTCATCAATATCGTGAGTAATCATCAACACCGTACAACGGTGATCGTTCCAAATTTTCAGCAACTCTTCCTGCAATTCCTCCTTAGTAATTGCATCCAAAGCACCAAAAGGTTCATCTAAAATCAGCACTTTCGGGCGAATGGCCAAAGCGCGGGCGATGGAAACCCGCTGCTTCATCCCCCCCGAAATTTGCGGCGGTCTTTTTTCCGCAGCTTCTGTCAATCCCACCATCGCCAAATGGTCTTTGACGATCGCATTTTTTTCCACCTTGGACTTATTGGGAAATACAGCATTAACAGCTAGATAAACATTTTCAAACACCGTTCGCCAAGGTAGCAAAGCATAACCCTGAAACACCACCATGCGATCGGGTCCAGGCTTAGTAATTTTCTCCCCGTTAATCGTCACGCTACCCTGACTGGGAGTGCTAAAACCCGACACCATGTTTAACAGAGTTGACTTACCACAACCGGAGTGTCCAATCAGGGTAATAAACTCTCCCTCAGCTACATTCAGGTTGACATTTTCTAAAGCTCTGTAACCGTTTGGATAGGATTTGTAAACATTTTGGATCGACAAAAAAGGCTGACGGCGATCGTTCCCTTTCTTGTTTAAAGTTTTGGTTTCGGTATTGTTTTTCGTGGTGTTAATCATGGCTTGGGAATTTGTTAGTGGGTGATGGGCGACGGAAGTTCGGCAACGGATTTAACTGATGTAACACAGGTCATAAATAGGGAATTACTAACTAACAAATAACAATTAGCAATTACTCTATTTTTATGTAACTGAAAACCGCTCTAAGCTGCTCTGCGGCCGGAATCGAGTATCACCTCAGCCATCGTGAAATCGCGTTTAATTTTCAGACTATTGAGGTAGCCGATTGGATCGTCAGCATTAAACACCAAGCCATCAAACAAGGGAAGAGAACCGCGAGTGTAAGTAATATCGGACATTCCCAACTCTCTCGCCGCCGTGCTGAAAGTACCAACTCTGACAACCCGTTCCAGAATTTCCACCCAGTTGCGGGGAAACACAGTATCGCCCCAGCGCGCCATCTGTACCATGTGCCACAGTTGTTCAGTACGGCTGGGACGGTTCACCCCATCTCCGCAGAACAAATGGTGGGCGTATTCCCGCATCGGACTGTCGAGGTTACAAGCATTAGATTTGGGATCGCCTAGTTGGATGTAATTTTTGTCGGTGGCGACATACTCCCGTCCCGCGACAATTTCCGACACCTCAGCAGCGTTAGCTGGAGCGGCACAATACTGAGAAGCTTCCAGCAAAGCTTTGACTAGAGCAATGTGAGTGTTGGGATAAGCATTAGCCCAGTCTTCCCGCACCCCCAGAATTTTGGCGGGGTGTCCTGGCCACAGTTCCAAATCTGTCGCCACGGTAAAGCCGACTCCTTCCATCGAGGCCCGCAAGTTCCAAGGTTCGCCGACGCAGAAACCGTCAATGGTGCCGCCTTGTAAGTCCACGATCATTTGAGCTGGAGGGATGTTTTTGAGCAAGACATCATGGTCGGGGTCAATGCCGCCGGAAGCCAGCCAGTAGCGTAGCAGCAGGTTGTGCATGGAAGAAGGGTGGACGATCGCCATGCGGTGAGTTTGCGCCGGGGTTCTGTGCAGCATTTGCTTAAAGTCTGCCAGGGTGTAGATCCCTTGGTCGTAAAACCGCTTGGCGAGGGTAATTCCGTTACCGTTGCGGCTCATGGTGAGGGCTGTCACCGTCGGTATCGGCTTTTCTTGGTGGCCCCCCAAGCTCAACCATATTGCCATACCAGAGGGCATTTGGGCTGCGTCTAAGTAACCTGCGGCGATGCCGTCTACGATGCCGCGCCAGCTTGTTTCGCGCACCAGGTGGACTTCATCGAGGCCGTGCTTGGCAAAAAAGCCTTTTTCTTTGGCGACGGCTAGGGGAGCGCACGCTGCGAGGGGGACGAAGCCCAGTTCCAGGTTGATTTTTTCCAGTCCATGACGGGCGATCGCCGGTACTTTCCGCGCCCGCAGTTTTTTCACCCGTTTTTGCTGGTTGAGGAAGTAAATCATTTCGCTGCGTAGAGCGTAGTAGCTGGGGTGTGAGACTACTTCCATCCGCTTGCGGGGGCGGGGGATGTCTACTTCCAAAATCCCGCCAATCTTCGATTCTGGGCCGTTGGTGAGCATGACGATGCGATCGCTCAGCAATACCGCCTCATCCACATCGTGAGTCACCATCAGGGCGCTGATTTCATACTCTTGGCAAATTTCCATCAACTTTTCTTGCAAGTTGCCGCGAGTTAAGGCGTCGAGGGCGCCGAAGGGTTCGTCTAAGAGTAACAGTTTAGGACGCAGGGCGAGGGCACGGGCGATCGCCACGCGCTGTTTTTGTCCCCCAGAAAGCAATGCGGGCTGTTTATCGGCGTGGGGAGTCAACCCCACCATATCAATGTGTTTTTGGATGATTTCTAGGCGTTCGGCTTTCGGTAAGCCGTTCATCACCGAGTCTACGGCTAGGGTAATGTTTTCCCTGACTGTTCGCCAAGGTAGGAGCGAATAGTTTTGGAAGACTACCATGCGATCGGGGCCAGGTTTAGTGATTCTTTGTCCTTCGATCGTCACCAGCCCTTCTGTAGGCAAATCCAAACCAGCCACCATATTAAGCAGCGTAGATTTCCCACAGCCAGAGTGTCCAATTAAGGAAATAAATTCGCCTTTTTTAATCTCCAGATCGATGCCTTTGAGTGCAACATAGGTGCCACCGTCTGAGAGATTAAAAACTTTTTGGAGTTGTTCTACTGCAATCAAAACAGACATGATTTTCTTGCCTTTTTTGCGAGGTTGGTTATTTCGATAGATGTTGCTTTTATTCTAGTCTAGATACTCCTAAATTCCCCTTAATCAAGGGGAATTTTATCCATTTCAGATTTTTCTGCTCCCCTGTGTCCTAGCCCTTAGCCACCGCTTCTTTAACAAGTCTTCGCTGTTAAATAATTCTAATTCTTCCTGTCCCAAAGAAGTAACTTAAAACTACTTTCCTTGGCTAGGAGCAATTTTTTGCTGCAACCAAGCCATCAGGCGATCGAGCAATAAACCAACAGCCCCGATGTAGACTACGGCTAACAAAATTTCGCTGATGTAGTTTTGTTGGTAAGCATTCCAAATAAAGAAACCAATACCCGTAATCCCCGACATCACAATTTCCGCAGCAATAATCGCCAGCCAAGCCAAACCGATCGCAATTCTCAATCCAGTGAAAATGTAGGGAAGTGCCGACGGAAATAAGATATTCAAGTAATACTCTTTCCGAGTAAGTTGCAGCACTTTCGCCACGTTATTGTAATCGTCGGGAATTTGGCGGACACCTTCTGTTGTGTTAATTAAAATCGGCCAAACTGAAGTAATAAAAATCACGAACAAAGCAGCAGGTTCGTTTTGTTGTAATGCAGCCAGGGCGATCGGTACCCAAGCCAAAGGAGCCACCATCCGCAAAAACTGGAAAATCGGATCTAAAGCCTTATTTAAAAAAGGATTTGTCCCTACCACAACTCCCAGGCTAATTCCCACAAGAGCTGCTAGAGTGTAGCCTTTTGCCACCCGTTCCAAACTAGCCAATGTCTGCCAAAACAAACCGACTCCGTAGGTTTTGGAGTTCATGAAAGGATACATCAACAAGACGCGAGTCCGTTCATCAGTCCAAACGCTAGTCGGTCCCGGCAACTTGATAATTCCCGTGCTAGACAAGAATTGCCAAACAAACAGAAATCCAATTACTCCTAGGATTGGTGGCAATAAATTTTGGGAATTCTTTTTCCAAAATTCGCCAAATGCTCCTTGGACATCGACTCCGCCTTTGCGATTTGTGCTTACAGCCATGCTCCTAATCTCCTATGTTCGTGCTATTTGTTTGCAAAACTAAAGTTTCTCAACTTTCATTATGGGAAGCTGTTACCCCATCACACTTTTTTAATTGCTAAACTCTTGAGATATTCTTCGGGATTTTCTGGGTTAAATTCTTTCCCGTCAAAGAACTTTTCAATGCCACGAGACGTATTTTTGGGAATTTCAGCATCAGGAACTCCTGCTAATTTTGCTGCTGCTTTCCATAAATCGCCACGGTTGACTTTACCAATAATTTCTTTCTTTTGTGACAAAGTTTTTGTCGGCAAGAAACCCCAGCGAACACTTTCGGTTAAAAACCACAAATCATGACTTGCGTAGGGATAAGAAACGTTGCCGATGTCGTCTTTCCAGTACAGCGGACTCATCTTAAATTCATTGATGTCTGGTTTGGCATCGCCCATAGTGTACTTGCCTTCATAAGGAGGAGTCAAAATTGCTGGAGATACGTCAAAGAAGCTTTTTCCAGACACAATTGACACCAATTCGGCTCGATGTTCGGGCTTGTCGCACCACTGCTGTGCTTCGATTAGTCCTGCTAACAAGGCTGCGGTGGCTTTCGGGTGTTTGTCTACCCAGTCGCCCCGAATTGCTAGATATTCCTCTGGGTGGCCTTTCCAGATTTCGGCAGTCAGGGCTGACATGAAGCCGATGTTTTCTTTGACAATGCGCAGGGGCCAGGGGTCGCCTGTACTGAAACCGTCCATGCTTCCGGTTTTCATGTTGGCCACAGTTTGGGCGGCTGGTACTGTCAGCAAGCTGACATCTGTATCGGGATTGATGCCGTTAGCAGCCAGCCAGTACCTAATCCATAAGTCTTGGTTGACTTTGGGGAAAGTGTAGGCTGCTTTGAAGGGGGTGCCTGCTTTGGCAAGATCTTTGATGTAGTTTTGGGCCGCTTGATCTAGTTTAAGTCCCAGGCCTTTGCCTTGGTGTTTGCCCGCGATCGCAATGCCATTTCCCTGAGTGTTTAACTGCGCCAGAACATACATTGGGATTTGGACGCTGTTTTTAGTAATCAGACCTTTACTAATTAGATAAGGCATGGGCATTTGCCACTGGCCGCCGTCAATCCCACCGCCTGCCGATCCGATTTCTACGTTGTCTCTGGCCGAACCCCAGTTGGCTTGTTTTGCAACTACGACATCCGTCATGCCATACTTGGCAAAAAAGCCTTTTTCTTTGGCAATAATTAAAGGTGCTGCTTCGACGATCGGGATGTATCCCAAGGTGATCTTAGTGCTTTCAATTCCTTCGACTCTTTTCTCGTTGGCAACAGCAACGGGTGATGTTGCCAGTGGAGTTGCTCCTGTGCCACCATCGGCCTCACCACCAGCACTAGCACCAGGTTCGGGGGGATTTCCCAGACAGCCTTTGAGTAATATTGAACTGACAGCAGATGCACCTGCGGTGACGATAAATTTACGTCTGGAAAAATTCTCGGAAAATTTTGTCATAGCCTAGCCTCGCTGCAATCCATAATCTTCTGTAACGACATCACTGAAGTTTATCAAGGCGCTTTTTTGGTGTTTGCTAATTGGGGTTTAGCGAACTCTTTTGAGCGCAGGTTAGCAGTACGGAGTCAAAGATTTATTGTTAGCATAAGTCTTTGGACTCTCCCTACTGATTTGACTGTTTTGATTAAATCGATCTTGGGGTCAGCCCTGTTGTGTGAGCTACGCTGGTTGCGATCCCCACCTTTGTTTGGCTTGATAATTAAGTCTACCGTACTCTCGCAGTAATTCTAAAACAATTATTAAATTTAACTTATAAGTAAATGTTTTCGGATGTGGCTATCAATAAGGAAGGCTTGGCAAGGGCATCCTGATTTGCTTATCAAAATGCTTCAAACTAAGACTTGTAGGGTAAGGGCTGTACCGTTTGGGCTATCGGGGGGCATTCAAATCTATTGTCAATAAGCTGCAAACATCCAGGCTACCTGACATTTACTTTGTTAATATATGTATATTTTTTTTAAGGTGAGGACTAATTGTATTCTAGGATACAGTAAACAATTCAACAGGGATCAAGGGTGAAGTTACCCTCGAAGGGGAACTTCGGTTTAAGTTGTCACCCATGGGCTATGCCGAGCAACCAGTAAAACGAGTAATATCGATTCCGGTTGTATCGGAATGATTTAACCGCGAAGGCGCTTATGACGCGAAGTTCGAGAAGAGAGAGTTTAATAATTCCAATGAAGAGAGGATTTGATATAATTTAAACATCTACCATAAACCCAAACAACTGTTTAATTTTGTTGAGGTTAACGCACAGTACCAATTTTTCTAACAATTATTGACATACGCTAACAAATAGTGTGATCTTTAGCGGATGGCATACATACCACTCAGAAAAGCAGTCGAATTCCTGGGCTTGCACCCAAAT
>JAHRFD010000017.1 GCA_020882975.1 Microcoleus sp. EPA2 | reverse complement strand
CCGCACCATCGGGAACACCCGCACCATCGGGAACACCCGCACCATCGGAAACACCCGCACCATCGGGAACACCCGCACCATCGGAAACACCAACTCCATCGGGAACACCCGCACCATCGGGAACACCGACTCCATCGGGAACACCGACTCCATCGGGAACACCCACGCCATCGGGAACACCCACGCCATCGGGAACACCAACTCCATCGGGAACAGATACACCGACACCAACTCCATCGGGAACACCCACGCCATCGGGAACACCCGCACCATCGGGAACACCGACTCCATCGGGAACACCCGCACCATCGGGAACACCGACTCCATCGGGAACACCCGCACCATCGGAAACACCGACTCCATCGGGAACACCCGCACCATCGGAAACACCAACACCATCGGGAACACCGACTCCAACGGGAACACCAACACCCGCACCAACGCCAGCACCCGAAGTAACGCCAACACCAATAACTAACAACATCCCCAACGATGACTGCATCTGCGATGACATTGACTATCCCAACTTAAACCAACCTAACTCAGTTGAAAACACCATACTTGGTGTATCGGCAATTCCAACAGGCACTGCCAAAAACGATGAATTTCTCGGCAGCAACAACGGCAATATATTCGATGCTTCTTCCGGGGATGACAACTTATATGGTGGCGGCGAAAACGACATATTCAACGGCAACAAAGGCAACGATTTTATCAGCGGTGGCAGCGGTGACGACCTCCTATTTGGAGATGAAAATAATGACATCATCCTGGGAGAATTCGGCAATGATTTGATGTACGGAGGCAAGGGTAATGATTCCCTCAACGGGCGAGAAGGTAACGATATCGTCCTGGGCGATCGAGATAATGATTTCATCGATGGTGGTAAGGATAATGACACCTTGTATGGAGGTAAAGGTGACGACATCATTTTAGGAAGTCAAGGTGATGATTACTTGTTCGGCAATTTCGGCACAGATACTATTTGTGGTGGTGAAGGCAGCGATTTTATCAGTGGTAATGAAGGAACAGATATTCTCGGAGGGTGTGAAGGAAACGATACTATTTACGGAGGGGAAGATAACGATACTCTCCTGGGTGGGAAAGGTGACGACATTCTTTACGGAGACTTAGGTAACGATAGTTTGATTGGCGGTAGCGGTAATGATGTCTTTGTCTTAAAATCAGGTCAAGGATTTGATGTTATCGCTGATTTTACCGTGGGTCAAGACTCGATCGCACTAACCGGAGGTTTGAGCTTTAATCAGTTAGCAATAACTCAAAATACTCAGGGAACTTTGATTAAAAATGTCTTGACAGGGGAGGAGTTAGGTGTGATGATTGGAGTGAAGGCGAATTCAATTACAGCGGTTAACTTCTTGCTGGTTTAGGTATAGGAAATATGGGGTAAATAAACCCGAAACCCGGTTTATTTGATATAGCAGTCCTTGCAGGAGTCGTAAACTTTTTTACCCCACCCCAACCCAGACCTTATTAAGGTCTGGGAGTAAGAAATTAACAAATGATTTAGGATTGCTATATATGGTTACACCTATCCCTAGAATTATTGCGTCCAGAACTATGATTGCAATGACCAGTCTTCAAACTTCAATCCAGGGATTTTTTCAAAATCTAGGCGATTCCGGGTAAGTAGAATACCACTCTTTGAAAGTACGATCGCGGCAATCCGTAAATCTTGCGTGCCAACGCGGATTTTTTGCAGCAAAAATTCCATATAATAAGAGAGACTATTTCGACTCTTTTTAAACGCTCGATCAACAATCGGTGTAAAACTTTCAAAGCTTCTTCTTTACTAGCTCCTGAGCTTCTACACTCAGGCAATTCCCAAACTATTGCGCTGTAGAGGTCTTCATCGTGCTTTTCAATTATAACTTGATAAGTTAATTGGGTTAAACGATTCGGATTAGGGGTTAATACTGTGGCATTCATCTCTTTTTTCCGGTTGGTTATATTTGGCATTTTAACGCATTGTTTTTCAAACATCCAATTAATTTTTTTCGCAAGGCTTTCAATAAATGTCAGCGGTTTAGAACGCCACAGCACTTAAAGCCTGCGGGGTTCTAGGCTTTACCAATCATTCAAGACTACGATCGCAACTTCAATCTTACTCTCAATACATCTCAAATCAGAAAATATTATTGCCAAGGAAACAACTCTATGGTATAATAGGAGATTGTGAATATTAATCAAAAGTAAAGTAACCAGCCCGGAGAAATTAAAATGACACAGCAAACCCTGCACGGAACCAGCCGCAAAAGAAAAAGAACCTCCGGTTTTCGGGCCAGAATGCGAACTGTAAACGGTCGATTAGTCATCAAAGCCCGTCGCAGCAAAGGTCGTCACCGCCTCGCAGTCTAGCACTGCACCCAAGGTTCACAGACCCGATCGCGCGCCCGTAGCCATGTTGCCCGAAGCAAACCGACTCAAGCACCGAAAAGACTTCAGCGCCGTTTACCGCAAAGGAATGCGCCGCAACTCCGCTCATCTGAGCTTAAGAGCTCTGCGGAAACCAAAAAGCGCCCTCAAGGCCCAACCGACAGCGGAAAAATCCTTCCAGCCCACTCGCACAGGCATTTCTATCAGCCTCAAAGTGAGCAAACGCGCTGTAGTCCGCAACCGGATTAAGCGCCAGATTCGCGCTGCTTTGCGACAGCTTTTGCCCCGATTAAAATTCGGGTGGGATTTAGTAATTGTCGTGCGCCCGATCGCACAAGAGTGCAATTATGCAGAAATTCTGCAAGAATTAGAGCAGTTGTTGGTAGAAGCCGAGGTACTAGATGGGAATTAGAGAGGAAGTATATTATGAAGGCGGCCCCGCGCCCGGTGACTTGATCGTTAATTTACTCCTGGCGCTGACTGTAGTGGGAATACCCCTAGCAGTCGGAGCAATTGTCCGAGCTCTATGGCTGCGCTATCGGATCACCAACCGTCGCGTGTCAGTCACTAGCGGTTGGATGGGTGGCGATCGCACCGATGTGATCTACTCAGATATAGTCAAGATTGTGACGGTGCCACGAGGTTTTGGGACCTATGGAGACATGGTGCTGACTCTGAAAAATGGCAGTCGTTTGGAACTAAGATCGATGCCGAAATTCCGCTCGGTTTATGACTACATTAACGAAAAACTGCCCCCCGCAGCTCAAAAAACCAACGCAGCTCAAACTAAATAACAGTTTTACCATCTCTCAAAAAAAGTTAAGTTAGTGCGAGAATTGGCAAACTCATTATCAAAAAACCGCTAACGGGCGATCGATCGATAGCCAATGTCCTAAGATAGACAAAAGTCTAAAAGTTGAGTGGCCCGTATCCAGCGGTACCCAATATTTCTCAACAGTAAACATAGAGCACCTAAATTAACTCAAAGCGAATGGATTTTGGTATCTCATTTCTCTCCAGCAACCTTATGCTGCCGATCCTAGATTTTTTCTACGGGATCGTGCCAAGCTATGGTTTAGCGATCGTAGCTCTGACGCTCGTGATTCGCTTTGCTCTTTATCCTCTCAATGCAGGCTCTCTTCGCAATATGCGGCGCATGAAAGTAGCGCAGCCGTTGATGAAAGAGCGAGTAGATCAAATTCAAAAACTCTATAAAGACAATCCTGCTAAACAGCAGGAGGAAATGAGCAAAGTATACAAAGAATTTGGTAATCCTCTAGCAGGATGTTTCCCATTAGTGATCCAAATGCCAGTGCTGTTTGCGCTGTTTGCCACACTCAGGGGTTCGCCGTTTTCTGACATAAATTACAGCGTTAACATCCAAGTCTTGCCAAAAGAACAAATGGAAGTTGTTCAACCGCAAGCCTTTGCGACACCACCGCAAAATATTTACGTGACAGGTACTTTTCACGCTCCCATTATTGGCGTAATTCCAGGCGGCGACAAACTCGCAGTCGGCGACAAAACCAAAATTGAATTTCAAACCCCAGAGGGTAAACCTCTCAGCGCTGTAGCCAAAGAAAATAAGAGCGAAACCGACTTTGTACCCCGGTGGACAATCACCAAAGGCGAAGAACTAGCAAAGATAGACGAACAGGGCAACATCGTAGCCATAGCGCCCGGTGATGTGACAGTTCAAGGCACAATCCCCGGATTAGCCACTAACAAAGGATTCCTGTTTATCGAAGCTCTAGGCCGCGTTGGTGCGATCGACCCAGACGGTACAATCCACTGGGATATTCTGGTCATGATCCTCGGCTTTGGTATTAGCTTATATATCAACCAAACCCTTTCGGGACAAGCCCCAGGACCAAACGACAACCCTCAACAGGCTACAGTTAACAAACTCACACCTGTAATATTTTCCGGGATGTTTTTGTTCTTTCCGCTGCCGGCCGGCGTGTTGATGTATATGCTGATTGCTAACATTTTCCAGACAGTTCAATCGTTCATTTTGTCGCGAGAACCACTGCCGGAAAACCTGCAAAAAATAGTGGATGAAGCCGAGGCGAAAACCAAAAAAGAACAGGGATTAGATGCGATTCCCTTTGAGCCTAAGCGTCCCAAGAAAAAAGCTTGATGTTAACAATGAAAGACTCTCAAATGCAGCGCGGACAGCAATGGTTAGAAGAATTTCTTAAACTGTCCGCCATTCCATCCAAAGTGATATCTGAACAACAAGCAGATTGCTATTGGATGACCATAGATGAAAGCAATCTGACTCCCGAACAAATTGCAATTTTGGTAGGACCAAACGGTGATGTGCTAGATGCTATTCAGTACCTCTGCAACACGGTTGTAAATATAGCTCACGAAGCAGAAGAGCCAATTGCTTATACAGTTGAACTCGATGGCTATCGAATTCGTCGCCAAGAAGAACTGCGATCGATGGCAGAATACGCAGCACAGCAAGCCCGGATGACGGGAGTAGAAGTTGAACTCAAATCCCTGTCTGCGGCTGAACGCCGTCAAGTACACAGCTTTTTGAGTGAATCTGAGGATATAGAAACTTACAGCCAAGGACAAGAACCCGATCGGCGTTTGGTAGTGCGTCTGCGCTGAGGGTAAGAAGAAGGAAGAAGGAAGAATGAAGAGGGAAAATTGAAAAATCAACTATTCCTTTTCACTTTCTACATTCCCTCGGATTCATCACTGACGTACTTTTCTATAATTCTTCAATCTTGAATATTCAATCTACAATCTAAAATGTAAAATAGGCTGAGGCTTAGAAGGCGGAGGATGATTATGGAGACAATTTATATCCCTCGTCTACTCTCAAAATCAGAGCAGACAGAGGTAATTGAGTTTGACGAATTTATTCCCAATTTAGCATCTCTAACTCCTGTGCGAGGACGATTGCAAGTGACTCACCAAGGAACTTATCTTGAGGTGAAGGCGAAAGCAGAAACTATTGTTACTCTAACTTGTCATAGATGTTTGAAACAGTACAATCACAGATTGGTGTTGAACTCATCGGAATTAATTTGGCTGGATAAAGAAGCCGATCGCCCAGATACAAATCCGATAGAAATGAAGGTGGAGTTTGAAGATTTGGTGGAAACTTTGTCGCCCACGGGTTCTTTTTCTCCGAGTGATTGGCTGTACGAACAACTGTGTCTGGCAGAACCACACAAACAAATATGTGATGCTAAATGCGTGGGAATCATTGTAAATGATGCCAATACAGAAAGCTCAGAAACTATATCTGATAGTCGTTGGGCATCTCTGGCGGCACTGAAACGGCAACTTCCTTAGATAAGAGCAACAGCAGCAGTCGGCGGTTGAAACCGCGTCTACATAAACAAAGCAGTCGGCGGTTGAAACCGCGTCTACATAAACTTTCGTCCGCCTCCGCGGACTAAGAAAGAAGAGCGATATTTCAGCACTAAAACAAATAACAAATAACAAACAACAAACAACAAACAACAAACAACCAATAAGCAATAAGCAATAAGCAATAACAAATAACAAATAACCAATAACCAATAACAAATAACCAATAACAAATAACCAATAACAAATAACAAATGACCAATTTTAGTGATGAGTTTGAACTGCTGCTACGATCGCGCTACCCCCTAATTTACATTCCCACACGAGAAGAAGAACGAGTAGAAGTGGCGATCGCTCAAAGTGCCAAAAAACAGGGTGCTCGCGCTGTATACATCTGGGATTTTGTAGATGGCTACCAAGGTAATCCAAATGATGTGGGTTTTGGCAAGCGCAACCCCTTACAAGCTTTGGAATTTCTGGAAAAACTCCCCCTATCTGCGCCAGCAATCTTTATCCTGCGAGATTTTCAGCGGTTTTTAGAAGATGTCGCAATTTCCCGCCAACTGCGGAATTTGGCCAGACGCCTCAAATCTCAACCCAAAAATATTGTCATCGTATCTCCCATTGTTTCCATCCCAGAAGACCTCAGCGAAGTAATCACAGTTTTGGAGTTTCCCCTACCTGCGGCGGCGGAAATCAAAATTGAGGTGGAAAAGCTGTTAGGGGCGATTGGACAAGTCCTAGAAGGGCGTTTGCTGGATGAAATGGTGCGCTGCTGTCAAGGGTTATCCATGGAACGTATTCGACGAGTTCTAGCAAAGGCGATCGCCACCAGAGGCGAACTCCATTCCAACGATGCAGAACTGATTTTAGAAGAAAAACGCCAAACTATCCGTCAAACTCAAATTCTGGATTTTTACCCAGCCCGCGAAAACATCTCCGATATCGGCGGTTTGGATAATCTCAAAGAATGGTTGCTGCGACGCGGTGGTGCTTTTTCCGATCGCGCGCGTCAATACGGTTTACCCCATCCTAGAGGTTTGTTGTTAGTGGGAATTCAAGGCACCGGCAAATCTTTGACTGCAAAGGCGATCGCCCATCACTGGCATTTACCCCTACTCCGCTTGGATGTCGGACGCCTATTTGCCGGATTAGTCGGCGAATCGGAATCCCGCACCAGACAAATGATTCAGCTAGCCGAAGCTTTAGCACCTTGCGTGTTATGGATTGACGAGATTGACAAAGCATTTGGGGGATTGGATGGTAAAGGGGATTCGGGAACCACTAGCCGAGTGTTTGGGACTTTTATTACCTGGCTAGCCGAAAAAACTTCTCCAGTATTTGTAGTAGCAACCGCGAACAACATTCAGTCTTTACCACCAGAAATGCTCAGAAAAGGTAGGTTTGACGAAATATTTTTTGTGGGTTTGCCTACTCAGGAAGAACGGCGGGCAATTTTTGAGGTACATTTGTTGCGGCTGCGATCGCACAGCATCAAAAATTACGATGTAGAGCGTTTGGCTTACGAAACTCCTGATTTTTCCGGGGCAGAAATCGAGCAAACATTGATCGAGGCGATGCACATTGGGTTTAGCCAGAATCGAGATTTCACCACAGATGATATTTTAGAATCAGCTAGCCAAATGGTACCCTTGGCAAGAACTGCCCAAGAACAAATCCAGTTTCTCCAAGATTGGGCTGCTGCGGGGAAAGCTCGTCTTGCTTCTCGATACGGCAGTTTAAGTCGCCGAATTCAAGGATAAACTTTTGAAGTAATCAGGAATCAGGAATCAGGAATCAGGAAAATTTTCGCAACTCTCCCCCTCTCCCCCATCTGCCCCTGTCCCACTTCCCCATCTCTCTTGCTTAAATAGCGGCTTTATGAACAGTTTGTATAGTTTTTTTAAGTTTTTAGTTGGCTTTTTATTAGCCATCGTGCTAATGGCAGGCGCTAGTGTGGCGGCTGCACTTTACTTTGCAGCTAAACTCACCACGATCCCTGAAAGACCTGTTTTTCCTAACGACAAAAAAGTAGTTCAGATTGCCAACGCCAAGCCTACGTCAACAGCGAAAGCTAGTCCGGTTTCAGAGTCTAGCGATACTCCCTCACCAAAACCGCTAGAGCCGGGAGCCTACCGAGCTCTGGTTACTCAGCCGATTGGGTTGATTTTACGGGATAGTGCCAACCGAGATGCCAACCGCATTGGTGGTGTCGGTTACAACGAAAAAGTGGTGGTTTTGGAAGATTCCCCTGATAAAGAGTGGCAGCGAATTCGGGTTGAGGATGGCAATCGTGAAGGTTGGGTCAAAGGTGGCAATACTGAAAAACTTGAGGGTGAATGAGAATATGTTAAGAAACCTAGCAAAACTTTAAGGTTAGTTACAAAATCCCGCCCGTTGTCACCCCACCTGCTGCAACAGTGGTAACTTGAATGACATAAAAACTGTCTTGGATAAAAAATATGTACGATCCACGTCCCGATCGAGATTTGGCGACGGCTGCGCTCACTGCGGCTTTGGGAGCAGGAGTAGTGACATCTTTTGCAGTCAGCAGGGGCCAAAATCCCCTCATCGCTTTGGCAATTACTGTTTTTGCAGCGGGAGTAGCTTTACTTTGCGATCGGTTCGGCTTAATTTAATAGCGTCAATTTTTTAATAAATAGTTAAGTAGGTCGCTCTCAATTAACCTGAAATGCCCATTGCTCCTCAGAACCCTGACTTTTTAGAGAAGTCTGGGTTCTGGCATCAGTGGTATTTTTAGCAGCCAGCAGATAAAATATTAAGCAATCATCGCCAAAAACACATCTTCCTTCGGGACTAAAGGCTAAGATGTGGTTGCCAACTTTTTGCTGACGAGCAGCAGGTCAAGAAAAACAGTGATGCTATCTTGGTTGTTACCTGCAACGATATTTTGAGTGGAATTTTTTTTGATCGACAGGGGTGCTACGTGTATACAGGTAAAACTTAGTCTCCATAGATTGAGTCACAGGCCAAAATAGAGTTTTGGCAGTTTTCCCACATAGCCCAGCTACAATTTCACAATCAAAAGTTATGGAATCTCTTGCTTATCTCGAACTTGCTCTGGCTGACGAAGCATCCACAGAGTCTCCAATTTTAGAAGGGATCGAGTGGAAATACTTATCCAGCCATACTTATTTCCGTTTATTATCTTTGGCTTTAATACTATCGGTTGTGAGTGCAGCTAGTTCGGCTTTTGCTCAAATAAATCCAGGAAACCCCAATGTGCGAGCAGTTCAAGACCGATTGCGACAGTTGGGCTATTTTAACAGAAGTTCCACCGGTCAACTCGGCCCCCTCACTCAAAAAGCTTTGACTAACTTTCAGCGAGACTATCAACTATCCCTGACGGGAAGACCCGATCGCGATACAGTATCAGCACTCAATAGTTTAAGGGCGAAAACTCAAGCTTCTAGAACTGTTGATACCAATAATTATCGGGAGTTGCGTTTTGGAGACAAGGGTGAAGATGTTTTAGTTCTCCAGCGCCAGTTGCAGCAGTTGGGATATTTTACAACAACTCCTACTGGTACTTTTGGCAGAATTACTGAAGAAGCTGTCAGAAGTTTCCAACAAATTAACCGACTACGGGTAACTGGTGTGGCTGACAGCCAAACTTTAGCTTTGCTCTTAGGACCGTCCCAGCCCCTGCCAACGAATCCGAATCCCGACGTTATTTCTGGAAATGGGGGTTGCAGAGGGTTGCGCTTTGGAGACAGAGGAGCGACGGTAGACTTGATTCAGCGGCAGTTAAAGGATTTGGGCTATTTTAAAGGTCCTGTTGATGGCAAGTTTCGGGAACGTACTCTCTATGCTGTTACTCGTTTTCAGCAAGATAATTTTCTGGTAACAGATGGCTGTGCTGACACGGCTACTTTGATTGCGATAGATACCCGGAGGGCTGAGTTTCAAGCTACTTTTTTTCCTAGACAAAGTAAACAGCCAAATTTTGTGGTGGACTTTCTCAAGTTCGGTGACACGGGCCGACAAGTAGAGCAGTTACAACAGAGACTGCAAGTATTGCGCTATTATGCAGGTCCGATTCATGGTTTGTTCGATCGAGCTACTGAGGCCGCGCTGATTCGGTTTCAGACAGCTAACCGCCTGTCTGGGACTGGAAAGGTCGATAGACAGACTCAGGGAGCTTTACAGCAAAGTCAGAAACAGACTGCACAGACAGTTCCCCCTGGGGGCGTGAGCATACCACAGGTCGATCGAGGTTCTACAGTTCCAATTAGCATCACTTCTCGATCGAGCATTTACCAGTTACAAAGACGACTGCGAGACCTCCGTTTTTACAACGGTCCCATTAGTGGAGTGTTGGATGCTCCCACTCAAGCCGCTCTTGACCAAGCTCAGCGCAGTTACCGGGTCAGCAGTGACGATTTGTTGACCAAAACTTTCTAGCCAAGGCAGCACCAATATTTGTTAATTTTTGTAACAAGTTGTACTTAAAACGCGAATATAGGTGTAACTTTAGTCGCTTGATTCCGGGGCGTTGGCATTTTGGGCGATCGACCTCGGACAAGACCAATTACTCGAAACCAAAGAAGGCCATCCCATTCTCAAAGCTTCGTGACAAACAGTATGAATGGTGAGCTGGCAGTCGAGGAGGTGCAACCCTGACTTTTCAGCTTGCTTCATGCCAATTTTTAAGATCGAATCGTTGTTAAATTCGATCGTGCGGTTGCACTGAACGCAGACTAAGTGATGGTGGTGGTGCGGATAAGGCTGGTTTATTTCATAGTGTTTGTGACCTTCTGCTAGTTCGAGTTCCCGCAACAAGCTCATCCTTGCCATTAACTTTAAAGTTCGGTAAATAGTGGATAAGCTAATGTTTTCTCCGCGATTTTTCAACAAAGTATACAAATCCTCCGCACTCAGGTGGTTGCCTTTGGGGAGGTTCTGAAAAACGTGCAAGATGGTTTCCCGTTGAGGAGTCATCCGCCAGCCTTTGTCATTGAGTTCCGATTTGAAGGAAGAAGCTGTGTAAAGTGCCATAGTGACCCTCTCAAGAAAGTCTGTCTATTGACAATCATACACAACGATCGGGATATTTTTCAAATATCAAAGCTTATTGATAATTTTTAAAGACAGGAGAACCCGGACTTCTTGAAGAAGTCCGGGTTCTGACATCACAGGATTGTGGATGTACCAACTTTAACCCAGAGACTCTAAATAATCCCGCACGCGGTTGCGACGCTTGGGCTGACGCAGCTTTTGCAAAGCTTTAGCTTCAATTTGGCGGACACGCTCGCGAGATAAATCCAGTGCACGACCAATTTCTGCCAGTGAGTAGGGGTGTCCATCACCCAAACCAAACCGCATCAGAATCACATCTCGTTCGCGACTGCTCAAATCTGCCAACAGTTGCTGCAAGTCGCGGTGCAAAGCTTCTCGCATCAGCATTTCTTCTGGCGATACGCAGTCTGTTTCGAGCAAGTCGCCCAACTCTGTATCTTTCTCGTTGCCAACTTTAGTTTCTAGAGAAACAGAGCGGGGTACTCGGAGTAAAACTTCCCGCACTTGGATCGGAGTCATATCTAACTCAACAGCGATATCTTCTATAGTGGCTGTCCGACCTTTTTCTTGAGAAATTTTGCGCTGGGCTTTTTTAATTTTATTCAGCTTTTCGGTAATGTGAACCGGGAGGCGGATGGTACGGCTTTGAGTAGCGATCGCCCGTGTAATTCCCTGGCGAATCCACCAGTAGGCGTAGGTGCTAAATCGATAGCCCCGCGTCGGATCGAACTTTTCGACAGCTCGTTCCAGTCCCAGAGTACCTTCTTGTATCAAGTCTAGTAGTTCTAAGCCACGATTTTGATATTTTTTCGCCACCGAAACGACTAGGCGCAAGTTAGCCTTAATCATGTGGTCTTTAGCTTCGACACCTTCAGTTTGAGTCCTTTCCAAGGTCTCTACTGTCATCTCTGCTAACTCGGCCCAGTGGCGCTTACCTTCACTCATAATCCGCTTGAGTTCCGACACATCACCGACTCCGGCCGTGGTGGCCCAACGTTCCAGGGAAGGTTTGTGTCCCAACTGTGCGGCCAAGCGATCGCGCACCTCAATTAAATGCACGAAGCCCTGAATCTTTCCTTCTTCCTGCGAAGCGGCGGTGTTCCGCAATTCTAGCAATTTGATATAGCGCTGAACTTTTTGAGCTTCGGAGACTTCCTCATCTCGACCTAACAGACGTACCCGCCCTATTTCTTGGAGGTACAGACGCACTAGATCAGTAGTGCGGCGATTAGCATTTTTTTGAGACTTTGCTGCTGAGTCTGCATCTTCAGTCTCTGCTGTTTCTTGGTCGATGAGTTCGTCTCCAGCTTCTTCAGCATCCTCATCCAACACATCATCTTGCAAGGGATTTACTCGCAGTTGTTCGTCGAATTCAGCTTCAGCGTAAAAAGAGGTGGCTGGCATAGTGATTTTCTCAGTGGCTCCGGGTGAAAAGATGCTACGCTTAGCGGTTATTTATATTTATGATGCCCATTTGGTTAGGACGAAGCATCACCGCTTTTTGTTTCTTTACTAATTTTCCTGACTGGAATACTGTTGTCCGATCGAACTTTGACTTACCATCTTGTTTTAGTAACTTTCGGGAAAATGCCAAGAACTTTCTGATGTAACAGTTTGGAGACCAGGAAAGTGTGTTCTACTTCTTTGTTTATGTAGCTAGTATAGATAATCTCTAGCTATAAACAAGTGACTCTCGTCAGAAGTTAAGTTAATCTTCATCACCGATCTGCTGGTTCCCGATCACTTCTGAAAATTAGTTGCTTTTTTCATAAAACTTCATAAACTCTCAGATTTAGACGCCAACGATCGCCCAACCGAGCATTTCTACCGAGGGTAAAGTTCCATCAGTTCCCTCACCTGTTCGGCATGATAAGAACTGCGAGTTAAGGGAGAAGCCACAACCTGCAAGAAGCCCAAAGATTCACCAAATTCTCTCCAAGCATCAAACTGTTCCGGTGTCACAAAGTTTTCCACATTTAAGTGTTTTTGACTAGGTTGCAGGTACTGTCCAATTGTCAAAATATCGCACCCCACAGCGCGCAACTCCTGCATAGCCTCACGAACTTCCTCGTCTGTTTCTCCCAGTCCCACCATAATCCCAGATTTGGTGTAAACCTCTGGTGCGATTTCCCGGCTGCGTTGCAACAGTTCCAGAGAGCGATCGTACTTGGCCTGTGGTCGCACTTTCCGGTAAAGTCGTTTGACAGTTTCAGTATTATGGTTGAGTACCTCCGGCTTAGCTCCCAGAATAATTGCCAAAGCTTGCCAATTGCCACACAAATCGGGAATCAAAACTTCTATAGTCGTCTGTGGCATCACAGAACGAACTGCTTGAATGCAGTGCACAAACTGGGATGCACCGCCATCTGGCAAATCATCCCGATTCACCGAAGTAATCACCACATGGTTTAATTTCAGGCGCTCTACTGCTTGCGCCAATCTTTTCGGCTCCGTCGGATCGAGAGGTTGGGGCTTTTTCTCAAAGTCAATGTCACAGTAAGGACAAGCGCGGGTACAGGCTGGCCCCATGATTAAAAATGTGGCAGTACCTGCATTGAAGCACTCGCCGATATTGGGACAGGAAGCCTCTTCGCAAACCGTATTCAGGGCTAAATCCCGCAAAATTTCCTTAACGTTGCCGACGCGCTCCCACTGGGGGGCTTTGACTCGCAACCACTGTGGCTTAACTGTCACGTCTGTTTTTGCCTGGTTAGTATTTTACAAATTATTATATACTATAATGTTGAATTTCGAGTTGAATATGATATAATATTCAAACATTGACTTGATTCGGGATGTAGCGCAGCTTGGTAGCGCACCTCGTTCGGGACGAGGGGGTCGCAGGTTCAAATCCTGTCATCCCGATTTAATTTAACCGTTTATTTCTTTAGCTAAAAGCTTAGGGAAAAAAGCGGATTTGATATCACTTCCGACCCAGCCACAAGTGATATCAAATCCGGTATTCATGTCCTAGTAAAGTGTTCTCCAACAGCCAAGCAATATCAGATTCAATCAGCTAAATCTGGGAAAACTTCGCGGACCGCAGGATGCACCAATCGGTGATGTTGCACGTTCAATCCCTTGGCTAAACTAGGATTGGTTTCCAAAGCTTTAATCCCGAAATTTGCCAACTGCAAAACATAAGGCAAAGTGCTGTTATTCAAAGCTTGAGTCGCAGTCCAAGGCACTGCACCGGGCATATTTGGCACACCATAATGCACGACTCCTTCCTCAATATAGGTAGGATTGGTGTGAGAAGTTACCCGCAAAGTTTCTACGCAACCACCTTGGTCAACTGCGACATCAACTATCACAGAACCGGGGTGCATTTTGGCAACAAAGTCACGAGAAACCAGAGTTGGGGCTTTTTTACCCAACACCAAAACCGCACCGATTAACAAATCAGCATCGGGGACAACAGCTTCTATTTGTAAAGGACTGCTGTAGAGGTATTCCACTCTGGAACCGAACAGAGTTTCTAAATAAGCTAGGCGATCGACATTGACATCCAAAATCTGCACTCTAGCACCCATTCCAACAGCAATACGCGCTGCTTCGGTCCCGACGATTCCGCCGCCCAAAATCACAACTTTGCCCGGTCTTACCCCTGGTACACCTCCCAAAAGTACGCCTCGGCCTCCTTGCTGGCGTTCCAAAAACCGAGCCCCGAACTGCACGGCCAAACGCCCTGCAATAATACTCATGGGGGTTAGCAGTGGCAATTTCCTGTCTGGGAGTTCGACAGTTTCGTAGGCGATCGCCTGGACTCCACTTTCCATTAAATACTCGGTTAACGTGCGATCGGCTGCTAAATGCAAATATGTAAATAGCAACTGCTCTTTTTGGATCAGCGGATACTCAGCAGGTAAGGGTTCCTTAACTTTAACAATTAGTTCCCGATTCCAGACATCCTCCGGCTTTGAGACAATCTTAGCCCCTGCTTGAATGTAGTCTTCGTCGGCGAAACCAGCCCCAGTACCGGCACCTGTTTCGACAAACACTGTGTGGCCTTTGTCTGAACAAGCGCGGACACTGACGGGACTCAGGCCAACTCGAAACTCTAAATCCTTGATTTCCTTCGGGACGCCTATTTCCATCTATAAACCTCAAATTTTAGCCATACTTCGATCGAATCTAGCTTAGAAATTATCCCATCGGCATCATACCATGCGCCATGTCAGCACTTGAGACCCGCCACAACTCCGGCGAAGTAGGGGATTTGGAGATACTAGGTTTAGAAATCATACTGTGGGGGCGAACAATTGTTTGATTTTCAGCCAGTACGATCGCATTTTCCCAAAATTGTCATTTTCCATCAAATAAATCCTATTTTTAGCTTTCTCTAACTCTAACTGAAGCTGTTGGATTTGAATTTGGGCACTATCCCAGTCTGAATCCTCATCTGGCAACTGAATTCGCACTTCCTTGTCGTCGCTGTTTTTCTTGATTGCAATATCGTGATAGCCAAGAGACTGAAGTGCCAAAAATACGATTTCCCAGTTATTAGCTAAACAAAATTCATTGACCGCTCTGGCAACACCATAAGGCATAATCTCGCAGATAGACCAATTTGTATAATCGTTAAAAACCATCATCCCGTCGGATTTTACTTTTTTATATCCTCGATCGATATCTTTGCAGACACCTTCATAAGCGTGGTCAGCATCAATATAAATCCAGTCAAAATACTCATCGGGAAACTCACTTAAAATTGTCGATGAATCGCCTTCATGAAGCTCGATTGTCCCATTTTTTATGCCCTCTTGTAACAGGATTTTTTGTTTCTGAGTTACCTGGGTTTTAAATAATTGCAAATTATTATCTATGATATGCAGTTTTTTGGGTTGAGTAATAGAAAATATTTTTTCAGCAAAGTTTCCATATTGAGTTCCCACCTCAGCAACAACACTATCTTTAGGCAGGTATTCTAACAGTTTTGCCCGACTTTCAACTAAGCGGCAATTTTTGACGTGGCGATTTTGCAGAATCGGGGCAGAAATCAGGAAGGAATTGCTATCTACATTGCTCCATTTTTCATTATCCCAGCCCTTAGTCGCTTCTACAAATCTTTTTTTGTATTTGATAAAATCAAACATAAAATTATGAAAGTAAGTGAACGCGGTATAGTAGATTATGGTTGAATAGATTTCCTCATAAAAGTAGCCTAAAGAGAGTCTGCTGTCAATATATGTAAAAAAAAATGCCACGGATACCTAGCTTAACATTCGATCGCGGAACTCTCCTGCTACATCCACCACCAAAAGGCAGAGACTGGGTGGATTTTGCCACATGGGACGATCGCGTCGAAAAATTCCGCATTCGGGCGATTCACTACCGTCCCCTGGTAGAATGCCTCCAGGCCGATTGTGTCAACTTCACCGACCTTGCCCGCGCCTACGAACAACTCGAACTCGTACCCAGCGTGGAAATGCAGCCTTATCCACATCAAGAACAAGCCCTGGCTGCATGGCAGCAAGCCGGTAGTCAAGGAGTTGTGGTGCTTCCCACGGCTTCCGGGAAAACTTACCTGGCACAATTAGCCATGCAAGTCACTGGTCGCAGTACATTAATTGTAGTGCCAACTCTGGATTTAATGCACCAGTGGTATGCTAATTTGAAAGCAGCTTTTCCCAAAATTGAAATCGGATTGTTAGGCGGAGGTTCGCGGGACAAAACGCCGATTTTAGTAGCAACTTATGATAGCGCAAGTATTCATGCAGAAACCTTGGGCAACAAATACGGCTTGCTAGTTTTTGATGAATGTCATCACTTACCTACGGACTTTTTTCGAGTGATTTCCGAATATGCGATCGCCCCTTTTCGACTAGGACTAACAGCCACACCCGATCGCACAGACGGCCGCCATAGCGATTTGCATTTCCTGATCGGTCCGACAGTTTTTAGCAGAAAGCCTGAAGACTTGG
This sequence comes from Microcoleus sp. EPA2, assembly GCA_020882975.1. Lineage (GTDB taxonomy): Bacteria > Cyanobacteriota > Cyanobacteriia > Cyanobacteriales > Microcoleaceae > Microcoleus. The sequence continues at coordinate 107,612 of JAHRFD010000017.1, read as the reverse complement.
CTGGCGATGCTTTAGCCGAACACAAGATAGTCCAGATCATGGTAAAACTGTCAAAAGAAGAAGGCGATCGCTACCGCGAATTAATCAACACGCGCAACGAATTCTTAAAACAGTCTAACATTAAAATATCCAGCCTGGAAGGATGGAAAAAGTTTATCATGGCCAGCGCGCGATCGGCCACCGGACGCCAAGCCATGCTAGCCCACAACCAAGCCAAAGCCATCGCCCTTTGTACCGAAGGCAAACTGCGAATATTAGGGGAATTACTAGAAAAACATTACCCCCAGCGCACCCTAATTTTCACAGGGGACAACGCCACAGTTTACCGAATCTCCCAAGAATTTCTGATTCCCACAATCACCCACCAAACCCCAGTCAAAGAACGCCATGAAATCCTGCAAAAATTTCGCAGTGGCGAATACAAAACCCTGGTAGCATCCCACGTACTCAACGAAGGAGTTGACGTTCCCGATGCCAGAATTGCTATTATATTATCAGGCACAGGTAGCGAACGGGAATACATCCAACGTCTAGGTCGAGTTTTGCGGAAAAGCAGCGATGTCAATAAACTAGCAATTCTCTACGAAGTCGTCACCGAGAACACCAGCGAAGAAAGAACATCCCAGCGGCGGCGGGGTGGAATGCAATTTGAGAAACCGAAACTACCAACCATAATAGAACCACCACAATCCGAACCTCAGCAACTAGAAATATTCCAGCCAACACCTATTTACGGAGTCAATCGCCAGACAACCAAGCGCGCGGCCGAGTCGCCTCAAAAATGGGGAGAAAATAATGATGATAATAATGAAGAAAATAACCAGGTAGAAAATGAAGATTGAAGAGCGCCAATTTAATGTATAATCTCATAAACCACTAACTCGGAGTAGCTAACAATGAGCGATATTCCACCAATAACTAACTTTAAAGTTTTGCCCAAACATATAGGAGTTTGGGAGGGAGACTGGACAATACTCGATGGAGACTGCAAGGAAAAGATGAAATTTACAGCAGTATTAACCCAAAAAATAGTTGATAACCAGTGGAGGCAAACTAACGTTCAAACCTATGCCAACGGTCAGAGTGAAACCCAAAATTTTGTGGGTCATGTTGTGGGTGAAGGACAAATAGCAATAGAAAGTCCAGACTCTCCTTTTTCCAACTACAAGACACTAGCGACAGAAGTTGGAGAGGATTTGATAATTTTTCAAGTATGGGAGAAAGCAACGGGAAGTCTCAGGGCTGTGGAAACTATCAATTTGATTAATTCGGGTGAACGAATTCGGACTACCCAAAGCTTGACCCCAGAGGGAAAACTCAGGGGAATTATGGTGGTTGTTGAACGAAGAATTGAGTAAAACTTTTACTGCTGATGCTACCAACCGAACTACTAAGTCACCGCCAAAACGGCGAATCGATCGTCCCCCTACGCCTGAAGATCGATGCGAGAAAAAATGATATATTGATTTGATATATAATCTCAATCAAAATTTATCCGTTGGTATTCGGTTCGCCGATTGCGTAAGTCCTGTCTAAGTCATTTGTTCTAGGTCAGATTCCTCTTCCATCTCTTCATCCTCGACGATCGCAAATTCGCTGATGTAATCTCGCACGACACGCTCGAAGAACAGGGGAGCAGGTAAACTCGACCAGTCGCTGTAGTGACCGAAACTATAGCGCAGAGATTCTACAAGCGCAGCAAGGCGATCGGGATTGTCATTTTCTTGTCGCAAGGTAACAACAATCTCAAGGGGATTAGGAGTTGGCAATTGTCCGATATAAGGTGAACGGCTTCCGATTTTGTGAACCTCTAATCCAGCTTTATTTAAAACTATTTCAAGCGAATCATCTTGTTTTTTGATTTTGAAAAGTGTACTAATTTGTGTCGAGCAATAGCAACTTTGACCGCGCGATTCTTTATGGAGGGTTTTACGTCCTACAGACAGGTAAGCAACACAACCAGTTTGATTAATTTCGCGGCTTTGATTAGTTGGATTTAGCCGAAATAACTTCATTGCGCTGGAGGCTGATGGAATTTCAAAAGTTGAAGTTAATTCTTCTTTGGTTCGCCGATCTTCCAGAAAAGTTTCTGCAAAATATCTTACTTTTTTATCGATAATTCCAGGGGCGAGGTCTTGGCGAATCCGAATTATCCGCGCGCCTTTCCATTCTTGTTCCATATGTTCGTGCAAGGGGCTTCCCGACTTGGTATCAAAATTAATCTGATTTGCATTCATTTTAGAATCGGCAAGCCAAGACCAAAGTTTCACGCAGTTGGAAGAATCGATCGTAACTAATGGTTGATTTCCCTCCTCTACAGAATTGGAAATAATCTGCTTGACAAATTCCATGAAACGATTCCGACGCACATCTTCTTTGTCAGCCAGTTTCACGGGGGAGATTTGAGAAATGAAGGCGATCGCATCAGAAAACTTGCTCCAAGGACTGATTTGTAAATTATTACCCTTCTCATAAGCACAGCACAGTTCGCACTCGCCTGTCTCCACGTTGAGACGCATAGCAACTGGTAAAAATGTCTTCTCAATAGAGCCGCGAGTGCGACCTTTCTGTTTGCGGACGATCGTAATCCCGATAATTTCTTTTGGCCTGGCTTCTATTGGAGTATCTTTTAGCCATTTGTCAACCTTTTCTTTGACATCATCAATGCGACCAGAATGAGCTGAAAGTAAGTCTTTTAGAGCAGCTTGCACTCGATGGGAAAAATTATCGAGGTTGAGAATATTTTTCTCCTTAGTTTTTTCAATTGGTAGCAGAAACTGCACGCAAGAACCGGCGATTTTAGCCAGTGCTTGACGGGATGATGGTTTATTCACCGAATCGTCATGTTTATTGTTTGGATACCATTCCGGCGCCATTACGAGGCAAAAAGTGCGCTGTTTGCGTAAAGCCAGTTGTTGGACGATCGAGTCCCAGGCTTTTATGCGGTTTTGCGATCGCTCTTTCGGTTTCAAATTTGCACCTGACAATGACTCTTTCGGCCCGTGAGTGTTTGCTGGCAAACGATTAGCAATGAGTTCGATCGCACCACCCCAGAGAACGCGAATCATTGCTTGCAGCAGTTTTATTTCGGTTTGGCATTGTTCTTCGTAAAAGACAACAAGCAACAGTCTTTCGTTAGGATATAGCCGACGCATAGCTTCCTGGTTTGCCTGAATCATCGCCTGGAGTTCTTTTAATTGACAAACCAATTTAAGGGCTTTTCTGCCTTTTGCAATATTATCTAAATTGGTATCAAGGTGTTTAGTGAGCAAGCTGTTTAACTCATTGTCCTCAAAGCTTTCTAGATATTTGGGAGTCAAATCATAGCAGTCGTCTTTTTCGAGAACTTCTAAAGCAGCACCTAACAGAGTAGGCAAATTAATCATGCGTGAAGCTGCATCATCTAATTTGTGGCTTTCACCTCTCTTAAATTTTACAGGAGAGTAATTATCAAAAGCTTTAAAACCGATAGGTTCAAGAATTTTGGCGATCGCCTCAAAAGCTTCTAATTTATCAATCTCCGGTACACCAGCATCAATCTCGTGTTTTCCTTCTTGCAGTCCGTTGCGGTAAGTTAACATTACTTGACAGCGTTCTGTTGAAGCTTGACCCAAAGCAATTTGGGAACCATCAATATTTTGACCGTTAGGGGTTTTCAGCGGGAGTTTTAGCTTGCCACGCAATGCTTCAAAATCTTTATCGATCGCCCAAAACCAATTTTTCTTTTTGTCCTGCTGATTTTTCTCCTGTTTTTCCGACTGGGAAAGCACTGTGTAGCTAAAAGCGCGATCGCTGTAGTTTTGAGAAAAGACAAAACCGCTAATATCTGCTGAGTTATAGCGTGCAGGTTTTAACTTACTGAACCATCGGCGTTTGGAGACATCTATCTTCAATAAAGGCTGGTGCAAAGAAGGATAGGTTACAACTTCTAAGCGTACCACCAGACTGAATGTTCCTGTAGTGTCTGGTAGAGTAATGGGATCGGTAATTAATTTTGCCATCCCAGTTGTGAGGCTACCACTGCTGGAAATAACCCGCTTCATTGTTCCTAGCCCCTGAAAAATCTCTTTTCCGGCGATCGCACGAGCTGCATAATCGACTAACGCGCGATAATCATCATTCTTTCCCTGAGTTGTTCCTGTTGCTGCTGACCACTTCCAAGGTAAAACATGAGACTTTAACACAGTAATTTTTAGCAACTCCTGTTTCTCATGGAAATCTTCCAAACGGTCGATAACTTCCAATAGCCCCTCTTCTTTTTTAGCAAAAGGTTTGATAAAATTTATCATCCACTCGTTGATAATGGGGCGTAACGCTTTCTGGATATCTTGAGAATTTGCGCAATTTAAGTAAGCAAATGGTTCAGGCTCATTTACACTTTGAGGATTCAACGAATAGTTACTCAAACCTACATTTGACTGAATCCGTGCGGCACTGTCAAGTCCTACTTCTAACAAACCTCGCAGCGAGGCATAAGGGAGATTTTTGATGGTTGAATCACCCTTGCAAATAGCTTTTTGGATGGTCGAAAGCTCATGCAAAGCAGCTTTTGTCCAACCTAGCGTCAAGCCTTTGACTGTTACTGGCTCGATGTTATCTGGCACGGTAAAAGCTAGGGGAATCTCTTTCAGACTTTTGGGCTTGCCGAGAGGAATGTAAAGGGTGTCTGAAAGCACAGTCGCTTCAGTTTCTTCGTCATCATCGGATTCGATTTCGTCAAAAATTTCGTCGTTCATGGTTGCATCTCCAATAATAGTAGTTTCCTTTGCTTCGCCGTCATCATCGAATTCAATTTTGTCAAAAATTTCGTCGTTCATGGTTACATCTCCAATAAAGGTGAAAAATTATCAAAATCGTCTTCTTCCTCTGTCAAACCTTCTGAATTCCGTAAACTGGGCGGGTAAACTACGCCATCAATGCGCCGCAGGGGATCGAGAAATGCACCGTAAAGCTCTTGATATATTTCTTGAATCACTGGATCGGGATGCTTGAGGCATTCTTCTAAAATAATTCGCATCTGAACTAGCATACTGTCCCGCCCGGAGTCAGGTTCATTTTTAGTAGATTTAATAGCCCAAGCTGCATCGACAAAGTAAACTTGTACCGGACACCCATTTCGCATCCCGCGCCCGATAGTTTGCAAAATTCCCACCATCTGATTGGCCGTAAACGGTTTAAATAAATCTTCACCCAAACGGCTAGCCATCAGAGGTTCGCGCAACAGCCGATTCGCCGTTTTCCAGAGTTGTTTTCTCGACTGTTTCCAAGCATTAAAAATTGCTGGCAAGTCTTCTGCTTCAGTAAAAACTAGACTGTCAAATTCTTGGGTAGATTTTCCGGCTAGGCTGTACAAAAGTTGTGTATCGTCAGTCGTGGGGTGGGGACGGGTGAGGAAATAAATTGTACCAATGGCTGCATCGAGTTTCCTATCTCCTTTGGTGAAAACAATATTTACGCCTCTACCAATTGCCAACATGGGAAAAATGATAATATCACAAGTTTCATCATCTCCTAAAGCCTCGCACTGGGCCGTGGTAACGAAATCAGTGGGTTGCTCTCCGTTTTTGAGAAAATTAACAACTGCTTTGGTTCGTTTGCCGATTTCTGGATGATAATCGTTGATAAATTTCTTAATGTTGCGAGCTTGTTCGTAGCTGTTAACAATTAAGGCTGCTTTGCGGTAAATACCCTCTTGCACGTCAAAGTTGAGGATGGATTTGTAAATTTCAGATTTCTTCTTTCCTCCCCGTACCAGCAAGTCTATCATTTTTTCTAAATTGCGATCGCGCCGATCATTACCAGCACCGCTATATCGGAGAGGTTCATCGCGCCATTCGCGATCTGGCAGCCATTTGAAGCGGTAGATGCTCTTTTTGGGATCGTGTTCGGTTTGGCGCGGTTTCAGCAGATAATCCGGCCCCGAGTTAATGTGATAAGCAGGACTTGCTTCGAGAAATGAGGTAGCTGAAGTCATTAAAACTGCCGGCCCCGACCTTTCGCCATCTGCCTTAAATAACTGAGGAAAACGGTGCATTAACATCCGAGGCGCGCCCACAAAAATGATATAAGACAGTTCTACATTGCGGGCTTGAATTCGAGTAGTTTGTGCCGATTGGAAACTGTATTTCACGCCCGAAAAAGACCCCAAAATATTCTCAGGAATCAGTTGTCGCAGTTCCGGCGTTGCCGTTGATTCGACAATCGGTTCCCGAATCAGTCCTTCTGCTACCATTGTTCTCGTTTCCGGTACGATCCGCTGATAGCCTAAAATTACAAAAGTGACGCAAACAAGTAAGGTAATCGTATCCTGAGCTTCGGCTGATTCAGTGGCATCCTTAAAACACAAAGGCAAAAACAATTCGGCAATTTCTTTGACAATTTTGTCGCGCCGTTCGATCAGATTCTCCGCTAAATAACGGCGAAAATAAAGAATTTGAGTTTCCCACTGCTGTTTGAGGGTATCGCGGTTGATTCCCAGCCTTTGAGCGCACAGATCCAGGTTAAGTCGATCGTGCGGTTCAATGCCAGTGCGATCGTAAAAAGCATGGTAAGCAGCCGTTTCCCAGAATTCTTTCAAGGCTCGACTTTTGCTAAATCCTTGTTTGACTTCCTCTTCGTCAAGGCGATCGCGTTTAGAAGTTTTCTCATAGCCATCCAACAAATCGCTGACAATTCTCAGAACGGTTAATAACTGATTCTCATAGCGTTTGCCGACTGGCGATGAGGGCATATTTTGAACGGCAGTAATTAACGATGTGTTGTGATTGCCAAATTCTGCTAGGTCGCGGCTATAAAGTTCTACATCTCGATCGAACAATCGATAATTCTCGCCACGAGCAAAACGATTGTGAATTTGTTCTTGAATGACTAAATGGATAGAATCTGCCGCACCAGAAAGTTTTAAAGTTGCAGCACCGTAAGCATCCAGATTTGATTGCACCATATCTGCTTCGTCAAAAACTACGACATCAAATGTCCGGGCAATTAATTCAAAATAACGAATGCGATCGCGAATAGCATGAGGTGGAACTTCAGTATCCATTGACAGAACGTGGCCGACCCAAATATCAGCATCTAGCAAATCGCGGGGTGATTTTTGGCGGCCGCACATCGTCCAAACCGGACAAAGATACTTTTTCATTTGCCCTTTTTTGCCACCGCTTTGTAAAATTTCATTGCAGGGTGCTTTACCAAATTCCCACATCGAAGTATCAGCATTTGAAAACGCAGGCAAGACGCAATTTAAGCCAAAAGTTTCTGCCTGTTCCAAACTATAGGCAAAGCCGCCATTTCCCCCTGATGCTGCGATCGCCTCGGCAATATTGTTAGCGTGTCGGCGGCGAGTTCCATCGCTTTGACCGACTAGCATTCCCACTTTAATTTCGTGAAATGCCAGTTCTGCCATGTACTGTCTGGCAACTTCAATGGAGGGAAAGACAAACATCGCTTTATAACCGCGTTTTCCCAACCACACAGCTATTAATACGAGCAAAGTTGTTTTGCCCGATCCAGGCAGTCCAATTAAGTGCTTGATGCCTTCTAATTCGATGACTGTTTCTTCCCGCAAACCCTTACCAATTTCTGGCACCTTAAGTGCAAAATGTTGAAACCGTTGTACCCAGCTACCCCGTCTTTTTTCAGGATGCTTTGCTTCGCGTTCATCCATCTCAATTGCTAATTCGTACAGTTCTACAAGGGGAATACGGATTTTTGCTTTCGGCAAGCGATCGAGGGAATGGGTGCGGCGCTGGCCAAGCGGGGCTGCGATCGGCCCAATTGGCACTCTCGCGGCTGTTGTTTCTTCACCTAAAGCAACGGCCATTTGCTGGCGCGGATCGGCAAATGTGGCGCTGTAAAATTGGTGTGCTAAAGGCTGGCCCAGAATTTGACGCGCTTGGGTAATTAAAGAATCTTCTAGGGGGTCTGTGCGTTCAAAGCGAAGTGTTTCTAAGTTAATTTTATAGGTTCCCTGAGTTTTGTTGCGGTAGTGGCGATCGTTATAAATAGCAACTGCGTGTTTCACTGACTGTTCTGTCACGTAAGCCAGCGACATCAAGCGCATATTGAATATGGCTTGGCGGGCTTTTGCCAACGCGGGTGCATTGATGATACTCGCCATTCCCGATATTGTTAAAGGGGCATATTCTAGGGAATTAGTATCAATAAATTCTGCCATCAAAACGCACAGCCAGCAAATGCGATCTGGCCCTGTCCAGAAATCAGGTTTAGTTCTCATATTTGATTGCCTTTAACAACTGTATGACTTGTGAAACAGACATAATTTCGAGAGTAGCAGGCTTGTCTTTTTTATCGATCGCTGAGTGAAAAGTAGAGAGGTAATCTGGCCGCTCTTCAATTAATTGGTCGCTGACGGCAATGATGCGGCGGCGGTAGTGAATCAGCCCCCCGATGCCAGTACGGTTGAGGCGCAAGGCAAGGGAGACAGGACTGGTGTACGACTTCGCGTCAATGCCAATATTGCGACCGTTAATTGACACATCGCACAGGTCGGATTCTGGGTAAAGTTCGGCATCGAGTCCGTTTTTTAGGGCTGCATCAAAAATTGCTAATTCGTCGATCGCCGGCCCAGTCCAATAGGTTAAAATCTGGGGCTTGGCAATCAGCAATCGGTCTTGGTTTGGATCTAATTTTTCCGAAACTTTTGCTGTTGAGGAGTTGTGGCCGAGGCATTGGCGAATCGGACATCGCCCATCGGGAAAAAGTTTGCGATCGGCATATGGTCGCATCAACGTACCACAATGGGCGCAGCGATGAGCGTATCCGTTAATTAACCAGATATCCGGCACGCTATCAAAAAATGTGTCAACAATCGTTCCCTGCAAAGGTGTTAAATCGTTGTCACGTAAGTAGTCTAAGAGTTGGTGTTCTCCGATGAGCGATCGACTGCCAAATAGCGATCGCAAAGCCGTATAAGCTTTATGCTGGCGGCGAATTCCCAATCGTTCAGTTGCCTCGCGCAACCGTTCATACAGGCGATTTTCGATCGCATTATCTTCGCCAAAAGTACCTTTGCTGTTGGCAATTACTGCACAATCTGAGGTCGGCACTCGCAAGTCTGGATCGATCAGAATTACTTGACCAGATTCAAAATCGGCGTGACGAAAAATGTCTAATTCCCACTGATTGAGGGGATATCTAGCACGTTCCAAAACGGTATGGATGCAAGCCGCGCGATCGCTTTTTCCGGCTTCGATATACAGCCGGCCCAACTTGCACATAGCCCGATAAAGTTCCGATGGTATACTGTCATCTTGGCGAACAATGTCTCGATTGAGAATTCTCGCGTACTGCCGCAGAATTCCCTGGGCTAGCAATATAACAGTATCCTCAGCCAGATCGATCGTGCTGGCGTGCCCTGTGGGCAATGGCAATGTCGTTGTTTGCATTTGTGGCAGCCATGAGGGGTCTTGACCATCAGCCTCAGCGATGATTTGTTGCTCCAAAGTTGCGTCGGGGAATGAGGGTAAAACTTGAGCGATCGCCGCCAGCGTCCAGCCCCGCTTCAGCAGCAGCGCCACACCCAATCCCTCCAGAATCTGGCGAAATCTAAATTCTTGCCCTTTGGGTTGCGACAAAAGCTGCTTCGATCGCCACAGCCGGACTGTTCGCACGGCCGGCGGTTCCACAGACAACCCAAGCCGAGCGATTTGGCGTTTCAGTTCCTTGGCGATCGCCTCAGCAGTTCCCTGCCACTGACGAATATCCTCAAAGTCCATGACTGTAAAGCACCTAGTATTTTACATTTATACGTTTACATTAAACGATGTAAATCCGAATGTCAACAAGTTTTTCCCGCCTATAGCGACAAACCGGTAAAAAATGGGTTATTTCCCCTGAAAGCTTCCCACAGCAAAGATTCCAAAAGCGGTATAACTAAACAAATACCCCTCAGCGTACCCTTCGCGTTCTTCGCGCCTTCGCGGTTCGTTAAAAATAACAAATGCTACCAACCGAACTACTAAGTCACCGCCAAAACGGCGAATCGATCGTCCCCCTACGCCTGAAGATAGATGCTAAAAACCTAGAAGCAGCCGCCGAAATGATTGATTGCTTCCAAAGTGCGATCGGCAAAACCCAAGGCGAACTAGACAAACGGTTGCAAGAACTAGAAGGCGACAGTCCCGACTACCGACTAAAACGCGGATTAGCCCACCTACTCAAAGGCGGTTTCAGCACCTTTGAAATCATCAGTCCCCTAGAACCAATTGCATTGAGACAGCGCGTATTTGCCCTAGCAGCACAATCCGTACCCAGCAACAATTCCACCCAATTAACCCTCGAAACATTAGCACTTGAACTAGGTCAAAAATTAAATAGAGAAGTTTTAACCAACGAAATAACTACAGGTTTATACGCAGATTTAAACGAAAACAAAATCTTCACCCAATTCGACACACCCACACCAGAAGCACTCTTACATCGGTACAACCTTTCTCAAGTCCAAGGCATATTTTATCGCGCCAGTCAAGTCCAATTAAACGCCCACCGCAACGATCCAGGAGAATACAAACTCCTATTTCGCTATCTGAAACTATTCCAATTAATGACTTACATAGAAGGCGATGCCGAACATGGTTTCACCCTCACCATCGACGGACCGACAAGCTTATTCAAACCCAGCACCCGCTACGGCTTAGCCCTAGCAAAAATGCTACCCGCCCTGCTACACGTAACCAAATGGAGTATGCACTCAACACTGCAAACAAAAGACCCTTTTACTGGCGTATTAAAAACAGGTAAATTCACCCTAAATTCCGAGTGCGGATTAGTCAGCCACTATCCACCAGGAAAACCCTATGATAGTATGTTAGAAGCAGCATTTGCCGAGAGATGGAATTCCACAAAAACCGAGTGGAAACTAGAACGAGAAGTAGATTTAATTCCCATTCCCGGAAGCGTGATGATTCCCGACTTTCGGTTAGTACATCCCGACGGGCGAGTTTTTTTATTAGAAATAGTTGGTTATTGGCGGCCGGAGTATTTGCAAAAGAAATTTGCCCAAGTACATAAGTCCGAATGCGATAATTTAATCTTGGCTATTTCCGAAAGACTGAACTTAGAAAAAGCCGGAGTAAAAGTAAAAGACGTACCAGCAAAAGTAATCTGGTTTAAAGATAAATTGTCACCCAAATCAGTCCTAGAAGCCCTCGAATAATATCCAAATCCGCCCATAATTTGCAAACTTCTTTCTTCCTCTCTCTGCGCCCTCTGCGGCCTCTGCGGTTCAAAAAAATCCTATTCAATGAATGACATAATCTTAAATAGGACTTACGGATAGTCATGGTGTAGCAAAAATTTGAGATTCATCACAACACTTGTGAATGAAATAATTACCTTGTCAATCCCTCCAGGAATTTCTTCCTCTCTCTGCGCCCTCTGCGCCCTCTGTGGTTCAAAAAAATCCTCAAAAAACATCGCACATTCCACGCTATACTAAAATCAGAACATCCCCGAATCCTTGCCACCGCGTCCTCTCACCCTAAAATTGATTGAACAATGGCAGACACAAATATTGTCGAAAAAATCAAAAAGCTGCTAGCCCTCGCTACTTCATCCAATGAAAACGAATCGACTGCGGCGGCTGAAAAAGCTTCACTTTTGCTAGCACAATACAATCTCAGTCTCGCTGATTTAGGTCCGAATCAACAGGAAGAAATTAGCGAAAGTGGAGTGGAAACTACACCGCGCTATGTGACTTGGAAGATGATTTTACTTTCGGGAATTGGTGAAGCTAACGGTTGTAATGCGATGCGAAATAGTTATACTGGTAGTATGTTTTTGGTGGGAACTTCTACTAATTTGATTGTGTGTACCCATCTTTACGAGTATTTGAGTCAGGCGATCGAACGGAGGGCGAAATACCGCAAAGGAAGTGGGCGGGGATTGGCTTATCTCAATGCTTTTCGGGTGGGCTGCGCGACGAGATTGAGACAGAGATTGTTGGAACAAAAGCAGCAAATGGAAGAGTCGGGGATTCCGGGTGTGGGGGATGTGGCGGCGACTCCGGCGATTGTGGTGCGATCGATGTTTGAGAAGAATCAACAGGCGATCGCAGATTATTTACAGAGTTTGGGTGCTAAAGTTAAAACTCGGACAGGTTCTCAAATCAGCAGCGAGGCTGGTTTTAATTCTGGGTATGAAGTGGGCGACAAAATTAGTTTGCACAAGCAAGTGCAGTCCCAAGGGGAGTTGAAACAACTCAATGAAAGTCTTTGAGGTAAAAACATGACAGTATACGATCTAACTATTGCTAAAATTAGCCAAATGCCAGAGTCTCTTGTTCAAGAGGTGAATGATTTTATAGACTTTTTGCTCCTCAAATACAATAGTGAATTGCCACAGCTTACTGAATCCGACTTTTCTGACTATTTAAGGAATTTAGAAGCCTACGAAGAAAAGTTAGCCCGTGGAGAAATTCAATGGTAGGATCTTCATCAGTAAACCTAACATATAGAAGAGGAGATGTCGTATTATGCGATTTGAATCCGGTAGTTGGTACAGAGCAAGCTGGTATCAGACCTGTTGTCATCTTACAAATTGACCGTGCTAATGCAGTAAGTCCTCATACTATTATTGCACCGTTTACTACGAAGATTCGTCGCGCTCTTTTACCTTCTCATGTATTTGTTCCATCTGGAGTTGGGGGTTTAAATCAAGATTCAGTAATACTTTGCGAACAGATTCGAGTCATCGACAAATCCAGGGTTATTAGGGTAATCGGTCATTTAGATGAAAATTATATGGATGAGCTGGCAGTAGCCATGCGTGTGATTTTAGGTTTGTGAGCGATCGCACTTAGTTATTGACAATCAAAGCGCACTCTGGGATCGTCTATAGGCACAAATTCATAAGCAGAGTTATTGCTAGACGGGACTACTGCTACCAATTGAATAATTGGCTCCTTACGATCGCCATTTTTGTCAAAACTTATTTTACCTGTAGCTCCAATAGTATTAAAACTAGGATTAGCCAAAGCCTCTTGGATATTAATGCGGGTTGGTTGTGGCAGAGTTTTTAAGGCTGTTATCACCGCACGAGTTGCATCATAAGCTGATGCCGTATTGGGACTGACTGGAGCTCGCCATAAATCCTCACTATCTTTTGGAAATTGTTGATTTGGACTGTTCAATCTATGCCAAAAAGTAGCTATAACCAGGCGGTTGACACCTTCTTCGCCAGCCTCCTTCAATGTCTGAGAATTGTAGAGGCTATCTCCTCCTACCATGCAATAGCCATAGCGATTTGCTTCAATGGTGTTTATTGCTCCGTTACGAGTTGAGATATTCGGAAATAAAACAAGCCCTGTAGCTTCTAATTTTTTAGCCTTCTCTACAGCTAGATTTGGCTTGAACAGAGGGCTAGATAAATCAAATTCCTCGACTATCTTTCCACCACCAGATATAAAGTTAGTTTGGAATCTATCCTTGAGAGATTGGCTGTAAGGATTTCCTGGATAGTAAAAAACTGCCACTCTCTGCTGACGGGCTCTATTAAGCAAGTAACTAGACAAGCTTTGGGCAGCTACCCGATCGCTAGAGACGCTGCGAAATATAAAATCACCCGATTGTGAGATATCTTCCGATGTACTTGTAGGAGACACTAATACTAATTTTTCCTTTTCATAAACAGGAGCAGTCTTGAGAGTTACTGAACTGGAAAAGTGACCGACGACAGCTAAGATATCTGATTTAGCTGTCAAAACCTTCGCTATCTCAGTACCCTGGTCTTCTTTGTCAGCATCATCTGCGATCGCCACTTTCAGACTCTTACCATTAATTTTTTGTCCCCAATTGACCTCATCTTGAGCTTGGGCAACCCCTCGCAGAAGTTCCTGCCCCGATTGGTTTACATCGTCTTTACCGCTATCGAAAGGGGCAGCAACTGCGATCGTGTAAGCAGGCAAATTTTGATCTGCTATCCGAGCGTTATTGAGATAAATTAAAGTTTCCGGATCTCTGGGTGTTTTTTTCCTAGCCTGCTCAAATAACCTAATTGCTTCACTGTACTTACCGTCAGCGAATGCTTTGACCCCCTTTTCCTTTTCTGATAGTATCGAGCCGGGGATTAGGACTTTTTGACCATAACTTAAATGCTTTTCCCCCGGAGCAATCTTTGGTTGTGAAGAGAGTAATTGTGAAAAAGCGATCGCACCAGCCAATGTTGCTACAGCTAATCCCAACCACAAGATTTTCTTGCGACTCAAACGGCATAACTGCGACATCAACTGAGTGAGTTGGGAAAATACCCATTGCCGCCACCTTTGGGGTGGAATATCGATCCGTTGCAATGCTTGCAATGCCTGCAATGCCTGCAATGCCTCAGATGCCGACTCGTATCGATCGTGGAAGTGATACCGCACCATTTTGTCTAAAATTTTGGCTAACTCAGGAGAAACCTGTGCCCAAGGACGCCAGATTTTTTCACCCTTTAGATCTGCTTGTATTTGCTTTAAAGGATCTAATCCCGTGAGTGCTTGGATGCCAATCATTCCTACAGCATAGATATCGCTGCTAAATCTTGCTTGTCGATTGCATTGTTCAGGAGGCATATAACCAGGTGTCCCACAGGATATTGTTGGGTTCAATGACCCCGCAGATTCTCCCAAGTTACTGATTTCTTGGACTGTTCCAAAGTCAATTAAAACCAGCTTTTTGTCTCGCCGACGGCGAATTATATTAGCTGGTTTAATATCCCGGTGAATCACTTGTTCCCCATGAATAAATTTAATAATTTCCAGGATTTCCTGCAACAGGTTAATCACCTCGTATTCTGGCAACCGATTGCCTATTGTCAGTTCTTTGCTGAGGGTATCCCCTTCAATAAACTCTTGAATTAGATAGAATTTTCCTTGTATTTCAAAACTATTAGACATCTCCGGTATTTGAGAGTGCCTTCCTAAGCGTTTCAAAACTTTAGCTTCTATTTCAAATCTATATTTAGTTTCTTGCAAGATGGCTGGATCGTTAGATAACGGTATAATTTCTTTGACAACAACAACTTGCCGAGATGAATTGTTTTTATCTTCAGCTAGATACGTCTGGCTACATCCTCGCCCCAATTCCTTTATAATTTTGTATTGACCGCCAATCACATCCCCTGGATTTAGATTCATACCGTTGAGCTAAATCTTTAATTTGGTAATTTAAGTGATGATAATTATGCCACACAATATAAATTGTTGCTACTTAATAGCACTGTCTAACCCTTTCAATGCCTGCCATGCCTCCTGTGCGGATGGGTAAGGCTGTAGAAAGTCATAGCAAAGCATTTATCATTCGATTAAATTCTTAGGATGAATATTACGATACATTAAATATATATGGTCACACATTCCCAAAAAAGCGATCGCCCGCAAGCACTCAATCAATCAACTCCGCTTCTTCAAAAATTAGTCTAGTCGTCAACTCCCAACCAGGCAACAACTCATCCACAATCGGCATATTATCCGTATAAATTTGACTAGAACCATCGGGGAAAAAACTTCTAATTAAAATAGCCTCTGGATCAACCACCCAAACTCGTAGAACACCCGCAGCCAAATAATCTTTCGCCTTCTCTTCAAATTCCTTCATCGTTTGAGCCGGCGATATAATCTCAATCACCAATTCAGGAATTGCCGGACAAGCTTCATTTCGCCGCCAACTTTTCGGTAAACGTTCATAGGAAATGTAGGTTAAATCTGGAACAGGTGCCCAATCTTTACCCTGACGTTTTAACAAAATTGCCCATTCTGGCAACACTCGCCCCCGTCCTTTACACCATGCACGAATTAGGCTACATAAAGCTCCCTGTAAACTGGAATGAAAAAATTTAGGAGACATTTTAGGAACTGCTTCACCATCTACCAATTCATAATATACATCTCCGTCGGGCAAAGCTAGAAATTCTGCTAAAGTGAGTTTGGTTCCAATTCCTACCATGACTCCCAGCCCTCTCGATAATTAATTGATATATTTATTGTATCCTTATTTATTTACTTGTTATTACACCAAAGCGATCGCCTTTTTATCTCCCTTCACTACCAACTCCCTGAAAAACCGCTATAATGGGATACAGTGCAAAATGCGAACAACCAACAACTAAACATTATGTTCTTAGTAACCGGAGCAACAGGCGCACTAGGCCGCCGCATAGTACGAGAAATCAGACAGCAAGAAAAACCTGTCCGCGCATTTGTTCGCCTCGCATCTCGGTACTCAGAACTAGAAAACCGAGGCGCAGAAATTTTCATTGGCGACTTGAAACAAGACAAAGATATTAAAAAAGCCTGCCAAGGAGTCAAATGTGTCATCAGCACCCACGGCACTGGCGGCGACGTTCAAGCCGTACACTACCGCGCTAATATAGAATTAATCGACTGCGCCAAGGAAGCCGGAGTTGAGCATTTTGTATTTCTTTCGGTACTGGGAGTCGATCGCGGATACGAAGATTCGGCAGTATTTAAAGCCAAGCGAGAAGTCGAAAAATACCTGCAAAACAGCGGATTGAATTATACAATCTTGCGGCCCGCCGGTTTTGCTTCCAGCTTGTTACCCTTAGCAGAAAGGTTTCGAGAAACCGGACTTTACCTGCTAATTGGCGACGGCAAAAACCGCACCTCTGTTGTCAGTACCGACGACTTAGCTCGTATTGCAGTAGACTCCTCAACTGTGGAAGGTGCGCGCAACCAAATTCTGCCCGTCGGCGGCCCAGATGTGCTGACAAGAGATGACATTGCACGCATTTTTGGACGCTTATTCAATCGCGAACCTGTAATCATTAACCCGCCACTGGTGGTGTTTGACGGATTGCGAAATGCCTTGGGTTTTTTGAACCCTCAAGCTCAAAAAGGTTTGGGTACTTTACGGGTATTGCTAGGTAATGAATTTTTCTGTACCCCGGAAGAAGTGCATAACTTAGAAGCAATTTACGGCATCAAAATGGAATCCCTAGAAACCTTTTTGAAGCGCAACTTGAGTCTATAAAATCAGTCCTATATGGGACTGGGACAATTACAAGACTTACCTATTCTGGGAGCATCCAGATTTTGCATAGGCGAAGCATAGCCGCAGACAATTTATTAGTTATAACCAGAGATTTACTGCGGTGATGCTTCGCCCCTACAAATATAGCAATCCTTGCAGGAGTCGTAAAGTTTTTACCCCACCCCAACCCGGACCTTAGTAAGGGGAGGGGGTAAGAGAGAAATTTCACAAATGATTTAGGATTGCTATATATTTGGAAAACACAGATGCACCCCCTATTCTGAAGGAGAACACCGGGTTTTTGATGAAATCTCCGGGCTGCAACGAAGTATTTTATCAAAAAACCCGGTTTCTTAAGTTATAATCTATGCCCAATCACCTATCTTCCCAATGGACACAACTCCACGCTCAACTGCACCGGACTCTGCTACGCCGCAAAATATTGCCCCCAAATCAGCGATTATTAGTAGCAGTATCCGGCGGGCAAGATTCTTTGTGTGCCATGAAGTTACTCCTAGATTTGCAGCCAAAATGGGGCTGGCAATTAGCAATTGTTCACTGCGATCACCGCTGGCGTGTGGATTCGGAAGCTAATGCAAATCATGTAGAAAATTTAGCTAAACATTGGGGAATATCCTATTATCAAAAAACCGCCGATCGCATTCCGAAAACTGAAGCAGCAGCCCGCAACTGGCGATATCAAAGTTTAACCGAAATTGCGATCGCCAATAACTACCCCTACATTATTACAGGTCACACAGCGAGCGATCGCGCCGAAACCCTCCTCTACAACCTAATTCGCGGTAGCGGTGCCGATGGACTTTCAGCCCTCACATGGGTTCGCCCCCTTGTCGATTTTCCATTGCCGATTTCAGATTGTAGATTAGAGAAGGTAAATGAAAATCCCGAATCGAAAATCCCCAATCTCAACTCTCAAATCTACTTAGTTCGTCCCTTGCTCGAAATAAGTCGATCGCAAACAGGCGAATTTTGTCAAGAGCAAAAACTACCAATTTGGGAAGATTCCACAAACCAGGATTTGCAATACGCCCGCAACCGGATTCGATCGGAATTATTACCTTATTTAGAAACTCATTTTAACCCCCAAACCCAACAAGCCCTCGCTCAAACAGCCGAAATCCTCCGCGCTGATGTCGAATATCTCGAAGTTGCCGCCACCGAATTGCTACAGCGAGCGATGTTACAAATCAACGAAGGAGAGTACGGAACTTTTCAACTTCCAGTCAAGTTAAATCTCCCCATTTTGCGAGCAGCCCCCCTTTCCTTGCAGCGACGAGCTATGCGACAGCTACTGCAACAAATACTACCAAGTGCTCCCAGTTTTGACAGCATCGAAAAACTCACAACTTTGATTGTAGCACCCAATCGATCGCAAACCGATCCATTTCCATCAGGTGCGATCGGCATAGTAGAAAAACCTTGGATGATTATCACACATGGCCCTAGGGCCTAGCACATTAGACATCGCGCCTTAAAACCTGCTTCCTGAATTTCCACCCTTTGGGGGTGATATCGTTTCCGGTTGTATTGGAATGATTTAACCTTACTAGAACACAGAGGACACAGAGGGAGAGAATAGAGATATGAATAATTCAGATGCTACCGGATTTGATATGACTTCTTCCTTCTTAACTCGAACAATGATAAACTTGATATTCATACCCATCAACAGCAGGCAATTTTCGCGATTCCACCTCACAACCTTGCGCTTTTAAATCCACAGGTGCACGAAAATTCACCAACCATAAATCGAGGGGACGCTGCAATTGACTAAGTGTTTTCTCAAGTGTCCCAGATGCTATTTCCGGTGTCTCTCTTTTCAGGTTAGCCAAAAGAAATAAAGGAGAATCAAATGCTTCCGACTTTCCCCCAATAGCCCCATTCTGAATTCTGCCCCCCAAGGGGGGCAGGGCTGTTTCATTCTCTTGTAGGGGCGGTGCCCCCGTGCCCGCCCCAACCTCTGAAACACATACAAAATCGTGGATGAAGAGGGTAGGCACGGTGGCGCTACCCCTACAAAACCATGATTTGTCACCAGAATGAAACAGCCCTGCCTTGGGGGGGGTTGTGGGGGGTGCTTGTTCCCTCTTCCTAATTTCCCACCCAATACCCATCAATTCCCCGATTTCCACATGAGTCTTTTGAGTAGTAGCAATCAACACCGGAACTTGTGATACTTCGCGGATAATTGGCACCAAAAGGTCTGGCTTGTAATACTTCCGATAACCGAGATTAGAATTTACGGTAACACCACTCACCAAACCCATTAATAAAATTAGTAAAACAGCTTTTTTTCCAGAAGTTTGGATAGCCCCGTAATTAAACCATTGACTTTTTACTGTATGTGTGTTAAAAATAAGTGCCAAGGCTACTCCTAACAATAAAATCACCCCTGGAAAGTAAACAAAATTGTATCTAGCGCCGCGAGTGAGGTCAATCTCAAGAATATATTTAAAACTAAAGAATAAGAAAATTGCTCCAACTACAAACCAGCCAAGAATAAGAGTACCTAAAACAGTATCCGGGTTTTTTAAAGCAGTTTTAATCGCGCCAAACAGCAGGGGAAGCGCCCATACAAAAAAGACAGTCATCCCGATCGCCGATGCAATCACTACTGCCAGATTTGACGATTCTACGGGTAACAAAGATATCATAGTAATCCATCCAGCCAAAGCTTGAAAAATTGGACTAATCCAATTCAACCAAGTGCGATCGCCACTAACAATCCAATTAGTTAATTCACTGCCATACTTATTGGAAAAAAATATGGGAACCCAAATTAAACCCCCAGCAGCCGTACCGCTAGCCACTGCCAATAATCGCCAGATATTTTTAGATTTACCCAAAGGAGAGGTAGGGTTTTTAGTGTAATTTGTAATCTGAGAAAAAATATGAAATTTTTCGTTATATTGCTGGGTGATTACAGCCGTTAATGCTATGGCTTGGGCACATAAAGTTAAAACAAAAAAGTAGTGACTGGCTATTCCCAAACAGTTAAATATCAACCATATTGCCACAGTCCAAAGGGGAATTATCGCCTGTTCTTGGATGCGTTTAATACTTAAAATTAAGCAAAATAAAGAAGCAATAACCAATAAAATTCCTAAAGTGTAATGTCTAGCTTCTTGAGCGAGATAAATACCGTAGGGAGAAACTGCCATCATCGCAGCAGCACATTGACCAACTAGAGGAGAATTAAACGCAAATTTGCCCAAAAAGTAAATAGCTGGAACGGAAATTACACCCAATAAAGCTGGGAGCGATCGCCCAATCCAGACTAAACTATCGGCAGAAGGCCCAAACAACCGCATCCACCAGTGAGCCAGCATAAAATAAACTGGAGGATGATTGCTTTCTAACAGTAAATTATGCAGCACATCGCCAGTGGTAGCAGTGGGACTCCATTGCAGTGGTTCCAGTAAACTAGAAAGAGCGATCGCCCGATCGAGCGGCACACCTCGAAAACTATTGCCCAAACTAAAAACTAAAGTGGAAAACTCATCCGTCCACAGTGGTTTCAAGTCCAAATTGGCAAATCGCAACATCAAGGCGATCGCCATCCACAATAATACCAACAACAGTTGTTTATTCCTAATCATGTATTCTGTTATCCGAAGGAGAAATTAGAAAATAACCAATTCCCCATGAACAATTCCCAATTCCTTCCCCCCTTGGGGGGGGCTGGGGGGGTTGTACCATTCCCAATGCCCAATTTTTTAATTAACATCCGTCACCCGCCAACTCAGCTTCATATTAATCCAGAAATTCCACAACGTAACCGCCACGATCGCAATTAAATTAGCCAAATATTCATTCATCCCAAAAATATTAAACATCACATTCACCAGCAGCACATTCAAAATCAAACCCATCAAGCAAATCGTATTAAACTTCAACAGCCGTTTCAAGCGTTGGCGATGACCTCGCTGCCGCCTAGAAATTTCCCCAAAAGTCCATAGATCGTTCCACAAAAAGTTATTAATAATTGCCAATTCCGCAGCCAAAATCAAACTGCGAGTCAGCTCCAAATTGCAGAAATTTCGCAGCACGTACAAAGCCGCCATATTCACAAACACCCCGCTGAAACCGACTAAACCAAATCGTAGAAACTTGCCCATGGGCCAGCGGGCAAACCGCAACCGGAGCAAATGTCGCAAATACTCAATATACTGTTTCCAGGTAACTTTGCTCTCCCCTTCTTGGCGCTCCTGAAACACATAACCAACTTCTCCAATCCAGCGGATATCGCCCCTACCGAGCACTTCAATCAAAATTTTGTAACCGGCAGGATTGAGCATTTTACCAGCAATACAACTGCGGCGCACCATAAAATAGCCACTCATGGGATCGGAAACCCTGCCCACAACTCCCGGTAGTATCACCAATCCCAAAGTCTGAGCTCCCCGCGATAAAAATCGCCGGATCATACTCCAGTCGCTGACTCCACCTTCGGCAACGTGGCGACTAGCAGTGGCTAAATCGGCTCCCCGCTTAATCTCTGCCAAAAGATTCAACAGCGTCTCTGGCGGATGTTGCAAGTCGGCATCAATTACGCCCAAAACCTCACCTCTGGCGGCTTGCCATCCCCTAATCACCGCTGTAGAAAGCCCTCGCTCGTGCTCGCGTCGCATCACGCGCAATTGCGGATAGTCGGGTGTCAGGGATAGGGCAACTTCCCAGGTGCGATCGGGGCTGTCGTCATCCACTACAATCATCTCGTAGTCGCCGGCCATGCTACCATCAAGCAATTGGCTCAGCTTTTCGACGATCTTTTTGATATTTTGGCACTCGTTGTAGGTGGGAATTATCAGGGAAAAATAAATGGGCGGTTCCCCTGTTGTCCCAGAATTTGAAGCTAAAGTCGGTGCAGCCGGAATTTCCAAAGGGTTCGTCGGTACTGGCAAGAGCTGATTTACTTGATTTAAGTTCATAGTTCCTGTTTTCCGAAAGTAAAATATGTTTTACGATGACTATAGACTTGAGAATATGTTTCGTCTAGAGCTGATTTGTTAAAATATAAGAACGCCTGTAATTCTAGGTCGTGATTTTGTAACTGAGCTGGAAAATAAACTGTGGATGCCATTCTCGATCGCGCTTTACAAGGTTATAACCTCTCCACCGCAGAGGCCTTGGTACTTTTGCAGCAAACAGAGCCAAATGCGCGAGCTGCGATTCAAACAACTGCTGACTTGCTGCGTCGCCGACAATCAGGAGATGTTGTCACCTATGTTATCAATCGCAATATTAATTTCACCAATATTTGCGAGCAGCATTGCAGTTTTTGTGCATTCCGCCGCAATCAGGAAGATGAGGGCGCTTTTTGGTTAGACAGGGTTCAAATCCTGGAAAAAGCTACAGACGCAGTGCAGCGGGGTGCTACGGAAATTTGTATGCAGGGGGGATTACATCTTAACGCCAAACTCAATGGCCGATCTTTGCCTTATTATCTGCAATTGGTGAAAATAATTAAAGATGAGTTCCCTCAATTACACTTGCACGCTTTTTCGCCACAAGAAATACAATTTATTGCCAGGGAAGATGGCCTGAGTTTCAGCTATGTAATTTCGGCTTTACGAGATGCGGGAGTTGGTTCCATGCCCGGTACCGCAGCAGAAATTCTTGACGATGCAGTACGACGGATTATTTGCCCGGAAAAAACAGATGCGGCAACTTGGCTGGAAATTGTGGGTACGGCTCACAGTTTGGGATTGTCAACAACCAGTACCATGCTTTGTGGCCATATTGAAACAGCCGAACAGCAGGTTTTGCATCTAGAAAAAGTGCGATCGCTCCAACAAAGTGCGATCGACAAAAACTATCCAGCTAGCATTACAGAATTCATCTTACTACCCTTTGTCGGACAGCAAGCACCAGCACCTTTGCGCAGTCGAGTCGGCCGCGATCAACCAGTTTTAGCAGATACATTATTACTCACCGCCGTATCCAGAATCTTCTTAGGAAATTTAATTCCCAATCATCAACCAAGTTGGGTAAAATTAGGTTTAGATGGAGCTACAGAAGCCCTGAAATGGGGTTGCAATGACATCGGTGGCACATTGATGGAAGAACATATCACTACCATGGCTGGTGCAGTTGGTGGTAGTTGTCAATCCGTCGAAGATTTGCAAAATGCGATTAGTTCTTTGGGGCGGAGTTATCAACAAAGAGATACAATTTATCGGCCTTTAGGGGTTGATCGTTTGGCAGGAATAGGTGTTATTTCAAGTCCGGCTAATTGCTAATCCTTTACGGTTACTTGTGCGGAACCCTGAACTTAGTCGAAGGATCGAAGGATCGAAGGATAGAGCATTGGAAGTTGAAACATGATGTTAGGAGAAGTTGACTGATGTCTGATAGCGAATTCACCACAATTGGCAAAGTCATACCAAATCCTCTCTTCATCGTCCTGTATTAAACTCTCTCTTCTCTTCCTTCGCGTCCTTAGCGCCTTCGTGGTTAAATCATTCCGATACAACCGGAATTGATATCAAACAAGCCTAATAGACATCTCCTAAAAAGACAGTCAAGAACAGGCATCCTGCCTGTTCCACAATAATTATGTCAGAGGTCTATTGAAAAAGTCGGGGATATATCTACTATCTTTTTACCCACTAATCAAACCCGAAATCACCTGTTGTAACTGAGAAATCGTCCGATCTTGTTGTTCTCCAGTTTGCTCAAGGCGATCGAGTTCCCCCCCCACAGATTCCAACTTTTGACGCAGCCCACTCAAATTATCCTGCACCGGCTGCAACATTTCTTGATAAACATTCACCCTGCCCCAGAGTTCCGCCACAGCACTTTTGAGATTAAACAAATTCTGCTCCAACTGTTTAATTTCCTGACGTTGACCCTCCAGTTCCCCAGTTTGGCGGTTGACATTGCCATCATTTTGAGCTAATGCTTCTCGCAACTGCTGAATTTCCTGCTCCAGTTTCTGTAAATCTTGCTGCTGCTGCTGGCGCTGACTTTCCAATTGTGCCACGATCGGCCCCAAATCAATCTCTCCCTCTCGCGATGCTGGATTAGCAGTACCCAAGCGTTTCCAAAGCACCGCCTGATGTTGCTTCAAAATACTCTCCCGTTCCTGCAAGCGCAGTCGTTGTCCCACCAGAGTTTCATTCAACATCTGATAACTTTCTAGCTCATCGGCCATTTCATTTTCCAGCCCCATGCGATCGTACTCGTTAGCAGCTTGAATTTTCGCTTGCAATTCCTCGATAGTCTGCTGCTGGAGAGTCAACTCCTCCTCTTGATCGTTAACAAACCGAAACACCTTTTCCAAATCCTGTTGCAAGTTTTGAACTAGCCCCTGCAACTCATCTATCGACATTTTCTCCAGAGCTTGCACATCCACTTGCTGCTCTGTAGCCACAGCCCCAAAACCTTGAGCCATACCGGAAACTTGTCTCGTTAGAGCCTCCAGAACCCTCACCTGGGCAGACAACAACTGAAACTGTTCTTCCTTGGCACTCAACGTACTTTGCAGGCCCTTGCTCTCCACCTTGGCTTGCGTCACAGCATCCGCAGCTTGATACCACTGTTCCCAGCGGTGTTGGATATGGGGAAGTTGGCGATCGACCTCTGCTTGCTGCTGCTGAGCATTTGCCCGTTGTTGCTCCAACTGCTGCCAGTGTAAATCCAAAATTGCCTGTTGAGCCCCGACGACACCAAAAGACTGATTCAATTGTTCCCGCACCCCTTGAGCCGAAGCAATCGCCCCCGAAAGCTTATTCATTAACTCCTGAATTCTACGGGCCTGTTCCTCATCTACCACCGCCCCTTGCTGAACCTGAGACTGTTGCTGCTCCACGCGCTGCTGCTCGCCCCGCAACTGTTCCCAAGCCATCTCCATTTCCACACGAGAGCGATCGACTTCTTCCCGCAATCGGTGAGCTTCATCGCGAGTATTTTCAATTTCCGAGCGCTGCGCCTCCAGCCGCTCCAACTCATCCACCATTTGAGCCAACTGCTCTTCGCGGGCTTGCATTTCCATTTCCCGGCGATTTAGTTCCTGACTCGAAAACGTCAGAGAAGCCTTCCACTGTTCAATTTCCTCTTCCTTATCCTTAAACTTATCCTGTAAGCGCGAGAAATTTTGGAGAATACTCACCAATTGGCGCGCAGCTTCCTGAATTCGCTGCACCTGCTTGCTAGCGCTTAACTCCACCAGCACCAGGGTGCCGTCGTTAAACTTATTAGCTTCCTCCACTGGAATCAAATCATCTCCAGGTACAGCGCTCCAATTATGTTCGCCCCGCTGACAAGCTAGAAGTTTTAGTTCAGCCTTACCGCCACCGAGACCAAAGCCGCTTCTCTGTTTTTGTACTTCTGCTAGATACAGCACGCTGATAGTCCTCTCTTTGGTGTCGTTTGCGCAATTTGTCGATAGCAGTATCCGTGTTCTGTGAAAGCCGATCGCATCTACTCAAAGCAGACTCAATCTTCACTTCCTGCTTCACCCTGGGGAGTCAGCTCCTTCCAGTCCACAGGCGTAATTTCGGGCCAAACTCTCCCTAATCTCATCTGTATTAATCTTTAAAGATTAACCCTTCCCAACTTTAGCAGCAAGCGACAGCAATGCTGGACTAGGAGAGTCAATCAAGCCTTATTTAGGGCTTTCTCAACTTCTCCTTGGCAGAATCAATGCCACTTTCTTAAAAAGATTAGCAAAACTGCGGAGACTGCCATCACCAAAAGTTAAAAAATTTAACAGCAGGTATCAGCCTTCTATGTTTGGCTCTACTGCTTTTCAGATTATGCCATACACACTAGATTTAGTAACATTCCTAGATTAACCGAGTCAAATGTATGCGTTCAATTAGGTTCTGCTGAATCAGAGAGGGAGTATGTCACAATAGGGTAACGCCTTAGCCTGTTTCCTCCCAAGGGGCGAGCAAACAGAGATTCAGCACCAACACCCTACAGCTAAACAAATGCTGAGGTGAATGGTTTTTTGAAGATTGGTCACAAAATAGTTTGTTATCGATAGAAATCTAGATGGGAAAAAAATCAGTTCCCGCCACTCAATAGCATTTTTGAACTCAGACGCCAACGGTTTTAAGGAGAAAATTTTAGCTCCATGCAGGGAAATTTGAGTGAAATAGACATCCGCAGCATCCTGCAACTGATTGAGTTAGGTCAGCGAACCGGAGAATTGTTCGTAGAGGCCTACAGCTCCTCCATCGGTGCCAGCACAGGTACTCACCCACCCCCGCGCTCCCCAGCCGGACAATCCTGGTATGTTTTCTGCTTCAACGGTCAGATTATTTACGCTACCCAGAGTGCGGGAAGTTTGTTTCGCCTGCGGGACTACCTGCGCCGCTACAAAGCAGAAAAAGCCCTAGACAAAATCGAAGTTCCCTATATGGCATCTACCAATGCTCCAGAATATGGCTACCTGTGGGCGCTGCTAGAACAACACATCCTCACCCCAGCTCAAGGGCGCAACATTATCCACAGCATGATCCACGAAACCCTATTTGACTTGCTCAGTCTCCATCAGGGTTCCTTTACCTTTGAAATGGGTTCTGCCTTAGCTCCTCAATTAACCAGCTTAGAAATTAGCTCCTTGCTGGCGAAAATTGTCAAACAGGTGCAGCAGTGGAAACAGTTTCACCCTCACATTCAGTCGCCCAACCAATGTCCGGTGATTTCAGACCCCACCGAGTTGCAAGTCGCCCTACCTGTCAATACTTTTAATACTCTCAAACGCTGGGCTGACGGCCGCACTTCGATCCGCCAAATGGCGCGCTACCTCAACCGGGATGTGTTGACTGTCGCTAAGGCAATTTACCCCTTCGTGCAGCAGGGATTGGTGCAGGTATTTTTTGAGTCTGTTAGCCCCGCTAACAACAAAAAAGAATGGTCTTCTCCCAAAACCAAAGTTCCCAGAGTTGTCTGTATTGACGATGATAATGTGATTCGCAAGACCGTAGAGTCGATTTTGAATGAACATGGCTACCAAGCTACGGGCATCAGTAGTCCCCTCACAGCCCTGAGTTTAGTGTTTCAACTCAAACCCGATTTAATTTTGTGCGACATTGCCATGCCGGAACTAGACGGTCACGAAATTTGCGCTATGCTACGTAGTTCTAGTGCTTTCCGACAGACACCCATCGTGATGTTAACGGGTATTGACGGATTTATCGATCGGGTTCAAGCTCGGATGGCAGGAGCTACTGAATACATCACCAAACCTTTTGGTGAAAACGAGTTATTAATGCTGGTAGAAAAATATGTTGGTCCTGGTTACCCAGAGGCGACAGTGGAGGCTCATTTATCAAACAAATAATAGATAATCGCCAAAAAATCCTGTGGTGCTACTGTAGAGAATTTATCGACTCAAGTGGGCCACACAGGCTCAAAGTACAAATATAATATACTTGTTTCTTCACACAAAGCCTTCTCTGATTGACCAAAACCGCGAGACCTCAGAGCTAATGTAGTTCATGGCGTCCGCGCTTCTATTGCCAAACACATCCAGCAGTCACGCCATTTACGCCTTGGTTATGTCAAGCTTGGCTATGTCAAGTTTCGATGGGACAAGCTTGGCGGGAACCCTCAATAATTTGCTAGAAAAGCAGGTGTCAGAAAAATGATTAGTGGCGGCCCAGACTTCATATTACCAGGACTAGGTATCGATCATGCTCCCGAATTCCAAGAACTAGAAACTCCCGAAGGCGAGCTGCACCTGCGGTTTTATGTACCTTCGGGCAATGAGTTCGCGCTGCCAGCGACAGGGATTAGAGAGGTACTATCCCCCTCCCCAGACCGCATGACACCAATTCCTAACGTTTCTTCCTTGCTTTTAGGTACGCTAAACATGAGAGGGCGTGTCATTTGGGTGGCAGACTTGGGCCAATTTCTGGGAGACCAAACACCTCTGAATACCGACAGACAGGAAATTCCGATCGTAGCTGTAGAAGACCAAGATACGATTTTGGGATTAGCAGTCGATCGAATTGTGGGGATGGACTGGCTCGATGTCGAGCAACTGCACTCCCAGAACAATGCACCAGACGGTATGATGCCATTTCTCAGAGGAGAATGGATGTTAGGCGAACCAGGTCAGAAAGTGCTCCGACTGCTAGATCAAGTGAAAATTCTGCGCTCGGCGCGGTGGGCAGCGTGAAATCAATTTTAGATTGGCGATTTTCGATTGAGTCTAATCACAAACAGTCACAGCGCCGCGTATCTAACATTCAAGATAAAAATCTAAAATCTAAAATCTAAAATCTAAAATCCAACATGGGGCGGCAAATGGCAACAAGTACCAACTTTCAGCAGGACTACCAACGAGCCGAAGCGGCATACATGGAAGGCGACTATCCAGAAGCCGCCGCTCTAGTTTGTCAATTAGTAGCAGATTTTCCCGAAGACCCCAGCGCTCGTCTGCTGTGCGGACACATATATTGTTACGGCCTAGAAGACTACGAAGTGGCACGGGAACAGTACGCAGTAGTGCTGGATTTGAGCGACGACCAAAGCTTGGTTGAACACGCTCACAACGGGATTAATTACACAGACCAATTTTTACCCGGAGAATTGCCATCAGACAATTTAGATGCCGAAACGGAATTGGAATTCTATCCAGATAAATCTCTGGATGTAGGTTTAGAAAACCCCAATTTTGAACTTTTCTCACCAGAGGCTGGTGGTATGGACTGGGAGAACCCATCCCCCCATGCTATGGAAAATGAAGACTTAGCAGACTTGGGAATGAGTGCCTTGGGATGGGAACCAAAGGACGACAATGAAATCGGTGCTGCCGATTTAACCATGGCCTCTAACCCCTTTATGAGCGATTCAGGTGGGATGGCTGCTTACGCTGAGGCGACAGGCCCACTAGACGAGGAATTTGCTAGTTCAGACTTTGGAGATGCTTTTGCCTTAGAGCATGAAGGATTAGAGGATGCTTTTGAAGAGAAGAAAGTGTCGGGCAAATCAGTTGCTTACGAGGCAGATTCGTTTTCCGAAGCTCCGACTCAGATTCTTAATGGTAGGGGTTTTGCGGCTCCTGAAGTTGAGCATGACATTGACTTGAACCCAGTAGACTATCCCACCAGCCCATCCCACAATTTTGACGAATCTTTTGCACCACGCTCGTTACCAGAGGAATTTGACCTGGAGGATGATTTGGATGATTACTCTTCCTCACCCCCGATCGGTCAAAATCATAACTACGATATAGAAGAAGATGCAGACCCCTTCGCCCAGGAACTCCCAGGGGAATTTGGACTGCCCCAAACCAATGGGGAATACTCCTCAAATTATGCCCTGGCTGAAGATGAAACTTTGTTGATGGGCGGTGCTGTTCCCAACTCTCAAAGTCCCAGGGCGAGGCGGGGAGGTTTGAATTCGAGCGATCGAACTTCCCAAAGTAATGGTTACGGCGACTCTTCGAGTGTAGCATTCGGCTCTAGGGATAGTTTTGAGTTAGACGCTTTTGATGACGATGCTTTTAATGACTCTTTCTCTCTCGACACTTCCGAGCAATTGACTTCTTTCGGAGCTGGGGGAGCGGCCAGCAGCGATTGGTCATCAAAAGCTGGTAAATCTCCAGAACATAGCGATTTTTTGGACGAATTTGATGCTTTTGATGATTTGGGCAATTTGCCAGATTTTGATATTTCTGAAGATGTCAATAGTTCGATTCTCACTAGGGGTAGCACTCATTTTGGCAGCTCGAATAGTGGCATGATGGGGACCACCAGCAGCAGTCTAGATTTCGATAATACCGATGGCTCGGCTATTCGGGATGATGAGATATTTAGCATGAGTGGCCCGGCCGATACATCGGCGCAAACTTTTACGGTGACGGAAACAGAGCCTATTGATACTACTGTCACTGTCGAACAGGGTGGTCTGGCTTTCTTGGAAAATGCTCCTTTGGCTGCCAAGCATTTTTACACAGCAGTGGGGGCGGGACTGGTTTCTTTGGTAGCTGTGGCTTTTGTCACCAACATTGCTTCTTACCAAGCGTTGCGGCAGGATAAGCCAGAGGCGATCGTCTATCTGCGCCAAACAGGCTGGGTAATGACCGCAGCAGCAGGTGTTACCAGCTTTTTAACTTCTTGGGGTATCGGTCAGTTAATCGCCAAGCAGGTACGGAATTCTTCGGACAATTTGCAAGCTCAATTTGATGCTGTCTCTCAAGGCAATTTGAATGCTCGTGCCACGATTTATTCGGAAGATGAATTTGGCAAAATGGCTGCTAAATTCAACCACATGGCAAAGGCCATCCAAACGACTATTAGCGATACTAGACGCAAATCCGACGAGCAGGAACAGGCAAAGGAAGACTTGCAGCGCCAAGTGATTCGCTTGCTAGACGACGTGGAAGGTGCTGCTCGTGGTGATTTGACCGTGACGGCGGAGGTGACGGCCGATGTATTGGGCGCTGTGGCTGACTCGTTCAACTTGACGATTCAAAATCTCCGAGAAATCGTCCACCAGGTGAAGCAGGCGGCTAGGGAGGTCAGCCAAGGCGCTACTGATAGTGCCAAGTTTGCGGGGGATTTGTCTTCCGATGCTCTGCGACAAGCTGAGGAACTGGCGGCAACCCTGAATTCGGTGCAGGTGCTGACGGACGCAATTCAGCGGGTTGCTGAGAGTGCTAGGGAGGCTGAAGAAGTAGCACGGGGCGCTGCCGCTACCGCTCTTAAAGGCGGCGAGGCTGTGGATCGCACGGTGGCTGGGATTTTAGATATCCGAGAAACAGTAGCAGAAACAACCAGAAAAGTCAAGAGGTTGGCAGAAGCTTCTCAAGAAATTTCTAAGATTGTGGCTTTAATTGCGACGATCGCCTCCCGGACTAATTTGTTGGCTCTTAACGCTAGTATTGAAGCAGCAAGAGCAGGGGAAGCAGGCAGGGGTTTTGCGATCGTGGCAGATGAGGTCCGACAGTTGGCGGACCGCTCGGCTAAGTCTCTCAAAGAAATTGAACAGATTGTGATGCAAATTCAGAGTGAGACTGGGGCAGTGATGACGGCGATGGAAGAAGGGACGCAACAGGTGATTGAGGGGACAAAATTGGCAGAACAGGCTAAGCGATCGCTCGACGATATTATCCAAGTAACTAATCGAATTGACGTGTTGGTGCGATCGATTACTGCCGATACTGTGGAGCAGAACGAGACGGCTAGATCGGTGCGGGCAGTTATGCAGGCTGTGGAGTTGACTGCTCAGGAAACTTCCCAGGAAGCACAGCGAGTTTCCGGTGCTTTGCAAAACTTGGTAGGGGTTGCTCGCGACCTTTTGACCTCCGTGGAAAGATTCCGAGTAGAAACAGTAGACAGACAATAATTAATTGTCTAATGCTTGTTTTGCTGAGTGAATTACCAGCAGATTAGTGCCGAAATGATAGCACAAAAAAAAGCAACCTCGCAGTCTTTAAATGGCTGCGGGGTTGCCAAACCAGCACCTAAATAAACTAGGAGTTGCCCCGATGGACGATGAGTAGTTGAAAGTCCAGGTATTAGTATTAGAAAAAAGATATTCTCTAAAACAACTAGCAGACAAATAAATTAGAAAAAAGGAATAAAACTATGCAAGCAGAGCAACAACAAAGAATCATGGGCTATTTTATTGAGGAGGCAAAGGACCATCTCAATACGATCGAACAAGGCTTGCTAAACCTTCAAGCAACGATCGAAGACCCAGAACTGGTCAACGAAGTATTCCGAGCAGCCCACTCAGTAAAAGGGGGAGCGGCAATGTTGGGGCTTACCAGCATTCAGCAGACAGCCCACAGGCTGGAGGATAGTTTCAAGATCCTCAAGGAATGCAGCGTGAAAGTAGACCAGCAGCTAGAGTCTTTGTTTTTGCGAATATTTGATACCTTGCAGGGACTATTGGAACAACTCTCTGGACCTTTTGGACTCACGGAGGAACTGGGAGAGCAGATGGTGAGAGAACTCGAACCAGTGTTCCAGGAACTCAACGGTCATTTGGGAGGGTTGGTGGGATATAGGGTTGGTGATGGCGAAGAAAGCAGCCCTTTTGTGCCAGTCAGCATGATGGGGATGATGGGGGCTATGGCTTCGACTGGGGCGGTGGTGGATTCCCGCGTGGCAGGGGGCTGGCAAGGAGAAGTGCCGTTAGGTTCTGTGCGGATGGTTTTTGAGTCGGATGTGCCGGCACGGATGCGAGAAATGCTCCAGGAGTTCAAGCAGTCAGAAACAAATCAAAGCAAAAATCGGCTGAAAAACATTTGTGGGAGTCTCCGGTTGGCGGGCGAGGAGTTTGGTTTCGGTTGTTGGATAGAGTTGATCGATGTGGTGGAAAGGGCGATCGCTAATCCAGAAAATTCCTACCGTACCTTGGCTCCGATCGCCATTAAAGATATCAAACAGGCTCAGGAATTAGTGCTCGCCGGGATGGAATCCTCCATTGTCGTCGGGCCAAGGCTCAAAGAGTTAGCCCTAGTGGCAGATGCGGAAGCAGATTTTGAAGACCTATTAGCCTTTGCTCAGCCAGGAAGCGTAAATTCCAGACTCAGCACCCAGGAAGATACAACCTGGAACTTGGTTGAAGATGGCGATAGCGGAGAACAACTGATGTTACCCGCCATTTCGGGCTTGAGTATAGATGAATTGTTTGACAAGCTTGATAGTGGAGATAGCAACGACTACGGTGGAGGTCGATCGCCTCAGTTTGGTGACTCGCCTGGATTTGGAGATAGCGAATTGGAATCGAGTAGTTGGAAAACTTCTGCTCGCACCGGACCTGAAGTAGGAGCAGCAGAATTAAATACCTTAGCTGATTTGTTCGATGGGGAAAGTCCCGACCTTGATGGGGCTTGGGAAGGAGAAGATGAGCTAGAAGAAACTACAATTTCTGGGTTTCCCACCAGAGGGTTGCTGCAACCAGATGATGGGGATAGTTCAGCAGATTTCACCGATTTGCTGGTAGATGACTACGATAAAGTCGTTTCCGATGTAGGCTCTGTTGGCGCTGTGGGAGACCTGACGAGTCTGTTTGGCTCAGA
Organism: Microcoleus sp. EPA2; assembly: GCA_020882975.1. Lineage (GTDB taxonomy): Bacteria > Cyanobacteriota > Cyanobacteriia > Cyanobacteriales > Microcoleaceae > Microcoleus. The sequence goes on along the minus strand of JAHRFD010000017.1, from coordinate 74,615 downwards.
CCTGCTTTCTGGCGAGTCGGGAGAATTCGAGAGCGCCCAGAGTCTCGAAGATCGGCATGGGATGGTGGCACGAGGTGCTGTGCCACCGATGGATGGGCGATCGCGAAATGGCGGTTTGGCAGAGTCCCAGGAATCCGATGACCCCTTGGGTAAGCTGTTGGATGAGGTGGCTGCTAGAGCATCGGTGATGGATGATGTTGGTTTCGATAACGGGTTATCGAGAGAGTTAGAGACATCGGAGACTTCTGGGAGCTCGCCGGAGGATATTTTTGAGGATTTAGCTGGCTGGGATGAAAGTGATGGGGAGGTTTCTTTGTCGGCGATCGCCCCCCAAGACCAGAGTCAGGAACTGGCAGAGGTGTCATCGCCACTGAAAATAGCAGATTCTGATGCTGAGGCAGATGTGGATTTGGATTTGAGTGAATTGCTGGGAATTACTTCGGATTTCTTGTCCTCCGAAAGTGACAGCACAGAACAGAAGGATGATGGGGATTGGGCTGGTCTGGATGCACGCAACCAAGAAATTGATAGTTTATTTAATATGACACCAGATGCAGATTTGGATATTTCTGACGATGAAAATTGGCTGGAAAATGCTTTGGCTCAAGATGAATCAGTTTCTCTAGACCATGGCTCGGACTCAGATTTAGATTTGGATGCTCTGTTTGGCGGTGTGTCCGAGTCGGGGACGGGGCTAGATGAAGAGATAGAGCCCATTGGTGTGGGTGGGGCTGGGGTGAGGTCTCAGGAAGCAGCAGATTTAGTCGAGTTGTTTGACTCAGTGCCGACAGGAATTGACCATGACGACGAAAGTTTGGAGGATATTAACACGGCGCAGTGGCTGAATTTTGAAGATGTTGCGGAATCCCCTGGTGTGGATTTGTCTCTGTCGAAACGGGATACAGGGGGCGCGATCGATAGTCTGGCGGTTAACTTGCCAGAAAGTGACTTAGAGCCTGGAACGGTCAAAATCAGCCGCGGGGACAATCGCATGAATCGGAATTTTGACGATGAGAATACTTTTGATTTGCTAGAGGATATGTTTGGGGAGGGCATGGATGCCTCCGCTTCGGAAGCGCCTGCTTCTTCATCGGGGGAGTTGGAGGAATCTTTGCCTATTGGTGCCGATGATTCCTTGGAGGAAAATGAGGCAGATTTGTTTGATGGTCTGTCGGCTATGACTGGTGAACTGACTGGCGATGACGAGGATGATTTATTTGAGGTGCTTTCTCAGTCGGTTTCTAGTGGTGATTTGGAAGTGATGTCATCGCAGTTGTCCGATGATGGTTTTGGGGGAGAAATTGGTTTGTTGGCGGCGCTGGAAACTGGCGCGACTCTCGATAGTGCTGATTTGGATGGTTTTGATGACTTGTTGGATTCCATCGATGCTGGTGCTTTGGTAACATCCGAGCTGACCTCTGGTTTTTGGGATACAGAGGAATCGCCGACGACAGATACTTCTGAGTTGGATGGTTCTTCGCTGTCGGGCTTTTTTGAGGGTACTGATGGGGGTGCTGGGGATGGGGAGGAGAGTTTTGATGATTTAGAATCCCTGTTGAGTTTCCAGGGTACAGAGGCTGCAATGGCTGCTGTGCCGATCGCTAGTCAAACTCCTGTAAACACAGAAGTTTTCTCCGACTTGGAGGAGATGTTGAGCGAAAGCAAGACTGTGCCGGAAATTTATGGGCGATCGACTCTTAGTCCCGCTAGTGGCGCGACAAGCTCTTCCCAGGAGGGGCGGGATGACTTTAGCGATCTTGAAGCACTGCTGGATGAACCCAAGGAAGGCGTTCGTCAGAGTGAGGTAGGCATGAGTTCGCGTCCGGGGGGGATTCGACCCAAGGGGCCGCGTCAGGGATTTGGCGACCAAACTATGCGAGTGCCGGTCAAGCAACTGGATAACCTCAGTAACTTGATGGGGGAACTGGTGGTGAATCGGAATAGTTTGGAGCAAGATCAGGAACGGATGCGACAGTTTTTGGATAACTTGCTGCATCAAGTGACTTTATTGAGTGATGTCAGCCAACGTACTCAGGATTTTTATGAGCGGAGTTTGCTAGAAATTGCGCTCTTAGCAAATCGGCAGGGCCATCGCTCGGCTTGGCGATCGGAGGATTCTGGTCATCAGCGGGATGGAGCTTGGAAGCCTGAAGAAATGGATCGGTTTACTCCTTTCCACAGTTTGGCTCAGGAAATTATTGAGTTGATTGTGCGGGTGCGGGAGTCGGCGGCAGATATTGAGTTTTTGGTGGATGAAGCAGATCAAGTGACTCGTCAGTTGCGACAAGTAACTACTCAGTTGCAGGAAGGATTGAATAAGGCTCGGATGAAGCCTTTTGCAGAGACGACCGATCGCTTATTCCGTGCTGTGCGAGAAGTTGGGATTAAATGCGGGAAGCAGGCTCAGTTGCAAGTGGAAGGAAAAGAGATTTTGATTGACAAGATGATTGTGGATCAGCTCTATGACCCCATGACTCACTTGGTGAATAATGCCATTACCCATGGCATTGAGTCGCCAGATGTGCGGTTGGCCGCTGGGAAACCTGCCATGGGAAGGATTACGATTCGGGCTTTTCATCAAGGAAATCAAACCGTAATTTCGGTGTCTGATGATGGGGCTGGTATTGACCCTCAGAAGGTGAAGGCTAAGGCAATTAAGCAAGGTTTGTTGACGGCGGCTCAGGCTCAGAGAATGACTCGCTCCGAGGTTTATGAGTTGTTGTTTAGACCTGGTTTTAGCACTCAGGAACAAGCTACAGAGTTTGCTGGCCGTGGGGTGGGGATGGATGTGGTTCTGACTTCTTTGCAGGAGATTCGGGGGACTGTGGGGATTGATTCTACTCTGGGTAAGGGGACTGTGTTTACGATTCGATTGCCTTTGGTGTTGAGTATTTCTAAGGCTTTGTGTTGTATTAGCGATCGAGCTCGGATTGCGTTTCCCATGGATGGGGTTGAGGATATGATTGATGTTCCTCGCGATCAGGTGACGAAAGGAGCTGATGGGCTTCCTTGCATCGATTGGCGTGGTTCGATTTTGCCTTTCCGTCCGCTGCGAGATTTGTTGGCTTATCATCGTCATTTGGGCCGTGGCAGTGTTTATGGCTTTAATACTGACGATGACATGATTTCGGTGATTGTGTTGCGCTCTGCTGGCAATTTCTTGGCCGTGCAGGTGGATCAGGTTTCTACTGAACAGGAAATTGTGATTAAGCAGTTGGAAGGGCCTGTCCCCAAGCCGGTGGGGATTGCTGGGGCTACTGTGTTGGGGGATGGTCGGATTGTCGCGATCGCCGATGTTCTGGAGTTGATTGATTTGGCTACTGGTAGACTGCGGAAGGATGCTGGTGGTACTTTGTGGGATGAGGGCGATCGGGTGCCTGCTGAGCCGGTGGAGGAGAAGGCTGAGCCGACGGTGTTGATTGTGGATGACTCGATTACGGTGCGATCGCTCCTATCCATTACTTTCGAGAAGTCTGGCTATCGTGTGGAAGAAGCTCGCGATGGTAAGGAGGCTTGGGAGAAGATGAAGTCTGGTTTGCCTTGCGATATCGTGTTCTGCGATATTGAAATGCCTCGAATGGATGGTTTGGAGCTGCTTTCTCGAATGCAGAAGGATGCTGTTTTGTGTGAGTTGCCGATCGCGATGTTGACTTCTCGTGGTGCTGACAGACACCGCCAAATGGCTTACAGTTTGGGCGCGAAAGGTTATTTCACCAAGCCTTATTTGGAGGAGCAATTGCTCGATGCGGCTGCTCGGATGTTGAAGGGTGAGGTTGTTGGTGCTCCAGTTGGTGTTTAATCTCTAAATCTGCGTTCATCTGCGGTTAAAAAAGGGAATTTTTAACCGCAGATGCAGGCGGATTGACGCGGATAAACGCTGATGTTCGATCGCGCGTTGGGTTGTGGTGGTACTTTATTTTATTGAACCGCGAAGGCGCGAAGGACGCGAAGGAAGAAGGAAGAAGGAAGAAGGAAAATGCAATTTATGTTCGATCGCGCGTTGGGTTTTGGTGGTAGGCTGGGAATGTGGGGTGTATAGAAGGGCGATCGATTATTTATGGATGCTGAAGAACTTTTAGAAAGATACGCTAAAGGCGAACGTAACTTTCAAGGAGCCGAGTTAAGTGGGATAGACCTCAAAGGTGCAGACTTGAGTGGCATAAACCTAGTGAATGCAAATCTGTCGGGAGCTGATTTTAGTGACGCTACTTTGAATGATACAGACCTCAGAGGAGCAAACTTCAGTAGAGCATCCCTGGTAGGAACAAACTTAATCGGGGTGACAGGTAATAGTATCAACTTCAGTTTTGCAGACCTCAGCGGTGCTGACTTGAGTATGGCAAACCTCACCAGTGCCAATTTGAGAAATACTAAGCTGGACAATGCAAACCTAAGTGGTACTAAATTAAGCAGTGTATGGTTAACTAAAGCTTCTCTGAAGGAAGCAAATTTAAATAAAGCAAGTCTGGAAGGAGCAAATTTAACTAGGGCAAATTTGACCGGAGCAGAATTGATTCGAGTTAACTTAAGTAATGCTAGTCTCGAAGATGCCAATCTCCAGAAAGCTAAACTTCGAGGTGTCAATCTGTATAGATTTAACTTATCAGGCGTGAATCTGGCTGAGGCGGATCTTGGTGCAGCAAACCTGACAGGGACAAATTTGAAAAAAGCCTGTCTGAAAGGGACAAATCTCGAAAGAGCGAGTCTTCAAACAGCAAATTTGATGATGGCAAGTTTGGAAGGAGCCAAATGTCTGAAAGCAGACTTGACTGATGCTCAAACCTATGGTTGGAATATCAAAAATGCAGACTTAACTGGTACAATAATGCCGGATGGAGAAATATACGAATCAGAAATCTCGGAACCAGAAATCGATTACCAACCAGAAACCTCTCAACAAGAATCCCAACAAGTAACATCTATGACGCGCAAAATTATTCGTACTGACAAAGCACCTGCACCCGTGGGCCCTTACAATCAAGCGATCGCCGCTTCGGGCACTATGCTGTTTGTAGCTGGCCAAATTGCGATCGACACTAGACTAAACGATATTGTCTACACCGACGATGTAGCAAAACAAACCGAACAAGTTATGGCAAATCTCGAAGCCATTCTCACAGAAGCTGGGGCGACTTGGTTAAATGTGGTAAAAACTACGGTGTTTCTCAAAGATATGAATGATTTTGCTGCTGTGAATGCGGTTTATGGGAAGTATTTTGATGCGGAAACAGCACCGGCGCGCGCTTGTATAGAGGTTTCGCGTTTACCGAAGGATGTGTTAGTTGAAATTGATTGTATTGCTGTGATTTGATTTAATCTTTTTCTGAAATTTCTGACTCGTTCAATCCTTCGGGGGTTGGGTTATATCGGAATTATTTAACCGCAGAGAACGCTCTTGACACAGAGGGAGAGAAGAGAGCTTTGACAGGATCGGTTTTAACCGTCGATCGATCGAAGATAGTTTTAACCGCTGAGGGTAAAGTGCGCGACTGTCTTTAACTTCCACAGCCGATCGCATTTCTGGATCTGTCGCTGTCGCGCACCCTACTCCTAAATCAATCTGAAAACAATCAGATTTAATTTCAATTAGCAATTAGCAATTAGCAATTACTCTAAAAGCAATTACCAATTACCAACTGTCAACTATTTATTCAACGCTTCACGGGCGGCAACCGCTTCGTCAGGATGAATATTCAATCGGGTCAAATTGATCCGACCTTTATTGTCAATTTCTCGCACTTTGACAATCACTTCGTCGCCGACAGCTAACTCGTCTTCCACTTTGCCAACGCGGTAGTCGGCTAACTGCGAAATGTGAATCATTCCTTCTTTTCCAGGCAGAATTTCCACAAAAGCGCCGATCGGAATAATCCGAGTAACGTGGCCAACATACACGTCTCCTGCATTCAACTTGCGTGTCATGCCTTGGATAATGCTGTGAGCTCGTTGAGCTTTTTCGCTGTCGTTGCCGGCAATTGTGACGGTTCCGTCGTCTTCGATGTCAATTTTGACACCGGTTTCTTCGGTGATGGCTTTGATGGTTTTGCCACCGGGTCCAATTACTAAACCGATGAATTCGGGGTCGATTTTCAGGGTTAGCAAACGCGGTGCAAAGGGCGACATTTCCTTGCGGGGAGTGTCTATTGTTGACAGCATTCTTTCTAGAATGTGCAGTCTGGCTGGTTTGGCTTGGCGGATGGCATTGGCAATCACATCTAAGGGTAAACCTTTGATTTTCATGTCCATTTGCAAAGCAGTAATCCCGGTGTCGGTACCGGCTACTTTGAAGTCCATGTCGCCTAAAAAGTCTTCAATTGCCTGAATGTCGGTCAAAATTCGGACTTCATCGCCTTCTTTAATTAACCCCATTGCTGCGCCGCTGACTGGTTGGGACAGGGGTACGCCTGCGTCCATGAGGGCTAGGGTTGAGGCGCAAACGGAACCCATGGAGGTGGAACCGTCGGAAGAGAGAATTTCCGATACTACGCGAATCACGTAGGGGAATTCTTCTTTTGATGGCAACACTGGGACTAGGGCTCGTTCTGCTAGGGCTCCGTGACCAATTTCTCGGCGTCCTGGCGATCGCATGGGTTTGGTTTCTCCCACGGAAAAGGGCGGGAAATTGTAGTGGTGTAGGTAACGTTTGTCTTGCTGTGGGTGCAAGTCGTCTGCTAAGTCTTGGGCATCGCCTGGGGTTCCCAGGGTTGCTGCCGACAGCACTTGAGTCAAGCCCCGATTAAACAACGCACTGCCGTGTACTCTGGAAGGGAGCACGCCGACGCGACAAGAAACGGGTCGCACCTCGTCTAGCTTGCGGCCGTCTACACGGACGCCATCTTCGAGGATTTGCTTGCGCATCATTTTTTTGGTGACGTCCTTGAAAACGTTGCCGATCGCCTTGCTGTTGGCGGTGGCGGCTACTTTTACCGGATCGTCTTCGGAGAGTTCGGCGATCGCAGATTCTACTTCATTTGCCTTAACTTCGTCCAAAGCTGCGTTGCGCTGATTTTTGTCTTGTTCAAATTTAGACAAAATAAAGCGGATTGGGGCTTCGGCGCGATCGCGAATAAAGTTTTCCAGGGCTGAGTCTAGGGATGGCCGTTCTTCCACCACCAAATCTATGCCCAATTCTGCCATGATTTCCCGTTGGGCTTGAATCAAGTCACAGGTTGCTTCGTAGCCGAAATCGATCGCCTCGATGATATCCTGTTCTGGCAATTGGTTAGCGCTGGCTTCCACCATGATTACTCCATCTGGAGAACCCGCCACCACTAAATCTAATTCGCCTTCTTTGATTTCGCTGTAGGTAGGATTGATGATGAAGTCGTCTCCTACCAAACCAACTCGGACTGCTGCCATGGGTCCATAAAAGGGCATTTTCCCTAGCAAGATCGCTACGGAAGCCCCTGTCACCGCCAAAACGTCTGGGGGTACTTGTTCGTCCATTGACAGCGTTGTGGCGACGACTTGGATGTCGTCTCTGAGCCAGCTTGGAAATAGCGGACGCAACGGTCTATCGATCAAACGGCCCGTGAGAGTCACTTTTTCTGGGGGACGCCCTTCCCGGCGCAAAAATCCACCGGGAATTTTACCACCTGCGTAGAGTCTCTCTTCGTAATCCACTAACAGGGGCAGGAAATCAATTCCTTCTCTTCCCTGGGAGCGAGTTGCCGTCACTAAAACCGCCGTGTCACCCGACTGAATCAAAACTGCACCGCCTGCTTGAGGCGCTAGTAAACCAATCTTCAGTCTAATATCCCGTCCATCAAAGGATATTGACTTGTCTATCTCTACCATGTAGCACTGCTTCCTTATCTACCACATTCTTTCTCTGTCGGGATCGTAACATTAACCACAGGGCTTTGAGAGGAAGCGGGGAAAAGAGACTAAATAATTGTGGTTCGATCGAGGTTTTGCGCCGAAATTATGAGTAATTATACTCTCGAAGTTTGTTTGATATTCTGGGGTCGATTGGGCGATCGCCCGCCACATCTCTGAAATAGGTGGTAGGATCTTCGTCTGGGCATGGGGCGAAGTCTGGTTCCGGCATTGAAGACAGGAGATAGGCCCCAGGATGTGGCTGAGGGATTGAAACACAAATAACCAATAACCAATAACAAATAACCAATATTTTAATAAGATGGCAATTTTACACGGTAGTTGGATTATAAATGAGTCCGAAAGTTGTTTATTTATTTGGGCAGAAACTTGGCGCAAAATAGAACCAATCGATACTATTGAATTGGGGATGAATCTTCGCTTTCCCTTAGCAATGAGTGAGTCTGAGTTAAAAAGTTTCTTAATTTCTTTGCACCAGTCTGGTAAACTGAATTGGCTGTTACCGGAAACCTCTCTTCGACTAAGCTCAGTGACGGCAGAAACTCCCCAGGAAAAAGGCAAAAAAAATAGGCGATCGGCAAAAAATCACAACCCAGAAGTGACAGCGAAAAACTCATCTATTCGACACGAAATTCAGGCGATCGCACTTCCTACCCAAATCTCCACATCTAACATCAATCTGGTGTTAGCACAGCACTCAGCAGCAACATTTGCCGGACAAAATAATGACAATCTTTTCATTTTTCCGTGGGAGATAGAGGGGCTTTGTCTCAATCCCGAAGCAGCTTTTATTTTCTTGCAAACACTACCGCTCAATAGCACAGAAACTGACTCTTTTGTGGGTTCAGATTTGCGTTTTTGGTCTTATATTTCTAGATGGACTTTAGATTTATTGGCCAGATGCAAGTTTTTACCAGCTTTAGACATACAGTCTGATGGTTCGGCTATTGCTAAATGGCAACCTCTGTTAGATAGTTCTACAGATCAACTTCGTCTTGCTACTTTTAGCAAGCAAATGCCGACGGCTTGTCGAACATATCAAGGGAAGTCAACCCCCCCCTACCCCCCCCAAGGGGGGAAAGAAAGAGAGGGGAAGTCTAACCTCCCCCTTGAGGGGAAAGAAAGAGAGGGGAAGTCAACCCCCCCCTACCCCCCCCAAGGGGGGAAAGAAAGAGAGGAGAAGTCTAACCTCTCCAACTCTACCCAAGGAGAAGGCAGTCAATTGCCTTTAGCCGTGGATTTGCCGGTGGATGCTCAGGAGTTGATTTTGGGATTTTTGAGCAGTGTTTTAGACAGTCAAGTGCGATCGGCTATTAGCTCAAATATGGGCTCAAATTTAGAAATAAAAACAGTTTCTCCCACCCGCGAATGGCTGCAATCTTTGCAGCAGGAATCTGGGATAGTTCAAGCAGAATCAGCGGCTTTAGAAAAATTGGCAACCAAGCTGAGTGCTTGGACAGCACCGCTGCAAAATTCACTATCTCAAAAAAATCAATTTCGCACTTGTTTTCAACTGATACCGCCGTCCCCTGGTAAAACAGAATGGAGTTTAAATTATTGTTTGCAAGCAGTGGAAGAAAATGATTTTTTGGTAGATGCGAGAACTGTTTGGAACAATTCTGTGGAGAGTTTGAATTATGCAGGCAGGACTATACAACTACCTCAAGAAACTTTGCTCAGTGGCTTGGGTTTAGCTTCAAAACTTTATCCGTTAATTGAACCGAGTTTGCAAGCACAGCGCCCTCATTGTTGTTTGTTAAAACCCTTAGATGCTTACAATTTTATCAAGTCTGTGGCTTGGCGATTCACTGACAGCGGATTGGGCGTAGTTTTGCCACCGAGTTTGTCTCATACTGATGGTTGGGCGAGTCGTTTGGGTTTGAGCATTCAAGCGGAAACTACCCCCCCCAACCCCCCCTTAGTAAGGGGGGGCGCTCCAGAAATTAACCCCCCCTTACTAAGTGGGGGCGCTCCAGAAATTAACCCCCCCTTAGTAAGGGGGGGCGCTCCAGAAATTAACCCCCCCTTAGTAAGGGGGGGCGCTCCAGAAATTAACCCCCCCTTAGTAAGGGGGGGCGCTCCAGAAATTAACCCCCCCTTAGTAAGTGGGGGCGCTCCAGAAATTAACCCCCCCTTAGTAAGGGGGGGCAAGGGGGGGTTAGGATTGCAAAGTCTGTTAAGTTTTAAGTGGGAATTGACGATTGGGGGACAGCGCATTTCTAAGGCTGAATTTGACAGATTGGTAGGATTGAATTCCCCTTTGGTGGAAATTAACGGCGAGTGGGTGGAATTGCGCGCGCCGGATGTCAGGGCTGCTCAAACTTTTTTTGCTAGTCGCAAAGAGCAAATGACTCTTTCTTTGGAAGATGCTTTGCGTTTGGCGAATGGTGATTCTCAGACAATTGAGAAACTGCCAGTGGTGAATTTTGAAGCAAGTGGTCAACTTCAGGAGTTGTTGAATACTTTAAATAATAATGAGGCCGTAAGTGCGATCGAGCCGGCTAGTTTCCGAGGAAAATTACGACCATATCAAGCCCTAGGAGTTGGCTGGTTAGCTTTCTTAGAAAGATGGGGTTTGGGTGCTTGTCTCGCGGACGATATGGGTTGTGGTAAATGTATCTTGCCACAAAATATTCTTTTTGTCAATGGTTTTTTACAAAAAGCTGCACAAATCTGGGAAGCTTATGCCGGCAAGACAGAATTTGATGGTGAGGGGTTTTGGGCTGAACCTAACGAGCAATTACTGGTGAATTCCATCAATCAGGAAACAGGCAAAATTGTAGAGGCGAATATTCGACGACTTTATCGCCAGCAAGTGCAAGAAAAGTTGCGAACAATCAAACTGCAAGACGGTAGCAATATCACCATTACCCGCCGTCATAAATTGTTAGGACGCGATGGCTGGACAAATGAGTTCAAAGTTGGAGATTATGTTTGTGTTCCTGCTAAATTGTATTGGGAAGGAAAGCCGGAAGATCCTGATTTAGTGAAGTTTCTGGCTTGGCAGATTGCGGAGGGATACGAGCAGCGGAATCAAGCTGCGCTCAAAATAGCACAAAAAGATGCGACAGTTCTGGAAGAGTTACGTGTCACACTCCACCGAATCAGTACAAAGTATGGGATAAAAATCAATAATCCTGCTGTTCGTACTCCCGGTAAGCAAAGACTAGTATATTTATCTGTATGCAGTCGAGAATACCAAACCTTTCTTGAGTCTAAAGGCTACGAGTGGGGGAAACTTTCAGCCGAGAAAAGCTTCCCACAATTCATCATGCAAGCCAATCTTGACAGCATACGGATTTTCCTCAAAAACTACTTTGATGCTGAAGGTTCTGTCCTGCTTAACACGCGAAATATCGAAATTAGTAGCGTTTCGCCTTTACTAATGCAGCAACTTTCTACACTGCTGCGACGCTTTGGAATTTGGCTGCGAATCAGCGCTAAACAAAAACGGGCTACCAATGGTAGCGGTATTTTTTGCACCTATTATATCGGTACTTTTGGTGGGAACTCAGTTCGCATATTTTTGGATGAAATTGGTTTTGGTTATCCAGAAAAACAGCGTAAATTAGAGCTGATTTGCGAAGCGACTTGCAACACCAATGTTGAAGGGATTCCAGTTTCTGATATCGTCGCTAGTGCAGTGGAAATTACAAAATTACCATTGCGCCATTTGGGAATGCACAACCCGGTTTATATCAACGGTTCCCAGCAATTTTCACACACGAGTCTGACAAGGGTAGTCGGTGGGATGGACAATATTCTAGATGGCTCGGCAGAACAAGAATACCGTCAGCTAAAGCTTTCAAAGTGGACGAATCAGACTCTAGAAGCTTATGCAAATTTAGACACACAACAGCTACAGACAATCAGACAAAGTTTACAAGTTGTTCTCGACCAAGAAGTATTTTATTGTCGGATTGAAGAAATTGAGGATTTTGAGTATGAAGGGTGGGTTTATGATTTTGAGGTTGGCAAACATCACAATTTTGTTGCCAATAATATTTTGTGCCATAACACTGTTCAGCTAATTGGTTTTCTCCTGCATTTACAAGAAAACAATTCCTTGGAATGGCCGACATTACTGGTGTGTCCGACATCGGTATTGGGTAATTGGGAACGGGAAGTCAAGAAATTTGGCCCGACACTAAAAGTATTGCTGCATCACGGAGAAAAACGCGCTAAAGGTAAAGCATTTGCTACGGCAATTAAGGGTAAAGATTTAATTATTACCAGTTATTCTTTAGTGTTTCGTGATGCGAAGGAAATTCAAAACACTAAATGGCAAGGATTGGTTTTGGATGAAGCGCAAAATATTAAAAATTCGGAGTCTCAGCAGTCGAAAATAGTCCGACAAATTGAAACATCTTTTAAAATTGCGCTGACAGGAACTCCGGTGGAAAATAGACTGCAAGAATTGTGGTCTATTTTAGAGTTTCTGAATCCGGGATATTTGGGAGCTCGCAATTTCTTTCAGCGCCGATTTGCGATTCCTATTGAGAAGTATGGAGACAGGGAATCTTTACAGAGTTTGCGATCGCTCGTGCGGCCTTTTATCCTCCGTCGCCTCAAAACTGACAAGTCAATCATCCAAGATTTGCCCGAAAAACAGGAGATGACTGTATTTTGTGGATTGGCGACTGAACAGGCGATATTATATCAGCAAATAGTTGAAAAGTCAATAGCAGAATTGGAATCGGCAGAAGGTATTCAGCGCCGAGGTATGATTCTGGCTTTGTTAGTAAGACTCAAACAACTTTGCAATCATCCGGCCCTTTTGACAGGTAAAGAAAACCCGAAATCTTTGGCAATTAAGAGTCAGGAGTCGGGGAAATTGCAGCGGTTGTTGGAAATGTTAGAAGAAGTTGTCGCTGAGGGCGATCGCTCTTTAATTTTCACTCAATTTGCCGAATGGGGAAAACTGCTCAAACCACATCTAGAAAAGCATTTAGGTCGAGAAGTTCTGTTTTTATATGGCGGAATTAAGCAGCAACAGCGGGAAGAAATGATCGATCGCTTCCAGCACGACCCCCAAGGTCCACCGATTATGATTTTATCCTTAAAAGCTGGCGGTACTGGTCTTAATTTGACCAGAGCAACTCATGTTTTCCACTATGACAGATGGTGGAACCCAGCAGTAGAAAATCAGGCGACTGACCGGGTATTTCGCATTGGTCAAACCAGGAATGTTCAAGTACATAAATTTGTGTGTACTGGCACATTAGAAGAAAAAATTCATGATATGATTGAAAGCAAGAAAGCCTTGGCTGAACAAGTAGTCAGTGCTGGAGAAAACTGGATTACCGAGTTAGATACAGACCAACTTCGGAATTTACTAATTCTCGATCGCAATGCTATCATAGAATCTAGTGATGAAGAATAAAGCTTTTTTCCTTATTCCTTTGCAACCGGATTTGATATGATATAAAATCCTCTCTTCATCGTCCTGTATTAAACTCTCTCTTCTCTTCCTTCGCGTACTTCGCGCCTTCGCGGTTAAATCATTCCGATACAACCGGAATTGATATGACTTCTTCCTTATTCCTTCCTTCTTCCTTCGGCTTATGATTGACAGAGAATGGTGGACCCAACAATGGCTAGATTTAATCAATACCTACCGCTTCAAAAAGCGGTTAGAACGCGGCTGGCAATATGCGCGAGAAGGTAAAGTTCTCAGCATTAAATTTCCTAATCAAGAAGTAATTGCCATCGTTCAAGGTACCGATCCCAAACCCTATCAAGTTTCTTTAGGACTCGATCCACTAACAGATGAAGATTGGGAATATGTGATTGAAAATATGTCACAAAGAGCTATTTTTTCAGCAAAATTATTAGCTGGAGAAATGCCACACAATATTGAAGATGTGTTCGCAGCGGCCGGGAAAACCCTATTTCCGTTAAGTTTGTCCGATATTCGATCGCGCTGTAGCTGTCCCGATCCCAAAAACCCTTGCAAACACATAAGTGCAGTGTACTACTTATTGGGCGATCGCTTCAGTGAAGACCCCTTCGTGCTGTTTCAAATGCGGGGTAGAACCAAAGAGCAAATCCTGACAGCACTCCGCCAAAGACGAGGTACAGAAGCCAAAGACAATACACAACTAAATTCAGGGGAAAATTCCCCAACTGAAAATGCTAAATTACCTAAAGTCGATCGCTTTTGGGAATACAACCAACAACTAGAATCATCTCTAGTAGTAATTGTACCACCACCGAGTAGCGAAACAGTGCTAGATATTTTAGGGCCAATGCCCCTCGCCACTGACGGGAAAGGAACCACCAGTAAATTATCCCCAGCCTCCGATGCACTCAAGCAGCATTTTAGCAAAATCTACCAAACCGTTAGTCAGCAAGCAGTTTTCGCAGCACTAAAACGCAGTGAAGGAGATTAACTGTTTTTCAATTACAAAATAAGAGAACAGCTTGCCACCAATCTTTTGTGTTCCCAGTAAATGTAATATTCCTAGAGCTTACCCTCCACTTACAAACAGCGCCAATCAATATGACATTTTATACAAACAAATATTAAGTATTGACAGTTATTTAAAGAAATGCTAGGGTGTGTCCAAATTTATATTCGGCACCCAAAATAAATCTAATACCAGTTCTTATAAATTTGAGTTACAGATAAATAAAAATTCCCATTGGTGCTGAGGCACTATTGTCAATAATATGTAGCTTGAGTTTAGAGAATTAGTGTTTTTAGGGTGCTAAATTCACCTACCTAAAACTTCAAACAACTGTCAGTATGAACAACAAAATAAAGATAGGGGTTGCGGAAGCTTTCGGCACTTTCGTATTAGTGTTAGGCGGATGTGGTAGTGCGGTGTTAGCGGGAGACAAAATCGGATTTTTAGGAGTGTCTATCGCCTTTGGTTTATCCTTGTTAATCATGGCTTACACCATCGGACCAATCTCAGGATGCCACATCAATCCAGCAGTGAGCATTGGTTTAGTAGTGGGCAAATTGATCGATGCCGTCTTGCTTCCTTATTATATAGGAGGTCAGATTTTAGGCGGAATTCTAGGTGGTCTTGTTTTGTACATGATTGCATCAGGAAAACCGGGATTTGATGCTGCCGCTTCGGGATTTGCATCTAACGGTTTTGGCGAGCATTCTCCTACAGGTTACGGACTTTTGGCCGCGGCATTAACTGAAATTGTACTGACTGCTTTTCTGTTATTTACGATCATGGGTACTACCCATCCCAACTATCCTGTAGGTTTGGGCGGAATCCCGATCGGCTTGATGCTGGTTTTGATTCACTTAGTGGGAATTCCTGTAACCAATACTTCGGTAAATCCAGCTAGAAGTATCGGTGTGGCACTTTTTCAAGGAGGATGGGCAATCCAACAGTTGTGGGCGTTTATTGTATTCCCGATCGTGGGTGGAGTTATCGGCGTTTTGGCTTATAATTTGATTAAGCCTGTCCCGCAAGAAGTTTAATCAAAAATTGACTTAAAAATCGGGTTTCTAGAGGTGTATTGCAATCCTTGCAGAAGTAGTAAATTTTTTACCCAACCCTAACTATTCCCTTGAATCAGAGGAGGGAGTAAGAAATTCAAAAATGAATAATTTAAGAAACCTGATTTTTGGGTCGATCGTGGCTATGATTGTAGTTCTGATGGGAGTATCCGGTGCTGGCAAAACTACCGTGGGCAAGTTGCTGGCGGATTCACTACATTGGAAATTCAGTGATGCAGATGATTTTCACTCCCAGGCAAACATCGACAAAATGAGTTTGGGTATTCCCTTAGAAGATGTCGATCGCCTTCCTTGGCTTTTAGAACTGCAAGCTGCTATAAATAACTGGTTAGTAGAAAAGCAAAATGTAGTATTGGCTTGTTCTGCCTTAAAAGCATCTTACCGCAAAATGCTCTGCCGAGACAAGCAACAAATAAAAATATTTTATCTCAAGGGTTCTTTTGGGCTACTCACAGAAAGGTTGAAAAATCGCGAAAATCACTACATGAAAGCAGACTTATTGTCAAGTCAATTAGCAACTCTGGAACCACCTCAAGATGCAATTGTCATAGATGCCTCACAGTCTCTAGAGGTAATTGTCCAATTCCTGATAAATAGTATAGGGACTGCGGGAGCGGGGAATCTTCTTCCTGGTAATGAAAATTGAGAGATTTAATAATTTTTGTACAAGTACAAGAAAGCTTCTACTTCAGCAGCGCTTGGTTGAGCAGAAATTGCACCAGGTTTCATTGCCGTCATGGCACCTACTGCACTGGCATAAGTAACCACTTTTTTGGTGACTTCTGCATCAGCTAAATTCAGAATTCCCACCTTGCACAACTGGCTGACAAAACCAGCCACAAATCCATCGCCGGCACCAGTTGTATCCTCAATATCTACTTTGAAAGCGGGGATTTTTCCTTCATTCTCCGAGATACAATAGGAACAACCTTTATCTCCCCCAGTTACTAAAACTCCTTCTGGGGAATCGAGGCGGTAGGTAATAGCTCCAGCGTCGGTAGTTTCAAACAGCCATTGGGCTTCTTCTGCCGATAATTTCAGAAAATCAATTTTGGTGAAGAGTTTTTTAATCAGTGATTTGGCTTCCTCTGGATTTTCCCAAAACACTGGTCGCCAATTGATGTCTAGTATAATTTTTACGTCATACTTTTCTGCTAGTTCAATTGCTTTTTCTATCGCCTTTCGACTATCAGGATAAGCTAATTCTAAAGTACCTAACACTAGAAAATCAGCATTTTCAAACAGCACCTCTGGTATTTGGGCCGCGATGAGGTGAGTGTCGGCAAACTCCGCAGTGTTTGCATCGCCAAAGCCGGCAAAAAATCGATCGCCCATTTCATTTCGCAATACATAAACTTGTCGTGTCGGTGCTGTCGGGTGACGCTGCACTCCAGTGGTGTCAACTCCTATTTCTTGCAATACCTGCACGAGGGAGTTACCCAATTCATCCCCACCCACAGCACCAATAAATCCGGCGCTATGCCCCAATTTAACTAAAGCACAGGCAACATTCGCCGGGGCACCACCGGGATAGGGTGTCCAAGATTCTACCTCTTCTAGGGCAAGTCCCGATCGATCTGCGAGACAGTCAAATAATATTTCACCCAAACACAGTACGCGAGGATAAGTCATAGGGATTTGAGATTTGAGACTAGGCCAGACTGGTCATTAAAAATCTCCCATAATTCCTGTGCAACAGCTATCCCTTAGACGAAGCGCTTGGGCTAGCGTCGCGGGCTCAGCTTCGTCGAAGGCTTCAAGGGCACGGCGCGCCACTTGTCCGTTGTTGACTATCTTTTTGCCAGAAATTTATTACACAGGAATCAAGTGCCTGTACTGACACCGGATGTTGGCACTCCGCTGGGAGGAGGTGATGGTCGATCGACTGCAATTGCTAATCTCCCGGAACGATAGCATGAAAAGATTTAATTTTTCTATTCTTACTTGATCCTCGATCCTTTAGAATTATAGATAGGTAAATATGCACACATAGGAAAAATTTATGAGTGGGAGCGTTTCTCAGATCCCTGTCACCCTATCAGACAGAGAATTACAAGTGGTAGAATTAGTCGCGACAGGATTGACCAATGAGAAAATAGCGGAAAAGTTGGAGATTAGCAAGCGTACAGTTGACAACCATATTAGCAATATCTTGAATAAGACGCGGGCTGAAAATCGAGTTGCACTGGTGCGCTGGGCTTTACAGTGGGGAAAAGTATGTTTAGACAATATTAACTGCTGCCCTCTACCAGGACCGATCGATAAAGAAGTATCTTAAGTAGGGCTCAATGTTGGGAACAGACAAAGGAATGATGCAAACGGCACAAGAAAAACAACTACGGTATCAAATTCAATGCCCTGGATTACCACTGGCGGTGTATCGCGAAGTGGCGGCCCATTTGCGTCAAGTTGAAGGAGTGGAAACTGGTTTAATTGCACAGCAGTCGCAGCAGTTTGATTACAACGACAGTCAAGTTGGGGCTTTGTGGATACAGTATCCTGAAGGGTTCGATTTTGCCGATCGCGAACGGGTCGATCGCATTTTGGCTTATTATGGCGATCGGTACGGAGTTTGGGAATCATTAGTTATTAGTCATTAGTCAGCAGTCATTAGTCATTAGGTAAGAGTTAAGGATTGAGAACTAATAAATACAAAAGTTATTAGCTTTTAATTAAGACGTTAGTTGCTAAAAACCAAATACCAATGACCAATCTGAAATTACCAAGGACAAGACTAATGACCAATAACTAATGACCAATGACTAATGACCAATGACTAATGACCAATGACTACTGACTAACAAAATGAATTCAATTAAAACTTTACCTGGAACGCGGGATATTTTACCTGATGAAATTAGGTATTGGCAAAATATCGAAGAAATCGCTAGAACAATTTTAACTAAAGCAGCTTATCGAGAAATTCGGACACCTATCTTTGAACAAACATCCTTATTTGAACGCGGCATCGGTGAAGCTACTGATGTTGTGGGTAAAGAAATGTACACCTTTAAAGATAAAGGCGATCGATCGAGTACCTTGCGGCCAGAAGGTACAGCGGGAGTAGTTCGAGCTTTTATTCAAAATAGTTTGTACGCGGCGGGTGACGTCCAGCGTCTGTGGTATACTGGGCCGATGTTTCGCTACGAACGCACCCAAGAAGGAAGACAGCGGCAGTTTAATCAAATTGGCGTAGAAGTCTTGGGTAGTGAGAATCCCCGTGCAGATGTGGAGGTAATTGCGATCGCCTGCGATATCCTTCAAACCCTTGGTTTGAAAAATTTGCGCCTCGATATTAACTCTGTCGGAAACAAGGAAGATAGACAAAATTATCGGCAAGCTTTAATCGATTATTTTACACCATACAAGTCAGAATTAGATGCGGATTCCCAAGACCGTTTAACTCGCAATCCGCTGCGGATTTTGGATAGCAAAAATGAGCGGACTCAGGAAATTGTCAAAGACGCGCCCAGTATTTTGGACTATTTGGGCGATGAATCGCGATCGCACTTCGAGCAAGTGCAGCAAATGCTGACAAATTTAGGAATTAGCTATCAGTTAAATCCCCGATTAGTGCGCGGTTTAGATTACTATACCTATACTGCGTTTGAAATTATTTCCGACGATTTAGGTGCCCAAGCCACAGTTTGTGGAGGTGGCCGATACGATGGTTTAGTAAAGGAATTGGGCGGACCAGATACGGCGGCAGTCGGTTGGGCAATGGGTATGGAAAGGTTGATTATCCTGCTGCAAAAATTGCAACCATTGCCCAAACCAAAGTTAGATTTTTATTTGGTATCTAGGGGTGAAAAAGCCGAACAACAATCGGTATTATTAGCTCAAAAACTGCGGAGTGCTGGCTTTAGCGTCGAAATCGATTTGAGCGGCAGTGCTTTTGGGAAACAGTTTAAAAGAGCCGATCGCAGTGGTGCTGTTGGGTGCTTAGTTTTGGGAGATGCGGAAGCAGAAAACGAGACGGTACAATTGAAGTGGTTGGCCAGTGGAGAACAAAGTGCGATCGGTCAATCAGAACTCCTAGCAATGACAGAGGAGTTACAGCAGAAGATTCAAAACCCTTAAAAAGATGGGTTGTTACTAAGTCTCGATCCCCCTAAATCCCCCTTAATAAGGGGGACTTTGAGATCGCTTCCTCGTTACTAGGCTCTGCCTAGTAACGCAGATCCAGAGGCTCCGCCTCATACTTAATCCTCATTAAAATTAATCCCAAAAACCAAGAGATATAATTTAACCATTAAAACATTTAACATCTGATATAGTATGTCTTTAGCAACTAAAAACCCAGAAACCAAACTCACAATCACCTGGCCGCTACTACCAGAAGATTTCCAACTACCAGACGAACCAGTGGAAGACGAAAGCCAACCATTATTAGCCTCCGCTTTGCGACAGCCGCTAACAGAATTTCCTGAATTAATGCAGGATGCGTTAATAGTTTCCAACTTTGCCCTTTGTGCCGGAATTAGTTTCCCAGCCTCAACCAGCGGCGAACAACGGATTATCTGTAAAGCACCAGATTGGGTGTACGTCAAACCCGTTAATCCCAAAAATGTGTCTCAAGTGCGCCGCAGTTACACTCCACACACAGAAGGGACAATTCCCCAAATTGTGATGGAATTTCTCTCAGAAACCTACGGAGAAGAATACTCAGTTGAGTTTACCTCGCGGGTGGGAAAGTGGTTTTTTTACGAGCAAGTAATCAAAGTCCCCAGATACGTGATTTTTCGGGCAATCACCGCTCATTTAGAAGTTTATGCTTTACAATCGGAACGTTATCAACTAGAAAAACCAGATGCAAATGGACGTTATTGGATACCGGGATTGGACTTGTTTTTAGGAGTTTGGGAAGGAACCCACGAAGGGAGAACAGGCTATTGGTTGAGATGGTGGAATGCAGAAGGCGAGTTATTGTTGTGGTCGGAGGAAAGACTAGAACAAGAACGGCAGCGGGGCGATCGCGAAAGACTCCGCGCCCAAAGATTGGCAGAAAAACTGCGTCAAGCGGGGATAGAGTTAGACGAAGAAGAGTGAAATATTAAAATATATAGCAATCCTAAATCATTTGTGAATTTCTTACTCCCTCCCCTTAATAAGGGGAGGGTTGGGGTGGGGTAAAAACTTTACGACTCCTGCAAGGACTGCTATAGTCGAATACGACTATATTTTGGTATAATTACTATCTGGTGGTCGGCATTCAGCTAGCCATCGTCCTATTACGAACTAATATGTTAATCGAAAGTCTCAAGCCCATCGCCTGGAAAACAAAGCCCCAACTGATTTCATTGTTTTCAGGTTGTGGCGGCATGGACTTGCCATTCCATAAAGCCGGATTTGAGGTAGTTTGGGCGATCGACTCCAACAAATACGCCTGCAAAACATTCAGCAGAAATATCGCCGATGTCATCGTCAATGACAGCATAGAAAATATAGACATTACCCAAGTTCCAGATGCAGAAATATGTATAGGAGGATTTCCTTGTCAAGACTTTTCCATGATTTGGAAACGTCCAGGACTGGAAGGAACCAGAGGCAATTTATACACATACTTTCTCGATTTTGTCAATAAAAAAAAGCCAAAAGCTTTTGTAGCAGAAAATGTCAAAGGCTTATTAAGTGCCAATAATTATCAAGCAATCAAACAAATAATTTCCGACTTTGAAAGTATCGCTCCCGGCTACTTAGTCAAACCCAAACTCTACAACTTTGCGGATTACGGAGTCCCCCAATTTCGCCAAAGAGTATTATTAGTTGGCATTCGGATGGATACAGGATTTAACTTTCTACATCCTCACCCAAAATACGGTGAAAATCGCAATTATCCTTATCGAACTGCCGGCCAAGCACTCAAAAATGTCGAAAAAGTCAAATATAATCAAGAACATCAGAAAATTCAGCCACGAACCATTGAAATTTTGAGTCGCATCAAACCGGGAGGGAATTTTACTGATATTCCCAAAGATAGTCCCTACTATGTAAAAGGCATGATCAGTCACGTTTATCGGCGAATTCATCCAGATAAACCCTGTGCTACAATTATTGCTGGTGGTGGTGGTGGTACTTGGGGATATCATTATCCCGAACCCCGTTCATTGACAAATAGGGAAAGAGCAAGGTTACAAAGTTTTCCCGATAATTTTGTGTTTGAAGGTTCTATTACAGAAGTAAGAAGACAAATTGGCAATGCTGTTCCGCCCGATGGCATAGTTGAAGTTGTTGAATCACTGATTCCCTTATTTCAAGAGGATTATCAGAAAATAGATTTATACAATTTAAATAAAAAATTGCAATTAATGTCAATTCAAGAACGATTAGAACACGCAGAATCAGAGGCTTCTGAACAGCAATTACAATTGACGGTTAATGTTTAGTCAAGTGAGGTAATTGAATGTCTATACCTAGAATAACTCCAGAAACGCCCTATGTGGACATATCATTATCAAGAGTTGATAAAGAGCAGCAATCAAATCTCAATACTTTTTTTGGCAAAGGGCGCGAGAATAAATCTACGGGTAAAATTATCCCAAGAGATTGGTACGAAGTTGAACTTATTGTGGATACAAAAACAATAAGCGATCCGATCTATCCAAAAGGTGATTTTATCGCTCACACAGATGATGGTTTAACATTTGACTGTCAAACTCAAGGAGCAAATTATAAAAACTTTAGATCCAAGAAGGACTTAAAAATTCTCGGTCGCTGGATAAAAGGTAAGTTAGAACAAAGTGGTGCTCTGAAACAATTTGAACCCGTTACTAGCGAGACATTGCAGAAGTACGGTAGAGACTATATCCGTCTGTATAAATTATCGGATTATGACTACTACTTAGAATTTGATGTGTCTATGCAGCACAAAATGCTGAAAGAACTTCACATCAAATGGGTTGGCTCAGCCCCACAATTCGATGTGGAGTTTGGTGAACGAATTAATTTATTTACCGGAGATAACGGTTTGGGAAAAACCTTTTTGTTGGATGTTGCGTGGTGGGTACTAACCGGAAATTGGTCTGAACATCCTGCTTTTCCCCAACAAGTAGAAGGAGAGACACCAGAAATTATATCTCTTTTGAGCAATCAAAAAGACTCTGAGGAGTACAGAAGTCTATTTAGTTATTCCGATCAGAAATGGCTCAATCTGCGAAGGTCTCCCAGTTTGAAAAGCTTGATTATTTATATCCGTGTTGATGGGTTTTCAGTTTTCGATTCTACTCGCCAGCCCTCAAGTTCTTATCATTTTACTAGCGATAGCCTCTGGAATGGATTAAGAGTAGGTGATAAAGTCCTATGTAATGGTTTAATTCACGATTGGGTAAATTGGCAACGTCAACCCGATAGATCCCAATTTGAACTTTTATCCCACGTAATTCAGCAACTTGCTCCCCATGCAGATGAATGGATGGAACCGGGAGAGCCAATGCGAGTTTCTGTTGAGGATGTTCGTAATATTCCTACACTTAATTTACCTTACGGTAATGTCCCTGTCATCTACGCATCAGCAGGAATAAAACGTATTTTAGGATTAGCTTACTTGCTGGTGTGGGCTTGGTACGAACACACGCTAGCATCTAAGCTGCGACAGCAAGAACCTGTGGATCAGATGATTTTACTGATGGATGAGGTAGAAGCTCACTTACATCCTCAATGGCAACGATCTATTCTGCCCGCCATTCTAGAAGTGGCTATAAATATCAAAAAAAAGATCAAGATTCAAGTAATAGCGACTACTCATTCTCCGCTTGTACTTGCCTCAATCGAGCCTCAATTTGATGAGGAACAAGATAAGTTATTTTTGTTTGAGTTACAGGGTAAAGATGTAACTCTTAATCAAGTTCCTTGGACAAAACATGGGGATGCTGTTGGGTGGCTAACTTCCGATATTTTTGGGTTGAAACAGGCTCGTTCCCGCGAAGCAGAAATAGCGATTGAGGCTGCGTATACTTTCATGCGAGGAGAAAGGCTGGACACTTTTCCTGAATACCTGAGAACTAAAGAGCAAATTCATCAGGAACTCCTGCGAGTTTTACCAGAACACGATCGCTTCTGGCCGCGATGGATTATCAGCACCGAGGTAGAGTAAAGATGATGCGATTTACTCCGCCACCGGAACCACCGGATTTTGAGCAAAACGTGCGAAAAGCAGGCAATAATTGGTTAGTTAACAATCCTGGGAAAGAACCAAAGGATTTTTGGTCTACCTTAAAACCCGCATTAGCTAAAGGGTTCCAAAATCTTTGTGGCTATTCAGTTATGTATATACCGAGTCGGATGGGAACTGTCGATCATTATTTGAGTAAAAGTAAAGCAGAAAACCGCCATTTGATTTATGAATGGCAAAACTATCGCTATGCTTTGCAACGGGTAAATAGCTGCAAAGGAACTTACGATCGACAAATTCTCGATCCTTTTGAAGTTGAAGATAATTGGTTTGAAATTATTCTCCCTTCTTGTCAGTTAGTTTTGACTGATTTGGTGCCTGCCCACAAGCGCCAACTAGCTGAATTTACACTCAAAAAGTTACAACTTCAGAATAGTGAATGGGTAATAGAACAACGTCAGGAGTGGTATCGGATGTATCTAGATGGAGAACTGAATCTAGAAGGGTTAGAAAAGAAAGCACCTTTAATCGCTCGTGCGGTTAAAAATAGCTTAATTAGTTAAGTAGAGTTTTACCATTCAAGAGCCAGGTCAATTTCTTGAACTAATTCTAACGGAAAAAATGGCTTATAAATAGTCTTTATTACACCAAGCTTAGGAAACAAATAGCTTTCTGGTAAGTTGGTTTTTGCGGTTAAGAGCACCACAGGAATGAATACGGTTATTGGATTGGATCGCAGGTATTCTAAAAAAGTCAAACCATCCATTTGAGGCATCATCATATCTAAAACGATCGCATCGGGAAGTTCCGTAGTCGCTAGATATAAAGCATCCTCTCCTGATGGTGCAGTTAAAACTTCCCAACCTCCGAATTTTTGTAAGCAAAAAGCCACAACTTCTCGCATAGAATCGTCATCATCTACAACTAAAATGCGTTTGGGAGTGGGATTAACCGTTTCCGAGTGATTGTTCTCGATCGCCTGATTTGAACAGAGCATATTGATCATAGGTTTCCTCAATTTGAGTGTCAGATGGTCAACTCGATCGCCGACAGTTTCAGATTAGACGAAGAACATGGAGAAAATATGAATTAATGCCCTGAATATGTCAAGAGATATGAAGTAATATAGCGTTCGCAAATGAATCATAAATTTTCGACCCCACCCCAGCCCTCCCCTTGCTAAGGGGAGGGAGCAAGAAAGTTACAAATGATTTGCGATCGCTATATGAGTTTGGTGAACCTTGACTGAGGTCGATCGCGCTTTGAGTTCAAATTTTCATTCCTAAAACCTTTTTCCTTCAGCTATACTATCGGGAACACCTACCGCAGAAATCCCGGCGATCGCCCTTAAATTCTGACACCGAATCAAAGCATTAAAATCCAAGCCAGAACCTTCTATTTGAGCTACAGCCTCGATCGCCGATAGTAAATGTCTGGCCGCCTCTTCCTCGCTGTAACCGCGCCGGAGAGCTACTTTAATCGCGGTTTCGTCAGCATCTAACTCTACTTGGGAACTGCGGTTGTCCCGCCAAATTCGAGTTACAGCAAGTCCCGTCAAACCGCCGGCGATCGCAGTGCCGATCGCATCTCCCTGCAATAATTCTACGACTGTTCCGACAACTCCCGCCAGAGCTGCCCCTTGATAAATATCGACTTTAAACCACTGAATATTTCCCAGAAAACTGACATTTCGTAATATTAGTAAATCTCGCTGTGGCTTAGACAGCAACTTCCAGAGGTCAAAATTAATATAAATTGGTCGATCGCGATTCCAAGGTAAAGGAAACTGACAGTCTATTACCTTTGATTGCTGTGGCTTATTAATAATTTTACACATCATGCGGCCGGAGGCGGGCATCACATCTAACAGGCGGCGAATTTCTGGTTCGGGATTCATAGCTGAAGGAAGAAGGAAGAGGGAAGAAGGAAGAAGGGGGAAGGAAGAGGGAAGAGGGAAGAGGGAATCAGGAATCAGGAATCAGGAATCAGGAATCAGGAATCAGGAATCAGGAATCAGGAAGAGGGAAGAAGGGGGAGGGAAGAAGAACCCCCCCTGCCCCAGGGCTGTTTCATTCTCTTGTAGGGGCGGTGCCTGTGAGTGCCCGCCCCAACCTCACCAAACACATACAAAATCGTGGATGAACAGGGTAGGCACGGGGGCGCTACCCCTACAAAACCCTTTTTTTGGTGAGAATGAAACAGCCCTGCCCCTGCCCCCCCTAGGGGGGAAATTCAGGAATCAGGAAGAAAGAGATGGGGGAGATGGGCTTGATTCCTTGTAGTTACTATATTAAGGGTTTTTCTTGGAGTCGGGAGAGGGAGATTTTTGAGGTTTGGGAGTTGCTTTTTCACTCTTGGGCGAAGGCTTTGGGTTGGCAATTTTTGGGGCAACTGAGGGCTTGGAAGTTGCCGCTGGTTTTTCAGAAGCAGGGGCTGTCAATGGCGCAGCAGTGGGTGTTTTAGTACCTAAAATGCTGGCATCTCCTGTATCAAATAAGCCAGCGATGCAAGCAATCATCATGGTGGCTAAAGTTCCGACAAATAATGCTTTCCAACCAAGTTCGGAAATGTCTTTGCGCCGGGAGGGAATTAGGGCGATTGTGCCACCGACAAATATGCCGACAGAGGCGAGGTGGGCGAAACCGGAAAGGGCGTAACTGACAATCAATACTGTGCGATCGCTCACCAGTCCTTTCCCAGCCACTTCTGCTAAAGTTTGATAAGGTGGAATGGCTGTTTCCAAAAGTCGGCGACCGATAATTATAGATGCTTGCCAAGAATCCTCAAGGGGAACTCCGGTTAACAGCGTCAGGGGATAAAATAAGAATCCCATGATGTTGGCCAAGGTGACTATTTTAAAAAAGCCACCAATCGGGTTTGGCAAGATAGCCAGCCAGCCAAATAATTGATTGATTAAGGAAACTAAACCTAAGATTAATATTAAAACAGCGGCGATCGCCACTGCCATCTTTACCCCATCCAAGGCACCGATGATGGCCGCATCCAAAGGGCTAACTCGTTCGATTGGTTCTCCGCCAACGGTTTCTTGTTGGGGAATTGCGCCGTCTAAGTCATCAATTTCTTCTCCCACAAATTCTCGACCTTGAGGTTTTGACTTTTCCTTGGGAATACCACCCATTGTCAGGGGCACTTCGGTTTCCGGGACTAATATTTTGGAGATCACAAAACAAGCGGGGATCGCAATAATTGAAGCTGAAACTAAATGTCCTAAAATATTGGGAAAAACTGGCTTTAGGAAACTGACGTAAATTGCTAATGTTGACGAAGCAGCAGTCCCAAAACAGCAAGAAAGGATGGCACAAAGTTCCGAACGAGTCATTTTCGGCAAGTAAGGTTTGACCACAATTGCTGCTTCAATGCCTACGAAAATATTGGCAGCACCGCTGAGTGCTTCTGCGCCACTCAAACGCATGGTCATATAAAAAATTTTGGCAAAAATTTCGGTAATAATTTGAATAACACCGATGTTATAAAGCAAAGCCATCAGACCTGAAAAAAACACCACTGTTGGCAAAGCTCGAAAGGCAAAAATATATCCTAAATTAACGGGAGGTTCCTGGCCTGGTATGGGTACAATGTTTTTGCCGAATACAAATCTCGCCCCGGCATCAGCAGCGGTAAATACGCCATCAAGTAAGCTAGTAAACCACTCTAGGGCGATACGAGTTGGGGGAAATAGGAACACTAAAAACCCCAAGAGCAATTGTAGCCCAATACCCCAGATGATGACCCGCCACGGTATATACTGAGGTTTGCGGTTTTCGGAAAAAATCCAGGCGATCGCGCATAAGCCAAAAATGCCCAGAAATGAGATAAAGTTGTAAATAGACATGACCCTAGTCCTTGAAATATCTGAGAATATCGGCTGATGCCTTATATCAAATCAGTTATACTCTTCATTTGAGGGCAAATGTCAAAAAAATTAACTGTACGAGTTCTGCGGAGCTTTCGCAACCCTTGATTTGCCTTAAATTACCAGCAGTTTAATCTAAACTCGAACACATGGAAGCTTTTGCTCCAATTCCTCCCGAATGGACTGCGGCAGCAGTTCACGCTCATCAATTCTGCTGTCCTAAATGCGGTGCTAGCTGCACGGAGGCGCAGGAGGTATGGATTAATCGTCGATCGCCAGTATACACCGAATTCAACCGTCGCAAGTGGCAGGAATTTTATCGCTGTCAGTGCGATGGTGTTTGGTGGGCTTGGAGTAACGACCGGCCTCCTTCGGAGCTTGTGCGTCGCGATGAGAGCACCACTGACGACTCAGATGATTTCTGAAAGTTTAAGTAATAGTAGTTTTCTCTAGGTGGAAATCAAGTGCACAGGAGCAGGGACTTAGGTTTGGTCTAAGTCCCTACCGGAAATCTGTAGTTTACTCAACAGACAAAGGGTATCTGGATGAATATATATATTAATTAATACAGTACATCAAGCACTCCCTGGACTACGCCGGCCATCACTCTTTCGATGAGGATTAATTGATGTTCGTCGATGGATTCATCTAAAAGCATGGACTTAATCCGCTGTCTGTCAGCACGAGTCAGTTCCCCGTCCGCAAATATTTGATCGACTATTTCTTCTGTTAAAAATGGGGAATCTTGAGTTTGTGTGGTTGACATGGTTGGTATCTCAAGTAATAAATAGTCTGTTTTTAAATTCATCACAAAATCCAGATTATTAGGTGGTTTTGGGGAATCGCTCAAATTTTTTATAATTCTATGACTTAGGGGGCATTTTGTCAAGACACTAACTTTATAGAATGGGGAATAGGGAATGGGGAAATTGGAATTTGAGTTTTATGCGGAGGGTGCATTTCAATTTCGCATAGGCGAAGCATGACCGCAGACAATTTATTAGCAATCGCCAGAGATTTACTGCGGTCATGCTAGAGCATCGTAGGAATATATTTGCCCAAATGAGATGCACCCTAGGCCGACCGGACTGTTCAATCTAAAATCTAAAATTCCCAATTTAAAATTTCAAATCGCATGACTTATATTCGCTCTGCTATAATTCTGAGTTTAGCGATTTCAGTGCTACCCCTAGCAGTGAAATCGCAACCTGTGGTGCCAGCACCTGACGGTACTAATACGGTGGTGAATGCCGAGCAAAATCGGTGGAATATTAGCGGTGGCAAACTTTCGGGCAACGGCACAAATCTGTTTCACAGTTTCAGTCAATTTAATTTAAGCGAAGGTCAAATTGCCAATTTTCTCACCAATCCCAAGATTCAAAATATTTTAGGTAGAATCACTGGTGGCGATGTTTCTTTGATTAATGGCCTCATCTCCGTCAGCGGTGGCAACTCAAATTTATTCCTGATGAATCCCGCAGGTATTATCTTCGGTCAAAATGCTAGATTAAACGTGCCGGGGTCTTTTTTGGCAACCACGGCTACAGGGATTGGTTTTGGTGAGAGTTGGTTTAATAGCACGGGTATCAATGATTACAAATCCTTGGTGGGAAATCCCACTCAATTTAATTTTAATAATTCACAAATTGGTGCCATTGTCAATGCGGGAAACCTGGTAGTTGGCAACGGACAAAGTTTAACTTTGCTCGGCGGCACGGTGATTAATACAGGACAATTATCGGCTCCTGGTGGTCAAATTACGGTGGCGGCTGTGCCGGGAAGCAATGCTGTTCGGATTAGTCAAGCAGGCAATTTATTAAGTTTAGAAATTACTCCGGCTTTGCAGTCAGAAAATAACCCGATCGCCCCGGTGGCTTTGCCACAGTTGCTGACAGGGCCAGGTGTCATGTCAGCCACAGGTTTAACGACTAATGCAAAAGGTGAATTGGTGCTCACAGGCGGCACAACAGTGGGGGTAAATGGCGCAAGTACGATCGTCTCCGGTTCAGTCAATGTGTTTGCGCCTGCAGGCACCAGAGGCGGCAGTGTCAATATTTTAGGCGAAAAAGTAGGCTTATTCGGTGCGACTATCAATGCTTCCGGCATTGAGGGTGGAGGTGTGGTGCGTGTGGGAGGCGGTTTCCAGGGACAAGCACCCATACCCAATGCCTTGGTAACTTACGTTAGTCCCGACTCTAGCCTCGCACTAAACGCGATCGACCGTGGCAATGGTGGCCTAGCGGTAATTTGGGCCGACAATATCACTCGCTTCTTTGGCAATATTACTGCCCGTGGCGGTAGTGTCGGCGGCAACGGTGGAGAAGTGGAAGTTTCCGGCAAAAGTTCTTTGATTTTCCAAGGAGAGGTCGATACCCGCGCGCCTAACGGTGCGATCGGCACTTGGAGGCTCGATCCGGCAAATATTACCATCGTCAACGGTAAGGGCGAAACCAGCGCGCCATCCCTGGGCGGGGAACTCGACACCGCCACAGAATCGAGTTCAACCACCATCTCCGAAGTGCAGTTAGAACAGATGAGTGCCGGCAGCAATGTGGTTCTAGAGGCAACCAACAATATCATCCTCCAAGACTTGGCGGACAACAGACTGGGACTCCAAGCAAGAACGGGAGACAGCGTGACATTTAATGCAGGTGGAGTGTTTTTTGTCAATGACCCCAAGGATTCGATCGAGACTCAAGGCGCTAACATCAATATTTTTGCTAACAGCATCTCTCTGGGTGGACTCAATGCTAAGGGTGGCAATATCGCTCTCACCGCTAGCGGCATTGATTTGAGAGGCGATCGCGGTTCCGTTAGCAGTGCGGGGGGAACAATTCGCTTGCAACCCGATGACGATCGAGCCATTCGGATCGGCGGTACCGGTGATATTTTCGGCATTTTGGACTTGACGGCAGCAGATCTAGGTGCTTTGGGGACGGATTTTCGCTCGATCGCCATCGGGCGAGAAAATACCCGTTCGATCGCCATCGTCGGGCCCACCACCATCCCCAGCCCCCTCACCCTTCAAGGAATATCCATCGATATCCAAAACCCCTTGACAGCCATCGGTGGCGCTTCTGTGACTTTCGAGGCTGCTGAAACGGCGATCGGCGGTAACATCGCTACATCCGGCGGTGACATCACTTTCAACAGTCCCGTCACCCTCAGTCGCAACGCCACCATTGCCACCACTGCTGGTAATATCACTTTTGCCCAGAGTCTCGACAGTGCCATGGATACAGCCCCTAATTTGGCCTTGCTAGCTGGTGGCAATGTTACTTTTGGCAGCGCGATCGGGCAAACTCAAAGCTTGGGCCTTCTCTGGGCTGATGCTGCTGCGGTGACGGGGAATGGGACAATTACCACGGGCAATTTCCAGGTGAACGCGCGCAATTCTGCTACCCTGCGGGGGAGTACGACAGCTACTTCTGGAGCTGATATCAAGGCGGAAAATGTCCTCCTAGAGGGTAATTTGAGGACGGATGGTGGTGCGGTGAACTTGCAAGCAACTGGTGAGGTTCGGACTGCTAATATTCTGTCTAACGGCGGGAATATTCGGGTTAAGGGAAATAGTTTGACTGTGGGTGCGATCGATTCGGGGGTGTCTGGGGGCACTGGTGGGGCGATCGTCCTTAAAAGCAATGCGGGTGCTTTAACGGCGGGTGCTTTGAATGCTTCAGGGGCGATCGGCGGCAATATTTCTCTCACCTCGACAGCGGGTATTTCTGCCTTTGATGTCAGCGCCGCCGGCAGTGTGGGAAGTGGCGGCAATGTGTCTCTCAATGCGATCGGTAATATTCAATTGGGTTTCATCAACGCTCAAAGCGGTAGCGCAGGGAGTGGTAGCAATGTTGATATCACTACCAAGGGTTTGTTTCGATCGAACAATGTGTTTAATGATATTTCAGGCAATAATTCCAGTATTTCTACTGCCGGAGGTGGGAATCGCGGGGCGATCGTGATTCGACATTCCGGTGGTAGCGATCGACCTTTTGTGATTGGTAGCGATGGGGAAAATGGTACGCGGGGAAGCATTAATGCTGGGGCGGAAAATGCAATTTTGCCTACTCTTTCTTTTTTGGAAACTTACAATCAGGGAAGTTTTTTAAATCAGATTTCCCTCATCACCAACGGTGCGTCACTAACTCCTATACCCATTCCCGAACCAATCCCCGTTCGAGTTGAAGAAATTCCCGAAGTAATTAACCAACCTGTGACTGTCGTAAATCCAGCCCCTATAAATCCGATTGCTAAGCCATCTATTCCTCCATCTTTACAAGTAGAATTGCGGCCACCCACTGGTAAAAATTCTCCCGTGAGTTCCACCTATTCTACTTCTTATAACCGCTCAAATTCTGCCGGGGCTGGAGTTTTAGCCTTTGAGCGAACATTTACGCGGGAATATGAAAAATATTTGGATTTATCTCCTAGAAAGCCGATTACTAATATGTCGGTGATTTACGAAATTCTTCGTAAAAATGAGGCGATTACAGGGGTAAAATCGGGAATTATTTATATAAATTGGGTCAGTGATGATGACGCAAAAGCTACCAAAGAAAATCGTGGTGTTTTAGTAGCTAGTCAGGATTTATCTAATTTATTACCTGTAACTCAAAAGCGGACACCAAAAACAGGTGAAACCGATGGTGACTCCGATCGCTTTTTAGGAGAACCGTTGGGGGAGAGGTTGAACCCAAAAACCAAAGCAGTTGCCGATCTTCCTAAAGGAGAGATTTTGGAGTTAGTGTTAGTAACAGCCAATGCTCAACCCCAGCGGTTTTTAATTCCGAAGGCGACTAGGTGGCAGGTATTGCAATTGGCGGACTCATTTCAAACGGAAATTACTAATCCAAGACGCAGAAATAGTATTAGTTATTTGGATACTGCTCAAAAACTTTATAACTGGTTAATCGCGCCCTTAGCTTCAGAAATCACAGGTTTAAAGATTGATAATTTGATGATAATTCCCGCTGCTGGGTTGCGAAGTCTTCCCTTTGCAGCCTTGCATGATGGTAAACAATTCTTAGTTGAACAATACAGCCTGAGCGTGATACCGAGTTTGAGTTTGACTGATATTGGTTATGATAATATTGCCGATGATGAAGTTTTGGCAATGGGGGCTTCAGTGTTTGAAGATAAAGCCCCATTACCTGCGGTGCCTGTGGAGTTGGAGTCCATCGTGCCACCCGATCGAGGACGATCTTTTTTGAATCAAGATTTTACTCTACGTAATTTGCAATCTCAGCGACAAAATCGACCTTTTGGGATAATTCACTTAGCAACTCACAGCGAATTTTTGCCGGGGGAACCAAAAAATTCTTACATTCAGTTATGGGATACTAAGTTGCGCATCAATCAAATGCGACAGTTGCGGTGGAATGAACCGGCGGTAAATTTGTTAGTTTTGAGCGCCTGTAGTACGGCTTTGGGCGATGAAGAGGCGGAGTTGGGGTTTGCGGGTTTGGCGGTGGCTAGTGGTGCTAGATCGGCGGTGGCGAGTTTGTGGGAAGTCAGCGATGATGGGACTTTGGGGCTGATGACGGAGTTTTATCGACAGTTGCGGCTACCCAGAAGTGGGGGTAATTTGATTACGAAAGCCGATGCTTTGCGACGGGCGCAATTGGAGCTGTTGCGGGGGCGGGTACAGATTCAAGATGGGATGTTGCGGGCGATCGCCCATAATGAAGCGATCGCTTTGCCGCCCGACATTGCTATGCGGGGCGATCGACTGCTTTCTCATCCTTATTTTTGGGCTGCTTTTACCCTGATTGGCAACCCTTGGTAATGGAGGGGATTTGATAGGATTAACATCTGCTATATCAATCCTTCCAGGAGTCGTAAATATTTTTACCCCACCCCAACCCGGACCTTATATAAAATCCTATCTTCATCGTCCTGTATTAAACTCTCTCTTCTCTTCCTTCGCGTCCTTTGCGCCTTCGCGGTTAAATCATTCCGATACAACCGGAATTGATATTACTAAGGGGAGGGAGTAAGAAATTCACCAATGATGTAGGATAGCTATATATCAAGTCTGAGCTCGCAGTCGCAGTATTCTGAGTAGAGTATTGAATTGGTCCGGTAAAGGTGCGATCGCCTCGATTAATTCTCCTGAGATGGGATGCTGCAATTGCAGCCGCCATGCGTGGAGGGCTTGTCCGGTTAAATTCACCCCTATAGAACGGTTAGAACTGTACATCGGATCGCCGATAATCGGATGTTTGATCTCGGCTGTATGGACGCGAATTTGATGGGTGCGACCTGTTTCTAATTGATAGTGAATTAGACTATAGTTACCAATTCTTTCTTTGATTTGCCAGTGAGTAATTGCGGGGCGACCGCCTTTGTCTACGGGTACTACGCCCATTTTTTTGCGGTCTGTGGGATGCCGACCGATTGGTAAGTTGATCGTACCTGTTTCCGCGTTAGGAATGCCATAAACTATGCCTAGATATTCGCGGCGGGCGGTTTTGGTTTTGAGTTGGGCTTGCAGGTGTTGGTGGGCGATGTCAGTTTTGGCGATCGCGATCGCCCCTGTGGTATCTTTGTCCAATCTGTGCACAATTCCAGGTCTTTGAACTCCACCGATCGCTGCTAGGGGACAGTGGGCTAGTAGGGCATTTACTAAGGTGCCATCTGGATGTCCGGCGGCGGGATGGACGACTAATCCGGCTGGTTTGTTGATGATAATTAAGCTGTCGTCTTCGTAGAGAATATCGAGGGGAATTGATTCGGGTTGTAAGGAAGTGGGCTGGGTATCGGGGAGGGTAATCTCGATGCGATCGCCCGTTTTTACCGAGATTTTTTTCGATGTGCAAGTTTCGTCATTGACTTTGATGTTCCCCTGTGATATGAGGCTTTGGATGCGCGATCGGGATAAATCTGGGATTTGGTTTGCCAGCCAAATATCTAATCGCGGATTAACATTATTTTGATTAAATTCCCCTGTATTTTCAACTATGTATATTTGTTTGGTATCTATTTCTATCATTTAGCTTCTTTAGGATGGTAAATCCTTATATAATAGGTCATTATAGCACGTTTAAATCATTTTTTCTGGGGATTTTTTGAGAGCGACTTTAGCTGCGACGAGGGCCCATAAACCGGGTTTTTACCAGAAAACTTCGTGACAGCGCACAAACCCCGAAAAAGCCGGTTTCTTTGACTGCGACGAGGGCCCAAAGCCAGTGAAACAGAGGAGGAGGGAGCAGATTAATTGTGACAGGATTTACCATGGGGGCCCAGAAACCGGGTTTTTGCCAAGATACTTCGTTGCGACACGCAGATTCGCGAAAAAACCCGGTTTCTTTCGTCGGATCGCCTAATTCCTGTGGGACGAGTACCTGTAGGGGCGAAGCATTTACGCGGTAATCTCTAGGAAAAACCCAAGTTTTGCGACGCAAATGCTTCGCCCTTTGCGAGTACCTGTAGGGATGCAGCATATAGATTTCTCGTTGGGTTTGGGCGAAGCATTCGGGCGATAACTTATTGGTATCCCGGATATATTTTTAGCCGAATGCTTCGCCCCTACGGGGATTATAATGAAAAGATAATTCGGCGGTTGAAACCGCTACTTACAATTATCGCAGTGTCCGCAACGCATTGACTTAGCTTCCTTTGCAAAACCAAAAGCTTGCAACAAGAATTGCCATCTACACTGTCGATGTTTCAGGTAGTTTGCCATTTCCTCAGCCGCGGTAAAATTTGATTGGTCGCCTTTTTGCTGTGCCGATTTATTGATGACATAATTAAAAGGATTTTCCCATTTTAATTGGCCGCTGCTGTGCAGAATTGCAAGGGCGATCGCACTTTCGGGAAATTCGCGCCCTACTGCATCTACATTACCTTTCACTGGTAGGTTTTTGGCTAGCTGCTGGGCTTCTCGATATTGCGATCGCAATTTATCCTCAAAAAACTCCTTTCTTTGTTTATCTTCGGGGTATAACCAGCCCGTCGGTTCGCTAATTAACGTCAGGGCGATCGCCGATTTGCCGTCCCGTCCGCCTCTACCAATTTCTTGAATGTATTCTGATAATAGCAAAGGTGCTTGATAGTGAACAACCCACCGCACATCTGGCTTGTTAATTCCCATCCCAAATGCTGACGTACAAGTCACAAATTTAAGCTCATTGTTTAGCCAAGCTTTTTCGATTTGTCGCCGTTCTTCTGCACTTAAGCCTGCGTGATAGGCTGCTGTTTGATAGCCTTGTTCTTCCAGCAAATCTGCTAATTTTTCGCTATCTTTTCTAGTGCGAACATACACTAAACCTGCTTGTTTTGGTCTAGTTTTAATAAAATTTAACAACTGCTGTTTGCGTCCCCTTGGTGTCCAGACTGTTTGCACTTGCAGATGTAAGTTAGAACGATAGGGATTTAGCAGGAATGCTTCCGGCTTTTGTAGTTGCAAGACATTTTTGATAATTTTTTGTGCTGCTGGGTTGGCGGTAGCGGTGAAAGCGGCGATCGCAATTTTACTTCCTTGTGGTTTAGTTTCCAATAAGGCCGAGCGCACAGTACCCAAACGCCGATAAGCTGGTCGAAATGTATCGCCCCACTGCACTAAACAATGAGCTTCATCTAATATTAAACCATTGATTTGTATTTGTGGCTGACTGATAATTTCCCAGACAGATTTGCTGAGCAAGGTTTCGGGAGATAGGTACAGCAATCTCAACTTA
The DNA here is from genome assembly GCA_020882975.1 of Microcoleus sp. EPA2. GTDB lineage: Bacteria > Cyanobacteriota > Cyanobacteriia > Cyanobacteriales > Microcoleaceae > Microcoleus. Next base: position 38,628 of record JAHRFD010000017.1, on the reverse strand, counting down.
TTTTGTTGCAGAGATTGCATAGTTTGTCGCTGCTGCTGTCTTGGCAATTGACTGTGGAGAAGAGCGGCGGGGAGATGGCGATCGCGCAATTCTTGCACTTGATTTTCCATCAGGGCTACCAGCGGCGAAACTACGAGAGTTAAGCCTGTTTGTAACAAAGCTGGCAGTTGAAAACAGATAGATTTTCCGCCACCAGTCGGCATAATTATTAGTGTATCTTTTCCGGCTAATAAACTGGTGACAATTTCTGCTTGGGGTGGTCGAAAATCTGCATAGCCCCAAATTTTTTGAAAAGCGGCGCGGGCTTGATTTAATAATGTTAATTCTGGATTAACTTTCATGCACTTTATTTACAACGGATAATGGGAATATTTTTGAGCGATCGTACAGGAATTACGCGCTTCGACAAAAGAAACCGGGTTTGTTAGCTAATCGGCCGGTGACAACGAAATATTGTCGCAAAAACCCGGTTTCTCAAAACCCGCGCGTAAGTCTTGTGCAAAATCCAAAATCTAAAATCCCCTAAGACTCCTCACCGTCTCGGCGTCCGAGTTCGTAAACTGCGCCTCCAATACAGGCGATCGTACCCATAGATACGGCCCAACCTGTACCCAGAGACAATTCTACGCCCCAATTGCAAAATCCCCCCACAATTAAAAAAGGCACAATACTCAACAGCGAAGCGTAAAAGGCATTTTGAGCTTCTCTACTTTGGCGAGTCTTCTCAAACTCCGTTTCCGAAGTATAAAGGGATCTTTCGGCAAAATTCATCCAGCGGTTGAGTTGCAGAATCACCCATGCTGTCAGGGGTGAGAGACCCCAATACAGGGCTAAAGACCATAAAGACGCACCGGCGATCGCAGTTGCGTCTATGGCAAAACTAAAGGGAAAAATTTCAGTAAGCATTGCTGGGTGTCAACTGTAAATATGAGATTTTAGAGTTCATCCAAAATCCCCGGACAACTATAGTGTCAAACAAAGAGTCGATCGAATTCAACGGTAGCAGGAATTATGCAGCAAAATTCTGGTTGCGCCACCCCCGGCATTTAACCGGAAGCCTTGACACCGGTTCTGCATGAAGTAAGATACACGTTGATCGACTGATTCGCCAAGCGGGTAGAGCTCACACGCTATCTGGCTGCGAATTGACAACATAGACACTTGTCCATACATTCTTACTTTGAGCCGTGAAAAAAATCCTGCAAGACTCTAGAGGCCCGCTGACAGTAAAACGCTTTTTTCGTCTCCGACAGATGCTGCTGCTGGTACTTTCGATCGGCATTGTTTCGATCGGCCCTTATTTACAGCAGCAGTTTGTCAAAGCTCAGTCAGCTTTACCCAGCAAAGTAGCTACGGGTAATTTGTGGCAAGAAGCTTCTTTTCCTGTGGAGAAATTTCAAGACTACACTTCCCCCTTCGGTCCCCGCGGTGGGGATTTTCATTACGGTTTGGACATCGCAGCCCCCGAAGGCAGTTATATCCGCAATTGGTGGGGTGGTCAAATTGCGGAAGTTTGGGAAGATGGTAGGTGTGGTACTGGTATTGTGGTGCGATCGGGCAATTGGGAACATATCTATTGTCACCTCAGAGGCAGAGTAGAAACTGGTAACGGCGGACGTTATTATACCGATCGCGAAGGCTTACAAATTTGGCAAGGTCAAACAGTGCCAGCCGGTGCGAGAATTGCGAGAGTTGGGATGACTGGCCGCACCTCTGGCCCTCACCTGCACTGGGGATTGAAGTACAATGGCCGCTGGGTAGATCCGGCTTTGGTACTCCGGGAAATGTATGCACAACAGTCTTAAATTAGTCATTAGTTAGTAGTCATTAGTCATTAGTCATTAGTCATTAGTCATTAGTCATTAGTCATTAGTCATTAGTCATTAGTCATTAGTTAGTAGTCATTGGTCATTAGTCATTGGTCATTAGTCATTGGTCATTAGTCATTGGTCATTAGTCATTAGTTAGTAGTCATTAGTTAGTAGTCATTAGTTAGTAGTCATTAGTTAGTAGTCATTAGTTAGTAGTCATTAGTTAGTAGTCATTAGTCATTAGTTAGTAGTTAGTAGTCATACCAAATCCGTTAGCATCGGAATTATTAAACTCTCTCTTCTCTTCCTTCGCGTCCTACCCTACGGGAACCCCTGCGGGGAACGCGCCTTCGTGGTTAAATCATTCCGATACAACCGGAATTGATATCATTAGTTAGTAGTCATTAGTTAGTAGTCATTAGTTATTAGTTAGTAGTCATTAGTTATTGGAACCAACAAATAACAAATAACAAATAACTAACAACTGACTAATGACTAATGACTAATGACCAATGACCAATGACCAATGACTCTTTATCTCGGTGCCAATTGTTTTTTCGGTGACTGGGTGTATTTATTCACAATTTGGCGGAATTCCTCGCCGTCGATGGTTTCTAAATCCAACAGTGTTTCCACAAGTTTGTCTACCAAAGGACGGTTTTCGCTGATAATTCGGCGGGCTTCTGCGTAGCAGTGAAAAGCTATCGTCCGAATCTGTCGATCGATTTTGTCTGCCATTTCTTCAGAATACTGCGATCGCGAACTCCACTCTCCGCCCAAAAACACCTGATTGCTGGGACTTTCCAAGGCCACAGGCCCCAAATCAGACATTCCATACAGCGTTACCATCTCTCTGGCGAGATTGCTAACTTTTCGGATATCGCTACCGGCACCGGTGTCGATTTCGTCGTCGCCGTAGATTTCGGCTTCCGCAGCCCGTCCCCCCAAAGCTACTGTAATCCGGTTTAACATCAGCGATCGACTCCTCAAACCTTCACTATCGAGCATTTCATCATCGAGGGTAAAGCTAGTAAAGCCTTCGATGCCACCGGAACGGGGAATGATTGTCACCTTTTCTACCGGGTCAGCATTTTTGAGCATGGTCGCTACTAGGGCGTGTCCGACTTCGTGGTATGCTGTCATCCACTTTTTCTTGCTGTCGAGTAGGGGATTGAGAGTCAGACCGATCGTGATCCGGTCAATCGCATCGTTAATTTCTAAATTAGCGATCGTATCTTTGCGCCGTCTGGCTGTGAGGATTGCCGCTTCGTTGAGCAAATTGGCTAAGTCGGCGCCGGAAAAGCCGGGAGTACGACGGGCGATCGTTTCTAGCGTCACTTCTGGGTCAAGTTTTTTGTTGCGGGCGTGAACTTGCAAAATCCCCAAGCGCCCTTTGTAGCTTGGTAAATCTACCGTTACTTGGCGATCGAACCTACCTGGCCGCAACAAGGCAGTATCCAGGACATCCGGGCGGTTGGTAGCGGCAATGATAATCACGCCACTGTTACCCTCAAAGCCGTCCATTTCTGTCAGCAACTGATTGAGAGTTTGTTCCCGTTCGTCGTTGCCGCCACCTATACCCGCCCCCCGTTGCCTGCCTACGGCATCTATTTCGTCGATGAAGACGATGCAAGGGGAATTTTCTTTAGCTTTGCGGAACAAGTCGCGGACGCGGGAAGCGCCGACACCCACGAACATTTCGACAAATTCGGAACCGGAAATCGAAAAGAAGGGAACCCCTGCTTCCCCGGCGATGGCTTTTGCCAACATGGTTTTACCTGTTCCGGGAGGCCCGATCAACAAAACTCCTCTGGGAATTTTGGCACCAATGGCGTTAAATCGTTCGGGTTTTTTGAGGAATGTCACGACTTCTTGAAGTTCTTCCTTGGCTTCTTCGATCCCTGCTACGTCGTCGAACATCACGCCCGTTTTAGCTTCCATTTGGAAACGGGCTCTGGATTTGCCAAAGTTCATGGCATTTCCTTGGGATTGGGTCGATCTACGCAGGATTGCCATCAGCACTGCCAGCACTGCGAAAATTACTAGCAAGTTTATGACTAAACTGACGGCGGCAGTGTTATCTGCGGTTTGTTTGACTTCAAAGTCGATCTTTTTGGCGCGGATTTGCGAGTAAAGTTCCCGGTTGTTGTAGTCGAACAGGGTAACAACTTTGGCTGTATCTGTTGGTTTTTGGTCTTTTAGTTTAACTTTGGCTGTTCTTTGGATTTCATCTATTTCGATTTTGCTGACTTGTCCTTTGTCTATGCTATCGATCAGTTTGCTGTAACTCATGGTGTTTGGCGTGGTATCGGCAAACACCGGTGTCGAGAGCAATATTCCTTGAGAAAGCACCAAACTGCCCAGGATGCGCCAAAGATGCCGTCCAGGAATTGATGTTTTAGGACTCTGCCTCGACTTGTCTTGTTTGGCGGCTAGATGCCCCAGCCATGCGTGTTTCCAAGAATTTTTCATATTGCTTTGCCCAAAGTTGAAGACTACCAAGGTTGAAGACTGCCAAGATTGACTACTCTTCGTTTGCTGCGTTTATTTATTTTAACAAGAGGGCGGGGTCCCCATCACTGGTTCTGCAACCTTCTCTTGACAATCAAGCATCCAGCTTGTTAGATTAATCATACTCATAATGAGTACGTTTTACTTGGTTCTTAACCTACATTATGGTAAAAATAGTTGGAATTGGCGGGAGTTTGCGGGCTGGTTCTTACAGCCAAATGGCGCTGAATATAGCAGCACAGCGGGTGCAGGCTCTGGGTGCAGAGGTGGAAGTATGGGATTTGCGATCGCTCAATCTACCTTTTTGCACTGGAGAGAATGATTATCAACAATTCCCCGATGTGGGAAAAATACAGAATTCGGTTAAGGCGGCCGACGGTTTAATTTTGGCAACGCCGGAGTATCACGGCAGCCTCAGCGGTGTATTGAAGAATGCCCTGGATTTAATGAGTTTTGAGCATTTAGAGGGAAAAGTGGTGGGTTCGATCGCCGTTTTGGGAGGGCAAGTTAACAGCAATGCGCTGAATGATTTGCGGGTGATTTTGAGATGGGTTCACGCTTGGGTGATTCCTGAACAAATTGCGATCGGACAAGCTTGGAAAGCCTTTAGTCCAGAGGGTAAATTGTTGGATGAAAAGTTAGATGAAAGGTTCGACCAATTTGCTCGCAGCTTAGTAGAAAATACCCAGAAATTGCGCGGAATTCAGTAGTAAAATGCTGGCTGTCGTCAGGGATTAATTGTTATGAGCTAAAATGGCATATCGATCGCCTCTCCGAAGGGATAGGGTTCATCCATCATCATCCTGCCGGGTTTTGACTCATATTTGTCAATCCACTTTTTGGCTAATTCCAAAGCTTCCTCCTCAGTTTTGGCATTTTGGACAGCGACGTGCCGATTGCCGCGGCTATCCCAAACCTCGACGTAGAATACTTTCTGGGACTGAATAATCCAACCTTTATAAGTGTCTGCTGGTTCCATAGTGACGATCCTAAAACAATCGGATAGGGCGTTTAATTGCTGAGCTAATTCTCAATATTGCCATCGCTAAAATGACTTTTCAGGGGGTTTGTATAGTATTTTTGGAAAAAAGGCACTTTTACCCTGAACCTCATGATCGGAATTTTCCAGAAATTCTTGAGTTGGAAAAAACATTTCCAACCTTTGGCGGGGGCGATCGCGATCGCCCTGATCCTATCCCAGATGGCTGTCTTGCCGGCCTTGGCGACTGGTGTCTACGAAATGCCGATGTTGTCGGCTGGCGATCGTACTTGGGTATTCGACAAAGGCGATGTACTCAGCCGCAACAGCGAAACCACGATTAGCAACGTGCTCGACAACTTGGAACAACAAACAGGGAAACAAGTCCGGTTTGTCACCATCCACCGCTTAGACTACGGCGAAACTACGGATACTTTCACCAACCAACTGTTTGAACAGTGGTTTCCCGCCACAGAAGACCAGACTAATCAAATTTTACTCGTTCTCGACACTGTTACCAACAGTGCGGCAATTCGCACGGGGGAAGGGGTGAAATCTCTGCTAACCGATGAAATTGCCCAGAGTGTGGCTGGGGAAACCGTGCAAGTGCCGCTGCGGGAGGGTAACAAATACAATGAGGCGTTGACGGAGGCCAGTTCGCGCATTGCTACTGTTTTGTCGGGTGAACCCGATCCGGGGGCTCCTGAAGTTGTGGACAACATTCAAGTTGAAGGAACCTTTAAGAAAGCTGAAGAAACAGACCAAGGTAATGCCACAGTTGTTGTGGTGGTGCTGTTGGTGTTGGCGACAGTGATTCCGATGGTGACTTATTTCTGGTATCAAGGTTTTTCATGATCGGATACTGCTAGATCTGATGAGTTGCGATTTTGTGAATAAATTATGGCACTGTCGCACTAATCTTGAACGTATTCTCGATCGCTCAATAGGGCCATTTCTGCCCGTACAAATTCCCGTCCCAAATAAGCCGCGTGATCTAACATTGTCACTGGATTGGGGCGGGTTTCTTCGAGGATTTTGACGCAAAGTTCTTTGGCGGTTCTGCCGGTAAAAAGTGTAGACTGAGTGCGTTCTACTTTGCCGCGGGCGGGGATGGGTTTACCGGTTTCGGGATCGACGGCGAGGCCTCTGTCGTCGATGATGTTGGTGAAATGTTTGGCACAAATTAGGCTGGTTGTGCGATCGAGGTAGATGATGAAGTAGCCGCCTGGATCGAGGTCGATGTGGCGTTTGGATAGGTTGTCATCGATGGCGGTGAGGTTTTCCAAGGTTTGACTCATGGTTGGTGAAAGGAAGTAGATAATGGCTGTATTTTGTTTTGCTATTTCTAGTTTAGTCGGCTGCGGGACAAGTTTGGGAGTTTTTGGGCGATCGGCTTTCTACGCGATATCTGTAGGGACTTACGGTTTGGCCTATCCGGCGCTGGGTTTTGGTTCTAATTAGTATGATGAACCGCAGAGAGCGCAGAGAACGCAGAGTGGAAGAAGAGAGAGAAACAAAATGTGTTATTATGGGGTTGATTAAGATTTCGTATTAAATTATAGATGAAATTTATAGATTTATTTTCGGGGATAGGAGGTTTTCGACAAGGTTTTGAAAAGGCTGGGTTTGAATGTGTTTTTTCCTGCGAAATTAACAATAAATGCCGGGAAGTGTACGCAGAAAATTTTGGGGAAGTACCTTTTGCGGATATTAGTAACATCAATCCTACCGATTTAGCAGATTTTGATGTTTTAGTCGCGGGGTTTCCCTGTCAACCTTTTAGCATCTGCGGCAAAAAGCTGGGTTTTGAAGATACTAGAGGTACGCTATTTTTCGAGATTTGTAAAATTATTAAAGTAAAACAACCTCAAGTAGTTGTTCTGGAAAATGTCAAGCATTTAATCCATCACGACAAGGGAAATACCCTAAAAGTAATTATTGCCAGTCTGAGAGAGTTGGGGTACAGCGTAAATTATCAAATTCTGAATGCTAAAGACTTTGGCATTGCTCAGCATCGCGAAAGAATATTCATTATGGCGACTAAGGGTAAAGAATTCAATTTTTCTCGAATTAAAACCCAGTTTCCTCCCAAACTCAGGGAATTTCTAGATGAGACAGGAGATTTTGAAATATTGGATAAATCGGAGTATACTTTAATTGAATATCCCAGAAAGCAAGATTCAGGACTTTTATTTGTAGGTTACAGAAATAAAGGTACTTGGAAAACTGGCGTGAGGCCAAATACAGAACATTTATCGAGGGTTCACCGACAGCCTAATCGTATTTATTCGGTAGATGGCGTGCATCCGACAATTCCTTCCCAAGAAACATCGGGCAGGTTTTTTGTCTATTTTCCCGATCGAGATATGGTGAGAAAGTTGACGCTGAAGGAATGTTATCGTTTGATGGGTTTTCCTGAAGATTTTAAGAGTTATCCGAGTGCGGGAGAAAGTTACAAGCAAATTGGGAATTCGGTTTGCGTGCCCGTGGTGGAGGCGATCGCCCAAGCAATACTCGATGGTTGAAACCGCCGAGTATTATCAGGGGGTTTTAACCCGGATTTAACCTCAAAACTTGCTCAGCTATGTTTGCGAAAGTGTCCATACAATTCTCGATCGCTCTGCTAACAAATCAGCCAATCTTTCAGCCCTATCTCGATCATCTTTCACCTAAGGTAAACCGACTATCTGAGCATGGGAGTCAGAGTCAGGTATTGCGTCTAAACCTAATTCACGAATTTGTCCTACTTGGATACTAGCAACTCCGTAACAATTTTGGAATTTTGCCGCACATTGTTCCGGTGAACAAACACTGGCAATTGTTACCGATAAACCCGGTTCATTGGGGCGAAGTAAATAAGCGGAAGATACAACTAAATTATTTGCTTCGTCAATCCATTGTCTGCGAAGTAAAGCTCTATAGACAATAGCACTTTCAGGTAAAGGCTCGAATTCATAGTTTGTAGTCATAAATATTTATTCATAAAGATGTCATTCGCAGAATAAATAGGATGAATTTTATCCACGAATAATCAAAATTATAGCACTTCTTTAGGACTACATCGGAGTGACTCCTATAAAATTTATCAGTTATACCTTGTTAAACCACTGTAGCCAATGAACTAACGTTGACGCGCAAATGAGATCTTCGGATTTATATTCCTGATTCTTTTGATGATAAATGTAAGCTTTTTCCTCGGCATTAGATGGGCAAAATAACCTAACTCTACAATCAGCTTTTATATTTTCCCAAGCAAGTCTAATACTACCTTGGTCATCAGTACCAGTAGAGCATTTAGGAAAACTGTTGCCCATGCTATCATAGGCCTCAACTACCAATTTCATCGCTGTCCTGAAAGCATACTCAGTCGGTCTCAAAATTCCGTACTCATCCTCTTCTTCTAAGTCTAAAAGTTCGATCAGACGTTCAACGGTGATGCGGAAATTTGATAAACCACTATTGCTGATGCTATCAGTAATCTGTTCCTTAGCTATAGTCATAAGATTAAATTCCTTTTAGTCGATCGCCAATTTCATCCTAACACAGCATCTCCCAGCCTGACTGACGGGGGAAGTCCCAAATCGATTGACTTACCGCAAAAATCCTGTAAAATAGTCATAAAATTTTATACACTAATAAAAATTAGAGGGGTAGCACTTTGAACTTCTCCCGTAAAGATGTATCGGTAAATACGAACCCAGTCTCACTGACGGTGACAGACTTCGATCGAGATGGCAAACCCGACTTAGTTGTACCAAATTTAGGCAGCAATAGCATCTCTTTGTTCGCTAATGCTGGCTCTGGAAACTTTGATTTTAAACTGAACAAAAATGTGGGAAGCGCCCCCACCATCGTTTTAGCAGCCGATTTTATTAATGGAGATAATAGACCAGAACTCTTGGTAGCAAATAGCGGAGATAGTAGCATATCATTACTATTAAATAGCAAATTAGGATTCATTAATTTTCCAACCTTTAGCTTTGGTAATCTGCCTTTTCCTGACGCGGCGATCGCGGCGGATTTTGATGGGGATAGTAAACTAGATTTTGCTGTCGTCAATGGGAAGCAGAATGTGGCAGTTTTGATGCTAAACCGTGGTTTTAGCTTTATTTTGCAGCCAGCCATTCCTGTTGGTACTAATCCTGTGGCGATGACGGCGATTGACTTTAATGTTGATGGTAAAATCGATTTGGCGATCGCCAACGAAGGTAGCAATAATGTGACTTTGTTGCTGAATGCTGGTGGTGGTAACTTGACAAAGTTGCCAGATATAGTTGTTGGGAATTCACCAAGGGCGATCGCCACTGGTGACTTTAATAACGATGGTTTTCCCGATCTGGCGATCGCAAATACAGCCAGCAACAGCATTTCAGTTTTGTTGAATTCTCAGGGTAGCAGTTTCACCAAACAGCCAGATATTACTGTTGGTAATTCTCCAAGTTCGATCGCCAGTGGTGACTTTAATAACGATGGTTTGGCTGATTTGGCGATCGCCAACCAAGGTAGCAATAACATCTCAGTGCTGCTAAACTCTGATGCTGGTAAGTTTACCAAACAGCCAGAAATTCCAGTAGGATCTCGTCCCTCCTCACTTGCGGCTGCTGACTTCAATGGTGATGGTAAACTCGATCTGGTTGTGGCGAATGAATTGAGCAAAAGCTTGACAGTGCTCATCAATGAGGGTACTCCAACTCCGACAACGCCCACTCCGACAACGCCGACTCCGACAACGCCGACTCCGACAACGCCGACTCCGACAACGCCGACTCCGACAACGCCGACTCCAGCGACAACGCCGACTCCGGCGACAACGCCAACTCCGGCGACAACTCCCACTCCGGTAACAACGCCAACTCCGGTAACAACGCCAACTCCGGTAACAACGCCAACTCCGGCGACAACTCCCACTCCGGCGACAACGCCAACTCCGGTAACAACGCCAACTCCGGCGACAACTCCCACTCCGGCGACAACGCCAACTCCGGCGACAACGCCAACTCCGGCGACAACTCCCACTCCGGCGACAACTCCCACTCCGGCGACAACTCCCACTCCGGCGACAACTCCCACTCCGGCGACAACGCCAACTCCGGCGACAACGCCAACTCCGGCGACAACGCCAACTCCGGCGACAACGCCGACTCCGGTAACAACGCCAACTCCGGCGACAACTCCCACTCCGGCGACAACGCCAACTCCGGCGACAACGCCAACTCCGGCGACAACGCCAACTCCGGTAACAACTCCGGTATCAATTCCTACACTACCTCTTACCCTCTCAACCACGCCCACTGAAATTACTCTGCCATTAAATTTCGTCGATCGGAGTCAGATCGAGAAGATAATTGCCACATCCACGCCAACACCAGCACTAGCACCAACACCCGTACCAACCCCAACACCTGTAACGACTCCGATTCCTGCGATCGCACCAACACCCATACCAACACCCGTACCAACCCCAACACCTGTAACGACTCCGATTCCTGCGATCGCACCAACACCCATACCAACACCCGTACCAACCCCAACACCTGTAACGACTCCCATACCAGCACCCATAGTTTCCATCCAAACCTCTCTCCCCAATACCACCGATAGTGGTGAAGCAACAGGAATCCCTGAAAATCTACGGGGAGAAGGGTTTTGCCTCCTAACAGACGGATCTGATACTGTGATTCCAGAAGTAGCAGCTAAGACAGGAATTAGTGCTTTATCGGGTAATGACTTGCTCACAGCTACAGAAAATGACGATTTGATTAATGGTAATCAAGGAGCAGATACCCTAGCCGGAGTTGGCGGCAATGATATTTTGCTGGGCGGGAAAGGTTCTGATTTTCTCGATGGCGGTTTTGGCAAAGATTTTCTCAGTGGTAACAATGATAATGACACCTTAATTGGAGGAGATGGTAATGATGTTTTGCAGGGTGGCAAGGGAGATGATATTCTCAATGGCGGTGCTGATGATGACGTATTAATTGGGGATTTTGGTCAAGATATACTCATTGGTGGTATTGGCAAGGATGCGTTTATATTTGCGGAAAATCAGGCGATCGCATCCATCGAGCGTGCTGATGTAATTATAGATTTTTCTCAGGGTGATGCAATTGGTTTGAGTGGAGACATTGCCTACAATCAATTATCTTTTGAGCCTGTGCTATTACAGATAGATGGTGGGATGCCAACGGCTTCTGTAGCGATTAAGGTTAATTCTGATTACTTGGCGATCGTCTTTGACATTGATGCTAGCTATCTAACCGCTGATGTTTTCTTCACTACCTAGTAGATGATATAGCAATCCTAAATCATTTGTGAATTTCTTACTCCCTCCCCTTAATAAGGGGAGGGTTGGGGTGGGGTAAAAACTTTACGACTCCTGCAAGGACTGCTATAGATAACTAAACTTGTACTCGGTGATTGAAGCCTTGTGATCTGCTACTGTGATTTCATACCAAATCTGTAATATCAAATCCGTTGACATAGGAATTATGATTTCTCTCTTCTCTTCCTTTGCGTCCTTCGCGCCTTCGTGGTTAAATCATTCCATAACTCCTCAGCCTTAAAAAAGGACGATTTTTTGATATTTAATCAAATAAAAATCGTCCTGTATTCAGATCTATATTTTCGGACTCTGTGTTGTGGAGTGTTCAAGGTCTGGTTAAATCATGACCATGGAAAGGTCAAGATTAATTATGCTGGAACTTGGATTTTTTCGGTACCAGCCAGTTCAAAAGCTGTGTGAATGGCGCGCAAAGCAGTTACGCCTTGTTCTTCATCCACCACGCAGCTAATTTTAATCTCGGAAGTCGCAATCATTTGAATGTTGATTTGGTGCCGGGAAAGGGCTTCAAACATCTTTGCTGCTACTCCTGGATGGGCGATCATCCCGGAACCGACTACGCTAACTTTCGCAATTTGTGTATCGACGGAAACTTCGCCCCATCCCAATTCTGGGGCGGCTTTTTCGAGGACTATTTTAGCAGCTTCTGCATCGATTTGTGCTACGGTAAATGCAATGTCGCGAGTTAATATGCCGTCGATATTGTGGCAGCGCTGGGACTGAATGATGGTGTCTACGCTGATGTTTTCCTCGGCTAACAATCCAAACAGTTTTGCTGCGACTCCGGGGCGATCGGGCAAATGACGAATTGCTAGACGTGCTTGGTTGGAATCTAGGGCTACAGCCCTGACGGCGGCAGGTTTTGGAGATGGGGAATTGAGGGCGAGGGGGGAGTTGGAGACATCAAAAGTTTTGCAGAGTTCGGCCACTGCCCGATCGCAATCGACAGCATCGATCGTACAACTAACTTTTACCTCGGAAGTGGAAATCATTTGAATGTTAATTCCCGCATCCGCTAAAGTCTTAAACATTTCGGCTGCAACCCGCGGACGCCCGATCATTCCCGCCCCTGCAATGCTAACTTTAGCTATGGGTCGCTCTTCGGCTTTGACTTCCGGTTCTCCCAATTCAGGGCGAGAATTTTTGCCGAGGGCGGGGATAATTGCATCTGCAACGGCGGTGGCTTGTTGTAGAGAATTTCGCGTGACGGTAAAGGCAATATCGTTAGTATTTCCTTCGTGAATTGATTGGATAATTAAATCTACATCGAGATTTTGCTTGGCGATCGCACCAAATAACCGCGCTGCTACTCCGGGGCGATCGGGCAAACGCAGCAACGACACCCCCGCCTGATCCAGGTCAAATTCCACCGCATCCACGGCTTTGGCGAGCTCCAAGCCCTCTAAAGGCCGTGGTTGGGGGGGAGGCGACACTACCCGCGTACCGGGGGCGTCACTCCAACTAGACAGCACTACCAAGGGCATTCCGTAATTCTTGGCAATTTCTACCGCCCGCGGGTGCAGCACTTTTGCACCCAAACTCGCCAATTCCAGCATTTCGTCGCAGGTAATCTCATCCATCAACTGGGCGTTGGCTACTAGGCGCGGATCGGTGGTCAAAATTCCGGGTACGTCAGTATAAATTTCGCACCTGTCGGCCCGCAATGCAGCCGCGATCGCCACTGCGGAAGTGTCGGAACCGCCTCGCCCCAGGGTAGTAATTTCTAGTTCCTCGGCATCAGCGATGCCTTGGAAACCTGCTACTACAACTACTTTTCCGCTGTTGAGCTGGCTTTCGATGCGAGTCGGATCGATGCGCAAAATCCGGGCGCGGGTGTGGGCGGCTTCGGTGACGATGCCGACTTGGGCTCCTGTCAGGGAGATGGCGGGTTGTCCGAGTTCCTGTAATGCCATACTCAGAAGTGCGATCGACACTTGTTCGCCGGTGGAGAGCAACATATCCATTTCCCGCTTGTTGGGCGTTGCGGAAATTTCCTTAGCCAGTTTTACCAAGCCGTCGGTGGTTTTACCCATGGCGGAAACGACGACAACTATGGAATTGCCTAGCTGTGCGGTTTTGACAACTCGTCTGGCTACTTCCAGAATCCGTGAGACTGTTCCTACCGAACTTCCGCCATATTTCTGAACAATTAGTGCCATATACTCTACAGAAAATAATGCAATACTTAAGTTAATATACGCAAATTTTAGATGATAACCGATGAAGGTTTATATCGATTTTGAGGATGCTGTTAGCCCCAGGGGCTTTTTTGTTTGAGATTGGAGGCCTACCCTCTGGTTCGGCGTTACCCGCCAGAGCCGAATGTGGAAAAATTTTAATTGAGATTGGAAGAGGAATATGAGTCAGTACAAGTTAATTATTTTTGATTTTGATGGTACTTTGGCAATTACTCACAATGCTATTATATCTTGCATTACCAAAACTTTTGAAAAATTCCTGCTAGTACCACCGACTGCCGATCTAATTCGAGGCACGATCGGTATTAATTTAGCCAAGACTTTCCAAATCCTCCATCCAGCTATAGAAGCAACAGAAATTCCCCAATGGGTTGAAACTTATCGTTACTATTATCGCACTGAAGGTGAAAAACAACTGGCTCTATTTTCGGGGGCAACGCAAATATTGCACCTAGCAAAACAAGCAGAATTAAGTCTGGGAGTCCTCAGTAATAAACACGTTAATTTTGTGAATTTATTTTTAGATAAATTAAATATTCACATTTTTTTTGATTTGATTATTGGAGATGATGGAGAAATGGTTCAAAAGCCAGATCCGACTGTATTTTACTCAATTATCAAACCACTTTTTCCCGACTTGAATAATAGTGAAGTTTTAATGGTTGGTGATACCGCGGTGGATTTGCTGTTTGCTAAAAATGCTCAAATTGATGCTTGTTGGGCAGCTTATGGCTATGGCGATCGCCATGAGTGTCTTTCCCTAGAACCAACTTTCATAATTAATAATCTTGAAGAACTTTCTTCAATCATTATATAGCTTTTATCAGTAAAGGGTTATTTGTTATTTGTTATTGGTTGTTTGTTGTTTGTTGTTGGTTATTTGTTGTTGATTATTTGTTGTTGGTTATATGGAAATCACTCAAACTGGTCATGGCAATTACCCCTTACCTTACCTCACCTAACTGAGACAGGATCTATGGCTTTTCCTATAGCCTCAGATTTCATCTGTGTTTATCGGTTTTTTTCCCACAAGTTCTTGATGACATACGTGCCAAAAATACAGTGCTAAATTTATCAGAGCTAATAATTTAGTGCCATCTTCTAACATAGCATGGACTCCTTGACTTCTGGCGGCGAAGATATCTTCTAATCGGGAAATGGCAAATAAGATAAATACTGCTATTAATGGCAAGTAAGGAGTAGTTTTGATGAGCTTCCAAAATCTCACACTCCATGCCAAAATGCCAGTGGCATAACACAAATAAATTAATTTCTTAGATACTCCTAAACCAGAAAGAATCAAAGTCATCCTAAATCTGTCATCCAGGGAAAATACTCCCAATAATAAAGCGCTAAAAAATAAGAAGCTTTGGACGGGAGCGCGATGATTTTTTTGGCGTAGCACTCCGAACGTAAATGCACAAATTGTTACGGGAATTGACCAAAATAATTCTGAAATTCCTGTTAAAATGCCTTCGTAAGGCAACCAGAAGTTAAACGGATCGCTAAACAGGCGTTCAACTCCATATCCCTTGTTTGTAAGTTTGGCATATATGCTGATTCCACCCAACATGATTATAGTCAAAGTGTTAATCAATACCAAAAAAGGGACGGTAAAAAAATGTTTTTTCAGTAAATTTAAAAAAATAAATAAAGGGGATTTTGTTTCAAATAAAGAGCGGCGCTTCATAGAAAATATCTCCTATTATTAATAGAGGGATTTACTGACTCAGTGGCAGCCAAACTACGAAGGTAGTGCCGCGATCGCTGGGAGATAAATGTGACCCGACAGAGGGTAGCCATTCAGGATTGAGAGGGGAATATACTTCTATTTCTCCTTGCATTTGGTGGACTAAATCGCGGGCGATCGCTAAACCTAATCCGGTTCCGGGAATTTCTGTCTGGGCTTTTTCTCCCCGGTAGTGTCGCTCAAATAAATGCTCTAAATCCTGGGGGGGAATTCCTGAACCTGTGTCGCTGACAGCAACTGCTAGGGCTGGCAATTGATGTTGTTTGGTTCCATTGGCTTCTTGTGCTTGATTGTCTACTTTAATGTAAATTTTGTTACCAGGATAGCTATATTTCAAGGCATTGTCAATTAGATTGCTCAAAACTTCCTGCAAAGCTCGATCGTTAGCTGAAACTGCGGGCAAATTTCCTGGAATCTCTGCTACTAATTTGAGGTTTCTTTCGGAGGCGATCGCAGAAGCTGAAATTAACAGCGGTTTTAACACTTCTGCAACACAACAGGATTGATCTTGATTGCTTACAGGTGACAGAGACAGAGGAGACTGACGATTTAATTCAGCCTGGGACATCTCTATTTCTGAACTACCAGAGGGTAGTCTCAAATTGCTTTCGCCGATGTCAACCGTTCGATCGAACTGTAAGAGCAATTCTTGCAAGCGATCGCTCTCTCGGATAATACTCAAAGCTACGTTGCGGTTTTTGTCTTCCGGGACGAGCCGCTTGACTAGCAGCTTACCAAAAGTGCGTAAGGCTGTGAGCGGACTTTTGAACTGGTGCAGTAAATTCTGCATCGTGTCATAAACCTGAGTTTGGATTTGTCGCTGCTGGCGTAGTTCTTGTTGCATCCACTGCGATCGCTGGTCTAAAATGCAGGCGAGGGCCAGGGTGCGAGCAATTTGTTGTATTTGAGCGTCCTCTCGATCGTTCCAAGGCCTGTCTTGTCTGCCGCTGACCAGAAGTCCCATTACTACTCCTTCGTGAATCAGAGGTGTCACAATTTGCCGCCGAGACAGCCAAATATTTTCTGGGCCTTGGCACTGATGGGAATTGCTGTTAAAACCTGGAAGAGACTCTGGCTGGATTGCCCCCATTTCTGAGTTTTCTCGACTTGGAGTTTGGTCTGCCAGCAGTCGCGGGATCGCCTTTAATGCTGAGGTTGTGGGAGATTGCTGCCTCACGCTCTGATTTTGGGCCCAGGACTCTGAGGTTTCCGGGTAAACCGCGATCGGTATCAATTTTGCTTGGCTACCTTCGATCAGTTCTTCCGTCAGGTATATGGCGCTGAATGTCGCTCCCAAACTGACGGCGATCGCCACCTGCGATCGACAAAGCTTGACAAATTCGGAACTGGCTGGCTTTAACATGAGCGCCGCATTAAGATATTTAACGGAATTATTAAGTAAATTACAATTTCTAACTTATCGATTACAGACTGCTTTGTTGTTCCTGCACTGAATTGTTTTGGGATAAATTTTGTTTAAATAACCAGTCTGTATAGCTTTCAGACTTCCTAATTTTTTTGAGCGAGGGATAGTTTCGGGTTCACCTACCACGATGGCAATACTCTGGTCGAGGGGTACAAATGTTAAGATTATGTCGAATTATTAAATAAACTTGATATTTTGAGCTAGAACGGATATACTCGGCTCGGATTTGGTAGCTATAATTACAACCTGTCTGCTCACAGAGGAGGTAAAGAAATTGGCCAGGAGACGCAAGCGCAAAAGTCGCCGCCGACAAGAAGGACGCAGGATTTTAGAGTGTGTGCCTCAATATAGCATCGAGAGCGGCGAAGATAAACCCGTAACAGCGGCTCGCAAGTTCATCCATGCTGAAGGCATTGCCCCCCCAGCTTTGCTGTTGGTCAAACGCAATGAGCATACCACCGATCGATACTTCTGGGCTGAAAAAGGTTTATTTGGAGCTCAATACGTAGAAGAGAACCATTTCTTGTTTCCCAGCTTAAAAGTGATGTTGGAGTCGTCTACCACAGAAAAAATTCCTGTGGTGTCAGCCAGTCGCGCATAGCTCAAAAGCCAGAAGCCAGAAGCCAAAAGCCAGAAGCCAAAACCCCCAAACTCCCAACTAAAATGCTGAGTTTATAACGGTAAACTCAAAATGTTTAGTTCAAAACATTGAGGGCAGTGTTAGTGCAACTTTTTAACAAAAGCTCAAAATAGATCATTGTCTCGAGGGTGTCAACTGCAAATTTAAGCGAAAATTCCTTAGAAACTTAGGCCCAAGGAGCCATCGCCATAGAAGCGATCGTCACAAGGGCGATCGCCACAGTCGGCACTCTCAAGATAATGGCTTTTGTGGGAGCTACTGTGAGTGATGGTGTGTTTGAGCATTAGTTGGATGGAACTAATCACGAACACACAGAATTCAAGCATTCATAGTTTAGTCTGCTCGAAGTGTCAGTTATAGAGACATTCAAAATGGAGGTCTCTGAAAATCCTGGACCGACAGCATCTAGATTATCAGAAAAGGTGACGTTTAAATTGTCAATCGATCGGTGTCAGAGCCAAAGCTTTTTGCATGACGGCGAGTTCGTCGCGATGACCTCTGACAGTAATTAAGCTCTTGGTTTGGCTTCCCGACTCGGCGACGGATTCCAGTTTGAGAGAGACTTGTTCAGGGCGTCCAGCTTTTTTCCAGTAAAATATCCCCGCCAGTGGCGATAGTAACACCAAAGCAAGAAAAATTTGACCTTGCTGAGGAACTAGCATCGCCAAAACCAGTCCCAGGCACAAAGCGCCCCCTGCACTCAGGAGGGTTAAAAAAATAGCTAAAAACCAACTAGGACGGACAAACCCTTCAAAAGTGACTTGGTAGTTAGGAGCATCGACGGCTGCAACTCGGTAAGCTCTCTGGGCAAAATACTCTTGTAGCTGGGTTAACAGTGACTCTTGGTTACTCTCGGAAGCGAGTTTAACTTGTTCGGTTCGGTCTTTGACAGAAGCCTTGATGAAAAAAAACAAGCCCACAGCTAACACCAGCGTCAGCACAAAGGTGGATGGCAAAACAGGATTATTCATCAGCTAAAAGTTTGTGTAAGGGGAATTAAGTAGGAAGAAGCAAAAATGCCCTTCGATAGGTTCTTCGGTGATGTGATTGAGCAAAGCGAAGGCCCACGGGGCAAATCGCTTTGCAAGTAGTGCCGACATCTGAAGAGTTGAGGCATCGGATTAAAATTGCACTAACCGCTGTGTCCGGTTTCTAAGTCTTGGTGCTGATGTCTAGACACCCCTTTTCCCTGAGCAATGTATCCATGCCAAAGATGAGCGAGGTCTTGAGCTTGATGTCGCCACTCTGGGAGAATTTGATACATCCGGCGCGGGCGGCCGCGTCCTTCTACTTTTTTCCAGTAACCGGTGATGACAGCTTCATCTTCCAGGAATTTAAGTGCGCTGTAGAGTACGGTATCAGAAAGTCGGTAGATGGGGAATTCCCTCTCTAGTTGTCCGATCAGTTCGGTTCCGTAGGAATCTCCGCGTAATAAGACGGAGAGAATGTAGCACACTGCTAGTTCCTTGTTTAGATAAACAGGAGGGGGGTCTTGAAAAAATTGATAGATATGTTCAAACTTCATCTGTCTTTGCCGCTGGAGACTCTCTTGATACCGTCTGGTTAACGTGAGAGGAAAGCGGGGCGGGGTGTGCCGCTTCCTATGAACTGAGCAAGGGGGATAATCGTTACTGAATCTAGATGTCCTCTTCCAATCTATCGCAGTGACTCTTGGCAAGTGTGCGATCGACAACGAATTTGGAGTTAGTTCGAGAGTTGGTGTTTTAACTCAAAACTCGAAATTCCTAATTTTCGTTTCTAATCTGTAGAGTTTGCATGACTGGTTGGGTTTTTCTGGTTTATATGGTTTCTATGGCTATTGACTCTTGAGCTTGCATTTAAACCGGACTCAAACCTAACATAGCGCGCAGTGTAAAAGTTAAAAAGACGAAAGTTGCTACGATCAAACTAACCAGGGCGATGGCGGTAGCTGGTCGATCGAGTAGAGGTTTGAGTCGCTCGAACAGGAAAAAAAAGATTCCCAGACAGACAGTAATCAAAAAACGGGGATAACGGGAGACGTTATTAATGAAATCTTGCATGAGCTTGGTGGGGTAAAGTGTGCCAGTGTCATTTTTCACTGGTAACACTTGTGAACGAGTGAGACAATTTTGGCACAGCCGGAGCTAAATGGGTCGATCGGGCGATCGGGACTGCATTGGGCTCGATCGGGCATTTGGGCGATCCAGACTGACAAATATAATTCTAGCGACAAATTTTCAATTGTCGCCACTGGATTGTCCAGTGAGTGCGGGGACATCAACTGCGATCGCAAATTCAGATTCTATTCAGTTCTAGTTGTGATAAATATGATAAGGCTGCTATTTCTACATAAATGTCTGCTGTCGCACCTTCTCAAATATTGCCACGTCCATTTCTGAAATGGGCTGGAGGTAAAAGTAAGTTGATTGAACAATATCAACCTTATTTCCCTCAAAATTTCACAACTTACTACGAACCTTTTTTGGGCGGTGGTGCTGTTTTTTTTCACTTAAAGCAGCAGCAACCTGGTTTGGCTGCTATTTTGACAGATATCAACCCAGAATTGATTAATGCCTATTGCTGCGTCAGGGATCGGGTGGAGGAGTTAATTCAAATGCTAGAGGATCATCAGTTAGAACACAGCCGGCACAATCAAGGGTACTATTATTGGGTGCGATCGCAATCCTATAAAACAGATACAGAGAAAGCAGCACGGCTGATTTATCTAAATAAAACTTGTTACAACGGCCTCTACAGAGAAAATTCCAAAGGTGAATTTAATGTTCCCATAGGCAGATACAAAAAACCTAACATTTGTCAAGCAGATTTATTGCGAGCCGTATCCTCTGCCCTTGCTTCCGTTCAAATTGAAGTTAGGCAATTCGATCGAGTCAAGGAGTTTGTCACAAGCAGTGAAGACTTTGTTTATTTCGACCCACCTTATCATCCTATCAGTGCCACCAGTAACTTCACAGCATACAACCGCAATGATTTCAAAGAAGCCGAACAACAGCAACTGAGAGACGTTTTTGCAGAACTCGCAGAACGGGGGGTGAAAGTGATGCTCTCTAACTCTCATTGTGATTTTATCAAGAAAATTTACACAGACTCTCAAGCTTTTAAAACTGCTAGGATGCCACAATTAATTGAAATTTCAGCAGCTAGGGGAATCAATTCCAATAGTTGTAAGCGTGGCAAAGTCAAGGAATTATTAATCCGTTCATTTTAAAGACTTAAGCCAACATCCCAAAAACAGAATAGCCAGATACAATAAAAAACACAAGACTAAAAGCCAATCATTCTGGAATAATAATTGGCTCTCAAATAATCAAGTTTGAGATTAGTTATCTTAGAGATGTTTATTAGCCCAAGTGATAAACCCTTCCAGCTTGTAAACTCCCAATAGATTTGGATTATCAGCAATTTGTTTTTTGAACCACTCGATCGATCCTTGCCTCATGCCATCACCACCAACTATCACAATAGTTGGCACCTGATAGCAATTTTTAATATTTAAATTAAGGTAAGGATACTTTTCGTCAACAGAACCTTTATCTTCCTGCCACTTACACTCAACTATTAAACCCTGAGAAATTGCCCCAGAACCAACAATATAAAAATCGACATTTATTTCAGTTTCATAAATGCTAGACCCGATATATACCTGTTTGGCATACCGCTTAGGAAATTCTGTAGAAACTAACAGCCAATCCCGCTTGCGCTTTTTCGGTAAATGAGGGCAAATTTCGAGATAGCCGTGAGCTTGTAAAGTGCCTGCAACAGTTGTTTCTAAAACAAAACCTGTTTGATTAGCCCGACAACCCCTATTCATCTTATTTGCTCCTGAATATGCTGTGAATTAAGCCGATCGCACTTCAATCACTCCCCGATCGAAAACCCGCTTATCAGTACCGATCGCGCTCACAAACATTCGGTCTTCATAAACATCAAATGTAGCAAAACTCAACCGACTAGCAGCATACTCCGTCCATTCAGAACGCCCCACCGGACGAGTACCAGCACCAGCACCACAAATTAAATAAGTCGTACCATTAATCGAACGAGTCCGTTCATAACTATGCTCATGTCCGTTAATATAAAGCTGCACGCCGTACTTTTGAAACATCGGTGTCAAAGTCCGAATAAAAGGTTGATTCAATCCGTACACGCCAGAGGAATAAACCTGGTGGTGTCCGAAAACAACTTTCCAAGGTGCAGTGCTCTGGCTCAACTCTTTTTCCAGCCAAACTAACTGATTTTTCCAGTCCGCATTATGATTAGTATCTAGGGCAAAAAACTGGACTGATTCGCGCCGAAAAGTGTAGTAGCGACCAGCCATATTAAAGCCGGGGTATTTAACTTGCAAGTCGCCGTTATCAGTACGGATATCGTGATTTCCCAGACAAGCATAAAACTTGACACCCTGCTGTAATAAGGGCTGATAGGGTCGTTCAAAAACAGCATTAATTTTTTCAAATTCGCCGTTATTATAGATATTGTCACCGGCGAGAATAGCCAAATTAAAAGAGTTTTGCCCGTGATATTGCGCCATCGCCTCAGCCACAGCATATTGTCCCTCGGCACCGGTACCCGTGTCTGCGATCGAAATAAAGCGTAAAATAGGTGGTGTAGTGGGTAAAGGAGCGATCGCCCTTTCTCCCTCAACAGCAGAAAATACAGCGGCATTGGCATCTGTGGCCCAAGAAGTCTGAAGCTGAAACATTTTCCAGATTCCAGACAAACCTAAGCTGCTGAGACTGCCTAAAATCAGAAAGTAACGACGTTTGATGCTCATATTGATTCAGTGACAACTAAATAAAATGATAAATTAAGATTGAGATCTAGCAACAACCAAGACAGTTAGGACGTTCTTAGTCGCTGCAACTCTTGCTGTGATTGCATTTTCCTTCTTCCTTCTTCCTTCCTCCAAGGGCGGTAGGGGGGTGAATTATTCCTGATTCCTTCTTTCTGAATTTCCCCCCTTGGGGGGGGCAGGGGGGGGGTGAATTATTCCTGATTCCTTGTGCTATAACTCAACTAAAATTAATCGGATTTAAGTATATTGGCAAGGCCCAAAGGCAGAAAAAATGTCAGCAGAACAACCAAACCAGCCAACTCCAGAATCCTTTGAACCTCCTAAAATGGAGATTGACTCAGCCTCAAACTCTGCAACTCCTGAAAGTATGGCAGCAGAAATTAACAAGATTCCCACACCAAAAGTTGCTGTAAAATCTGATAGTAAGTCTGTAGCAACCCGCACTCAAGGTAGTTTTTTAGAGAAAGTCGGTTTACTTTGGCAAAGTATTGTGAAGCTAGTGCGATCGCTATTACCCGCATCCCTCAGCCAGAAGTTATCCGATCCAATTTTGAATGCAGCGATAGCAGCAATTCTGATCGTCACAGTCGGTTTAACTCTGAATATTTTTTCGGCAAAACCAGCGGAGAAAATAGCCAATGCGCCTATCGCCAAAGTGATAGAATCCCCCGCAAATTTTTCCGATTTTGTCGCACCGGAAACGCCACAACAGCCACAACCTATCGCCAACTTGCCAGAAGCGATGACATCAGAACAAGCCAAATCTGAATTCAAAAGCAACTTACCGGATTTAGTGGCACCGACAGCACCGAAAGCGGTAGAAATGATCCCGCCACCACCACTGACACCGGAACAGTCTCTGATTGCTGGGATTCAAAATAAAGTTGATGAAATTACCGCTCGAATTGGTGGCGGTTTAGTTAAGTCATTTGAAGCTAATTTTTCCAGCAGTCGGTTGACAGTAAAAGTAGCTGAAGATTGGTATGGGCTGAGCGAAACCGAACAAAATCAGATAGTAAATCAAATGTTTAAAGAAGCTAATTTACTAGATTTTAGTAATTTAGAAGTTCAGAATATGGAAGGAAAACTAATAGCTAGAAGTCCTGTTATTGGTTCAGAAATGATTATTCTCGATAGAATAGGAAGTTAGTTATTGGTCATTTGTTGTTGGTTATTTGTTATTGGTTATTGGCGGTTCCCTGGCCTTCGACGCTCCGCTCAGGAACCGCAAAATCGAAGGCTTGTTGGTTCTTAGTTGTTGGTTATTGGAACTAACAACTAACAAATAACCCATAACAAATAACCAATAACCCTTCGACGCTTTGCTGGCTGGCGACGCCAATAACCCATAACAACTTAGTCATGACTATTAAGGCTTCTTAATAGTCGGTTTAAAACCTTGCTTTTGGAAATAAGTTCGGAATACCTCGTGAGCAATTGGGGCGGCTGACACAGCACCATATCCACCGCCTTCAACTATAACTGCGATCGCAATTTCCGGTTTGTCAGCAGGAGCATAACCCACATACATAGAATTGTCAGGATGACCGGGCATTTCCACCGTCCCTGTTTTGCCAGCACTCAAAGGAATAGTACCATCATTCAACCCCTTACCAGTACCTTTTAATACCACATCAGTCAATCCCTGGCGAATCACATTCAAAGTACCCGGCTTAATACCTGTTTGAACTTTTTTAGTAATTGGAGTATTAGTTTGAGAAGCCAGCAAATGTGGCTGCACTCGCCAACCACCATTGGCAATAGTTGACACCATCACAGCCAATTCTAAGGGAGTGCAAAGTACCAAACCTTGACCGATCGCCATTGTTACCGTATCGCCCACATACCAATCTTCTCCATACATTTTCTTTTTTTCTGCTGGGATCGGAACTTGACCGTGATTGGCGGCCTCTAACCCCAAAAGTTCTAAGTTAATAGTACCGCCAATTCCCATTCTCTTAGCCCATTTAGACATTTCTTCCGGTCCGGCGGCCATTCCTAATTGATAGAAAAATGTATTGCTGCTGTAGGCTAAAGCATCGCGGAAACCGATCGCACCGTAACCAGCACCGTGTTCGTTAAACGAAATTCCGCCAATGGTAATTGAAGAAGAACTAACCAAAGTCGAGTCAGGAGAAAATTTGCCCGACTCCATCCCGGCTACAGAAGTCACAATTTTAAAAGTGCTACCGACTGGATAACCTTGAACAGCTCGATTTAAAAATGGTTTATCAGGTCCTTGCAGTCGGTCCCATTCTTTTTGACTTACCTTACGGGTGAAAATATTGGGGTCAAATGTCGGCCAACTACCCATTGTTAACAAGGCTCCGGTTTTAACATCGATCGCCACCACAGCACCGAGACGATTTCCCAAAGCTTTTTCCGCAGTTTTCTGCATATCTAAATCTAAGGTTAGTTGTATAGGCTTGCCGGGAATCGGAGATTTTACACCTAAATCTTGGATTTCTTCACCCTTAGCATTTACCTCAATCAAACGGCTTCCCCACACACCCTCTAAAGTGGGATTAACTAATTTTTCCACTCCCATTTTACCGACGATCATGCCCATCGGATATTCAGGATTAGCTTTTAATTCATCTAAAGTAGCTTCGCCGACGTATCCCAAAAGATGCGATGCTAATTCCTTATTGGGATAGTCGCGGCTAGATTCTGTACGAATTTCTACCCCCCGCAAAGTATTGGCTTGTTCTCCCAAAGCGACGAAGGTGGCAACATCTATATTCTTACTAATTGGGACTGGTAGGGCAGATTTGTAGCCTGCTTTTTCGATTTTTTTGAGGATTTCATCCACAGGGATGTTGACTATGGGGCTGAGTGTAGTGGCTGCTTCTTGCCACTGCTGGGGCGATCGCTCTTTTGGCCACAAATATACCGATCGAGATACGCGATTGGCAGAAAAAATTTGCCCGCTACGATCTAAAATCTGACCGCGCACTGCCGGTACAGAAACTGGCCTAATCCGGTTGTTTTCGGCCCGTTGTCGATTATAAGCTCCCTGAACCAGTTGCAGTTCAGCTAGCCGAAACAGGGGCAATGTGATTAAGGTAGTCACCAGGAGCATAAAAACCATGACTTGGAGCGATCGACTGCGACGCTGTGCAGGATGATCCAAGGTATTTTTGTCTAATTTGACTTGAGATTTAAAAGAAAAGTCACTAGCCATATAACTGAATCTACTCTTTTTTTTCAACTAACAGGTTGCAGCGGTTCCCATCCGGGAAAATTTGCCGATCGCCTAGAAGTTTTTTTTCTCAGAGTAAATCAAACCCAGATTCTGCCGATAGGTAGAGGAATTAGGGAGATTGTTTGATTAAGCTAAGTTTAAAGGTCTTGAATATTCAAATATCAATTTTTTTGACAATACAACTGTGAAGGAGCTATGGGCTATGGAACCGATCGATTTGTTGATTGCTTGGCTGGTGACGGGTAGTAGCTTGCTGCTAATTTCTCAATTGCCGATCGGCGTTGAAATTGACAGCACACCGAAAGCAGTATTTGCAGCGGCGGTGTTGGGGATTTTGAATGTTTTAATTTTGCCGATTTTAAAAGCCGTTTTTTTCGTGCCGAACCTGCTGACTCTGGGCTTACTTTCGGGCCTATTTGCGTTTGTAATGAACGTGATTATTTTTGCCACTGCTGCTAAATTGGTTGAGGGATTTAGCTTGCGGAGAGGGATGTTGAGTGCGGTATTAGGAGCCCTCGCCTTGGCTGTAGTGAGCAGCTTCATTAATGGCGTACTAATTTAGCCGCATTCCCCGATGCACCATCGACTTAGGTAGGGGCAAGGAGGGTGGGATTGCCTCCGCTAATTGATGAGCCCCTACCAAATAATCTAGATAATTAATCCCCAGCAATAAACAATTAATAATAACTAACGAATAGCCAATTTATAGGCAGCAACTTTATTGTCAATCCCAGTAATATCTGTACCGACAACCACAGCTTTAGCCCCTATGTCTAAGGCTTTTTTTGCCATTTCTGGGCTGGAAATACCACCTTCGCAGATAACTGGAAGGTTGATTTCTTTGATAATTTCAGCCAGCAATTCAAAGCCTGGTGGGCGGAGATTTTTGGTCTCGAAAGTGTAACCAAAAAGAGTAGTTGCTACTGTATCAGCACCTGCTTGGGCCGCCGCGATCGCCGCTTCTATGGTATCTACATCTGCCATGACTAATTTGCCTAATTCACTGTGAATACGGGCAATGAATGTCTTTAAATCTTCTTCTCCTAGGGGACGGTTTCTGAGAGTAGCGTCAATAGCAATGATATCAGATCCAGCATCGGCGATCGCCCGCGCGTCTTCAAATCGAGGAGTAATGTAAATCTCGCATCCGGGTAATTGCTGCTTCCAAATCCCGATGATGGGGGCAGATATTTGTTGTCGCACTGCTGCAATGTGGCTGGGAGTATCAATGCGCACCCCTGCCGCCCCTTGATTGATAGCCGATCGAGCCATCGCAGCAATCACGATGGGATCGTACAGGGGTGAGTCAGTAGGTGCTTGACAAGAGACAATTAATCCTGTAGGGATTTGACAATTAATCATAAACAAGGAGGAATTGGTAATGGGGAATGGGGAATTGGTAATGGGGAATGGGGAATGGGGAATTGGTAATGGGGAATTGGGAATTGGGAATTAATACATCACTGCTTTTGGGCTAATTTTTTATACAATATTTTCAATATCAGCATATATCAAGTTACCCATAACGTAGATATTTTACAACAAATATATTAAAGTTAATAACTTTTGATTGCCTCTCTGAGAATCTGCCTGTATCACCAATTCCCAATTCCCCACCACCCTTGAGGGGGTTGCCCCATACCGCATCGCCTAGGCCCCATTACCATTAGCCATTAAACCAACAACTTTCTCCAGCAATTGCTGTGGTTTAATCGGTTTTACCAAACAATCATTAGCTCCCGAAGTTACCAAATACATCTCACTAGCTGGAATTTCTTCAGCAGTTAAAGCGAGAATTTTCATATTTTCAGTAACTGGTTTTTGGCGCAATTCTTGGATAATTTCTCCCCCATTCATACCGGGCAAACGCATATCGATAATCACCGCATTTGGTTGCAAGAGTTCGATTTGTTCTACCGCCCCGGAACCTTCAATCATCCACACCACCTGAAGTCCCGCTGCTGTCAATATATCGCAAATTTCCATCGCAGTTTCTTCCTCTTCTTCTATCAGTACCAGACTACCTCGCAAGGAGGAAGAATGTAGGGATAAAGATGAATTTAATTTTTCATGTTTTAATTTAGAGTATTCTTCTTTAGTGAGATTCTGAATGGGTATGAACACTGTAAAAGTAGATCCCACATTTACGGTGGATTCAACTTCGATCGCACCGCCGTGGAGTTCTACTAACTGTTTAGTTAATGCTAATCCCAAACCAGTACCCCCGTATTCGCGACGGTAGGGGGAATCTAATTGCTGAAATTTTTGAAACAAAAGAGAACGCTGATCTTCGCGAATTCCAATACCCGTATCTTTGATTTGAAAAACCGCGATTCTGCCTGGGGAGATAGTACCGGGAAGCTGGACTATCGGTGTGCGTTTGTTATCTTCTGTTACCCAAAATCGCAGGATAACTCGCCCCCCTGGTGGAGTAAATTTTATCGCATTTCCTAAAAGATTAAATAGAATTTGTCTCAAGCGGCGTGGGTCAGCGTTGAAGAGGTCCCATTCTTGATTAATCCGCTGTTCTTGCACCAGTTCTACCCCTTTAGCCACAGCTTTTTCCTTGAGAGCGTGCAGACTTTGAGATGCTAATTTAGAAAGAGAAAATTCGCTAATTTTTAAGACTGCTTTTCCCGCTTCTACTTGTGACAAATCCAAAATATCGTTAATTAATTCTAATAAGTGATCGCCGCTGTCGCGGATAGTTTTTAGGTACTGTCGCTGTTTGGCGATCGGCACTTCTTTACTACCCACTTTGCCATAGGACCAGCGCAGCAGCGTGTCGGAAATGCCGATGACACAGGTGAGGGGAGTCCGCAATTCGTGACTCATAGCTGCTAAAAATTCGCTCTTGGCGAGGCTGGCTGACTGGGCGGCGGCGAGGGCGTCGCGAAGTTCTGTGGTGCGTTCAATTACCCGCTGTTCTAAGGTGCGCTTTTGCTGCTGCACTTCCGCATAGAGTTCGGCTTGATAAATGGCGATCGCCAAATGTTCTGCTATTTGCTGCAAAAAGATTTTTTTACTTTCTTCCCAGTCGCGACAAGTAGAATGGTGGGCAATTAGCAGTCCCCACAATTCATCTTGAACCACGATGGGCACTAGCAATTTAGCCCGCACCTTTGCTTGTCGCATCAAATTTAAAAAACATGGCTGGGAAGCATAGGTTTTTTCCACATCTTTAAGTGCAAATGTTAAACCTTTGCGATATTTTTCTTGGTCAATAATTCCCTGGGGTAAGCAATCAGCATCTTCGCAAAAATTTAAAACAGAGGAAATAGTATTATTTGCTAAAGATTCGTAGGTTACGCGACCTAAATACTTGCATTTTTTTTGCTCCTCTTTTCTGGTTACAGGATGATTAAATCCCATCAAATTTTCTCTATCTAAGTCACATTCTTCCGTTTTTGGTGATTTTTCTAATTGATAAATTATCAGGCGGTCTACTTCCAAAAAATCTCGCACTTGTTCCACTGCTTTTGACAAAATTGCTGGCAATTCTAAACTCTGACGAATCTGAGTTGTTACCTGATTTAAAAGTCGCTCCTGTGCGAGTTGCTGCTGCAAAGCATCTTCCACAGGTTGACAAAATGCCACACAAGAGTTAGGGAGACTAACTTGGCCAACCATATCTAAATTGTGGATTTTTAGGGTTTCTTCCTTTCGCATTTGTTCCGATAAATTGCTCTCGATTATCCCTGGGTCAAGAGCCAAATAATCATTGTCGAGCCAAGAGTTTTGGGCAATAATTTCTAGCAGCTCGAAGGTGAATTCACTTTGAAGTTCCGGTGAATTTTGCTTGATATTTTTGAGTCTTTGTTTGAGGGCGATCGGGTCTAGGATGAGTGAAGCATCTGGCGTGGTTTTGGAGAGTTTTTCGGCTAGGGGATAGAGAAAATTTGCGATCGCCTCCGGCTCGAAAGTTAACTCCACATTCCATAGAATATCGAGCTTATTTGCACTTTCTTGATGCTGGTTTGTACCTAAATTATTTTGCCTTCCACGCACCAAGGCGTTAAACCGATCCGACAACACGGCGGCAAACCTTTCGGAGGGAATTTCTGCCTCATTCTCAAAGGACAGGAAATTTTGCTCTCCCAGCCAAATTGCCCCTGGAAGTTGAACCATTTGCTGTAACAACTGGTACACAACCTCCAAGGTTGTTCGTGGTAAAGTAAGATTTAAGGTTTTTGGTTTCAATCTAGGTATTTTCCCGGTTGCTTTAAATAATCAAACATGAAAAACTGTGTTTTGGAGATGTAACCTCAGTTGCAGCAGCCACTACCACTTCCAAAAACTTCAGACGCAAGTAGTAGTCAGGGAATTTTAGGCTTGAGCTTCAAAATTTTCCTCAAGATAAAAAGCTTATCTGGTGGGGAAGGATAAACAATCTTATTTTAGTATAATGTAAATATATAAGTTGTTAACTTCTACTTATTGACACTACAGGGTAAATGAGCAATCTAAGTCACCTCACCCCCGATTCCACAATCGGACATCTGCCGTCTCACCAGTTCCAGGTGAGTTCTACAACTCTGGGACAAGTCGTGGCTCAAAAGTTTGGGCAAGAACCGGAACTGCCGGGAGTTATTATTACTCATAACTCTCAGGTATTGGGCATGATTTCTCGTGTCAAGTTTCAAGAGCAAATGAATATTCCCGATCGCGTAACACTGTATGGCGAGCGCCCGATTAGATTCCTGTTAGATTTTTTGAGAATTCCGCCTTTGTTGCTGTCGGAAAAGTGGAAAATAGACGATGCAGTACAAGCAGTTCTTAATAGACAAAAAGACCTGGTATACGAACCCATTATTGTGGAAATGGAAAACCGCAATCTCCGCATTCTGGATGTCCATACTTTGCTAATGGCTCAGTCTAATCTTTTAACACAAGCTAACAAAACAATTCAAAAATATCGCTTAGAAAGACAAAAATATGTCGCCAAAATTCAACAAGAACAGGCAAAAGTTCAAGAATACAGTAAACTGTTAGAATCCAGGCAGCGTCAAGCAGAAAAATCTCATCATCTTCCCACCCCCCAGCAAGCTGCACTGGTCAAACAAGCTCAAGAAATTTCTCAACAAAATCAGCAATTTTTGAAGATTGCCAAGTTGATTTCGGCAGAAGGTCGTGTGGCATTTCAGGCTACCTTTCAGGGCGCTAATGCTATTTGCAACAATACAGATAAAATTTTAGGGGTTGGTAAAGCAATAGCTAATGATTTGGAAACGGTTAATCGCACTTCTAGAACTATTGGGGAAGCGATCGAACAAGTGAGGCATTTAGCAGTACAGGTTGCCGTAGTCACAAATCAAATGGGAAATCAACCTAATGGTTTGAGTCAAGTGAGTATGGAGATTGCGAGACTTGCCAGTAAAACTTTTGAATTGGGGACGCAAATGGAGCAAATAGGAAGCAGATTTAAACTGCGCGTTCAAGCACTAACAGAGGCGGCCAGAGCTGGTGCTAATGTAGCTAAATCAGTTACCGAAAAAATTGAGCGTGCGGAAATGGCTCTGTTAGAACTGGAGGAATTCATATCAGAAAAAAATGAAAATTCTGAATCTAAAAATAAAATACCTTTGCATGAAAATGAAACATCTACTTCTCTAATTCAAGAAATACAGCAGGCAGAAGTAGCAGTTTCTCAGTTAGAACACATTGTTAAGCAGCAAGACTCATCGCAATATCTGATTCAAAAGATTCAACAAGCACTGAAACACAAAAAGCCCTGACAGCGAGCTAAATATTTTAGCCTGATTGGATGATATTTACCTGTTATTTGATGTGAATGTAAGAATTTAATATCAGATTTTTCCACAAAAGAGAAGGTATTTAAATAGCGAAAAATAATCTCATCAAAAACACAAACCTACCCTGATTGAGAAGTTTAAATTTATGAAAATTCTAATAGTAGACGATGACAAAATAACTGTCAATTTACTGACACGCTCCCTGGAGGCTCACAATTATACTTGCAACACCGCAGCAGACGGCGAAACAGCCTTGCAGTTGGCGCAAATCTACGATTACGACCTAATTCTGTTAGATGTAATGATTCCGAAACTCGATGGAATTAGTGTGTGTCGAGAATTACGATCCTGTGGCTACCAAATCCCGATTTTATTGCTGACAGCTTTAGACAGTAGTCGGGATCGAGTCCAAGGTTTAGAAGCTGGTGCAGATGATTATGTAGTCAAACCCTTCAATGTACCGGAATTGCTAGCTCGAATTCGGGCTCTTTTGCGTCGCGGAAAAGCCAACTTGTTGAGTCAAAATTTGACTTGGGAAAAATTGCAAGTTAATCTGGATACTGCGGAAGTAACTTATGGAGAAAAAGTGCTACACTTGACTCCAAAAGAGTACAATTTACTCGAACTTTTTCTCAGAAATCCGCGGCGCATATTCAGCCGCAGTGCCATACTCGATCGCATTTGGTGCCCTGGAGAGTTTCCCCAAGAAGAAGCTGTTACCGCTCACATCAAGGGCTTGCGACAAAAGTTGAAAGCAGCCGGGATGATGGTGGATTTAGTGGAAACAGTGTACGGGTTGGGCTACCGCCTCAAAAGTCTCCCGGAGAATGTCGATTTCCCAAAAGTAGATTCACAAATCACAGAAAATCCCAAAAGTCAAGCAGTTTTATCTGGCCCAGCCACCACGCCCATCGATGAAGTTAACATCAACTCCCATCAAGCAAAAGTCTGGGCTGTGATTGCAGAAATTAGGGCAAATTTCCAAGCAAATTTTACAGAAAAAATGGAGATATTTGAGCAGGTAATCGCGAATTTAAATGCCGGAACTTTGGACAACGAAATACGACAACAAGCTCAGTCTCAAGCACATAAATTAGTTGGTTCTTTAGGGACTTTAGGGATGCCAAAAGGTTCGGAAATAGCGCGCAAACTCGAAGATTTATTTAAGACGGAAAACATCTTTCAACCAGGGGCTAAACAGCAGATAGATACCTTAGTTAATTTGCTACAACGTATCTTCGATTTGCCAGCAACAGCACCTGAGAATGCTCCTGTCGATCGGGTTTCGAGCTATCGTCAATTGCTGATCGTGGATGATGATACTTCCCAGAGCGATCGCCTCAAAATAGAAGCATCAGCTTGGGAATTTGACATAGAAGTAGCACTTTCTGGGGAAGCAGCCAAAATGGCGATCGCCAATCAGCCACCAGACGCGATTTTGGTGGATTTAAACTTTTCCAGAAGCCAGGAAAACGGACGTCCTCTCCTAGCCGAACTCCTCCGTCACAAACCAGAAATTCCCGTAGTTGTTTTTAGCGACTACAACCAATTGAGCGATCGGGTAGAAGTCGCTCGTTTGGGAGCTGCGGGCTTTTTACACAAATCGATGCCTCCAGCAGATATACTCAAAGCAGTCGATCGGATTCTTGACCAGACTACCCCAGCAGAAGCTAAGGTGATGGTTGTAGATGACGACATACATCTACTAGCAGCCATCAAAATTATTCTCCAACCTTGGGGATTCCAACTAACCACGTTAGACGAACCGAAAGATTTCTGGGAGGTACTAGAGACGACTTGTCCCGATTTGCTAATTTTAGATGTAGAGATGCCCGGTTACAACGGTATCGAACTGTGTTTGGCAGTACGCAACGACTTGCGCTGGAGCAAACTCCCCGTGCTATTTTTAACCGCTCATTCGGAGTCAGAAATAGTCAGCCAAATGTTTGTCGCAGGTGCTGACGATTACGTGAACAAGCCAATCGTAGAACCAGAATTAATTGCTCGTATTCTCAATCGTCTAGAGCGGATTCAACTCAGATACAAGCTGGCCCTCACCCAACGTTAACCATCGCTAACTAGGTGAAAATATAGCCTTCCTCAGTAATATGAGGTACGCCGGGCCCCTCCGTAATAGGCATCGCCATGCCCTTCGGCTACGCGGTTCCTGAGCCTAGCCGAAGGGCAGGGAACCGCGAAGTCGAAAGGTAATAAGTAAAAGGTAATTCAAGGATGGGTAATTTGAGAGCTAGGGTAGATCTAAGTTTGGCAAATATATTCCTACGATGCTCTAGCATGACCGCTGTAAATCTCTGGCGATCGCGAATAAATTGTCTGCGGTCATGCTAGAGCCATTACAAAATCGGGATGATCCCGATAGCTACTTAGCTACCGACGATTATTTATGACCCATTACCGATTGCCGATTACCCATTACCCATTACCCATATAAAACAATGATACTTCCCCCAGACCTAGGTATTTATAATATCGAATACCCACCAATTCACAGCCCTGGCTACATTCAATCTCATGGCATTCTTTTTGTATTAGAAGAACCCCTTTTGAAAATAGTACAAGTTAGCAATAATATAGGGGAATTCCTGAATTTAGACCCCCATGCAATCCTAGGTAAATATCTTGATGAATTTGTAGTAAATCAAAAAAAAGATTCTCTGATCGCCGTTTTTTCCGAAAAATCAAACACGACAGTTAATATTACTTTACACCTCAAATATCTCACCACGAAACAAGTATTTAATGGTAAATATTACCGCACCAATAATTGTTTAGTTGTTGAGTTGGAACCTAGATTGTCCACGGAGTATAAAAACTTTTTTAACTTTTTTACTTTAATTAAAAAAACCTTAACCAAAATTCAGAATGCACGAGATATAAAAAATTTATATCAGACAGTTGTCCAAGAAACAAGAAAAATTATCGGATTTGACCGAGTAATAATCTATCAGTTTGATACGGTAGATGCTGGGGAAGTTGTGGCCGAAGACAAACTAGACAGTTTGCACCCTTTATTGGGATTGTACTATCCAGATACGGATATTCCTCAGCTAGCAAGACACCTCGCCACCCATAATTTAATTCGGTTTATTCCTGATATCTACTCTCAACCTGTAGAAATAATTCCTGCCGATAATCCCTTGAATCATCAGCCCCTAGATTTGAGTTTGAGTAGTTTACGAAGCGTGTCGCCTTGCCACATTGAATATCTCAAAAATATGGGTGTTGCTGCTAGCTTGACGATGAGTATAATCAAAGATAAAAAGCTGTGGGGATTAATCGCTTGTCACCACCGAGAACCCAAATATGTCAGCTATGAAGTACGCAATGCTTGCGAACAGCTTGCCAAAATTATTGCCTTAGAACTCAGCGTAAAAAAAGATAGTGAAGACCGGGAATATGAAGCCTATTTAAAATCAATTTTTGCAGAATTTACAGAAGATATTTCTCACGAAAATCGTTTTGCTGAAGGTTTACTCCAACATAAAGAACGGTTGCTAGAATTAGTTGGTGCTAGCGGTGCTGTTGTATGTGCCAAGGAAAATTTAACACCCATCGGCCAAACCCCGAAATTGCCAGATATTCAAGAGTTAATTGCTTGGGTAGAAACTAAATTAAATAATGATATTTTTTATACAAATTCCTTGCCAAAAACCTATCCCAAATCAGAAAAATTTAAAGAACTTGCTAGTGGTTTGTTGGTGATGGCGATATCTCAGATGCAAAAGCATTATATTTTGTGGTTTCGTCCTGAAGTAATTCAAAATGTCAACTGGGCGGGGAAACTGAACTCAACGCTAGAATCGGAGTCTG
Source organism: Microcoleus sp. EPA2 (assembly GCA_020882975.1). Lineage (GTDB taxonomy): Bacteria > Cyanobacteriota > Cyanobacteriia > Cyanobacteriales > Microcoleaceae > Microcoleus. The sequence continues at coordinate 3,386 of JAHRFD010000017.1, read as the reverse complement.
CTACTAGCAGTTTGTCTCCGCGCAATTCCTTTGAATTGTGGCAACAAACTGTGAGGTTAAAATCTTTACCTTGGAAGCAGTGCGAAATTGCGATCGCCCAAGAATTGAGAGTGACTCTTGTCGGAATAGAGTTGCGGAGAATAAATCAGCAATTAACCCTAGCTTTGTCGGCTACGAAGATGGGTTTTTGGGACTGGGATTTGGAGAAGAATCATATTACTTTGTCTAGGGAACACGAACAGTTGTTTGGATTAGCACCCGGAACTTTTGATGGCAGTTGCAAAAATTGGGCAGAGTGCATTCACCCCGAAGATATAGTATATGTCAGAAATAATATAGCTGTGGCACGAACCGATCGCCAAGACTATGTTCAAGAATACCGGGTGCTTTGGTCCGATGGTAGCATTCACTGGATTGAGGCCAGGGGCAAATTTTTTTACAATGAAGAAGGCGAAGCGGTGCGGATGGTGGGGACAGTCATAGAAATTAGCGATCGCAAAGCCAAAGAATTACAATTGCGCCTACTAGAATCCGTTGTCACCACCACTAATGATGCTGTTTTAATTACCGAAGCTGAACCCATTGAAGAACCAGGCCCGCGGATTCTTTATGTTAATCCAGCCTTTACACGGATGAGTGGATATACTTTAGAAGAAGTCTTCGGTAAAAGTCCGCGTGTTTTGCAAGGAGAAAAAACCGATCGGGCAACTCTAGATCGCATTCGGACAGCTTTGAGCAATTGGCAACCAGTGCGGGTAGACTTAATCAACTATCACAAAGATGGCACAGAATTTTGGGTAGAATTGAGTATTGTTCCCATTGCTGACGAAACTGGTTGGTTTACCCATTGGGTGGCTGTCCAGCGCGATATTAGCGGACGAAAAGAAGCAGAAAACGCCCTCCAACAACTCAACGAAGAGTTAGAAATACGAGTTTGGGAACGAACTTTAGAACTCGAAAAATCTCAAGCAGACGTCCGGCAAAGTGAAGCTTTATTTCGCTCTCTCAGCGAGAGTTCTCCCGTAGGCATTTTTAAAATTGATGCTGAAGGGAAATTTATCTATGTTAATCCCCGCTGTCAATCAATTTTTGGTTTCACCTTGGCAGAAGCTTTAGGGGACGGCTGGATGAAGTGTGTACACCCAGAAGACATCAAGCGCATTCTATCATTGTGGTCGGCGGCGCAATCTCTCGATCGCGAATTTGTCTGCCAGTTCCGTCACATCCGCCCCGATGGCACAATCCGCTTTTGTCGAGTTAAAACAGCCCCTATTATTTCCGAGGAAGGTCAACTAATTGGTTACGTCGGCACTGCCATAGATATTACCGAAAGTCAGGAAATTGACAAAATGAAAAATGAGTTTATTTCCATCGTCAGCCACGAACTCCGAACCCCTCTTACCTCCATTCGTGGCTCCTTGGGTTTGCTAGCGGCTGGAGTCCTAAAAAATCAGCCGGAAACGGCCCAACAGATGTTAGAAATTGCGAAAAATGATACCGAGCGCTTAGTGCGTTTAGTAAATGATATTCTCGACTTAGAAAGGCTCGATTCCAGTCAAGTTACCCTAGATAAGCAGTGGTATGATGCTGCTGATTTGATACAGGAGTCTGTGAAAAGTGTACAAGCTTTAGCTGATGAAAGTAACATTAATTTGTCGATTTTATCGAGTTCAGCGCAAGTTTTGGTCCAACGAGATAGGATCGTTCAGATGCTGGTAAATTTACTTAGCAATGCAATTAAATTTTCACCAGCACTGAGTACCGTAACTCTTAGCGTTGAAGATTTGGGCGATCGGGTTTTATTTGAAGTCAAAGATTTAGGGCGGGGTATTCCTGCTGATAAGTTAGAGAACATCTTTGGGCGGTTTCAACAGGTGGATGCTTCTGACTCTCGCCAAAAAGGAGGCACTGGTTTGGGTTTGGCTATCTGTCGCAGCATCGTGCAACAGCATGGTGGCAGAATTTGGGCTGAAAGTGTAGTGGGAGAAGGAAGCAGTTTCTATTTCACACTCCCTGCACCCTCCTTTGAACGCGGGCGAGAATAAAAATCTGGTATATTTAATATTTTGAGTCTTAATTTATGTCAGCAAAGCAGATTCTAGTTATTGATGATGAAAAAAATCTCTGTAGCGTCATTCAGGCCTGCTTAGAACATTTAGGCGGTTGGGCGGTGCTGATTGCCCGCAATGGCAAAGAAGGATTGCTTGTGGCCGAAACTCAACTCCCTGACGCTATTTTACTCGATGTGATGATGCCGGATATGGACGGACTGACTTTGTTTAGTTTGTTGCAAAATAATGCCGCTACTCGGATGATTCCGGTAATTTTCCTAACTGCAAAGGTACAGGCTCTCGATTTGAGCGAATTTGCTGACTTGGGGGTAGCCGGAGTGATTGCTAAGCCTTTTGACCCTTTGAAATTAGCACAACAAGTGGCGGAAATTCTGCGGTGGTAAGTATTTGGCTGGAAATCCCGAATCATGGCACCACCAAAATGATTTTCTTCATAATTTCCTCACATTCCTCAGATAATGTTTAATCCAAGGTCTTCCATGGAATATCGATCGCAGTTACAAACCTACTTATAAGACTCAGCGATTGCTAATAGCTACTACATAAATTTTTGTAAACTCCTAGAGGACTCAGAAATAACAGGGATATTTAAGCTTAATTTTGGCTGCATAGTAGTTAATCAGTGTTTAGGAACTGGGAAAATGAATAAAACTCTTGTCAATCTTACCTTAGCCGTAGTCACAGAGGAAGTGGAAAATATCTTGGATTCTTATCCCCGATATCCCTACCAAGAAGCTTTTGCACCTTCTGGCTTGAGACAGGATTTAATTGCTTATGTACTCAGTCGCGTTCCCAATACCTATACTGCGCTCCCATCCTCAGATGTGATGTCAGATAAAACCGTCCAGGTGCGGTGTTCTTCCGAACAGTTGATCCATATAGAAAACTTAATTCACACAGGGATTAGTGATGTCCTCCACAGCTATCATAAAATAGACCACCGCCTTCCTAGTCAAAGTTGGAATTTGGGCGTGGGCGCGAGAATGGCTAACAGATGTTGAGCAGTCTCCTTCAGCTAGGGGAGACAGGAAACAGGGAGCGAACACAGAGAGAGAATTGTTCGCTTTCTTATACAAAAAAATTCGCTAACACTAAATTCGGTTTATTATCCCCTTTATTTCTTAACCCGCCCCGGCGGGTTTTGTTTGTCGAGGAGCGGTTTCAACCGCCCAATCCTAGAGGGGATAAGATATAGCAACCGCCAAGGCGGTTAGGACGCAAGATGTAAGACAACCTCGATCGCATCTCGCAAAGAATCAAACTGATTCTTGAGTTTACGAATTCGACTTTTCAGCCAAGACCAGCATTGTTCAA
>JAHRFD010000016.1 GCA_020882975.1 Microcoleus sp. EPA2 | reverse complement strand
TTTATGGAGTCCTAGTTATTTTGCGGTTTCTGTCGGTGGTGCACCCCTAGATGTGCTGAAGGAGTATATTAAGAATCAAGAAAAGCCGTCCTAAAAGGACGGGGCTTGTATCCCATTTTCTTGGTCAGGTGGTTTTTTCAACTATTTTCAAGAGCACAGGAAAGTAGAGCGCCTTAACAATTGTAACAATTACCTCCGATAAATCTCATCAATTATATCTCTTTGAGCCAATTTTTAATAGCACTTTATCAGTTAGATTGATTTTGGATCGTACTATGATTACAATAGATTTTTATCAAAAACAATCTGAAGGTCAGGCAGGATGCGAACCCCACAGGATTTTTGGGAGAGGTCAAATAATGAGATGATTGAATGGTCGATCGACTCTCGCAACCCCCTGGGAATAGACATCTGCTAAAAAGACCGTCAAGAACAGACATCCTGCCTGTCCCACAATAATTATGCCAGAGGTCTAAGGAACATCAGCTCAAACAGCCCATGCAGTTGCTGGAAATTATGGCGATCGACAATCATCTTCCTAGCTTACTTAATCGATGAAAAAAAACTCTAGTGACTATACCTATTATTATACAAATAATCGTCCCAGATATCATCACGCTTATTTGCTATCCCCCCTTTTGGAAATGCTGGTAAAACTGCAAGCTACCAGCCCGAAAAAACTCCGAATTTTAGATCTAGGCTGCGGCAATGGTAGCTTGAGTAACGTCATTGCAGAGCAAGGCTATGAAGTTGTTGGTGTTGATAATTCTGCACCAGGCATAGCAATTGCTCGTGAAAGTTTCCCGGAGTGTCAGTTTATCCAAGCAGATATTTACGCTCTCCCGGAAGTCGAGCTACTGTATTCCTTTGATGTTGTCCTCGCCATTGAAGTAATCGAACATTTACTTTATCCAAAAGAACTGGCAAAAGCTGCAAAAAAATGCCTTAAACCAGGAGGAACGCTAATTATTTCCACTCCCTATCATGGTTATTTGAAAAATTTAATATTAGCAATTACCGGAAAAATGGATACTCATTTTACTGTGCTTTGGGATAATGGTCATATCAAGTTTTTTTCCGTTAAAACTCTGTCGAAGGTATTAGAGATTGAAAAATATACGGATATTGATTTTAGATTTGCTGGTAGGTTTCCCTATCTTTGGAAATCCATGTTATGCTCTAGCAAATCGACAACTCACATCCAGTAATTTAGTAGTTAAAGATGCTCTAACAACTAAAATATCATGGGGGTAGTTAAATTCAAAAAAATACAGGAGTCAAAACACCTCAGAATAATTGGGATTTTATTTTTTTTGAAAAGTCTCAATAAGACGGAAAAAACAAACTAAACAAATCAAAAATCAAAAAATAAAATGACTGTTGGTATTTGGATATTAGGCGATCAACTTTGGCACAATCAAGCTGCTCTCGCCAGCACACTTAATCTGAAAGAATTCCCCAAAATTATCTTAATTGAATCTTGGCAACAGGTTCTTGAACGTTGCTATCATCGACAGAAGTTAGTTTTAATTTGGTCGGCGATGCGGCATTTTGCGGGAGAATTACGGGACAGTGGCTATCAAGTTACTTATGCGAAAGCTGCGGATTTTGAAACTCCTTTGAAAGTTTGGATTGAAACTGATAATATCACTGAATTGCGGGTGATGACACCGAGCGATCGACCTTTTTTACAAAAAATCCAAAACTTGCAACTTCCCTGCCAAATTACTTTAATTGCTAACAACCAATTTTTGTGGAGTGAAGCAGAATTTAAAGATTGGGCATCCAGCCGGAAACGCCTGTTAATGGAAGATTTTTATCGAGTTAGTCGCCAGCGTTTCCAAGTTTTAATAGATGGAAAGAAACCAGTAGGGGGTAAGTGGAATTTTGACAAAGAAAATCGCCAGCCACCAAAAGGTAAACTGAATACACCGCCAGCTATTTGGTTTGAGCCGGATGAAATAACTCAAGCAGCGATCGCCGAAGTTAAGGCTCTATCTTGCCCAACTTATGGAGATGTGGAACCTTTTCGCTGGGGCGTGACGCGAGAGCAAGCTTTGCAAGTGTTAAATAATTTTATCACCCAAAGTCTCCCCACCTTTGGCCCTTATCAAGATGCGATGGTAACGGGGGAGGAAACTATGTGGCATTCGCTGATTTCTCCTTATTTGAATATTGGCTTACTGCATCCTTTAGAAGTTATTAAAGCGGCGGAAACAGCCTACTTCGACAATGACTTAAATTTAAACAGCGTTGAGGGTTTTATCCGCCAAATTCTCGGCTGGCGAGAATACATTCGGGGTGTTTATTTTGATGTGGATGCTGATTATTTTCAGAAGAATTGGTTCAACCATACTCAGCCGCTGCCGGAGTTTTTTTGGGATGCTAGCAAAACTGATATGAACTGTTTGCATCAAGTTTTAAGTCAAGTCGAAAGCAGTGGTTACGCGCATCACATCCAGCGATTGATGATTTTGGGCAATTTTGGCCTAATTGCTGGCATCTCGCCACAGGAGCTGGAAAACTGGTTCCACAGTGCATTTATTGATGCCTACGACTGGGTAATGCAGACAAATGTGTTGGGTATGAGTTTGTTTGCGGATGGGGGTGTGTTGGCGTCGAAACCCTATGCTGCGTCTGCAAACTATATCAATAAGATGAGCGATTATTGTCGGGGCTGTAAGTACGATCGCACGGTGCGATCGGCTGAAAATGCCTGTCCCTTCAATTTTTTCTACTGGGACTTCCTGGCGCGCCACCGGGAAAAATTGCAGTCGATCGGGCGCATGAGCTTTATTTTAGCCAATCTCGACAAAATGTCCTCCGCAGAGCTGGAAATTATTACCCAAAAAGCCCATGAATGGCATTTAGTTATGGGTTAATGAATGTGTGAACAAAGCTTTGGAGTACGGTGGTAATGATAATATCACAGTTATTGCGATCGCTCATGCTCTGGAAAATCAGGAAAATCGGGTTTTGGCATAGCCCTAGCGGTAGAATATCAATTTTGGTTGCACCGTCAGGTGATATTGACTGTTAATCTTCCACCTGATTCTGCAACTGCAAATGATATAAAATGGTGTATGGAATCCATCGCACTTTGATGAAAAAAATCCTCTGGTTATTTACTTTATATCTCATTCCCGTCCTTGTATTAATCGGATTTGTTGCGAATTTTAGCGTTAACGTTCCCATTGATGACGAGTGGAGGTTGGCTAGTTTTTTTGCAAAAATAGCTGGGGGAAAAGTAACTTTTAACGATGTTTGGGCTTTGCACAGCAACCACCGGATAGTTTTCCCCAAAATCATGATGGCTATGCTGGCTTTTTTGTCCAGATGGAATATTAATTATCCGCTGTGTCTCAGTATTGGTTTGGCTATCCTCACTTTTCTGGCTATTTACAAGTTATCCGCCATGCAGATTCAGAATGGCGGCGATGATTTGTGGCATTTAGCTAATATTTTAACTTGTATTTTGCTCTGTTCCCTAGTTCAGCATGAAAACTGGCTGTGGGGATTTCAACTCGCTTGGTTTTTAGTCAATTTTTGTTTCATCGCTGCGGTTTATTGTCTGATTTTACCAAAAAAAATATCGGCTAGTATTCAAATATCCCTGGCTGCTTTATTCTGCTTGATTGCTAGTTTTTCTCTGGCTCAAGGTTTGCTTTCTTGGTTGGCCGCAATTCCGGCGGTGGTAGCTTTAGAAGGAACTGTGGCACAGAAAAGAAAAAGACTTATTGTCTGGATGTTGCTGTTTGTGGCCACTTGTGGTATTTACTCAATTGATTATCATCCTAGTCGGAAAACCAATATTTTTGCGTTACTGCATCAGCCCCTTGTGGTAATTGATTATTTTTTGAGTTTGTTGGGTTCCCCAATTGTTCGTTTGTCTGGTATTTCCGCATTGGTGGGATTGATAATATTGGCAAGCTTCATATTTTTGGGATGGCATTTTGCCAAAAATATGAGACAGCATCATGACGCAGTACCTTGGTTGTCCATCGGTTTGTTTTCGGTTGTTTCGGCTCTGTTTATTACGGTGGGTAGGGCGCAATTTGGGGCAATTCAGGCACTGGAATCGTCGCGATATACGACGAATTCGATTTTGTTGCTAGTTGCTTTGGTTCAGCTTGGGCAATTGTTGGTGCGAGATAGTATGGCTAGTTTAAATCGCCGATATACACTTGTTTATCGGGTGTTAGCTTGCTTGTTAATAGGGATAATTATTATTAATTCGGGACAGGCTGTAGCCCAATCTCAAGCTGCACTTGCTTACAAACAAGGTGGTAAAGATTGTTTGGAGTTGATTAATTATCTCGAACCGTCAAAATTTTTCCAAGATTCACCGGAAAGTTGTTTGAGGGTGCTGAGCAAAAAAACTTGGTTGGTCAGAGAAGGGGCGTTAGTTATTGATAAAATAGGTTGGCGAAATTCTGCTAAAAATGTAGAATTTGTTGCTAATCCTGAGAAAGTTTACGGCTATTTTGATCGAGGACAAATCGGCGATAAATCCTTGACAATAAACAAAAATAATGCTATGAAAGCTACGGGATGGGCTGTGTTACCAGCAGATTTGCCACAGCCTAATATTATCCTGTTATCTGTCGGGGATAAACAATCTTTTTTTGCTAATGCTTATGTCAACTTAGACAGTGGTGATATTGCTCAGACTTTGAAGTCTCAGGTTTACAGGAATGCTAGATGGGCTGTGGAGTTGTCGGGTGATAATTTGCCGATCGCCCAAACGGAAATCAAAGCTTGGGTGTATAATCCTGTGGACAACCAATTTGTCAAGTTGCGCGGTGGCGCTAGGGTAAAAGTGGAGGATGAGGAGTGAAAATTTCAGTGATTATACCAGCTCACAACGAGGAGGGCTGTTTAGAAGCTACTGTGCGGGCGATCGCCCATACGCTCGATTTAGAAGCCATTGAGCACGAAATTCTGATTGTGAATGACAATAGTGTCGATCGCACCCTGAATATTTGCCAAGAATTATCAGAGACTTTTCCCACAGTTAGATACATCAACAATCAACCACCCAACGGTTTCGGATTTGCTGTGCGGCGGGGATTGGCGGAATTTGAGGGCGATGCTGTCGCCATTGTGATGGCGGATGCTTCCGACGATCCGAGGGATTTAGTAGCAGGATATCGCCAATTACAAGCAGGATATGACTGCGTTTTTGGTTCCCGATTTATCAAAGGTGGCTTTGTCTTAGACTATCCAATTCACAAACTAGCCATTAACCGCTTAGCAAATTGGTTTGTCAAAACTATTTTCGGCTTACGCTACAACGATGTCACCAATGCTTTTAAGATTTACCGCAAAGAAGTGATTGAGGGAGTACAGCCAATTTTGAGCCATCACTTCAATTTAACGGTAGAACTTCCCCTCAAAGCAATTGTGAGGGGTTTTTCCTATGATGTAATTCCTCTAAGATGGTACAATCGGACTGCCGGTATTTCTAAGTTGAAAATCAAAGAGATGGGCAGTCGGTATTTATTTATTGTACTCTATGTCTGGCTAGAAAAACATCTTTCTCGTGGTGACTATCACCGTAGTGAATTAAGGACTAAAGTCCTGACTACCAACGAAATTTTGTAAAGCGAATGTTTGAAAGAGTTTTGATTGTTGGAGGTGCGGGTTTCATAGGCAGTTGCTTGGCAATTGGCCTCAAGAAACTGCACCCGGAATGGCAGATAATTTGTTTAGATAACCTGCGCCGCCGGGGTTCAGAATTGAATTTACCTCGGCTAAAAAGTTCCGGGATTGAGTTTGTGTATGGAGATATTCGGTGTGCCGCTGATTTAGATCCGGTGGCGCTGAATGTAGACTGCATTATCGATTGTGCCGCGGAACCTTCGGTGCTGGCGGGTTTTAGTTCACCTCAGTATGTTTTGCAGACGAATTTACTGGGTACTGTGAATATTTTGGAGTTGGCGAGACAAACGGGAGCAAGTTTATTGTTTTTGTCTACGAGTCGAGTTTACCCGATCGCCACTGTCAAGTCTATCAAATTATTGGAGTCGGAGTCCAGATTTGCGATCGCCCCAAATCAAACCATACCTGGAATATCCGAATTAGGCATTTCTGAAGACTTCCCTCTCAAAGGAAATCGCTCCCTTTACGGAGCAACTAAATTAGCCTCAGAATTGCTGATTGAAGAATACAGAGCAGCTTACAATGTACCAGCAATTATTAACCGCTGCGGGTTAATTACCGGTGCTTGGCAAATGGGGAAAGTAGATCAGGGAGTATGCGGTTTGTGGGTAGCTGCCCACTATTTTCAAAAGTCACTCAATTATATCGGTTTCGGCGGCAGTGGCAAACAAGTTAGGGATTTACTACACGTTGAAGACTTGTTGCGGTTAGTTAATTATCAGTTACAAAATTTTGCTGAATTAGACGGTGAAGTCTTTAATGTTGGAGGTGGTTGCCGCCACAGTCTTTCTTTAATTGAAACAACAGATTTGTGCCAAGAAATTACGGGAAAATCCATTCCCATTCATCCTGTTTTGGAGGAAAGAGCGGGGGATATTCCCATTTTTATTACTGATTCTTCTAGGGTAATGGAACGCACTGGATGGCAACCTAGGATTAGCCCCGAAGCTGCTTTGCAAGATATTTATGAATGGATTGTTGCTAATGAAATTGTGTTGAGTTCGATTTTTTAGGGGATTTTTTGACCGCCGATTATCTCGTTATATTGTTGACGGTTGTATTGGAATGATTTAACCGCGAAGGCGCTAAGGACGCGAAGGAAGAGAAGAGAGAGTTTAATACAGGACGATGAAGAGAGGATTTTATATTACCCGCGATACTGAATGCGATAAATCCGGTTATTTGCCTCCTCAGTAAACAGCAAACTCCCATCAGGCAATACTAGCAAACCAACGGGGCGCCCCCAGGTTTTCGGTACTGACGGCTCGGTGAGAAAACCTGTCAGAAAGTCCTCATAATAACCTTGGGGACGGGAATTGGCATTGAAAGGTACAAACACGATTTTGTAACCCGTTCCAGCGTTGCGGTTCCAACTGCCACGAAATGCGACAAATGCTCCATTCCGGTACTTTTTGGGAAAGGTTTTGCCGTCATAAAATTGCAGTCCTAATGCGGCTGAATGTGCTTGAAATAGTACATCTGGTGTCAGTGTTTTCGCCACTAAATCTGGCCGCTCGCTGCTGCCATTCTTGACGTGGCGCGGGTCGAGCAGATTCGGCTTAAAATAAGCAAAGGGCCAGCCGTAGAACTGGTCTTGACGAATTCTGGTCAAGTAATCTGGCACCAAATCATCTCCCAAGCCGTCGCGTTCGTTGACTGTGGCGTAAAGTTGCCCGCTGGAAGGGTGAAAATCTAATCCTACGGGATTGCGTAAGCCAGAGGCAAAAGTTTGCTGATTTTTTCCATCCAAATTCATCACCTGTACAGATGCCCTTGGTAGGGGTTCAGTATCCGCATTTGACTGGGAACCAACTGATACATAAAGTTTCTTACCATCCGGCGACATCACAACATTCCGCGTCCAATGTTGGTTGTAGCCACCACCAGGTAAATTGGCTATTTTTTGACCTGTTCCCGTGAGTTTTTGTTGTCCGTTTGTGTAAGGAAATCTGCGAACTTCTGCCGTATTTCCTAGGAAGAAATAGCCTTGACCAAAGGCCATCCCAAAGGGAATGTTTAGCCCATTTTCTGCCTGAGCAAAAGTCTGGTTAACTTCCGCAACTCCGTCGCCGTTGGTATCCCGGAGCAGGGTAATCCGATTCTGTCGCGTTTCGGTGACTAAAACATCGCCTGTGGGTGTCAAGGCTAGCCATCGGGGAGCATCCAGGTTTTCTGCAAAAACGTTGACGACAAAGCCCGCAGGGACTCGCAGCACTGGCGATGGGGGTGGGGGTATGACTTGAGGGGGTTTGGAGGCGCTGTCGGTAGCAAAAGGCTGAGGTAAGTTTCCAGGGCTGATGCGGATGGGTTGTGGTGATAGCGCCTTGGTGGGTATGCTCTGACTGGTTGCAGAATTGGTGTTTGCTTGGGAGGGAATTTGGGACAGGGGGCTGGTGGTCAAAATCCCAGGAGCTTGAGCATCTGTAGCTGATGAACACGCCACCACCGGGAGCAGTAAAATTAACAGTAAGAAACCCAGGTTATACATAGCAGCAATTTCTCAATCAATACTCGAAAATCCTATTATCACTGAAGAACCCCCGGCAAACCCCTGCCTTTAGACATGGGCTTGAGCTTCATGGCCCTGTATTAAACTCTCTCTTCTCGAACTTCGCGTCCTTAGCGCCTTCGCGGTTAAATCATTCCCATACAACCGCAATTGATATCACACTTCGGCTGCCCTAGAAGCCAGATGGCAATTCCGAGGAAACAGCGAAGCCACCGTTTAGGGCGGTGGCTTAATTCTGTCTACAAACGTAACTCTACCAAAGTCCTCTTACGGGACGTGGGGCTGGACGGGGAGCTGGAGGGGGTACTGGACGGGGAGGAGCTGAGGGTTGGACGCGGGGAGCGGGACGAGCTGGTTGAATTGGGGCTGGTTCTGGAGCCGGTGGCGCTTCTACGCGGGGAGTCGTGGTGGTAGCAACTGGTGAAGCTATCACTTTATACTTGGAGAGGACCATGATATTTTCTACCTGAGAGCCTCGGAACATGGCTTTTACTTTCATTCCTGGTACGAGGCCGGTAATTTTCAGGACGCATTTTTGAATCCTCAGAGTCCTGTATCGCTCATTTTCGGGGCTAATCGTGATGATGTCGCCGACAATACTTTTGACAATACCTGTGATGCTTTCTGTGGTAGTTGTTCTGGTGCTCTGGGTTTGGGCGATGAGAGTTGCAGGGTTAGCCATCGCTGGATGCACTGATAATGCTGAAACTACCACCGACAGGGTGGCACTGGTCAATAATTTGATGTTCTGAAGACGCATTGAAACCTCACATTAATTGCTATTTGGGGTTGGGTGTGCTTTCGCTGTGCGAAAGTCCCCACCTGTAGACCTAATCCAGTTTAATCCCCCCGGTAGTAAATTTTTGAGAATTTCAAAAAAGATTATAATTGAGCTGGTTGGGCATAATTTGAGATCTAAAGTTCGTGGCCACTGCTGATGAGGAGTTTAGCAAAAAACAACATGGTGAACAGCAAATCTTTGTTGAGTAAGTTAATTCTGTTGAGTTTGAGTGTGGTCGCGCTTTCTGTTGCAGAAGCTAGGGCTAATTTTAATCATAGTGCGATCGCCTCGGAGTCACCAACATCCCAGGTGAAATTGCCCAATATCGCCATACCAGAATTACCGGCATTGCCAGAAGCATCTCGCTATATTCCCCAGGAACCAAAACCTCCGGTAAATCCGATTGAGGAAGTGCGCTTGGTGCTAAGATTGCGAGAACGCCGCGTCTATGTTTACCGACAAAATAAGGTGCAAGCCAGCTTCCCCGTGGCTGTGGGAAAAGGTGGCTGGGAAACTCCTACGGGCAATTTTAAAGTTTTGCAAATGATCAAAGATCCTGTTTGGGAACATCCTTGGACTGGGGAACTTGTTCCTGCGGGGGTGGACAATCCTTTGGGGAGTAGGTGGATTGGGTTTTGGACTGATGGTAAGAATGTGATTGGTTTTCATGGTACTCCTAATCCAGAGTCGATCGGGCGGGCGGCTTCTCATGGTTGTGTGAGAATGTTTGATAAAGACGCCCAGGCTTTATTTGAGAAGGTAGAAGTGGGAACGCCGGTGATTGTTGAGAATTAGACATCTCTAAAAAAGCCTGTCTTGAACCGACAGGATTTTTTAGAGATATTTAATTTACGATCGCATCGCCTGTTTTTGCTCAGCCTTCAAATCCCGATTACTAGCAGCAGCCAACTCCGCATCCAACAGCGTCTTACCAGTCGCCGCCAAATACACATCATCCAAACTCGGCCGAGATTGAGCAATCCCAAAAATAGGCAATCCCAGATCTTTTAAAGCTTGCTGAATTGTCACCAGCGCCTCGCTGTGGGGTGTTACTACTAAATTCAGAGAATTTCCTTGAGCCTCGTTGACAATTACTTCTTGCACAAAAGGCAAAGATTCCATCACTGTTTTGGCTGTTTCGGCTTCTTCGATGGGCGAAAACTCCCGAATCCGCAAAGTCACCCGATCGCCCCCAACCCGATTTTTCAACTCCAGAGGTGTCCCCTCAGCAATCACCGTCCCTTTGTCAATAATCGCCACGCGATCGGCCAAAGCATCAACTTCTTCGAGATAATGACTGGTAATCAAAACCGTAGTCCCTTCCTCCCGCAAGCGACGCAGGAAATCCCACACTACCACCCGACTTTCAATATCGAGCCCGACAGTCGGTTCGTCCAACACCAAAACATCCGGCTGGTGTAGCAATCCCGCAGCCAAATCCAAACGCTTGCGAATCCCGCCGGAATAAGTACCCGTCTTTTTATGTTCCCACTCCTCCAAACCCAGGAGTTTGACCATTTTATCAATCCGCCCTTTAATGGTAGGGCGCGGCAAATGGTAAAGCGCTGCTTGCAGTTGCAGGAGTTCCCTGCCCGTCAACACCTTATCCAGAGCCACTTCTTGAGCCACATAGCCCAGTCTCTGTCTGGCAATTCTCGGCTGACTGACAGCCGAAATACCAGACACTTCTATACGGCCGCTATCTGGCGCTGTCAAAGTACAAAGTACGCGCAGGGTGGTGGTTTTGCCAGCACCGTTGGGGCCTAGCAAACCAAATATTTCCCCCTGTTCTACCTTGAAGGAAACATCTTTAACGGCTTCTACATTGCCGTAGCGTTTCTGAAGATTTTCAATTAAAACGGCGGGAGCCATATATTTTGGGGATTAGATTAACTTCTTTTTAATATTTTGACACTTTTGCGCTCAAATTGCCGGAATGTTTGGCTCTGGAACCCTTGAAAATTTTCACAAAACAACCCTGGGTATAAATAGGTGGTTTTCCCTCGCGATCGTACTAGCACAATAGCCTTCTCTTCACCACTGGGTAAAATTTTATTTCTTGAATTTTGGCGGGATTTTTTTATGTTATTTTAGAGTATGTTTATTTGGTTTGATACCGCTGATTTGATTAAAATTTCGGTTAATTCGAGCGGAGTTTGTCCCCTAGCTTTATTTTTTTTTATTACAGTGTTTTTTTTGAAAAAATTCTCTTTTTGTCTGATGATTTTTTGAGTTATGAATGAACTCCCACAATATTAATTTTTCAATTGTAGTCGAAGTAAATATGCACCCACTGCTTGTTATTTCAAAATAATCTCTATCTTAAGGCTGATGTCATCGAGGGCGATTGTCCTCCATAAGTAGCTATCTCCAAAGAGAAGTCAAAAAAATTAACTTTTCTACAAAAGATGGCGATGCCATAAATTTCAGTCTACGCAAACTCCTAGGTCTAATTCTGCTAGAACAGTAAGACCGTAGCGACTTAATCGATAATCTTCACCCAGCCGCGGCGCACATTGTAGAGGAGTCTGTTAATGATGGCATACTCATCTTCGTTGAGCGTTCTTTCTAAAAGTACGGATCTAAGTTGTCTCCGGTCGTGGCGAGTAACGACGCTGGAGAACATCACTTGACCAAACAACTCTTCGAGTGTCATTTGAGATACTGTCATGGTATTAAGGCTTTGAATTGATTTAAGCATGGAAATATTCCCAATACTCAGTTTAATTCTATTATGCTGTGTTTGACTTGAGATTGACGTGATCCTAAACATTGACAAAGTGTGATTTTTGCGCTAATAGTCTGTGACCAATACATTGACAGTAAGTGACTTGAATCTGGAAATTAGGTGATGGCGGTCACTGTTTTCCCACAACAGGGAACAGGGAAGAGGAGAATGGGAGCGATCGCACCTTTAAACTTTCTTAGTTAGCAGTTCTTAGCCCTGGCAAATTCTCCCTCTCATCACTCTTTCAGGGTACTTAACCTGATGTTCCAGACATCGGATTTTCCGGCTCATGAAGACATCGCTCCATGGTAGCAACTACCGACTCAGCCAAATCCTTCAGGGCGTAACCTCCTTCCAAACCAAAGAGGATACGTCTGGTCAGTTGCAGACAATATCCCGTGAAAGTAGCATAGTCTGAGGGTGTCAGGTTCATACTTGCCAAGGGATCGGCCGCAGTCGCGTCGTAGCCGGCGCTGACAATCAACAAATCCGGCTCAAATTTTGACAAAAACGGCATAACTTGAGATTCAAAAGCCGCAAGGTATTCCCCCATGCCGCCACCGGGATACAAGGGAATATTCAGTACGTTGTCGTAGGCCCCGCGCTCATCAGCTTCTCCGGTTCCTGGATAGCAGGGAGATTGATGGAGAGAACAGTAGGCAATTTGTCGGCAGTTTTCCACCAAAGATTGAGTGCCGTTACCGTGGTGGACGTCCCAGTCGAGGATGGCGACGCGGTTAATTCCCTCCTGTTTGAGGGCGTAATTGGCGGCGATCGCAGCATTGGAAAACAAGCAAAATCCCATCGCCCGGTCTCTCTCAGCATGGTGTCCAGGTGGCCTGGCCAGAACAAAAGCCGGTTCGCCCCCAGCCCACACTCGATCGACCCCATCCAACCAAGCACTCACAGCCAGCATCGCCACATCGTAACTTTCCGCAGAAATCGGCGTATCTCCATCGAGGTAGCCACCTCCCCGATGAGCCAGATGTTCCACTTCCCTGATGTATCCTAGGGCGTGAACTTTTTTGATCTCCGATAACAATTTCTGCTCGTGGCCGGAGACTGGCGTCGGCAATTGCCATTCAATTTGAGCCGCCCAGGGAGCAGCTTTCAGAGCATTGACGATCGCCGTTAAACGTTCTGGTCGCTCTGGGTGAAGCATTCCAGTCTTGTGCAGTAAAAAATCGTCGGAATAGATGACGGGTAGCATCAGCAGATTTTTGGTTTTTGATTTGAGATTTCAGATTTTAGACTATTTTTTCGTGTTCACAAAGCAGCCAGTTTTATTACACAACAATTCTCTTAATTTTTCTGGCTATTTTCCCATATTCTCTAAGGCTAATTGTGATATAATTTCAATAGTAATTTGCACTATTTGGCAACTCTACTGAATCCAAACCGATTTTATCGCATTTTTTGGATTTATAGCGGTCAAATTAAAATTTTTAACGGAGTTTTTTAACCTATGAGCACCTCTGAGTCGCGGATAATCCCGACGGATCTGGGTAATGAAATGTCCCGATCGTACTTGGAATACGCCATGAGCGTAATTGTCGGTCGGGCACTACCAGATGCTAGGGACGGTCTCAAGCCCGTTCACCGACGCATTCTCTACGCCATGAACGAATTGGGCTTGACACCCGATCGACCCTTCCGCAAGTGCGCCCGCGTCGTGGGGGAGGTGCTGGGTAAGTATCACCCCCACGGAGACACCGCAGTTTATGATGCCTTGGTGCGGATGGCTCAAGATTTCTCCATGCGGGAACGCCTCATCAACGGTCACGGCAATTTCGGATCGGTAGACAACGACCCCGCCGCCGCCATGCGTTACACCGAGTGTCGCCTCACCGCGCTGACTCACGACGCCATGCTGCGCGATATTGACTGCGAAACAGTGGATTTCGGGGACAACTTCGACGGTTCCCAGCAAGAACCCCTGGTACTCCCAGCCCGGATTCCCCAAATTTTGCTCAACGGTTCATCAGGAATTGCCGTCGGAATGGCTACCAACATTCCGCCGCACAATTTAGGCGAAATCATTGACGGTTTGGTAGCCCTGATTCACAATCCAGAAATTACCGACCTGGAATTGATGCAATACATCCCCGGCCCGGACTTTCCCACCGGAGGCCAAATTTTAGGGAAAGCCACCATTCGGGAAGCCTACACCACCGGCCGCGGTTCCATCACCATGCGGGGAGTCGCCAGCATTGAAACCATCGAACACCCCGGCCGCCCAGACAAAGAAGCAATTATTATCACCGAACTGCCTTACCAAACAAACAAGGCGGCCCTAATTGAAAAAATTGCCGAACTGGTAAACGACAAAAAATTAGAGGGAATTTCTGACATTCGCGACGAAAGCGACAGAGAGGGAATGCGCGTTGTCATCGAACTCAAACGCGATGCCTATCCCCGCGTCGTCCTCAACAACCTCTACAAACAAACACCACTCCAATCCAATTTTGGAGCCAATATGTTAGCGCTAGTACATGGGGAACCCCAACTACTTTCGCTCTCCCAATTCCTGAATGTCTTCCTAGACTTCCGCATTGAGACCATTACTCGTCGGACTCAATACGAACTCCGCAAAGCAGAAGAACGCGACCATCTCCTGCAAGGCTTGTTAATAGCTCTCGAAAACTTAGATAGCATTATTCAGCTAATTCGTCGCGCTCCTGACTCCGCAGCAGCCAAACAAGAATTGATGGATAACTACGGTCTTTCCGAGCAGCAATCCGACGCCATCTTGCAAATGCAACTGCGACGTTTGACAGCCTTAGAAGCGCAAAAAATTCAACAAGAACACGAAGAACTGCGGGCGAAAATTTCTGACTTGGAAGATATTCTAGCAAGACGGGAACGGATTCTAGAAATCGCCGAAGTCGAAGCAGTCGAAATCAAAACCAAAATAGCCACTCCACGGCGCACAGTCATCGAACACGCCGAAGGAGAAATCGATGAAAGAGATCTCATTGCTAACGAACAAGCAATCATTCTGATCACCGAACAAGGCTACATCAAACGGATGCCCGTCAGCACTTTCGAGGCCCAAAGTCGCGCTACTCGCGGCAAAGCAGGCACGAAAATGAAAGAAGATGACGGAGTAGAACATTTCCTTTCCTGTTGCGATCACGACAGCGTTTTGTTCTTCAGTGACAGAGGCGTAGTTTACTCTGTCAAAGCTTATCAAATCCCCGTCAGTTCTCGGACAGCGCGCGGAATGCCCGTGCTACAACTACTGCCGATTCCCATGGAAGAAAAAATCACTTCTATGGTGTCTGTCACAGAATTCAGTACCGAGGAATACTTGGTAATGCTAACTCGCAGTGGCTACATCAAAAAAACTGCCCTTTCCGCTTTTGCCAATATCCGAACAAACGGTTTAATCGCTATTTCTCTAGAAGAAGGCGACCAACTGCGGTGGGTACGGAGAGCAAAAGTTGGTGACAGCATTATCATCGGCACGCGGCAAGGCATGGCAATTCATTTCCGCACCAATCACGAACAGTTGCGACCTACTGGGCGCGCTACTAGGGGTGTAAAATCAATGAAATTGCGATCGGGCGATGAGTTGATTAGCATGGACATTTTGCCAAGTTCAATTGTTTCCGAAATTGCGGAATTGGCAACCGAAGAATCAGAATTTGAGGGGGCCAATATTGCTCAACTAGACACTGAAGAATCGGAATTTGAAGAGGCGAATGTGGCGGAAGTCGAAGAGGAAGAGTTAGAACAGCAAACTGAGGAAACTGAAGGGGAATTGGTCGAAGAAATTCCCACAGATAACAGCCTAGTTCCATCAGTTTTGGTAATTACCACCAATGGTTATGGGAAGCGGGTTCCTGTTTCTCAATTCCGCCTCCAAAGACGTGCTGGGAAAGGATTGACTGCTACTAAATTTAAGTCCAAAAAGGCTAAGGATCGGGTAGCCGCACTGCGAATTGTTAACGAAACCGATGAGTTGATGATTATTACCAACCGAGGAATTATCATCCGTCAGGCGGTGAGTGCAATTTCCACGCAATCTCGAACCGCAACGGGTGTGCGGGTGCAGCGCTTAGATGACGATGATTCCATCGTAGCTGTGGCTTTAGTGCCGCCTGCGGGTGAAGAGTCGATGGAAGATTCGGAATCTGAGGAAGCGACAGAAGAGTAAAGGTTAATTGTTCTGATGGTAACTGGTTCCCAGGCTCTTCCTGGGAACCAATGTCACTCTTGCTGTACCTCGATGGCGCTTGTTATATTGGAATGATTAAACCACAGAGAACACAGAGGACACAGAGAAAGATAAGAGAGAAATAATAATTCCGATGTCAACGGATTTGATATTACAAGTCTTCTGTCACAACTCAAAGATTTTTTTCGCTGAGGTAATGATGAATCAACTACAAGCAAAATTTATAACTGATAGCTGGGTTACAGCGACTTGGGATGAATATATAGAAATCCTAAAGCAGCAGCAGTACAAACAAGTAAAATGTTATTACTACAATGGACAGTTGAAAATTGAAATGGCAGCAGTAGGGCCGGATCATGCTGATGACAATGGAATCATCGTCATCTTAATCAATCTATTTGGGATGGCTAAAGGTATAAAAATGAGACTACTGGTTAACTGTAGCTACCGCAAAACCGATGTCAGAGAAGCTCAACCAGACGCTTCTTACTACATCGGAGAACGGGTACAATCTACACCTCGCGGGAGTTCAGTCGTGAATTTGGATAGCGCAGTTGCACCAGATTTGGCGATCGAAATTGCGGATAGCTCTCTGCTGGACGACTTGGGAACCAAAAGAATGCTTTATGAAGAATTAGGGGTGTCTGAATATTGGGTGGTAGACGTACAAAAAGCCCAAATTATTGCTTTTAAAATAATTGCTAACCGGGGAAGTGAACGCTTGACAGAATCTGAAGTTTTACCAGGACTAAAATTTGCTTTAATGGAAGAAGGCTTGCGACGCAGCCGCCAGACAGATCATACAGAGGTAGGTAGCTGGTTTTTTGACGAAGTTAGGCAATAAAAATATGAATAGGTTGGTAGTGAGGACTTCTGTCTTCTGCATTAGTTTCGCCCTAGCAGCAATCGAAATATCACCAACAATGGCCACAGTTGTGGGCGAGTCGATGATTGGTCAATACTTAGCACAAACCGCAGAAAATAGCAAGGTAAAACCCTTGACTGAATCAGAAATTTCCCAGCGCTTGCAAGCTTTGCCCAACTGGAAGAGAGAGGGTCAAACTATTAAATATACCCACGAATTTAAAAATTTTGTCCACGCTGTTAGTTTTGTGAATTGCCTGATTTCACCCTCAGAAAAAGCCGCCCACCATCCAGATATTTTAATTAGCTATAACCGGGTTACAATTAGTCTGACAACTCACGATGCAGGGGGGTTGACACGACAAGACTTCGAGCTTGCTGAGACTATCTCTAAATTAGTCAGCGAGTGGATGCCGGGAAATGTTTGTTTAGTCGTAGAAGGTTCTGGATAATGAATTTACTGCACCAAACCGCAAAATTTCAAGTAAAAAAGCTGTTTTTAATTTTATCAATTTGTTTTTTATCCGCGGAAAATAGCGCTTTTGGACAATCTATTACTCCCGCCAATGACGGCACGGGTACTACCGTCAACACCCAAGGAAATCGCATCGATATCGGCGGTGGTAAATTGTCTGGAGATGGGGCTAATCTTTTCCACAGTTTTCAGCAATTCGGATTAAGGGAAACTCAAACTGCTAATTTTTTATCTAATCCAGCTATTCACAATATTTTAGCGCGAATAGTGGGGGGAGATGCTTCAGTCATTAATGGTTTGATTCAAGTAACGGGGGGAAATTCCAATTTATTTTTGATGAATCCTGCGGGGATTGTTTTTGGTGCTAATGCTCAGCTCAACGTGCCTGCATCCTTTACTGCTACTACAGCTAACAGCATTGGTTTTGGGGAAAATGCGTTTAGGGCGATCGGCTCTAATAATTATGCTAATTTGGTAGGAACTCCCAGCAATTTTATTTTTTCAGCAATCGAACCTGCAAATATTGTTAATCGTGGAAATTTGGCTGTGAATCCGGGGGAAAGTTTAACTTTGCTCGGTGGCAATGTCATTAATATAGGTGAATTGTCGGCACCAGGAGGTAAAATTAACATTGTTTCAGTGCCGAATGAGAGTGTGGTGCGGATCGCTCAAACGGGACATTTACTGAGTTTAGAAGTAAGTATAGATGGGTTGAATCCCGATCCTAATCGGGGAAAAGATGATAACAACGTAAAGTCGGTGGTAAGTCTGCCTGAATTGCTGACAGGTAGAGGTCAAAAAACTAATGCTACAGGGGTTAATGTCAATAGCGACGGCACTGTAGAGTTGACGGATGCTAATATCAGAAACATTCCGGCAATTGGTTTGCCACAAAATAACCTAGAGGCACTTAAAATACCTATAATATTGCCGAATATTGGGAATTTCAATGGGGTTGCCAATGATAGTAAGGTGAGTATAATGCCTGTGGGGGGCGATCGCATTTTGGTCAATCCCAATATTAATGTTTCTGGAAATTCCCTATCTCCAAATTTGGGTGGTGCTAGTACCATCCTGAAAGTGGACAACTTGCCACCACCGGGAGCACCTCCCCAAGTTGGTTTGTTTAATAATATTAACCGCGACTATAATATTAATAGACCGATTAATCTTAACAGTCCACCACCGCCACCACCTAATAATATACAGTTATTTTCAACTCCCGGAATTGGTGGTAATCCGTCGCTACCAAAACCAGGCAATACCACTATGCCACCTCCAGGCTCGAAGGCTAATATTCCAGGGGGCAAAATGGAAATTCCCATCAGGGGGGCAAATCCTCCGGGGAATCTTGCTGCTATTTCTAACATCAATTACTTATTGTCTATCGAGCAAAATCGTGCCGATCGATATGTGGCTTATTTTGGCGATAGTCTGACTCATCAATCGATGGGGGCCGAAAATCTGCGGGAAAGTTTAGGGAAAATTGCCTCTCAAACCGGAAAGCGATCGGCAATTATTTATATTAATTTATTTGCCGATCGCTTAGAATTATTACTATTCATGCCCGATGGTTCGGCACTGCGAAAAACAGTCCCTGAAGCCGATCGCCAAACCATGCTAGCATTAGCCAAAGAATTCAGACAAGAAATATCCAATCCTCAGAAGCGGAATACCACCAGCTACAAAAAGTCGGCTCGGAAAATTTACGATTGGCTAATTGCACCTTTAGAAGCTGATTTGCAAACTCAAGGCATCAATACGCTGCTGTTTTCGCTGGATACAGGTTTGCGAAGTCTTCCTTTGGCTGCTCTTTACGACGGGAAAAAGTTCTTAGTCGAAAAATATTCCCTCAGTCAGATTCCCACAATTTCCCTCACGGATACTCGCTATCAATCGCTGAAAAATGCCTCGGTTTTGGCCATGGGAGCCGCCCAATTTACTAAGCTATCTCCCCTGCCAGCAGTCCCTGTGGAATTAGCGAATATTGCAGATTTGTGGCCTGGTAAATCTTTTTTAAACGAGCAATTTACCCTAACAAATTTGCAATCCCAACGCAGTCAAAAGCCTTATCAAATTATTCATTTAGCGACTCACGGGGAATTTCAACCCGGTGCAGCCAGCGATTCTTTTATTCAACTTTGGGACTCGAAGTTGCAATTAAATCAACTGCGGCAGTTAGGATGGAATAATCCGCCAGTCGAGTTATTGGTGCTTTCTGCTTGTCGCACCGCCTTGGGAGATGAACAAACGGAATTGGGTTTTGCGGGTTTGGCATTTCAAGCGGGAGTTAAGTCAGCTTTGGCAAGTTTGTGGTATGTTTCAGATGAAGGTACTTTGGCTTTGATGAGTGAGTTTTATCAGCAATTGAAAACCGCTCCAATTAAAGCAGAAGCCCTCAGACAAGCACAGATTGCAATGCTGAGGGGTGATGTCCGTATTGAGCAGGGGGTATTGCGGGGATTGTCTGCTGTATCCTTGGCTCAGGGAACGAGGGCTGGTACGTCGCTGCCTGCGGAATTGGCAAATATGGGCGATCGCAATCTGGCTCATCCCTATTATTGGGCGGCTTTCACAATGATTGGCAGTCCTTGGTAAAGGTTATTGGTTATTGGTTATTGGTAAATTGTTATTGGTTATTAGTTGTTGGTTATTAGGACTTAAAACTAACTCATGACTTCTTCTATAGCAATCCTTGCAGGAGTCGTAATTTTTTTACCCCACCCCAACCCTCCCCTTAGCAAGGGGAGGGAGTAAGAAATTCACAAATGATTTAGGATTGCTATATATTGATTGTAACTATCAGTTTGGGAAATAAGCAAAGTGGCGATATTTAATAAACAGATATTTGAAAATATCGCGGTTCGGATTCCTAAGAATTTAGGATGGGCGATCGCACTTTTGGGCGGTATTGTGATGGGATTGACAACCGCGCCAGTAAATGCTTGGCTGTTGGCTTGGTTCGCCTTAGTTCCCCTCTGGGTTTTGGTTGTAGATTACCAACAGCCAAAAGCAGAAATAAACAAACCAAAATTCCTTTTTATTCCCTCTTCCTTTTTCCTTCTTCCTTTACTCTGGGGAATTGGTTATCACGGCTTAGCTTTGTCTTGGATTATGGGAATTCATCCTATGACTTGGTTGGGGGTTCCGTGGTGGCCTAGTTTAGCGATCGCACTTTTTTGTTGGGCATTCATCACTCTTTGGGGAGCCGCCTTAGTTGCTGTTTGGACATGGCTATTTGTAACTTTCAACTCTCTGTCTCTACCCGGAAAAAATTCTATTCTTCACTCCCCCCCTTTACAAGGGGGGGCTGGGGGGGGTAACTCCAAATTCTCATCCTTAATTCGTGTTTTAATTGGCACGGCATTATGGTGTGCTTTAGAAAGTTTTTGGAGTCAAGGTTCGCTGTGGTGGACATCACTATCCTATACCCAAAGCCCCCACAATTTAGCAATTTTGCACCTCGGTCAACTCTCTGGACCGAGTGCCGTAACGGCGGCAATTGTAGCAGTAAATGGGTTAATTGCTGAAGCTTGGATGGAAGGAAGAAGAACCCCCCCCTACCCCCCCCTAGGGGGGAAAGAAGAAGAAACCGCCTTCGGGGGAAGCAAGAATAACTCCCCCCTGCCCCCCCCAAGGGGAGAAAAAAGAGAGAAGAATTGGATTGCTTATTTTTTACCTGGAATTTTGTGTTTAACTTTGCATATTGTAGGGTGGAGTTTATATAATCGCCCCTTAATTCAAGAGGCGGGAACGGCATTAAAAATAGGCATTATTCAAGGTAATATTCCGAACGAGATTAAGTTTGACTCCCAGGGCTGGCGTCGAGCCTTGGAAGGTTACACGGCGGGATACAAACAGTTAGCAGATAGAGGCGTGGATGTTGTGCTAACTCCTGAGACGGCTTTACCTTTTTTCTGGACAAATGAGTATCAGCGTTCTACTCTGTCTTTTTATCAAGCAATTCTCGATCGCGGTGTTCTGGCTTTGGTGGGAGGCTTTGGACAGGAGGGGGATGGTATGACTAATAGCTTATTGGCGATCGACAAAACCGGAGAAATCCTCAGCCGCTACGATAAAAATAAACTCGTGCCTTTAGGCGAATATATCCCCTTTTATGAAATTTTAGGCGGGATTATTAATCGGCTTTCTCCCTTAGATGCTCATTTAATACCGGGAAATTCTCAGCAACTGTTTGAGACGCCTTTTGGCCGCGCCATTGTCGGTATTTGTTACGATTCAGCCTTTGCGGAAATTTTCCGATATCAGGCGGCGAAGGGGGGCGAATTTATGCTGACAGCATCCAACAATGCCCACTACAAACCGCCGATGTTGGCGCAACATCATGCCCTCGATGTGATGCGGGCTATTGAAACTGATAGATGGGCGGCTATTGCTACGAATACGGGTTATTCTGCTTTTGTAAATCCTCGTGGCGAGACGGTGTGGATGTCGGGAATTAATACTTATGAAGTCCAAGATGCTACTATTTATCGGAGGCAAACTCAGACTTTGTATGTACGCTGGGGCGATTGGTTGATGCCTGTATTGTTAGTTTTGGCTGGATTGGCGAGGTTTGTTATCAGAATTAAGTAGAACCTATCCAACCCAACACAAATGCAACCGCAAACGAGAGCGTTATACTACTTTTCTACATGATTATGAACGCTGGGAGACAAAGTAATTAAATCTTCCATATTGCGGTGCATCGTGGCACAAATATTATCCAAGGGTAAATCATTAGTATCGTGACCAAAAGGATTCTCGATTTCAATTCCAATTTCTTCAATTCCGAACAAAGTAAAACTAATTAAAGCCACCACAAAACCTGTACCCCAACTTAAATCTTTGACCATTTGAAAGGGCAGCGCCAAGCAATAAAGCAACAATAACTGTTTCAAATGAATCGCGTAGGCCAGAGGGATAGGGGTTTTCAAAATTCGCTCGCAGGCTCCTAATGTATCGATCATAGAGTTAAGTAGCTGATTCAGAGCAGTTAACTGGTAGACATCGAGGCAATTGCGATCGTACTGTCGATTCAAATAATCCCCAATCCAAAAGGCAACTTCTATGGGAGGATTGTTCATAGACTTGAGCTTTTGATATTTCGATGGGGACATTAGATGCTCCAATTCTGAATTGACAGATTCTTGTCGTAGATGCAATTTCAGCGCCACAGCAAAGGCAATTAACAGGCGCAAAGCTGCTTTTTTGTCTAGGAAATCTTGCTGGTCTTTCTCGTCTATTGATACCCATATTTGACGTGCTAAATTGCGGACATTGTTAACTAAATTACCCCATAATTTGCGACCTTCCCAAAATCTTTCGTAAGCTGTATTTGTTCTAAATACTAACAGCAATCCGAGGACAATACTCGGTACAATGCTAGACAACATTGGCAAGGATACTGGCAAATTCAAAAAATGTAGGATTGAAATAAACACCCCAAATATTCCGCAGAGTAAAACACGGGGTAAAATTGAGGGAATGACAGACCCCCGCAACTTTAATGCAGTTTTAAACCACGGTCGTTTTTCAGCAGTCATCTAAATATCCTCTTTAGCTCAAATCAAGAATCAAGCACTGTACGGGCTGTGTAAATGCTTGCTAGACCTCATTTTTGCCTCCCAGGGGAGTGGGAGAATATAGCATCTAGGCAAACAGTCTTTGAATTTTACCAAAAGACTCATCTTTAGGACAATTTTCTAATTTAAAATTTAAAATTGATTAATTTCGGTACTTAAATTAGCTAATATTAGCTATGTATATTTAAACGCAATTTTCCGTGGCAGATTTACCCACTTCTAATTCCTCGCATCTGCATCGGTTGCCGAACCAACGGTGGCAAATCTATGCGCCTCAACCACAGCAAGCGGAACAGTTTGCCAGAAAAATCGGCTTGTCACCACTGTTGGCCCAGGTACTGATTAATCGGGGCATCGATACACTGACAGAAGTGCAAGGATTTGTAGAGCCGGAATCTCTGGTTTTGCCACAGCCAATGGATGAGTTTCCTGATTTGGCGGTGAGTGTGAAATTGTTGCGAGAAGCAATTGCCAAAGGAAACAAGATTGCGATTTGTGGGGATTATGATGCTGATGGGATGACGAGCACGGCTTTGTTGCTGCGAGCTCTGAGGGCTCTGGGGGCGAAGGTGGATTATGCGATTCCGAGTCGGATGCGGGAAGGTTATGGGATTAACGATCGCATTGTAGAAGAATTTCACTCCGAAGGTGTGGCTCTAATTCTGACTGTAGATAACGGCATTGCCGCTTTGGGGCCAGTGAAAAGAGCGCGAGAACTTGGCGTACAAGTAATTATTACAGACCATCACGATTTGCCACCACAACTACCGCCGGCGGATGCGATTCTGAATCCGAAATTAATTGCTGAATCTTCGCCTTATCGCGGTTTAGCTGGGGTTGGTGTGGCTTATGTTTTGGCAATTAGTTTGGCTCAGAGTTTGCAGAAAGTTGGCGGGTTGGTGAATCCGCTGCTGGAGTTATTTACTTTGGGAACTATTGCGGATTTAGCACCTTTGACTGGGGTGAATCGTCGCTGGGTGAAGCGGGGTTTGCGGCTGTTGCCTCACTCGCAATTGGCGGGGATTCAGGCTTTGATTCAGGTGGCAGGGGTGCAGCCTGGAAGTGCCGAAACTCCTTTGATTCCTAATTTTAAACTCAAGGGCGGGCACGGGGGCACCGCCCCTACAACTCAAAATTCCTTAAAACCTGAAGATATTGGTTTTAGACTTGGACCGAGGATTAATGCTGTGGGTAGGCTGGCAGACCCTCAAATTGTGATAGAGTTGTTGACTACGGACGATCGCGATTTGGCTCTCAAAAGGGCGATGGAGTGCGAACAAATCAATCAGCGCCGCCAGGAGTTGTGTCAGGAAATTGAAGAGGAAGCTATCGCTTGGTGCGAGGAAAGTTCGCTGAATTTGCAGCAGGAACGGGTTTTGGTTGTGGTAAGGCCTGGTTGGCATCACGGGGTGATTGGGATTGTGGCTTCTCGGTTGGTGGAGCGTTATGGTGTGCCGGTGTTTATTGGTACTTTTGAGGGCGGGCACGGGGGCACCGCTGAGGGCGGGCACGGGGGCACCGCCCCTACGGATGCGCCCTCTCAAATTGTGCGGGGTTCGGCGAGGGGAATTCCTGAGTTTAATGTATTTGACGGGCTGAATTTTTGCGCGGATTTATTAACTAAATTTGGTGGACACAAAGCAGCGGGCGGTTTTTCTATGCCTGCGGAGAATCTGGCTAAATTCCGCAGTCAACTTGCAGTTTTTGCTAATCAATGTTTGCAGCCAGAACATCTCAAGCCACTGGTTTCTGTTGATGTGCAAGCGGATTTATCTGAGATTAATCTGGAGCTTTATCGACAAATTGATGCTCTGGAACCTTGCGGGATTGAAAATAAGGCTCCTGTGTTTTGGACACCGAATGTTTGTATAACTGAACAGAAAATTGTTGGGAAAGGAAATCATCTGAAACTAACTGCCAGTCAAACTGGAAAAGTATCAGCAAGTTTACAGGGGATTGCTTGGCGTTGGGGTGAATATTTTCCTTTGCCTGGGTTGGTTGATATTGCTTACCGCTTGCGGGAAAATTCTTTTAATGGCAAGGTATCGGTGCAGTTAGAGTTGTTGGGAGTTCGACTGGCTACTGGTGAGGCTGATTTTCGGCCGTTGGTTTCGGGGAAGGCTGAGTTTGATTTTGCCGATCGCACTTATGCTTGTAGTTTATCTCGATCGGGCGATCGGACTGAGTTGAGAATTCGCAACTCCGTCGGGCAGGTGTTAGCGGTTTCGCCGGGAAAAACGACTGGTTTGTTGGGTAATAGCCGGGAAAATGCTAGGGAAATCGATCTGTCTAAACCTTTCTTTTACAGCTTGATTCAAGCTGCTAAAAATGCCCTGGGGATTTGAAAATGGGCAATTGGCGATCGAATTTTGAGAAATCTGAATGGTTAACAACTCAAAGCTCCCAACTCTCGATCGCCCGGTATCATACTAATCTTAGAGATCGCCGCCTCTAGCAGCCAATAGAAAAATCACGATCGGGCCAGAAAGCACGACTGCTGCGAGCAAAGCGACCTGAACAATTAGTTGGATGTTGACACTGCCAGCACCGCTGAACAGATCGGTTATAAAGTCCATGTGTCCTCCTGACTGTAGTTAGTTAGTCTAGATTGTTGAATTAGAAAATCCGTCTCTGATTTTACCGGGCGAGAGGCCCTATTTTTTAAGAAAGTTTACAAAATTCAACTTTTTAGCGATCGGCTTCATCCTCCGCCCTCAGACAAAGGGAGGGGGCTGGCGAAACGGGTATCGCCCGATCGAGCCACCAGGGCTAGATCCGGAGATCGCCATCCCAAGTTTTGACCAAAAGACGAGCGGGAAGCCCCTGATATCATTTCCGGTTACACCGTCAGGTGATGTTGACAGTTGACGGTTGACGGTTGACAGTGAACAGTGAACAGTGAACTCGAATTTATACCAATTCCGGTTGTATCGGAATGATTTAACCGCGAAGGCGCGAAGGACGCGAAGGAAGAGAAGAGAGAGTTTAATAATTCCGATGCTAACGGATTTGATATTACTATTCCGATGGGATAGATTGTACGGGTTTTTTGAACACAAATAATCCGCAGCCGCCAGACAGTGCGATCGTCAATACACCACTAATTCTTGAAAATCTACCTGTTTTTTGAATCATCAAGTGTCTGCAATTTCCCTGTGGTTAATGGTGATGGGCGATCGCACTGCCCTGTCTCATGGCGTTTAATTCAAGGCCCAATGCACCAGAGTCCGAACTCCAAAACCCGTAGCCCCAGGCCCGTTGTAGCCATTTTCTTTTTCAATCCAAACCGGGCCAGCAATATCTAAATGCGCCCAAGGAGTATCCTTCACAAACTGCTTTAAAAATAGAGCCGCCGTAATGGAGCCACCAGCACGAGGGCCAGTGTTTTTCATGTCAGCGTGCAAAGCTTTCAATCCCTCAAAATACTTCTCTTCCATCGGCATTCGCCAAAACTTTTCCCCAGCCATTTCTGAAGCAGCGACAATTTCCGATGCCACACTATCTTGAGGACTCCACAAACCAGCGATATCATCACCCAAAGCAATTACACAGGCACCGGTGAGAGTTGCTAAATCTACGATCGCATCCACTCCCAATTTATCAGCAAATACCAAAGCATCAGCCAGAGTTAAACGCCCTTCTGCATCGGTATTGTTAACTTCGATAGTTTTGCCATTAGAAGCTGTGAGGATGTCTCCAGGGCGCATAGCGTTGCCGCCGATCATGTTTTCAGTCACGGCACTGATAAAGTGAACTTCCACATCGGGTTTGATGTGACCGATCGCCTTGGCAGCACCCAAAGTAGCCGCCGCACCGCCCATATCGACTTTCATGATTTCAATGCCACTGCCCGTTGGTTTGATGTTCAAACCGCCGGAATCGAAAGTCAATCCTTTGCCCACAATGGCGATTTTGCGCCGCGGTTTGCCTTCTGGTTTATAAATCAGGTGAATGAATTTTGGTGGCAAGTCCGATGCTTTGGCAACGCCCAGAAATGCTCCCATACCTAGTTTTTCGCAGTCTGCTTGCTCCAATATTGTTAATTCTAAACCGCATTCAGCAGCAAGACTCTGGGCAGTTTCTGCCATAGTAATTGGGGTCACGAAATTAGCTGGCGCTGCGACTAATTCCCGTGCTAAAATGACTCCGGCAGTGATTTGTCTGGCGCGGACGATCGCGCTTTCGCTACCGACAAAACCCAGCAAGTCTACTTGCTCGATCGCACCGCTTTTGTCTTCGGATTCCGACTTGAAACGGTGATCTTGATGGACGGCAAGTTCTACACCTTCGACGATCGCACTAGCTGTAGCATCCGGCGCATTTTGCCACACCGGAAAGCTCAGGCCGAGGGTTTTACATTTTTCCTTTTTCGCTAGCTTGGCACACATACCTGCTGCTTGTCGCAGAGTATCTAATTTTAAGTTTTCAGCAGAACCTAAACCGACGATCGCAATTTTACGCAGCAGACTTTTGCCCCCAACACGGGTAATGGCAATCGTACCAGCTTTGCCCTGAAAATCTGTTTCCAGTAGCAGCTCTTTCAAAGTGCCTGTAAGCTGTTCATCTAATTGTGCCAAGTCGCCGGTGAGCTCTACCGCGTCTTCAAATAGACCAATTGCCAGGGCATCTCCTGTCCACACAGAGCGGGGTGTATCGGTGACTCGAAATTCCATGTTTTGATTTGCTGTTAAGATTTTAGATTTTGATTGTACTTTGTCCGGCCTGGTTTGTCGTTTTTTATTTTCCCGAAAAATATATAGCGATCGGACAAATTCCCCAGTCCGCGTCAAAATAAATTCTGATACTATACGGCGAAGTCTCCCTTTGCTGATGTCAGGCACCGCCGTCAATCATCTGTTTCAGGGGAGGCTAGAACCTCCTTACTTTCTTAAATTATCCCATGCTAAAGCGACGCAAAACTCAACTTTCTGTTTTAATGGGTGTTTCAATTTGCGTTATGGCGCTCGGCTCTTTGCTGACCTTCGCCAAATTGATGGGTGTCGGCCCGTTCCACAAAGCTGAACCAGCCAAGGACATAGCCAATGCCGAATCGGAAGTTACAAGCCTGGTATCCCTGTCTGCGGTGGAGAGGGCGACGAAATTAGATGCGATCGCCACCAGTAAGTCTGCACCGACAAATCCCCAACAGCAAGTCTCCTCTCAAAGCCGCGCCCGCTACCTCCTGGCCACGGATTTAATCCAGCAAGGAAATCCCGCCAAAGCATTAAATTTATTGGACAAATTAGAGCAAGAATATCCACTTTTAGCATCTCACATTGCCCTGAAACGAGCAGAAGCTTACCAATTAAGTGGCGATCGGGACAAAGCCGAAACAGCTTGGCAGTCACTGCTCAAAAATTATCCCAATGACCCAGTAGCTGTGGAAGCCTTATATGTTTTAGGCAAATCCAAACCCGAATATTGGCAGCAGGCCATCACTCAATTTCCCGCCCATCCCCGCAGCGTAGAAATTGCCCTGGCTAAGTTAAAACAAAATCCCAATCAGCCACAGTTGATGCTGATAGTAGCAAAACACGGTCATTATGTCAATAATTATGGTACAATTTTAGAACAATTGGTGCAGCAAAACAGCAGCGCTTTGAAACCGGAAGATTGGGAAGAAATAGCTTTTGGCTATTGGGAAAAACAAGATTACGGCAAAGGAGCGATCGCCTACGGCAAAGCTCCCCGCACCGCCAAAAATCTTTACCGCAAAGCTCGCGGTTTGTGGCTAGATGGGAAAATACCCGAATCGAAAATTGCCTATCAAGAATTAGTCAACCAATTTCCCGATGCCGAAGATACTGGTTTAGGCTTAATCCGGCTGTCGCGCTTGAATGAACCCAAAGATGCGATCGTTTTGCTCGATCGAGTCGTTAGCAACTTCCCCAATCATGCCGCCGAAGCTTTATTCGATAAATCCCAACTCCTCGACAAATTAGGCAGTGCTACCTCTGCCTCCGACACCCGCAAACTACTCTTAAAAAAATACAACAATTCCGATCCAGCAGCCACACTGCGATGGACTGTCGCCCAGCAATTTGCCAAAGCCGGAGATCTGAACTCCGCTTGGCAATGGGCCAGAGAACTCACCACCCACAATCCCGACAGCGAACTAGCACCAGAAGCAGCATTTTGGGTAGGCAAATGGGCAAAACAAATCGGTCGCCAACAGGACGCAAAAACAGCTTTTGAATACACTATTTTACGCTATCCCGAATCCTACTTTGCATGGCGATCGGCTGTATTTCTCGGCTGGCCTGTAGGCGACTTTACCACAGTCCGAGACCTATCTCCCAATGTAGTCCGCCCCCCTCAGCGCATGGAACCAACCGCAGGTTCTCCAGTTTTGAAAGAACTCTATCAATTAGGTCAAGACAGAGATGCTTGGAAACTGTGGCAAGTAGAATTTACCAACAGAGTAGAACCCACTATTTCCGAGCAATTTACCGACGGTTTAATGCGAATTGGTGTCGGAGATAACCTAGAGGGTTTGTGGATGGTTGGGAGTTTGCGCAACCGGGAACAACCAGAAGAAAGAAAGGAATATTTAGCCCTGAGACAGCAGCCCACTTACTGGCAAGCATTATATCCCTTTCCTTACTTAGAAAACATAGTAAAATGGTCTCAAGAACGCAAAATTAACCCGCTTTTGGTCACATCATTAATTCGGCAAGAATCCAGATTTATGCCCAAAATTAAATCCGTAGTCGGAGCCACTGGTTTAATGCAAGTCATGCCGGAAACAGCAACCTGGATTGCCGAAAAAATTAACCTCAAAAAGTATTCATTGGAAAATGTAGACGACAATATTAAACTCGGTACATGGTATTTAGGTAACACCCACGACGAATACAAGAATAACTCAATGTTAGCTGTGGCTAGCTACAATGCTGGACCCAATGCAGTAGCAGATTGGTTGAAGAGGTTTAGTTTTAGTGACCCGGATGCTTTTGCAGACAAAATTCCGTTTCCTGAAACCAAAGGATATGTGAAATCTGTGTTTGAAAATTACTGGAATTATCTGCGAATTTATAATCCTGAAGTTAGCAAGTTAATCGCAGATAATTACGCTGCTTCTCAAACAAAATCTAAACCTTAATCAAGGAATCATGAAGAAATTTTATTGCCCAAGGAAGAGATGAATAATTACTACTAACTACTCCCTCACCATGCTAGAACTCCTACTAATCAGTATCTTAGGATTTATCGGCAGTTTTGGACACTGCGCTGGAATGTGTGGCCCGCTGACAGTGGCATTTTCCTTGTCCATTAACCCCAAAGATAAATTAGCTTCTTTCCGCTTTAATTTACTCTTAAATTTGGGCAGAATTTTTGCCTATGCCTTAGTTGGGGCAGCCATTGGTGGAGTAGGTTCGGTATTAATTGCTGGGGGACAAATGGCTGGGATTGGTAGCGGAGGGCGACGGGCGATCGCACTTCTTACCGGTACTATGCTAATTTGGTTTGGATTAGTACAAATTAAACCAGATTTACTGCCACATTTGCCATTATTGCACCCAATTTCCCACCATCGCATCAGTCATGCAATGACTAAGATTTCTACTCAAAAAAGTTGGTGGATACCATGGGCTTTGGGTTTGCTTTGGGGTTTCATTCCCTGCGGTTTCCTGTATGCAGCACAAATAAAAGCCGCAGAAACCGGAAACCCAATTTTGGGTGCGACAACGATGTTGGCATTTGGAATGGGTACGCTACCAACAATGCTGGGAGTCGGGTTTTTTGCTAGTAGATTCAGCGCCCACAAACGCAGTCAACTCTTTCGCGCTGGTGGTTGGGTGACAATGGCGATCGGCATAATTACTCTGTTGCGAACCGATGAAATGGTTGATGTTACGGGCCACGCATCCCTACTATGCTTGATGCTAGCACTGATTGCGCGTCCGGTTAGTCAGTTTTTCGCCCCACTTTTGCGCTATCGTAGAGCTTTGGGTGTTGGAGGGTTTGCGATCGCCTTTGCCCACACATTTCATATGCTAGATCATACCCTGCAATGGAATTTTGACGCCCTATCTTTTATGTTGCCACAGCATCAGTTAGGGATGATAGCTGGGATACTGGCGCTACTGTTAATGATACCGGCGGCGGTTACAAGTTGCGATCGCCTTCAAGACTATCTAGGCAAACTATGGCGACAAATTCACCTGTTAAGCATCCCGGCTTTTTTGCTGTGCGCTATTCACGCAGCCCTCATCGGTTCTCGCTATCTGGGCGGTTTTGAATGGAAATTGCACAACCAACTGCTGACAGCCGTGTTAGCGGTGGTTACGGTGTTAGTTCTGTTTGTGCGATCGCGCCTATTTTGGTCCCTCTTATCACTGGATAATTTCTATGTTTCCCCTGTCAAACAAAAGTAAAAGTTTAGGATTGTTAGTTTTCTTGGGATTGCTAATTGAAGCAGGAATAGGTCCCATGCCCCCCTTAAAATTAACTTCAGCGTTAGCCCACGAAGTCGAAGTATCAGGAGATGTCGCCGCTACCTTTCACCTAGAACCAAACCACAATCCCCGCGCTGGAGAGACCGCGAAAGTCTGGTTTGCACTGACTCGCAGGGGGGGGCAAATTATCCCGTTAGAGCAGTGTAATTGCAACTTAGCCGTTTATCCAAAAAATCGTAAAGAGGGGGATAAGCCGCTGATGGAACCACCCTTAAAAGCAGTATCTGCCGAGCGTTACAAAGGCATTCCCGGAGCTGATATTGTATTTCCCAAGGCAGGGATTTACGAATTACAACTGAGCGGAGCGGCGAAAACAGCAGCTAATTTTAAACCCTTTAAACTGACTTATAAAGTCACCGTTCGGTAAGATAGTCTCCGCATCAATCAACATAAATCTTGTAGGGGCGGGTTTTACCAACCATAATTGCCTAAAATCCCCAATCTCCTAAACCCGCCCCCACCCAACGGCAAATCCTCATCTACCTCTATATTTTAAAACCCAATAAAAGACAACCCAAATATGTAGAAAACCTTAAAAGTTGCTGACCCCAAAATATATCCTAAATTCTTACATTACACTGTAGTTAATGTCAATTCCTGGAATTGTGCAAACGAATCCCTATTGAACTGACCAAAGGATACAAAAAAAACATGGATATCTTATCTAACACCGTAGCCCTATCGCGAATGCAATTTGCGCTAACCGCTATATTTCATATGCTGTGGCCAGTTCTCACTACGGGAATGGGAATTTATCTGGTAATTGTTGAGGGAATGTGGCTAAAAACTCGCAATCCTGACTATTACCATCATGCTCGTTTTTGGTCTCAACTCTATGTCTTAAACTTCGGTATTGGAGTAGCTTCCGGCATTCCCATGGAGTTTCAATTCGGCACAAATTGGGCACCATTTTCCGAAGCAGTGGGTGACTTTTTTGGCAGTATTTTAGGCTTTGAAGCTTCCATGGCATTTATGCTAGAAGCCGGCTTTTTAGGAATTATGCTGTTTGGTTGGGGGCGCGTTCACCCGATCGTCCACTACATTGCTACAATCATGGTAGCCTTCGGCGCAAACCTATCAACAGTCTGGATTCTCATCGCTAACTCTTGGCTGCAAACCCCCGCCGGCGGAGAAATGGTTAACGGCAAGTTTGTTGTCAGCGATTATTTCCAAGCAATTCTCAACCCCTTTGCCTTAAACAGCGTTCTCCATATGTTTTTTGCGACGCTAGAAACTTCGCTGTTTGTCATTGGAGGAATTAGCGCTTGGTACATTCTGAATAAGCGCAACGAAGCCTTTTTTTCCAAATCTTTAAAGATTGCCATAGCTACCGCCATTGCCGTTGCACCTTTACAGATATTCATCGGACATTTGAGCGCCGAACAAGTCTATCACTATCAGCCCACAAAATTAGCAGCCATCGAAGCTAAGTGGGAAACCTCCCCAGCCGGAAGTTCCGCCGATTGGACTTTAATGGCTCTTCCTAATGAAAAAGCCCAAAAAAATGACTGGGAAATCAAAGTTCCCAATGGCTTGGGATACGTTCTAGAATTCAAAGAAAAACTCTCCGAACCAGTCCTAGGATTAAAAGAATGGCTGCCAGAAAATAGACCCAAAATGGTAGGTTTAATCTACTATTGTTTCCGTATTATGTCCGGCATTGGCTTCTTGTTTGTAGGATTGATGCTATTCAGTACAATTCAGTGGAGTCGAGGCAAACTTTCCCCAGAAAATATCAGGAGTCAACCTTGGCTAATGCGCGCTTGGGTATTAGCAGCGCCCCTAGGTTATATAGCTGTAGAATCAGGTTGGATTGTCCGCTGTGTCGGTAGACAACCTTGGGCTTTATACGGGCAAATTCGCACGGCTGATGCGGTGTCAAACATCCCCGCTAGCAATGTTTTAACTTCCCTCAGTTTCTTTGCAGCTATTTACAGCTTTTTGTTTGTTTGTGCCATGTATTTTGGCAGCCGCATTATCCGCAAAGGGCCTAATTTAAATCTGCCAGTGCCAGGTTTAGACAATCAACCAGCCATCGAAACTGAACCCGCAGAACACATTCCCGATCAACGTCCCGCAGAAGCACAACAATAGGAGATTTTATGCAAGCTTTGGAGCATTTTCTCCCGCAAGTCTGGTTCGTAATTTTGGGTCTATTTCTATTACTCTACGTCATGCTAGACGGTTTTGATTTAGGAGTAGGAATCTTGTCTCTGACTGCTGATGACGATGAACGCAGGGGCATTTTAATGACAAGTTTGGGCAATGTTTGGGATGCTAACGAAACTTGGTTAGTTTTGATGGGAGGCGCTTTATTTGGGGCTTTTCCGCTAGCTTATGGCACGATTTTAACTGCCTTGTACATACCCATTTGTATGATGCTTTTTGGGTTGATATTTCGGGCTGTAGCCTTTGAATTTCGCGAGCATTCTAATCGGAAGTTATTCTGGAATTATGCCTTCGGGGCCGGTAGTTTTCTGGCTGCTTTAGCTCAAGGATTTGCCCTCGGTGCGGTGCTCGAAGGCATTGCGGTGGATGAAGCAGGTCACTTTGTGGGTACTACTTGGGATTGGCTGGATTGGCGATCGATCTTAGTGGCTTTAACGTTAGTTCAAGGTTACGTTTTGATTGGTTCTACCTATCTGATCATGAAAACAGATGGGGAACTGCAAACCACTCACTATCGCACCGCTAAAATTGCGGCCGTGACGACATTAATCGGAGCCATTTTGATTACCATCGCCACTCCCATTTTTTATGAAAGTACCAGAGCAAGATTGTTCGAGAAACCGCTAGTTTATGTCTTTGCGACAATTCCTGTGCTGGGATTGTTGCTAGTTGGACTCTTGCTAAGAAGTCTAGAAAGGAAAGAAGAACGCACGCCGTTTGTCTGGACAATTTTGATTTTTTTGCTGAGTTTTATCGGCTTGGGATTGATTGTTTTTCCGTACATAATTCCCACGCAACTCACGATTTATCAAGCGGCGGCTGCGCCCAGCGCCCTGGTATTTATGATTGTGTTTATTGGCTTTCTGATCCCGATTATGATTTTCTACAACATCTACAATTATGTGGTGTTTCGGGGTAAGGTTGCTGGCGGACACTACGGAGAATAAAACCGTAAATACACGCAGGTATACGTAGATAATTCCCACTCTATATCTGCGTATACCTGCGTGTATCTGCGGTTAAAAATTATAAATTATTCTTTTCTGATACCATCACAACTTACGCAACAGTGTTTTAGATCACTATCCCTATTAAATAATAAAATAGAATGGAATGGAACCGCAGGTTCTAATTCTACTGTTGTGTAATAGAAGAGGAAGGAGCTATGGATGTAACAAATGTATTGGGTTATCAGATTACAGAGCAACTTTATACAGGTACGCGAACCCTAGTCTATCGAGCAATCCGTACTAGCGATCGCCATCCAGTCGTCATCAAAATACTGCGGAACGAATACCCCAACTTCAACGAGATCCTGGGTTTTCGCAACCAGTACACCATCGCCAAAAATCTCAATCTCCCTAGCATCATTAAACCCCTGAGCCTAGAACCATACAACAATAGCTATACCCTAGTCATGGAAGACTTTGGGGGAGTCTCCCTCTCTACTTATCTTAAAGCAGCAACAGATCGAAATCAACCTCATAAATATTTATCTTTAACAGAATTTCTTAACCTAGCTCTGCAACTAGCTGATATTCTTCACTATCTCTACCAAAAACGAGTAATTCATAAAGACATCAAACCCGCAAATATTTTAATTAATCCCCACACCACAAAAGTCAAACTCATTGATTTTAGTATCGCTTCACTATTGCCGAGAGAAACCCAAGAAATTTTGAATCCCAAGATTCTCGAAGGAACATTAGCCTATATTTCTCCAGAACAAACCGGGAGAATGAATCGCGGCATTGATTACCGTAGCGACTTTTATTCCCTAGGTGTTACCTTCTATGAATTATTGACAGGAACTTTACCTTTTGTATCAGACGACCCGATGGAATTGGTGCATTGTCATCTAGCTAAACAGTCGATGCCGATCCATGAAGTAAATCCAGAAATCCCGCTAGTTTTATCAGAAATTGTCAGTAAACTGATGGCAAAAAATGCCGAAGACCGTTATCAGAGTGCATTAGGACTGAAGCACGACCTAGAAAAGTGTCGAGTGCAATTACAAAAAACTGGCAAAATAGAGTGTTTTCCCATAGGAAAACAGGATATTACAGACAGATTTATAATTCCAGAGAAACTTTACGGACGGGAATTAGAAGTCCAAACTCTACTGGCAGCATTTGAACGGATTGCATCAGGAAAACCCGCGAAACTACCGTTAATAAGGGAGTCTTCTCAAGCTCAGGTTATTAATGGGGGCGACGAGGGTTCCCATTTATCGGAGAGTGAACTGATACTGGTAGCGGGCTGCTCTGGCATCGGTAAAACGGCGGTGGTTAATGAAGTTCATAAGCCGATTGTCAGACAGCGAGGCTATTTCATTAAAGGCAAATACGATCAATTCCAGCGCAATATTCCACTTTCTGCCTTTGTGCAAGCCTTTCGAGATTTAATGGGGCAAATCCTCAGTGAAACAGACGTTCAATTACAAGCGTGGAAACACAAAATTTTAGCAGCCTTGGGTGATAATGCCCAACTGATTATTGAAGTGATTCCAGAATTAGAAAAAATTATTGGTAAACAACCACCGGTGGTCGAACTTATTGGCACCGCAGCTCAAAATCGCTTCAATTTACTGTTTCAAAAATTCATTAAACTTCTGAGTACCAAAGAGCATCCATTGGTGATTTTTTTAGATGACTTGCAGTGGACGGATTCAGCATCTATGAATTTACTCAAATTGCTGATGACTGAAGCTGATACTAGGCATCTACTGCTGATTGGAGCTTATCGCGATCGCGAAATTTTTCCCGCACATCCCTTAATGTTGACCTTAGAGGAAATTCGCAAAGCCAAGGCAACAGTCAACACTATCACCCTAGCACCCCTAAATCACTCGGATATCAATCACCTGATTGCCGATACCCTCCACTGTTCGGTAGCGATCGCACAACCCCTCACCGATTTGGTGTATCAAAAAACCCTGGGTAATCCCTTTTTCACCACCCAGTTTGTCAAGGTATTGCATGGGGATGGTTTGATTACCTTTACCCCTTTAACCAACACTAACGGGGGACAGAGGGGGGGATGGCAATGTAAAATTGCCCAGATCAAAGAGTTAGCATTAACCGATGATATAGTCGAGTTCATGGCAGGGCAATTGCAAAAATTGCCACCAGAAACCCAGTCAATCCTGAAACTAGCAGCGGCGATTGGCAATCAATTCGATCTAGGAACCTTGGCCATCGTCGCTGAAAAATCCCCAACGGATGCTGCTAGCGATTTGTGGCCAGCTTTACAGGAAGGCTTAGTAATTCCTAACAGCGAAATTTATAAATTTTATCAAGCTAAATCAGCCACCTCGGAAAATTATAATAATTCCGCCGAATTGACTATTACTTATAAATTTTTACATGACCGGGTACAACAAGCTGCTTATTCCTTAATTCCCGATCGCCAAAAACAGGAAACCCACTTAAAAATTGGGCAACTGTTGTTCGCAAATACTTCGGATCAACAACAAGAACAGAGGATTTTTGAAATTGTCAATCAATTGAATATGGGAGCCGAGTTGATAACTGCGGAGGTGGAGCGAGATCGACTGGCTCAATTGAATCTGATGGCTGGACGCAAAGCTAAGATAGCAACGGCTTATGCAGCGGCGATCGCTTATTTGAGGGCTGGTTTAACACTGCTGGCTGTTGATAGTTGGCACACTGAGCACGAATTGACCCTAGCGCTGCACGAGGAAAGCGCAGAAGTGGAATATCTCAATACTAACTTTGATGAGGCAAGAAATTTTGCCCAAATAATTTTGCAAAATACAGCCAGTTTATTAGAACAGCTCAAATCTTCGGAACTTGTGGTGCAGATTTATATTGCTGAAGGTAAACTGCTGACAGCCATTGAAAAAGGAGTGGAGTTGCTGTCGAAGTTAGGAGTGATTTTATTGAGCCAAACAGAGGCCCAAAGCATGAACTTTCAACTCCCTGCTGTCACAGAATTGGCTCAAGTTCCCCAAATGACCGATCCCTACCAACTGGCAGCTTTCAGGATTTTGATTGCAATTACACCTCCTGTTCACCGCACGCAACCTGAATTATTTCCGGGAATTGTGCAAGCTATGATGAATCTTTGCGATCGCTTTGGTTATTCAGAATTAGCTGCCTATGCTTGTGAGCTCTATGGCTTGTATTTGTGGTCTGTAAAACAAGATGTAGTAGCAGCTAATGCGGCTGGTAAATTAGGTTTAAGTATCTTAGAACAATATAATGCTAGAGAAATTGTCTCCAAAGTTAATTTGGTATTTGGAGTGTTTGTCGCTCCGTGTCACGAGCATATCAGAGTGTCATTATTGGCATTAAAAGCGGGAATTATGGCCGGAATCGAAGTCGGTGATATTGAACATAGTAGTTACTGTATTCTGGCCTACTTAAACTACCTATTTTTGAGTGGGGAACATTTGGAAGTGTTAGTTAACCATCAAAACAGCTATTTTAATTTGGCATTAAAACTGAAGCAAGAACATTCGATTTACGATTGTAAAATCTGGTTGCAACTCAGTAGAAATTTGCAAAAATCCGTGGCAAATCAGTTAGAGTCGAGCGCAGATTATTTTAATGAACAACAAATTTTATCTTATTTAGAAGCGAATCAAAGCCATCAGTCATTATTTTCTTTTCATGTGGCAAAGCTGATTTGGTCCTACATATTAGAAGATTATAACTGCGCCTGTGAGAGTGCCTCGAAAGCCGTTGCTAGCCAAGAAGCAGCCTTGGGTTTACCCATGCTGGCGGCCCATAATTTTTATTATTCACTTTCTCTGCTGGGGCAGGATTTTTCGACCCCGATGGAACCGCAATCTGCTAGGGGGGATGTTGGGCGATCGCCCAATTTGACACAGGTGGCAGAAAATCAGCAAAAAATGCAGGCATGGGCTCAATATTCTCCAGCAAATTTTCTCCACAAGTTTGATTTAGTTGCAGCGGAACAACATCGAGTCTTGGGTAATAAAGCCGAGGCGATCGAATTGTACGATCGCGCTATTTGCCTCGCCAAAGAAAACCAATATCTCAATGAAGAAGCCCTAGCCAACGAACTCGCAGCCAAATTTTACCTAAATTGGGGCAAAGAAAAACTCGCCGCCGGATATATGCAGGAAGCCTACTACTGCTACGCCCGTTGGGGAGCCCAAACCAAAACCGACGACTTGGAAAAACGCTATCCCCAACTGCTACAACCAATCCTGCACCAACGACAACTCAACTTCCATCCCCTAGAAACGATCGCCACCGTTAGCCGGACTTTAATTTCCACCACTCACAGCAGCAGTACCATATCCGATGCACTAGACTTTACCTCCGTGCTCAAAGCAGCGCGAGCCATCTCTAGTTCCATCGAAATAGAAGAATTGATGGGAAATCTCACCCGCATTCTGCTGGAAAACTCAGGGGCGAAAAAATCAGCACTGATACTCCCCCAAGATCGGACATGGCAAGTCCGAGCAATTACCTCCATTACTCGTCACACAAATGCTCCAGAACAAATCGAAACTCGGCTTGATTCCCAACCTCTAGATACTTGTGAAAATCTCCCCCTAACCATTATCAATTACGTCAAAAATACCCAAGAAACTGTTTTGATGGATCGCCTACAAACAGAAATTCCTGGACTAATTGGGGAATATATGTTAAGACATCAACCCCAGAGTGTATTATGTACTCCCATTATCAATCAAGGTCATCTAGCGGGAATTCTTTACCTAGAAAATCAACTGACGAGCGGGGTATTTACGAGCGATCGCCTACAGATTATCAATGTCCTTGCCTCCCAAGCAGCCATCTCCATTGAAAATGCCAGACTCTACCAAGAATCCCAACAAGCGCTGGTGGATTTACAACAAGCACAATTACAAATTGTACAGAGCGAAAAAATGTCAGCCCTCGGTAACTTAGTCGCCGGAGTCGCTCATGAAATGAATAACCCTCTGGGTTTTATTTCCGCCAGCCTCCAACAAGCCAAACCCACCGTTGCCGAGTTGATCGAACACGTAAGATTGTATCAAGAAACTATCCCCAATCCCGGTGCATCCCTTCTCGATCATGCCGATGAAATCGACTTGGAATATAGTTTAGAAGATTTGCCTAAAGTCATTAATTCAATGGCTATGGCTTGCGATCGCCTGAAAAATATCAGTACCAGTTTACGAACTTTCTCCCGCGCCGATCGAGATTACAAAGTATTATTTAATATTCATGAAGGAATTGACAGCACTATTCTGATTCTCAAACACCGACTCAAAGCCAGCGAAAAACGTCCGGCGATCGCCGTAGTCACTGAGTACGGAAAAACACCGGAAGTTAAGTGTTATCCCGGACAACTCAATCAGGTATTTATGAATATTCTGGCAAATGCGATCGATGCCTTAGATGAATCAAATACGGGACGGAGTTTTGCCGAAATTCAAGCAAAACCTAACCAAATTACCGTTAAAACTTGTGTGGTAGAGGACCAGGTACAAGTTACAATTGCTGATAATGGCCGGGGGATGAGCGAGGAAGTGCAACAGAAAATATTCGACCACTTATTTACGACGAAGGGAGTCGGAAAAGGCACGGGTTTAGGATTGGCGATCGCCCGCCAAATTATTGTCGAAAAACATGGTGGCAGCATTGAAACCCAATCTCGGCTCGAAAAAGGAACTGAATTTATCATCAAAATACCCATAGATTGCCAATAGTTAAGAAGCGCCAGTAACTGATTCAAATTTTGATAAAATTTTCACTTTTAAATTAATAAAAACTAGGAAAAGGTCATGAAAAACGATTTTAATACCCAGCTATCTTTGAAGGGCTACCAAGTAACAGAAACCCTTTATCAAGGTACTAAGACCGAAGTCTGTCGCGCTCGGAAATTAGCAGATAAACAAGCAGTAGTCATTAAAATATTACGACAAGAATATCCCAGTTTTGGGGAAATGTTGAATTTTCGCAACCAATATATCATCGCCAAAAACCTCCAGAATCCAGGCATCGTCAGTCCCTTATGTTTAGAAACCTATCGCCACAGTTATGCCTTAGTCATGGAAGATTTTGGGGGAATTTCTCTCCGAGAATATACCAAAACCCATACCTTAGAATTAACAGAGTTTTTGGAAATAGCCCTGCAACTTAGCGACATCCTCCACTATTTG
This sequence comes from Microcoleus sp. EPA2, assembly GCA_020882975.1. Classification (GTDB taxonomy): domain Bacteria; phylum Cyanobacteriota; class Cyanobacteriia; order Cyanobacteriales; family Microcoleaceae; genus Microcoleus. The sequence continues at coordinate 91,677 of JAHRFD010000016.1, read as the reverse complement.
TATCAAAACCGTGTCATCCACAAAGATATTAAACCAGCCAACATTCTGATTCATCCAGAAACTAAACAAGTTAAACTCATTGACTTCAGTATTTCTTCCCTGCTACCCAAAGAAACCCCAGAAATCAAAAATCCCAGCGGATTAGAAGGCACCTTGGCTTATATTTCTCCCGAACAAACAGGACGGATGAACCGAGGTATAGACTACCGCAGCGATCTGTATTCTTTGGGAATAACTTTGTTTGAATTACTGACGGGAAACTTACCATTTATTTCCGAAGATCCGATGGAGTTAGTGCATTGTCATATTGCTAAACAGCCACCGCTGGCCAGGGGCAATGGGTTATCAAACATCGGTGAGGAAATTCCTCAAGTTTTGGCTGAAATCGTGATGAAACTGATGGCAAAAAATGCCGAAGATCGGTATCAGAGTGCTCTGGGATTAAAACACGATCTAGAACACTGTCTCCACCAATGGCTAGAAACCAGGAAAATAGAGGGTTTTGAAATTGGCAAACGGGATATTTGCGATCGCTTCACGATCCCCGAAAAACTCTACGGGCGGGAATCTGAAGTTAGGGAACTTCTAGAAGCTTTTGACAGGGTGGCTAACCCCTCCCAACCCCCCCAGGGCAAGGGGGAGCCAAGAGGGAGTGAAATGATGCTAGTTGCAGGTTTTTCCGGCCTCGGCAAAACAGCGGTAGTCAACGAAGTCCATAAGCCAATTGTGCGGCAACGCGGCTACTTCATCAAAGGCAAGTTTGACCAGTTTAATCGCAATATTCCCTTCAGTGCTTTTGTCCAAGCCTTCCGAGATTTGATGGGACAATTACTATCAGAATCGGATGCTCAACTGCAACGGTGGAAAGCCAAGATTATAGAAGTAGTTGGAGAAAACGGACAAGTCTTGATTGAGGTAATTCCAGAATTAGAAAATATCATCGGTACTCAACCCGCAGCACCAGAACTCTCCGGCAGTGCAGCCCAAAATCGCTTCCATCTGCTGATGCAGAACTTTGTGCAAATATTTACTAGCATTGAACATCCTTTAGTGATATTTTTGGATGACTTACAGTGGGCCGATTTGGCATCGCTGAATTTATTGCAATTATTGATGCAGGAGACCGGGTATTTATTAGTGTTGGGAGCCTATCGAGATAATGAAGTATTCCCCGCCCACCCTTTCCTATTGACAGTGGATGAACTTGTCAAAAATGGCGCAACAGTGAATACAATTACCCTGCTACCTTTGAGTTGGGCAGATACCAATCAATTGGTGGCTGATACATTGAAATGTGATGCCGAGTTGGCTCTACCTTTGACAGAATTATTGTATCAAAAAACCCAAGGTAATCCTTTCTTTGCCACTCAGTTTCTCAAGGCGTTACATGAAGATAAGCTGATTACTTTTCACCCCCCTCAATCCCTCCTGAGTAAGGGGGGAAGCCAAGGGGGGTGGCAGTGTGACATTGCTCAAGTTAAAGCTTTGGCTCTTACTGATGATGTGGTGGAGTTTATGGCACTGCAATTGCAGAAGTTGCCGCCCCAGACTCAAGAGGTTTTGAAACTGGCGGCTTGCATGGGGGGAAAGTTTGAACTTAATGCTTTGGCGATAGTCAGTCAGCAGTTGCCGGATGTTACTGCTGCTTTGTTATGGAAAGCGTTGCAGTCTGGGTTGATTATTCCGATTACTGAAGTCTATAAGTTTTTTGCTGACTCCGAGGGTAGTGCGATCGCCCAACCGGGTGCTAATGCTACCTATAAGTTTCTGCACGATCGCGTCCAACAAGCTGCTTACTCCTTGATTCCCGCAGACCAAAAACCAGCCACTCATCTCCAGATTGGGCAATTGCTGCAACAAAATTATTCAGAGACAGAAAGAGAAGAAAAACTGTTTGAGATTGTCGGACATTTGAATTTAGGACAAAATTTGATTGGTTCACTGCTCGATCGGGAAGCCTTAGCTCAACTCAACCTAAAAGCTGGACAGAAAGCCAAAAATTCTACGGCATACTCTGCCGCAGTAATCTATTTGCAAACCGGGATAGAGCTACTACAGATCCACTGCTGGCAAAATCAGTATGAATTGACGTTGAATCTCTATGTCGCTGCTACCGCAGCCGCTTATTTGAATGGCGAATTTGAGGACATGGAACAGAGGGCAGCCCTGGTATTGCAACAAGCTCAAACAATTTTAGACAAATTTAAAATTTACGAAATTCAAATCGCTGCCCTTACCGCCCAGAGCCAAATTTTAGAAGCGATCGCCGTTGGTAGAAATGCCTTGGCGCAATTGGGAGTGGAATTACCCAACGCCCCTGACGAAGCCAAGACGGGCCAAGCGCTACAAACCGTTGGCAGTCAACTCAGTGACAAACAGATTGAGGAACTAGCTAACCTGCCAGTGATGAGCGATGCCCACACGATCGCGGCTATGCAACTGATGGGAATGTTGTTTGCACCTATTCTGATGGGGATGCCGGGGTTACTGCCTCTGCTTTGCTCCACGATGGTGAGTTTGTCTCTCCAATTTGGCAACGCACCGGTATCGACAATGGGATATGCGGGTTATGGCATGGTACTATCTGCCTTTTTGGGGCAGGCGGAAACGGGCTATCGCTTTGGGCTGTTGGCGCTGAGCTTGCTAGAGCAGTTTAACCTCCAAGAATTCAAGTCAGCAGTTTTATCTATTTTTGGGAGCTTTCTTCATCATCAGCAAGCAGCTCTCTCGGCAACGAGATTGATGGTGAAAGATGGCTATAGGGCTGGGATGGAAACTGGTCAGTTTTTATACGCTGGCTACAACATACTTAATTATTTCCATAACTGTTTTTTTACAGGAGTAAACCTGGACGCTTGGACTCATGAAGTAGCAGATTATAGCGCTGCTTTGGCCCAGGCAAAACAGTATTCGGCTCAGGCTTATTTGGATATGACGGAGCAGACGGGACAGAATTTTAGGGAAGCCTCGATGCAACCGGAGTGCTTAATCGGAATTGCTTACGATGAAAGGGTGATGATTCCCAAGCACCATCAGGCTCATGAAGCCACGGCGATCGCAGAAGTTTACATCTTCAAGCTGCTACTTGCCTATTCCTACGGTAATTATGGGGCAGCCCTAGACTATGTTGCCCAAGTCCAGCCTTGTTTTATGGCAGTATCGGGGATGTTTTTTGTTCCCATTTTCCATTTCTATGCGCCCTTGACAGAGCTAGCGCTGTTTCCTGCACAGTCAAAAGCCGAGCAAGCCGAAGTTTTGATTCGGGTAGAAGCCCATCAAACTACCCTGCATCAGTGGGCGAGAAATGCTCCGATGAATTATTTGCATAAGTGGCATTTAGTGGAAGCAGAAAAGAGTCGAGTTTTGGGCAAGACAACAGAGGCGATCGAACAGTTCGATCGCGCCCTCGCCCTCGCCCAAGAAAATCAGTTTCTCCATGAAGAAGCACTAGCCAACGAACTCGCCGCCAAATTCTACCTAGACTGGGGCAAAACAAAAGTTGCCCAAACCTATATGCAGGAAGCCTACTACTGCTACGCCCGCTGGGGTGCAAAAGCCAAAGTAGAGGATTTGGAAAAACGCTATCCCCAACTGCTGCAACCGATTTTGCAACAGCGGCGACTCAGCCTCAATCCCAGAGAAACCATTGCCTCTATTGCCATAAGTTCTACTTCTACTCATGCTTCTAGTAGTAGCAGCATTTCCGATGCCCTAGATTTCGCTTCTGTCCTCAAAGCAGCTCAAGCCATTTCTAGTAGCATTCAACTCGATGAATTGATGGCGAGTCTCACCCGCATTCTCTTAGAAAACTCCGGGGCGAAAAAGACAGCTCTGATTCTGCTTCAAGATGAGATTTGGCAAGTGAGAGCAGTTGCTTATGTCAGTCATCATGCCAAGGGTGAAGCTGAAATCCAAACTGTTCTCGATTCCCAATCCCTAGACACTTGTCCAGATGTTCCTAGGAAAATCATTCAATATGTCAAGAATACTCACACAACCGTCATCATCGATCGCCTACAAACAGAAATTCCTGGACTAATTGGGGAATATATGTTAAGACATCAACCCCAGAGTGTATTATGTACTCCCATTATCAATCAAGGTCATCTAGCGGGGATTCTTTACCTAGAAAATAAACTGACGAGCGGGGTATTTACGAGCGATCGCCTACAGGTTATCAATGTCCTTGCCTCCCAAGCAGCCATCTCCATTGAAAATGCCAGACTCTACCAACAATCCCAACAAGCGCTGGTGGATTTACAACAAGCACAATTACAAATTGTCCAGAGCGAAAAAATGTCAGCATTAGGCAATCTGGTAGCTGGGGTTGCCCACGAAATCAACAACCCCCTTGGCTTTATTGCTGGCAATATTAAGGAGGCGCTGGCGGCTGTAGTTGACCTGACAGAGTACATACATTTATATCAAGAAAAATGTCCATATTCCAGCGAAGAAGTCACAGAAAAAGCTTCAGAAATTGACTTGGAATATATGTTAAAAGATTTGCCAAATATGCTCAATTCGATGAAAATAGGATGCGAGCGCATCAAAGGCATCAGCGTTAGTTTGCGAACTTTTTCCCGCGCCGACAAAGATTATAAAGTTCCTTTCAATATTCATGAAGGAATTGACAGCACTATTCTGATTCTCAAACACCGACTCAAAGCCAACGAAAAACGTCCGGCGATCGCCGTGGTTAAAAACTACGGGGATTTACCTCAAATCCAGTGTTTTCCAGGACAGCTCAATCAGGTGTTTATGAATATTCTGGCGAATGCGATCGATGCCTTAGATGAATCAAATACCGGGCGGCAATTTGAAGAAATAGAAGCCAATCCCAACCGCATCACTATTACAACCTCTGTGAGAGATAACCAGGTGCAGATTACCATCGCTGATAATGGCCGGGGGATGAGCGAGGAAGTGCAACAGAAAATATTCGACCACTTATTTACGACAAAGGGAGTCGGAAAAGGCACGGGTTTAGGATTGGCGATCGCCCGCCAAATTATTGTCGAAAAACATGGTGGCATCATTGAAACCCAGTCTACGCTAGGAACGGGAACGAAATTTATGATTAAAATTCCTATCCATCCCTAGCAAGTAAGTGTTAATCGTCCGAGTAAGTCCCTGGGATATCTGGGAGAGAAATTGTAGATTTACCCATGCCCGTTGCGAAGGAGTGCATCAGCCAAATTTCGCGTCGATTTTTGCCCTCGTTAAGTCAGAGAACGTTCGTCATATCAAATCCGGTAGCATCGTCCTGTATTCATCTCTCTTATCTCCCTCTGTGTTCTGGAGCGTTCTAGGTCCGGTTAAATCACCTGACGATGCAACCGGAAACAATATCAATTGTGGGGACAATCACCAATAAAACTGCTCGCGATCGCTCTTCATCTCTCAAGTACCATATATAACAATAAAGTCTACTTTCTGTGTGGGATCGCCCCGCAGCTCAAACACCAGGAAAAAATAGCACGTTCAACACCAAACCATCACCCTCGGACCAAGCGCTCATCATGGATAACTCCCTAGAAATCACCAACCTAAATTGGCAAAGCCCACCACCTTCTGTATCGCCAAATCAGCTTCAATTGTGGCAGCACCTTTGGGAAGAAGTGAGTTATGGGATTTGGGTCCTGGATGTTTTGGATCAAGGCCAAGAGTTTCGGTACGCAGCCTTTAATCCGGCGATCGCCCGCACTAGCCCGATCCCTGTCGAGCAATTGCTGGGCCAGACTGTCACCGAAGCCCTCCCGGAAGCGATGGCGAAAGTTTACCACCACCGCTATAGTCAGTGCGTGCGATCGGGGAAATCCATTTGCTTTGAGGAACGCTTTTGCCACAGTGAAGAGGAAGTTTGGTGGCGGCTGACAGTTAGCCCGCTGCGAAACCCTTGTCAGCAGATCGATAGGCTGGTGGTGACGGCGATCGATATTAGCGAATTCTACTGTGTCGATGGTGATTTGGGCGATCGCACAACGACCCAAACAGCTTTGCGCGAAAGCCAGCAGCAGTTACAGCTTGCTCTCCGTGTTGCGAAAATGGGGGTTTGGTATTGGGAGGTGGCAACGAATTTGATTACTTGGACTGCGGAAGCGGAGAGGGTTTTTGGGTTAGAAGCGGGTACTTTTGGGGGTTCGCTGTCGGCTTTTTTGGAGAGGCTGCATCCCGATGAGTTAGAACCTGTGAATCGGGCTCTCCAACGAGCTCTAGATGGGGAAGAGGTTTATCAAATTGAGTACCGAACTATTTTCCCAGATGGCACGATTCACTGGATTGAGGCTCAGGGGGATGTGTTGCGAGATTCAGGGGGGCTGCCTATTTCTATGATAGGTGTGGTGAGAGATGTTAGCGATCGCAAACGGGATCAAAAAGAGCAGGCTCGCTTATTATCAATTTTGGAAGCTACTTCGGATTTTGTGGGTACTGCTGACTCCAAGGGCCAGGTGCTTTATATGAATCGGGCCGCCAGAGAGATGGTGGGGCTGCCGCCAGAGGAAGCCATCGCGCACAGAAGCTTGAGTGACAACCATCCAGCATGGGTGAATCAGCTCATGTTCGGTGAAGCTTTACCGGAAACAATGCGATCGGGTAGCTGGCTGGGCGAGACAGCTATCTTAGGGAAAGATGGGCGGGAAGTTCCTGTTTCCCAACTGATTTTGGCCCATCGCTCGCCAGCGGGAGAACTTGAGTATTTCTCAACGATTGCACGGGATATTAGCGATCGCAAACAACAAGAAAATGCCCTACGCTTCATTGTTGAAGGGACTGTTTCTCAGACAGGTGGTGAGTTTTTCCGCGCTTGCGTAGAGCATCTGGCTGAAATTTGCCAAGTCAAGTATGCCTTCATTACGGAACTGGTAGATCGGACTTTTAGTAAGTTGAGAATGTTAGCACTCTGGACGGGGGAGGGGTTTGCGGAACCTTATGAATTTGACTTGGCAGGAACGCCCTGTGGCGTGGTGTTTCGGGAAACCTGGGGCGTTTTTCCCGATCGACTTATGGCGCGGTTTCCTGATGCCGATAGGCTGGCTACTTTGGGTTCTGAAAGTTATCTGGGTGTTGCGATCGTGGATTCCCACGGTAGGGCAATGGGTAATCTGGGAATTCTCGATACTAAGCCGCTGACGGGCAATCTGAGTGTTGCTAAGTCTATTTTGCAGCTTTTTGCAGCGCGGGTGGGGGCGGAAATGGAGCGTCATGCTGTGGAGCTCAAACTTCAGGAGCAAGAGCAGTTTCTGAGAACTGTTTATGAAGGTGCAAATCAGCCGATATTTGCGATCGATGTTTTGCCGGATAATCAGTTTCGCTATGTGGGTTGGAATGCTGCGGCCGAAGCAGCATCGGGTATGCGCAGTCAGGATATTAGCGGCAAAACTCCCGAAGAAATTTATGGTGTGGAAGCTGGTGCTTTAGAGCGTCAACGCTTGGAAAAATGTTTGGCTTCAGAAAGGTCGGGCAGTTATGAAGAATGTCTCGTGTTTGAGGGGCAAAAGTCTTGGTGGGTGACTACTCACAATCCGGTTAAAGATAGTAATGGTAAGATTTATCGGTTGATTGGGACTACTTTTGATATCAGTCATCGCAAGGTTACTGAAGCGGCTCTGAGGGACTATGCTAACCGCCAAACTTTGCTAAATCAGTTGGTTAGTCAGATTCACAATTCCCTGGATTTGGATGCGGTAATTGCTACGACTATTCAGTCGATTCGAGATTTTATGGACATTGATAAGTGTGCTTTTGCTTGGTACAATTCAGACCCTGAATCTCCTATCTGGGAAGTGATTGAAGAAGCTCGACTCCCAGATATTGCTAGCGGTATAGGGTCTTATTCTCCTACTTTTGTTGGGCCTGTTGACCAATTGCTGCTCGACATGGAAATTATCCGTATTGACGATGTGGCACTGTATGAAGAAGAGGTGCACCGGGGGTTTCTGAATACTCTTAATTGTCAGTCAGAAATTCTGCTACCAGTCCGCACTCATTCGCAGCGGATGGGGGTGATTATCTGCTTGCATCACTGTCAGGTTCGTCCTTGGACGGATAGTGAAGTGGAACTGTTGAAGGCTGTCAGCGATCAATTGGCGATCGCGATCGATCAAGCGGAGTTGTATGCGGAAAGTCGCGCTAAAAGTCAGGATCTGCAACAAGCTCTGAAGGAACTGCAACGCACTCAATCTCAAATGGTGCAAGCTGAGAAGATGTCTAGTTTAGGCCAGTTGGTTGCGGGAATTGCTCATGAAATTAACAATCCAGTGAACTTTATTCACGGTAATGTAGTCCATGCAAGAGACTATACCCAAGATTTGCTGGATTTGCTGGCTTTGTACCAAGCAGAATACCCTCAACCGAGCGATGCGATCGCGGCGAAACTAGAAACCATGGACTTGAATTTTCTCTGCCTAGATTTACGCAAGTTGTTTAGTTCCATGAAGGTGGGAACGGAACGCATCCGCCAAATTGTCAAGTCCCTCCGTTTGTTTTCTCGCCTGGATGAATCGGAATTCAAGCCCGTTGATATTCACGATGGCCTTGAGAGTACGTTAATGATTTTGCAAAACCGCCTCAAGGCTAAACCGGGGCGTACTGAAATTCAAATTGTCAAAAATTATGGCAATTTACCTGAAGTCGAGTGCTTTGCTGGACAATTGAATCAGGTATTCATGAATATTCTTACCAATGCGATCGATGCCTTGGAAGAACGAGACGAGGGGCGATCGCTCGCTGAGCAACAACAAGACCCCAGTACCATCTGTATCATAACAAGGATGAAATTACCTAACCATGTTTATATCCAAATTATCGATAACGGCATCGGCATTCCATCACCTATCAAAGAAAAGATTTTCGATCCATTTTTCACAACCAAACCAGTTGGCCAAGGCACGGGAATGGGGATGTCAATTAGTTACCAAATCATTATTGAAAAACACAAAGGCACCCTACAGTGCTTTTCCCACCCGGAAACCGGCACAGAATTTGCGATCCAAATTCCCATCTTGCAGCACCCTAGAGACAGCTATAATTAGCCAGTCGTCTTAAAAAAGTAGACATTTGTTCTAGCTAACTTGGTCTTGGATGCAACAGCTATCACTAATATCCCAGGGTAGGGTGGGTCAGATTAGCGTTTTTAAAAAAAATTGAGGGATTCTGCAACATAGTCACTTTCCGCAACTGTAACAGTCAAAGAATTAAATTTTAACAAACCTGCTTAAAATTGAGGGCGACCGCTATGAAAAATGATTCTAATTTCCGTTCTCTCCTCCCTAAATATGAATTAATAGAAAGAGTTTACAAGGGTTATAAAAGCGAAGTTTATCGAGGTTTGAGACGGGCAGATAGACAACCAGTTGTGATTAAAATATTACGACAAGAATACCCCACCTTCAGCGACTTATTGCACTTCCGCAACCAATATACCATCGGCCAAAATCTCGCAATAGTCGGCATTGTTCGTCCCTTGTGTTTAGAAAACTATCAGCACAGTTATGCCTTAGTTATGGAAGATTTTGGGGGCATTTCTCTGCGAGAATATGTCAAATTTTATCCCTTGGAGTTGGCAGAGTTTTTGACCGTAGCTGTGGAACTTGCGGACATCCTCCATTATCTTTATCAAAACCATGTCATCCACAAAGATATCAAACCAGCCAACATCCTGATTAATCCAGAAACTAAACAAGTCAAACTGATTGATTTTAGCATTGCATCCCTACTATCCAAAGAAATTTCTGAAATTAAAAATTCCCTAGTTTTGGAAGGAACAATTGCTTATATTTCTCCCGAACAAACTGGCAGAATGAATCGAGGCATAGACTACCGTAGCGATCTGTATTCTTTGGGAGTAACATTCTTTGAACTACTCGCTGGACACTTACCGTTTATTTCCGACGATTTCATGGAATTGGTACATTGTCATATTGCCAAAAATCCTCCACCATTAGGTGCTAGCGAGCAGATTCCTGCTGTGTTGTCCGATCTGGTGATGAAATTGATGGCAAAAAATGCCGAAGATCGTTATCAAAGTGCTTTGGGATTAAAGTATGACTTACAAAAGTGTCTCAAACAATGGCAAGAAACCGGGAAAATAGAGCAATTTGAACTGGGACAACGAGATATCTGCGATCGCTTCATTATTCCCGAAAAACTCTACGGGCGGGAAACCGAAGTTCAACAACTCTTAGAAGCCTTTGAAAGAGTCGCTAACCCCACTACCAAAAAAGAAGGAAGGGGAGTGGAACTTATGTTAGTGGCTGGTTTTTCTGGAATTGGCAAAACAGCCGTCATCAACGAAGTTCATAAACCCATAGTTCGGCAACGGGGCTATTTCATCAAAGGAAAATTCGACCAATTCAATCGCAACATACCCTTTAGTGCTTTTGTGCAAGCTTTTCGTAACTTAATGGGGCAACTGCTATCTGAATCAGATGCTCAAATTCCTGTCTGGAAAACCAAGATCCAGTCAGCATTAGGTGACAGTGCACAAGTCATTATTGATGTTATTCCCGAACTGGAAAGTATAATTGGCAAACAGCCATCAGTCCCAGAATTATCAGGAGTAGCCTCCCAAAACCGCTTTCATGTTTTATTTCATAATTTTTTGTCTTTATTCAGCACTAAAGACCATCCATTAGTAATCTTTTTGGATGACTTACAGTGGGTAGATTCCGCTTCACTAGATTTGATGAAACTCCTGATGAGTGAGTCTAAGAGTGGGTCTCTATTACTTATAGGAGCTTATCGAGACAATGAAGTTTCCCTAGCTCATCCTTTGATGTTGACCATAAATGAAATCAGTAAAACAGGGGCAACCATTAATACCATTACCTTAGCACCCCTCAGTCACCGTAGCTTGAATCAACTCGTGGCAGATACGCTGAATTGTAATCCTCATGCAGCCCAACCACTCACAGAACTACTCGCCCAAAAAACCAAAGGAAATCCGTTTTTTACTACCCAATTTTTTAAGGCATTATATCAGGATGGATTGATTACTTTTAACTCAAAAGCTGGATATTGGGAGTGCGACATCATCAAAGTCCGGGAGCAAGCATTGACAGAGGACGTAGTGGAGTTCATGGCACAACAGTTACAAAAGTTGTCCCCAGAAACCCAAGCCGTTTTAAAGCTAGCTGCTTGTATTGGCAATCAGTTCGATTTGAATACACTGGCGATCGTTTCCGAACAATCTGAAACTGCCACCGCGATCGCACTTTGGAAAGCACTGGAAGAAGGGCTAATTCTCCCCACCAGCGAAATGTACAAATTCTATCTGGATGACAGTCACTTTGTGCGGAACGCGGAACCTTCTACACTCATCTACAAATTCTTACACGATCGCGTCCAACAAGCCGCTTACTCTCTGATTCCTGAAGCACAAAAACAAATAACTCACCTCAAAATTGGGCAACTGTTGCTGAATCATGCATCCGGGGAAGAACAGGAAGCAAAACTGTTTGAAATTGTCAATCAACTGAATATCGGCAAAAGCCTGATCGCTGAGCCATCTGAGCAAACCCAACTCGCCCAACTCAATCTCCAAGCTACACAAAAAGCGCGATCGGCGACAGCATACACCGCCGGATTTCAGTATGCCACCACAGGCATCAGCTTGCTAGCTGTGGATCGGTGGACAGCTCAATACCAACTCACCCGACTACTTTACGAAGCTGCGACTGAAACTGCCTATCTCAGTGGTAACACAGAACAGGTAGCAGCATTCATACCAGTTATCTTAGAACACGCTAGAACCATTTTTGATACAGTCAAAGTTTATGAAATTCAAATTCAAGCAGCTCAAGCTCAACATAATTTTCTAGAAGCTGTACAGATTGCCATCAAGATTTTAGAGCCTCTGGGAACCAGTTTTCCACAGCAACCCAGCCAATCAGACATTGCACAAGCATTCGACATCACTAATTCCCTACTGGATGGAAGGCAACCACCAGACTTGATGGTCTTGCCTGAGATGACCGAACCGCATAAACTAGCTGCTATGCGCATTCTCTCAGGTGTTTCCGCTTCTGCCTTTGTGGCTGCTCCAGCACTTTTGCCATTTATTATCTTGGAGCAAGTGAATTTGTCGCTTCAATACGGCAATACCTCATTTTCTACTAAAGGCTATGCCTACTACGGACTGATGCTTTGTGGTGTGGCGGGAGATATTGATACTGGCTATCAGTTTGGACAACTGGCAATAGCGTTGCTGGAACAGCTTAATGCTAAAGAGCAGAAAGCTGCCACCTATGTCGGAGTTAATTGTAGTGTATTACATTGGAAAGAACCACTGCGGAATACTTTACCGTATTTTCGGGAAGGCTATCAAAGCGGGCTGGAAACGGGAGACTTAGAATCAGCTACAATTTGTGCATTTGGTTACGTCATGCACTCTTGGTTGGCGGGTGCAGAGCTGGGCGATCTTGGTCGGGAAAGTGCTGCTTTCAGCGTTCAACTCACTCAACTTAATCAAGCAGGTCTTTTGAGTCATTTAACCATTTTTCAGCAAGCAATTGTGAATTTAATGGGCGATTGCTCTGAACCATGGCAACTGAGAGGAAATGCCTTCAATCAAGAGCAAACATTGCCAGAAATTTACAAAGCCGGCGACCAAACTGCTCTTTGCTATTTCCATATTAGCAAACTGCTTCTGTGTTATCTGTTTGGCAAGTTCGAGCTGGCAGTAACAGTGGCGATCGCAGCGGAAAACCATCTCAGTGGTGCCACAGGACTGTTCGTAGTTCCCATCTTTCACACCTATGACTCTCTCGCCCACTTAGCTATATATTCCCACGTCTCGGAACTCGAACAACTACAAATTCTGCAACGAGTCACCCATAACCAAGAAAAGATGAAAAAGTGGGCGGATCATGCTCCGGTAAATCATCTGCACAAGTTTGATTTGGTGGAAGCAGAGCGGTATCGCATTCTGGGACAAAAGTTAGAGGCGATCGAATATTACGATCGCGCGATCGCCCTGGCAAAAGAACACCAATTTCTCAACGAAGAAGCCCTAGCCAACGAACTCTGCGCTAAATTTTACCTTGAATGGGGCAAGGAAAAAGTCGCCCAAACTTACATGACAGAAGCTTACTACTGCTACGCCCGCTGGGGAGCCAAAGCCAAAGTAGAAAACTTAGAAACCTGCTATCCCGAACTGCTCCAGCAGATATTATTGCAATCAACCCAAACCAGCTTGAATCTCCTAGCAACCCTCACCAGTATTAATCACTCATCAACCCAAGCCTCCAGCAGCAGCATTTCCGATACACTAGACTTTGCATCGGTGATCCAAGCCGCCCAAACCCTCTCCAGCGAAATCCAACTCAACGAACTGCTCAAACAACTAACTCAAATCATTCTGCAAAACGCCGGCGCTGACAAATGCGTATTAATCCTACCCCTAGACAAAATCTGGGTAGTGAGGGCCATATCAACCATTGAAGCTACAGAACTCTGCTCAGAAGCTTTGGAAAACAGCCCTGACGTTCCCATCCAACTGATTCAATATGTCCGGCGGACACAATCAGTCGTGGTTATCAATAACCTAGAAACCGATCTACCCGTCATTGACAACTACCTGATCCAATACCAGCCCAAAAGCATCCTCTGCTTGCCAATTCTCAACCAAGGAAACCTAGTCGGAATCCTTTACCTGAAAAATCAAAAAACCAAGGGCGTATTCACCAGATCGCGCCTGATGGTGATCGAGTTCCTCTGCACCCAAGCGGCTATTTCCTTAGAAAATGCGCGACTCTATCACCAGTCTCAAGCCTATGCCCAAGAGCTGGAACACTCTCAGCTCCAAGTTATCCAAAGCGAAAAAATGTCTGCCTTGGGCAATTTGGTAGCCGGTGTCGCCCACGAAATCAACAATCCAATTGGCTTCCTCGGCGGCAACATTCAACCAGCCCTCGATTACGTCCGTGACTTGTTTAGCATCATAGATCTTTACCAACAAAAGTATCCCGAACGGGATCTGGATATGGAAGCAGAAATTGACAACCTAGACCTTGACTACATTCGACAGGACTTACCCAAGCTGCTCGGTTCCATGCACGAAGGTGTGAAGCGAATTCGGGATATTAGCACCAGCTTGCGAACTTTCTCCCGTGCAGACACCGATCGCCCTGTGGCGTGCAATATTCATGATGGCATCGACAGCACTATCATGATTCTCAAGCATCGTCTCAAAGCTTCGGAAACTCGCCCTGAAATTCAAGTGATTAAAAATTACGGTATTTTGCCCCAAGTAGAATGCTATGTCGGTCAGTTAAATCAGGTGTTTATGAATTTGTTGGCTAATGCGATCGATGCGCTCGATGAGAGCAATCAAGGGCGGGCTTATGAGGAGATTCGATCTCGACCTAACCAAATCAGAATCACCACCGAATTATCAGCAGATCGACAAGCATTAATTCGCATTCAAGACAATGGTAAAGGGATGACTGAAGAGGTAAAACAAAAAATATTTGACCATTTATTTACTACGAAAGCGGTGGGTAAAGGTACAGGATTGGGATTAGCGATCGCCCGTCAAATTGTGGGGGAAAAGCATGGTGGAAAAATTACCGTTAATTCAGATCCTATGGAGGGTACAGAGTTTACGATCGCTATTCCTGTCACATCCTAACAGCTTTGTCAATAGTCAATAGTCAGTAGTGATGCCTAGCCCTGGGACCCTTCTACCCTTGGACGAAGCTGAGCCTCGTCATATCAATTTCTCTCTTCATCGTCCTGTATTCATTTCTCTGGGTTCTCTCTGTGTTCTCTGTGTTCTCTGCGGTTAAATCACCTGACGATCTAGCCGGAAACGATATCACTTATAATAACCGGCAGTTAAGGCGCTGTGGTCATTGCTCCTGGTCAGGACAAGGGAGGGGGGCAGCACTTCGCCGATCCAAGCGCATTGTCAACAATCAACCATCAAATCAGATAGTTACCAGAATTTATAGAATACTTTCCCTTAGTCCTGTTAGCAAAAAATATCGGATAAAATAGTTCTTAGCCATCGATCCTCTTAGCGATCGCACTTTGTATAATGCGATTGCTAAGAGTATTGATAGCTCTGCTCATGATATCATAAGACGGTGGAAGAGCAAAATAAAAATCTCAAATCAATCCCGATGGTAACTTAACTGCCACAAGTTTTTTCAAAAATTGCTTAAAAGTGAATATTTTCTGTGAATGACAAGCCCTGGGTGCTGTAGCTTTTTTAAAAATTCACTAAATAAAGACTTGAGCAATCGCCTTAGTTCCTGATTTTCATCACTTGTTGTAGGTCTAAAAAAACATGAAATTAGTCCCGCTCAAATTCCAGTCAATCGTCATGAGCCTATTTATCCTAACCCTGGCATCTACCATGTTGCTACATGGATGTGTCGGGAAACAGAACCTATCCCTTAAATCCTTGCGAGTCGGGATGAATAATTGGCCTGGATACGCGATCGCCCTCTATGCCAAAGAAGCAGGCATCTTTAAAAAGCGGGGACTCAACGTAGAATTAGTTCGATTCAACAACCAGCAAGATAACATTCGCGCCAGCCTTCGCGGGTCCCTAGATGCCAGCTTTGTACCGCTGTGGGAGGCCATGCAGGTAGATCCGGGGAACGATCGCCCAGCTTATTTGATGGCGGTAGATATTTCCTTCGGTTCCGATGGCATTGTCGCTGGACCAAAGGTGAAATCGATCGCGGATTTGCGGGGGAAAACTGTAGGAGCTAAGCTGGGAACAGTCACTCATTTGATTTTGTTAGAAGCTTTGAAATCCCAGAATCTGCAACCAAGCGACATCAAAATCAAAGACATTTCCAATGACGCAGCAGTCCAACAGCTCAAGGAAGGTCAAATCGATGCAGCAGTCGTTTGGGAACCAGTATTAAGTCAAACAGCCACAGCCATTAAAGGAAAAATTATTTTTACTACTAAAGATGTAGATAGTCTCGTCATTGATGGTTTAGCCACTCGCAGCAGCTTTGTAGCCCAACATGAAGCAGAATTAACCCAATTCATCCTAGCATGGTTCGATACAATTCATGCAGTAGAAACCAAACCCAACGAAGTCTTTGAGAGTGTAGCTCGGCAATTAGGACAAACCAAAGAGTCCTTTATGCAAGATTATTCAGGACTCAAAAAAGGAGATATTGCCATGAATAAACGGATGTTTGAGGGTCGTTTGGACTCGGCAAAACAGCAAATTATTCAGTTGCTTAAAGCCGATTCTCGCCATCGTCAAATCATCCGGGAAGATATTGATATTAACGATCGGCCGCTTAAGGCTGCCATTGAGCTATGGAAACCTTGAAGTCTACAATCTTGCTCAAGCGGCGCAGTCTCCAGAGGCAGTTGCTTGGTAGTCTTGGTGTGTCTCTTGTCGCCGTCGGGATAACTACACTGGGAGTCAACTATCAACTGACTCGGACTAATTTAGAAAAACAAGTGGAACAGCGAGCTTCGTCGATTAATCAAGGTTTGCAGTTTGCTACTGAGGGGTTAATTGAGCTTGACAATACGAGTGCTTTGCAGCGGGTGGTTCAAAATTATGCTACTTTGCCCGCGGTGGTGGAAATTGCGATCGTCCGTCCCAATGGCACGGTGATGGCTCATAGTTCTGGGTTTATCCCCAGTCGTCCCTATGGGGCAATTCATCCAGAGTTGGCAGTTGTGATGGAGAAGGCTGCTAGCACTGGGGTGGAAACTAGCGATCGCCTCCAAGTGCAAGACAAGGCTGTGCTGGTGGGTTTTTTGCCTTTTAGCAGCACGTTATTTAAAGCTAGTGGCAGACGAGGATTGGCAATTGTGATGCTGGATGCTGAGCAGATGGAGCGAGGTATTTGGCAAACTCTTCTGGCATCAATGTTGGTTTTTATGGCTGGTATTGGGGCGATACTAGCCCTCACGGGAGTTTTGATTCGCCTCTTGGTTTTGCAACCGATCGATCGCTTGCGTCAAGCCGTAATCCTCAGTGAGGAAACGGGGAACTTTGCCCTCCCGCCGTCTATGTCTAGTAATGAAATTGGTTTCCTGGCTGCTACTTTTAATCGGATTTTTAAGCAAAATTTAGATTTACTCGAACAAGCTCGTCAGCAGGCTATTGTTTTGTCTCAAGCTAAAAACGCGGCTGATAGCGCTAGTCAGGCTAAGAGTGATTTTCTAGCCAATATGAGTCATGAATTGCGAACTCCCCTCAACGGCATCCTGGGCTATGCCCAAATCCTCCACCGCAGCGAACCTCTGACTGAGCGAGGGAGTAAGGGGGTTGGGATTATTTATCAATGCGGTTCTCATCTCCTGACTCTAATTAATGATGTTCTGGATCTTTCTAAAATTGAGGCTCGCAAAATGGATATTCGCCCTGGCGATTTTCATTTGCCTTCTTTTCTGGAGGGGATTGCGGAAATTTGTCGGATTCGGGCAGAACAAAAGGGTATTGATTTTATTTACAAGCCTGGTGAATTGCCCCTGGGGGTGCGAGCAGATGAGCAGCGGTTGCGTCAAGTTTTGATTAATCTGTTGGGTAATGCTATTAAGTTTACCGATCGAGGTTGTGTCACTTTCACGGTGAATATTGAGTCGGCTCAGACACCGGGTTGCTTTCTGGCTCGGTTCGTAATTCAAGATACGGGTGTGGGCATGGCGACAGACCATTTACAGCAAATTTTTCTGCCTTTTGAGCAAGTTGGTAGTAGTAAAAAACAGTCAGAAGGGACGGGATTAGGACTATCAATTAGCCAAAAAATTGTCGAATTAATGGGCAGTCATCTTCAAGTAAAAAGCGAGCTTGGTGCTGGCAGTACCTTTTGGTTTGAAGTTGAGCTAACTGAGGCGGCAGAGTGGGCGATCGCTGCTCGCAAAAATATCCACGGAAATATCATCGCCTATCAGGGGGAAAGGCGCAAGATATTAATTGTGGATGACCGATGGGAAAATCGGGCTGTGATTGTGAATTTGCTGGAGCCGATCGGCTTTACAATGATCGAAGCCTGTGACGGGAAAGAAGGCTTGGCGCAACTTGTCCACAGCCCAGATTTAGTCATCACTGATATTGCGATGCCGATTCTTAATGGCTTTGAGATGCTCAAACATCTGCGCCAAAATCCAGCTTACGAAACCTTGCCTGTGATTGTATCTTCCGCCAGCGTGTTTGAGCTAGACCAGGACAAAAGCATCGCCGCCGGAGGTAACAGCTTTTTGGCCAAGCCAGTCCAGGCGGAAATCCTGCTAGACAAATTGCAAGCACTGCTCAAACTCGAATGGATTTATGAATCTGCCAACCCTAATTGGAATCAAACAGTCTCTGAAAGTCCCCCAGTAATAGTTCCACCGGCGATCGAAATCCTAAAACATTTAGCTCAATTGATAGAAGAAGGAGACCTTTTCAAAGTCGAGGAAGAGTGTCATAGTTTGGCTCAGTCTCAGCCTGAGTGTGCTCTTTTTGCTGAAGCTGTAATTAAACTGGCAGAAAGTTTCCAAGCTAAAAAATTAATGGCATTCATTCAAGAGTATCTGGAGGCGGCATCATGAGTGGTGGATTTATTTTGGTTGTGGATGACAATCCTACCAATCTGGCAGTAATTTCCCAAGCACTCCGCAGTGTGGGCTGGCAAGTCCGCATTGCCATAGATGGCGAAGATGCCCTCAGCAAAGTAGCACAAAATCCGCCGGAGCTGATCTTGCTGGATGTACAGATGCCTGGAATCGATGGCTTTGAGGTTTGTCTGCGACTCAAGGCTAATCCGAAGACTGCTGATATTCCAATTATTTTTATGACGGCCCTTTCTGATACTACTAGCAAGGTGAAGGGGTTATCTCTGGGGGCGGTGGATTACATCACTAAGCCTTTTGAGCAGCAGGAAACTATTGCCCGCGTGCGCGTCCACCTCCAACTGCGTCATCTGACTCAAACTCTGGAGCAGCAGGTGCAGGAGCGCACGAGCCAACTGAGTCTGGCTCTGGATGAACTCCAGCGTTCTCATCTGCAAGTTATTCAAAGCGAAAAAATGTCGGCCCTAGGCAATTTGGTGGCTGGGGTGGCTCATGAAATCAATAATCCGATTGGCTGCATTGTGGGTAATGTAGGTGCGGTAAATGATTATTTTGCGGTTTTGTTTGGCATCATTGAGCTCTATGGCCAGAGGTTGCCCCATCCCGATCCTGAGATGTTGATGGCGTTAGAGAGGGTTGATTTGGACTATGTGCGCCAAGATTTGCCGAAGCTGGTGAAGGCGATGAAGGAGGGTGGCGATCGCATTAAGGCCATCAGCCAGAGTCTGCGTACTTTTTCTCGTGCAGATACCGATCGCCCTTTGCCCTATAACATTCATGATGGCATCGACAGTACGCTGATGATTCTTCAACATCGTCTCAAGGCTAATGAGTTGCGTCCCGAAATTCCTGTAGTCACTAACTATGGGGATTTGCCGTTGGTGGAGTGCTATGCGGGGCAGTTGAATCAGGTGTTTATGAATCTGTTGGCTAATGCCATCGATGCGATCGATGAGAGCAATCAAGAGCGAACTTACGAGGAGATTGAAGCTCGGCCTAGGCAAATTGTGATCACTACGGAGTTATCGGGCGATCGAGAAGCAGTGATTCGGATTAAGGATGGGGGTAAAGGAATGACTGAAGAAGTGAAACAAAGAATATTTGAACATTTATTTACTACGAAGGGGGTGGGGAAAGGTACGGGGTTGGGATTAGCGATCGCCCGTCAAATTATCGTTGAAAAACATGGTGGTAAACTTACTGTTAATTCAGTGCCTGACCACGGTACAGAGTTTGCGATCGCCATTCCTATCAAATCATAAAATAAAATAGAATAAAATAGAAGCCAAGGTTCTAATTTAACTCTCAACTCATAGAGGAACCACGAGTTATGGATGCGATCGCCACAATCTTAGGTTATCAAATCATCGAGCAACTGTATGCAGGTACGCGCACCCTAGTCTATCGAAGCATCCGTAATCGCGATCGACAGCCCGCCGTCATCAAAATCCTGCGCCACGAATACCCCAACTTCAACGAACTCCTACAATTTCGCAACCAATACATTATTGCCAAAAACCTCGACTGTCCCAGCATCGTCAAACCCCTCGCCCTAGAAGTATACCGCAACAGCTATGCCCTAGTCCTAGAAGACTTTGGCGGAGTCTCCCTATCTGATTATTTCAAACTGTCAACAGATGCCAGCGAAATTTATAAATCTTTACATTTAACTGAATTTTTCAACCTAGCCATCCAACTCACAGACACCCTCGACTATCTTTACCAAAATCGAGTCATTCACAAAGACATTAAACCCGCCAATATCTTAATTAATCCCGAAACCAAACAAGTCAAACTCATTGACTTTAGTATTTCCTCCCTGCTACCTAGAGAAACCCAAGAAATCCAAAATCCCAATGTCTTAGAAGGCACATTAGCCTATCTCTCTCCTGAACAAACAGGCAGAATGAATCGAGGGACAGATTATCGCAGCGATTTTTATTCCCTGGGCGTGACATTTTATCAATTATTGACCGGACAGTTACCATTTGCCTCAGCAGATGCGATGGAATTAGTGCATTGTCATCTAGCAAAACAGCCTATATCTATTCATAAAATAAACCCCGAAATTCCCGTAACTTTATCAAACATTGTCAATAAATTGCTCGCCAAAAATGCCGAAAATCGATATCAAAGCGCCTTGGGAATCAAGTATGATTTAGAAAAATGTTTAAATCAATGGCAAACCACAGGAAAAATCGGAGATTTTCAACTCGCCAAGCTAGATATTACAGACAGATTTATCATTCCCGAAAAACTATACGGTCGCGAACAAGAAGTTAGCGAACTATTAACAGCCTTTGAAAGAATCAGCGCCGGTAGCACAGAAATGATGCTTGTAGCCGGATTTTCAGGAATCGGGAAAACCGGAGTAGTCAATGAAGTACATAAACCCATTGTCCGTCAGCGCGGTTATTTTATCAAAGGCAAATACGACCAATTTCAGCGGAACATTCCCTTTAGTGCATTTGTGCAAGCATTCCGCGATTTAATCAGTCAATTGCTATCGGAATCCGATGCCCAACTACAAATATGGAAAACCCAGATATTAGCCGCCGTAGGAGAGAACGGACAAGTCTTAATAGACGTAATTCCTGACTTACAAAAAATCATCGGTAAACAGCCACAGGTTACAGAATTATCAGGAAATGCAGCCCAAAATCGCTTTAATCTCATCTTTAAAAAATTCCTCCAAGTTTTCACCGTAAAAAAACATCCCCTAGTGATGTTTTTAGATGACTTGCAATGGGCCGATTCAGCCTCCCTGAATTTGCTAGAATTATTGATGGAAGATAGCGGATATTTATTAGTCTTAGGGGCTTATCGAGATAATGAAGTTTCCCCAGGGCATCCGTTGATGTTAAAACTAGATCGACTTGTTAAAGCTGGAGCCAAAATTAATACAATTACCCTGGGTCCGTTGCAGCTAGAAGATCTGAATCATTTGGTGGCGGATACCTTGAATTGCGACTCACAGCTTGCTCAAGCCTTGACCAAATTAGTGTATCGAAAAACCCAAGGAAATCCTTTTTTTGCCACTCAATTTCTCAAGGCGTTATATGACGATAAGCTGATTAATTTTGCCCCACCTCAGTCTCCCTTCAGCAACGGGGGAACCCCAGGGGGGTGGCAGTGCGATATTGCTAAAGTCCAAGCCTTGGCACTCACCGATGATGTAGTGGAGTTTATGGCGCTGCAATTACAGAAGTTGCCCGCTGAAACTCAGGATATTCTCAAATTAGCCGCTTGTATTAGTGCCGAGTTTGATTTGAATACTTTAGTAATCGTCAGTGAAAAAACTCCCGGAATGACGGCTAGGGCTTTATGGAAAGCCTTGCAGTCGGGGTTGGTGATTCCCACAACTAAAATCTATAAGTTTTTTACTGAATCCGATACTGAAGAAGTTTTCAATTCTGCCTCTAATTCTAGTTATCGCTTTCTGCACGATCGCGTTCAGCAAGCCGCCTATTCCCTAATTCCTGACCACCAAAAACAAGCCACTCATCTCCAGATTGGCACATTGCTTCAGCAAAATTCCTCAGAGACAGCCAGAGAAGAAAAACTGTTTGAAATTGTCGGACATTTGAATTTAGGACAAGAGTTGATTGTGCAACCGAGCGATCGCGAAGCCTTAGCCAAATTCAACTTACAAGCTGGAAAAAAAGCTAGACATTCTACGGCTTATGCTGCGGCCAAAACTTATCTCGAAACCGGGATTAAGCTACTACAAACAAACTGCTGGAAAAATCAGTATGACTTGACCCTAGCGCTATATGTAGAAGCAACGGAAGCAGCCTATCTGAATACTGATATAGATGAGATGGAACGCCTTGTAACAGAGGTACTGCAACAAGCAAAAACAGCATTGGATACAGTCAAAGTATACGGGTTAAAAATTAAGGCCTACACATCCCAGGGCAAATTCATCGAAGCCATCCACACGGGATTAACAATATTAAAGCAATTTGATATCTATCTACCGGAATCCCCCGATGTAGAAGATGTCGCACGGGTGAGTCAAGAAACACAGGGTTTTCTAGGTAGCAAACAACCAGGGGAGTTGCTACATCTGCCAGAGATGACTAACCCTCAAATTTTAGCAGCAATGGAAATTATCAATGAAATATCTGTCCCGGCTTATTTGACTAAACCCAATCTTAATTCATTGATAATTATGACACAGATGAATTTATCAATGATTTATGGAAATGCACCTGTTTCTGCCTTGGGCTATTCTAGCTATGGTTTATTTCTGTGTGCTATTGCGGGCGATATCGACCGGGGCTATGAATTCGGTCAATTGGCATTAAATTTATTATCTAAGCTCAAAGAAAAGAAACTTGAAGCCAGAGTCCTATTTGTCACTACCACTTTTATTTTTCATTGGAAAGTTCATATCAAAGAAACCTTGAAACTGCTGCAAAATGCTTATTCAAGCGGTTGGGAAAGTGGCAGTTTAATGGACTTGGGCTACGCAGCATATATTTACGGAACCCACGCCTATTTAATGGGTTATGAGTTGTCTCAGCTCCAACAAGAAATGACAGCTTATAGCCTGGTATTGGCACAGATAAATCAGCAAACACAGCTTAAATACAATGAACTGTACCGCCAGTCAGTTTTAAATTTGCTGGGTCAAACTGCCTGCCCATTTTTGTTGCTTGGGGAAG
This sequence comes from Microcoleus sp. EPA2, assembly GCA_020882975.1. Classification (GTDB taxonomy): domain Bacteria; phylum Cyanobacteriota; class Cyanobacteriia; order Cyanobacteriales; family Microcoleaceae; genus Microcoleus. The sequence goes on along the minus strand of JAHRFD010000016.1, from coordinate 68,467 downwards.
CGAAAAAAGAACAAAATTTGTTAGCACAATATCAACAAAATAATGACAAAACAGGATTGTGGCATTTTTGTTTTAATAAATTAGTTCTGTGTTATTTGTTTCAAAGAATTGAACAAGCGGTGGAGTATATTCAACGGGCAGAAGATTATTTGGGTGGGGGAAAAGGAATGTGTAATATTCCTGCTTTCCATTTTTATGCTTCTCTCACTCGGTTGAGTGTGTTGCCTAGTTATCCACAATATAAACAGGAAAAACTCTGGGAACAAGTCGCGGAAAGTCAGAAAAATTTGCAAAACTGGGCGACTCATGCTCCCATGAATCACCTGCACAAATATTATTTAGTGGAAGCAGAAACCAATCGCGTCCTCGCTAATAAAATGGCAGCAATAGAATGCTACGATCTCGCAATTCAAGGAGCAAAAGACAACGAATATATCCAAGAAGAAGCTCTAGCAAACGAATTAGCAGCTAAATTTTACCTGGGGTGGGGGAAGGAAAAAGTGGCGGCTGGCTATATGCAAGAAGCCTACTATTGCTACGCTCGATGGGGAGCTAAAGCTAAAGTCACTGATTTAGAAAAAGGTTATCCCCAACTGCTCGCGCCTATTCTGCAATTACCTCGCGCTGTTAACTCTTTCAAGGAAACGATCGCACGGGAAACCATCACTTCTTCCAAAACCTCTAGCAGCGCTTCTGAATTCCTTGATTTGGCAACATTACTCAAAGCCTCTCAAGCCATTTCTGGAGAAATTGAACTCAACAAACTCCTGACTACTCTGCTAAAAATAGCGATCGCCAATGCTGGGGCTAGTAAGTGTGTATTGCTGCTGAAACAAGATAGTTCGTTAATATTAGTGGCTATGGTAGAAGAAGGCAAATCGCCCCAACTTTTGCCGTCAATTCCCCTTGAAGCCAGCCAAGATTTGGCAGTTAGTGTGGTGAATACTGTCAAGCACACCTTGCAACCTGTAGTATTGGTTGATGCCAGGATAGATACTCAGTTTGCTGTCGATAGTTATATTGAAAAATACCAGCCCAAAAGCATCATTTGCAGCCCAATTCTGAATCAAGGGTACTCCATCGGGGTTTTATATCTCGAAAATAATCTGACGGTGGGAGCCTTTACGGGCGATCGCATTGAAGTCCTGAATCTAATTTGCGCTCAAGCTGCAATTTCTTTAGAAAATGCCCGCCTTTATCAAGCCGCCAAACAAGCATTGACCGACCTCAAACAAGCCCAACTTCAAATAGTTCAAAGCGAAAAAATGTCTGTCTTGGGAAATTTGGTTGCTGGCATTGCCCACGAAATTAATAACCCCATTGGCTTCCTTGGGGGTAATATTCAACCCGCCCTAGATTATATCAATGATTTGTTGGGATTAATCGATTTAGTGCAAGCAAAATATCCCCAATTAGATCCAGAAATTCAAGAAGAAATTGAAAACATCGAACTGGATTATATCCGAAAAGATTTACCGAAATTAGTTGGTTCGATGCGGGAAGGGGTGAACCGGATTCGGGATATCAGTAACAGTCTGCGGACTTTTTCCCGTGCTGACACCGATCGCCCTGTAGCTTGCAATCTCCAGGATGGTATTGATAGCACCTTGATGATTCTGAAACACCGCCTCAAGGCTAACGAAACTCGCCCAGAGATTGTTGTCATCAAGGATTACAGTAATTTGCCACTGGTAGAGTGCTATGCCGGACAATTAAACCAGGTGTTTATGAATTTGTTGGCCAATGCGATCGATGCTTTTGATGAATCCAATCAAGGCAAAAATTATGCAGAAATTGCCAATCAGATTACTATTGTCACTGAGTTATCGAGCGATCGCCAACAAGCCATAGTTCGGATTAAAGATAACGGTTTGGGGATGAATGAAGAGGTACAATCCCACATATTTGACCATTTATTTACTACGAAACCGGTGGGTAAAGGTACCGGATTGGGATTGGCGATCGCCCGTCAAATTGTCGTGGAAAAACACCGCGGGCAAATTACAGTTCATTCCGCCCTTAACAAGGGTACAGAGTTTACCATCACCATTCCTGTCAATCCCTAGCAGAAATTCAAGCAGATCTAGCAGTCACCTTCACAGCCTTGGCAGTTGCTATATAATATCAACTATATCTATCTGCGTGATGGCGCGATCGCTCCCTGGATATGCCGGTCGATCGTCACAGATTATGCTTGTCAGAGCCTGGTAAATTACGCAATTACACTGAATTAGTAATGTAACCACTACATCAAATATTTTAAGTAAAATTTTTCATTTAAGTGTGATAACATATACTGTTAACAAGCTGGAAATGCCAAAGTCAATTGAACACGCTGGCAGCCCATTTATCATTCCCAACCAGTTATAATCCAAATGCAACGATAGGATTTACCCCTTAACTTGTATATTTCTCCTTAGCTGGGTAGGGTGCATTTCAATTTTGTAATGGCGAGGCACGATCGCAGACAATTTATTAGTTATAACCAGAGATTTACTACGCTCATGCGAGAACCCCTACCAATATATTTGCCAAACTGGGATGCACTCGCTGGGTAACTTCTAACCTTTTTTGTAATTTATGGACTAAAATTTCCTAATTTAAGCCACTGCGAGGGTGCATCCGAGAGCAAAAACTAGGATTACTCAATAACTTGATAAGAGCAGTGTTTTTTGCAGGAATATGAGAGTTAAATTAGTAAAATTTGCCAAAAACAGCGAACGTTTTTAACATCCCAGTTTACAATTTATGTCCCCATCCTTAGAACAGAATCACCAAATTAATCCCTTAACCACTGAAGACGATCGCCCTTTGCGATCCACCAGAGACAGACAATTGCAGGCTGTGTTTGAAACCGTCCTAGATGCGATCGCGATCGCCGACGACGAAGGTAAATATCTCGATGTCAACCCCGCCGCCTGTAAATTATTTGCCCTAGATAAAGATGAACTCCTGGGACGCTGCATTCGTGATTTTACTGAGCCGGGAGCTGATTTTACCCAACTATGGCAACAATTTCCACAACCAGAAACAGCACGAGGGGAATTTAGCCTAGTGCGCGCTGATGGACAAATCCGCACAGTAGAATATGCCTTCAGGGCAAACTTTTTGCCCCAGAGCCATCTGTTAGTAATGCGAGACATCACAGATGCCAAACTAGCAGAAGCACAAGTCGAAGAACTTACCCGCCAACTCGCCCAAAAAAGAGCCCAAGTGCGATCGGCTAGCATGGATCTCGCCAGCCCAAATTTTCCCCCAGAGTATCATCGCCTAGATGAAATTGCCCGTCACATCCGGGGAGTGCTGTATCAATTTCGGATGCGCCCTGATGGTAGTTTCCATTTCCCCTACGCCAGCGAAAAATTGCGAGAGATTCATGCAGTTTCCCCCAAAGAAGTGTGCAAAGATGCCTCTGCGGTATTTAAAGCCATCCACCCGGATGACATCGATCGCGTCCATCAATCCATTCTCGATTCCGCCACCCATCTGACACCTTGGTATTGCGAATATCGAACTTGCTTACCCGATGGGCGAGTGCTGTGGTTGCGCGGTAGTTCTACACCCCAACGAGAAGCCGATGGCAGTATTATTTGGTATGGCTATATTCGAGATATCACGGACATCAAAACTGCCCAAGCTGATACTCAACGTCTGCTTGCCATTTTAGAAACCACCTCAGATTTGATCGCCACTGCTGATGTCACAGGTAAAGCCATTTACCTCAATCAAGCTTGGCGAAAATTTTTGAATCACGATGAGGAGGCTATAGCCTCCGTCGAAATCTGCAATGCTCATCCCCAGTGGGTTTTAGATCGTATTTTCAATCAAGTTTTACCGGAAACAGCCCGTTATGGCACTTGGCGGGGCGAGACATTTTTACTAGATCCGGCAGGAGGTGAAATCCCTGTATCTATCGTCGTCCTAGCTCATAAATCCAAAGAGGGAACAGTAGAAAACTTTTCGGTAATTATGCGGGATATCACAGAGACTAAAGCCACAGAACTAGCACTCCGAGCCAGTGAAGAAAAATTTCGCAGCATCATTGAAAATCTCAACGATCTGGTTTATGTCATCAATCCCGATCGCACCTTCAGCTATCTCAGTCCCCAATTAAAAGATATTACGGGATACGAAATAACTGAATTGTTAGATCGGCCTTTTGGTCCTTTGGTTTATCCAGCAGATTTACCAATTTGTGTAAATGCCCTGCATCGCTGTTTGCAAGGTGAGAAACTGCGGGGAATCGAATACCGAGTTTTGCATAAAGATGGCAATTATTACTGGCATTCTGCCAATTTATCCGCCTTGCCAAATCACGATATGCCAGTGGTTTCCTGTTTGGGAATAGCGCGTAATATCCACGCCGAAAAGCAAGTACAAATCGCTTTAGAAGCAAGCAACAGCCGCTGGGAATTAGCCATAGAAGGAGCAGGAGACGGCACTTGGGATTGGAACCTCAAAACGAATGAAGTTATCTTTTCTCGGCAGTGGAAAGCGATGCTGGGCTATGCAGAACATGAAATTACGAATGTTTTAGCAGAGTGGGATCGGCTGGTGCATCCAGAAGATAAAGCTCGATGCTATGCAGATTTTGCCAAACACTTTGACCGCGAAACTTCTACCTATCGCAACGAACATCGCCTGCGCTGCAAAGACGGTTCTTACAAGTGGATTTTAGACCGCGGCCAGGTGGTTGAGTGGGATACTGAAGGTAAACCTTTGCGGTTTATTGGCACTCATTGTGATATTAGCGATCGCAAAACCGCTGAATTAGAACTGGAACAGTTTTTTAGCCTTGCTATCGATTTGCTCTGCATTGCCGATGTCAGCGGCCATTTTCATCGCCTGAATCGCGCTTGGGAAACAGTTCTCGGCTACAGCACTCAAGAACTAGAAGGTCAACTCTTTCTCGATTTGGTTCATCCCGACGATCTCGCCTCAACTCTAGATGCAGTATCTGATTTGAGCGAACAGAAACCAATTCCCCAGTTCATTAATCGCTATCGCGCCAAAGATGGTAGTTATCGATATATTGAATGGCGTTCTGTTCCCTGTGGAAATTTGATTTATGCCGCCGCACGGGATATCACAGAGCGCAAACAAGCAGAGTTAGAAAATTGGCGGGTTCAGAAGTTCCTCAGCTCAGTCATTGAAAATATCCCCAACATGGTATTTGTCAAAGATGCCGTCGATCTTAAATATGTGAGCTTAAACAAAGCTGGCGAAGAACTAATCGGTTATCCGAGAACAGCATTACTAGGAAAAAATGACTACGACTTGTTTACAGCAGCCGCAGCCGATTCGATCTGCTCCCAAGATCGAGCAGCCTTGGCCAGCGGTCAGGTTTTAGATATTCTTGAAGAACGGATTCAAACGAGTCATCAAGGCACTCGAATTGTGCATACAAAGAAAATTCCGATTCTCGATGAACTTGGCAATCCGAAATACTTATTAGGGATTTCTGAAGATATCACCGATCGCCAACAAGCAGAAGATGCTCTACGAGCGAGTGAAGAAAAACTGCGATCGCTCTTCGACTTGTGTCCTCTGGGAATTGCACTCAACGATATGCAAGGTCGTTTCATCGAAGTCAATAGCGCCGCCGAAACCATCTATGGCTATACTCTTGAGGAATTGAACCAATTAAGCTATTTGGATTTAACCCCCCAAAAGTATGCCACTGCTGAAATCCATCAATTAGAATTGCTCAACACCATCGGTCGTTACGGCCCTTACCAAAAAGAGTATATCCGCAAGGATGGATCTTTGTTGCCCGTGGAATTGCTCGGAGTATTGGTGACAGGTAAGGATGGGAGTCAATATATCTGGTCAGTAATTATTGATATCAGCGATCGCAAACAAGCCGAAATGCTAATTCAAAAAAGCCAAAAACGCTATGAAACCCTAGCAGAAGCATCACCAATCGGCGTGTTCTTAACTGATGCCAAAGGAGACTGTCTCTATGTGAATCAAACTTGGTCCCAAACTACGGGATTAACTCAGGAAAAAGCCCTCGGTCCAGATTGGGATCGGACTCTCCATCCTCAAGACCGAGAGCGCGTTTTTAAAGAATGGTATGACAGCGCCTTAGTTAAACAAAAATTTCAATCAGAGTACCGCTTTCTGCGTCCCGATGGTAGTGTCGCTTGGGTGCTAGGTCAAGCTTTACCTTTGATTGATAGTAGGGGTGAAATCGAAGGATATGTGGGTACTGTCACTGATATTAGCGATCGCAAACAAGCTGAAATCAAGTTAGCCACATCTGAAGCAGAGTTAAGCGCATTATTTAATGCCATGCAGGATGTGATTATTGTCCTGAATGTAGAAGGACGCTATCTCAAAATAGGTGGTAGTTCATCAAGTCTGTTATACCGACCTTCCCAGGAACTGTTAGGCAAAACTCTTCACGAAGTCTTACCCCAAAACATCGCAGATACTTTCCTCAATGGTATTCACCAATCCATCATTACTCAATCCGTCACCCACTTGGAATACTCCTTACCCCTAGGCGATCGTTTATTCTGGTTTGATGCCAGGATTTCTCCCATGTCTCAAGAACGAGTAGTTTGGGTAGCCAGAGATATCACCGATCGCAAACGTCAAGAACAAGCTCTCCGCTTAATAGTCGAAGGTACGGCGGCGAAAATAGGGGAAGAATTCTTCAAAAGTTGCGTTCAATATCTCGCCCAAGCCTTAGAAGTCCGTTATGCTTGTATTTCCGAATTTGTTAACTCCGAAAAGTCCATCGCCACAACTCTCGCATTTTGGGCAGGAGACGACTTTGGCCAGAATTTTACTTACAATCTATGTGGGACACCCTGTCACAATGTCCATCGCATCGCTGAGGTGTGTCGATACCCAAATCTGGTCCAGTGCTTGTTCCCCAAAGATGATGATTTAGTCACTCTCCAAGCCGAAAGTTATGCTGGTTTGCCGATTGTAGATGCCGCTGGCAATTGTTTGGGGATATTGGCAGTTTTAGACACTAAACCGATGGTACAAGATCTCGAAATGCAGTCAGCTATCTTGAAGATTTTTGCCACCCGTGCCGGTGCGGAAATGGAACGGATGCAGGCGGAAGCAGCCTTGCGTCGCTCGTCCATGCAACTGCGGCTGCAATCAGAAGAATTAGCCACCACCCTCCACAAGTTGCAACAAACCCAAACTCAGTTAATTCAAGCCGAAAAAATGTCAAGTTTGGGGCAATTAGTCGCCGGAATTGCTCATGAAATTAATAATCCCGTCAGTTTCATTTATGGTAATCTGCAACCTGCCGCTGATTATGCCAGCGACTTAATTGAGCTAGTTCGCCTTTACCAAGAGCAGTATCCGAGTCCACCCCAGGCAATTTCGGATCTTCTCGAAGATATCGACTTTGAGTATCTGGCAACAGATTTTTATAAGCTCTTGGAATCTATGAAAACAGGAGCCACAAGAATTAGAGATATTGTCAAGTCTCTGCGGACTTTTTCGCGCTTGGACGAAGCAGATTTAAAAGAAATAGATATCCATGAAAATATGGATACTACCTTAATGATTTTGCAAAATCGCTTGAATGGTAGGGCGGGAAAACCGGAAATTCATATTACCAAAAATTATGGCGCATTACCTTTAATTGAATGTTATGGCGGTTTATTAAATCAGGTGTTTATGAATTTGTTGAGCAATGCTATTGATGCCATCGAACAACGGCAAGAAAATCTCGAAGCTAGCGCCAAATTAGATTACCTTGGTTGCATTACCATTGCCACTTCCATGGCTTCGGAAAATTGGGTTCGCATCTCTGTTCAGGATAATGGCTGCGGGATAAATCCCGAAGTTCAAGAAAAAATATTTAATCCATTTTTCACAACTAAACCGATCGGAAAAGGTACGGGGATGGGGTTAGCAACTAGCTATCAAATTGTCACGGAAAATCATCGTGGTAATTTGCGGTGTATTTCTACACCAGGAGAGGGGACTGAGTTGGCGATCGAGTTACCGATTTGTGAGTTAAATCCCACATAAATTTACGTGTGGAAAAGCGGACATTTCCAGGTCTGCGAGATATGTTAAAATTTTCAGGAACTGTACAAAGTTCCGCTTATTTTATCAAAAAGGTAAATCGCAGATACATTTAACCCGGTAAATCCAGGACTAAGCCGCGTCCTGTCAATTTCCTAGCAGACAACTAGATTTTAGCTATATTAATAGAGTTTAAAGCCCCATTAATATAGCATCCCCTCCCATCGACGGCTGGGGAATATTTCAAAGTTGTTACAATTTATGTGCCCATCTTTAAACGATGACATGGCCCCAAACGATCGCCCTTTGCTATCGACCAGAGACAGACCATTGCGGGCTGTGTGGGAAAGTGCCTTAGATGCGATCGCGATCGCCGACGACGAAGGTAGATATCTCGATGTCAACCCCGCCACCTGTAAATTATTTGCCCTAGATAGAGATGAACTCCTAGGACACTCTCTTCGTGATTTTACTGAGCCGGGATCTGATTTTACACAGCTATGGCAACAATTTCCACAACCAGAAACAGCACGAGGGGAATTGTGCCTAGTGCGCGCTGATGGACAAATCCGCACCGTAGAATATGCGGTGACGGCAAACTTTCTGCCCCAGAGACATCTGTTGGTAATGCGAGACATCACAGCTTGCAAACGAGCAGAAGCACAAGTCGAAGCACTTACCCGCCAACTCGCCCAAGCCCAACTCCGCTTAGCTGGTATGGAACCAGATACAGCTATCCCCGCAGACTATCATCACCTAGAGCAAATAGCCCGCCACATCCCCGGCGTTATTTATCAGTTTCGGCTGCGCCCTGATGGTAGTTTCCATTTCCCCTACGCTAGCGAAAAGTTGCGAGAGATTCACGGAGTTTCCCCACAACAAGTGCGGGAGGATGGCTCTTTAGTATTTACCGCGCTCCACGCGGATGACATCGATCGCGTCCATCAATCCATTCTCGATTCCGCCGCCCATCTCACACCTTGGTATTGCGAATATCGAACTTGCTTACCCGATGGGCGAGTGCTGTGGCTGGTGGGTAATTCTACACCCCAGCCCGAAGCCGATGGCAGTATTATTTGGTATGGCTATATTCGAGATATCACGGACATCAAAAGTGCCCAAGCTGATACTCAACGTCTGCTTGCCATTTTAGAAACCACCTCAGATTTGATCGCCACTGCTGATGTCACAGGTAAAGCCATTTACCTCAATCAAGCTTGGCGAAAATTTTTGAATCATGATGAGGAGGTTATAGCCTCCGTCGAAATCTCTAATGCTCATCCAGAGTGGGCTAAGGAGATCGTATTCAATCAAGCCTTACCAGAAGCCGCCCGTTGTGGCGCCTGGCGGGGCGAGACGGCTTTACTAGATCCGACAGGAGGTGAAATCCCGGTTTCTTTGGTCGTCCTAGCTCATAAATCGAAAGAGGGAACAGTAGAACACTTTTCCGCAATTATGCGGGATATCACAGAGACTAAAGCCACAGAACTAGCACTCCGAACCAGTGAAGAAAAATTTCGCAGCATCATTGAAAATCTCAACGATTTGGTTTATGTCATCAATCCCGACAGCACTTTCAGCTATCTGAGTCCCAACTTTCAAGAAGTTATGGGATATGACATCACAGAATTGTTAGCTCAGCCTTTTGGTCAGTGGGTTTATCCAGCAGATTTACCAATTTGTGTAAATGCCCTGCATCGCTGTTTGCAAGGTGAGAAACTGCGGGGAATCGAATACCGATTTTTGCATGGAGATGGGAATTATTACTGGTATTCTTCCAATTTATCAGCCCTGACAAATAACCAAGGGCAAGTGGTTTCTTGTTTGGGCATAGCGCGTTATATCCATCATCGAAAACAAGCAGATATCTCCCGACAGGAACTTACGCGACAACTGGAAGAAGCACAACGAGTTGCCCAGATTGGGAATTGGTCCTTTGACTTAACTACACAAAAAATTACTTGGTCAGCAGAATTATTTAGGATTTTTGGTATGAATCCCGAACAGGGAGAACCCAAGTTGGAAGACCATATCAAACAATATTATGGGGAAGATGGAGAATTATTTGTAAGTTATGTTAAGGCTGCCAGCGAGGAAGGAATTCCCCAAAATTTTGACCTGCGAATCTCTCGATTAGATGGTGCTATCCGCTATATTAATGGTCGCATTGAAATCGATCGCCAAAATGGCAACATTGTGGGTTTATTTGGCACGGCAATGGATATTACCGATCGCAAACTTGCCGAAACTCAACTGAAGGAAATCTCTGAGCGTTTGTCATTTTCACTCCAGTCTGGGCGCATTGGCTGTTGGGAATGGGACATCATCGACAATACCCTCGTTTGGGACGATCGGATGTACGAGCTCTATGGCGTCACTAAGAACTCCGATTCCCGATTAGCTTACGAGATTTGGGCCACGGGGCTACATCCTGATGACCGAGAGGCGATCGAAACATTAATCAATCAAACTGTTTTAGGACAAGCTGAATACAATACAGAATTTCGTGTGGTTCATCCCGATGGTAGTATCCATTTCATTAAAGCCTTTGGTTTAGTTCGGTACAATCACAAAGGCAATCCGCAGAAGATGATCGGGGTTAACTTTGATATTAGCGGAGCAAAAAAAGCCGAAATTCAACTCCAACAAAGCCAAAAACGCTATGAAACCCTAGCAGAAGCATCACCAATCGGCGTGTTCTTAACTGATGCCAAAGGTGACTGCCTTTATGTGAATCAAACTTGGTCGCAAACTACGGGATTAACTCACCAAGAAGCTCTAGGCCCAGATTGGGCTCGGACTCTCCATCCTCAAGACCGAGAGCGCGTTTTGCAGGAATGGTATGACAGCGCCTTAATTAAACAACAATTTCAATCAGAGTACCGCTTTCTGCGGCCCGATGGTAGTGTCGCTTGGGTCATCGGTCAAGCTTTACCTGTGATTGACAACGCCGGTGAAATCGAAGGATATGTTGGTACTGTCACTGATATTAGCGATCGCAAACGTCAAGAACAAGCTCTCCGCTTAATAGTCGAAGGTACGGCGGCGAAAACAGGCCAAGAATTCTTCAAAACTTGCGTTCAATATCTCGCGCAAGTCTTAGAAGTCCGTTATGCTTTAATTGCTGAATTTATTGATTCCGAAAAATCCATCGCCACAACTCTCGCATTTTGGGCAGGAGACGACTTTGGCGAGAATTTTACTTACAATCTCCACGGAACACCCTGTAAAATAATTGACAGTATAGCAGAGGTGTGTCGCTACCCAAATGCCGTGCAATCCTTGTTCCCTAAAGATGATAATTTAGTCACTCTCCAAGCCGAAAGTTATGCTGGTTTGCCCATTACAGATTCCGCTGGCAATTTTTTGGGAGTGCTGGCGGTTTTTGACACTAAGCCGATGCTCAACAATCTCGAAATGCAGTCTGCTATCTTGAAAATCTTTGCCACTCGTGCGGGCGCAGAAATGGATCGGATACAAGTGGAAGCAGTGCGCCGGTCAGAAATTCAACTGCGGGTGCAATCCGAGGAATTAGAAAAAACCCTCAAAAAGTTACAAAATACCCAAACCCAGTTAATTCAAGCCGAAAAAATGTCAAGTTTGGGTCAATTAGTAGCCGGTATTGCTCATGAAATTAATAACCCGGTGAACTTTATCTATGGCAATATTCAACCCGCCACTGATTATGCTAGCGACTTAATTGACCTAGTTCGCCTTTACCAAGAGCATTATCCCAGTCCGCCCCAGGTCATTTCTGATTGGATCGAAGAGATCGAGCTTGAGTATCTCATCAGCGATTTTTCTAAGCTGCTGGAATCCATGAAAACTGGAGCCGCGCGCATCAGCGATATTGTGAAGTCTTTGCGGACTTTTTCGCGCTTGGATCAAGCAGATCTAAAACCCATCGATCTTCGCGAAAATATCGAAAGTACCTTAGTAATTTTACAAAATCGATTGAACGGTAGGGCGGGAAAACCGAAGATTCATCTCACCAAGAATTACGGTAAATTACCAAAGATTGAATGTTATGGTAGTTTATTAAATCAGGTATTTATGAATTTGTTGGTAAATGCTATTGATGCGATCGAACAACGGCAAGATAGCCTGGAACCTGCGGCACAGTTAGATTATGCGGGTCAAATTGCGATCGCGACTTCGATCTCTTCTGAAAATATGGCACTCATCTCTATTCAAGATAATGGTTGTGGGATGACTCCCCAAGTTCAAGAAAAAATATTTAATCCATTTTTTACGACGAAACCTGTCGGAAAAGGTACGGGGATGGGCTTAGCAACTAGCTATCAAATTGTGACGGAAAATCATCGGGGTAATTTGCGGTGTATTTCTCTACCAGGAGAGGGAACTGAATTTGTGATATCCTTACCAATTGGCAAGTTAAAAATGCGGTAAATGTGAGTCTATAAAATCGGGGTTGTTCATACAGAATGTTCCAATTTCCTAAAAACTAAAACCTAGAATAATACGGAGGCGATTTATGTTGACTAAAACTATATCCTCTAGCTTCGGCGAACTCTCTGGCAAGTTACCGTTACGCACTGTTCTGATTGTTCCTTTTGTCTTCCAAACATTTTTTGCCGTGGGAATTGTCGGATATCTTTCCTTTAAGAATGGACAACAAGCTGTGAACAATGTGGCAAATCAACTCAGAGGAGAAATTACCAACCGCATTGATTTAAACCTGAAATCTTATCTCACAATTCCCCATCAAGTAAATCAAAGTAATGCAGTTGCTTTAGATTTAGGACAACTAAAGTTACAAGATTTAGTCGGTTTAGAACGTCATTTTTGGCGACAAATTCAAATTTTTGACAGTTTAACCTTTGCTGGGATTGGATTGGAAAATCAGGAAAATTTAGGGGCAGAGCGAGCCGATGATGGTTCCCTAACTGTCAGAGTTTCGACTATTGATAGTAACTTTGATTTTCGTACCTACGCTATGAATCAAAAAGGCGATCGGACCAAAAAACTAAGTAACAAACCTAACTTCGATCCTCGCACTCGTCCTTGGTACAAAGCAGCAGTGGCGGCCGAAAAACCAACCTGGAGTCAAATCTATCCCCATACCAAAGGTATTACGTCTTATTTAGGGGCAGCCATGCCTTATAAAAATGAATCTGGTCAACTGCAAGGAGTCCTACTAACAAATATTAATCTGTCCCAAATTGGCAAATTTTTACAAAGCTTGAAAATTGGTAAAACTGGACAAAGCTTTATTATCGAACATGATGGGATGCTGGTTGCAACTTCCACCGGAGAAAAACCCATTCGCACGGTGGCTAATAAAGATTTTGGAGCAGAAAGAATCAAAGCAATTGACAGTAGCAATCCCCTCACCAAAGCCACTGCCCTATTTTTGACCAAGAATGCGATCGCCCAAAAACAGACCGCGCAGCAACTAGAATTCAACCTCGAAAACCAGCGACATTTTCTACAAGTCTTACCTTTCAGAGACGATAAAGGCTTAGATTGGTCCATAGTCGTGGTAATTCCAGAATCCGATTTTATGGCAGAAATTTCTGCCAATAACCGCACTACAATTTTGCTATGTATAGCAGCATTGATTCTATCTATACTAATTGGTGTTTTGACCGCTCAGTGGGTGACAAAACCCATTTTGCAATTGAACGAAACCGCCAAGGATATTGCCAAAGGTAACTGGAATCAATCGGGAGTAATTAACCGGAGAGACGAAGTTGGACAACTTGCTAAATCCTTTAATAGCATGGCACATCAGTTGCAAGAATCCTTTGAAACTTTAGAGCAAAAAGTGGAAGAGCGCACCGCAGAATTAGCCGCCTCCAACCAACAGTTAGAACTTGCGAAAGAAAAAGCAGAAGTGGCGAATCAAGCAAAAAGCACATTTCTGGCCAATATGAGCCACGAATTGCGCTCTCCCCTCAACGCAATTTTAGGCTTTGCTCAAATCATGCTCAGAAGTCGATCGCTCCCATCCGAACATTTCGAGAGTGTGGGGATTATTACTCGCAGTGGCGAACATTTACTAACATTAATTAACCAAGTATTAGACCTGTCTAAAATTGAAGCTGGTCGCACAACAATCAATGAAAAACAATTCGATATCTATCGATTAATCGACGATGTAGAAGATATGTTTCGCCTCAAAGCTGATGATGCTGGATTGCAGTTGCTATTCGAGCGCGGTGCTGATGTTCCCCGTTACCTTCGCACCGACCAAGTTAAACTCCGTCAAATTTTGATTAATTTGCTCAATAATGCCATTAAATTTACAAAAGAAGGTGGAGTTTGTGTGAGAATTTTTACGGATAGTGGATTGCTAAATTCAGGCAAACCAAATAAAATTAGTCTAGAAAGAGTGGGAAATAACCAACAAATTTATTTTGAAGTAGAAGACACAGGTATGGGAATTGCACCGGAAGAATTAGATAAACTTTTTCAAGCATTTATGCAAACTGCATCGGGAAAAAATGCTCAAGAAGGGACTGGGTTAGGTTTAGCAATTAGCCGCCAGTTTGTGCAACTTATGGGTGGTGATATCACTGTCAGCAGCCAAGTAGGAGTTGGCACAATTTTCAAGTTCGATATTACAACTCAGGTTGTTGATGCCGCTGAGGATGAAGCAGAACAAAACAAACGTCGCGTCATTGCACTCGAACCGAACCAACCTCGCTACCGCATTCTCATCGTCGATGATAAACCTCTCAACCGTCAGTTATTAGTTCAATTACTCAATCCATTAGGGTTTGAATTGAAAGAAGCTACTAATGGTCAAGAAGCCGTGGATATTTGGCATGAGTGGGACCCACATCTCATCTGGATGGATATGCGAATGCCCGTGATGGATGGTTACGCGGCTACACAAAAAATTAAATCTACGACGAAGGGACAGGCTACTGCTATTATTGCTCTAACAGCTAGCGTTCTGGAAGAAGAAAGAGCTGTCGTTGTATCGGCTGGCTGCGATGATTTTATGCGAAAGCCTTTTCGGGAGCAAGAAATTTTTGCAGTAATGAACAAACATATCGGCGTGCGCTATATTTATGAAGAGTCGATCGATAAAGCAGCTCAAACTCTATCGAAAACTGACATCAAAGACGTGCTTGAACCGGAAGCCCTAGCTACCTTGCCACCCGATTTACGGGCCAATTTAGCTAGTGCGGCAAAAAGTTTGGATATTGGTGAAGTAGACCATCTCATTCAGGAAGTCAAAGCTATAAATGCGTCGATAGGAAATGCGTTTTTAGTATTAGCTAATGAATTTGAATATGGCAAAATTGCATCCTATATCGAAGCAGTCAACTAATTAAATTTTGAATTTCTCTTGTACAATTAATATGAATGACGTGGCTTTTACTTCCGATATTGCTAATATTTTAGTGGTAGATGATACTCTAGCAAATTTACAACTACTCGTGGGTATTTTAACAAAACATGGCTATAAGGTTAGACCAGCAAAAGATGGAGTTCAAGCTCTATCTGCAACTCAAATTATTCCTGTAGATTTGATTTTGCTAGACATTAATATGCCAGAAATGGATGGCTATGAAGTCTGTACCAAGCTCAAATCCGATCCCAAAACGCGACATATTCCAGTCATTTTTATCAGTGCGCTTAATGATGTGCTTGATAAAGTTAAAGCCTTTGGTGTCGGCGGTGTAGACTATGTAACCAAACCCTTTCAGGTAGAAGAGGTTTTAGCTCGCGTCGAAACCCATTTAGCATTGCAACGACTCCAAAATAACTTGCAATTAAAAAACACAGAACTGGCTCAAACCAATCAGGAGTTAGCTAATACCTTAAATCGACTACAAGCAACCCAAGAAGAACTCATTCAATCCGAGAAAATGGCAGCACTCGGGCAATTAATAGCAGGGATTGCTCACGAAGTCAATACCCCTTTAGGTGCTATTCGATCTTCCGTCAGTAATATCTCTAAATATTTGGAAGAAATATTTGAAGATTTGCCTCGCTTTGTAGATACACTTTCTGCTAAAGAAATTCAATTGATTCTTAAGATAGCATTATGTTCTATTAACAATAAGCAGCTATTTTCTGCTAAAGACAGTCGCAAAATCAAGCGAGCTGTAACTCGCGAACTAGAAGAAATGGGAGTCCCTGATGCAGATACCATAGCTGATACACTATCCGATATGAAAATATCTGAAGACATCGAGTCATTTTTACCGATTCTGACTCATCCAGATAGCACGAGAATGCTGGAATTTGCTTACAATCTTTCAGGATTGCAGCGAGGTACAAATACGATAGAAACCGCAGTAGAACGTGCTAGTAAGGTTGTATTTGCCTTGAAAAGCTATGCTCATTCCGATCAAAAAAATGAGTTATTTAAAACTAATTTGATAGTAGGAATTGATACTATTTTGACCCTGTATCAAAATTCTATAAAACACGGAGTTGAAGTGGTGCAAAACTACGCAGAAATTCCACTGATTTACTGCTATCCCGATGAACTCAATCAAGTATGGACAAATCTGATTCATAATGCTATTCAAGCAATGGATAACAAAGGAATGCTAACCATTGATGTTACGCAAGAAAGAGGCTTTGCCAAAATCAGTATTACCGATAGTGGAAAAGGAATTCCCGAAGAAATTAAAGACCGAATTTTTGAACCTTTCTTTACCACTAAACCTCCGGGTGAAGGAAGTGGATTGGGATTAGATATTGTCCGCAAAATTGTGAAAAAACATCTAGGTGAAATCGAAGTAACTTCTGTCCCTGGAAAAACAACATTTACGGTTTATTTAAGTATGAATCTCCAACCCGATAGTTCCTCCTAGCGGCAATTACTGATTACCGATTACCGATTACCAATTACCAATTACCCTTACCAATTAATTACCATGTCTAAACCTGTAATTTTGTGTGTTGATGATGAAGCCGTGATTTTAGAAAGCTTGAAGGCTCAATTGAGAAAAGCATTAGGCAGTTCCTATGTTTATGAAGTAGCCCAAGATGCTGAAGAAGCATTAGATATTATTGATGAATTAAATGAAGATGATGTGAGCATTTTATTGATTGTCTCCGATTGGCTGATGCCAGGAATGAAAGGCGATGAATTTATGATTCGCGTGCATCAAAAATTTCCTAATATTGTCAAAATTTTATTAACAGGGCAAGCAGATCAAAAAGCGATCGATCGAGCTTATGCAGCAGCTAATTTACATAAATGTTTGTTTAAGCCCTGGTCGGAAAAAGAGTTGATCGAGACGGTCAAGTCTGGATTAGAAAAATTATGACAAAAGTTTCTAAAAAACCTGTGATTGTTTGTGTAGATGATGAAGTTACTATTTTAACGAGTTTGAAATCGGAACTGAGAAAAGCTTTCGGAGAGGAGTATAGAATCGAAATTGCTGAAGGGGGTGAGGATGCTTTAGAGTTACTGGCAGAATTAATTGAAGAGGGTGATGAAATTCCCTTGATTATTTCCGATTATATTATGCCGGATATGAAGGGAGACGAACTATTGCGCCGCGTTCACGAAATTTCCCCAAAAACCCTGAAAGTAATGCTGACTGGGCAAGCTACTATTGAAGCGGTTGCTAATGCGGTCAAATACGCTAAACTTTATCGGTACATCGGTAAACCTTGGCAGGATGAAGATTTAAGACTAACGGTAACAGAAGCAATCCACAGTTATAGTCAAGATAAACAACTGGCACAAAAAAATTATCAACTTATAGAAATGAATCAAGAGTTAGAAATCCTGACTCGCAGGCAAGCTAAATTAATTGCAGAACTTCAAGAAAAAGAAAGTTATTTACAAGCACTTAATGAATCTTTTTTACGTTTTGTTCCTCGTCAGTTTCTTCAGTTATTAAAAAAAACTAGCTTTCTTGATATTCAATTAGGCGAACAAATTCAGCAAGAAATTTCGGTGTTATTTTCAGATATTCGAGATTTTACAAGTTTATCAGAAAGGATGACACCGGATGATAATTTTAAATTTATTAATGGTTATCTCTCGCGGATGGAACCCGCGATTATCGAAAATCATGGGTTTATTGATAAATATATTGGTGATGCGATCATGGCTTTATTTAATGGAGATGCGGATCGGGCGGTTACAGGTGGAATTGCTATGCTACAAAGGCTAGCGGACTATAATACGACGCGCACGAGACCGGAACGTCCGCCGATTAAAATTGGCATTGGCATTAATACGGGGATATTGATACTGGGAACTGTGGGTGGTGCATCTCGGATGGATGGAACTGTGATCGGCGATGCGGTGAATTTAGCATCTCGTTTGGAGGGATTAACTAAACAGTACGGGGTGCCTTTGCTGATTAGCGATCGCACATTTCGAGCTTTAAAAAATCCTGAAAATTATGACATTCGTTTGATCGATCGCGTTCGAGTCAAGGGGAAATCGGAACAGGTAGGCGTGTATGAAGTTTTTAATGCCGATCCCCCCGAATTGCGAGAAGGGAAGTTAGCCATGCAAAGCAATTTTGAACTGGCGATCGTTTCTTATCATGCCTCTGATAAAGAGGTTGCCCTTCGACTGTTAGAGCAATGTTTGCAAGCCAATCCTGGGGATACAGTGGCTAGAATGTATTGGCAACGCTGTCAGTAAATTGACGATGATATGTACAATACCCGACTTTTTGAAAAAAATCGGGTATCCATTGGCGATCGCCCGCTCATCTCGAACCTAACGCCTTCTACGGCTTCCGAAAGCAGGACTCCGACTGGGTGTACGAGAGTTTCCACCGCTACCAAAACTGGGAGTGCGCCTTTGTTGCGGGGAAGTTGGTTTTGTCGATCGTCTCAAAGTGCTGCCACCATAACCCGAACCGGTCGATCGATTGGCATTGGGCGGTACTGGGCGACGAGTTGCTGGGGTGTTGGATGTGGGCGATCGCAAGCGGCCAGTAGTCCTTAAAGCTTGACGGTTTCTGACAGCAGGTGGGGGGGCTTGATAGCGAGTTTGATATTGGTTAACAGCCTCGCGGTAAGTGTTACCGTACCCGCCATATCCTGTGAGAATTACTCCCGGCTGATAGACTGGTGGCACATAATATCGGGGTGTGAATAACAAACTGCCGATCGCCTGACCGGCCAAGGCCCCAGCAAACGGAGCCCAGAAACCAGATTGCTGTCTTACTACCACTGTTTGTGGCTGACCTGTTTGAGGATTACTGACTGTTTCGGTCACGTTATGAACGTACTCTATTTTAAAATCTTCAGTCAAATGTAAACTGGCTCGATCTTTGTCTAAATTCAGATAACTTTTTTTACCTTGGGATATTTCCTCATCCGTTAACCTAGCCATTTGCAAATCTCTCGATCGATAAACAGAGGAAGTACCGGGGGGAGTATTGAGTAACATCAAACTATATTCCCCCTCACTATCGTCGTAGGTAGCTTGCTGTAAGGGATATTGGCCGGGACTTAAATTATTATTGCTAGGGGGGGCAGAACGGACAGTATTAACATTCTGATTTGCCTCCGGCGTGGGAGTGGGAGAACCACAGCCTATAGTGGTGACGCACAATGTTAAAGCCATGAAATAAACTATCAATTTTCGCAGCATAAATACTAATTTGAATTGGTTATTTGTTATTTGTTGTTTGTTATTTGTTATTGGTTATTTGTTAGTTGTTATTTGTGATTTTATGCAAAGTCTAACTAATAACTAATGACTCCTAACTAATGACTACTAACTAATGACTAATGACTAATGACTACTAACTACTTACTTCCCTAGAGAGGAATGAGTTCGGAAAAATTTACCAACAATTGGTCGTTAGTAAGTTCGTCTCCCAACTGTGCGGGCGAAAAGTGAATTTGGATAGCTCTGAGCCTTTGCTGATAGTGTAAATTAATCAGTGCTTTTAAACCCTGTTTTAGGGCGCTGATATCTGCTAGGTCTGTTTCCAGTTGGGGAACTTCGCCTTCATAGGCTACTGTCAGCATCACCACGACATTTCTAGTCACGGGCAAAGATAAGGGAGAATTGCGATCGTCCACAGAGTTGCTGTATTGAGGTTCGCTCAGATAGCGTTCTGCTGAATCTGTAAACAGTTCATCTACATAATCGCCTGCTTCCCCTTCATCCCAAAAAACATCACCTTCGTTGGCCGCTGATTGCCAGTAGTTATCGTACTGCAATAGGTGATTGCAAACTTGTACCAAGCCTTCTCCGAGGACTGTTAAATCCCCATCGGCGTCTATGGCATCTCTGGCAGTGCTGTTGAGAACTCCCAACAATGGTGCAACTTCTTCACCACTGAGGTGAATGAATACGCGACAAACTGCAAATCGCGTTTTACCTGTGAATTGATTGAATCGATCGCCAATAGTATTCATAACCCATGGTTTTAATCTATAGTTATATATTTTACACTTTCAAATAAAAATTTTTTGTCTATCTTGTGACGGATTTTTAGTAAGAGGTGAGTAGCTGAAGTAAATCGGAGTTCCGATTTACTCCAAATTGGTGCTACCGCAAGATTACTATTGGACGATCGCACTTGGGGCAGATGCGATCGGGCGAGACGATCCCAAATCCAGTTCGCCACCAGGTGCTTCCGGGTGTTCCCGAACCACTAGCAGGGGTGATGCACTTTCAGTTGCAGCCATCGGGGACTCGTATTCAGCATCCGTGGGAACTTCCAGGTATGCTTCCATCGATTCATCGGCGATCGACTCTTGAAAAACTTCAAAATTATCACTCATGGCAGCGCAAGCAGCCTGAGCCCGTTTGCCTACACGGTAACTCATGTAAGCAGCGCCACCGCCCAAAACCCCAGCTAAGCCGAGAAAACCCAAAGCTAATCTTTTGTAAGATTTGTAGGGATTCATTTGAGCCTCGCCACCGGAACCAACTAGGGTTGTTGCAGAACCCGATTGAGTAGCATTGGATTTGCTGTAGGAACAAGGAAAAGCCAATGCTGCGTCGCCTAGTGCAATACTGCTCGCGATCGCAACGCTCGAAGCAATGCCAGCTAACACTTGAAACTTTTTCATGGTGCTCTGGATTTTGTAAAGGATAATTAAAAAAATAATGGTAGCAGCTCTTCACAAATCTATCAACTCTCAGAGGCACCAAAATCGCGATTCGATCGCACATATCCAGAATCAACAGCAATCACCACTGCCAATTGCGTGGGGCAATAAACAACCAAAAGCCTTGTAGGACAAGCATTTGAGCGAACACAGAGGGATGGCTTTTGTGCGGTGTCGCCCAGAGTGCGATCGCGCATCAATTCAAAAATCTGATATCAAAGAGTAGAAAATTTAATTACACAGTGACAAATACTTGGTGACAAACTACTTTTAAGGTTATTTTTGAAAAGACTTAGTTATTGCAAGCAATGTCAGTAACTCAGGTCTAAAGACGCTGAGTTTCCCACTTACCGGACTTTTTTTATGACAGACAGCATGGATCAAGGCATAGTAAGATCGCCTCGCCGATTGTTGGTAACAGGTGGGGCTGGATTTATCGGCTCCAATTTTGTACATCACTGGTGCAGTAGCTATCCAGGCGATCGAGTAGTGGTACTCGATGCTCTCACCTATGCAGGAAACAGAAAAACCCTAGCCAGTTTGGAAGGGGGAGAAAATTTTCGGTTTGTACAAGGGGATATTTGCGATCGGGCCCTGATCGATACCTTACTTCAAACCGAAAACATCAACACAGTCGCCCATTTTGCGGCAGAATCCCACGTCGATCGATCGATTATCGGGCCTGCCGCCTTTGTCCAAACAAACGTTGTCGGAACCTTCACCCTTCTCGAAGCCTTCCGCAAGCATTTTGAAGCAATAGACGACTTGTCCCTCAAAGCACAAATGCGCTTTCTCCATGTTTCCACGGACGAAGTTTATGGCAGTCTTGGCCCCGACGACCCAGCATTTACTGAAACAACCGCCTACGAGCCCAATAGTCCCTACTCAGCCTCAAAAGCCGGTAGCGACCACCTCGCCCGTGCCTATTTCCATACCTACGGTGTCCCCACAATTATCACCAATTGCTCTAACAATTACGGTCCCTATCACTTCCCCGAAAAGCTAATTCCATTAATGTGCATCAATATGCTTTTGGGCAAACCATTGCCAGTTTATGGCGACGGTCAAAACGTCCGAGATTGGCTATATGTACTCGACCACTGCCGAGCTTTAGATGCCGTAATCCACGACGGTAAGCCCGGAGAAACTTATAATGTAGGCGGCAACAACGAAGTAAAAAATCTCGATTTAGTCAAGATGCTATGCCAACTAATGGACGAGTTGGCAGAAGATTTACCCGCCCGTCCCTGCGAACAATTAATCACCTTTGTCAAAGACAGAGCCGGACACGATCGACGTTATGCTATTGATGCAACCAAAATTAAAAATGACCTAAATTGGACTCCTTCAGTCACAGTAGAGGAAGGTTTGCGGCGTACTGTAGAATGGTATTTAGCCAATCGCGATTGGTGGGAGCCACTGCTGTCGGAAGAATATCAGAGTTACTACCGCAAAGTCTACACTAATTAGTCAGTAGTCATTAGTCATTAGTCAGTAGTCAGTAGTCAGTAGTTATTTGCGGTGCCCTTCGACTACGCGGTTCCTGAGCGGAGTCGAAGGGCAGGGCACCGCAAATAACTAATAACCCATAACCAATAACCCTTCGACTACGCGGTTCCTGAGCGGAGTCGAAGGGCAGGGCACCGCAAATAACCAATAACAAATAATGAAAGCTTCCACTACAAAGAGAAAGCAACAATGACCGAAATGAAATGGATCGATCGCCTCCTGGAACCTAAATACTGGCTGTTAGGCATAGCCTCCGGTTTGATAGTCATACACCTGACTCTCACTGCTAGAACAGACAGTACAGACCTATTCGGCACAATGTTACTCTTCTGGGGAGTCGTAGCATTTCTCATCTGGGAAAGACACGAAACATTAACTTTAGAAAGCGGAATTTTTAGCAGTTGCTTTGCAGCATCATTAATTGCTTTAATATTGCTCAAAAGTTCATCCATATATGGCTACGACTTTTTTATCAGGATAACACCTTTCTTATCTGGCATCAGTCTGGCTTTGCTAGCTTCTGGAACCAAAGGACTGAAACAATATTGGCAAGAACTTCTGATTCTCGCCTATACAGGTATTCCTCCAGGACTCATAGGAGTATTTATTGATGTTGCCCTATTAACCGCTAAATTTTCAGCTTTCCTCCTCCACTATTTAGGATTTGAAGTTGTTCGTCAAGGAGTATTTCTTATTCTAGAAAAAGGTAGCGTGGAGGTGTATCATGGCTGTTCTGGAGTGAATGCAATCCTACAATTATTAGGACTAGCAATCGTGTTTTTACTAATGTTTCCTACAACCAACACACAAAAAATTGTAGTCCCCATCATTGCAGTCCTTATTGGATTTGTAGTCAATGCAGCCAGAGTTGCTCTCATGGCTGTACTGGTATCACTATCTCAACCGGAAGCTTTTAAATACTGGCATGAAGGCAATGGATCGGTAATTTTTTCAATGATTGCAGTCTTCCTGTTCGGGTTATTCTGTTGGTTGGCAATCTTGCAAGACACGCCCCATCAAAAAACAACTAATCACTAATGGCTATTACCTATTGGAAAACCGCGAGAATTTCTATTTTAGCGGTTACTTTTACAGGGGTTTTATTAGTTATAGGAAGATTGACACTCTCTCCATCGACAGGTAATTTTTCCCTGACCCCCTTTGATTTTCCAGAGTCCGTACCTCTAACTGATTGGCAAATGCAGGAGAGTACACCTCTGAAAATTAGCGATAATTCTCAAATAAAAGTTGGGCGAAAGTATGAATATCAAAAAAATAACACTACTCTAGAAATAGAGATGCGTTATGTGGTTGGAACCACCGGAGATGTTGAAAATATGATGAAAGGACATACTATTCTCAAGTCGTCTCCTGGTAAACTAGCATTGGCAGAAACTCAAGGTGTGGGTTTTTACGGAATTTTGCCCCAGCAAAATCGACTATACCTGAGTTCCTGCATAAATCCCCGCGGCCGTGCTACAGTGACAGCCGAACAGTTTAGATACAACCGAAATACTCGTGACTGGAATTTCAACCGCATTTTGTTTTGGCTATTGGGTAAGGGAAATATTCAAGATCAGCGCTGTTTGTGGACCCAAATGTCTATACCTTTGGACCAAACAAATCGTGAAGATGCCAAGAAAATTCTAGAGAATGCTTGGGTTTCTTGGTATGGGTGGTGGCAGCCCAGATTTCCCGAACCTTAAGTCAAGTCAAGAGAGATTGTTCTTAACAACAGGCGCATTATTTTGTCACTAACTCAGGTCTAAAAACGCTGAGTTTCCCACTTACCGGACTTTTTTTATGAATGACATACAAGGCGAGCAAGGTTTTTCTATATACAGGCTGCGTTGGATTGGCTACGGTCTATTAATTTTGTCATTATTAGATACGATCGCTGTTCTGATACCAGCAAATTTTGGCAATCGTGTGTGGGAATTGCAGACGATTGGGGCTGTGGTAGAACGAGTACCAGTTCCTCTGTTGGCCATGACCCTCATATTTTTTGGAGAAGGTTACGATCGCAGAAGCTTGGAAGACATTTTTTTGAAGTTTTTGTCTTGGATTTGTCTGTTACTGGCCCTGGTATTTCTGTTAATGCTACCCTTGGGGCTTTTTGGCACTATTTATGTCAACAATCAAAACAATAAACAGATTACCAATCAAGCAAACCAACAATTAGCTCAGTTGCAGCAAGTGGAAGAAAGGCTGAATAAGGGTACTCCCGAAGACTTAAAGAATTTGGGCACTGAACTAAATCGCCTGGGAGTACCAGCGGATACGCAAAACCCGCAGGAATTGAAAACTCAAATTCTTTCGAGAATTACTCCGGCGAAGGAACGTTTGCAGGCTCAAAGCGCAGTGGTGCAGTCAAATCAGCGCTTGGGGCTATTCAAAAATGCGATTAAGTGGCTATTGGGGGCGCTGATTTCTAGCGTTTTGTTTTTTATGCTGTGGCGCGGTACTGATTGGGCTCGATAGTAGTGTTGAGTGAATTGATATCGTGATGCCCAATCCGGCTATGATATTAAATCCTCTCTTCATCCGAACTATTCAGAGTTCTATTCTCGGACTCTGTGTCAAGAGTGTTCTAGTAAGGTTAAATCATTCCGCTTCAACGGTCAAAGATAGGATAACCCGTGAATGCCTTGGTAAAAGTAAGGTGCATCGCGATCGACTATTCTGGCTATAGGCCAGGATTCTGTAGCGACGCGCCTTACTTGTTTGCTATTAAATGTTGATTCAGGGTATTTTCTAATTTCTCGGCAATGCCTTCAACCCAATTTTCATCTTGTTTTGTATAGCTGCGAGGCGCGTTAGCACCTAAAATTAAAACGCCTTGATTGCCAAGGGGCTGACAAATCACTCCTTGGGTATTTTCAGGTAAATAGTCAAATTCAATTTTGCCGGGATAAATATTCAAATTTACTAAATAAACTGGTTTGTTTTTCTCGAATACTCGCTGCAAGATTGGGCCTGGTTTAACTTCGGGATTGACTGCTAAAATGCCACGTCGCAATATAACTTTTCCTTGATATAAAATCACGATCGCCCTTGTGGCCGTATTTGTCAATAGCAAACGGGAGGCCCAAGCCAATTCTATTTTCACCACATCCGGCAAATCCGGCGCAAATTCAAAACCTTCTTCGCCAATGAGTTGGACTGAATCGGGCGATCGCGCCTGCACCTGCTGCCATAGCAAACCTGTTAAAATCAGTACAGCACTGATAATCACCCCCAGAGCATCGGAGCGAGCTTGAGAATCGGTGAGTTGCTCAGTCAGCAAGCGATTGACCATCAGCAGAGTACCGGCTAATCCTCCAGCCACTAAGGGTAACTGCCGCAAAACTCGATTTGGATCGGATTTAGTCATTTATAGAAGGAACAACGAAAAAGGTCAATACAAACTTTTGACGGTTGGCTGTGGGCGGTCAACAATTGCCACTGACAACCATCAACCGTCAACCCACTGACTTTAGCCAACTTCCCCAGGTTCGACAATGCGCTGGAACAGATAGCCGGTGCCACGGGCGGTGAGAATTAATTCAGGATTGCTGGGGTCATCCTCTAACTTGGCTCTCAAGCGCGAGATGTGAACGTCCACTACACGGGTGTCTACGTGGCGCTCAGGCGTATATCCCCAAACTTCCTGCAAAATTTCCGATCGCGAAAAAGGTTCTCCAGAACGGCTAACCAACAGCTCTAGCAAGCTGAATTCCATGCCCGTGAGCCGAATCCGTTCGTCACCTTTATAAACTTGGCGTTTGTTGGTGTCAATCCGAATATTCGTTACCTGGATGACTCCCGAACTGGGAATTCCCGAAGCGCCGTTTTTGTCAACTCTGCGCAGTACCGAACGGATGCGAGCTTCTAGTTCCTTGGGAGAAAAAGGTTTGACGACGTAATCGTCGGCGCCTAATTCTAAACCAGTGATGCGATCGGCTACATCTCCCAAAGCAGTTAGCATGATGATAGGCACATCAGATTCCTTCCGCAACTCCTGACAAACCCCATAGCCATCCAGCTTTGGCATCATCACGTCCAAAACCACTAAATCTGGTTCCGTGTTGCGAAATATATCGAGAGCTTCTTCACCGTCGGCTGCGGTGACAACATCATAGCCAATCATGGAAAGGCGAGTTTCCAGAATCCGCCGGATGCTGGCTTCGTCATCGACTACCAGAATTTTTTCTTTATGGTTTTCCAAGTTACTCAACACTCCTTAAGTTAAATTCGAGATAATGTTTATTTTTGTACTCTATTATTAAGACACAAACTGATCCGCCTGGGGCGATCGCTCTGAAAGCTTTATGATTGCTTTAGTTCAGACTTGGAAAGAATGTGTTCGGCAATTATTTATCATAGTAAACAATGCCAAAACCTCGAATACAATATATTTGTCGGGAATGTGGGTATGAGTCGCCACAATATTTTGGCAGATGTCCTAGCTGTCAGAAGTGGGATTCTTTCGACGAGCAGGTAGAACCATCTACCATTGCCGTACCACGGGCTGGTTTGACTGGGGTAACGACTAAGGCAGCAGGCGGTGCACCTGTTGATAAATCCAAGGGTCAACCCAGGGTATCTTTTAGATTATCGCAGATTGCTGACCAAACTCAATCTCGCTGGCCTTCGGGCTATGCTGAGTTCGATCGCGTGTTGGGAGGTGGTATTGTTCCCGGTTCCCTGGTATTGATTGGGGGGGAACCGGGGATTGGGAAATCGACGCTGTTGTTGCAGGTGGCAAATCAGTTGGCGCGCAAGGATCGCATACTGTATGTAAGTGCCGAGGAGTCTGGCCAGCAGGTGAAATTGCGATCGCAACGTTTGGGAGTGGCTAATCCGGTTGATTTGTCAAGTAAGAACTCTGATTTATCTGACAGTAACGGACACGCTAATAACGGGGCTGCTCAAACTGATTCTGAGGATTGTTCAGCGGATAATTTCTACTTACTTCCAGAGACGGATTTAGAAGTTGTGTTGCGGGAGTTGGAAGCCCTAAAACCGAATGTAGCAGTTATTGACAGTATCCAGACTATTTATTTTGCTAGTTTAACATCAGCACCAGGATCGGTGGCTCAGGTGCGGGAATGTACCTCGGCTTTGATGCAGGTGGCAAAAAGAGAAAATATTACGTTATTTATTGTAGGTCACGTTACCAAAGATGGAGGTTTAGCCGGGCCGAGGGTATTGGAACATTTAGTAGATACTGTACTATATTTTGAGGGCGATCGCTTTGCTTCCCATCGACTGTTGCGATCGATGAAAAACCGTTTCGGTGCAACTCATGAAATCGGAGTCTTTGAAATGGTAGCCGAGGGATTGCGAGAAGTAGACAATCCATCGGAGCTATTTTTAGGAAATCGGGACGAGTTTTCCCCCGGTACCTCAACGACAGTGACTTGCGAAGGAACGAGACCAATTTTAGTAGAAATTCAAGCCTTAGTCAGCCCTGCGAGTTTTGGTTCGCCCCGCCGTTCTACCACGGGAGTGGATAATAGTAGATTGCAACAAATTTTAGCAGTTTTGGAAAAAAGAGTTGGGATTCCCCTGTCGAAATTAGATACAATTGTAGCATCCGTGGGAGGGTTGAAGGTAGAAGAACCGGCTGCGGATTTGGCAGTGGCGATCGCCGTTGTAGCCAGTTTTCGCGATCGCATAGTTGATGCCAGGACAGTGTTACTAGGAGAAGTCGGTTTAGGGGGACAAGTTCGCCCTGTTTCTCAATTAGAATTAAGGCTGAGAGAAGCCGCGAAACTGGGTTTTAAAAGAGCAATTATTCCCAAGAATCAACCAGTGCCAGATTTGGGGATGCAGATTCTGCCAGTCGCCAAAGTAATTGATGCAATCATTGCAGCTATTCCCGCAACTCCAAGTCAATTGCAGTCCATTGAAGTCGAGGAAATGGAAGAAAAGGAAGAAATGGAGTAATATCAAAGAATCATCTGAATATATTGTTTTAACACAGGTGGAATCGTGAAAATCGTTTCAGATTCACAGCTCAATTTTGCAATGATGCCCCGTCTGTCTAAAGATTGAATTGCTTTAAATAATTCGACCTGCGAACCTTGACATTTTGACATCAATAGGGTAAAGGAAACAGGATCACTTTCATTGCTGATTAGGGCGATCGCCTGTTTTTCTATTTCCGACAACCGCTGATAGTGCTGCTGCAATATCGGTGTCAATTCGTCAGCTAAAAATACTGGTTGATAACTTAAATATTGAGATCCTCTACCGCTAAATAAGTTGTTAATGGTTTGAGCGACTAATTTTAACCAGAGGGGATTGCCTTGATAAAGTTCAATCAATTCTGGCCAGTATTCTTCATCCAATAAACCTTTTTCTCTAAGAATTTCTGTTGCTGCTTCACCTAAACCAGTTAATTGTAATAAACATACTGCTGAATTATCGTCGGTGAATGTGAGGATGTCTGAGGGAGGTTCCCAACTATTGAGGATTAAGCAACTGTTGTGGGGAATTTCGCCGATGAGTTTAAATAGGGTTCCGTAGTTTTCATATCCGGGTTTATAATATCCTGCAAGTTGTCCGCTGCTGAGAATTTGTTGCACGTCATCGAGGACGATCAGACAGCGATTTTCGCGCAATGTTTCTATGAGGATTGACAATTGAGCATCGGTGTTGGCGGGGAGGTTAATTTCTGGTTGATTTGAGAGAAATTGAATAATATTTTTAATAGTTGTTTCTAGGGGTGGGGAGGTGCGGAGACTGCGCCAGATGATGCGATCGAACTGAGTTTGAATTTGGGGGATGAGGTGACGGGCGATCGAGCTTTTGCCGGTGCCTGCCATGCCTGTGGTGGTGAGGAGGCGGCAGTTTTGCTCTAGAATCCAGGTTTCGAGAGTGGTGAGGGGGGATGAGGGGCGATCGTAGAATGTTCTGAGAGTCGGTGCATCTCTTAAATCGAGTCGCGGTTTTGGTTGGGTGTTGTCTTCATTTGAGGTTTGTGTAGGGGGTGAGTTTTGTGGAGCTTTTGGAGGGTGCGAGGTTTCTGTGCAGACGTTTATATTCCCTTTGTGGACAAGGTTAAAATAACCAGAATTTGAAATTTTAGAGATTTCATATCTTTCCATTGCAGAGCGTAAAGTAGTTTTACTAACCTTTTCACCTAACTTTTTTTTAATGAGTTGCCATAATTTTGAAGCGACATTAGCAACATGATGTTCAGTACAGTGATATTCTTTAGCAATCTGGGAGTATCTTTTACCTTGCCAAGTAGCGAGCAATACTGCCTGTTGCAGGTTGTCTAAGTGTTTGCCCGTTTTGGCTAAAACCAGGTCGTCAGCCAATCTCAAGACTTCCTTAATGTCCATAGTCAATTAGGTGCGTATGATCTCGGTATCATATCAGACTTTGATGATGTTTTATGATATTTGTGATAAAAAATGATATTTTATGATAAAAACAATCGCAAATATTCAGGACATTTTATGATAATTTATGACTAGACAATCAAAAAAATAGTGCTTATGATAGATACCTATAAAGCCAATCTGTGAATTTTTTTTGGGTAATCGCAGACTCAACGCATATTTCGTCTATAAATATAACCAACTAGCCGAAAAGCACAATGCACGGAACAAAAACATATTCTCAATTTAAAACCCTCATCTACGAGGAAGAACTAGACCGGATTGCTGGATGGGTTGAAGAGTATCCTAACTTAGAAACAGGTGGAGACTTGTTTGGATTTTGGACTCATTCAGGAGCACCAGTAGTTCAGTATGTCCTTGGGCCAGGGCCAGGTAGCCGACACAATGAGATGAGCTTTTATCAAGATAGAGAGCATTTGATTAAAGCTGGAGAGATTCTCAGGAACAAGCATGGATTACAACATATTGGTGAGTGGCATTCTCACCACCAAATGGGATTAGCGGAACCAAGTGGAGGCGATAGTAATACCGTGATTCGGGCATTACAAAGATACAATTTTCCCAGGTTCCTGCTTTGCATTGCGAACATCCGTCCTAAGTCAGGAATGATGAAAAAATGGAATGTCAATGTTGGCTGTTTTTTGTACTCCAGCCACCAAGCTAATTATCAAGCTGGTGCATGGGTGGTTTTGCCTGGGGAAAGTCCTATTCGCTCCAATTTGAAATGGAGAAATGAATTAAACCGGATAAATTCTCGTCCTTCAAAAAATTGGACTGTTGACGAAACAACTCTTGAACATGAACCTTTGGTAACAACAGAGCCGATAGAGGTATCGGATAAACTATGGTACAGCAGTCAACAAGGTCAAACCATACTGAAAAATATCTTCGACCAAATTCAGAGAAAATTTCAACAATGCGAAATGTCTCGAACAAATGAACAGCGAATTTATTTAACCTTTGATTACCAATATCAAGATGGGTCTGTAGATCGCTGGCGTGCAGATTTTCCAGAGGATTTTCCGCAATCTTCACCTAACCTTAAGGTTAATAATGAAAAAGCTTTTACTGTGCTAGATTGGGATAATAATCCCCCTCATTTTGAGCAAGTTGAAGATTGTATTAATCGTTACTATAATAGAAGGTAAGGATTACTATGACATGGACTCAATTGCAACAACAACGCTTACAAGTAGAACGGCAAATACTTAAAAAGTATTTTCCCAGCTTTAGTTGGATTAATCCAGGAGATTCTAACAATACACGAGTTGAAGGCAATGTTTGCACTAATGCTGGTAACGTATATACTCTCCGAGTTTATGTACCTTCCGATTTTCCTAATTCTCGACCTGATATGGTCGTGACATCACCCTATCCTCTTAAGGGATATCGCGGACAAGACTTAAAGGAATATGGAACAAGCGCAAGTATGCACACTTTAGATCCCAGAGATGGCTATGTCAAGATTTGTCATTACAGAGAGTGGTTGCCTAATTTAACTGTGTACTTAGTTGTGCTGAAAGGTAGAATCTGGCTCGAAGCACTGGAAGGACACAGAAGAACAGGGCAAGCTTTAGATAGTTTTCTTCCTCATATGCAATAAACTCGTCAAACCATAAAGAGATATAAAACTCATGACAAATTCTCAAGATGTAACCCGCCACCTACAAAGAGGTGTTGAAGAAGGGCAAGCGCCTTCAGATCAACAGCTTATGTTTGACCCAACAACTGGTCAGTTGGTAGTGAAGAAACCGTCTGATAGAAGTCCTAGTCCTGATGCTGTAGTTGCCGATCAGATTACCCAAGATGGTTTCTTCAGAGGTTAATTATTATGACTTTTCCCTTAGTTTATATGCACGAAGACCAAGTGCAGACTCTTTTTCGTAACTTTCTACAATCTCAAGTAGATAGGTTTGAAGCTGTTGCATTCGGTTTTGATGATGGTGATGTATTTCATGTTTATACATCTCGACCTAAAACGCAGTTATCCGGTTATCCGTGTACCTCAGTAATTCATTTTTTAACGACGATGCCAGAGGGTGAAACTGGCTTTGCTGTTGCCAGTCAAGTTTATAATACCATGTTTGGCAACCGAGTCAGTCGCCCAGTTAATACTTCTGTCATTGTCTTGTTTGCCATTCAGAATAATGTATTACGCCATCGAGTTTTTATTGGCAACTCAGAAGGGGAATTTCACGAAGGAATCGTTAAATTTATTCCTGAACGCTCAGAACTTTACTCTCGCAGTAAAGGTTTGTTAGAGACTTCAGTGCTTGAAAATTGTAAAATAGGAGTTGTTGGGTTAGGTAGCGGTGGCTCTACTGTAGCACTAGAACTTGCTAAAGCAGGCGTGGGAAATTTTGTCTTGATAGATTTCGATCGCCTAGAGCTAGAAAATGTTGCTAGGCATATTTGTGGAACAGGAGATCTAGGTCGCTACAAGACTAAAGCTGTCAGAGATTTGTTGTATGGAAAAAACCCATATATCCACGTACAAACGGCTGAATTGGACATCAATCAAAATCTTGAGCGAACTAAACTTCTCCTGAAAGATTGTGATTTGATTATTGCTGGTACTGATAATGATAGAAGCCGCTTTAACCTCAATAGTATAGCTCTTGAGTACAAAATTACTACTATTTTTGGCAGAGCATTAACTCGTGCTTGCGGTGGTGACGTTTTGAGAGTACGCCCTCATCAAGGCCCTTGCTTGGGCTGTGTTTTCACTAAGGATTTTTTGGAGAGTCGCCAAGAGGAAATATCTCAGTTTAGACAATCTCGCTCTGAAAGTCCTGCTTATGTTCCAGATGAGGAAGTAAAAGCTACAATTCAGGTTGGTCTTGCTTCTGATATTCTGCCTATTTCTAACATGATTGTTAAATTGGCTTTGGTAGAGCTTTCACGAGGTAAAGCAAGTGGCATTAGTTCATTAGAGGAAGATTTGGTAGCAGACTTTTACATTTGGGGTAATCGTCGAGAGAATACTTATGCCACTTGGCCAAAGATGGAGTATAATTTTAACTCGCCGTCTATTCTGCGTTGGTACGGAGCCAATTGGGAGCGTAATTTATCATGCCCTGTTTGTGGGGAACAACATGAACCTTTGATTGATGAGACTGAGCAAGATAATATTTTTGCCAGCTAGTCCTTCATAACAATAGCAGTGCGATCACCCTTCCTTGAGCCAAGATCTATTTCCACAAGTCTACAAGGAGAATGAATTATGTCCAAAGAAAAGCCACCCGATAAAAGAGATCCAAACGCTTTTGAAAAAAAAGAACAGAGAGTAATATGCCCTTCATGCCAAGGAAAGGGAAAAATAAAACCTAAAGATGCAGTCCGAGAAGCAGCGTGCCAACGGTGTAAAGGGAAAGGTTTTCTGTTAAAATAAGCAGGCGCTTGGGTTGAGTGAAAGCAAAACCCAACACTATCTTTGATCGCTCTTCCTTGAGTAAGCGTGCGATCGCTCTTGATGCGCGATGTGCGATGCTTTCTCTAAGAGCGATCGGTTTACGCGGTTGCAAATTCCGTAAACTGACGCAAACGGGGTGGATGAAAGGCGAGGACAATATCTTCACGGGACACCCCCGCTTGCAGTAAATCAGTTGCAATACCGTCCTCAGTCCGGTCTTCTTCAATCCAAATTTTTCCATCTTTCAGGCGAAGGTGAATGACGTTGCGGTTGATGCGGTTATCTTGATGCCAACCCATTTTTAATAGCAGATAATGCTCGCGAATCGGGTCGAGCAGCAAGACCGATTCAACATCAGAATTGCTCGCTCCTAGCTGCTGGTATTCTTCAAGAATTTTTTGAATTAAATTTCGGTAGCTTTCGAGTTTATCCATCGTTCGATGACCTCCTGGATTGGATTGAAAAGCAATAGGTTAACTTGGTTTTTTTGAATCATTAATTGAGCGAGTGGGGTTTGAAATTTATTATCGTACAAGTTAGCTGGAATTGCCAAGTATAGCTTGAAATTAAGGGTTTGAGCTTCAACAACTTCTTTGTACATGATGTACTGACCGATGGTAGCTTGTAGGTCAGTAATGAAAGATCGTCCGATGAAGCTTTTGACTTCCACAAGTATTCTTTCTTTGTCTCGCGTTGCAGCAATAGATTTCTCGGCAGCAAAATCTGGATATAAGTTATCTCCGCCGTACTCCAGTTCGTAGTTTTCCTTGAGAATTGTCCAGCCATCATTGATGAGCGCCTGTTTTACGGAATCATGGTAAATGTCTTTGGCTGGCATGAGGGGATTGAGGTAGGAAGTTATTCTATTCTAATGTCGATCGGCCCGATAGGAGCGCCTTGTTGCTCCAATTGAGCGCGGATTGTGGCAGCAGCAACAGCAGAATCGCGATCGAAAGGAACAAGGTTAACTCGGCTCAAGAGTTGCTGGAGTTGTGGCGTGTGTTTTGCAGGCTTTGTCTTCGGAAATGTCTTGTAGTTCTTGAAGGATCTTCTCAATTAGCATAAATCAAACACTCCGATAGTTGACAAGATTTTTTCCTCGCCAATTTCCGATCGCTCTCTTATCTAGCATAACACTGTCAGAGCAAGTGCGATCGCCCCCTAATTTTCTGGAAAATAACGCTCCAAAAATTCCCTAGCCGTAACAATAGGAATCCCCTCATATTCCTGCAACACTAACAAATCCAGATCGCCCGTAACAATTACATCAGCATCAGCAGCGATCGCAGTTCCTAAAATCATATTGTCATTAGCATCTCGTAACTCAGGCACGTCGATCGTGGAAATCGGGTAAACTTGCACTAACTCTCGTGTTCCGCTCATTAAACCATTAACGGTAAAACCCAAAGATTGTAATTTTGCCTGGAGTTTTTGTTTGTTCAAGGTATTCTCTAATTCTGCTAGTATTGCTTCTGAAGCACAAATTATGAGTTGATGAGTTCTCGCTAATCTGAATAAACGAGCTGGGATACCTCCCCACAGCCAGCCGGACACAAAGATATTAGTATCCACTACAATTTTCATTTGTGCGACTCTATTTCAGAACCTTTCTCGCGACGCACTTCCCGCACAAGTTCGCAAATTTCTTCCATTGTTAACTCATCAGGATCGGGACTCGCTGCTTCTACTCGCCGTTCCCATTCCTCCCAGTCGAAACCTGCTACCTTCTGAAAGACAATATTATCTGCGGTGACAGTCACTGTATATCTATCCCCAGGCTTTAGTTGAGCTTCAATCTCAGCGGGAATTGCTAACTTACCGTCGGGGTTGACAGGAACAGTAATATTTGATTTCAGAATGTACTCTTGCAGGTGTTCAACAACTCTATCTTGCAGAGTTTCCGGCAGAGATTCCATGATCTTGACCAAAGTGGCGATCGCCCTTGATGACATAGCTTTATCCTCCATTGTTTATACGGCTAATTAAAGTTCCTATATCAGTGATAGTTGACAATATTTTTTCGTCACCCATTCCCGATCGTTCTTTTATCTAAAATAGCACTGTCAGAGCAAGAGCAGTAATTTAGGCACTCAATACCTCATACCATTTTCATAAACTCCTACTACAGATGTAGTTCAAAGCCCCCCCAAGGCATCGGGGGGGTTGGGGGGGTAGATATGTAGCGCTACTTTATGAAATTGGTATCAAATGTAGTTAGCAGAAGGGGGGAAGTTTTAGGCAGAGGGAATTCTTCTAAATAAAGTTCCGTTGCTTCTTTGAGATTTGCGATCGCCTCTTCTATCGTTTCTCCTTGGCTAGCCGTTCCCACTTCAGGACACTCGGCTACATAAACATCCTCTTCCCAATAAACAATTGGCGTGAAAGTACAAGACATTTTTTTGCCAAATTCTTCCTACTCAATATAGCATATCCAGTAGCGTTTTTCAGTCACGATCGCCCTTTCCATTCCTCTACATGATAGAATTAAAACTATTGCAGCCCAAAGGTGAACGGCATGGTACAACAACTCGCCCCACAAACAACACCAGAAATCATCTATCCAGACAGCGACGGTCAACCAATGGCAGACAACACCAAACAATTCCGCTGGATTGTCACAATCAAGGAAAACCTAGAAATCTTATTCGCGACTTTCGCTGACGTATTTATCGCCGGCGACCTACTCTGGTATCCCGTCGAAGGCGATAACAAAATTCGCAAAGCACCTGATATATTAGCAGTCTTTGGTAGACCAAAAGGAGACAGGGGTTCTTACAAACAATGGCAAGAAGATAATATTCCGCCTCAAGTGGTATTTGAAATATTATCCCCTGGAAATACCAGCACAGAAATGCTCAGAAAACTATTCTTCTATCAGAACTACGGAGTAGAAGAATATTATATCTATGACCCAGATACATTAGAATTTACAGGTTCTCAACGAGTAGGCGATCGCCTAGAAGAAATCCCAGAAATCAACGGTTGGGTTAGCCCCCGCTTGGGAATACGGTTTCAACTGACACCAGAAACCCTCGAAATTTATCGCCCAGACGATCGCAAATTCCTCACTTCAGTAGAATTAGATCGACTGCGAGAGCAGGAAAGCCAACGGGCCGATCGCGAACAACAAGAAAAAGAACTCGCTCAACAACAGCTAGAAGCAGAACGCACTCTGCGACAACAGGAACAGCAGCGCTATGAAGCTTTAATAGAATTGCTGCGAGAAAAAGGCATTGACCCCCAACAATTGTAAGGGCGATCGCCCGCCTAACACCAATTCCTCCAGACTTGCTACCCTAAAGAGAGTTCGATTTAATCAAAATCAGCAATTATGAGCGGTACTGTTACATCCCCCAACAACCTCAACCAGCAGCGGCCACTCTCCACAGCATCCGCTGACACTTCGAGTTCCCTGCTGGGCGACTTCATCCAAGAAACACTCGCATTAACCAAACGCCTGTTTATTCAATTACAGCGCCGCCCCTCGACGCTAGTTGCAGGAATTATTCAACCGCTGATGTGGTTGGTTTTATTCGGCGCGCTGTTTGAAAATGCACCCGCCGGCTTGTTCGGAGAAAGCCAAAATTACGGACAATTTCTCGGCGCTGGTGTCATCGTTTTTACTGCCTTTGCAGGGGCGCTGAATGCCGGTTTGCCGATTATGTTCGATCGCGAATTCGGATTTCTCAACCGCCTATTAGTCGCGCCCCTAGCTTCCCGATTCTCGATTGTCCTAGCTTCGGCTATTTTCATCGTCACCCTCAGCTTCATTCAAACCGGCGCAATTGTCACCGCGGGCGCATTCTTGGGCGCGGGATTCCCTGGAATTGCCGGACTAGGGGCGATCGCCCTCATAGTCCTGTTGTTAGTTTTGGGAGTCACGGGTTTGAGTCTCGGTTTAGCCTTCGCTCTTCCCGGTCACGTAGAATTAATTGCGGTAATTTTTGTTACTAACTTACCACTATTATTTGCCAGCACAGCCCTCGCGCCGCTGTCCTTTATGCCAGAGTGGTTGCAAGTTGTGGTTACTCTCAATCCTCTCAGTTATGCGATCGAACCCATCCGCTATTTGTACTTGCACAGCGATTGGTCCCTAGCAAGTGTCGTCATGCAAGCTCCCTGGGGTAATGTCACCTTTGGAGGAGCGTTGTTAGTCTTGCTAGCCTTTGATGCAGTAGCATTGTTGAGCATTCAACCTCTGTTGCGACGGAGATTTGCTTAACCAGAATTTTGTGCGATCGTTGTGCGATGTTAGATGTTAGATTTTAGACTGCTCCCACGGTGACGATCGGGGGATTAGCGATCTAAAATCTATCATTTTTCCTACTTACAACGACCCGCCGCCCAATTTTGATGCCCGCGATTTGGCTGACACTTTGATTGTCTGCCTATCCAGACAATTTCCCACTTATTTTGCTTGAATGCAAGTTCGATACGGTGGCGCATTCCAGCAACAGAATCGTCAGCTAAACCAATGACTGTATGTACAATTACTGCTGTTTCTCGCAGGGGATATTCCACCGAAATTGCATCGCTTTTTCTGCCTTCAGATTCTCGATCGCTACTAAAGAGTTTAGCTGCGATATCTTTAGGGTTAGAGACGGTAATTTGGCGAGTACCCAGGAACTGTTTGACGTTAATTGATTCGTAGTTAGAGCGAGTTGCCGGCTGCGCCATTGCTGCGATCGGAAGTTGGATGCAGGTGAAAACAGCGAGGAAAAAGAGCGATTCCTTGAGAATTAATTTATTCATTATGCTGGAGATTGTGCGAGAAATTTTTGTCTCCTTGATGCGAAAGCAGCCAAGTCTGCTTTGGTGAATTGGGTTTGCTGGAAGGAGGGACGGGAGATTAGGCGATCGCACCAAGCTTGAATTTTCGGATAGCCGTCTATAGATACATCAACCCAAGATAGCAAAGGCACGACGGTACCGGCAACGCAATCGGCATATGTCAAAGTGTTACTAGCGAAAAAAGGGCGATCGTCCAACAAACCTTCAAAGAATGTCAACACAGTATCGACTTTTTCCTTAGCCTTGGCAATTTCCTGCGCTTCAGGAATTCCCCAGCCCATTTTTTCACTGCTGAGGGGGTAAAGTGCCGACCCAAGTTCATTCACCGTGACTAATTCTACCATTTTCACAATTGCCAACTCTTTCGCATCTTTGGGCAGCATTGCCGGTTCGGGATACTTGGCTTCTAGATAATCAAGAATTGCCAGAGATTCGACGACAGTGAAGTCACCATCGACCAAAACTGGGATGCGGTGAAAAGGATTCATTGCCACAAATTCAGGCTCTAAGTGATCGCCGTCCAAGTGGATTTCTACCAATTCAAAGTCGAGGTTTTTTTCGATGAGGGCTACCCACACGCGGCGGGAGTTGGGGGAAATGGGAGTATGGTAAAGTTTCATAACGGTAAAATTTTAACTGGTTCCCAGGTTCTGCCTGGGAACCGATGTCCAGAGGCTCTGCCTCGCCTGCGACAATGGAGGCAGAGCCTCCGGATCTGCGTTACCAGGCAGAGCCTGGTAACGAGTATAATCTAAAATCTAAAATCTAACATCTCCACTTCTCACCTTCCTTAGAGCCGTCAACCCAGTCTAAGCCCCACTTAAAATCTTTATCCATCTCTGACTGGCCTCTAAAATATTTCTCAATCTTGGTAACTTTAAAAGTCTTGTCATCAACATTCTCAAACAAGGCAATGGCACGTACATTTATACCATCTCTATGATCATCCAATTTCACTTCGATATCTGCCTGCTCAATTACCTCTGGCAATTTGATTTTGACAACACCATTAGCCTCAGACCATTTAGCTATGCCCTTATAGATATAAGCGTAAACTAGAATCCGGTTAACTTCAGCAACCTTGTTGCCATTTATCCATAAAGTCTCACCTTTATCACCCTTACGGTCATCTTCACCCAGATGAATATACGGAGTTGTAGAGAAATTACCAAACGATTTGCCCAGGGCTTGTAGAAGGGACTTTTGTCCATCTTTTAGCTCATACAAGCAACCCAGATCAAGATCAATGGCAGTTTTGCTACCAGTTCCTTGACTCCAATTCAGTTGAACTATAATTTCACCCAGTCTGCCACTTGGCGTAATTATCGGGGGTTTTACAGCCTCTTCCTTTGGTTTATTAGAAACAGGAAAATCTGGCTTTTTATCACTACTTGCTGTAGATGTTACCCCCAAATCATTGCCTACTTCTGACTGTATAGTTCTCTTTCTAGTTCTCCGATTTGAATTTAATTTAAGAGGAGGCGGAGTTGAATTATTAGTGGTAAAATCAGCGCTTTTTTCAGACTTAGTTCGCAACACAATAGACTCTTCGTTTCTCAGAGTAGTGACCGGTGGTGTTTGTGGAGGAGGAAGCTTAACCACAGTTTTCTGCTTGTTCTCAGCCACCCTTTTCTCAGCCTTCTCAATAATTTTTTTCAAAACCTCAATTTCTATTGGTTGCTCTTCAAGGTCATATTCAAGGTCATAGGTGTCACCTTCACGACTTAAGTAATCAAGAGCCGCACTCTTATTGAAAGTAGATTCATCAAAACGCTTGATTAAATCTTGGATGGTGTTGGTGTCTTTGATCAAAATTCCCACTTCAAACTCTGGGCTACTTTCCTTAGAGGTGAGAAAGTTATGACTTCCCAGCATGGCAAAGTTGTTATCACACACCAAAAACTTTTCATGGGTACCCAATTCCTTCAAAGAGAGGAACTTAGGATATTCATTTTCGAGTTGACGCAATTTGGGCAATGCTCCATACCAAAATGTATCTATTTGATCTCTAGCCAGATCCTCCAATTTACCCCAACCAATATCAATCCGAACACCTCGCTTTATGAGTTCTTCGCACTTCTCAATCACTACAGCACTAGCCCAAGAAGTCAGCCAAGGACATACCAGAATCAATCGCTCTTGAACATTTTCCAGCGCATCACTAAGCACTTTTCGACTATGAGGACGGTTAAACACTAGCCGATCTTCATATTGCTTATCACTGGGTTCATCGACCTGACTTGTGATGATATCAGGTCGATTTTCTAACAGAGACTTTAAATCGTCTAGTTTTTGCTCTATTCTCTGGTTTTGCTCAAGCAGGCTGCCATGACTCTCACTCAATTTGTCTAATTGTTGCTGCAACTCTCTCAAGCGTTGATTTTGCAAAGTTAGTTTGGGCTTCGGTTTCTGAGAATTGTCTTTATTTTCATTAGACATAGACACATTACCTCAAATTTTTTTATACAGCGGTTCCCTAAAGTAAGAGTACCTAAGCTCCTTCTGAGTATATCAGTCAACAAAAAAAAATAGCTGTCACCAGGTGACAGCTATTTTTTTATCAAAAAGGCGGGCATTATTGCCCGCCCCATCAAACTAGCGATATCTGCGTGGAGAAGCTCTAAGAATTTAAGATCATTCCCTAGATCCGCAGCCTCATCCTCATTTTTTTCTATATCTTCAATTACTTGCAAACGTTCTTGATAGGCATTGATTTGGTGTTCAATCGCTTCTATAATAAACCTGAAATCTTTAAATGATAGATTCATGTTAGCTTACTATCCTATAAATCACCTCTACAGGTAGTATGAGGGATCGATTTCAGAGTCATCGTCAGAGGTACGTTCGGCACGAATCTCGTCCATAATTTCCTGAAAATCTGGATCGTCTTTAAACACACCCGCAAATTGCATCCAGGTGGGTTCTGAAGCCTGAATCGGTACTTCCCAGGAAATAGCTTCAATATGCTTAAGTCTTTCTAACAATGTGGTTTGAAGTTGGGTAATGGCTTCTTCCCGATTTGCTGCTTCAACTCGACAGTGCGGAAACTCGAAAACAGAAGCAGAAACCTGTCCTGATGAGAGAGTTTCTAACAGGAGTGTCACTTTCCATTGGCTAGATGGTTGGGATTGCAATACATTTAAGCTTGTTACCATGTTTCAATCACGATTTTTAAGTGCTGTCTTGATTGTATCGCAGAAAAAAATCCCTCACCATTTCCGGCAAGGGGCGATCGCTATGAACCCAAAGTCACACTAAATCCCGATGGATGAATGTTGGGTTTTATCCCCCAACGCACCATACGGAAAAGCAGCAATGCCTTCGGCGGGGTTCCCCAACGCACTACAGCGTCCAATCTTCGATCGAGAGTCCGGGAACTTGCCCAAAGTCTCGTTTGTTGCCAGTGATCACCGTAGCACCGACGGATAAGGCAATGGCTGCAATCCGCATATCTTTTTGCAGGGGCTTTTTCCGCAGGGGCGGGTGATCCTTTAACAGTTTCTTGAGACAAGTATCAGCTTCCGGTGTAAAGTTCAGTACCTCAATAGTTTGGAGAAATTTTACAGTTGTCCAAAGTTTATAATAGAGTCCAGGTAAGTTATCCACCTGGGACGGATGGTTAATCCTGCCAACCCAGCCATTGAAGAGTTCTTGAACCGTGACAATAGTGACGGAAATCTCATGTTTTGCTGCGTTGGTGATAACTTGAGGACTATTCTGGAGAATGAGTGAAACGTGATCGGTATCCAGAATACATTTTTTAGATAGGGAAACGGTTTTTTGGGGCATTTTAAC
The DNA here is from genome assembly GCA_020882975.1 of Microcoleus sp. EPA2. Taxonomy (GTDB): domain Bacteria; phylum Cyanobacteriota; class Cyanobacteriia; order Cyanobacteriales; family Microcoleaceae; genus Microcoleus. The sequence continues at coordinate 26,527 of JAHRFD010000016.1, read as the reverse complement.
TCCTCTGTTTAGCAACGGTCACGCAGGGTTAGGCTTTTGGGTATATAACCTCGCTCGCGTTTTGATTACAGAGGCACGGGGCCCTTATGGATTGTGCGTTTAGTTAATTTCGCTTCAGAGTTAAAGTTATGCCTATGCTAAAAACCGTTATCAATTTAACAGGGCAGGCCCTAAAGCCCGCCCCATCAAACGATCGACTATCGATTAATAATCGAAGTCGCCGCCACCCATGCCGCCGCCACCGCCAGCAGCAGCGCCTTCCTTCGGTTCAGGCTTGTCAACAACGATGCACTCGGTTGTCAGCACCATGCCAGCAATAGATGCTGCATTTTGCAGAGCAGAGCGAGTCACCTTCGCAGGGTCAACGATACCAGCTTCAAACATATCGACAAACTCATTTGTCGCTGCGTTGAAACCAACGTTAAATGGCTTTTCTTTGACGCGCTCAGCGATGACAGCGCCATTCAAACCAGCATTTTCAGCAATCCGCTTCAGAGGAGCAGCCAAAGCACGGGCAACAATTAATGCGCCGGTCAATTCTTCGCCCTTGAGGTTGCCATTAGCCCACTCTTCTAATTGAGGAGTCAGGTGAGCTAAAGTTGTACCACCACCAGGAACGATGCCTTCTTCCACAGCAGCTTTGGTGGCGTTGATCGCATCTTCTAAACGCAGTTTGCGATCCTTCATTTCGGTTTCAGTCGCAGCGCCAACTTTGATGACTGCAACGCCACCAGCCAATTTGGCCAAGCGTTCTTGCAGTTTTTCTTTGTCGTAGGAAGATTCGGTTTCGTCCATTTGACGACGAATTTGTTCGCAGCGAGATTTGACAGCGACTTCGTTACCTTCGGCAACAATTGTGGTGCTGTCTTTGGTGATGGTGATGCGGCGAGCTTTGCCGATCATGTCCAGTTTGGTGTTTTCCAGTTTCAAACCGGCGTCTTCGGTGATTAGTTGACCGCCGGTCAATACGGCGATATCTTCTAACATGGCTTTGCGTCGATCGCCAAAACCAGGTGCTTTGACAGCAGTTACATTCAGCACACCGCGCAGTTTGTTGACAACGAGGGTAGCTAAAGCTTCTTTCTCAATGTCTTCTGCAATGATCAGCAGCGGGCTTCCAGAACGTGCTACTTGTTCGAGCACTGGTACTAAGTCTTGTACCATGCCGATTTTTTTGTCTGTCAGCAAGATGAAGGGATTGTCAAGCACTGCTTCCATCCGTTCGGTGTCGGTGACGAAGTAAGGCGAAATGTAGCCTTTGTCGAAGCGCATCCCTTCGGTGATTTCGAGTTCGGTGGTCATGGATTTGCCTTCTTCAAGGGAAATCACGCCTTCTTTGCCCACTTTGTCCATGGCGTTGGCAATCATTTGGCCAACTTCGTCGTCGTTGCCGGCGGAGATGGAGCCGACTTGAGCGATGGCTTTAGAATCTTCTACTTGTTTGGCGTGTTCGGCAATCTTTTCTACCAAAAAGGTGGTTGCTTTGTCAACACCGCGTTTGAGGGCGATCGCATTTGCACCAGCAGCTACGTTCCGCAGGCCTTCTTTGACCATTGCGTGGGCGAGAACGGTAGCAGTTGTGGTGCCGTCGCCTGCTGCGTCGTTGGTTTTGGAAGCGGCTTGACGAATTAGAGCAACGCCTGTGTTTTCTACATGGTCTTCTAGTTCGATTTCTTTGGCGATGGTAACGCCGTCATTGACGATTTGAGGAGCTCCGAATTTCTTTTCGAGAACTACGTTACGGCCTTTGGGACCGAGGGTGACTGCTACTGCTTCGGCGAGAATGTCCATACCGCGTTCGAGGGCGCGACGTGCATTTTCGTTGTAGATTATACGCTTAGCCATAGTTTTTTGGGGGTTTTGGGTTTAAGATTTGCGATTTTGTAGGCGGTGATTGATATCAGTCATTTGTCCTGTGTCATTAGTTTTTTTGCGTTATGGGCGATCGAACTAATGACTGATGACTAATGACTAATGACTAAGGATTAATTAGTTAACGATCGCCAGAATATCTTTTTCTGCCAACAAGACGTATTCGTCGGTGCCAAGTTTGATGTCGGTGCCGGCATACTTCGAGTAGAGAACTTTGTCACCGACTTTGACTTCCATTTCCACGCGCTGACCGTCGTCATTGCGTTTGCCGGGGCCCACTGCCGCGACTTCCCCTACTTGGGGCTTTTCTTTGGCTGTGTCAGGCAGAAGGATGCCGCCGGCGGTTTTTTCTTCGCTAGCGCTTACTTTCACGAACACGCGCTCGCCTAGTGGTTTAACGGTAGAAACACTCAGTGATACTGCTGCCATAAATAAATCTCCAGATTACAGATTGTCGTCAGTCAGTGGTCAGGAGTCACTGTCCAAGCAACAGCCGACTACTTACAACTGACATATTAGCACTCTCGACTCCTGAGTGCTAATTTAGCTTTAGTTAAGGGCGATCGCAACTTGCGTGTCTGTACGGGTTCCCGAACCCAGAAGGAGTGGGAGAGTCGGAAAGTGGCGGAGACTGGGGGAGTCCCAGAGGGGGAGAGTGGGGGAGTGAGGTAAAATTTAAAATCTATTTACCAAGGAATTCAGATGTCAGAAAATCAGGATGAATCTTGCTCTCAAGACTTGAGGGTGTGTGTGGAAAACCTGGGACTGGCTCACATAGAGCGACATATTTTTATCTGTGCCGACCAAACCGTACCCAAGTGCTGCGATCGCGCCGCCAGTCTCGAAGCATGGAATTACCTCAAAAAACGCTTGCAAGAACTGGGATTGGATCGGCCCAGTGTCTCACGGCCTACCTGCATCTTTCGTACCAAAGCCAATTGCCTACGAGTTTGTACTCAAGGGCCAATCATGGTAGTCTATCCAGACGGAGTTTGGTATCGCGACGTTACACCCGCCGTCATCGAGAGAATTATTCAGGAACATCTCCTCAACTCCCAGGTGGTTCAAGAATACGCTTTCTTGACTCAACCTTTACCAGTAACAACTCAGAGGGAGCAAAACCTTTAATTGTAGCGTTTAAATGTTAAATTTAAGGGTGAGAATCTGATGACCGTTCAGTGTCGAGTCGATCGCACCTGTGACAGCTCAAAGTAGCGTGAGTTTGCCCAAAAAGTTTCTCAGTGCTAGGCAGTAAGCAATTTGCCAAACTACACTAGAAAAAGTTAAACACGTAAGTAGGGATTCTGCTTAAATCTCTCTATATCAGAAGTATCATTTAAAACCGGGGCATCAACCTGCAATTAAACCGATCGAGATTAAATATAACTAAGGCTCTCCCAGACAGTCTCCAATCAATTAAGGTCGATCGTTACAGGATCGATCGCCCATCACAGGTTTTGGCTCCGTTCCTAGTCGCAAGACATTCACAAACGGGCATCAACCACAGGTTCGGAAGCGGTAATACCCGCCCCGCTTTCCCCTCACCGCAATCCCTTCACCCCATCACCGTCCTCCAAACCCCCGCAGGGGATAAGGGGGGACGGCCCGAAAACACCGGAGTGAAAACAAGCAAGCCAGCGGAATACTTTAGCGGGAATTAACATGACAAAGGAAAATAATTCAGGAGAGCAAAAAAGGCTGATGCTGGTTGACGACGACCCCAACTTGATCTTGCTAGTCAAGGATTACTTAGAGTTTCGGGGTTATAACGTCATTACAGCAGAAAACGGCAGACACGCTCTGGAAAAACTAGAACAAGAAGTTCCCGACTTGATCATCTGCGATGTGATGATGCCGGAAATGGATGGGTACACTCTAGTCAAGCACATCAGAGAAGACCCTCGCACTAACTGGATTCCTGTTCTATTCTTATCTGCTAAAGGTCAAAGCTCAGACCGAGTAAAAGGCTTGAGCACGGGGGCTGATGTTTATATAGTTAAACCTTTTGAGCCCGAAGAACTGGTAGCTCAAGTAGAATCTTCTTTGAAAGCCGCATCCCGCTTGATTCGGCACCGCAATGAAGGTATTGACAGCGGGCTCAAAATTAAAGCGCGACGCAATGTCGAATTGACTCCCACTGAGTTAAAGGTGGTACAGTTGCTAGCCCAAGGTATGGCAAACCGCCAAATCGCAGAGGTAATGAATGTCAGCCAGCGAACTATAGAAAGCCACGTCAGCAATATGCTAGGCAAAACCGGTCTCCACAACCGGACAGAGTTAGCTCGCTGGGCATTAGAAAGCAAAAAAGCTTAAGCTGGGTGGGCTGCTATAAAATGAGGGGGTTGATTAACAGCAAGACTTTTTCTAACATTTGTAACGGAAAAGGTGTTGCCAAGGCGCTGCGCTATGCCACGCAGGCGGTCGGGCTGTAGTCAGTCGTTAGAACCCCCATTAACCTTGACACCGAAGCCGCCCCGCTTAGTTGATAGATGTCTGGTTTTTTGGCAGGATGGCTCAATTATGGGAGCTTTTAAAAAAGCCCTCTGGCGGTAGAGCCTAAAATATGAAATACTGGGGAGATAGAGTTTTCTGAAGTTTAATCTATTGCCTCAGTTAGCTCCATATTGCTAAAATGTGATATTTAGATTAATTTCTTTCTACAATTATTAGGTCTAAGTTCTATGACAAACTTAATGAACCGCCTTTCTATTTTTGTGGACGGGAACAATATGTTCTACGCTCAACAAAAGAACGGTTGGTTTTTTGATCCCCGTAGGGTGCTTGAATATTTCAAAACTTCGCAGCCCAATGTAATCTTGATTAATGCTTTCTGGTATACAGGTCTGAAAGACCCGCAAGATCAAAGGGGGTTTCGAGATGCTTTAATCAGTCTGGGTTACACAGTCCGCACAAAGATTCTTAAGGAATATTACGATGATGCTTCTGGTCGATATTCTCAAAAGGCTAATTTAGACATAGAAATTGTGGTTGATATGTTTAATACGGTGGATCAATATGACCAAGTGGTGCTGTTTAGCGGGGATGGGGATTTTGAAAGAGCGATCGAGCTACTGCGCTCGAAAAATACTCATATTACTGTGGTATCAACCGAAGGCATGATTGCCAGAGAACTCCGAAATGCCACAGATAGGTATATAGACTTAAATGAAATTAGGGAACATATCGAAAAAATGGATTATTAGTTATTAGTTAGTAGTTATTAGTTAGTAGTTATTAGTTAGTAGTTAGTAGTTATTAGTTAGTAGTTATTAGTTAATAGTTATTAGTTAGGGTGGGGAGGTATAAAAAATAGAATAGTGACGAAGGACTAATTGCCAAAAACGGTGTACACCTAAAATTCAAGGGATAATTTTTGAAAAATATGAACACTCAACAAAAGCAAGACCGGATTCTGATTTTTGATACGACTTTGCGCGACGGAGAACAATCTCCAGGCGCATCTCTGAATGTGGAGGAAAAACTGACGATCGCCCGTCAGTTAGCCAGATTGGGTGTAGACATCATCGAAGCAGGTTTCCCTTTCACCAGCCCCGGCGATTTTGAGGCAGTTCAAAAAATAGCCAGAGCAGTGGGCACAGAAAATGGGCCGACAATTTGTGGCTTAGCCAGGGCAAGAAAGCCAGACATCAAAACAGCAGCCGAAGCTCTGAAGCCAGCCGCCAATGCGCGAATTCATACGTTTCTGGCTACGTCTGATATTCACTTGGAATATAAACTGAAAAAGACGCGGGCCCAAGTGCTGGAAATAGTGCCAGAAATGGTAGCTTATGCTAAGTCTTTTGTCGAAGATGTGGAATTTTCCCCCGAAGATGCTTGCCGTTCTGAACCAGAGTTTTTATATCAAGTTCTGGAACAGGCGATCGCAGCCGGGGCCACCACTGTGAATATTCCCGATACAGTCGGCTACACAACTCCCAGCGAGTATGGTGCTTTGATTAGGGGAATTAAAGAAAATGTCCCCAATATCGATCGCGCAATTATTTCAGTCCACGGTCACAATGATTTAGGACTAGCAGTAGCTAACTTTTTGGAAGCAGTTAAAAATGGTGCAAGACAGTTGGAATGCACGATTAATGGCATTGGCGAACGAGCCGGAAATGCCGCTCTGGAAGAGTTAGTGATGGCCCTGTACGTGCGACGTCAATATTTTAATCCATTTTTGGGTAGACCAGCAGAATCAGAAGAGCCACTGACCAATATTGACTCGCGCCAAATTTACAAAACATCGCGCTTAGTTTCCAATTTGACCGGGATGTTGGTGCAGCCAAATAAGGCGATTGTAGGGGCAAATGCCTTCGCTCACGAGTCGGGAATTCACCAAGACGGGGTGCTGAAAAATAAGCGGACCTACGAGATTATGGACGCTGAATCCATCGGCTTAACCGAAAATCAAATTGTGTTGGGCAAATTGTCCGGCCGTCACGCTTTTCAGACTCGCTTGAAAGAGTTGGGTTTTGAAATGGCTGATGATGAACTAAATAAGGCTTTTGTCAAATTTAAGGATTTAGCTGACAAGAAAAAAGAGATTACTGATTGGGACTTGGAGGCGATCGCCAACAACGAAGTCCATCAAGCACCGGAACTTTTCCGGTTAGAATTAGTGCAGGTTTCCTGTGGCGACAAATCTCGTCCCACAGCTACAGTCACCGTGCGGACTCCGACGGGAGAAGAATTGACAGATGCGGCGATCGGCACTGGCCCAGTAGATGCAATTTACAGAGCAATTAACCGGGTAGTAAATCTCCCCAATGAGTTGATTGAGTTTTCGGTACAATCGGTGACAGCGGGAATTGATGCGATCGGCGAAGTCACAATTCGCTTGCGTCACCAAGGCCAAGTATTTTCCGGCCACTCAGCCAATACAGACATTCTTGTAGCCTCCGCCGAAGCTTACATCAGCGCTTTAAATCGCCTTTACGGAGTATTGCAGCAGGAATCTACTGCTGGTAAGACATCCAAAGTTGTAACAGTCGCTCAGTCATAAATTGGCAATTATTTACCAATTTTCAGTTAATTTGTAGGGCGGGCATTGCTCGCCCTACTGCTGTAAAATTACCAAAAAATCAGCGAAAATGTTGTTGGCAGCGAGTTAGATAAAATCCGGTAGCATCTGAATTATTCACCTCTCTATTCTCTTCCTCTGTGCCCTCTGTGTTCTCTGCGGTTAAATCATTCCCATGCAACTAATTAAGATTCCATAATATGCAAGAAGAAACCTTACAAAAAGAGCGACAATTCCACGATGCTTGGGCATCCACAATCGACGTAGACGGCATCCGCGTCAACGATTACTTTGAAGCTTGTACCGCCCCCGAAAATAGATTCATCGTCCAACAAATGGGCGACATCACGGGCAAACGCCTCCTAGATTTAGGCTGTGGTGCAGGAGAAAATAGCGTTTATTTTGCAAAAAAAGGCGCGCTGTGTACGGCGGCTGACTATTCTCAGGGCATGGTAGAAGTTGCTCTGAAATTAGCAGAGACAAACGGCGTCAAAATCGAAGGTTGCACGGTAAATGCCATGGCGCTAGATTTCCCAGATAATAGTTTTGATATTGTTTACGCTTCTAATTTACTGCACCATATACCAGAACCCGAAAAGGCGATTCGGGAAATGCACCGCGTGTTGAAACCGGGCGGCAAAGCTTGTTTTTGGGACCCGATGAAGCACAATCCAGTCATTAATGTTTACCGCAGGATGGCGACTGAAGTGCGCACTGAGGATGAAACTCCTTTGGATATTAATATTGTGAAATTTGTCAACTCTTTGTTTTCCGAGACAGCTTACGATACATTTTGGTTGACATCGCTTTGGATTTTTTTACGTTTTTATTTAATCGAAAAAGTGCATCCCAATGAGGAACGTTATTGGAAGAAGATTATTATTGAACAAGAGAGATTAAAACCAGAATATTCTCGGTTAGAAGGGTTGGATGGTTTGTTAAAGAAGTTGCCTTTGATGAAACGGTTGGCTTGGAATTTGGCTGTGGTAGCCACTAAGTAATTTCAGGAAGTACCATCAGTTTTTTGCCGCTAGCGTCTTGCAGCTTTCAACTAAACGGAGAAAATCTGCACGGTAGCCTTCTTTGTCTTCACCTTTTGCCTGACTTGCCAGCCTCAATACTTCATCAAAATTGGCTGTTCCCTTGTACTCAGAATCTCTCAAAATCATCCCAAAAGCAGCTACAGCAGCAGCAAACCTGAAGTTAGCAGAGGTATTTTCCAATTTAACGGGTTTGTCAATTACTGACTGGGTAATTAACTGGCTGACTGTCTCGTTAGGTTTTTTATAACGGAATTTGACTTGCATCAATTCATCAGTTTGAGATGCAGACTGAGTGCCTGGGTTTGGTTGATATTTTAATGGATCGACTTCGGGTAATTTGACATCGCTGGCGACACCAACCGGAATAATTTCGTAAATTGCCGTTACCGAATGTCCTGCACCTAATTCACCCGCATCTTTTTTGTCGTCATTAAAATCTTGATTTTGCAAAACTCGATTTTCATAGCCAACTAGACGGTAAGCTTGAACTTTAGCTGGATTGAATTCTACTTGAATTTTAACATCTTTGGCGATGGTAAATAGCGTGCCTCCCATTTGAGTGACTAACACTTTTTTGGCTTCTAATAAACTATCGATATAAGCGTAATTGCCGTTACCTTTATCGGCTAGCTGTTCCATTTTGGCATCTTGCAAATTACCTGTGCCAAATCCCAAAACACTTAGAAATACTCCTTGCTCTCGCTTTTCTTCTATCAGGCGCACCAGTTCCCCATCGCTGGAAGTGCCGACATTAAAATCGCCGTCTGTTGCCAGAATAACGCGGTTGTTTCCTTGTTTGATCGAGTTTTCTTTGGCAACTTTATAGGCAAGTTGAATGCCCGCCCCGCCTGCGGTAGAGCCGCCTGCTTGTAACTTATCGAGGGAATCTAAGATCTTTTCTTTTTGGTTTCCTGGTGTTGGGGGCAAAACTAATCCGGCGGCTCCGGCGTAGACTACGATTGTAACGCTATCTTTGGCTCTCAATTCGCTGACGAGATATTTTAAAGATGCTTTGAGTAGCGGCAATTTGTCTGGGGAATTCATGGAACCGGAAACATCGATCAGAAATACGAGATTGTTCGGTGGTAAATCTTTGGTAGAAATGCTTTTTCCTTGTAAGCCAATGTGGACTAATTTGTGTTGGGGATTCCAGGGTGCATTGGCTACTTCTGTATTTATTGAAAAAGGTCGATCGCCTTTTGGCTGTGGATAGTCGTAGGTGAAGTAATTAATTAGTTCTTCCAAGCGCACTGCATCTTTTGGCGGCATCACACCGCTATTGATAAAGCGTCGCACATTGCTGTAGGATGCTGTATCGACATCGATGCCAAAGGTTGACAGTGGGTTGTTGCTAGCTCGCTGATAAGAGTTTTCGTAAATGCGGTTGTATCCTTCGCGATCGAATTCTGGTGCAGGCAGATTTGCCGGAGATGATATTGTAGGTGCTGGCGGATTCATGCCCTCAAAATTTCTACTTCTTAATATATCAGTGCCTGTAAAATTGCCAGGAGAACGATTGTTAGATAAAGGAGTAGAATTTTGAATTGCTGCTTGTCGCTGGGGAATTGTTTCTGGAGTAGGTGGCGGTGCTATTCCACTAGCTGGCTCTGAAAGTGGGGGATTTTGGGGCCTAGGATCAAGTGTTGCTTTTGGTAAAGGACTGATTGATGCTAAGTCTGAGGCAAATTCCGATCGCAAACGTTGCACTGTGGCTAAATCTTCGGGGCTGACTGTGGGTGTACCTGTGGCGATCGCCCGATCGACTTTTTCCAAACAACTATTTAAACTTACCGCAAAATCCGAGCGTTTTAAAGGTCGATCGCCTAAAGTTGTACCAAGTGAGGGGACAATTGGGCAACTGTAGCGTTTTGCTAAGGATAGTAGTGCTTGGAAAGCCCAGCTATTCGCTGTAATTTCCGCTGCTTGAGAAACATTGGTGGGAGTTGGTGCGCCAGTTTGGCGATCGATTTCTTGGGCGATCGTACTTTGGGGAGCGATGGAGTAACAAGTTAAAATTACTGGACTTAATACCACTATTTGCAACAAAAGTTTACGCATCGACTTTTACTCCTGAAGATATTGCGATCGCCCTCTAGAATAATATACTACATCGGTTTCCTAATTCGGAATTATTTAACCACAGAGTACGCAGAGTACGCAGAGAGACTGTGAACAGAGATGAATAACTCTTATGAATAGAGAAATTGATAATTTAAATGATTCTATTTGCTACTATGATAACATATAGTAGTAGCACCGCTTCTGCCATCTCAAATTTTTCCTATAAAATCTCAAATCGAATGACTATTTCTTCTCCAGTAGCAGATACCAAAAACCAACCCCGCCGCGAAACAGATTGGCGGTTATTCATGAGGTTGGCCACTTACGCAGGGCGCAGCAAACGCTTGTTAATTATTTCCATCGTCCTATTAGTACCCCTAGCAGTATCCGGCGCAGTTCAACCAGTCTTGATCGGGCAGGCAATTTCGCTAATTCGAGCTGAACCTACCTACGAATTTCTGCGGGGAATGTCTTTGTCTGCCGGATTGAATATTCTGGCAGTTATGCTGATGCTAACTATCACATTTCGGCTGGCACTGCAATCTGTTCAAGGCTATTTAGTCACGAAGGTAGGGCAAATAATTACTACTGATATTAGAAATGATTTGTTCGCCCACGTCACTTCCCTAGCCGTCCGATTTTTCGATCGCACTCCTGTAGGGAAACTAATGACTCGTCTCACCAGTGATGTCGAGGCTTTGGGCGAAGTTTTTTCTTCCGGGGCGATCGGGATTATCAGCGATTTATTTTCAATATTAGTAATTGCCGTATTCATGTTTACCATGCAGTGGCAATTAGCTTTAATGTTGGTGTTAATGATGATTCCAATTACCGCCCTCATAGTTTATTTTCAGTATAAATATCGGATTGCAAATTACAAGACTAGAGAAGAACTTTCCGATCTCAACGCACAACTGCAAGAAAACTTGACTGGTATTGGTGTAGTACAGCTATTTCGTCGTGAAAAATTCAACTCACAATTATTTCGCGTCACCAATAAACGTTACATTAAGGCAATTGATGAAACAATATTTTACGACTCCGCCGTATCTGCGACATTAGAATGGATTGCTTTAGTCGCGATAGCAGCAGTTTTGTGGATGGGCGGTAAAAGTCTTCTGGGAGGTACAATTAATTTTGGAACTCTCTCTGCATTCATTTTGTTTGCTCAGCGTCTTTTCGATCCCCTGCGGCAATTTGCAGAAAAATTTACCGCTATTCAAGCAGGATTTACGGCGGTTGAACGGATTAGCGATATTCTCAACGAACCCATCGAAATTAAAGATCCAACTAGCAAACAGAAGCCAGAAGTAGGAAGAGGGAATAGCAAACAAGGAAAAGCAGAATATTATTCACCGTTGGTGATAACTGGACATCCAGACGCAATTGGTTATAATTTGTCTCCATTCCAGCCAGAATTGAGCGAGGATAATCCTCAAAATCCGCCCACTTCGGAATATCGTCTATTGTCTAAAAATTCCCAAATCACCCCGCCCAATTTAGCCTTAGCAAAAGAGGGAAAAAATCTTCAATCGCCGGATGGTGAATCGGGAGAAATCCAATTTGACAATGTGTGGTTTGCTTACAAAGAAGACGAATATGTGCTGGAAAACCTGAATTTCACAATCAAATCAGGGGAAAAAGTAGCATTAGTTGGGCCCACAGGTGCGGGGAAAAGTTCGATTATCCGTCTGCTGTGTCGCCTTTACGAGCCTACTAAAGGACGTATTTTAATTAATCATGTCGATATTCGGGATTTGGCTCAAGCAGAATTGCGGCGACACATAGGGGTGATCATCCAAGATGGATTTTTATTTGCTGGGGATGTGAAAAGCAATATTAGTCTGGGTGAAAATTACTCGATCGAGGAAATTCAAGCAGCAGCAGAAAAGACAAATGTTGCTGGTTTAATTGAACAATTGCCCCAAGGTTATGATACGCAATTGCGGGAGCGAGGTACAAATCTTTCTGGGGGACAAAAGCAGTTATTAGCCTTTGCTCGTGCGGCTATTCGCAATCCCAGTATTTTAGTTCTAGATGAAGCAACTGCTAGTTTGGATGTGGGTACAGAATCTTTGATTCAAGAAGCTCTAGAGCGTTTGATGGCGGAAAGAACGGCGATAATTATTGCTCACCGACTCTCGACTATCCGAAATGTCGATCGCATTTTAGTGCTTAAACGCGGCCAATTAATAGAGTCTGGTAGCCATGAGGAATTGTTGCAACAAGAAGGGTTGTATGCTAGTTTGTATAAGTTGCAAATGCTAGGAAGTTAATATTGGAAGGAAACAGCAAAAATCTTCCCTTATATCGTTTCCGGCTGCATCGGAATGATTTAACCGGACCTAGAACGCAGAGAACACAGAGGGAGAGAAGAGAGATGAATAATTCCGATGTTACCGGATTTGATATTATTTCTTAGTCTGCCCAGGCGGACTTAGTTTTTATAGTCGCGGTTGAAACCGCCTATTTTTCAACTTAGACAGTTCAATTTACTTGCCAGAAATGGTTTTCCAAAGCGTTTCTGGCAGGTGAATTATGTACTGAAATAATTGATTTGGCCCGATGCCAAACATTAACTGCATCGTCAGCACAATTACGGCCAAAGCAATCGCCGTCCCGATGCTAGCCTTCAATACTTTCACTGCCCAATTAAATACTAACCAAGATACAAGTAATGAGGCAATTAAGATAATTAATTCTAGGGGCATATAACATTTTTAACTCTTATTTAATTATAGTTGTGATGGCTAAGGCTATAAAACAATTTGTATATTTCAAGCAATGCTGCCACGTTTCCGTGTTTCTTTGTAAGAAATTCCCACATTTTGTAAACCTGCTTTAATCATTTCTTGCTCCAATAAAGCGAAAAATCGACCTCTATCTCCTCCTTTCACCACAGCTTGATTGTGGGCTTCGGCTAAGGTGACTGGATAGCCACCGCCTTTGCGTACCTGAGCTAGCATCATTCCCAAGGCTAAATCTAGCTGGGCTGAATCTTCTACTACCCATTCCGGCACTTCTATTCTAGCAATTTCTGTCCCTACATGAACGTAACAAAAATAGACCGAATTCAAGCCGTACAAATCTAAAATTCTCGCTTGGGATTTCCAGAAAGGACTTCTTTCTCCCGGTGACAAGATTGTGGCCCATAAAATGACATCTCGCAAGGGTTCAAATACTTGACAAGGTGCTTTTTCGGCGTAGGAAAGTGTGGCCGCAAATCCGACATTAGGGCAATTAGTTATGCAGTCGGGTACTTCGTGGGTGCAAGCTTGAAATCGTAAAAAAGATAAGCTATCGCTGCTGCGAGAAGCACTCAGATATCCTAATAGGGGAATTCCTGCTAAACGTAACTTGTCCCATGCTGCTAAGATGGGCTGCAAAATTAAATCGCGGGCATCGGTGGGTAAGGGTTCTAAAAACCAATAAATCAGGGAACCGTCTACCATTGCTAAAGTTGGTGCTGGTAATTTATGGTTATTAACTTTTGCCCAATTTTCCCCCATTTCTGCTAAGAAGATTGCTTCGGAAACTGCCCGCCGATATCCCATCCATTCTTCTGTTCTAATTCCCCACTGTCGGGAAATATACAAGTCTTCTGGTTTGTAAAAAACTTCTGGTACACTGTCTAAAACTGGGTGGCGACTTTGCCCGTAGTGCAACATCACAGTGCCGATGTTGAGCAGGTAGCAGTAGGCTATTTCGTGATGGTTTGGTGAAATTTGTGAGCCGTCTGTGGCAAAGACTGTATGGGCTGTGGGAGGAGTTGGGATATAAGTGCGATCGGACAAGGACTCGATCGGTGTGGCAGAATTAAATAAAGTGCGATCGCGCCAACTCTCTTGTAATTGTACCAATTCTTCCTGTCTCGCTGCGGCTTTTTGTAACAAATTCTGAGCAACTTCTAAACGCTGGCGAGCCGCCAGAGCCTCCACGGTTAAATGTTGGCTCATTCCCTGCATTGCTTTTGCTGCTTTTGTTAAATCTAACATTTGTTATTGGTTATTGGTTATTGGTTATTGGTTATTGGTTATTTGTTATTTGTTATTTGTTGTTGGTTTTTGGTTATTTCTTGTTTCTTGTTTGTTGTGGTTGGTTGTTTGTTACTTGTGTTTTTTTACTCATTACTACATAACATCATGTTTCCTCCGGGAGCCAATGGGAGAAATCTGCCGCAAACTGGGATAGAGACAACAATTGAACTGGTGGATTTTCAGCTACTGATTCCCGTTCAGCCAAAGTATTGTAACCCCAATCAGCTAAAAATAACTTGACATCTGATAAATCAGGCTGCTGTTTCACCGAGAGCAAAGTTTTCAACCTGTCTTCCACAAACCAAATAGTAGTATTTTCGCCAGATGCTGCCAAAAATTCCCGCAAAATTTGATGTTTTGGCTTGTTATATTCCTTGCCATAAATTAATTCCGACGGTAGTTGTACACCGGCTAACTGCAAAAGTTCTCTCACAAAGCGACCTTCCTTTGTCGTAACTATTGCCACTTTTACCGCAGTCTCCTGCCATCTGCATAAACTTTCGGCTACTCCTGGATAAAAACGGTGCAAAGAAAGCCATCCCGGCAAATCTTCGGCAATCCAATTATCCCGCAATCCATCTAAAATAGCCCCAACTGATGCAGCTTTTAAATTATTTTCTGACATCAAGTGTGGTACAATGTTTGGCCAATCTAGCAATATTTGCTGTTCCGTAATTCCAGTCAGCAGCGCGCGAATCAGCAGGGGCATTTCCCACCCAGTTTCAATGGCTGGACGCACTCTATAAAAACTGGAAGCTAAATCGGGATCTGGGGCTGTTTGAGCGGGCTTCCAGATTTGACAGTAGGTGCGCCAAGCTGTTTGAAAATATTCGATTAATCCGTCGCAAATCACGCCGTCAAAATCCAGAGCTAGAATTGTGGGAAACTGATTATTCATTAGTAAGCTGTCAGTTGTATTTTTTCAGGAGTGATTATTAGAAAGATTGAACTAGGGGTTGATTCATCACTGCATCTAGTTTTTGAGACTGCAATAATTTAGTCCACTCTGCTGTCAGCTTGGCATCATCAGGAGCCTGACGCCGCAATTGGGCGAGATTAGCTACTGTTTCGTACCAAATCCCATTATTAGCGTAAATGCTCACTCTAGCGATCGGGTCGGGAGTTGCTAAATCGGTTTTCAGTCTTGGCTGAGGTTCAATCCGCTGCACAGAACCGTTGACAAAATAATCTCCCGCTCTATCTTGTGAGTTGCAAATCACCGCAAAGAACCACTGATATCGCTGACCTACCTGAAGAGTTTTCTGAGGATTATCAGTAGTCGGAATAGTCACCTGAACAATCCCTGGCTTGTCAACTTTGAAGGTAGTTTTGTAAATTTCCGTTGCTTTTTCATCTTCTGTTTGCAAAGTAAACTCCACTTCAGTACCACCCCCAGAAACGTAAGCTAAAAATGTTGGCGAGGCTGCTAGGGTTAAACCAAAATTGCTGTCTGGGACTAAGGGAATAATCGATAATTCTTTTTGACACGCATCCCCTCGATGGGTTCCACCTTGGCGATTGTTGGGAGCTTCCACATCTGGGGGCTGGAAATTAATATTCTGGCTCAGTTGCATAGGGGTAGACTCAGCTAGCAATGGTGCTGGTAGACTAGAAATAATAGCTGAGATCGTCCCTAGAGCCAGATACTTAGTATAAACAGTAGTAAGATGCAGAAAACCTTTCATTGCTTTGACTCAATTGTTGAAATGTGGTATGACATTTTTGTAGGGTTAACCAGGAGTTGAAACTTCTGATTAACACTACAACCATCTCAATATTGACACAATCCAGAAAAAATTAAAGAGATTCAACCAAGGGTTGAGTGGCTACGGAATCAAGTCCTTGGGAGTGCAACAATTTATTCCACTCTGCGATCAAAACAGAATCTCCTGGTTTCTGACGGCGCAGTTCGGCTAGAGTTGTGACAGTCTCATACCAAATCCCATTTTGGGCGTAAAAGTTCACTCTTGTCATCGGGTCTGTTTTTTTTAAACTGTTCTGGACATTGGCTTCTTTTTCTACTCGTTCTACCCAGCCTTTTACTACTAAATCCGCCGATCGATCTTGATTATCACAAATCATGGAAAATGACCAGACATAACGCTTACCTACTTGCACAGATTTGTCTTTGGCTCCGGGTGGAACATTGACCCCGACAATCCCTGGCTTGTCAACTTTGAAGCTTTTTTCGTAGACTAATTCGTCTTCCTTTTCTGTGAGCAATGTGAATTCTATTTGGGCATCAGTTTGAGGGACATACACAAAAAATGTAGGCGAATCTGTGAGTGTTAAACCAATATTGCTAATGGGTACTAAAGGAGTAATGGATAAGCCAGCCGGACATTCACCATTACCACGATGTGTCCCCCCTTGTCGGTTGGCTGGGGCTGTGACGTCGGGAGGCTGGAAGTTAAGACTCTGGCTCAGAAGAATTGGTTGAGATTGGGCTCGCACTGGTGTAGGTATTGTGGGGATAGTGGCTGCGATCGCAGATAAAGCCACCGAAACCGTAGCAAGATGTAAAAAACGTTTCATTTTTTGTACCTTTGAGTATAATATTGCAAACACAGAAATTGTCTGTTTCCGAGAAATTTTTTCGAGCAACTAGACTCGCTGTAGATACACATTTTTAACCTTGACATATCCATAGCATTAATTAATGCGATCGGCAAGTGTATTCTCAACAGCCCAAACATCGAGTTGTCCAAGTCGTAAGGATTATTACGGAGACTGAAAGCTAAAAACGGTAAAAAATTTTTGACCAAGTTGCGGAATCTTCGGACTGTTCTAAGATAGAAACAGTCGAGGGTTAAGGCCAGCGCCTACAAACTGCTGCTCCACAAACGACTCAAACCTTTATCCAGGGACCATGAGTAATATATTTAACCAAATTCGATCGGTAACAACCCCATTGAGTAAGTTTTATAAACCTTCGGTAACATTTGCGAGGTCTGTACTAATAGCTAGCGCAGCCGTAACCTTGTCCTTAATTGGGGCTAGACAGCTTGGAATACTCGAATCAGTAGAGTTAGCGGCTTATGACCAAATGGTGAGGTGGCGTCCTGACGAAAGTCCAGACTCGCGCTTGTTAATTGTCGGAATTACCGAATCAGACATTCAGAGGCTGAAACAGTGGCCCATATCCGATCGCAAAATAACTGAAATCTTACAAAAACTAGACAAACTACAGCCACGAGTCATCGGTTTAGATGTCCTGCGAGATGTACCCCAAGGAGAGGGGCGGGACGAGTTAGCTAAATTTTTGCGCAGAAGCGATCGCACGATCGGAGTTTGTTTAGTCACCGATGGTACTGTCGATAGTCCCGGTACTCCGCCTCCCCCCGGAATGCCAAAAGAGCGGATTGGATTTGCAGATTTTGGAGTAGATCCCGGTGGCATAGTCCGCAGGGCTTTATTATTTATGAAACCCCCGGCTATAGAAACTAACTATCCTACCGAAAAACACCTTTGTAACGACAATTCCCAAGTTTTATTTTCCTTTAATCTCCAGCTAGTATTGCGCTACCTGCAAGCGCAAAAAATTTACCCCAAACTCGCGAAAGACCAATCTTTATGGCTTGGTCAAAAGCAGTTTAAAAAATTGGAACCCAATGACGGAGAATATAAAAATGTAGATCTCAGAGGATATCAAATATTAATTAACTATAGGTCGAGAAGTAAAGTAGCAAACCAAGTCAAATTAACAGATGTCTTGGAAGGTAAAGTCAACCCGAACTTGGTTAAAGATAAAATAGTTCTCATCGGTTACACCACGGAAACTGTTAAAGACTTTTTTTATACTCCTTACAGTGCGGGAAAAGATAAAAACCAATTCATGCCGGGGATAGTTACTCACGCACAAGTCGTTAGCCAAATTTTGAGTGCGGTTTTAGACGATCGACCTTTATTTTGGTTTTGGCCCGAATGGGTAGAAATCCTGTGGATTTCAGGATGGTCGATTTTGGGAGGAACCTTGGCTTGGCGAATAACTCACCCTACGCGCTTGATACTCACCTTTGTGGCAATGCTGGGAGTATGTTGCATCACCAGCTTGGGGATTTTTTGGTTAGGAGGGTGGGTGCCGATGGCAACACCTGCCTTAGCTTTAGTTGTCACTGGTGGCAGTATTGTATTAGCCGACAGATTTAATAAATCAGGTTACGGGAAAGCAATTACCGATCGCGTCAAACAAGTTTTCAAAATTGAAATAGACCAAGCCCAAAAAGATGAGCAAGTAGCAGAAATTACGCAATCGCAGTTCTTTAAAGAATTGCAGCAAAAAAAAGATCGACTTAGAGGGAGCAAAAAAGAACTCTCTGCTCAAGCTCCTTCTGGACCTGCAGAAATACCCAAAATAATTCCTGTTTCGGCAACACCTCAAAACGCTGAAAATCAGCCCAAGGATTACTTAGCTCAGTTAAAGCAAAAAGCTCAAAAACACAAGCAGCGCGGGGTACTGAGTGAAGCTGAACAGGCATCCCAAACCCCTGTGCCTGTTGAGGAAAAACTGCTTGACCGGGCGATGGAAACTCCAACCGATGGGGACTTGAGCAATTTGTCAGCTCAGGCATCCCAAACCCCTGTGACTGTTGAGGAAAAACTGCTTGACGGGGCGATGGAAACTCAAGCTGATGGGGAGTTGAGCGATTTGCAAGCCAAAGCCAGACAAATGCGACAGCGCAAATCCGCAAAAAACAGGCTCAAAAATCCCACCAATCAGGACTAGACATCTCCAGAACAGTATCTCAATAAACTGACGATCGACTGTTAATAGCTTGTCAAAGGGTCGAATGGTAGCGGAGGATGTGAAAGTAGTAATTTGCTTCCTCATCTCACACTCCAAACTAAACCATGTCCAAAACCATCTCTGTCCACTCCTACCGGGGTGGAACTGGCAAATCGAACACGACAGCAAACCTGGCATCTATCATCGCTAGCAAAGGAAATCGGGTGGCTATTGTAGACACCGATATTCAATCCCCTGGGATTCATGTATTGTTCGGTTTCACTGAAAACAATATGGATCGCTGTCTGAATGATTACCTATGGGGCCGATGTCCGATCGCCGATACAGCCTGCAAAGTAACTTCCCTATTGCCCCAATTAGCAAATAAGGGCGAACTCTACCTGATCCCTTCGAGCATTAAAGCAGGAGAAATCGCACGAGTTTTGCGCGAAGGCTACGACGTAGGATTGCTGACGGACGGTTTTGAAGAGCTGATCGAGGTTCTGGATTTAGATTACCTATTTATCGACACTCACCCTGGCCTCAACGAAGAAACTCTGCTCAGTATTACAATTTCCGATATTCTGCTGCTGATCCTGCGTCCCGATCAGCAAGACTTTCAAGGAACGGCTGTGACGGTAGATGTAGCGAGGCAATTAGAAGTGCCAAAGATCTTGATGACTATCAATAAAGCCCCGGAATCCCTGGACTTTGATGATTTGAAGCAGCAAGTAGAGACGATATACAAGATCCCAGTGGTAGGAGTTCTGCCCCACAGCGACAAAATGATGCTGCTGGCGAGTAAGGGAGTTTTTGCTTTGCATTACCCCAACGATCCCCTAACTGCGGTGGTGGAAGGGATTGCTAGACAAATTATGGCCTGATCCTGGGATGTCCTGCTGTGCGAGGCGATCGACCATTTCGACTCACGCCCACCGGGCGAGATGGCCAGATGGCGGGGGCGATCGAACTTTCAGTGGCAAAGATTAGCTTGTTTAGTCTGAAGAATGGTGACACAATAAGATAAAAATAGATTATAAAGAATAGCCGGAAAACCTGCTTGACTTGAGTCGAGGGATCGAAGGTAGTTGCAGGATAAATCCTGCCTTGATTTACCGATCGTGCCGAATCATGTTAACCCAGTGTTTTTGCCTAGTCAAATACACCTCTGTCATCATGATTGTGGAATAGGTATCCGGCCTGTTCAAGACTTGCTTTTACGCAGAGGTCTCCAAGGACTTGTCAGTACAAGACATTAAAACCTACCCCCCGACAGGGGGAAAGTTACGACCGAGGAGCTAGTGGCCACACTAGGATAGCAGACCGCCATGTTTGGCAACAGGATTGCGCCCGGAAACCCCAGCAATAGGGATATTAAGGCCGCCCAGTCTTAAGCATCCCGGCGTGAGCTTAACTGGGGAGAGTCAACAGAATTTGTGAAAAAACTTTAGGAGGAGAAACAATGGATTTTGACCTGCGGATACTAATAGTATTGATGCCCGTTTTGTTGGCGGGCGGCTGGGCCGTATACAACATCGGCGCTATTGCTCTGACACAAGTTCAGAAATTGTTGAACAAGCAAACTTAAACTTAGCTTATTTACAGCTACTTTCCGAGCCGACTGTTTCTTAAGATACAAAAACAGTCGGCTAATTCATGTTTATTTACTGTAAAATTCTTGGGAAAAGTTAGAATCATTTCTCAAAAACCCAGAGAGCATTGATGAACTCGGAAAATGAATCTATCGGCTGCGATCGCTTAAGGAAAATCAAACTATTGGTCAAACACACTCCAACCAAAATATGAGACAATCACAAAAGTAATTGCACTGAAAAAAACCCGAAAAACTCCGAAGTTTAACCTGTAGGGAAGATCGGTAAAATTGTCAACGTTGAACTCCTATATCTTGAGATAGATTATGCTTTTTCCCAGATCTAGCGGTATTCTAGTCCACCCCACATCCTTTCCCAGTCGATTCGGCGTAGGCGACATGGGAATAGAAGCCTATCGCTTTATTGACTTTTTAGTAGAAAGCGACCAGCAATACTGGCAAATATTGCCACTGGGCCCCACAGGATACGGCAATTCTCCTTATTCGTGCTATTCAGCAATGGCAGGAAATCCGATGCTGATCAGCCCGGAAATATTGCGAGACGAGCAATTGGTAACAGATGAAGACTTGGCTAATTGGCCGGAATTTCCCCTCGACTATGTAGAGTTCGAGCGCGCAGTGGCTCTGAAATTGCCATTGCTCAAAAAAGCCTCCGAAAATTTTAAGACGAAAGCATCGCCGGTTCAGCAAAGAGAATTTTCGGCTTTTTGTGAAAGCAAAGCGATATGGCTGGAAGATTATGCCTTGTTTATGGCTCTCAAAGAATCCTTTGGTGGTGTTAGCTGGAACAATTGGGAACCAGATATTGCTCATCGAAAACCCGATGCGCTAGACAAGTGGCGGCAGCAGCTAAATGCTGAAATTTATTACTACAAATACGTCCAGTTTGAGTTTTTTCGCCAGTGGACGGAGTTGAAACGTTATGCTAACCTGCGGGACATTAAAATTATTGGTGACATTCCAATTTATGTAGCTCACGATAGCGCAGATGTGTGGTCTCATCCCGAAACATTCTGCTTGGATGAACCCACGGGAGAACCAGCTTTAATGGCGGGAGTTCCCCCTGATTACTTCAGCAGTACAGGTCAATTGTGGGGCAACCCTGTCTACAATTGGGAGGAGTTGCAAGCAAATAATTTCCAGTGGTGGGTGCAGCGTTTTGAAGCGATTTTTGATTATGTAGACGTGACTCGAATAGACCACTTTAGAGGATTTGAGGCATACTGGGCTGTTAAGCGTGGCAAAAAAAATGCGATCGAGGGAGAGTGGATTCAAGCGCCGGGAACCGCTTTGTTTGAGGTAATTAACGAGAAGTTTGGCAACCTGCCAATTATCGCTGAGGATTTAGGGTTAATTACTCCTGAAGTGGAAGCTTTGCGCGATCGATTTGAGTTTCCGGGAATGAAGATTTTGCAGTTCGCTTTTAACTCAGGTCCCGATGAACCTTTTTTGCCTTTTAACTACGAACGCAACTGTGTAGTCTACACCGGCACTCACGACAACGATACGACTGTCGGATGGTTCAATCAACTTCAACACTACGAAAGAGAAGATGTTTATCGTTATTTGGGCTGCCTCGATCCCCAAGGGATTCATTGGTCTTTAATCCGCATGGCTTGGGGATCGATTGCTAATTTGGCAGTTGTTCCGTTTCAAGACTTGTTGGGTTTGGGTACAGATGCCAGGATGAATTTTCCAGGGAAAGCAGAGGGAAATTGGGGGTGGCGATATCGGGCAGAAGCTTTGAATTGGGAAGTGCGCGATCGACTCAAAACCATGACTTACATCTGCGGGCGTTCCCCTAAGAGAAATTAAAAATGGGTAATTTGTTATTTGTTATTTGTTATGAGAAAAAATATTAACTACTAACAAGTAACAACTAACTATTACCCATTACCAATTACCAACTAGCCTTCATTTTTGGCTTTTTCTGAAGGCTTGAGTTCGTCAGCTTTGAAAACAACTTCTTTGACAACTCCAGGGTCTCCGAGTTGCTCGGCTTGTCCGTTATTAAAGGCAATTAGTACCCCGCCGGCATTGCCAGCCACCACCACTAATTTGTCTTTAGCTTGCCAAGTTCGCTGAGTCCCAGAAGGCAAAGTTCCCTCAAACTCGGTTTTGCCATCGATTTCAATTTGCAACCACGATTCTTCCTTGAAAGTGACGCTAACCATTACTGGTTTATCGCCAGATTTATTTAAATTTCCCTTTTTTGTGCCAGCTTGTAGAGTTGTGTAAGTATCCACTTTCTGCTTTTTGGCGACGCGATCGGACTCGGCTGCTAAACGGGCTTGTTGTTCTTGGAGTGCGAGTTTTTCTTTGACCAGCTCGTTTCTTCCTGTGAAGGAACCCCCCATCAATTGAGACAAGCTATTGACCGAAAATATAATTAGAAATGTGTAAAACAGGTACAAGTGCATCGGCCGCAACTGAGGCCATTCTTGCCAGGATAACTTGGGTACCGATCGAGGTGCTGGTTCGATCGGGAAACAGTCCGCAAACTCAGCCCCGTCCAAACCCATGACCTCCGCGTACCGCTTGATCAAACCTTGAGTATAGACTGGTTCGGGCAGTCGATCTAGTTGACCATCCTCGATCGCCTGTAGCAGATCCCGCCGAATCATCGTCACCACAGCTACTTTGTCCAAGCAAATCGACTCTTTTTCCCGGAACTGGCGGAGTTTTGCGCCAATTTCTGCTAGCTTTTGGGCGCGTTCTGCCTCTTGGGAAGGCAGCTTTTTTTTAGGGGTTTTGAAAAGTAAAAAAAATAAATTCTTTGTCATAGGCTGTGCTTCCTGATGTTGACTGGCACATTGGTTGAGGTTAGGTTGACTAGACTCCATAAAAAAATAATTTCAGAATTTGTAAGAGGTCGGAAGCAGCCTACTGGCAATATTGGCTCCGAAGGTGGCTGCAATTGAATCGAGCCAATGGCTGTGCGGTGCAGGCCCAGCACAGGATATCCTAACTGCTCGGCGGTTCGCCGAATTTGTCGATTTCTCCCTTCTGATAAAATAACGGACAACATGGTTTCGTTGCGAGTGCGCTCTAAGACTTCAACTTGAGCTGGCATAGTCTTTCTGCCGGCCAAGACGATCCCCTGACGCCACGCTTCCAGTATCGGTTCGGGAGGATGCCCCTGCACCCAAACCTGATAAGTTTTGGATATCGAATGACGCGGATGAGTCAAACAAAATGTCAGCTTACCATCATTAGTGAGTAGCAGTGCGCCCGTAGAATCTGCATCTAAGCGTCCTACCGGGTGGATGCCTTGACCTGAACGTAGTTTGGGAGGCAGCAAGTCCAGAACTTTCGATCGCGCCCTGGGGTCGCTGCAAGTCGAAACTACCCCAGGGGGTTTGTGAAGTAACAGATAGACTGACGCTGGTCGTTCTGTCGCCTTGACCGGCACTCCATCGACTTCGATCAGATCGATATCTGGATTAGCTTTTTGTCCTAAATTCACGACCTGACCATTGACTCGCACTCGTCCAGCGATCATCATTTGTTCAGCTTGACGGCGAGAGGCGATGCCCCACTGGGCGAGGATTTTTTGTAGCCTTTCATCTGACATGACGGGAGTTTGGAAACGCCCAACTCAAGAGTTGGGGGGGGGGAAATACGACAGGTTGAATTGATTAACGGTGTCTCATCAACACTGGTGTGACTTTGGATTTAAAAGTTGGTGAATCTTTTTCTTCCAATACCCCTAAATTTCTTGGGGGTTTATGGACTCCTGGGCCGACAGCTTCGTAAAGTTGTTGCTTGGATTGCAGTCCAGCTAAATCTTGACACGATTTAGACAAACTATGTATAAATGTTACGTTACAGGAATAGTTTTATTTTGGATGCTTTCGATACATTTAGCCCCGACCAATTAAGCAATAGGTGTCTGTGGTATGTGTTAGGCGCTATCTGACGTTGTAAATCTGACATCGCAAATCGGAAATTTTGTAAACTTTATTTCCTGATTTTGAACAAATTATACTGTTGGCGAAACCGTACAAAGGTTGGCACATCAGCAGATTGTCCCGATGCAATAACCCTGGAGATTGTATGAAAACTCTGGGTTTTCACTCTCGATCGCAATTCCTGCACCTTCGCTCGACTGCTGGTTACAAAGGTGCGGGGTTAGACGAGACAATTATAAACTAACACTAAAACAAATACTAGGTTTATAGTTAAATTTGCGGTAGTCTGAGCTTCCATACATGACAACGCTGGCAACCAGGGAGCTAGCGGGGACAATTTTCCCTACTTTCGGCGATGGGGAATCAGCGAGAATCCCCGCAGCTCAAGCAGCCCAGATGGTGTAATTTTTGTGTTTGAATATTAAAGTTCCAATTCTGAAATCTTTTATGACAGTCGATCGCAATTCTTGGGAATTTGACAATGGATCTGGCCCTAGTGGCGAACTGGGAGGTGCTAATGTCGGTCAGCCGCAGGGTTCGGGGATACCATCAAGGAGTCAAGGCAGCCGAATCGCCAGTGCAGTGCTGTCTCCGGCGGTGCAGTTGTGGCTGCGATCGCAAGTTCAGCAGGTGTCAGAGTTGAGCGTGAAAATTGAGGGGAGCGATCGACAAATCTTCAGTGGTGCGATCCCCAAAGTAACCGTAACAGCTCGCGGTGCTGTCTATCAGGGACTGCATCTAACCTCCATCGCCCTAGAGGGTGCTGGCATCCGCGTTAACCTCGGTCAAGTTATCAAAGGTCAACCACTGCGCCTTTTAGAATCCTTTCCCGTATTCGGCGTTTTACGGCTAATTCAATCCGATTTAAATGCGTCGCTGAAAGCACCTTTACTTGCTAATGCTTTGAGCGATTTTTTGATACCAATACTGCCGCTAGGCGATCGGGAACAGCCTCTAACATTACTACAAAATTCGCAAATAGCAATTGATGCAGGTTTGTTAACGCTTTCTGCTGTTATTTTGCACCCTGAAGGTAGGCAAATCCCCTTTGTATTGCGGACTGGTTTGCGGATGTTGAGCAGTCACGAATTGATGTTAGAGAATCCAGAAATCGAATTTTCACAATCATCCACTAAGCATATTGTAGATAGTTTTAAAATTGATTTCGGACCAGAAGTTGAAATTGAGGAGTTAATTTTGAATACCGGGGAAATAGTTTGTCGGGGTGGAATTAGAGTTTTGCCTTAGTTAGTTAAATGGCTTTAAGCGCAAGCCCTAGAATTATTGCTCAGTTAGCTGATGACTCAGAAACACTTCACTGTCATCCCTTTTCCAGACAAATCTAATGTTATATACAATATTGAGGGTGAGTGCGATCGATAATTCGCTCTTCCTCCCAGCCACACATCAGCCACCTCACCGTAATCCGCGTCATCCCGATCGCCTCAGAAGTCTCCTGGTGAGTCAATCTAAGTTGAAACACTGTTCTTCCCACCCACCGATACAGATTTGTGGTGCGAGTTCTCCTCGTTTGGGCGATCGGACTCGCTCAATTAAATACAATGATAATCGCCACCATTATATTGATGTGTTAGATATTTAAATTTAATTGGGCGATCGGGTGGGATACCCGCGCCACAAGCTTTTGCAGTTCTTGTCAGTTTTTGGACACTCTCTGTTTATCCGCTTATCCGCTCGCGTAGTCGAATTCGTAAACAGCTCGATCAGTTCGATTCCTTACGTTCTGGCGATCGAGGATGTCTTACCCTTTGTGTCCTAACACGGGTCATTGCCATAACAAATATAGAAATTAGAGCTTCTGTCTTGGGATGGGAACAGATTATCACCCTTCTGGGGATTTCTTTATGGGAGGAGTATTGACGGCTATACAAACAAAATCTGTGGATTATACCATACTTACGATAAATAAGAAAGTAGAAAAATTACTACAAAAAGATTCGGTTCCCTCTACTCGCATCACCCTGGTTATTAGGCTATTCTTGAAAAGCGCCAAAAGGAAAGCGGTTCACCGAACCACGACCGGAAGGTAAACACCGAACCTAGAAAAAAGAATAGTTTGAAAGCTTAAATCACTATTAACCTCGTCACAAAAATAAGAGATAGAGAGTAAAAGCAGTAGCTGATACTCAATATCACAAACAACGAAAAAAAAGTCAAGTAAAAAGGAAGGAAATCAGGTGTAATCGCCAAAATAACCGGAAAAGAGCTTGACGAGCCGAAA
>JAHRFD010000015.1 GCA_020882975.1 Microcoleus sp. EPA2 | reverse complement strand
AATTGGTATCTTGCTTTCATTTTTACTGGCTGTTTACTTGCTCTATTATACCATGACTGACTGATAGAATAAGGACAATTAAAGCCGTCCTATAAGGACGGGGCTTTAGACCCATTTCTTTGGTAAGGGTTTGATCTCGCTGATTTTATTGTTGTTGAGACCAAGCGCAGTCAGGTTAGTCAAAGATTGCAATGGTTTGATGTCGTTGATTTGATTGTTGCTGAGGACGAGTTGCTTCAGGTTGGTCAAAGATTCTAGCGGTTTGATGTCCCTGATTTTATTTCCATTGAGGATGAGCCGAGTCAGGTTAGTCAAGGATTCTAGCGGTTTGATGTCGCGGATCTGATTGTCCCTGAGGACGAGTTGCTTCAGGTTAGTCAAGGATGCTAGCGGTTTGATATCGCCGCTCTGATTTCCTTCGAGCGAGAGATTGGTCAGGTTAGTCAAGGATGCTAGCGGTTTGATATCGCCGCTCTGATTTCCCTTGAGCCAGAGATTGGTCAGGTTAGTCAAGGATGCTAGCGGTTTGATATCGCCGATCCGATCGCCACTGAGCCAGAGCTTCGTCAGTTTAGTCAAAGATGCTAGTGGTTTGATGTCGCCGCTCGGATTATTGATGAGGTCGAGTTCAGTCAGGTGAGTCAAGGATGCTAGCGGTTTGATGTCGCCGATTTGATTTCCTTGGAGGACGAGTTGCTTCAGGTTAGTCAAGGATGCTAGCGGTTTGATGTCGCTGATTTGATTGTAGCTGAGGTAGAGATTGGTCAGGTTAGTCAAGGATACTAGCGGTTTGATGTCGCCGATTTTATTGCCATTGAGGCTGAGTTCAGTCAGGTTACTCAAGGATGCTAGGGGTTTGATGTCGCTGATTTGATTGTAGCTGAGGTAGAGATTGGTCAGGTTAGTCAAGGATACTAGCGGTTTGATGTCGCCGATTTCATTGAAGGCGAGGGCGAGCTGTGTCAGGTTAGTTAAGGAGGCTAGCGGTTTGATGTCACTGATTTGATCGTGGTTGATGTAGAGCTCCGTGAGACTAGAAAGTTTTCGATCGGCCGCATCGCAATCATTAGTATCTGCTTTCTCCAACAACACATCAACAGTATGTTTAGCTTCAGGAATCAAATTTGCTCGCGTGAGACACCAGTCAGCAAATGTTATTCGTCCACTGTTTCCCGGTTGCGGTTCGGAGACTAACGCCCAAGGTATATTTGTACATGATGCTAGCCCGATCGCACTCCAAGCAAATATTATCAACCTTGATAAATTCATCTGTTTCTGTGCAACTATAAATTTCATCATTTTGTATCTCTAATTTTCCAAATAGACAATGGCAGGTTTACAAACTGTCACGACACTGCCAGATAGTTCTAAAATAATTGTGATATTAAACTTGTACCAATAATTTTATCTCCCAAAACCCCGGAAAATACCCTATGAACGGCCCAACATCTCACACATCATCTCAACTGACCGATCGCGATCGCGCCAACCTCAGCCGCCTGATCGATTACACCTCCATCCAATCGGTACCAGAAATTTGGGCGATCGCCCAACAGAAATTCGGTCAAATAGTCGCCCTCCACGACCCCCACAGCAAGCCCGAAATCAAGCTTACCTACACCGACCTGTACCGACAAATGCAGCAATTCGCCGCCGGCCTCCAAGCCCTCGGCATCGAACCAAACCCCTCAGAAGCAATCCCTCCCCGCGTCGCCCTCTTCGCCGACAACAGCCCCCGCTGGCTGATAGCCGACCAAGGCATCATGATGGCCGGGGCAGCCAACGCCGTCCGAGGTGCCACCGCCGACCCCGAAGAACTCCTCTACATCATCCAAGACAGCGGCAGTACCGCCTTAATCGTCGAAAACCGCGCATTACTCAAAAAACTGCAACACCGCCTCCCCGATTTGCCAATTCAACTCATCATCCTCCTCTCCGACGAAGAACCAGAAACCAGCCAAACCCTCAACACGGTCAAATTTTCCCAAGTCATCGCCACAGGCGCAAACCGCCCCCTCAAACCCACCAACCACAAGCCTCAAACCCTCGCCACCCTCCTCTACACCAGCGGCACCACCGGCAAACCCAAAGGTGTGATGCTGACCCACAGCAACCTGCTGCACCAAATCAATACTTTCGGGACAATTCTCCAACCCGAAGCCGGCGAAGGTGTCCTCAGCATTCTCCCCAGTTGGCACGCCTACGAACGCACTGTCGAATACTTCATGCTTTCCCAAGGATGCACGCAAATTTACACCAATATTCGCTATTTCAAACAAGACTTTAAAACCTACAAACCTCAGTACATGGTAAGCGTTCCCCGCATCTGGGAATCGATTTACGAGGCAGTACAAAAGCAATTTCGGGAACAGCCCGCTAACAAACAAAAACTGGTTAATTTCCTGCTATCTGCCAGCCAAAAATATATAGAATCTCGCCGCATTTACCAAGGATTAACTCTCAATTTAAAACCTGCTTCTGCTACCGAAAAACTCATCGCCCGCATCAAAAGCATTCTATTATTACCCATTCACGCCCTCGCCGAAAAACTGGTTTACCAAAAAGTTCGGGAAGCTACGGGAGGACGTTTTAAGTGGGCAATTAGTGGTGGTGGTTCTTTGGCCGCCCACTTGGACAATTTCTTTGAAATAGCGAATATCGGTTTGTTGGTGGGATACGGCTTAACCGAAACTTCCCCGGTGTTAACGGTGCGTCGCCCTTGGCATAATCTTAAAGGTTCGGCCGGACAGCCGATCGCCCATACGGAAGTTAAAATAGTAGACCCGGAAACTCGGCAACAACTGGCTGTAGGTAAGCGCGGCTTAGTATTGGCGCGGGGGCCACAAATCATGGCAGGTTATTATCTTAATCCCCAAGCGACGGCAAAGGCGATCGACCCCGAAGGCTGGTTCGATACCGGCGACTTGGGCTGGCTGACACCGGGCAACGATTTAATTTTAACCGGACGCGCCAAAGATACGATCGTCCTCACCAATGGCGAAAATATCGAACCTCAGCCCATCGAAGATGCCTGTCTCCGCAGCCCCTACATCGACCAAATTATGCTAGTCGGTCAAGACCAGAAATCTGTGGGAGCATTAATTGTGCCCAATGCAGAAGCCGTGGAGAAATGGGCGGCAAGTCAGAATCCTCCCATACACGAAATTGACTGGAATAGCAAGACAATTCAAGACTTATTTCGCCAAGAATTGAACCGCGAGGTGCAAAATCGCCCCGGATACCGCGCGGACGATCGCATTGGCCCGTTCCGGTTGATTTTGGAACCCTTCTCGATGGAAAATGGAATGCTGACTCAAACCCTGAAAATTAAGCGCCCGGTTGTGACGGAACACTACCGCGATATGATTGACGGGATGTTTTGAAAATATTTCCCGGACTTGAGGTATAGCGAAGGAAAACTTTTCCCAAGTCCCCAGTCCCGATTCTGAGTCCTCAGTTCCCAGTCCTCAGTCCTAAGAAAAGGTTTACTAACTCACAAACTAATGACTGATGACTGATGACTAATGACTAATGACTAATTCCCAATAGACAAACAATAACTTTATGGAACTGTCCACCCCACAATTACTCTTGAAGCGATCGATTAACGTTAAAGTCGTCGTTACCCCCCGCTGGAAAGAAGAAGCTCAACAGCAACTCCAAGCCCAAATTAATCAAATCGACTCTCAGCTACAACAGCTAGAAATGCAAGGACAACGGATGATTTCTGAAATCCAAAAGCAAAGCCTGCACCCCCCTGGTCCTCAAGTAATGCAGCAAATAGAAAACATTCAAACCCAGGTAAATCAACGGAAAAGCGAACTGCTAGAACAAAAAAATCAAAACCTGCAACAACTCCAGCAAGTGCAGGTACTAGACCTGGAACAAGAAGTGAGTCAAGGTCAAATTGACGGTACATTCACCATCGGGTTAGGAGAAAACTTGATTCAAAAAATGCAAGTAGAAGTTCTTCTCCGTGATGGAATTGTCCAAGAAATTCGAGGCGATATTTAGCAATTAGAAATTGGTAATTGGTAATTGGCAGATTTGGAGTCATTAGTCACAGATCTTCGGACTAGAGACTGGCATAATAATAATTATTGCCGATCGCCGATCGCCAATTATCAATTGCCAAACCAACTGTTGTGCATTGAACTTGTATCTTTGGGGCAGGTTCTCCTGGATTGGTGTCAACTTAATGTCAAAGGTAGTACCAGCCTACTGTCTGAGCCTACAGTCTTTCCGAACCCCCCTAGCCAACGGCGGGCACTCACAGGCACCGCCCCTACATTCGGGGGGGACAAGATTCTTATCAAAATCCCCCTTCCCCCCTTGGGGGGGGGCTAGGGGGGGGTGGGGATTTAGGGGGATCGGAATATATGTAACTTCACATTAAATATGGTATTACCAATTCCCGATTAGCAAGTGACGCTCCCACACCAACCCTTTGGGTATGGTTTGGGCATCTGAGTCCCGCCTGTGGATATCAAGATCTTCCTTCGAGGTACTCCAATTGTTTCCCTCTACGGCGTTTTATAGTGAGGAACGCGACCTGCCCCACTTGTCACATGAAAGGTTTTTACTTAGACCCAGATTGTGATTCTTTGATCCAAGATACGAGTATTTTACCAGAATTATGACTCAGAGTGCGAGTTTCCTCGCCACCCAAAGAATGCTGTTTGGCAAGGCCCAACATCGCATTCTGGGTCGCTCCGATGAGGAGCGCAGCTCTCATCCCACAGCAAATCAAAGATTATGCTGTGGGGATTCCCACCTGTCTAGTTAAAAAGGACTTTTTACAGATGATTCGCGAAGTTTTCATGCCAGCCCTAAGTTCTACCATGACAGAGGGCAAAATTGTTTCCTGGGTCAAATCCGCCGGCGACAAAGTAGAAAAAGGTGAAACCGTAGTAGTAGTTGAATCCGACAAAGCCGACATGGACGTAGAGTCTTTCTACGAAGGATTCTTGGCAATCATTATCGTCCCAGCAGGAGAAGTTGCTCCTGTAGGAACAGCCATCGCCCTAGTAGCAGAAACTGAAGCCGAAATCGCCATCGCTCAGCAGCAAGGAGCAGCAGCCTCAACCCCCGCGGCGGCCGCCACACCAGCCCCCGCCCCGGTGGCTGCGACAACTTCATCTCCGGGATTGCAGCAAAACGTCAGCCGTCAAAACGGCCGCAGCGTCGTTTCTCCCCGCGCGCGGAAATTGGCAAAAGAATTTAAAGTAGATTTGAATTCGATCAAAGGTAGCGGCCCCCACGGCAGAATTGTTGCAGAGGATGTGGAAGCCGCAGCGGGTAAAGCTAAGCCCGCTCCCGTTCAGCAACTGGTGACAGTACCCGCAGCACCCGCACCCGCACCCGCAGCACCCGCACCCGTAGCACCTAAACCCGCAGTGGCACAGCCTGTTCCAGCAGTAGCGATGACTGGCCAAACCGTACCGATGAATGCACTGCAAAATGCTGTGGTGCGTAATATGGACGCAAGTTTGAGCGTGCCGTGTTTCCGCGTCGGCTATACAATTACTACGGACAATCTCGACAAACTCTACAAACAAATTAAGTCGAAGGGCGTCACCATGACGGCTTTGCTGGCGAAGGCTGTAGCAGTAACTTTACAAAAACATCCTCTGCTGAATGCTTGTTATGTGGAGTCAGCGATTCAATACCGTGCTGATATTAATGTTTCTGTGGCGGTGGCGATGGATGGTGGCGGTTTGATTACGCCAGTGTTGCAAAATGCCGATCGCCTAGATATCTATTCCCTCTCCCGCACTTGGAAGGATTTAGTCGATCGCGCTCGCACCAAACAGTTAAAGCCTGATGAATATAGCACCGGAACTTTCACTCTTTCCAATTTAGGAATGTTTGGAGTAGATAAGTTTGACGCGATTTTGCCCCCAGGTCAAGGCTCGATTTTGGCGATCGGTGCCTCGCGGCCGCAAGTAGTGGCGAATGAAGAAGGTTTGATGGGAGTGAAGCGCCAAATGCAGGTGAATATTACCTGCGATCACCGAGTTATTTACGGTGCTGATGCGGCCTCTTTCTTGCAAGATTTAGCCAAATTGATTGAGACAAATCCTCAGTCTTTGACACTGTAGTATAGGCGGGGGCGGGTTTAGGAGATTGTAGATTCTTGGCAATTATTCTTAGTAAACCCGCCCCCATAACATTTAACATCAAACAATACCGATACACCTAAAAAATCGATATTATATCAAATTCGGTATCATCAGAATTATTGCCCTCTCTCTTCTCTTCCTCTGCGTTCTCTGTGTCCTCTGCGGTTAAATCATTCCGAGTAAAAGTTTACTAATCCGCTGATAAAGTTCTAAGACTTCTGTTAAAGTGAGATAGCGTATTATGCGAGCTTTTGGTAAAGTTCAGCATTCTTTTTGAGGACGTATTCCATAGCGAAAGGGTCGGGAGAACTAATTATGAAACGGGCAGATGTACTGGCAATTTTAGCAGCCCACCAGGAAAGATTAAAAGCCTTGGGGGTAAAGTCTTTAGATTTGTTTGGTTCGGTGGCGCGGGATGAAGCGCGATCGGATAGTGATGTAGACTTTTTAGTAGATTTTTCGATAGAAGCAAGTTTATTTGACTTGTTTCGGGTGCAGCACTATTTAGAAGATATACTAGGGTGTGCTGTAGATTTAGGAACGGAGGATGCTTTGAGGGAACATTTGCGGGAACCTGTACTCAAGGAGGCGATTCGTGCCTTCTAGAGAGTGGTGGCTGCGAGTTGAGGATATTGTGAATGCGATCGCTGACATTCAGGCTTCTACTGCTGGGATGAGTTTTGAAGATTTCCGGAAAATTGAAAAAATTATCTTGCAAGGGATTCTTTATAACTTGATTATTATTGGTGAAGCTTCTGTTAATGTCAATGATGGAATTAAGTCTCGTTATCCGCAGATTCCTTGGCGTTTGATGGGTGATATGAGAAATGTGATGGCTCACGAATATTTTCAAGTAAATCAGAGATTAGTCTGGAATACGATTGAAAATCATTTACCTCCTTTAGTGCCGTTGTTACAGGATTTATTGGCACGGGAAATGACGGGAGATTAAGGGCGATCGGGTTATCTATAGGTTCAACACGGCTGATTTTTGTCACCTATTACCATAACATTGCATAAAAATCTATAATTTTCGATGGTCTGATAAAACTCTTTACCTATTGCGATACCACCCCCGCTAAAATTAAGATAAAAGACATCCGCGTTTGGGAATCCAACATGGTACAAACTCCATCTAAATCCTTAACCCTAAACGAGTTTCTCGTGAAACCTGAAACGAAACCTGCTAGCGAGTACATCGAAGGTCAAATTATTCAAAAGCCTATGCCACAAGGAGAACACAGCGCAATTCAAGGTGAAATGGTGACAACTGCTAACGCAACCCTGAAGCCCAATAAGATTGCACGGGCTTTTCCAGAGTTGCGTTGTACCTTTGGAGGTCGATCGATCGTTCCCGATGTTTCTGTATTTGTGTGGGAGAGAATTCCGCGTCAAGAAAATGGTGGTGTAGCAAATCGGTTTGAACTCGCACCGGATTGGATAATTGAAATTTTATCTCCAGATCAAAGTCAAACTAAACTCATCAAAAAGATATTGCATTGCTTGAAACACGGAACAGAAATGGGGTGGTTAATTGACCCCAAAGAACAGACGGTTTTTGTATTTCGAGCGCAACACCATCCCGTCGCATTTGACGAACCAGAACAACTGATTTTAGTTCCCGAATTTGCCAGGAAACTTACGCTTTCTGTCGGTGAATTGTTTGGCTGGTTGTGGGAATAGCAACTTATTATAAATAAGACATTTTATCTAATCGGTTTAATTTCGGCTATTGGGCGATCGTCTTGCAAGAGTACCAAGATATTCCCATCTTGGATGAGTTTAATAAAGCTCGACAGATCCGTCTGAATTTCATCAATATTAATGTCGATCGCAATTGCGCCGGAAATAACTGACTCAGCATGGGAAGATAAAGGAGGGGATTCATTAGCAGCTATTTCGCGCAGCAAATGCGTACATAAATCCCGATTTTGAGAATGGGTAGAATGTAACATCTGGCTATATAAATTCCGGGCTAAATCCTGATTGAGAATTCCATAAATTAGAATCATTGTCCATTCTTTTGCATTAAGAATCATCCGGTCTATGCTATCAATAAACGCCTGCAACTGGTCTTTTAGCTCAAAAGACTCCAGAAAATGAATGAGACCATACATCACTTCATGTTGTTCGCATCTGTCATCGAAAACTAGATAAAGTGCTGGTAAATATTCGGTGTTACGATGTAGGGCAAGTTCGGCTAAAGTGTATTCAAAACTCATTACTTCCTCATCAGAGCGCATGAATTTATTACCATTTAATGTTTCTATTAATTGAGTAACGTTCATCTTATGTCTCCCACTTTATCAAAAGTACCCGACCATACCAGCTTGTTTTGTTTGATGACTTGTTGTAAATTCCGCCTAATTTGTGGTGTATACAGCCGATCTTGGCGATAAATCGATCGCACTTTTGGAGATTAAGGGCGATCGGACTGTGGTATAATACAGTTTAGTTTGGCCACTGAGAATTTCTCAAATAGAACTAGGAACAATATAAAGTTCTAAAACTTCTGTTAAAGTTAGATAGCGCATTAGGCGAGTTTTTGGTAAAGTTCAGCATTCTTTTTGAGGACGTATTCCATAGCGTTGTGGAAGGATGCTTCTGGTGGTGCGAGTAAGTTTTCAGCACCCGCAAGCAGTAATGCTTCTAGGGAAATGCCGAGGCGATTGGCGGTTTCTTGGAGCTTGTGCAGGCGATCGTCTGGAATGGTGATGGTAATGGTTTGCATTCTGTTTGTGGCTGTGACGATACCCTGAGTGTAGCACCTCAAATGTCTGTGGGAGTCCAGAAACCGGGTTTTTTACGAAATACTTTGTTACAAATGGTAAATTCGGTAAAAACCCGGTTTCTTTGTCAGAGTGCGTCGAGGACTGTTTAAATCGAGATAAATACTAAAGAGTTACGGAAGTGAGATGAAGGGCGATCGCTCTTGACGAAATAAATTACTTGAGTTAAACTGAAATTTAGTTTAAATTGCTTATAGTAGATGCACATAATCAGCTACCGACGGGTGCGTGAATACAGCGAAACTCATGCTGATTGCGGGGAAGCTTTGGATAACTGATTTAAAATTGCTAGCAAGGCTAAATGGTCTAATTTAATTGAGGTACAATCTGTTTTTCCTAAAGCCGAAGCTGTTGGAGGGTTTACAGTTTTTAATATCAAAGGTAATAATTATCGATTAATAGTTAGTATTGATTATGAAAGCCAATTAGTTTATATCAAATATATTCTCACCCATGCTGAGTATGATCAGGAGAAATGGAAAAATGACCCTTACTTTTAATCCAGATAAATACAAAGAGTTATTGTCTCAGTACCAGCCGAAAATAATTAGAAATGAAGCGGATAATGAGAAGGCTCTGGCTATGGTGGAAGAGTTGATGCACCAGCGCGATCGCACTCCTGAAGAAGACGAGTTATATGAATTGCTGATTGTATTGATTGAAAAGTTTGAGCAAGAATGCTATGCACCAGGAACTACAGCAACGCCTCGTTCAATATTGCTGTTTTTGATGGAACAAAGAGAGTTACAACCTGCGGATTTGGTGCCCGTTATGGGATCTGAAAAAAGAGTGTCTGAAGTCGTTAATGGCGATCGGGATATTGGTAAAGAGTTGGCATTTATTCTAGGGAGTTTTTTTCATGTAGAGCCGAGTTTGTTTTGTAATTGAGGGAAGTGAGATTAAGGGCGATCGCTCTTTTGGGCATTAAGGGCGATCGTACTTAATTAACAAATAGCCGAAGCAGGCGCAATTTCGCGGAGTGGGACCAAGAATTCTTGCTTTTCTTCCGGGGTGATATAGCCGCCATTTAGAGCCATTTCCATGAGTTGTTCGACAAATCCCTTTAACTCTGTTATAACTTGAGTTTTATTCAGTTCAAAGTGTTTATTTCTGGATTTTAGGGTAAACTGGTTTGGAGATAAATATCCAAATTCCTTGAAATTACAGCTAATTTTATCGTTGGTTAAGGGCTGCAATTCAAGAGTAAGACAAACACTTTCAACAAATTCTATTTTGATGGGTTTCCCTTGGGATAGCTCACTAATTTTTTTGGGAAGTTCATCTTCTACCAGCATACAGATATCGGGGTCTAAAAAAACTTTTACTTTTTGTTCACCGATTTCTATTGATACTAGATGGTCGCATTCAAAGCAAAATAGTTTCAGCCCTAATTCAAAATGCGAAAGTTCTCCTAATGAGTCATCGGGTGGGTCGGCATATTTTTCGCCATTAGGTTCTTCTAGGTGGATGGTAAAATTGCTATAGTTATTCATCTTCATCGCTCCTATCTAATGAGGACAGCGTAGCATCATTGAGAACGGGATAAGCAGATTTGAATGTTCCATCTGGTTTCCTTCTAATAAAAGCATGGGTAACATTTTCAATTATTGTTCCATCGGGATAGTGAACTTTCCCAATAGAACGCTTGAAATTTATAATGTAACAACCGGGATATTTCGGTGTCACTTGTTCAGCTTTTACCCAGTCTTGAGCATTTAGCCACTGGCCTTGAGGCTGATTTTTAGATGCAGCCCTGCCTCTAAAATTAAGGGGTTTCAGTTTTGGGCCGTGATGGCGATCGATATGATCGTAAGCTTTGATGGATTTTGGATTATGCCATTGAGGTTCTATTCCACTGCCTGTCCAGTCACAACCACTTCCTACTTCAATCGTTTGGTCTATTATATCCTGTTCTACAACTTCTGGAGTGTCTTCAGAAGTATCTATGCCATTATTCAAAATAAGTGGTTTACTCTGGATGGTATTTGATTGATGATTATACCATTAACTAATTTTAAGAGGGCGATCGCACTTTTGGACATTAAGGGCGATCGCACTTTAGTCTACTCAGGTCTGTCGCGGTTCAATCCGTCTATGAACTCTAACAGCTTTTTGAATATATCCACATAGCTGATGATACCTGCCATTGTAAATTGTTCACCTTCATATTCTCCAACTAAAATGGCGGTTGGCCTTTCATGCCCATCTATAAATTTACCTATTAAGGTTTTAATTGAACAATCTGGCTTCACTGTGTTTTTATCCGAGACTTTAGTCATCATTTGACCTAGAGGATAATCATGCAAATCCTCATAAAGAAGTTCATGCTCTAGCGTGGCAGCAGCAATATCATCTATAATGCCTATCACTATATTTCCATTTTTTATGGTGGTGATAGGTATGTGTGTAAACAAACCGCCACCGAAAGTAAACGTTGCATCTTCTAAGTAGTCCGTTTGTGTCAGGGTAACTACTTTTGAAGTCAATACATCATTCGCTGTTCTATCGTTTAAAAATGCGGGGATCGCTCCATCGCGTATGATTCTGAGAGCATCCACATAAGAAAAAGTTCCTACAACTCGATCTCCAGCATCCAAAATAACCAACGTTCTATTGCGTCGCTTATTTTCATCTCTATGAATCAGTTTTTTAATTGCTTCTTCTAAAACTTCAGTCCATACAATAAACGCAGGTTTAAGATCAAAGTTAAAAACTTCTCCGACAGTTTTTTTACCCATTTCTTTATTAGCATCATGAAGCTGAGTCATGTCGAAGCCTTTCTCACTCAGATACTCTATCGGTAGTTTAGTGTTTCGAGGTGTTAGAACTTTGGCAACATCAACTAGACTCACTACTCCTACCAGTCTTCCAGTCCTCGCATCCAAAACTGGCATCGTTCTGATTTTAAAGCACTCCATCTTACCAGTTAGATGAGCAATCGTATCAGTGGTTTTTACAGTTTTCACTTTTTTGGAATCTCCAAGACCTTGTAAAATATCATTGAGCGGTGTTTTTACAAGGTCAGTAAAGTTGACTTGGCGCATTGTTTTAATCTCCTGTGATTTTTTAGTTAGATACTTCAAGGACAGTTATTTTACAAACTGTAGGATAGTTCTTGGCGTTATAACCATTTTGGGTATTTGGCTATTGGAACTATCCATAAGAACAGAAACTTCTGTGTCTGATTCCAGAAATTTTCTAATAACGTCCTTGAGATTATCGGTGGGTTGAACGAGATGTAAACTACTTAGTGGCTGCATAATGTCTCGTAAAGGTGTATTCATTAAGTGGTAGTACATCGGATGTGCTAAAACACTAACTTGCTCTCTATTCACCAGTCCTAAAAGATTTTTATCTGCATCGCATATCACTATGTGCTCTATAGGCAAATAGTTGATTGCATAAAGCGCAGATTCTAACGTATCCTCTGACAGTAATGTATATAGCTGATCCAGAGAGGTTTTTGTTGAAGACATCTTTTCTAAAAGATTTTCTACTTTTGATTCCTCCAACAAGCGGTCATGTCTAAGATACTCTAAAAGTCCTTGGCAAGTAACTACACCTACAATTGTTCTATCCTCGTTCAAAATAGGTATAAAACTCTGGTCTTCCGGCGCTTTATAAAGTTTACCAAACTCATCGAAAGCATAATCAACTTGTTTCTTTTTTTGAAAAAAACAATAATTTTTATCTACGCTAAAAACTTCACCGATCGCTTTTTTTCCTTGAGCCAAAATCAACTCAGTGGCTTGACCTATTTTGGTCGTTTTATGTCTGTATTTAAAAGGCACATTTTGTAATTGAGGCGTAAATTCAAGGGAAACTGATAAACTACTCACAATTCCTAAAAATTTATCCTCATCATCCGTAACGATAAGATCGCTTGGATTCAGTAATGTTACTAAAGAGAGTGCCTGTGCCAGGGTATCCGAAATCTTAATGGTACAAAAGTCATTACTGATAACTTTTGCGTCTTCAAAGCTAGTGGTTAATAAATCAAGATTGTGCAGCATTTTTAGCCTTTTTAGCCTTTCAAAAGTAGGTGGCTGATTTGTAGGAGATTCTAAGGTAATTGTTTCTTCTGAGGATGGCTTGATATCGCTAGGAGTCTTTATGAAAGTTTCTAAGCTTTCCAAAAACTCTTGTATTAAAGCTTTAATTGTGTTAAACATTACCTTCCAGTTTGAGACAAAATCTGTAAAAGTTTTCTTAAATCTTGGGGGTCGCTGATATCTGCATAATCATCACCGTCTTGAGCGTTCCCTTTAAGAAAACTTCTCAAATGACTGTCTGCGAAAAATCTCTTACATTCTGGATATTTACTCAGCAATTCTTTCGCAGCTTCAATGCTCTGGCTATAAGCATCTATTACTTCTTTTAGATGCCTGATTAACTGATAATCTTTGGTTGGCAAGGCATCATAAAGTTCTGGAAAGTTCGTTTGAATTAAAAGAATCTTAGCAAGTTGAGGAATTATCTTTTCATCAGCTACCTTAAGTGAGATAGCTAGACTTCTAATTAGCGCCCAGGCAATAACAAACTGTTTAGTCTTGCGAAAATTTCCTTTGGTTGCTGCCAAAATCATTCTCCACATTCTAGCATCTATGGGATAATTTGGGCAAGCCACTAACTCGTTTAGTTCATGCTGCAAAACTTGCGTCACTTGATTTGAATTCTTTTCTGGCAAAAAGAAATTAAGCTGAATCATTTTTTCTATGTACTCTTTGCCAGTTACATTCAAATCTTTGTATCGTTGTTTAACAGCTTGTTCAATAACTCTCTTGTCCAGCCCTATAAAGAAAACACAATTAGCATTGTCAAGGTAAAGTTTCAGCGATTCTAAAACAGTCAGGGCATTTTCTGGCAAGCACCGATCTAGGTCATCAATGAAAATTACCAACCGACCATTTTCTCCCACATATGCCTTAACAACTTCTCGAAACTGGGCTTCAAAACTGTTAATGAATAAATAGGGGTCAGTGTCTAACTCTAAAGCTAAATTATTTACCTCATTTTGTTCTGGATTTGTCCTAGCTTTTCCACCTAATTTTGTAAAAGGCTTGACAATTTCAATTGGATTGACACCCCACATCTGTGATTGAAGGGCTGCTCCTGCTAAGTGTTCTACTATATGCAAAAAACACTGACTAGCGTTATAACGAGTGGCTAAATTATTACATTTTTCTTTAACTATAGCTCTTTGAGAATTTTCGGCCATTTCCCGCAATATTGTTTGAATGAGGGCGTTTCTGATGCCGTGGGTATCATCATACTTCCAAGGATTAAACCAAATAGTTTTAAATTTAGTTGCACCCTCTTCCACTCCGAAATGTTCAGTATGGTTTTCAAATTTTCTTTCGATACAACGCATGAGAGTGGTTTTTCCACTTCCCCATGAGCCAAAGATTCCTACTGTAAATGCCCCTTCATTACCGGTTGTGGCTTTTACAGCTATCTTACCTAGCTCTTTTGCATAAAGCTCAAAATTGAGACTAGGCTCTTTGTTGGGTTTATCATTGTAGTTGTAGGGCATATTTTTTGAGTAGTTATTCGTACAATACTAAGGTTAGTCAGAAATTTGCGTTGAAACTCTAAAGATTAGAACCCTCATAGTCCCCCTTGAAAAGGGGGAAACTGAAAGCAAGCTATTGCGGAAGTTCTAAATATTTTTTTTCAGATCCTCTACAACTTCTTTCAGCGCACTCGCGACTGATTCCCTCGACATAAAACCATTGATAATTTCTAACTTTTTTCGATCGCTATAGAAGTCGATCAAAGGAGCAGTTTCTTCGTGATAACTTTTTAAACGATTACGCAACACTTCTAGCGTATCGTCCGTGCGCCCCCGTTTTTTCAGTCGTTCGATTAAAACTTTCTCCGGCACCTCAAAACTAATCACACAGTTATAAGTTTGTTGAGCCATTCCCATCAATAATCCATCTAACACACCAGCCTGAGAAACGTTTCGAGGAAATCCATCTAAAATCCACCCCTTCTTAGCTTCTGGCTTAGTCAGTTGTTCATGTACTATTTCCATGACTACCCGATCGGGAACTAATGCACCTTGATCGATGTATGACTGCGCCTCGACACCGCGTTCCGTTTTATCTTTGCGTTCTTGCCTCAATAACTCTCCGGTTGATATGTGGAGTATTCCTAGATTCTCCCCCAAAATACTAGCTTGTGTTCCTTTTCCTGCCCCTGGAGGGCCTAAGAATATTAAGCGCATTGTTTTTCCTTTTGTTGGATCTAGATGTATCTGAAAAAATGACTTGTTAGTCTGTATTTGTCTATCGGACGATCGCCCTATCGAAGTCGATCGCCCGCAAGCCACTTGCAACCCTCTATTTGTGTATCAGGCTAGAACCCTAACTTTTATGCAAAAGTTACCGAATTCTTTACAAAAGTTTACAAATAGCCTTAGCTACCGATAAACTTCCAAGCTTATATGACCGAGCCAAAGTCTTGCATAGCAAAGCTTTCGCAGCGATCGCACAGATTCCCAAGAAAGCCTGCTACAGCCTCCTACTTATATATCGGGGCCGCATCCACAAAATTATGCAGAACCCAGAAAATAAATTAAAAAAATTACCGACAGCACCCGAAACTAGAGTCAAACCCAGAAAATTACCAAAATTCAGCCCTAATCCCTGTCGTAACACTAACTGTACTCAGTAATCAGTCAAATGCCCTGCCACAAAGGTTTTAGCTTGTGACTCGCACCATTTAAACTTGAGCTTTCAAGTATATTAAGCCAAATAACACCGAGCATACACTTACATACATCAGGAATTATGTTAGACTTCCATCAGGAAGTTTACATACACCTATTTATGGCATCCACAAACGATCGCTTCGTCGAAGCCGAAAGCTGCTGGGACTTAAAAACTCTGTACTCGGACTTGGCCGCCGTTAAGGGAAAGCCTCTCACCCCCGTAGAAAAGCTGCATCTGCGGGGGTTGCTTTGTGGCCACAGTCCCGCTGAAATCGCCGAAAAGCTGCAAAAAAATCCCAAGGGTGTGGAAACTGACCTGTGTGCCACTATTTATAGATACGTTAAAGGCTTTGTGGGTAAAGGGATTGAAAAGATTGAAAATTGGAGAAATATTGCTGAATGGCTTGAGGATGCTGGATATAAAACTCAGTCGTCTGCTAAATTCGCAACTAAAGATTTATTACCTGAAAATTGTGTAGTTAATATAAGTAATATAAGTATTGAAAAAAATCAAATAGTAATTGTTTTTAAGGTGGAAATACCGACTTCACCAGATTCAGAACTCTCAATAGAAAATCTAGACATCAACGATAACAACGCTAACTAAAATTTAGCCACAATTCAACTGATTGGTAGGGTGAAGCGACTAAGATCAGGAAGGGCGATCGCACTTTTACCTAATCTCGTAGGGCGATCGCACATTGCGTTTCTCAAATAAGGGCGATCGTACTTCTATTGTGCTACGATTCAATGAGATCGAGTGTTACAGCACTTCCCGCTTTTATGAGGTACAGCAGCAACAATTAACAAACCAATTTCTTAAATGTTGAGGATTCATTGAGTGTGCCGTAATACAGCGCTTCCCGCTGTATATAAATATGGGAAAAACATTTTTGCCACGGCAAACGCTAGAAACAGCAAAAATTTGGTTTTCAAATGACA
Organism: Microcoleus sp. EPA2; assembly: GCA_020882975.1. GTDB lineage: Bacteria > Cyanobacteriota > Cyanobacteriia > Cyanobacteriales > Microcoleaceae > Microcoleus. The sequence continues at coordinate 125,694 of JAHRFD010000015.1, read as the reverse complement.
GCGATCTATGCTATTTAACAATTGACTATCCAGTTTTTACATTACCGACTTTTTCCTTTTCCTTAACTCGCTCCCCTTCTGAATGGCTATCTCGCTGCAAAAACTCATCAAGTAATTCATAAAAACGATAAAACGCTCGTTCTTCATTATTAGTATAAAACTCGATTATTCTTGCCCATGAACCTGATGTTGATACTTCATATCGCTTTTGCAACCAGGGTTGAAAGTCGCCATAAAATTCCATTTCCTTTTCTGTGGGTTCAAATCCCAACTCTTCTCTAGCCGTTCTATAACCGACTATAAACATAAAAAGCTCCGTTGCAGAAGCTCGTCCGATATACATTCCTGGTTTTTTATGAATTTTATTCAACATCTCAAAAAGTCCGCTCATCTCAATACTCTCCTTTTTTTAACCAGAAACACTTTTAGAAACCGTCTAATTCTTCAACTATAAACTCTCCTCTACGACAGGAAAAATCATTCACCCAATCTTCTCTAGACAGTCCCTCAGTGGATAAATTAATGGTGAAACGGCGATCGCTCAAATCCGAGCCAAATTTCACAAAGCTCGATCGGTATAATCCCTGATGAGCCAATATATCATCTCACCTGAAACGACACTGTATAATTATAATTCCCATCTTCTATTGTGCTATTATTCAATCAGAGCGTCAGTGAGTAAAAAAATGGCAACAATTACCCTTCAAATTCCCGACGAACTAGCCCTGCGCCTAGACCCTCTCAAAGATGACTTACCACAGATTTTGATGCTGGGACTTAGGGAAGTCGAAGCTAATCCTTCAAATGGATTTTCTGGACTCACGCAAATCTTAGAATTTATAGCAAGTTTACCATCACCACAAGAAATATTAGCCTTGCGTTTATCCGACGCTCTTCAAGCGGAAATCGATACTTTATTAGAGAAAAACCGCACGGAAGGACTAACGCCGATCGAGCAGCGTTTGTGGCAGCAATACGAATTTGTCGAACATTTAGTACGCATTGCCAAAGCGCAAGCCCTGCTAAAACTGAGCGAAGCAGCATGAGTAAAACCTAGGTTTCAGCTAGTCTGCGACGAATGGTATGCGATCGCGCTAACGGATGCTGCGAATATTGCTTAATCCTAGAAACATAAGTGCGATCGGTCGAGTAAGTGTGTATTGATTGCAAGTTAATCGTGCAGAATGCCTGACTCAACGCAAGCTATTGAGCAAAACTCGATATCGCTCTAACCCAAAATAAAATCAACGCTTACTTCAAACTCAGGAAAAGCTAGCGGCGCAACCGTTTCTCCCCGCTCAAACTTTTTGAGAGAAGTATAGCCATTAGCCGTCGGAGCGCGGTAAACTTCTAAACAATTCACATCAAGATCCCACAACCATACTTCCTGAATACCAGAACGAGCATAGTTAGGAACTTTCACATCGCGATCGAAACCAACAGTGCTATCAGAAACCTCCACTAACAACAAAACTTCAGATGGTACTGGATGTGCAGTAGCGTAGTAGTCAGCGCGAGGTTGCAGCAATACAACATCCGGTTGAGGTTCAGTTCTTTCTGTTAACTGAATTGGGTCTTGAGCGCCTATAATCGCACGTCTTCTCTCCAAATCGGAGAACACAGCGATCAGACGCTTAACGGAACTTGCATGACGAGTACCAATTGCAGCCATTTGAACAATTTCTCCTTCTATCAATTCCACTCGGTCATCTTCACCCAAAATGCCAGCCTCACCCATTAGGTGATATTCTTGCACTGTAAATAGCCGTCTTTGCATCTGAACAGACATAACTATTCTCCTTATTCGGCAGTTGTATAAACTTTATCATTGTTGCCAGTAAGATTCAACCTACTGGCCGATCGCCCTAACTCAATCAACATCAACTAATTACTCGATCGCACCGTCAAGACTTGCGGCGGTGTCGCATCCGGCGGATACAAGAAATCCACCTGCACCAAACGCCTTTCCCCAGGCTTAATATTCAAATTAACCAAAGGTTCCCCCTGCTGTCCCCGGCGCTGCACGATGTGAATGTAGCGCGTCAAAGTCTTCCCCCCATCATCCTTAAACATTACCCGCACCGTACCTCGGAAAAATATCCGATTTTCAGGAGGATCGTAAAACATCAATCCCCCCGATTCTGTATTAGCCTTAATCGGTGTTTGCATCTTAATACTCACAGATTGAGACTCGCGAGATTTATTATAAAGCGGAAAACTTAAGTTGTATTGAATGCCGTAATTACCGTGGGCAAAATAAGCCGTATCGGGATAACGAGCTAACATTTTAGCACTTTGAATTTGACCAGTTCCAAAAGTACCCGTATCCGTAGTGCTCAAGGCATAGGAAAATTCCTCCCCAGGTTTGGGAATAGTTAAATAATCCGTTTTTGAACTATCAGTAATTTTAGCTTGCCACTGGGAACCGGAGGCTACTCCCGCAACCCGACCATAAATCTTTTGCTCAGGATTTAAACCGATCGCCGTTGGTGCTAAATCCCTCGGTCCTGCTAAACCCTTGGTATTTAAAATATTTTCCCACTGTTCTAACGTCGGATATTGTTCGACTCCGGCGAAATTTTTGGGAGCAAACATTGCCAAACTAGCAACATACACCGAATTGCTGCTCGATACTCGCATTAAAGTCGATCGACCATTAGAAGCAGGCGTGACATTCCCCACAGGTATGGGCAAATTCATCAGCATTCGGCTCTGCTTGGCTGGAATTTCGATCGCAGCCGGCAAAATGCCTTGTCTGTACCCCCGCAGCACATCACTGGTGATGCGGCTCCCAGGCCCAGCAAACACAGTGCCGAATCGATTGTCTAAATAGGAAGGCAAATCGACAAACAGAGCATCAGGCCGAGTTAAATAAGTAGCTCCTTGCAATATATTCAAAGTGACAGGCTCGTCATTGGGATTGTAGACAATTATTCCTTGAAATAAAGTGCGAGTTTGTTCGCGATTTTTTGCCTTGGCTATGTGGTGAGCAAAGATGTCAAATCTGCCTTTAAAGGGAAAGTTTAAGTGCGCTGAAGGTACTTGTTTGGCTTCCTGGGGAAAAGTCGAGAGCAAGATGCCTTCGGTTTGCACGACTTCCGGGCTGTTGCTATTGAAAACCGGGATGTTGTCGAGTTGTCCCGGCAAAACCCGGACTTGCTGGCGCTGCATCACGGTTTTCAGTGGACTGCTGCTGGGCTTTGGCGGTAAATCTAGTTCGTTTTCCGGTACGGGTAGTTCTGGCTGGATGAGCAGTTGTTGTTGGGTGGGAGGTGTGGCGATTGTTTGAGCTAGGGGGAAAATTGGCAAAAACATTACTGTAAGCGCGTTTAACTGAACTTGTGTTAATATTTGGCGATCGGGCGATCGACACAAAACTTTACCACAAGTTGGTGATGTGTTCAGATGATTTTGGGATTATATGTTTTCAGGGCATTGGGAATTGGTCATCGGGTATTGGGTATTGGGCATTGGGCATTGGGCATTGGTCATCGGGCATTGGCCATCGGGCATTGGGCAACCCCCCCCAAGGGGGGAATGGAGCAGGAAATACAGAGAAATAACCAATAACTAATAACCAATAACCAATAACCAATAACCAATAACTAATAACTAATAACCAATAACTAATAACCAATAACCAATAACCAATAACTAATAACCAATGACCATAATTTTAACCAACGACGACGGCATAGACGCTCCAGGCATTCAGGCTCTTTTGCAGGCGGTAAACGGCAAGACGATGATGGTGGCTCCTCAAGGGCAATTGTCTGGCTGTGGACACCAGGTGACTGCTCACAGTCCGATTCATGTCGATCGCCGATCGTCCGTCGAGTATGCTGTAGGGGGAACACCCGCAGACTGCGTTCGCATCGCCCTCAATCACCTGTGTCCAAAACCGGATTTGGTACTTTCCGGTATTAATGCCGGCGGTAATTTGGGCGTTGATGTTTACCTTTCTGGTACCGTTGCCGCCGTGCGGGAAGCGGCGATGCACGGGATTCCTGGTGTGGCGATTTCCCACTGGATTAAAAGACCTTGGGAGATAGACTGGGAAGTGGCGACTCGTTGGACATCGCGGGTGTTGGCAGATTTGCTCAATCGCGAACCCAAATCTGGTTGTTTCTGGAATGTGAATTTGCCACATTTAGCACCCGGAAGTGCGGAACCAGAAATTGTGTTTTGTCGCCCTTCTACTGAGCCTTTGCCCCTGGTATATCGCCAGGAGGGAGAATACTTTAATTATGTGGGTGAATACGGATCGCGCGATCGGGCACCGGGTACTGATGTGGATGTCTGTTTTGGTGGCAATATTGCAGTCACACAGATTTCCCTATGAGCGATGTGGACTACCATTTCACTAAATTTTAGGTAGTTCGCCCACAAGATTGTTACCAAATTATTAATAAAAAATTACAAAAAACAACATATATTGAGAAATATCAAGTTAATTTTCATAATTCTGCCAAGTGCGATCGCCCTAACTCGATCAAATATAAAATTTAGATATAAAATTATTAGTAATAGTTCATATTTCGAGATGAGAGTTCTATGGAAGTAGCCGAGCTGCTCAAAGACTATGAAAATGGCAAAAGAGACTTTGCAGGAGCCAACCTCAGTGGAGCCAACCTCAGTGGAGCCATCTTAGTTGGAGTCAACCTTTCAAAGGCTAATCTTATCGGGGCGAACCTGAGCAGGGCTGTTCTCACCAAAGCACAACTCAGCGGTGCTAACCTTCACAGGGCAAATCTCAGTTTTGCCAAAATGGGCGAAGTCAGGCTCGCGGACTCCGATTTGACCAAAGCCAATCTCAGCGGAGCTTTCCTCGTCAAAGCAAAAGTGCCCAGAGCGCGACTCAGTGGCGTTCAACTCATCGGTAGCAACCTGCGGAGTGCCATCCTCTGGAACGCCAATTTGTGTAATGGTGACTTGCAATTCGTCAACTTGCGGGGAGCCAATCTGACCGGCTCAAACCTTAACTGGGCAAACTTAGGGGGGGCAAAACTCAGCGGTGCGATGCTCTTTGGAGCCCAACTGACGGGCATCTGTCTCACAAAAGCATACATCAACGGCATCGATTTGAGTGGAACGGATCTCAATGGTGTCAATCTCAGCGAAGCAAAACTCAACGGTGTCAACTTGGAAGGCTCAAATTTGGTAGCAGCCAATCTCACGGGAGCTCAGTTGCGGAATGTCAAGTTGACGGGAGCAAATTTAACCAGGGCGAATTTAGTGGCAGTTTCTTTGCTGCAAGCCAATCTCGATTGGGCTAGGCTGTGCTACGCCGACTTGAGGGAAGCTGACTTGAGGGGAGCTACCTTAATCGGAGCGAACTTTGAGGGTGCTCAGTTAGCCGGAGCCACAGTGTCGGAATCTGCCAATGGCTATTTCTGTTTAACGGCTGCGGGTGCTGTCGCAACTTGGGAAACGGACACAATCACAATTGCTGCTACTGGTTGAGCTTTAAATTTAAATTAGAGCGGAATCTCGATCGCAAATGCCGCTCTCTCTGGCGATCGCCACCTAGGTCCGATCGAACATAAAGTGATTCTGAATATCCTGGAAACGTGGCGCGCTCTCTGTTACTAATGGCAACAATGAAAATTGAACAACATTAAGCACAATTTCGACAGTGGCTGCTATCTCTACTTGCGGCCTTCTGTACTACCATAATTTTTGTTGTCATTTTTCGGCTTAGCAACACCATCAGGCTGTTTCTTTGGCTTTTTGACTTCTTTGTTACTTTTTCTTTCTTTTGACATAATGATTCCTCAATTTTGATTAATTATAACATATAGCAATCCTCGCATCATTTGTGAATTTCTTACTCCCGGACCTTGATAAGGGGAGGGTTGGGGTGGGGTAAAAAACTTTACGACTCCTGCAAGGACTGCTATAGATTGAAACCTGTGCCTAAATCCAAGTATATCTGGTGGCTCTACCCTCAATTTTTCTATCCTATCCGGTCAATTAATCTCAACCACACAGCAATAAACAAGTGCAAGAGTTAGGAATTTAACAGCGGAATTTCGATCGCAAATTCCGCCCCCTCTCCCGGTGCAGAAATACAGCTTAACTTACCGCCGTGTTTTTCCACCACAATCCCATAGCTAATTGACAATCCCAAACCCGTACCCTTTCCCACGGGCTTCGTTGTAAAAAATGGGTCAAATATTTTCTCCATCGCCGATTGTTCCATACCCATACCATTGTCAGCAATCCTGACTACCAAATTCTGACTATCATTGACTAAAGTCCGAATCACAATGGTAGGTCCTTGATTCCAGTCAGCACAATTTTCCTCTGCATCTCGCAAAGCATCTATGCTATTACTAATAATATTCATAAATACCTGATTAATTGACGATGCGTAGCAATTGACTAAGGGTAATTCACCATATTGTTTAATCACTTGAATGTCGGCATTTCTACCATAAGCTTTCAGCCGATGCTGCAAAATCAACAAAGTGCTATCAATGCCAGAATGAATATCTACAGGCTTTTTTTTCGCTTCATCATGGCGGGAAAAATTCTTGAGAGAATCCACAATTTTGCAGATGCGTTCCGTGCCAATTTTGATAGAATTTAGTAATTTGGGAAGGTCGGTTTCTAAAAAAACGATATCGATTATATCCGCTTCTGTGGCGATTTCTGATGAGGGTTGCGGATAGTATTTTTGATAAAGTTGTAATAATTTGAGCAGGTTTTCTACGTATTCTTGCAGATATCTCAAATTACCATGAATAAAAGTTACCGGATTATTTATCTCATGGGCTATTCCGGCGACTAACATACCTAAACTTGACATTTTCTCTGCTTGAATTAGCTGTGATTGTGTTTCCTTAATATTACTCAAAGCCTGTTTTAAATGTTGTGCTTGTTTTTGGGATAAAGATGTCAGTTCTTTCTGCACTTCTAGTGATGCTTGAATCTGAATTTTCTGCTGAGTTAATTCTTCCGTCAAGCTTTGAACTTCCCGAATAGCCGTTTGGCTAGTTTGTTGCAAAAACAAAAAATCGGGAGTCAGATCGTGAATTGCAAAGTCTTTCAACTTGACAGCTAATTTGGATAACAGGCTTGAGTCTGGATTCCACACCGAGCAAATAAACAGGATCACCTGTTGCTCTTTCAGAGCGACCATTTGCCCTTTTAATTTTAGAGAGTTATGCTTCGATTCTAGAATAAATAATGATTTGATTTTTTTCTGAATCTTTAAAATGTCAAAGGCGATCGCTGGCTGATGAATTTGAAAATGCCGATCTATTTGTTCACCTAATAATGTGATTTGATGAGTCCGTTGTAATACCTCGCCAACCTGGACAATTTCCAGATTGTGATTAAATCCTATATGAAAGGGATATAGCTCACAAAAAGTCTGGGGATTCAGTGTATACAGTGGCTTATTCATGAATATTTTGGAGTCTATTCGGCTCTGTATTCAATCCGAAATGTGTCACGTTCGCATCCTGCTTCACGGGATTCAGTTTGGGTGATATCAACTGCTGTGTGGAAGCGATCGCCCAAACCCTTGACTAACCCGACTACCATGGGTGCCAGACCTTCCCGTGTAGACTGATAATGCAGGTCTATCACATTTTCGGCAACTTCTGTACATTCAAAAGATGGTGGTTGCAATTTAGGGAATTGCACCCCAATCCGAGTATGTAAATCATCGAGATTTTCGAGAAATTCCGGTAATGTATCTCCCGCCATATCTAGTATTTCTTGATAACCCGCAGTAGCCGTAAATTTAACCCAGTATTCACCAAAGGCTTGCATAATTTCTGCACTAGATAAGCCTAGCTCTTGACTAGCCGATTTAACTAGACGATGAGTCAAATCATCGGGATAAGCTTCTAAAATCAGAAATTGCTGCTCTATTACTTCCGCTTTCTGTTTGATTTTTTCCCAAGTAGCTTCATCAAACATATCGCATACCATGTCTTGAATCGCACGATTCACTAAACCATACATTTTAACTGCCTCCAATTATACCGATCGCTTATTGTTAATAATCGATCGCAATCGAGCAATTATTTATTGAAACTAAAATTTTGAGCGCAAAAATTAAATGTATCATACCATAATTTTTGATGAGGTGGTTACTGATAATTTTGAGTGCTGGTGTAAGTATTTATTCCTAAGTGTATTTTCTCAGATGTTAGTGTATTTTTTGGGTGACACTTACTTAAGTAAACATCGAAGAACTTGATGTCAAAAAACAAGCCAGAGCTTTGGCTCTGACTAGCACCCAAATCTACGTGAATTCTTTGCCTAGGGCGCTAGAATCTATGGGTGTAAGCGCTCCCTAGTCTAATTGTTCAAGCCAAAATTAAATCACTGCCATCTTTTCATCTGAGTTAATTGGTTCAACTTTAGTCGCTAGAAACTCAGCCACTTGTGCTTCAATTTCATCGCGGACAATCTGACGATACTCGAAGAAATGCTCGATTTGGGCGCAAACGGAGAGATAGCTGCTGACACCACCGGGGTTATGGTAGTACATACTGAACAAATGGCTCCAAAATTGCCAGCGTGTGGTGCGCAGTACGCCTTGTCGCCAGCAAATTGTCAGTAGCGCCCTGATTGTGACCCAGTTAACTTTTTTGCTACTACCTTTGCCTTTTTTGGGATAGGTGGCTTCTCCTAAAAGGCGATAGTGGCGGTAAGTGCGATCGAGAAAACGCTTTGGCTCATATAATTCCCAGAATGCTTCAATATACTCCTGAGCAATGTCTTCGAGGGGTCTTGTCGGCACAAAGTTCATTAAAGTTGTCTGATTGATATTAGCGGATTCTTTGCGTAATCTTCCTTCCTTTGCTAACCGATGCCAGAGTGCTGTATCAGGAAGGGCTTGCAGCATACTAAACAGAGCTGTGGGAATTGATGTTTGCTCTACAAACTGGACAATTCGTGCACCTGCTCCTGGCTTTTCTCCATCAAATCCGATGATGAATCCTGCCATGACTCGGATACCTGTGCGAGTAATTCTTTCGACTGCTTCGCTGAGAGAACTCCTGGTATTTTGGTATTTTTGAGTCAGGGCTAGGCTTTCTTCATCTGGTGTTTCAATGCCTAAAAAGACAGAACCAAAGTTACAGGCGACCATGGCATCCATTAATTCTTGGTCGTTGGCTAAATCTACGGAAGCTTCTGTGGCAAAGGAAAATGGATATTGATGTTCTACCATCCAGGGTAGAAGTTCTTTTAGGAATAGTTTGACGTTGCGTTTGTTGCCGATGAAGTTGTCGTCAACCATGAAAATGCTACGCCGCCAACCGAGTTCATAAAGGCGATCGAGTTCTGCAATAATTTGTTCAGGGTTTTTGGTTCGTGGTTTACGACCATAGAGGACGATAATGTCACAAAATTCGCACTGGAAGGGACAACCTCGTGAGAATTGGACTGACATTTCGGCGTAGGCTTCAAATTCTAGTAAGTCGAATCTGGGGATTGGTGTGCCGGTGACATCGGGTCTTTCGCCACCTGCTCGGAAGATGCCTGAAGTGACTCCGTTGGCGATCGCCTCTACAAATAATGGTAGGGTAATTTCACCTTCATCTAAAATTAGATAGTCAGCACCGGCCATTTTTGCTTCGTCGGGTAATGCTGTGGGATAGGGTCCACCTACGGCAACTTGCTTATTTCTCTGCTTTGCTTCCCGAATTTGGATGAGTAAATCTTCTTTTTGGACAATCATTGCGGACAGAATCACTAAGTCTGTCCAGGCCCACTCGTCCTCCGTCACTGGACGGACGTTGCGATCGACTAACTTAAATTGCCAATCTTGTGGCAGAATGGCAGCTACTGTGACTAAACCTAGAGGTGGCAACATTGCCGATCGATTGAGTAAAGCTAGGGTTTTCTCAAAAGACCAGAAACTTTTGGGAAATTGTGGATAGACAAGCAAAACGTTCATTCAAATTCCCCTTAAGTAATAATTTAGTGCAGCTTGTTTATTATTATCACAGGATTAGAAAAAATCAACAGAACTTATACAGAAAAACTTAAGAAATCGGACACGGCATTGCCGTTTCCCTACCCCAAATAATCATGTAGGGACACTCCAAAAGCCGTCTCCTCCGTTGCTTAAAACCCAAGTCCTATTCAAATTAAGGATTGAAAAATCTGGATTCAATCATGAGTTAGGCAGGATGTGGAACTGAACATTATAATTGACATAGGTTTAAATACAGAGATTGGTAAGGGCGATCGCCATGACGACAACCACAGCGACTAAAAAACTCACACTAGAAGAATACCTTGTTTATGACGATGGGACAGACACCAAATATGAACTCATAGACGGAGAATTAGTTGAAATGCCTCCAGAAACGAATCGAAATAACCGAATTGCCATTTATTTGCTGTCAGAATTTCTCAAACTCGTTCCTTTTTATCTGATCTGTTGCAAAGATACGGAGATTGTGGTAATGGGTCAACGGACTCGTGTTCGTTTGCCAGATTTGATGATATTAACAGAAGAATTATTCGCGGCGATCGATGGCAGACGAGCTACAATTACACAGGATATGCCACCACCTGCATTAGTGGTTGAGGTGGTTTCTCCGGGTAAAGTGAATGAAGATCGAGACTACCGCTACAAGCGATCGGAATATGCCGCACGGGGAATTCCTGAATACTGGATCGTTGACCCCAGTCAAGCAAAAGTTACCGTGCTGATATGGGTAGATGGAATGTATGAAGAAGCTGTTTTTCAAGGAAGCAATGCGATCGTCTCAACAACTTTTCCCGATCTGAAACTCACCGTAGCACAAGTTTTAGGAGTTGGGGAAGCATGACCTATTTCAGGATATGTCGAGAAAATACTAAAATATCGATTAGTTTTCGTTGGACTTGTAATGTCGAAGAATAAATATAAATTGTCACAAATCGTTGACTTGCCACTGATAGGGTCTGCTGAACAATATCTCTTCTCAGTCGAAGACAATCGAGAGCGTGCTGATAAGCTACAAGAATTACTTGTCCCTAAGCTTAAAATACTTATTGAACAAGCTTGTGACCTTATTCACCAAGTTTATGGCACAGATGTACTCTCAGATTGCCGAATAACGACTACACCAGCTCATCGCCCTGAATCCAAGAAAACAATGCCCTTCAAACTAGCAACCGCTGGCTTGGCTATAAAAGGAAAACTTTGGATTTTTCAACTGAGATTCGAGTGTACTTCTGATAGTTTATGTGTGAAATTTTTTGGATTAAGAGGGCTAGAAGCCAATCCGATTGTCCAAGTTTTGAAGAACCATGTGGAAGATGTTACTCGGATTTTGGAGCAGGGTGGATATGAACTTTACTCTGAGGCTATTGCACCGGGAGAACCTGAAAAGTTAGAGTATGATGAGTTAATTAACAAGATGCAATTAGTTCCTGAACGAGAGTGGCAAGCTACCTCTATTACGAGTCCACATCTAGTTCTTCCTATTAAAGACCTAGATGCAGCTCAGCCAGTGATTGATAACTTTGTCGAACTCTTTCCTATCTTTCGTGCTGCAATAAATGTGTTTCTTGCTGAGGAAGACCGTTTTGAAGAATACCTAAAATGTTTGAAAAATTGGCAAAATCCGTTTTGTGAAGAACTGCTAAAATCTTTGTTGGATTGGCAAAATCAAAATCCGCTTCAGATTCAGGAATCTGTAACTACTACTAGATTGTTTCCTGATGAAGTAGATGCAGTACAAACATTTCCTGATGAAGTAGATACAGTACAAACATTTCGTGAAGGGGCAGTACGGCAAGTTTTAATCAATGCCTTTGAACGAGAGCCTAAAGCTCGGCAAAAATGTATTGATTATCACGGTTCAAGTTGCTCAGTTTGTGATTTCAATTTTGGTAAAGTTTTTGGGGAACTGGGAAAAGGTTTCATTCATGTTCATCATCTAAAACCCCTTTCAGAAATTGCACAAGAGTATGAAATTGATCCTATAAAAGATTTGCGTCCTGTTTGCCCAAATTGTCACGCTATGATTCATCGTCGTTCACCAATATTAAGTATTGAAGAAATCCAGATGTTGTTGAAATCAACTCGTGATTCTACTATCTAATATGTGGGGCTTCCTGAATAAGCCGATCGCAAACCCAGACCACGCAATATGCGGTATATTCAGCAAACCCTAATTACTATCAACGGGGTTTTAAACCCAGTTTTCTAATAAAATGCCTACTGTCGGCGAATCATAGCCATCACAGCATCAACCGTAAGTTCCGGGAGAATACCTAAAACTGGTAAAATATCTGCACCAGAACAGATTATAGGTAGCTCCTCACCCTGCCATACCCAAACTTGTTGGTGAGAGAGATCGATTAGCCATGCTAATTGCGTGCCGTTAATGAGGCAGTGGAGGATCTTATTCTGCAATTTTAAAGTGCTTTGATCCGGCGATCGAATTTCAATTAACCAATCCGGTGCGCCGTTAAGTGGCCCGTCTTCATCGGTAAGCCGATCGCCTGCTACAATCGCTATATCTGGTACTGGCGAGTAGGGAAGTACCAAGCAACGCAACTCTGGTATCGCTTCAAACCGATCGGTCCGATCGTTGATATAGTTAACCAAGTTGTGTTGTAGTCGCGAATGAAAAAGGGTTGGCATAGTTTTTTGAACTGCTTGTCCCAAAATCAATTCCCATGCAGGTGAGGATTCAATATCTGGTTGAGCGAGGAAGTCTGTTAGTGAAAGTGTTGCGATCGACTCAATCATATTTTTTTGTCGAACCTCACTGTACTTATTATCTAAATTAAATCCCCGACTTCGTAGAAGTTGTCGGGGCTTTGATTTTTCTGTTTGACTCCAGATAGATGCTACCAGGAGTCAAATGTACTACTTGGCAGCTTGACGCTCTTTGGCTTGCTTGATCACTTCTTCAGCGATGTTGCTGGGACAAGGAGCATAGTGAGAGAAGGACATGGAGAATTGTCCGCGCCCAGAAGTCATGGTACGCAAGTCGCTGATGTAGCCAAACATTTCGCTCAAGGGCACGTCTGCCTTGATCCGTGCTCCTGTCTGTCCTGTTTCTTGAGATTTCATCATCCCCCGGCGGCGGTTGAGGTCGCCGATGACGTCGCCCATGTAGTCATCTGGGGTGAATACATCGACGTTCATAATTGGTTCGAGCAATTGAGGCCCTGCTTTGGGCAGAGACTGCCGATAGGCTGCTTTGGCTGCAATTTCAAAGGCCATGGCTGAGGAGTCAACGGGGTGGAAACCACCTTCTAGGAGGGTGAATTTCAAGTCTAAGCAAGGGAATCCAGCCAAGACACCTTTGTCAATGCAGCTTTCAAAGCCTTTTTCGACCGCTGGCCAATATTCTCTCGGTACACTACCACCGGTCACTTTTGACTCAAACTGGAAGCCACTTCCAGGCTCACCGGGCTCGATTACATAGCCGATTTTCGCAAATTGACCTGAACCACCGGATTGCTTTTTGTGGGTGTAATCGTCTTCTAGGCGCTTGGTAATCGACTCGCGGTAGGCTACTTGGGGTTCGCCAACTTCTACTTCGATGCCGTGGGTGCGCTTGAGAATGTCTACTTTGATGTCGAGGTGGAGTTCTCCCATGCCTTTGAGAATGGTTTCGCCGCTCTCTTGATCTGTGACCATGTGGAAGGATGGGTCTTCTTGCACCATTTTGGTGAGGGCTGCTCCCATTTTTTCTTCGCCGCCTTTTTGTTTCGGTTTGACCGAAATGGAAATCACGGGTTCTGGGAACACCATGGGTTCTAGGGTGGCGGGATTTTTGGGGTCGCAGATGGTGTGTCCGGTGCGGACGTTTTTCATGCCGACGATCGCCACAATATCACCTGCTTGGGCAGAGTCAATTTCTTCGCGAGAGTTGGCGTGCATTTCCACCAAACGGCTGATCCGCTCAGTTTTGCCTGTGGCGGTGTTGAGTACGGTGTCGCCCTTGGACAAAGTACCGGAGTACAGGCGGGTGAAGGTTAGGGCACCGTAGCGATCGTCCATGATCTTGAATGCTAGGGCGCGCAATGGTCTGCTGGGATCGACAAGGGCAAATTCGCCCGTTTCATTCCCATCGAGATCTACTTCTGGTTGCGGTGTGACTTCCATGGGGTTTGGCAGATAGTCAACGACTGCATCGAGAACTAACTGTACGCCTTTGTTTTTGAAGGATGAGCCGCAATAGGTGGGGAAAAAGGCGCGATCGCGAGTACCTTTGCGAATGCAGCGTTTGAGGTCTTCAATACTTGGCTCATTGCCTTCGAGATATTGTTCCATCAGCGCGTCGTCTTGCTCGACGGCCAGTTCGATCAACTGTTCGCGCCAAGTTTCGACATCATCGACCATATCGGCAGGAACATCTTTAATTTGATAGTTCATGGGATCGCCGGAGTCATCCCAGATCCAGGCTTTGCGGGTTAGCAGATCGACTACGCCGCAGAATTTTTCTTCTATGCCGATGGGCAATACCATGACCATGGGCTTGGCTGCAAGAATTTTATCGACTTGCTTGACAACACGGTAAAAATCTGCCCCGGTGCGATCGAGCTTATTGATGTAGATGACACGAGCGACTTTGGAATCGTTGGCATAGCGCCAGTTGGTTTCCGATTGCGGTTCAACTCCACCGGAACCACAAAACACACCAATACCACCATCGAGAACTTTCAGGGAACGGTAAACTTCAATGGTGAAATCTACGTGTCCTGGGGTATCGATGATATTCAGTTGGTGTTCATTCCAGAAACAAGTAGTTGCAGCAGATTGAATTGTAATCCCGCGCTCTTGCTCCTGTTCCATGAAGTCTGTCGTCGCCGCGCCTTCGTGCACTTCACCAATCTTATGGATTTTACCCGTCAGCTTGAGGATTCTTTCGGTTGTAGTGGTCTTGCCTGCATCTACGTGGGCGAAGATGCCGATATTTCGATAACGAGTGAGATCTTTCATAATAAAAATCGGTATGCGGGAAACTCAGTGTCTAAAGACCTGAGATAAAAGCGACACGGGCGGCTTCAACCGCCTTATCAAGAGGGGAACAGGCTGGATTTCCATTACGCGGAATCAATAAATTTTTTTTCCGTGTTTTTGGCTTTACTACTCAATTGTAAACTATAGTTACACCACATGATTTCAGGGTAATGCCGGAACAGACCTTGGCTCAAGTTGGGGCTTCTAACTAGAACAAAGAGTCAGTGGTGTTTGGGGTTTGGCGTAGCAACCGCCTACACTCATCTGTATGGCGATCTAATTCGGGTTGCTGGTCTAATATTCTAGGTGGGAAAGAATAATTTTTGGCAAACTCGATGTGCGATCGGCTATTTTTGCGGTAAGATCACATCAAAAAAAGCATCATCCAAGTCATAGCCCAAGATTTGCGACATCGACATCAACTTCGATTTGCTAGGAATTCCTTGTTGATGTAACCAATCCGTTAATACAAAAATTTTGTGCATCAAAAACATTTCCAAAGCTTCAGGATTGTATTGAATTCCTTCGGTGCGGTGGAACTGATGCGGCACTAACATGGCGGCATAGCGGGCTAATTCTCCAACTTTCCAATCTAGCAGAAAGGGGAGCCAAGGATAATAAGCATCTAAGCGAATGAACCAGAGCCGAACCTCTGGGATTTCGGAAATTTCTCGCGGATCTAAATCTTCGCGCGGGTACTCTATTTCAAATTGTAGCTGTTGTTCGTTTTGGGCGATCGCCCCTGCTGCTAGCCACTGGTCAATTACTGTCTGTACCGGAGACAAATCTAAATTGTCGATCTGCTCGGCATTGATTGGTATCATAATACTCATAAAATGTCAACTTATTTGAGATGGTGGCTGCACAGGAATCTGGGGGCAATAAACTGAATTAGCGGATTGTGAATAGGATAGCATTTAGCCGATCGTCGCACTAGGGAAATATTTAACCGCAGAGAACACAGAGGACACAGAGCATTGAATAGGAGATAAAAGGACTGAATTGCTGAATAATAGTAGGAAGTGGTTGTTTTATCGACCAAGCTGAAATATTAAAAGACATAATTTGTTATTTGTTATTTGTTATTTGTAGGGGCGGGTTCACCACCCATACATAAAGGCGATCGACCATGTATCTAAACCCGCCCCCGGCCAACAGTAAATCTGAATTTACCAATAACTATTGAACCACCTTAACCCGATCGCCATCCTTGAGATAACTAGCCCCAGCAACCACCACGCGATCGCCAACCTTCAAACCCTTTTTAATCTCCACCTTAGCATTAGTCAAATCACCAACACCCCCCCCAGAAATTGCCCCAACTTCCACAGATTGAGCCTGCACCTTATCCTCACCAACCAATTTATAAACCACAGCACCACCATCAGCTTGGGGTAAAATAGCCTTAGCAGGAACCTTCAAACCTTGAGTCGTTGCTGTCGCAATTGCAGCCCGCAAAAACATTCCCGATCGCAAAAAATCACTTTCCGGCAAATCAATTTTGACGGTAGCTTGGCGATTTTGAGGGTCAACCAGAGGCGAAATATCTCGCACAGTTCCTGCTAATTTAATCCGCTTGTCAGAATCAGAAGTAATATTGACGGCTGTGCCTGGGCGTACCTGGGAAAGTTGAGTTTCCGGCACTTTCAATTGCAATTCCAGCTTGTTTCCCCGAATAATCGAAAACAGTTTTTGGCTCCCGGAAGAAACATCCCCAACTCTACCAATTCTTTCCGCCACCGTGCCACTATCCGGTGCGCGAACTACAGTTTGTTCTAATTGAGTTTGTAACTGTTTGACTCGCGCATCATTGCTACGAACAGTAGCAGCATTGTTTCCGACATTGGCTCTAGCGCTGCTGACACTTGAACCCGCCGTATTCACTTTCGCACGAGCACTGCTGAGGGCGGCCTTAGCTGTATTGATATTAGCCACGGCATTCGCTACTTTAGCAAGAGCCGATCGCACTTCTTCCGCTGCTTTATTTTGTTCTTCTAAAGCTCGATTTAAATCAGCTTTAGTTTTGTTCAAATCTTGAACAGCCGTTTGCTGCTCTGTTTTACGTCTTTCTAATTCTTGCTGACTAATTACTCCCTGAGATGCCAAATCTTGGGTACGATTTACCTCTCTTTGGGCCTGTTGTAATTTAGCCTCAGCAGAAGCAATGCCCGCTCTAGCTTGTTGTACACCAGCTTTAGCTTGTTGTACACCAGCTTGAGCTTGGCCGACACCTGTTTTGGCTTGCTCTGCGTCAGCGATGGCTTTTTCAACGCCAGCCTGAGCTTGAGCAACGCCGGCTTCGGCTTCTTCTTGGGTAGACTGGGCTTGCTCCACCTGAGCTTGGGCTTGTTCTACGGTAGAAGTGGCAGATTGTACATTAGCAACAGCTTCGGCAATTTGCGATCGCAACACCGAGTCATCCAAAACCGCCATCACCTGACCCTTTTCTACCCTATCTCCTTCCGCCACCAACACCTGCTTGATTTGCAAGCCATTAGCTTGTGGGAGTACCGGCAGTAAATCGTAGGGGGCTAAAGTGCCCGTTGCTTCCAGAGTTTGAGTCACCTGAGCTGATTCCACCGGTGCCACTGTCACAGTCTGAGCAATCGGTGCTTGAGTTGCAGCTTTTGCAGGAGCAGCCGGAGGTGCACTGGGGCGTGGGAGCAGGTGCACTGCCGCTAGTGTAGCAGCTACCCCAATACCTACCCCTGCCAACACCCCTGGCCACTTGATGCCTTTGCTGGGCGCAGATGCTCTTTCTTCCCCTTCCCAAACTGCTGATTCCTCGCTATCCATTTCTGGAACTAAAAGAGAAATTTCGGGTTCATCTTTCTCAGAGGCGAATTTCCGACGAGACTCGTCTTCGATCCTATCTTCATAAACGATCGCCGCTTCGTTGCTATTGCGATTGTGGTGTCGGTGATGAAGGGGTTGCGTTGCTTCCGCTTCTGAAATAATTGGATGGGTCACAGTAGTTCCTCCCGCCGGTATCAGCCTTTGGTTTTTTATATTGTAAAGAAAGATTGCGTTCTTAATATCTACTTCATTGTAACGGAGGAGGTCAACAGTACCGCCTCCTCCCTTTGGAGGACTGCGGTCTAATTTCGGGTGGCCGCCTTGGAGAAAATGAAGGCACAGATGGGAAGCTTGTAGGTGAATTCTGGATTGTCAGAGGGAGTCGATGGGTCTTACTTATGTTTACAGGAGCCGTTTGGCTCTCACCAACTCATCAATAAGCTTGTCAGTAAGTCTCATCGGGAACTGATTATTGTTAGTTTATATTCCAGATGTTTAGTGTAGAATATGGCACATATACCCCAAAAATTGTGCCAGTTTAATTGACAAAAATCCCAGTCAACCACCCACCACTAATCGGAGTACCGATATAGTGGGGGCTTGTTCATAGCCTAGTTGACCAGTCTAAGTACCTCGCGTACTACGTTTAAGGCAAGCGTTCAAGACCTACCAAGGGATGCGAAGCTAGTCCCCTGCTCTAGAACTTAAAAGTTAAACAGGTTTAAAGGGTTAAGCCAGTGCTTTTGAGATAGTTACCGACCTTAAACATTGACGAAGCTAACATTACCCGAAAGGAGGCACTTTATGTGCAAAGTATTTGTTTTAGATACCGAAAAACAACCATTAGACCCAATTCATTCAGCACAAGCAAGACAACTATTAAGGAATGGAAAAGCAGCCATTTTTAAAAGATTCCCATTTACAATCATCCTGAAAGAATTACGTCGTGATTCGACCGTATCCCAGTTAAGATTAAAAATCGACCCCGGAGCTAAAACAACAGGGATTGCAATAGTTAACGATATTACTGGCGAGGTTGTATTTGCTGCCGAGCTAAAGCATAGAGGTTTGGCAATCCGGGATGCTTTAACGTCTAGAAGACAATTAAGACGCAGTAGAAGAAACCGCAAAACCAGATACCGTCAACCAAGATTCTTAAATAGAACACATCCAAAAGGATGGTTAGCACCTAGCTTGCAAAGTCGCGTTGAAAATATCAAAACCTGGGTCGAGCGGCTATGCAAGCTTGCACCAATCGAAGCAATTGCCAGCGAGCTAGTACGCTTTGATATGCAGTTAATGCGTCATCCAAAAATACAAGGGAAGGAATACCAGCAAGGGACATTAGCTGGTTACGAAACCAGGGAATATTTACTTGAAAAATGGGGTAGGCGGTGTGCTTATTGTGGAGTTAAAGACCTACCACTACAGGTAGAACACGTTCACCCAAGAGCAAAAGGAGGTAGCAATTCGATTACAAATCTTGCATTAAGTTGTGAAAAATGCAATACCAAGAAAGGAGCTAAGGATATCAAAGATTTTCTCAAAAAAGACCCTTTAAAGTTGTCAAGAATCTTGAAGCAATGTCAAAAACCCTTGGCAGATGCAGCCGCAGTAAACACTACCAGATTTGCATTGTTGAACGCATTGAAAGAAACTGGCTTACCTATAGAAACAGGTTCAGGAGGTTTAACAAAGTTCAATCGCAGTCAACAGCATCTGCCTAAAACTCATTGGCTAGATGCAGCTTGCGTTGGAGAATCAACACCACTTCTCAAGATTAAAGGTATCAAACCATTGTTAATTACAGCTAATGGACATGGTACTAGGCAATCATGCCGTACAGATAAATTCGGGTTTCCAAATCGTCATTGTTCTCGAACTAAATTTCACTTGAGTTTTCAAACCGGGGACATTGTTAAAGCTGCTGTCACTAATGGTAAAAAAGTTGGTGAGTATATTGGGAGAATTGCAACTCGCGCTACAGGGAGTTTTAACATCTCGACTAAAAACGGATTAGTTCAAGGAATCAGTCATAAAAATTGTAAACACATTCATAAAAAGGATGGTTACTCGTATGCACAATAAAAGAGTTAGAAATTACTCAACTGTTTCCCTCACGGTTTTTGCTATGCAGAAAAATGTTCAGGAAACGTTTCGTAATTTCTCTCCCATTCCTCCCACCACTAATCGGAGTACCGATATAGTGGGGGTCTCCTGGGAGGTTTAGATGAATAGCCTCTTTTCTCCCGCTCAACAGTTTCTAATCACTTGGCTGCTAGTGCTAGTGACCGGATGGTTTACCCTAGCTGCTATCAATTATGTGGGAGAACTGGTCAGCATTTTGGTAACGGCGGGACTAATTGCCTTTTTATTGAATTATGCAGTAGTAAGACTGCAAGTATTTTTGCCGCGAGGAGTAGCTGCTGCTCTGGTTTACTTAACGGCTGGTTTGTTATTAGTAGTAATTGGTTTAACTATTGTACCACCGGTGTTTAGCCAAGCCAGACAGTTGGGGGTGAGACTCCCGGAATTGCTTGAGTCTGGGCGACAGCAGCTAGGTGAATTCCAAACTTGGAGTGCCGATCGCAATTTGCCTTTTAACGTGGAAATTTTGGAGCAGCAACTATCTGCTAAAGTGCAAGAACAAGTACAGGCGATCGCAGGTACTGGTTTAGGGTTAGTTGTCGGTACGGTTAACTGGTTTTTGGATTTAATTCTAATTCTCGTCATTTCCTTTTATATGCTGCTCGACGGAAAAAGAGTCTGGGGTGGCTTGACAAGTATTTTTTCCCCAGATATTCGCTATGTTTTAACCGAAACTTTGCAGCGAAACCTCCAGCGCTTTGTATCGGGACAGTTACTGTTGGGACTATTTATGGCCACAGGACTGACTCTAGCTTTTTGGTGGTTGCGAGTCCCATTTTTCCTGTTATTTGCGGTATTTATAGGATTAACAGAAATAATTCCCTTTATCGGTGCAACTTTGGGAATTGGAGCCGTTAGTATCATTGTAGCGTTTATTGATTGGTGGCAAGCGCTGCAAGTCTTAGCAGTGGCGATCGCCCTTCAGCAAATCAAAGATAACTTAGTAGCTCCCCGCATCATGGGAAATCTCACAGGATTAAGCCCGGTAGTTATTTTCACAGCCTTGTTGTTAGGAGGTAAAGTGGGAGGATTATTGGGAGTTATCCTAGCAATTCCGTTAACTGGGGTAGTAAAAAGTATAGTAGAAATTGTACTCAACCCCAAATTACCACCCCAAACAGGCTCCTTTTTCTACAATCCCTTTCGCGATGAAGAATTACAGCAAAATGATATTCATTAGTCAGTAGTCATTAGTCAGTAGTCATTAGTCAGTAGTCATTAGTCAGTAGTCAGTAGTCATTAGTTATTAGTTATTAGTCAGTAGTTATTAGTCAGTAGTCAGTAGTCAGTAGTCAGTAGTCATTAGTCATTAGTCAGTAGTCAGTAGTCAGTAGTCAGTAGTCAGTAGTCATTAGTCATTAGTCATTAGTCATTAGTCATTAGTCATTAGTCATTAGTCATTAGTCATTAGTCATTAGTCATTAGTCATTAGTCATTAGTCATTAGTTATTAGTCATTCGTCATGAGTAATTGGTTATGAGTGATTGGTCATTAGTTATAAATTATGAGTCATGGTTAAACTAACAAATAACCAATAACAAACAACCCATAACAAACAACCAATAACCAATAACCAATAACCAATAACCAATAACAAATAACCAATAACCAATAACCAATAACCAACAACCAATAACCAATAACCAATAACAAAAGTTAACCTTCAACAATTTAAAAAACTATGAAATGGTGGCAAAACCTGAAATATAATCCTCTAGCTAAGTTGGGAGCAGTGTTGCTATTAATTTTTTACACCGTCGCAATTTTAGCTGATTTTGTAGCACCTTACGACCCCTACGACTCTCTATTAAACGCTTCCTTATTGCCGCCGACGCAGATTCATTTCATCGCACCAGATGGGCAATTTATTGGTCCGCATATTTATCCTACTACCCAAGGTTCCGTGGATGTAAATACAGGCGATCGCCAAGTAATTGTAGACACCCGCAAACCCTCCTCTTTGGTTTTCTTTACCAAAGGTTATCCCTATAAGTTGTTCGGAATTATTTCAGGCGATCGACACCTATTTGGTGCTACGGGAGAAGCCAGAATTAACCTGTTAGGCACGGACGAACAAGCTCGCGACCAATTTAGTCGCTTAGTACACGGCAGCCGCATTAGCCTCAGCATCGGTTTAGTAGGAATAGCAATTTCTTTTCCTTTGGGATTGTTAATCGGAGGAATTTCTGGTTATTTTGGGAGTTGGATTGATAGTGTTTTAATGCGCTTTGTGGAAGTATTGATGACCATTCCCGGTCTTTATTTATTAGTAGCATTAGCAGCAGTTCTACCACCGGGATTGACAAGCGCTCAACGATTTATCCTGATTGTCATTATTACTTCATTCATCAGTTGGACTGGTTTAGCACGGGTAATTCGCGGTCAAGTACTCTCCATTAAACAACTAGAATTCGTGCAAGCAGCGAGGGCAATGGGTGCAAATCCACTTTATATTATTGTCCGTCATGTCTTGCCCCAAACTGCCACTTACGTGATTATTTCTGCTACTTTATCCGTGCCTAGTTTTATTGTAGCGGAGTCAGTTTTGAGTTTGATTGGGTTGGGAATTCAACAGCCCGATCCTTCTTGGGGAAACTTGCTCTCCCTGTCTACTAATGCTTCAGTTTTAGTATTGCAACCTTGGTTAGTTTGGCCCCCAGCGATCTTAATTATTCTCACGGTTTTGGCGTTTAATTTATTGGGTGATGGGTTGCGGGATGCTCTCGATCCCAGAACCGATCGCAAGAATTAAATTAGGTAATAGGTAATAGGTAATAGGTAATTGGTAATTGGTAATGCCCTATGCCTTTCCCCCCCAGGGGGGGTCAGGGGGGTTCCCCATTACACGCTCACCTCACCTAACTGAGAAAGGCTATACTCTATTTTCTACAACTTGTCGATCGCCTTTTTCGCCTTGTCTGTCACATTTTTCACGGCATTTTTCAGATCTTCTGCTGCATGGCGGGCGGCAGCTTCAGCTTGTTTTGCCTTACCTTCAGCCTGGTCTTTTTTGTTCCCTGTGATATTGCCGAAAACTTCCTGAACTTTACCTTCTACATTTTTGCCGATCGCCTTTGCTCTATCTTCTGTACTCATAGCACACTCCGCTAAGCAATTTAATCTTTTTACTATCTTACTACTATTTACTAAGCCCTTGACTTGAAATTCACATTTATTTATATAAATTTATCGGCAAAATTCACCCTAAAAAACTACTTCAAACTGGCCGCCGCAACTTTAACTGGTTCCAGCAATTCTAAAGGTAAATGCAGCATATTAAGAGTGGTACTTTCAATTCCTTTTTTTTTATTTATGGCGAGTTCTGGGCCGTGATAGTCGCTACCACCTGTCATCAACAAACCATAGTGCAAGCACAAATCTTGCAATTTTTGAATCTGACTGGAACTGTGGCTGGGATGGTATACTTCCACTCCCATTAAACCCGCATCTACTAATTCTTTTAAGACTTCTTCCACAACTCCGCCGCGAAATAAATAAGGGTGAGCCCACACTGGTACTGCGCCACTACTCCGCAATAAATCAATACCTTCGACGATGGAGAATTTTTCGTAACGAACGTAAGCTGGTCCACCATCGCCCAACCACCGATCGAAGGCTTCCCGCGATGATTTGGCATAACCGGCTGCTACCAATGCAGACGCAAGGTGAGGTCTTCCTGGTGCCATACCTGGGGAGGTTTTTGGTAATGCGATCGGGTATCCCATGGCTGCTAATTTGTCCACCATTTCTTGCGATCGCCTAAACCGTCCTTCTAGGCGATCGTTCAAAGGAACGCGCAGCTTATTTGCATCGGGATAAAAACCTAAAATGTGCAAAGAGCGATCGTTGTGGACTGTACTAAGTTCTACTCCGGGGACTATTTCTAGATTGTACAAAAGGGCCGCCACAAAAGCTTCATTCCAACCAGACATAGTATCGTGATCTGTGATAGCCAAAGCACAAACCCCTGACGCAGCCGCCGCCGCGACAAGTTCCCCAGGGGTGAGAGTACCATCGGAATAAGTTGTGTGACAGTGGAGTTCTAGCATATTGACCTGATTAACCAAGAATCTTCGCGAACTGTACGGAAACTGCCCAACTTATCAAGTATAGCTTTATTCTCCACTCCCCACCCCTCAGCAACTCCCAAAACGTTGAGGAAGTTTTTAATTGCTCAAAGCATTGGTGTTGCTGCTTCTTCCTTCTTCCTTCCTGCATACATCGCAGCTTGCTCCTTGTGCCAGTTTGCAAATTGGCTAAATTCAGCAGCGGCTGCTTGTACTTCGCAAACAGTCTCAAGCCCTACCCCACAAGGCATAGAGTGCAATCGGGTGTCAGAGTCGATCGAGCGAAAAACTGTGATGGTTGGGATAGTGTCATTTTGCTGTCACTAACACAGAGGGATTTTTTCTAAAGTAACAACATGACATTCAGGAGCTACTTATGATTTCTACTCTTTGCCTCCCCGAAACTTCTCTTAAGTCTAACCAAGTTAAGCCCCATCATAAAACAGTGGATTCCAATAGCAACCTAGAATATTGTATCGCCGCTGCTTGGGTAGACTTAGTAGGAGGAGACTACAGTAGTTTAGGAGGAGATGATTGGCTGGCGGTATGTGGCGATATTGATGAAGGCGAACTTTACAAAGAATGGTTTGTCTGGCAAGATAGCGAAGTGACCAAAGAATGGGAAGCTTACGATCCAATTACTAATTATCGCATCGTTGCACCTAGCCGAGCCATTTTAATTGCTCAAATCGATCGCATCGAAGCTACCAGACAAATCTAATCTGGATGCAATCTAGGTTCCTTGGACTTTCAGTTTTTCCCGCTCCAACTTGCGTTGTTTCAATGCTTCAAGATTTTGCTTGAGCGACTCTAGTGCAATTCCATTCCCCTGCTGTTGGTATAATTCACTGGCAGTAATTAAATTCTGCACAGCTTCATCATCAGAACGCAAGTTAGCACAAGCCAAACCCCGATTTTGGTAAGCTTCTGCCAAAGTAGAAACAAGTTTTAAGGCGCTGGTAAATTTGTCTTTAGCTTTTCGATAATTTCCCGATTTATAGGCCTCAATCCCTTCTTGGTAATAAACAGAGGCCTGGCGGCCAGGGTCCGTAGCCGGAAATGCTGGTAAACTTAAAATGGGTTCTTGAAACAGCACAGAAACGCTACCCTTACCGAAGTAAGCCCAAGTCATTGTTCCTAGGCCAATCCCCAGGACGGCAACAATGATGATAGACAGAGCAATAAAATTGGTGGTTTCCATCGAACAATATTTGTCGTATTGCAATATGATAAGATATATTTGAATTTTTGCAACAATGGCTGCGCGAAATTACCTCAATAGGAAATGGTGGATCGGAACGCTAGCTTTAATATTAGCGATCGCCTCCCTTACCGTACCTGCAAATTCTGACGCCGCAACCAACGCACAAACTCAAGCGGGGTGGAGATTATTGCAACGGGGCGATACGGGTTTGGTGGTAGCAATGCGACACGCGATCGCCCCCGGCACCGGCGATCCTGCTAACTTTAAGTTGGGCGACTGTTCCACCCAGCGCAATTTATCACCACAGGGACAAACCCAAGCCAAGCAAATTGGAGCCGAATTTCGCAACCGCAACATCAAAGTTACCAGAGTTTTATCAAGTCAGTGGTGTCGGTGTTTGCAAACAGCAAAACTGCTAAATTTAGGCAAAGTGGAACCGTTTCCAGCACTGAATTCGTTCTTTAGCGATAGCAGTAAAGAATCGGGACAAACAGCGACAATCCGCAAGTTGATTCTTGACAACCGCAATACAAAAGGCGCGATTATTCTGGTAACGCATCAAGTCAATATTACAGCGATTACAGATATTGTCCCACAAAGTGGTGAAGCTGTCATTCTCAAAGGCGATAAACAAGGTAAAATCCAAATAGTTGGACGACTAGGAGGATTTTAAGTATGATACTATGCAAAATAACCGATCGCCATCAATCATAATATGAGTTTCCTCTACAGCGCAGCCCTAGTAACTTTAGCAGATATCGACAAGGAAGTTCTAGTTAAATTTTACACAAAATTTCTCGACCTGGAGCCAAATCCTTACATTCCTAATACTTATGCTGAATTTCAACTACCGGGTTTAAGATTAGGCATATTCAAACCCAAAAATTCCAACAAATCAGAATTTTTAGGTATCGGAAAAGCAGGCATGAGTTTATGTTTGGAAGTCAGCGACATCGAAATGGCGATCGCCCGAATTTGGGCCCTAGGATGTCCGCCCCCCGGAGAAATCATTAAAGCTAGTCACGGTTTAGAAATCTACGCCTTCGATCCCGCAGGGAATCGCCTAATTTTACACCAACCTAATTAGCAGATGACAGAGATAAAATTCCTCTGTAATAACTTGACTAAAAAGTTAGCTGTATAAGCATTCTTCCGTCTTCCTTCTTTCGTCTTCCTTCTTCATTCTACTTATCTAATCAATTCAGCAAAACTATAAAAACTGATAATTAACAATAAAAGTGCGGTGATATGAGTTAGCTGAAATTGAGGCCGCGGGTCCAGGGATTCTCGCACTAAAATTGAAAAAGACGAACCAATTATATAACTTAGAGACAAGGCTAAATAGGGCCATTGCCCTGTGAAAGTCCATAACCCCAACAAAATCATCGCTAAAGTCAACATCACCAACTCAACAAAGCGAGGAGGATTGTGCTGACTAGATAGAATCAAAGTATCCAACCAATATTGCCAAGGTCTCATTTATTAGCGATCGCACTTTTGGATTTAACCTTCTAGCTTAACCGACGATTGCCATTCACTTTGTTGCATTAAACACGCTAAGGCAACTTCCGTCTCGACTTGCGGAAATTCGGCGTAAAAGCGACTGACGCTATAAAAAGGGTCTGGGGTTTCTAGGACGATCGGGCGATCGCACATTTCCTCCAAAAATTCTAGCAAATCCTGCGGTGCAACCGGCACGCAAATCCACAAAGCCATCGGCTGCTGAATCCGCAAAGCCTGCGCCGCCACAGCCATCGTCATCCCCGTCGCAATCCCATCATCCACCAAAATCGCCAAAGCCCCCGCAGCGCTAACATTTGGACGTCCCGGAGACAAATCGGCTAGTAGAGATTGGGCGCGATCGAGAGCCTGCTGGAGTGCTAAAGTTTGAAAAGACAAATTGCGTGGCTTTTGTTGCCACACCACTTCCCCATCAGCAGTAGCCGCGCCGATCGCGTATTCTAAATTATCAGGACGAGTAATCTTCTTCGCCACCACCACATCCAAAGGACAACCCAACAAACGGGCAATGGGTACTGCGATGGGCAAACCACCGCGCGGCAAAGCATAAACAATCGGTTTCACAACCTCTGGCGAGGTTAAATTCAATTTTTCGAGCTCTGCGAAAACAGCCGTAGCGAGTTTTTCGCCAGCATCAGCGCGATTATCAAACAGCGGGCTAGAGAACATATTCCTACCTGTAGGAGCAAACCCGATATAAACTATAAACTCTAGCTTCCCCAAAATCTCCCTTATCTTTAAATATATGTCCAGCGACTTGCAACTGAGCCTGTTTGACAACAGTCAAAGCGCCACTTTCCAGACAGACTCAATACCGACAAATGTCAAAATTCCCATTCCTCCCGGCACTTATCAAAATATCGAGGAAATCGCCACACACTGCAACCGCTGTCACCGCTGCGAATTAGGCAACAGCCGCACTCACGCCGTCATCGGGCGCGGCAATCCCCAAGCCTCAATCTTGATTGTAGGAGAAGCGCCGGGACAAAACGAAGATGAAACTGGATTGCCCTTCGTTGGGCGATCGGGTCAACTTTTAGATAAGATTTTAGAATCAGTAGGACTCAACACAGAAACCGACGTATTCATAGCCAACGTCATCAAATGTCGCCCACCAAACAACCGCCCTCCCACAGCAAAAGAAATAGAAGCCTGCAAACCATACTTACTCGAACAAATCCGCATATTAGACCCCAAAATCATTTTATTAACCGGTGCAACAGCCCTCAAAGGTTTGCTTAGCGACAAGCGACCAATCAGTAAAATCCGAGGTCAATGGATAGAATGGGAAAATCGCCTGTGTATGCCAATCTTCCACCCATCATACTTGTTGCGAAACCCTTCCCGTGAACCCGAAACTCCGAAATGGTATATGTGGCAAGATATGCAAGCAATCAAGGCTAAATTTGATGAATTAAAAGAGCAATTATAATATTTTTGTTCGTTATTTGTAGGGGCGGGTTTCACCAACAATTTCTGATTTTCACCCACCATCTCAAAAACCCGCCCCGGCCTTTCTATCTATTTTGAAGAGTGGCTTGATTCCTTGCGCGATCGCCAAGGAAAAGCTAAAATAAAAGGTAGGCTTCAGCGAGTTGCTCTTGGTAATTTAGGAGACTCTAAATCAGTAGGAGAGGGAGTTTTTGAGTTGAAAATTGACTGCGGCCCAGGCTACCGGGTTTATTTTGGAGAAAGAGACTCAACTATTGTACTGCTTCTCTGCGGTGGAGATAAAAGTACCCAAGACCGAGATATTCGCAAAGCCAAAGAATACTGGATAGAATTTAGGAGTAGAAACGATGCCTAAAACTCATAGCTACCATGACTATCTGATTAAATCCCTCCAATAAATTGAAGAAGCTGCTGCTTATATTCAAGCAATTTTAGAAGAGAAAGAACCGGAATCTGAACTGTTACTGACGGTACTCAGAGACGTAGTTAAAGCTCAAGATAAAATCTCTATCATGGCGGTCGAAAATCAACAAAATTGGGAGAAACTTGAGGAATTGCTGAAAGTATCAGGTGGAGAAGAGATTTACCGATTTATTAGTTTGCTGAAGGCTTTAGGATTAAAGACAGAGATTGCAGTTAGTCAAGGTGAGACTCCAGACGCATCAATGTTAGAATCCGCATCTCGCGTCGAGACTTGTAAAGTTTAACATCACCGAAGAACACGTTTTTTAGCAGCAGCCAACCAAGCTTATATTACTCTAAGCGATCGCCCATAAGCTTGGCAAGAAGAACTTGAAGAACCGGAAGCTTGGGATATCACTTTACAGGATAGTAAGCTATAATAAAGGTTATTTCCTAGACTATTTCAAAAACTATGGGTATGGTTTCAGTCTCCAACAACCAACCAACCATCATTCGCACAGAGCGCGGACTGACAATTGCGGGTACGCGCATCACCCTCTATGATGTGATGGACTACTTGACTGCTCAGTATCCCCCGAAGTTTATCCGTTGCTTATTTGACTTAACAGAAGATCAAATTAACGCTGCTTTATCCTACATTGAGGCAAATCGTGCAGAAGTTGAAGCAGAATATCAACTTGTTTTAAGGGAAGCTAAGGAAATTCAGCATTACTGGGAAGAGCGCAATCGAGAACATTATGCCCGCGTTGCAGCGATGCCACCAAAACCCGGTACAGAGGCTCTTTGGGCCAAACTTCGAGAGCAAAAAGCCAAACACGAACTAGAAGCATGAATTTTCTGATAGATCATAATCTGGGAGGTCATGCAGAGATTTTGTTGGGAAATATAGCAAGTCAAGGCTGGTTAAATCTACTCTCAATTCGTTTTGTAACTTTCAAGCAGATGAATTTGTCGATCGATAGTAACGATCGAATTGTGTGGAGACTTGCTCAAGAAAATCAGATGATTTTGCTGACAGCTAACCGCAGCATGAAGGGTGAAGACTCCCTGGAACAGGTAATCAGAGAAGAAAATACGGTGGATTCCCTACCTGTGATTACGATTGGGGATGCCGATCGATTTTTAGCCGATCGAGTCTATCGAAATCGTTGTGTTGACCGCATTCTAGAAATCTTGCTGGATATCGAAACCTGGATGGGCGTTGGTCGTCTTTTTGTTCCGTAATCTTGTTGTTCCGTAATAAGGCTATACCACCAAAAGTGCTGTATTTGCATTCATCGGCGTTCATCTGCGGTTAAAAAAACATTCCTATTGTCAACCCAACTCTTCACAAATGCGCGCAAAAGCCGCCACTGGATCGATCGCAGCAGTAATCGGCCGCCCAATCACCAGATAATCCGCACCCGCATTAATAGCAGCCTTTGGAGTCATCGATCGCCTTTGATCGCCTCCATCGGCCCATTTAGGACGCACACCGGGACAAACCAACAGAAAATCATCCCCGCAACTCATCCGCAACTGTTCGACTTCCTGCGGTGAACAAACAGCACCAGCTAAACCCGTTTCCTTAGCCAACAATGCCATGTGCAAAGCATATTCTGGCAACTCTAAAGGTACTTTCAACTCAAAAGCTAACTGTCGGGAATTCAAACTGGTTAACAGAGTAATTGCAATCAATTTAGGACTCGGTTTATCCACAGCCGCAGCCCCTTCTTCCAAAGCAACTAACCCCGCCTTCAGAGCATCTTTACCACAGGTAGAATGAATAGTCAATAAATCCACATTATACTTAGCAGCAGCCCGACAAGCCCCAGCCACAGTATTGGGGATGTCGTGAAATTTCAAATCCAGAAAAATCCGCTTTCCCCGTTGTTTTAAAATTTCCAAAATCCCCGGCCCGGAACTCACAAATAGCTCTAAACCTACTTTCCAAAAAGATACATCCGGGAGTTGGTCAACCAGGGCGATCGCCTCTGGTTGACTCGGAACATCCAAAGCCACAATAATTCGATTATCAGCGTTCATCTGCGGTTAAAAAAGAGATTCAAGACACCAATCGCACAAACTTATTTTTCCCAACCTGCAAAACCTTACCTGCCAATTCAGCAGGAGATGCAAAAGTGAGGTTAACATCAGAAACTTTATCACCCTCCAACTTCACCCCACCACCCTGCATCAACTTCCGGCCATCGCCACTACTTTTGCAAAGTCCACTAGCACTCAGAATATAAAACAACTTAGCAGGAAACTGTACAGTTGCCAAAGAAAACTCCGGCACTGCATCAGCTTCGCCCGCAGCACCTTTCACCAGCGCCATTGCATCGAGTTGCGCCCGATCGCCTGCTTCCGAACCATAATACTGACTGACAACATTCACAGCCAAAAGCTTTTGTTTTTCTCGCGGATTTTCCGGTAACGCATCCAGAGGTAAATCTGTCAATAGTTCAAAATATTGGGCGATCGAACTATCAGCAATTTTCTCCAACTTAGAATACATGATCAGCGGGTCCTCAGACAAACCGACATAATTATTCAAAGACTTCGACATCTTCTGCACTCCGTCAGTCCCGATCAAAATCGGCATCAGCAAACCAAACTGCGGTTTCATCCCAAAATGTCGCTGCAAATCTCGCCCGACAGCTATATTAAACTTTTGGTCAGTCCCGCCCAACTCCACATCAGCCTCCAGGGCCACGGAATCGTAACCCTGCATCAGCGGATACAGAAACTCGTGCAAAAAAATCGCATTTTCCTGTTCCATGCGATTGTCAAACCCTTCCTTAGCCAGCATTTGCTGCACCGTCATCGTGCCTAGCAGTTCCAAAATCTTCGCCATGTCCAATTTTGACAACCACTCCGAGTTGTAGCGAATTTCCAAACGTCCGGGCGTGTCAAAATCTAGAATCGGACGCACTTGGTCTAAATAAGTCTTAGCATTTTCGGCCACTTGTTCGGCTGTCAACTGAGCGCGCGTCTCCGATTTCCCTGTCGGATCGCCAATTCTTGCGGTAAAATCTCCGATGACCAGTACCGCCGTGTGGCCTGCATCCTGAAAAGCTCGCAGCTTGCGGAAGCAAATGCTGTGTCCCAAGTGAATGTCCGCCCCTGTGGCGTCGATTCCCAGTTTGACTCGCAACGGTCGATCGGCCTTGGTCAGCAATTCGACCAAATTTTCGTCAGGATTGTTAGAATCGGGTCGATCGGGAAAAATCTCGCTGACACCGCGGTAAATTCCAGAAAAGTTAGGAGAAATCATAAGGGAGCGATCTAAAACCATAATATTTTGCCAAAGTGCAGCAGAATTAGTTACACTCACTGATTGACATATAAAAACACAACCATCAAGCTAGCATAATCCCAAAGCTTACCTACCAAAATTTTTGATGGCAATTGTTCCATCCTCCATTGTAAATTCAAAGTCTCCAACCCCCCATCGACTCAGGAAGTGAAATCCACGTGTCAACCAACGCAGTCCGTAAAAATACGGAAAACTCAGCCCCCGTATTCGAGTTCGTTCAGTCAGTCAGTAAAGTGACCGCTGGAACTATACTCAGCATTACAATGCTTGCCAGTTCCGTAGTAGCTGGCGGACTGGTTGGCTTAGCAATCAGCTTCCGCAATTTGCCAGATGTTCGCATCTTGCAAACCTACTCTCCCACAGAAACCACCCACATTTACGACATCAACGGCCGCCCTCTAGCCAGCATCCACGATGAAGCCAACCGAGATGTCGTACCCCTGGACAAAATCTCGCCCAATCTGAAACGAGCTGTTCTGGCGATCGAAGATAGCAGCTTTTTCACCCACAAAGGCATCAACCCAGGCGGGATAGCCAGAGCCTTCATGGCTAACCTAGAAAAAGGTAGAACCGTTGAAGGAGGCTCGACTATGACCATGCAATTAGTCAAGAACCTGTTTCTATCTCCCCAATCAAAACTCAGTCGCAAAGTCGCTGAAGCGGTAATGTCTATCCGCTTGGAGCAAATCCTCAATAAAGACCAGATTCTGCAACTTTACCTGAATCAAATTTATCTCGGTCACAACTTGTACGGCGTAGAAACGGCATCTCGCAGCTATTTCAACAAGTCAGCAGATAGTTTGACTTTGGCCGAAGCCGCGATGTTAGCCGGGTTAATTTCTGCCCCCGAAGAATACAGTCCTTTCGTCAATTACAAGTTGTCAAAAGAGCGACAGGAAATCGTTTTAACCCGGATGAAGGAGTTGAAATGGATTACCCCGGCGGAAGAAGCCGCAGCTCGCAAACAAAAGATTAAGCTTGGTAAAATTACCTCTTTTGGTGGATCTCAAGTTCCTTACGTGACACAAGCCGTAGTCCAAGAGTTGACTAGGCGTTTTGGCCGAGATGCTGTAGTTAAGGGAGGAATGCGCGTTCAAACTACCATCGACCTCAAAATGCAGCGGACGGCTGAAGAAACAGTCAAAGCATGGCACGATCGGCTATACTACCAAGGGCTGTTTTACGATCGCGACCAAGGTCAAATAGCCCTAGCCGCAGTCGATCCCCGCACCCACTTCGTCAAAGCAATGGTTGGGGGCATCGATTACGAAAAAAGTCAATTTAACCGTGCCATTCAAGCCCGGAGACAGCCAGGGTCTTCTTTTAAGCCTTTTGTCTACTACGCTGCTTTTGCTAGTGGTAAATACAGTCCTGATTCTATAGTCTACGACTCTCCTGTGGGGTATCGCGACGGCGACGGCTACTATTACCCTCAAAACTATGGTGGTGGCTTCTCCGGTGCCGTCAGCATTCGCAGATCCTTGGAAGTATCACTAAATATTCCCGCTGTCAAGCTTGGACAAGAAGTTGGATTAAACAAAGTGATTGAAATTTGCCGGGTACTGGGCATCAGAAGTCCGATGGAACCGGTGGTTTCCTTACCCTTGGGTGCGGTTGACCTCACTCCTTTGGAGATGGCTGGAGCTTTTGCTACCTTTGCCAACAATGGCTGGCATTCTGACACCACGTTTATCGTGCAAGTTACTGACAGCAGTGGCAATGTCTTGCTCGACAACACGCCCAAACCCAAATTGGTACTCAATTCCTGGGCTGCGGCTTCAGTCAACAGCGCCTTGCAAGGCGTAATTAACAATGGTACTGCCAAGGCTGCCCAAGTTGGGCGGCCGGCTGCTGGAAAAACCGGTACTACCTCCTCAGAACGGGATATCTGGTTTGTCGGTTACGTCCCCCAGTTGTCCGTGGCTGTTTGGGTTGGCAACGACGATTACACACCGATGAGCTACGGTGCTACTGGTGGTACCATTGTCGCCCCTATTTGGCGAGATTTTATGAGCCAAGCTTTGCAGGGAGTTCCAGAAGAAGATTTCAAACCAGCTTCAGCTTTTGAACGTCCTTAATTCTTGGGAATTGGGCCTTGGGAATTGGCTCTTGGGAATTGGGCCTTGGGCATTGGGCTACGAGTAGGGAATTACTAATTCCTAATTCCTAATTACGAGTGAATAATTCGTAATTATTCCTTCTTCCCTCTTCCTTCTTCCTTCTTCCTTCTTCCTTCTGAAATTAAGATTGCTTTTCCAGTTCAGATTTCATGCGCTCCAGGGTTGAGTTCATTTGCTCAAACATCTGCTGGGGCGTAATCCCAAATTGATTGAGTTGGGTTTTTAACTGTTCTACCGTCATCTGAGCCATGAAGTCCTCAGATAGCTCGAAACGCTTCATAAAAATACGATAACGATCCATCATTGCTTCCATCTGAGCAATGAACATTTTCTTGCCTTCGCGATCGAACTTACCATAACTGCTGCCTAGTTTGACGAGGGATTGATAGTCGTCAAATAACAGTTTGGCTTCTTGCTGAACAATTTCTGAATCAAAAAATCCCATAGCTTTACCTAATTTTTTAATATCGAACAATTTTTGATCTAGGCAGTAAGTCCCCCTGCTTATTCAACTATGTTATCAGTTGGCGGAGGCTCCCCCTACCCTTCAAAGCGTAAAGATTAGTAGCAATGTCCGTACAGGATCGGGCATGGACATCGGGAATGGGGCATTGGGAATGGGGCATTGGGAATGGGGCATTGGGCATTGGGCATTGGGCATTGGGCATCGGGCATCAGGCATCGGACACTGAGCGTAGTCGAAGTGTGTCCTTCTTTCTTCTTCCTTCTTCCTTCTTCCTTCTTCCTTCTTTCTTCTTCCTTCTTTCTTCTTCTTTCTCTCAAACCTTCCCGATGCGTTCTAGTGGCCAAAACCTGACCACAGCGCGGCCGATGATGTTTTGCTTCGGTAAAAATCCCCAGCGGCTGGAGTCGTTGCTGTTGTTGCGGTTGTCTCCCATGACAAAGTATTGATTTTCGGGAACTCGATAAGGCCCCCACTGGTATTTAGGAGGTTCGGCAATATATTTTTCAACCAGGGCTTTGTCGTTGAGGAAGACTAGACCTTTTTTAACGGTGATAGTTTGACCTGGTAGGCCAATGATCCGCTTGATAAATGCTTGGTCTTCGGTAAATCCTTGTTCTTGCAACTGCTCCGGTGGGGAAAAGACTACGATGTCGCCAGTTTTGGGAGATTCAAGATAGTAGGATATTTTTTCGACTACGACCCGATCGCCTATATGCAAAGTTGGTAACATAGAGTCTGAGGGTATGAACCGCGGTTCGGCGATAAATGCTCGAATCAAGATTGCTAAACCCAAAGCAATCATCACTATTTGAATATTTTCTCGTTGGGAATTCCAGGCTTTTTGCCACCAGGAGATTGTGCTGACCGCAGTCGAAGTATCAGGCTGATTTTCTATTGTTTTTGTCTTCAAGTTATTGTTTTCAGATGTCATTTGATCTTCCTCTAATATGTTATTCGCTCAATTTAAAAAAGGCAGAGAATTAAGATTCTCCACCTTTTTTAGATACTGATTTGGAGTTATTTACGATCGCCAAATTACTTCAAAACTGTACTTGCGAGCGCACTTACTCAGCACCTTGGGGCAGCAATTCCCGCTTCTGGCCTTGCAACACCTTGACAATTCCATCCTCGCCCACATCCACAACAGCGATGTCGCCGTCTTTGATGCGGCCAGAAAGGATTTCTTCAGCCAAACTGTCTTCCAACAAGCGCATGATCGCGCGGCGTAGAGGCCTTGCTCCGTAACTGGGATTGTAGCCTTCTTCCACCAAGCGTTCCTTGAACTTTTCGGTAACTTCCAGAGTGATACCCTGTTCTGTTAAACGGCCGAAAACTTCTTTCAGCATGATGACAGCGATTTCCTTGACTTCCTCTCGGTTCAACTGACGGAAGACGATAATTTCGTCTAGTCGGTTGAGGAATTCTGGGCGGAAATAATTTTTCAGTTCTTCGTTAACCAAAGAACGAATGCGGTTGTAAGTAGCATCGGATTGGTTGTCGCTGAACTCGAAACCGAGGCCACCGCCACCTTTTTCAATCACCTTAGAACCGATGTTAGATGTCATAATCAGCAGCGTATTTTTGAAGTCTACGGTGCGACCTTTAGCATCAGTTAAGCGGCCGTCTTCCAATATTTGCAAGAGCATATTGAAGACATCGGGGTGGGCTTTTTCGATTTCGTCGAACAACACGACGGTGTAAGGACGGCGACGAACTGCTTCTGTCAGTTGTCCGCCTTCGTTGTAACCGACATAACCGGGAGGGGAACCGATGAGTTTGGAGACGGTGTGACGTTCCATGTACTCGGACATATCCAACCGAATCATTGCGTCTTCGGAACCGAAGAAATAGCCGGCTAGGGCTTTGGTGAGTTCGGTTTTACCAACGCCTGTGGGCCCGGAGAAGATGAAACTGGCGATCGGGCGATTGGGGTTTTTCAAGCCAACACGGGCGCGACGAATGGCCTTAGAAACAGCTTTGACAGCTTCTTCTTGACCAATCAAACGCTGGTGCAGGGTATCTTCCATGTGTAGCAGCTTTTCAGACTCGGATTCGGTCAGTTTGTTGACCGGAACTCCTGTCCAGCTTGCCACGATTTGGGCGATATCTTCTTCGGTGACTACTGGCGAGGGGTCGGTTTCGCCACGAGTCGCCGAGTCGGTTTTTTTGGCTTGGGAAATAGCGCGGATTTCGGCTTTGATCGTCATTTCGCGATCGCGCAATTCTCCAGCTTTGTCAAAGTCTTGAGAACGCACTGCTTCGTCTTTATCCTTCAGGACTTGGCGGAGTTCTTTGTCAAGTTCTTTCGCTGCGGGGGGAAGTTGGGAGTTGATCAGGCGGACTCTGGAACCTGCTTCGTCTACGAGGTCAATGGCTTTGTCTGGTAGGAAGCGATCGGAGATGTAACGGTGAGAGAGTTTGGCTGCGGCTTCCAGGGCCGTGTCCAAGATTTTCAGCTTGTGGTGCTGTTCGTAGCGTTCCCGCAGACCAAAGAGAATCTCGATCGTCTCATCTACGGTAGGTTCGCCGACCATGACTGGCTGGAAGCGCCGCTCAAGGGCTGCGTCGCGCTCGATGTGCTTGCGATACTCATCTAAGGTGGTAGCGCCGATACACTGGAGTTCGCCTCTCGCCAAAGCTGGCTTGAGAATGTTCGCAGCATCGATCGCCCCTTCCGCCGCACCAGCACCGATCAAAGTGTGCACTTCGTCAATGACTAAAATCACGTTACCCGCCGTGCGGATTTCGTCCATGATTTTTTTGAGGCGTTCTTCAA
This sequence comes from Microcoleus sp. EPA2, assembly GCA_020882975.1. GTDB lineage: Bacteria > Cyanobacteriota > Cyanobacteriia > Cyanobacteriales > Microcoleaceae > Microcoleus. The sequence continues at coordinate 88,479 of JAHRFD010000015.1, read as the reverse complement.
ATTCCCCCCGGTATTTGGTACCGGCGACGAGCAAGCCGATGTCCAGGGTGACGACGCGCTTTTCTTCGAGGATGTCTGGGATGTCGTTGTTAGCGATGCGTTGGGCCAGACCTTCGGCGATCGCGGTTTTGCCAACTCCAGGTTCGCCGATGAGTACCGGATTATTTTTGGTACGGCGACCGAGGATTTGGATTACTCGTTCGATTTCTTTTTGGCGTCCGACTACAGGGTCAAGCTTCCCATCCATCGCCATTTGAGTCAGGTTAGAGCCGAACTCATCGAGGGTTGGGGTTTTGGTGCGAGCACCGCCGCCAGTGGCTGCGACTTCTGCGGTTTCTCCCAGCATCCGAATCACTTGGGTGCGGACTTTCGACAAGTCTACTCCCAGATTTTCCAAGACTCTGGCCGCGACTCCTTCACCTTCACGGATCAGACCCAGCAGCAGGTGTTCGGTACCTATGTAATTGTGTCCGAGTTGGCGAGCTTCTTCTAGGGACAGTTCTAGAACCCGCTTGGCGCGCGGGGTGAACGGAATTTCGACTGCTACGAAGCCCGAACCGCGCCCGATGATTTTTTCGACCTCAATCCGAGCATCTTTGAGGTTAACCCCCATTGATTTGAGGACTTTGGCTGCAACTCCGGTGCCTTCCCCGATCAGACCCAGGAGGATCTGTTCTGTCCCTACGAAGTTGTGACCCAGGCGACGAGCTTCTTCCTGGGCCAGCATGATTACTTTTATTGCTTTTTCTGTGAAGCGTTCAAACATGATTTATTCCCATCACCTGCTATGTGCCCGTTTCGAGGTCACGCTCGCTTGAGCGGGCGTTTTTAGTCGAGTGTTAACTCGTACTGCTTATTCTAGCGTGACATTCCCGACTGCTCTGCCGCACGGTCAAAGCGGTTGCAGATTCTAGGCTGCTGTTGCAGGGTGGCTTTCAACTGGGAAGACCCAAATGGTGGCTGACCTACAACTTCCCCCTAGACTGCAAGAAGATTGCTGCTATACAAATACTAGACAAGTCTATACATTTGCTTCTTGCTTCATCGGGAGCATGGGAGCGGTTATCCCTCGGCAAGCTTTCACGCTTTAGCCAAACGTGATAAATTAATCGCTCTTTTCGGTCTGTGTTTAACTTACGACTATGTATTGAGGATTCTAGCACAATCTTTTGGGCTGTCATGCAGGTAAAAAAATGGTAGTTACCAAAGTGTAGGGCAGTTTTTTTACAAAACTTATTGGTTAGATGTGCGCGATCGAGCTAAGGCATTGAAAAAAGTTACGACTTATCCAGGACCCAGAAACCGGTTTTTTTCACAACTCAAAATTATCGATCGCCCAATGCCATTTTTTCTGATTCAGCCGATCGCACATCTGCACTTTCTCAACCGCCAAATATTGCTGAAATTCCGGTTTTTCCAGACCGCTGCGCCACATTACCAGAGCATCTTCTCCAGTGTCTTCGTAGTATCGTTTCCGCCGTCCAGCCTCTTTAAAACCAAACTTTTTGTACAGAGAAACTGCCGCCAAATTCGATTCCCGCACTTCCAAAGTCGAGCGCTCTAATTGTCTGTCATGAGCCGATTGTAGCAACGCCAAAAGCAGAGCTTGTCCCAAACCCTGACGTTGAAACTGAGGATGAATTGCCAGCATGATAATGTGAGCTTCTTCTAAAATCGCCCACAAACAACCGATACCGATGAGAGTTGGGGGAACCTGTAGGGGCGGTGTCCCCGTGCCCGCCCGAATCTGTAGGGGCGGTGTCCCCGTGCCCGCCCGAACCTGTAGGGGCGGTGTCCCCGTGCCCGCCCGAACCTGTAGGGGCGGTGTCCCCGTGCCCGCCCGAACCTGTAGGGGCGGTGTCCCCGTGCCCGCCCGAATCTGTAGGGGCGGTGTCCCCGTGCCCGCCCGAATCTGTAGGGGCGGTGGATGGTGCGTGCCCGCCCGAATCTGTAGGGGCGGTGGATGGTGCGTGCCCGCCCGAATCTGTAGGGGCGGTGGATGGTGCGTGCCCGCCCGAACCTGTAGGGGCGGTGTCCCCGTGCCCGCCCCATCCCAGGTCCATAAACCTAATAAATCGCTATTAGGACTCTCTAACTCGCGCCTGTAGCCTTCGATCGCCCAAATTCCTCCAAAACAGAGGCGATCGAGTTCTACGGCACTAGGCAGGTGTTCTGGGGTCAGAGGTTTGATTTCGAGAAAACGCACAGGGGATTTTAGATTTTAGAATTACTCAAAAGCATCAATCTGGGCGCTGATGACCCAATTGCTTGCGGTCAATTGTACACTAGGGAAGACTGTAAAGATAGTTATGGCGCGATGGTATTAACTCAATCGATCGAAAAAGTGGAATCTGGACTTCAGTATCTGTCTGAGTCTCAAGAAACCAGGGAAAATCGATCGCCCAATCAAGAACTGTTACCACTGACAGCCAGTGTTAACAGTCGCGATCGTTTAGAAATAGGAGGCTGTGAGGTGACAGCTTTGGTGGAGCAATTTGGCTCGCCACTGTACATCTTAGATGAAGAAACGCTGCGGGCGACCAGCCGCCAGTACAAACAGGCTTTTGAAAAATTCTATCCGGGTTCTTCTCAAGTGCTCTATGCTTCTAAAGCTTGGAGTTGTTTGGCAGTTTGCGCGATCGTGGCTTCGGAAGGTTTAGGCATAGATGTGGTATCTTCTGGAGAAATTAAGACAGCACTACAAGCTGGTGTGGAGCCAGACAAAATCTACTTTCACGGGAATAATAAATCCCGCAAGGAAATCGAACTAGCTGTCACCAGTGGCTGCACCATCGTCGCAGACAATTGGTGGGATTTAAAGACTCTAGCAGAGTTGGGAAAATTGGGTGTCTCTCACAAAACAGGTGAGCCGACACGAGTTATGGTTAGGTTTACCCCAGGAATTGAGTGTCACACTCACGATTACATTAAAACTGGTCAAATCGACAGTAAATTTGGCTTCGATCCCAACTCTCTGGGTGAAGTTTTTAAATTTATCAGCGAGCAGCCGTCGTTATCCTGCGTGGGACTACACGCTCACATCGGCTCTCAGATTTTTGAAGTACAACCCCATCATGATTTAGCGGAAGTCATAATTGAGACCTTGACAAAAGCACGTAGTTATGATTTGCCAGCGACAGAAATTAATATTGGCGGCGGGTTGGGCATTCGCTATACTGAAACGGACGATCCTCCTAGCATTCAAGATTGGGCACAGACAATTTGCTCCGCAGTGGTAGCAGCTTGCGATCGACACCAATTGCCATTACCTAAATTGCTTTGCGAACCAGGGCGATCACTCGTAGGTACAGCCTGCGTCACAGCTTATACCGTGGGCTCTGAAAAAGTCATTCCGGGAATGCGGACGTACTTATCAGTGGATGGCGGTATGTCGGACAATCCACGTCCAATTACCTACCAATCAGTTTATCGAGTGCTCTCCGCCAACAAAATGTCTGCTCCCTTAACGGAAACAGTGACAGTTGCTGGCAAACACTGCGAATCAGGCGATATTGTGATTAAAGATGCTAAATTGCCAAAGTGTCAGCCGGGAGATATCCTTGTGGTCACGGCGACAGGAGCATACAATTACAGCATGGCTTCTAATTACAACCGAGTCCCCAGACCGGCGGCGGTTTTGGTGAAAAATGGGGAAGTTAACACGATCGTACAGCGGGAAACTGACGAGGATTTGCTAAGGTTTGACCGTCTTCCTGAAAGACTCGGTGTTAAAAAGTAAAAAGCAAAAAGTAAAAAGTAAAAAGTAAAAAGTAAAAAGTAAAAAGAAAGATAATTCAAAAGGAATTTTTGACTATCGTCTTTTAAATTTTGATTTTTTGCTTGTTCAGTCACGCGATTGGAATAACAACTGTTCATGGTTCACGGGTTCGAGTGCATCATAGTTCGCGGTTCACAGGCGGTAAGGTTCGATGAACCATGAACAATCAACAATCTGGCTATGACTTTGGCCTTATTCAGTCCTTATTGATTCAGGCGATCGATATTGGATTGGTATTTGCTCTTGCGTATTTGGTGCTCGTCATTGTTGGGGAGCGCCGGACGCTGTGGATGGTACGGGGATTTATTATTTTGATGCTGGCGGCGGCGGTGAGCAACTGGGCTGGATTGAGACTGTTGCACGTTGCCCTCAACAGCTTGGTGACAGGTTCGGCTGTGGCAATGGCGGTAATATTGCAGTCAGAATTTCGCCGATTTCTGGAACAATTGGGTCGGGGGGAAATTAGACAATTGTTTGGACGCGATCGCCGACCTACTCCCGAACCGGATAGCGTAATAGATGAAATTGTGGACGCAGTAAAAGAACTTTCGCAAAACCGCACGGGCGCTTTACTAATTGTAGAAACAGATGCTCCGATCGACGATCGGGATTTTTCAGTTCCGGGAGTGAAGCTGAATGCTGAAGTATCTAAGGAATTGTTGCAGACTATTTTTCAACCACAAACTTTGCTCCACGATGGGGCTGTTTTGATTAGAGCTTCGCGGATCGTGTCGGCTGGGGTAATTTTGCCCCTATCCGATCGCAGCGCGTCGCGACAGTTGGGAACCCGCCACCGGGCGGCAATGGGAATTACCGAACGGGTGCAAGCTTGCGTGTGCGTGGTGGTGTCTGAGGAAACGGGTTCTATTTCTTTAGCCTTTATGGGAACTTTAAATCGACCTTTGACAAGCAACAAATTGAAAGAGTTGCTGGAGGCGAAGTTGTTTCCGTCGGAGGGAGAAAGAACTGTCACCCCAATTCCGATCCGTCATCTCGGACGCCAGATAGGATTGAAGGGATGGACACTTTTAAAGCAGATACTGCGCCGTTCGTCATCGGCTAATCGGGAGAAAAAATGAGTCAAGGAATTTGCTTGCAAGAACTGCCGGAGGATCTGGAACAAGAACGGCTGCCTAAGCACATAGCGGTGATTATGGACGGGAACGGTCGCTGGGCAAAGAATAAGGGGTTGCCGAGGATTGCGGGCCACCGTCGAGGGGCTAGCGTGCTTAAGGAATTGCTGCGCTGTTGCAAAGATTGGGGAATTCCAGCTTTGACGGCCTATGCTTTTTCCACGGAAAATTGGGGCCGGCCGGCCGGGGAGGTGGATTTTTTAATGAGTCTGTTTGAGGGAAAGTTGCGACAAGAATTGCGGGAAATGGTGGACGAGGACGTGCAAATCCAATTTATGGGGAATTTGCAGGCTTTGCCCATGTCTTTGCAGGCGGAAATTGAGCGTTCGGTGGCTGCAACTCAACATAATCAGGGAATTCGGTTTACGGTGGCGACGAATTACGGGGGGCGCCAAGAGATTGTGCAGGCCTGTAGGGCGATCGCGACTCAGGTTCAGGAGGGTAAGTTGCAGCCTTCTGAGATTGATGAGACTTTATTTAAACGCTATTTGTATACTGCTGATGTTTGTGACCCGGATTTGTTGATTCGGACGAGTGGGGAAATGCGATTGAGCAATTTTCTGTTGTGGCAAATGGCGTATTCGGAAATTTATATTACTGAGACGCTATGGCCGGATTTTGATCGATCGGAGTTTCACCGTGCTTTGTCTACTTATCAGAAACGCAGCCGCCGATTTGGGAAAGTGTAAGGATTTTAGATTGTAAATTTGGGATTTGAGATTTAAGATTTAAATTTTAAGATTGGGGAATTTTTTACATTCACCAACAATCCATCAATCTCAAATCCCCAATCGCCAATCTAAAATCGAATCATGGCCCTGAAAACACTGCTTCTTCGATATCCTGACGGGAGAGAGAGTATTTGAAAAAGCGCTGAATATCTTGGCCGTCGTTTCCGGCATTGATGTAGCGGATGGTGAGTTGGTCGATGTCGAGGGACAGTTCTGCTTTCCATGCAGGTCGATCGATGTTCCAACAGTGGAGCTCCCGCAGGTTTTGCTCGCAGCCGCGGCTTTTTAGCCACTGCTCGATTTCTGGGAGTGGATGGTTGTACAAAGGGGTGTCAGCGGAAGGAAGAGTCATAAGGAATGGGGAATGGGGAATGGGGAATGGGGAATTGGGAATGGGGAATTGGGAATTGGGAATGAGGAATGGGGAATTGGGAATTGGGAATTGGGCAACCGCCCTGGCCCCAAGGGGAGAATGAGGGAGGGAATTGGGAAAACAGTGGTTAATTTTTAATTTAGAACTTTTAGTTGTCAATTACCACGAATTAGCCCGATCGCGATCGCCAGCATCAAACATCCGATTAAAGTAGCCCCCATAATAAACAGGGCAAATATTTCTCCTGGAGAAAGGGGGCGATCCGTGGGATCGAGGTAAGCCGAGTTGAAATTTTTTTCCCGCGATTGGGAAACCGGAGTGTTGAAACCAGGGGGCTGCTGGATCGCATTCATCCGAGAATAGCCGATTTTGAGGTCGTAGGCGAGGCGGCGTTCTGGGTTGCTGAGGGTGGCGTAGGCGTTGTTAAGCTGCTGAAATTTGGCGGTAGCGACTGCTGGTGGCAAGTCGGTGGTATCGGGATGGTAGAGTTTACTCAGTTCCCGGTACGATCGCCGAATTTCGATGGCGGATGCGGAAGGATGCAGCCCTAATAAGCCGTAGTAACTAGAACCCAAGGGGGCTTTTCCTGGCATTTTCTGACTTGTGCTGTTGGCTTTTGCCTCGTTCGGAGTCACCGAGAGCGCCTCTGGGCTTGTGGTTGATAATTTTTGATTATTTTAGCCCACTGTTTAGGGTTGCGCCACTGTCTGCCATGTCGAGGGGTTGATGGTGGGTTGGATATTTCTGACTCACGGAGCGATCGGGTAAACTCCACACTGCGGATATTTTGTGCATATTTCAGTTGCTCGGCCCAATTACTTTAAACTATGAATCGCCCCGCAAATTTTGCACATCCTCCACGCTAAGCCCGGTAACTTGGCTAATCGTGGCATTATCTAGCTGTGAAAGTAATTGTCTGGCGATCGCCAACTTTTCTTCTCGCTTGCCTTGTTCTATGCCTTGTTCGATGCCTTGTTCTATGCCTTCCTGAACAGCTTTAATAATCGCCCCCTGTTGGTCATAAATAAACTGTTCTCTTCTGTCCAAATCTTCCAATTCCTCGCGGCTTAACCGGGCTTGATTCGCAATATCAAAAGCTTGATGTATTTCCGGTATTCTATCCATTGTTTCTGGGACTGATGTCAAACTTCTGGCATTTTTCATGAAATAAATCCATTTATCTGCCAGAGTTTCCAGTTGGTCTTCTTGTTTAGTAAATTTCGGCAACTCTACAAACACTAAATCTAGGTCGTTTTCGGGATAAGTAAAGTTTTTATTTACTTCTTTTAACACAAATCTAGAACTAAAATCCTCACTCTCAGGAAACATTTCAAAGTCAGTAATTGTTAAAGCAATCACTGGCTTCAACAGTCGATAACCTTGGGCTGCTTGTAATTGGAAAGCATAAGTCTTAGCTGCATTGTAAAAAACCCGCTTCCCAAAAGACTGGACATTAAGCACTTGCATTTCAATAATTACTAAAGTGCCATTATTGAGCTGGGCTTTGACATCCAGATAACTATCTTTTAATCCTTCTACTTTTGGGGGCAGATTTGGGTTGATTATTTCTAAGTCTTCAATGGTGGGATTTCCTTCATAAATGAGAGCGTTGAGAAAGCTGATTAGAATATCTTTGCTTTCGGAGGAACCGAATATTTTTTTGAAGGCGTAATCGGTTTTTGGGTTGATAAATATCATAATTGGAATGTAGTAGGTTAATAATTAAATCAGTTTATCCTGGCTGGAAGGGCTAGGAATCGCCCGATCGCAAATTCCGTACATCCTCAACGCTAAGCCCTGTAGTTTGGCTGATGGTTCGATCGTCTAGCCGTGAAAGTAACTGTTGGGCGATCGCGATCGCCTTTTCTCGCATCCCTTGTTCTATGCCTTCCTGAACAGCTTTAATAATCGCCCCCTGTTGGTCATAAATAAACTGTTCTCTTCTGTCCAAATCTTCCAATTCCTCGCGAGTTAACCGGGCTTGATTTGCAATATCAAAAGCTTGATGTATTTCCGGTATACTATCCATTGTTTCTGGGACAGATGTCAAAATTCTCGCATTTTTCATGAAATAAATCCATTTATCTGCCAGAGTTTCGAGTTGGTCTTCTTGTTTAGTAAATTTCGGCAACTCTACAAACACTAAATCTAGGTCGTTTTCGGGATAAGTAAAGTTTTTATTTACTTCTTTTAACACAAATCTAGAACTAAAATCCTCACTCTCAGGAAACATTTCAAAGTCAGTAATTGTTAAAGCAATCACTGGCTTCAACAGTCGATAACCTTGGGCTGCTTGTAATTGGAAAGCATAAGTCTTAGCTGCATTGTAAAAAACCCGCTTCCCAAAAGACTGGACATTAAGCACTTGCATTTCAATAATTACTAAAGTGCCATTATTGAGCTGGGCTTTGACATCCAGATAACTATCTTTTAATCCTTCTACTTTTGGGGGCAGATTTGGGTTGATTATTTCTAAGTCTTCAATGGTGGGATTTCCTTCATAAATGAGAGCGTTGAGAAAGCTGATTAGAATATCTTTGCTTTCGGAGGAACCGAATATTTTTTTGAAGGCGTAATCGGTTTTTGGGTTGATAAATATCATAGTTTGAATTAGGTGATAGAGGTAACATTAGTATTTTATCTCTGTCAAACTGCTGATTTTGTTTCAGGTGATAGCTTGATATTTTCCGGCAAATGTGCATTAGCCATGGCCAACACAGGCTCATCACTGTGGTGTTCCTCATCGATCGGAATTTGGCAAGAAATCAGTTCGGTGACAATGCGATCGCCCAGAGCATCTTCCCAATCCTGCAACTGTTCCCTTGCCTTAATCGGTGTATTCACTGCCACATCTACGCCCATTTGCTGAAGGTTGAGGCTGTGGGCTTGCGATCGACGATTAACACACTCCACCAGCCAAACACTCAATCCGACTGCGGCCATCAAAGGCAAAACAATCCGGTAATCTCTAGTCAATTCAAACATCAACAGAATGGCTGTCAAAGGTGCTCTAGCACTACCGGCAAGCACCGCAGCCATTCCCACCATGGCATAGGCAGGAGGTCCAGCAACGCGATCGGCCAAGGCCGGCACCATGGTCAAAAAGATGCCATAGGCCGAACCCAGGGAAGCACCCAAAAACATCGCCGGAGCAAAAATGCCACCCACCAAACCGCTACCCAGGCTAATTGCTGTCACCGCGAGTTTCACAAACAACAACAGCAGCAACAAAGGCAAAGAAAACTCAACATCTTGAAGCATGGCTTGAACAGTTTCGTAACCAACCCCCAAAACTTGAGGTAACACCAAAGCGACTAAACCAACGCAACCACCACCGATAATTGGGTGAATCGGCCTCGGCACTCGTCCCAGCCACCCAAATCCCAGGACTTTCCCGTGAAAACAACGTTCTGCCAGTTGAATTGCCTCCGTGTAGGCTAGGGAGACACCACTAGCCAAAAGCCCTAAACCCATATAAAAAGGCAATTCTAAGGGGCTACGCACATCGTAGACAGGCAAAGCAAAAGCAGGCTGAGCTCCCAAACAAATTTGAGCTAAAAGCGCCGAAACTACCGCAGCTAGCAAAACAACGCTGACTGAGGATGTGGCGAAAGTGCTGCCGAGGACGACTTCTAGGGCAAAGAATACTCCAGCGATGGGAGCGTTGAAACCGGCAGATAAACCAGCGGCGGCACCAGCACCCAGGAGCAAGCGCTGCCTTTCTGGGGAAAGTTGCAAAACTTGAGCCAGCAGCATTCCAAAGTTGGCACCGATTTCGACGCTGGGGGCTTCTGGGCCCAAGGAAGCGCCGGTGCCTAGGGAAACGGAGGCGGCCACCATTTTAGTGATGGGTTTGAGGGGGGATAGTTCTTGCAAGCCACGAGTGGCTGCGATTAGAGAAGACATATTGGGGCCAAAATCCCGAAACCGCCAGCGCATTAAGCCGATGACGACTCCGCCCAGGGTGGGAATGCAGGCTAGTGTCCAAGGCCCTGAAGAGGAAATTACCCCCATGAAGTCTTCCAGCATCAGGGTGTGGATCAGATGGATGAGATAGTGAAAAGTGATGACACCTGCACCAGTGACTCCCCCGATGACTAGGGAGAGGATGAGTAGGAGGGTTTCGGGACTGGGGTGCAAGCGGTGGAATATCGGGCTCAGCAAGGAAGCGTCGGGAGTTTGTGCGGTTGGGCCGGGCGACTCCAAGTCTACAGGATGGAGGGGTCTCATCTAGGGATTAATTCTTCTGTAAGAATTTAGATAAATATTACATTTTATTTCTTATTTTAATTTTGAGTGATTTTAGGGGAATTGACAACTAAATTAAGAGTGATTTTAAACAGAATTTTTGGTGTTGGTGACTTGGTGCGAAAGGGACTTAACAGAAGAGCTGCTAATTTGAGTTGGAGATTGTATGCCTCACTACATTTAATCTTTCACGAATTGAGCAAGAAGGTGGCTTGAGTATATTTACGCATTTAGAGTGTTGTTTAGATTGGTTGTTGAGTTGGCGGAATTCTTGGTTTGGGTTTGCCGATCGACATTAGCGGATCGCCCATAGTTGTAATTTTCCAGGGAGTCGATTGTAACTGCCGCACTGCCATTAAAAAGGGAGCCGATCGCAAAAGTCGATCCACGATTAATTTCGGCGGAATAAATGCCGATAACAAAGGTTCATTAACACTACCAACATAGGTATAAGCGCCATTTTCTAACCACCGTCCAGCAACGGTATTTTTATCATCTGGTGCTGCGGCAGACCAACTGTGTATCATGTGCACCACTGCGGGAAATTTGAGTTGTGGGATGTCTTTTACTAAAGCATCGCCGTTGCCAACTTGGAATGAATTTGGATAGCCTTTGGAATTCATCAAAATCAAGTCAAATTCCCAGGGTTTTGATGCTAAAGTTCGCCATGTGTTGAGGCTAGATTGGGGTTTTTCCACTAATTCTACTTCCAAATCTAGTGTTTTTAATCCGCTAGCTGCTGAGTTCATTTCATATTTTGCCCAACTTCCTTCTTGAGGGTAACTATCATAAAGCATAGCTGTTTGAGCATCGAGAAATATGGAACACATGACTTGATAAATCGATCGCACTGAGGCACCGTAAATCCAGCCGGCGACAGCCCAGCGATCGCCGTTGGGGTGACGCCCCAAACCGTCAGTAACGGCTAATTGTTCGTCTAGTTGGTCTGGGGATTGATATTTGACTGCTAATTGGCGTACCATGGTCAAAGTGTCGATCGCATCGCCGAGTTTAGCATAGACATATCCAGTAGATTCGACTGCTGTGGTAACTGCGGTTTGCAGAGTTTGCCACTGTTGCTGATTGAGAGTATCATTAGGCTTTCCGAAGTCACCTTCTAAAAATACTAAAGGTTGACCGCGGGCGGCGGCTAAGGCGACTGCTGCTGTCCTTGCTGGATCGTTTTCCGATGTGATTACTACTCCTGGCGGTTCCCAGCCCAACTCTATCCATTTGGTTTTTAAAGTTCGAGAATCTGTGCAATTCCAGGCTGCTGCTGATGCTTTCAGCATCAATTGTTGAAGTTTTTGACTTTTTGGCAGTTGCTGTTTGATGCTGGGTAAACGGACTATTTCATCGGCTTGGAAGCGATGGAGAAACATGGGCGTATATTTGTTATCTTCGATCAGAATTGGCCAATGTCCTTTGAGGTTCCATTTTTGGATGGCTGCTAAGAATGTGGCTTCGTCTGGTACTAAAACTATGCGGTTAACGATGGGTATGTTGTCGCGAAGGATGTTGACTCGGAGGCCTGTTTGAACTGGCCAGGGTTCTTTTGTGGCCGATGGGGGCAGTTCAAAGGGTTTTTTGAGGAAACTACAAGCGGTTAATGTATGTGATAAGCATAGCAATAGTGCGATCGCTAGTAATTGAAACTTTAACTGTTTTTTCATAAAAAAATAAATCAGTAATCAGCAGTCATGAGTCATATCAATTCCGGTTGCATCGGAATGATTTAACCGCGAAGGCGCTAAGGACGCGAAGGAAGAGAAGAGAGGATTTTATATCGGCCCTCTATCTCTGATTGTGGTTGTTAGTTTAAGTGGGGGAGGGAGGAATTAATAGATGCCGGGAATCAGTTTTTTGACCTGTTGACGATAATCTGAATAGTCTGGATATTTTTCACTCAACCAGGTTTCTTCGCGGCGGGCTTTGATGTCTAAAAACAGGATTAAAATCGCAGTAGCGATGAAATGGGATAAGCTAATCTGAAAGATTGTCCAGCCGAGGGCTACGAAGATTATACCGCTATACAAAGGATGCCTTACAATTCTATAAATTCCTGTTTTGACTAATTCTCCGTCTGTTCGGGGATAGGGTAAAGGTGTGAGGTTTTTTCCTAAATCTATGAGTCCTTTAATGATGAAAATTAATCCGCTTAGGCTGAGGATACTTGCTAAAAACCAGATGGGATAAAGTAGTTGAGTTGATGGGGTTTTCCAGCCTGGTATTTGATAAACTGGTAAGATTATAAATGCTGTGATTAATGCTCCTTGCAGCAAAACCAAATATTCACCACGGCTGTTATTGCGCCAGCCTTCGCGCGTGAAACCCCAATCAGTTAATATTTTCATAGTCAGAAGGAAGAGTAAAGAATAAAATGAACTGAGGTGCATCTGTGTTTGGCAAATATATTCCTAGGGGTGAAGCATGACCGCAGAAAATTTATTAGTGATAACCAGAAATTTATAGCCGGAATGCTTCGCCCTTACCAAATCGGGATACTCCCATAAACTGTAGGTTAGGTAGAGGGAATTCAAACCGAACCTACAGTGAAAAGTTAACCGTCATCAGTCAAAAGTCAACTGATTTATTCTTGCCAAGGACGAGTCATTAATTCTAGTTGGTTGACTTCATCTTGGCTCAAATTCCAGCCTAATGCACCGGCATTTTCTGCGGCTTGTTTTGCTGTTTTTGCGCCGGGAATGGGGATGACTCCCTTTTGAGCGATTAGCCAGTTGAGGGCTACTTGGGCTGGGGTGCGATCGCGCTTTTTGCCCATTTTCCGCAGAGTGGACATGACTAATTGGATTTTTTCGAGGCCTGTTTTGCTGAAGCGCGAGTCAAATTTACGGGCTCCTGCTGGTTGTTGTTCGGCACTATATTTGCCTGTGAGTAATCCTTGGGCTAAGGGACTATAAGCTAAAATTGTGACTCCTAATTCGCGGGCTGCGCTGACAATTCCTTGTTTTTCTACTTGTCGCGATAGCAAGGAGTAACGGACTTGATTTGTGGCTAAAGGAACGCCTCTATTTGCTAAGATTTTGTGGGCTTCGCGCATCTGTTCTACTGTGTAGTTACTGACTCCGACTGCTTGGATTCTGCCTTGTTTGACTTCATCCGCTAAGGCGTTCATTAGGGTTTCTTGACTCAGTAAAAATGAGAATGGCCAGTGTACTTGGTAGAGGGCTATTTGTTCTACTTGCAAGCGTTTTAAGCTAGCACTCAAGGCTTCGGAAACTGATTTTCCGGTAATGCGCCAAGGTACGGGACCGAATTTTGTGGCTACTTGTACTGGTTGGCTGGTTTTTTTGATAAACTGCCCTAGTAATTCTTCAGACAAGCCGTTACCGTAGACTTCGGCGGTGTCGAAGAAGTTGACTCCGGCATCTAGGGATGTTTTGAATGCTGCTTCTACTTCTGCCGGGCCGTAGTTGCTGCCATAATTCCAAAATAGCTTATCCCCCCAAGCCCAAGTTCCGACGCACAGGGGAATGACGGCGGGGCCGTTTTGTCCTAGGGTAATGGTTGTCACGGTTGGTAAATCCACAGTTATTGATTCTCTTTATTTTTATATGAATTTATACGAATAATCCGATTTCAGCTTCTAGCTTGGGAAAGAATCGGGACGAGTTGCGATATCTCAGGTACGATAAATCCAAATGTTGTATTTATTTGAATAGTTATGTCGATCGACCGTTTACCAGATTCAAGATTAACAGATTCCGCCACTGTTGGGTTCAAAAGGGTTAACCTGCTGACTATGTTCCGCCTGGGCTTGTTTCAGATGGGCTTGGGTATGATGTCGATTTTGACCCTGGGGGTGCTCAATCGGGTGATGATTAAGGAGTTGGCGATTCCGGCTACTGTGGTGGCTGCTACTCTGGCTATGCACCAGTTTGTCGCCCCGGCTAGGGTGTGGTTTGGACAAATGTCTGATGCTAGGCCTTTGTTTGGCCATCACCGCACTGGTTATGTGTGGCTGGGTGGGGTTTTGTTTGTGATTTCGGCTTTTTTGGCGGTGCAGGTGATGTGGCGCTTAGGCGATAGTTTGCAGGCTGTGGGATGGACTACTCCTACCTATGGTTTAGTGGGTTTGTTGGGTTTGATTTTTGCAGTTTATGGTATTGCGATTTGTTCGAGTTCGACTCCTTTTGCTGCTTTGTTGGTGGATGTTTCGGATGAGGAAGATAGATCCAAGTTGGTTGGTGTTGTGTGGTCGATGTTGATGGTTGGTATTATTATTGGGGCGATTGTTAGCAGCGGTTTGCTTAAACAAATTGATGGGGATGTCCCACGGGAAGTTTTGCAGGCTTCGATTAATGGTTTGTTTGTCAAGGTGCCGGCGCTGGTTTTGTTTTTGGTGGGGGTTTCTACTTTTGGGGTTGAGAAAAAGTATTCGCGCTATGGATTGCGATCGTCGGCAGTTAATCGAGAAGATAAGATTACTCTGGGAAGTGCGTTGCGGATTTTGACTGCTAGTCGCCAAACGGGTTTATTTTTTACTTTCTTGCTGATTATGACAATTTGTTTGTTTATGCAGGATGCGGTTTTGGAACCTTATGGCGGGGAAATTTTTAAGATGCCAATTTCGGAAACTACGCGGTTGAATGCTATTTATGGTACTGGTGTGCTGTTTGGTTTAAGCGCCACGGGTTTTTTAATTGTGCCGCGAATTGGTAAGCAAAATACGATTAGGTTGGGCTGTTTGGCGGTGGCGGTTTGTTTTGGTTTAATTATTTTATCGGGATTTACTGGTAATCCGATGTTGTTTAAGTTGGCTTTAATGTTGTTTGGGCTGGCTTCGGGTATTACGACGACGGGGGCTTTGAGTTTGATGTTGGATTTGACTGCGGCGGAAACTGCGGGGACTTTTATTGGGGCTTGGGGTTTGTCTCAGGCTATGGCGCGGGGTGTGGCGACGGTTAGCGGTGGTGCTATTTTGGATTTTGGCAGGAGTTTGTTTGGGGTACCGATGCTGGCTTATGGGTTGGTGTTTATGGTGCCGGCGCTGGGTATGGTGGTGGCTGTTTGGCTGTTGGGAAGGGTTGATGTGAAGGAGTTTCAGGATAATGCTAAAAGTGCGATCGCCACTATTCTCGAAAATGAACTAGACTAAGGTTTGGCTGTTGGCTGTTGGCTGTTGGCTGTAGTAACAAATAACCCATAACCAATAACAAATCACCAATAACAAATAACCAATAAGCAATGAAAGATTTTTGGGATTCTATTTTAAGTTTTGCACAAGATACTGTCGATGGCGTTGGACAGCAGTTGTTACAAGATTTTGGTACGACGCAAGCCGATGAGAAGGATGACGGGAGTTTGGTGACGCAATCTGATAATTGGGCGGATGCGGAGATTAGAAGTGCGATCGCCTCTACTTTTCCCACTCATGGTATCTTGAGCGAGGAGGGACAACACGTTTTTCCTGATACTGAATGGTGTTGGATTGTTGACCCTGTAGATGCTACCACTAATTTTGCTAGGGGAATTCCAATTTGGGGGATTTCTCTGGGTTTATTGTATCGCGGAACTCCAGTTTTTGGCTGCGTACATTTGCCACCACTGAGTCAAACTTTTCATGGTTTTTTTGCAGGCGATTTTGTCGAGAAAAATCTCTTGACAGATATCCCACAAGGTGCTTTTTTAAATGGGAAGCCGATTTGTCCTAGTGCTGATAAAATGAGTGGCAATCATTTGTTTAATTTGTGCTCCCGTAGTGTGGGAATTGGGCCTCATCTTCCTTCCAAAGTACGGATGTTGGGAATGGCTACTTATAATTTTTTGACTGTGGCTTCCGGTGCGGTTTTGGGAGGTGTGGAAGCTACTCCCAAAATTTGGGATATTGCTGGGAGTTGGGTAATTGTGAAAGCTGCGGGTGCGGTTTGGCTACCGCTGGATTCCCAGGCAATTTTTCCCCTGGAAGTGGGGAAAAATTACGCTAGGGTTTCTTATCCGACTTTGGTGATGAATCGGCAGGAGTTGGTGTCGATATTTTTGCCGTTTGTAGAGGCTTGGAAGCAGAAAAAATTGGGAAATTAAATACTCTTTTAGGCGCTGAGTTTTGCCAATATTCCAGCAAGTTTACCACCCAGATTTTGTACTGCTTCCTGTTGCTTGGTATCTTTCAGGGTACCATCAGGATTAAATGCTTGAAAAGCTTGGGGAATTGCTTTTTGATCGGGAATCACCATGACGTTAATATTCTCCAAAAGCGATCGCAAATTAGCCAATCCCCGCATACCTCCTAAACCTCCGGGAGAAGCGCTCATAATGGCTGCTACTTTATTGTTGAAAGCAGCCAGCCCTGCTTCTGAGGGCTGCGGGCGAGATGCCCAATCGATCGCATTTTTGAGCACTGCGGTAATGGAACTGTTGTATTCTGGGGAAGCAATCAAAAGTCCTTGATGTGCTATCATCAATTCTTTGAATTTCAGAACATTGTCAGGAAGTCCTTCTGCTGCTTCTAAGTCTTCATCAAATAGGGGCATTGGGAAATCTCGCAAATCTATATAGGTGACTTCTGCCCCTGCGTTTCTAGCCCCAGTCGCTGCTACTTTCACCAGCATTTTGTTATAAGATGCTGTCCGGGTACTTCCGGCAAATGCGAGAATTTTTGGTGGATTGCTCACGGGTAGTTTTTAATGGTTTAGTTGACTAAAATTAACATTTTGTGGCATGACTATATCAGAATAAGGCGCTGGCTGTCTTATTCCTTAAGATGTATTTTGCTACTCAATGGGATGGGAGCATCCAGATTGTGTAAGGGCGAAGCATGACGGCAGAGAATTTATTAGTGTGAACCAGAGATTTACAGCGGTCATGCTTCGCCCCTACGAATATATTTGCAAAACACAGATGCACCCAATGCGATCTACCTAATAATTTGATTAATAACAAATAACCAACAACAAATAACCAATAACCAACAATAAATAACAACTAATATAAAAAAACCTGGCTGGTGTGACGGAGGAGTCTCCCACACCAGCCGTGGGGTTTGTAGTAAAAATAACCGACCGATGACCGATAAGTAAAGTGTGCCTTGGTGAATGCAGTTTCTGCAATCTGCGATCGGGCTATTTAATTTTGTCCGATCGGGTGATGCGGTGTGTGGGAAATTGGTATAGGGTGAGGCGATTTTGTGTAAATCAGTTGTCCCTCAACTATAGTAGATTGAGGTTGTAGAGCATAATATCAAATCCGGTACCATCTGAATTATTCATCTCTCTATTCTCTCACTCTGTGTCCTCTGTGTTCTCTGCGGTTAAATCATTCCGATGTAGCCGGAAACGATATATTCACCGATCGCACCGATCGCCCAAACCCCCAATAATTCAGCCCAAACAACCAAATATAGCAATCGCCTTAACAGCCTTGGCGATTCCTATACCAGAGCCCCCACTTCTTAAAGAAGTCGGGGCTCCCTAGCAACCGTCTTGGCTGTCGCTATATTTGCCACAAATTAAACACAGTAGTTTCAATCCAGTGGTACTGAATTTTCTTCCCTTGAAATTCCCTCAGTTAATGTTGACGCAGCCTGAGATTTTTTGCTAATAATTTTATGGTTTTTATCCTCCAATGAATTCGACTGTTTCTCCCCTTTAATTTCAGATTGCCGATTTTTCAACTTAACTTTACCAGCCGAACTTTTAGCCTGAATTTTCTCGCCCACACCTTTAGTCTTAACTTCCCCTTTAGCACCTTTTGACTTAACCTTCACTCCAAAACCTTGAGATTTATTGCCCTTAGCCACCGGGGATTTTTCTTCCCTTGCAGGCTTTTTAAACTCCTCATCTAACTGGTCTAGAATTTCCTCTTGTTCGGGAGTATGTTCCGCTGCTTCCTCTACATTTCGGGGATTGTATTCATCCACCAACCGGGCTAACAATTCCGAAATTGACATACCCGCTGCGGCGGCTTTTTTAGATAAAAGAGCGTAGGTGTCCGTTTTAATCTTAATTTGTTTGAGCCGCAGTTCGGGATTGTTGTCAACCGTTTCGCTAATAGTAACTGCGGTAATCTTTTCTTTTGGGACTACATCCACAACTTCTTGCCATTTTTCCTCCAAAGGACAGTCGCCATATTGGTCGGTGACTGCGTGTTTAAATAAAGGAACAACCTGAGCAACGCAGCTAGGCAAAATCTCAAATCCGGCTTTAATTAAGCGCAGACAAATACCAGCAGCTTTGATGATTTGCGTACAGTAAAAATACTGCCTACCTAATGCTTGTTCGCAGTAATTTTTAAAGGTTTTGAACTGGTCTTTATACAATCGCAGTCTTCGGATAGCATCCAGCATGATTCCTTGGCGCACGTAGTCTAGGAATCCCCTTTTTATTTCCCCAGTTAGGTATTCTAAATCGTGAAAGGGCGATTGATTCTGGATTTCTTCTTCAAAGTCTAGAAGGGGACCTGCAAAGTGAAAGTTGAAGGCGACATCGCCTACATAGAAGTTGTCCGTGGATGTGGGCATAATTGGGAATAGTTCGAGGAAGGGAAGAATATCACAGAATTAGTGCGATCGCCAAGTACAGAAAAGTCTTTGTGTTAATGTTTAATACTTTGATACAATCTTGATTCAGGCTGTAAGGGCGATCGACCTTTTACAGAGCAACACATCCCTCTAGCCTTGAGGGAAAGCGACTTGAGTTATACACCCAAGCCCCAACAAATGTAAGGGTATGCAGGCATAATCGATAGAAACTAAACCAAAGCGTTTTTACCCTCCGGCTACACAAGCCAACATTTTGTTGTCCTAAAACCATACTTGTAAAAGTTTACCTTGTCAACAAGTTTGCTTGTACGATGGCGATGATATGTATAAAAAGAAACAAACTCAAGATTCCAAAGATATACCCGCACTACAAATCTTGCGAGAAGCTGCGGGTTTGTCACAATCGGCTTTAGCCAAGCAAATTCCTGACAAAACGGGCGCAAAAACCCTAACTCAGCAAGCAATCAGCAACTGGGAACGGGGAATAGACGAACCCGAACTCACCATCGCTCAAATGAAAGCCCTTTGCCAAGCTCTAGGAAAAACACTGAACGATTTACCTAACGATTTAGGCCCACCAAATCGTGACTAATATCAAATGCGATCGCGATCGCACTTTTGGTAAGTTCTCAGTGGTTAGAAGCGGTTACAAATTCATTTTCAACTGATAACAACAGCGATCGCGATCTTTAATTTTTTTAAGTCGAACTTCGTAGGTGACAAAGTTTTGGCAAACTTCGGGAGGGTAGCCTTCTACTCTACAGCCTACAGCGTCTCCGAGGCACTGACCGACCAAGCAGCCTCTAAATTGTTCTCCACGCGGTACAATCATTTATCTGGTTTTAAGTACGTTGCTCCAATCTTATGTTAAATCCCCCACTTGTTTAATAATTCCGTGATTTGGGTGTTCTATTTTTTTAGTTAAAATACTATCTAGAGAAGTTCAACTATGTCCCCACTATCCTTCACTCTCTTGTTTGCTTTCTTATTACTATTTCCCACTGCGACAATTGCTCAAATCGTCCCCGATCGCACTTTGGGTACTGAAAACTCCCGCACAGTATCCGATACCATCAATAACCTACCATCCGACCGCATCGAAGGCGGGGCAACTCGCGGCCCTAACTTATTTCATAGTTTCCGCGAATTTAATGTCGGTGAAGGCAGAGGAGCCTATTTTGCCAATCCTAACGGCATTCTTAATATTTTCAGTCGCGTTACAGGCGGCAATCCTGCCAATATTTTAGGAACATTAGGAGTACAGGGAAGGGCCAACTTATTCTTACTCAATCCGAAAGGGATTGTCTTTGGTCCCAATGCACGGTTAGATTTACGCGGCTCATTTATCGGTGCAACTGCTGATAGTATTATTTTTAACAACGGCTTTGAATTTAGCAGTGCCAACTCCAATGCAGTACCATTGTTAGCGATTAATATTCCTGTGGGTTTGAGATTTCGAGACAATCCCGGTGCGATCGTCAACTCTTCTCAAGCGATCGGTCCCACGCCAACCTTACCGCCACTACCGATAGAGGTTCCTGTTTCTAACAAACTCGGTTTAGCAGTAGACCCCGGTCAAACTTTAGCCTTAATTGGCGGAGACATTCAAATACAAGGCGGAAATCTCACAGCTTATAGCGGACAAATATTACTCGGTAGCGTCAAGAGTCCAGGTGTGGTGCAATTTGAACCCACGGCTTTAGGTGTGAATTTAAACTACAGTAACATTCAGAACTTCGGCAATATTGAAATGAATGGTGCGTTGATAAATACCAGCGGATTAGGAGGTGGCAAGATTGATATTCGAGGTGGAAACGTCACCGTCAGCAGTTCTGGAATTTATGGATTGACACTAGGAAATATTGATGGCATGGGGATGGACATCAACGCCCAAAAATTGCGAGTAGATAGAGGATCGCAAATTCTCACCGCCACATTGGGAGATGGCAAAGGGAGCGATATCAACATCCGTGCTACTGACTCAGTAGAACTCAGTGGGATTGGATTTGATAGCTTTCAAAGATTTGTTCTTCAGTTTGCAAGAAGTGGTTCGAGCGACCCCTTAGATCGGCAAATTCTTTTAAGTAGTGGCACTACTGGTAGTGGAGCAGCGGGAGGAATCACAATTAATACCGGGCGACTGCTGATAGAAAATGGGAGTGTCATAGTTAGTTCTACCCTTGGTTCTGGTAATGGCGGAAATATGACTATCCGTGCCAGAGTTTTCGATCTGGTTGGTTCTGGAATCAACAGCGGGCCAATTAAAGGGAGTACAGGCGCTGGAGGAAATATAACCTTTGAGGGAGAAAGGTTAATCGTGCGCGATGGCGCTGCTTTGATCGCTCAGGCTCGTAGCGATACAGCATCAGGAGATATCAACATTAAAGCATCTGAATCAGTGGAAATATTACGTACACCTGATGGAAATATCCAGCCAAATTTCATCGGTACGACCACGATCGGTCAGAACGGTAAAGCCGGAGACATTAATATCGACACGAAGCGGTTGATTATTTCTGATGGCGGTGGAATTAGTTCGGGGACAGGTGCAATTGTTGCCAACCCCTTGTTTGGAACGAATGGGGGGCTGGGAGGAAATATCACAATTAGAAGCTCAGAATCGATAGAAATAGGAGGTATTTCTGGAGTGCTCGCGACTGGGGGTCGGAATGGTAGCTTCATCAACGCTGAAACCGCTTCCTTTAGTCGCGGAGGAGATATCCAAATTTCTACACCAGTGCTGACTCTGGGAAAAGGGGGGTCTATTTCTACATCATCTTTAGGCGCTGCGGATGCAGGAAATATTAGGATTGATGCAGCACGGATAGAACTTCTGGGTAATAATTCCAGTGGATTTAACAGTCAAATTCTGGCTTCTGTTGGTATTACTCCAAGTTTTACTAATCCCAATACTAAGGCGAATGCCGGTTCACTGAATGTGAATACTAATCAGTTGATTCTTCGCAATGGAGCGACGCTTGGTGTACGGACTTTGGGTTCGGGGCGTGCAGGTAATATTAATATTGTAGCTGACTCGATCGCCCTTGACAACAAAGCCAGCATTGATGGTACAACTGTATCTGGTACGGGAGCAAATATTAACCTCCAAGCGCGATCGATCCAGTTGCGGCGCGGCAGCAGAATTACCACTGATGCAGGTATTTCTGACGGGGGAAACATCAGAATTAATAGCGATATTTTGGTAGCTCTACCGCGAGAAAACAGCGACATTACAGCCAACGCTCGCACAGCTAGGGGCGGACAAGTTGCAGTTAATGTCCCGAATATCTTTGGCTTTACTACCATTAATCGAGAACAAGCTAGAAACACTTTAGGACTGAATGATGCGGAATTTGCCAATTTACAAGTAAATCCCACATCTTTAATTCCCACTAGCGATATCGCCGCCATTTCTCAACAGGCTGGCCCAGATTTACAAGGTGCGGTAACATTTAGCACTGCTGGTGTAAATCCGGCTCAAGGGTTAGTAGAACTACCTCAAAATGTTGTCGAGCCGGCTGCGTTAATTGTGGCTAATCCCTGCACAGAAGGAACGGGGAATGAGTTTACTATTACTGGTAAAGGAGGAGTACCAGCCAACCCTAGTGATGTGCTTAATAGCGATTCTACCCAGTTTAGTTGGGTGGAATCAGCCAGAGGTGAAAGCCAGAATCTACAGGGTAAAAAAGCGGAAATAAAAATGCCACCACCAGCAGTTATTCCGGCTCAAGGTTGGGTGATGGACGATCGAGGGCAAGTAAGGCTTCTAGCTTACAATACATCCGATCGAGTTCCGCAGCGATCGAAGCCTGCTTTGCGTGTTTGCCCGGAGCGCTGAAATCCGGTTGATTTCAAATCCGGTAGCATCGGAATTAATATTACCCACAATCAGGACACGGCAGTACCCAAGGAGTGTCAACTTAAGCTGTCAGTCCACCCAGTCCTTCCGTCCGCCCATCAGTCCGCCAGGGGTTGAAACCCCTGTCTCAAAGCGCAAGTCCTCTAAAAGAGGACTGATGAGTTCTTGAGTCCTCTTTTAGAGGACTTTAGCTATTAGCCAGGGGTTTAAACCCCTGGCGGTATTTCGGGTACGAGCGGCCTTCCGGTTTAATTTGACACGAATGAGCTCTTGGAGTGTCCCCACAAATCTCACCCGAAATTAACCAGGTTGGCGATTACTTAATGAACAGCATTTCCTGATAAGTAGGCAACGGCCACAACTCATCAGCAATTTCACCTTCTAAAGCATCCGCATACTGGCGAACCTCATCCATCAAAGGACGAATTGTTTGCGAAGCATACTGCATATGCTCTTCTGTAGAAGCAAAATCATGATTGCTCAAAGCATCAGTCAACTTGCTAGTACAATCCATCATCGATTTAAGCAGGGTGGCTACCTTTTGGGCAGTTTCTTTATCTAAGTCAATGCCAATTTCTTTCAAACCAGCAATAGTGTTAGAAAGATCCGACAAATAACTCACCGCTGCTGGATAAATCAGGGTTTTTGCCATGCTGACTACGAGTTTCGCTTCAACTTCAATTGCCAGCAAATACTGCTCTGCATAGACATCGAAACGGCTTTCCAATTCAACAGGAGTCAATACACCTGTTTTTTCAAACAAATCTTCAATGTATTCTGCTTTCAACACGGGCAAAGCATCGGCAGTAGTCCGCAAGTTGGCTAAACCGCGTTCTTCCACGGCCATTTTGTGCCATTCTTCAGAATAGCCATTGCCACCAAACACCACAGCACCATGCTCGTCCATCACTTCTTTCAGGACTTTTTGGATGGCAGCATTTAGTTCAGTTCCTTGTGCCAAATCGCTTTCTAACTTGTTAGCAACCCAGTCCAAAGAATCTGCCAAAATTGTATTCATTGCCACCAAGGGACCGGAAACAGATTGACCGGAACCTACAGCACGGAATTCAAAACGGTTGCCAGTAAAAGCAAAGGGTGATGTCCGGTTTCTGTCGCCGGCATCTTTCATGAAAGTAGGCAGTGTTTCTACACCTAAATTCATGATTCCCCGACCTTGACAATCCTTAACTCCTCCCTGACGAATTTGCTCGAATACATCTTCTAATTGCGAACCCAAATAGACAGAGATAATCGCTGGGGGAGCTTCGTTAGCACCTAATCTGTGGTCGTTGCTGGCAGTAGCAACTACGGCGCGCAACAGCGGACCATATTTGTGAACGCCACGAATCACAGCGCCGCAGAAAATCAGAAATTGTAGGTTGGAGTGCGGTGTATCACCTGGGTCTAATAAGTTTCCTTGAGTCGCATTCCCAATCGACCAGTTGACGTGTTTGCCAGAACCGTTAATGCCTGCAAACGGTTTTTCGTGCAGCAAGCAAATAAAACCATGTTTCTTCGCGGTGTTGCGCAGAATTGTCATGGTTAATTGTTGGTGGTCGCTGGCAACGTTGGCTGCTTCAAAAACTGGTGCAATTTCAAATTGACCTGGTGCTACTTCGTTGTGGCGGGTTTTGGCGGGAATTCCCAGGCGATACATTCTTTCTTCTACTTCTTGCATGAAGATTTGAACGCGCTCTGGAATTGCTCCAAAATAGTGGTCGTCAAATTGCTGACCTTTGGCTGGAGGTTTGCCAAACAAAGTGCGACCTGCTAACAGTAAATCGGGACGATTGTTGGCAAAGTTGGCATCTACCAAGAAGTATTCTTGTTCGGCACCGCAACTGGAATTGACTGGCGCAACTTCGGTATTTCCTAATTGTTTCAAAACGCGGGTTGCTGCTTTGTTCATGGCGGCAATGGAACGCAACAGCGGTGTTTTCTTGTCTAATGCTTCGCCTGTCCAGGAGATGAAAACAGTGGGAATGCACAAGGTCATGCCGTTGTCTGTTTCCATGACATAAGCAGGGCTGGTGACATCCCAGGCTGTGTATCCGCGAGCGGCGGCGGTGGAACGGATGCCGCCGTTGGGGAAGGAGGAGCCGTCGGGTTCGCCTTGTACTAGCAGTTTGCCGGCAAATTCTGAGATGACTGAACCATCGCTTTGTACAGAGATGAAACCGTCGTGTTTTTCAGCGGTGCTGTTGGTGAGTGGATAAAATACGTGGGCGTAGTACAATGCTCCTTTGGAAATAGCCCAGTCTTTCATGGCTACTGCAACTACGTCAGCGATGGAAGGGTCGAGTTTTTGACCTGTTTGAATTGTGTTTTTTACGGATTTAAAAATGCTTTTGGGCAGACTCTCTTGCATCTTGCTGAGAGTGAAGACATCTGTTGCCCACATATCTTCTAGTCGTTTCGGAGGCTTGGTAGGTGTCAGTTGGCGATTGACAATTTGGGAAATTGCTTGAACGCGCGATTCGTTTCCACTCATGATAGTTTTTTGGTGTTGATTACGGGAGAAGTAGTTTTGAAAAGATAAGGCTTAGGAACAGCCAGTTTTTAGTGAGGATGCTAGTCCTGTTTCTTGTTTTATAATCAGGGCTTTAGTCCTGACTACAAACAAGTTTTATTACGGGTGGTTAGTGCTAGGTCCGATCGCCCAGACACCATATTGATGACAATCTAGTGTCAGATGCGGTTGGATATTGGTTATTAACAAAACAATAGATGGCAAGAGAGTGTACTAACTTTAGTCAATATCATTGATATCAACTTTGCACAGATTTAGTACCTAATTTTTACCCTGGTAAGATCAAAAATTTTGTGCCTATGGATTCCTGTGAATTCAGGTCAAAACTACTTAGGGTTTTTAACTGTTTGGCGATCGTCAAATCGCATTCTACCAAGTAACACTGTTATGTGAGGTTTTGGAGAATTATCGAAAATACACAATCCACACTTGGAGAGTGTAAACAATCATTAATTAAATAAATGTATCCTAAGATACAGAATTTAATTTTGTGGCACAATGGTGGTAGAGAGCTGTGGGCGAGATGTCTCTGGCTTATGTAGGGCGGTTCCTAGACTGTGGCGTTTAGGGTGGTAGGGAGGGAATAGTCGTCAATTGTCCTCCATATCGATAGACTATTCTAGAATTTGCCACTCGATCGTATATATAGTCGCGTTTGAGGAGGCGACCAATTGGTTAAACCGGATTACAGACTTGCTTCTTGATAGGAATATGAATCACAAACTCCGCCCCTCTTCCGGGAGTTGAAAAAAACATGAGCTTGCCGCCATGTTTTTCAGTGATAATCTGGTAACTAATCGCCATTCCCATTCCTGTGCCCTTCCCAATGGGTTTTGTGGTGAAGAAGGGATTAAATATTTGTTTTTGAATTGCTTCGGGAATTCCTAATCCCGTATCTGCGATCGCAATTTGTACCCATTGGGCATCAATCACTGATGTAGAGATAGTAATCTGACTAGAATTTTCTTTTATTTCTGGAACCGTTCGTTTTTGATTTAATTCTTCAATGGCATCAATAGCATTGACCAGAATATTCATAAACACCTGATTCAGTTGTCCGGCATAGCACTCCACCAGTGGCAAATTACCGTAGTTCCGAATCACCTGAATCTCTGAGCTTTCCGGCTGATTTTTCAGACGATGCTGCAAAATGAGCAATGTACTATCAATTCCTTCATGAATATCCACTGACTTGAGTTGAGCTTCGTCCATTCGCGAAAAAATCCGCAAAGACAGGACAATGTTACGGATGCGTTCTGTTCCTAGCTTCATAGAAGTCAGAATTTTGAGCAAGTCTTGCTGCAAAAAATCTAGGTCTATTGCATCTGCCTCGCCTTGAATTTCAGCTACCGGATTGGGGTAATAATGCTGATAAAGTTGGACGATATTCAACAGGTTTTGAGCATAGTCCTCCAAGTATTTTAAGTTGCCGTGGATGAAGTTGACGGGATTATTAATTTCATGAGCGACTCCTGCTACAAGTTGCCCTAGGCTAGACATTTTTTCAGCATGAACGAGCTGGGCTTGAGTGCGTTTAAGTTCGCTCAGAGTCTGTTCTAGCTGACGCTTTTCTTTGACTTCTTTTTGGGAATTTTCTAGGTCGTTGATAATTTGCCGCAGCAAAGATTCTTTTTTTTGATTCGTTTGCTCTAGTTCTTGGCAAGTTGTCTCCGATCGCTCTAATTTCTTGCGTAAAATGCGATTTTCTTTTTCAAGTTGCTGAATTCTGGCCCTAACATCTATTTCTTCTGACTGCATCTTAGGCTTCTCCGATTAGCAAAGTGACAAATGTTTCATTGTGAAAATAGGAGATACCCAGAGCTGTTAAGGGGGAAATTTCCCCATTGGTGTAAAAGCCACAAGTGGGCAAAGATTTGGTCAAACAGGTTTGAGTTAGTGCGTATTCTTCTTTAGTTCGAGTACCTAAGATTTGTCGCCTACTGGCACAGGAAAAATACAAAGCAGCCGCCGGTTCTTTGCCGGGATAATTCTCTAAGGCTTGCATCATGGAGGTTCGAGAGGCAGATAGAATACTATCGTGGGTAGTTTCGGTAATTTGAACGATCGCCTGTTCGGGAAGATCTCCAAAAAAGGTCACGCTACCAATCTCTGAATCATAAACTCCACTGGGTGCTCGCAAATAGTAATGATTTTCATTGACATCAAACACGGCTAGGGGATATTCTGAGGATGGTGGCATTTTTCCTAAATAATGATGATAAAATTCCAGAGCAGGTTTACTATCAATTTCGTACACTATATTTTGAGAAGTTTTGGTAACTTTACCTCCCTTGCCAATGGGATTCCAACCACTAGCAATACCGTGAGAAAACAGGATTGAACCCGATATTAAAAGAATCGGAAAGGCATCGCTATAAACTCCGGTTTTGTAGAATTGATAGGTTTTTTTAAACTGCCATCTGTCCGCGGTGAGTCCGCCAAAAATAGGTATGTTTCCCCCTAAACCTTGATTCAAACTATCCAACATCAAAACGGCGCTAGTGGTGAGACTTTCTGGCAAAGCAATACAGAGTTTAACCTCTTCTGTATGACCTATTTTTGCTTGAACAATAGCGGTTTTAATGGCGCTATTTAAGTCCTGAGAAATGTCTCGTCCAATGCCAGCAGTAATTTTGATTTTATCTGCACAAAATAGCATCAGAGTCAGGGAATCTTGCTCAAATCCTAGAACAGAAGACATCTCTCCATCAGTGGTGCCACCAATTAGCTCAATTCCCGGATAAGTCAGATGAATTTGATTTAAGATGAGAGTATGTTCAAAGTCAATGGCTGCGAACAGTATACCCGCTTGAGGTGATGCTCCTGACAGGGATTGGTGGCATTGCTCTAGGACTTCTGCGATCGCCGAGAGAGAATCAGGGTCGTTGCTATGACCAACTACAGTTTTTAACATCGATTTACTCCAATAATTGTACCACCCATACAAATTTCAAGGTGACTGTTTTCCCTGGGTGAGTTATAAGCTGATGTTTGTCAATATAAATATAGCAAAAACTTTTCACTAATCAGAGGTGAATTTTCATCCTAGGGAAGTGGTAAGTTTGAATAATTTACCCAATTTAAAATTTCTATGTCGATTCTAACATAGTTATTTTATGAGCATTAAACCTGTGAAATCAATATACCATAATGAGCAACTAAAAACCGGAAGCGATCGCACTTTTGTTGGAAATCTGGGAAGAGGAGATGGAAGATGGAAAATGGTGTTGGTGGGAACTCGCCGAAAGTCGGGTTTAGTGACAGCTACTGCAAAGCCACATCGATCGGGTAAAGGCTCTAACAGCGAGATAGTTTTACGTTTAATTAAGTTCATTTACTCACTTCTTCCTTTTGCCAGATGACAACCCTTAACTGCTGAAAGCAATATCGATGATATTTAGACTCACAGTGTATGCCACAATACTTCGGAAAACTCCAAACTACCGAACAGCCTTGGTCAATTATTGGCTCAGTGCAATCGATCGACAAAACCGATCGCGCAATTCACTTCAACTGTACCAATTCCGCTCTCAAAATCAGCATCCTCGCGCCGAATTTAATTCGAGTGCGAATGTGGCCAAACCCCCCCCAACCAGGGCGGGCACGGGGGCACCGCCCCTACAACGGGGGGCAAGAAATAAAATTATCACCCCCCCTTAGCAAGGGGGGGCAGGGGGGGGGTCAAAGCAAATTGCACTCAGTAACTCTCCCCGACGAACAATGGGAAATCGTGCCTTTTGAAGTGCGAGAAACAGCGGAAAAAATCGAAATAGAAACAGCACAAATATTAGTTTCTGTCAATCGAAATCGCACTTCCATCGAATGCTTCGACAAATTAGGAAAACCCTTTGCTAGCGACTGCGCGAACCCGATGGGATGGCGCACAGGCGCAACCGCCGCCTGGAAACAAATCGAACCCGACGAACACTTCTACGGTTTCGGGGAACGCACGGGCTTCCTAGACAAACTCTCGGAAGTCAAAACTAACTGGACAACGGACTCCCTCGACTACAATTCCCTCACCGATGAAATGTATCAGGCGATCGCATTTTACATCGCCCTGAATCCCGATCGCGCTTACGGCATCTTTTTCAACACCACATTTTGGAGTCAATTCGACATCGGCGCCGAACAACCGGGCATTTTGCGGATGGAAACCAGAGACACGGAACTCGACTATTACATCATTTACGGCCCGGAACCAGCCCAAATTCTCGCCACCTACACCCAGTTAACCGGTCGGATGCCACTCGCGCCAAAATGGGCGCTGGGATACCACCAGTGCCGCTGGAGCTACGAATCAGAGGACGTGGTGCGGGAGTTGGCTAAGGAATTTCGCGATCGCAGCATTCCCTGCGATGTCATCCACCTCGACATCGACTATATGCGCGGCTACCGCGTGTTTACCTGGAGCCCGAAGCGTTTCCCCGATCCCGCGAAACTGATCGCAGATTTGAAAGCAGCCGGTTTCAAGGTGGTGACGATTGTCGATCCTGGTGTCAAGTACGAACCGGAAGCAGATTACGAAATATTCGATCGCGGTGTGGAAAACGACTACTTCGTCCGTACCGCAGACGGAAAGCTTTTCCACGGTTACGTTTGGCCCGATAAAGCGGTATTTCCCGATTTCATGCGTCCCGACGTGCGCCAGTGGTGGGGAGAATTGCACCAAAGCCTGACTGATATGGGGGTTGCGGGGATTTGGAACGATATGAACGAACCGGCGATCGCAGAAAGACCTTTTGGGGATGGCGGCGAACACATCTGGTTTCCGCTGGATGCGCCACAGGGCCCGCCAGAAGCGCTTTCTACTCACGCGGAAACCCACAATTTGTACGGGTTGATGATGGCGAAAGCTTGTGCTGAGGGGTTGCAAAAACTGCGATCGCGCGATCGATCTTTTGTGCTGACGCGATCGGGTTTTGCGGGCGTACAGCGCTACTCGTCGGTGTGGATGGGGGACAATCAATCGGTGTGGGAACATTTGGAAATGTCGCTACCGATGCTTTGCAACATGGGGCTTTCCGGCGTTGGGTTTGTTGGCTGCGACATCGGCGGCTTTGCGGGGAATGCAACCGCTGAATTGTTCGCGCGGTGGATGCAGGTGGGGATGCTGTATCCCTTGATGCGCGGTCATTCGGCGCTGAGTACGGCCCAGCACGAACCCTGGGTTTTTGGCGATCGCACCGAGCAAATCTGTCGCGAATACATCAATTTGCGCTATCAGTTGTTGCCTTACATTTACACCCTGTTTTGGGAAGCTGCAACGACGGGAGCGCCGATTTTGCGACCGCTATTGTATCATTTTCCGCGCGATCGCACAACTTATCACCTTTACGATCAAGTATTGCTCGGCCCGTCGCTGATGGCGGCACCGATTTACCGCCCCGGAGTCGAGCATCGCGCCGTGTATTTGCCCCAGGGTACTTGGTACGATTGGTGGACGGGCGAATGCTATCACGGCCCGACGCACATTTTAGCCCATGCGCCTTTGGAGAGAATGCCACTGTACGCCCGCGGTGGGGGGATAATTGCGTTAGCGAAGCCCTCGGAGAGGATCGCGCCCGTGCAGCAATTTGTCAGCGAACAACCGCTTGATTCTTTGAAAATGCGAATTTGGCCCGGAACTGGTGAATGGACGCTTTATGAAGACGACGGACACAGTTTTGAACACGAACAAGGTGTCTGGGCTACGACTAATTATCAGGTGTATTTTGAGGGGGACAAAAGTATCGTTGAAATTGCGGCGCGGGAGGGAGAGTTTGCGATTTCGGAGCGCGAAGTTACTGTCGAAGTTGTGGGGATTGGGGAACAGCGATTTACGGATGATGGTACGGTGCGGCGTTTGACATTTTAGGCAATTTTCTCAACCATATCCGTAGGGACACAGCAGTGCTGTGTCCTCCTGTCTCAACCATATCCGTAGGGACACAGCACTGCTGTATCCTCGTATTGCGATCGAGTTGGCCTGTCCTGGCAATCTTATTATACTAAAAAGACTTTTGCTATAATAAGATTTCGATACAGCCGTCTTATTTCACTGGAATAACATAAGATAACAAGACCTCAACCTTTGTCCCTCCGTCACCCAATGATGCGATCTGGTCGATACGTCCAACAAATTGAAGGATACAGCGCCTTCATTCCAGCGCCCCTCCCTCCCGAACCGCCCATTAAAATGGACGCAGAGCTTCATCGCTTGCTCTCCAATGCCGATCGCGCTTTGGGAAGACTAGACGGTGCTACCTCTATTTTGCCCAACCCTGACCTATTCGTAGCGATGTACGTCCGTCAGGAAGCCGTTCTTAGTTCGCAAATTGAAGGAACGCAAAGCACCCTAGAGGACGTACTTCAATATGAAATTGATGTCAAAGGTCAAGAACGCTTTAAAGATGTGCAAGAGGTTGTTAACTACGTTAACGCCATGAACTACGGTTTAAAGCGGCTTCAAGAATTTCCACTTTGTCTGCGCTTGCTGCGAGAAATTCATACAGAATTACTCAAAGACGTGCGAGGAAGCGATCGCACACCGGGAGAATTTCGGAAAAGTCAAAATTGGATTGGCCCTCAAGGTTGTAACCTGGGTACTGCGGCCTATGTACCTCCAACAGTTGCAGAAATGCACCAATCTCTCGACAACCTAGAGAGATTTTTGCACGATACCAATTCTTTACCTGTACTGATTCATTGCGGATTAGCTCACGCTCAATTTGAAACAATACACCCATTTTTAGATGGAAATGGACGGATTGGACGATTGCTAATTACTTTTCTGCTTTGTCAGCAAGGAATCCTACAAAAGCCTTTACTATACCTCAGTCATTATCTAAAATTTCACCGAATAGAATATTACGATCGCCTGATGGCAATTCGCACTCATGGAGATTGGGAAGGATGGTTAAAGTTTTTTCTTCAAGGTATTTTTGAAGTCAGCCAGTCAGCAACAACTACAGCCCGTTCTATTCTGGAAATGCGCGAAAAACACCGCGAAATAATCGGTCAGCAAATTTCCAGTAGCAGTTATGGTTTGCGCTTGCTAGATATACTTTTTCAGCACCCAATCGTCAATATTCGTTTAGTAGAAAACGAATTGCAATGTAGTTACGCAACAGCTAGGAAAATAGTCGATAAATTTGTAGAAATTGCTTTGCTTGATGAAGTCACAGGTTGGCAACGCAACAGACTTTATCGTTACAAACCCTATCTGGATCTTTTTGAAAGCAGCTACTCACTAATCAATCCCGAAAAATCTGATTCTATACCATCAACTCAAAGTTAATATTTCTTTGTTGTTCGCAAATATCGCCCAGACTTTATAGATCGCATTTTTATCACCATACTGCTCATCACTAGGTGTTAAAAGGTGGGGCGCGAGTTCGGCAAATCTATCTGGATATTGAAATAGGATTCTGTAAAAAGTTCGAGTTGCTTTGCTTCTGCTTCTTCTATTAATTTCCCCTTCTGTTTACCCTCGCCAAGAGGTTTGACAAACATATTCTTAACTCGCTCTTCCAACAATCCTGTATATAAAAACCATGTGAGCATTCTACTGGTATAGTCCTGTGAGGTTTTAGTGCTGACGGACTTTTTAGTGGGAGATATCTCAGCTATTAATTCCTGTAATCCCCATCTTGTCATAATTTTGCGATGCTCTAGTTGCCTATATATTTCTTTGGTAACTACATGGTTTGTTAATCTACCAGCCAAATATTCAGCAACTTCATTTTCTGATAAATTCAACAAATATGGTTGAATTACTACTGTATCTCCTTGAGAAAGTACCATATTAAAATTTTCAAAATCCCAAATAATACTTTGGGTGGTTTTCTGTGAATGGTTGGTTAGTATACTTAATTCCTTAATAGTTATACCTTGTAAGTCTTCTTTTGTTAATAATTTAAAAACTTTTAATACAGTACCAATGGGATTTCGGATTCTATAGCTCAAGGTACTCTCAACCTCCGAGGTTTGAAATAGACACAACTGTAGGGGATTTTCCGGCTGGTAAAAACTGCGATTCAATTGGTATCTAAATTCTGGCAAACTACCTACCTGTAAAATAGGTAAACTCGGTAAACTTGGCTTGTTTAATCTTTCTTCTAGCTGATTGCGCTCTGATAAATCACTCACTGAGAGAATTGACAAACCAGAACCCTCAAACTTTTGAGGGTTCTGGGTGACAATTGCACTTACATCCATCTCAATTGCACAAGCTACCTCGATTGCAGATTCAAACTCCCTGATATTTAATGACCTTGCTTTGTCTTCAATACAGCGGTTAACAAAGGAGACTTTTATAATTTTTTTAATTTCAGAAACAACTTCATCAGCAGTTTGTTCATCCTCCACCTTGCTTAAATGAAAGCGGATTTGATTTAAACCGCTCTCAGTCATGTACCCCTGAACGTGAGGAAGTCCGAGAAGCAGCCAGCAATTTCTCGCATCTCGTATAAATTGACTACGATTTAGCAAAGCCTCCAATATGAGGTTTGAATCGACTTGAATTCGCATTATTCATATACCTCTTGCTTTTCAAACTCCCCCTTTGTTTCAGGATTAGCTGTTTGGGCGGGTTTGTCGGTATGTAACATCCTTTGCAAATCTTCTAATGTACGCCGTTTTGGATTAGGCTCTGTGGGTTGAGTCTCTACGACATACTCGATCAAGTCTTCCGCGTTACAGCCAAACAGCTTGCATAGCTTGACAATCCTTTCTATCCATTCTATACCACTCCGTCCTTTCTCCCAGTTGGCGACTGTGTTTTCCGTTACTCCAAGCAGTTGTGACACTTCTAACTGGGTCAACCCTGCCTGCTCACGGAGTTGAGCGAGCCTTGGGACTGGCTTTGTACGTTCCATAAGTCGTTTTTCTCCACGCTGATCAGAGTATAGCACAAATTTGCCTAAAATAATTTGGGCAAACCCCTTGACAGCCTAAATTATTTTGGGCAAAATAGGAGTATCCCCGATCCGAGAGGCACGACCTCACAAAATCGTGTCGAGCTAAGGGAAGACAAGTAACCACCCTATGTAATGGAGCCAATTATGGGTAATCCCAGCTTTGACATATCAAGTTTGCAGGATTTTAAGCCAGCAAAGGCTCACTGCCAGAAATGCTACGGTCTGCACAAGGTCATCCCTCAAAATAAGAAGCAACAGATTCAGTGTCAAATTTGTGGTGTTCAATATGTTGTTCAGGGTCACTCCCAAATAGAGAAATTTCGCTCCCATTTCAAAGAGCGGGGTCTTTATATTGAGTTGAATGACAATGTTAAACATATTGAGCGACTTGGATCTATCGCAAGTCGTTTACGGCAATACAAGCCAGATTATTCGCCTATCAATGGATTATTGGAAGGACTGAACCAAGCCCAAAATTTTGTCCATTTCACAACTTTTGGCACTTGCAAGGAGATTCTGGGCTATTTGAAGTACGCAGCACAGAAGGTTAAGGTGCGTGGCATTGTATCTATACCTTCAAACCAAGAAAATTGGCTTTTGCCTGAACTGGAAAACTACAAAAACGAAGCGCCGAATTTAGAAATTAGGATTGTTCGCAGTTCAAACTGGCAACAACTACCTCATCAAAAACTGCTGGTGATTGATGGTTTGGTAGCTTTCACAGGTGGCGCTAATCTCACTCTAACTGGATGGCGTAAAGCATCTCGGGGATACGATCACGTAGAGGTTATAACTGATCTTGACAAGGTAATTGAACTACATAATCGCCTATTCTCACCCCGTTGGGCAGAATTGAGCAATTATGGCGACACGATAGCTATTGGTAATGAGCTGATTGACGATAATGCTGCTTGAAATAAGAGTGCTGGCCCTTAGTATTCTTTGTCTGGCACAGGCTTCATGCCTGTGTCAAAAACTGTTTAAATTATTAAGTAGGTGGGTAAATAAACCTTAGTCCTCTTTAGAGGACTTTAGCTATGAGGCAGGGATTTAAATCCCTGCCGACCTAATTGTTAGGAAACCCTATTACTTAATAACTACTGTTATAATATAGCCTCCACGGATGAGTAGACCCGACACCTACCCACAAACTATGCAACCCATCAAAATCACCACATTCCAAGCTTTGCGCCGCAGTCTGGGCCTCATAATCAAAGCCGCACCGATCGAACTCCGCAATTTAATATTACTCAACATCGTTCGCGGTGCAGCCCCATCTGGCGTGCTATTTTTAGATAAATTAATCATCGATGAAGTATCTCGGTTGCTGTCACAAACCCAAACAGCACAGCCCTTTGCTTTGATGCTTTCTCAGCCAATATTGCTGTGGAGTATTGTGGGAGTCTTAAGCCTCAAATTAATCGGCGATTCCATCGATAGCATGAGTTCCTTTACAGTCACATCTTTGCGCGATCGCCTTCAAGGCGCA
Organism: Microcoleus sp. EPA2; assembly: GCA_020882975.1. Taxonomy (GTDB): domain Bacteria; phylum Cyanobacteriota; class Cyanobacteriia; order Cyanobacteriales; family Microcoleaceae; genus Microcoleus. The sequence continues at coordinate 52,938 of JAHRFD010000015.1, read as the reverse complement.
GTTGAAGGAAAAGTTCTCGAAAAAGTCGCCAATTTCGACGATATCGCCCTGTTTGAAAACCCCGAACTATTAAATATAGTAGAACTCGCGAAAACCGGAGTATCTAAAGTACAGCAACTAGCATTTACCCTCAGCATGACAATCACGGGAATTTTTATTTTTATTCCATCTGTCAGCATTGCTGCTGCTATAGCTTGGTGGGTACCTCTGCTGATAATAATTTCATCTATTCCCTCAATTTACATCGAAAGAAAATATACCAAAATCATCTGGAGAATCCAAAAAAAGCAAGCTAAAATTAGTCGCGAAATGAACTTATCTGCTAGAGTGTTGACTGGCGAAGAATACGCTAAGGAATTGCGTTTGTTTGGCTTGCAAGAACTTTGGATAAAACGCTGGCAGGCTCAGTTTGTGCAGTATTTTAGCGAGATGCAGGCAATTAGAAAAAAGGGAGCAATTGTTGTACTATTGTGGTCTGTTATTAGTAGAATAGGAGTAGCTTTGCCCTTTGTTTATATAGTGATGGGAGCTTTGGGCAGGCGCTATACTTTGGGGGATTTGGCACTTTATTCTGGTTTGATTGTTCAAGTAGAAAACAGCTTGCAATTGCTGATAGGGAATTACACTAATTTGTACGATATTTCTCTCAGCGTTACTCCGATTTTTCAATTGTTGGATCTCAAGCCGGAATTGCAATCTCCCCTTGGGGATGTGGCGTCTCGCCTGCCTAGTTTACCAGAGGGCGGGCAAGATGCCAGTGCCACAAATGATAAAATTGGGATCGAGATTGAGCATCTATCTTTCTGCTATCCAGGTAGCAAGAAAAACACCGTTGAAGATATCAACTTAACGATTAATCCGGGTGAGATGCTAGTGCTTGTCGGTGAAAATGGCGCGGGTAAAACAACCCTTGGCAAACTCCTTGGCAGACTGTACGATCCGACAAGCGGTTCGATCGCCTGGAACGACAAAGACTTGCGATCGTACCCTCTAGCATACGTGCGATCGCGCATTGCAGTAGTCATGCAAGATTACGCCCGTTTCCCCTCCACAGTGCGAGAAAATGTCGGCTTCGGTGACTTGCTTTCCCTGTCGGATGACACCGCAATTAACGAAGCCCTGAACGAAGCAGGAATTAGCGCCAAAGTCAATACTTTGTCCGCAGGTTTAGAGACTCCGTTGGGGAAACAATTAGAAGACGGCATCGACTTATCGGGAGGACAGTGGCAGAGAATTGCGATCGCCCGCGCCTTAATGCGGCTTTCTACAGCCGAAGTCCTAATTTTTGACGAACCAACCGCCGCCCTCGACCCCAAGACAGAACACGAAATTTACACCATCTTCCGCCAAATCGCCGCCGGGAAAACCACGGTTGTGATTAGTCACAGATTGGGCTTAGCAAAAATAGCCGATCGCATCGCCGTGATGGAAAACGGTAAAATAGTCGAAATAGGAACTCACGACGAATTGATAGCATCAAACGGAATTTACTGCTCAATGTTCACCCGTCAAGCCAGCAGCTATATTTAGAGTTAAACCAACAGTCCAACCGGGGTTAAAACCCCTGTCTCATAGCGAAAGTCGGTTGAAACCGACTGGGGAGATATTGCAACGCAATGCTTGTTCAAAAATCTGTCTTTCAGTCCTCTTTGAGAGGACTTTCGCTATGAGACGGGGGTTTTCAACCCCCGGCGGAATTGTGGGTTAGCGTAAGGATTTTGGGCGCGAATGACTAATGACTAATGACTAATGACTAATAACCAATAACCAATGACTAATAACCAATAACCAATGACTAATAACTAATGACTAATAACTAATGACTAATAACTAATGACTAATGACTAATGACTAATGACTAATGACTAATGACTAATGACTAATGACTAATGACTAATAACCAATGACTAATAACCAATAACCAATGACTAATAACCAATAACCAATGACTAATAACCAATAACCAATGACTAATAACTAATGACTAATGACTAATGACTAATGACTAATAACCAATGACTAATAACCAATAACCAATGACTAATAACCAATGACCAATGACTAATGACCAATGACTAATGACTAATGACTAATGACTAATGACTAATGACTAATGACTATCTCCCAGTCAGCGTATCCGCATAAGGATCGGGCAAAGCTTGCTGCACTTCCAAAAGCGACAAAGCATCCCCAGTCAACTTTGTACTGCTATTTAAATAATTTTTTTTTACCCCATCACCCTTACGATCGCGCTCTTGCAAATGCGATAATTCCTCTTGATAAACAGCCACAATCCGCGCCAAACTCGCAGCCAAATCATCCCAATTATCATCCGTTCCTAACTTCTCAGAAATCCCCTCAAATAACTCTCCAGCTTGCCTTTTTTGCACGTAAGCTTTCAAAAGCTTTCCCGACTTTTGCAAAACCGCCTGATAAATGTCCCCATCAGACCACCACAACCCCTGTTGACTCAGCAGCCAAGTCAAAATATACTCGCGAGCGTGTTGCTCCTTCACCCAAGCCGCGAGATACTGCAAATCTTCCATAGTGACAGTCTCCTAACTTTTATCGAAAATTTGGGCTAATTTGTATCTACCGTTACTGCGATCGATTTAATATCTGTTTTATTATCACCCACCGATCTCTTTAATATCCCTTAAATCTTAAAAAAACCCTACTGATTCACCAAACATCAATTTTTAGCATATAAAAATACACTTAAACTGACATAAAGTCTATTGTTCGATACTTTCTGTCCACAGGAAAGCGCTAAACCCCGCCTCGCTTTCCTCTCTCGCAAACCTATCATCAAACGGAACCAGCGGATTACTTAGCATGACAAAGCAAAATTTTGGTTTAATCGGTCTAGCAGTGATGGGCGAAAACCTAGCCCTCAACGTCGAAAGCAGAGGCTTCTCTGTAGCTGTGTACAACCGCACAGCAGCTAAAACCGACGAATTCATGGCGAAACGCGCCCCCGGCAAAAACATTGTAGCCGCCAAGACTCTGACAGAATTCGTCGATGCCCTAGAAACCCCGCGCCGCATCTTAGTCATGGTGCAAGCTGGCAAACCAGTCGATGCAGTCATCGACCAGCTCAAACCCATGCTGTCACCGGGCGACATGATTATTGACGGCGGTAATTCCCTCTACGATGACACCGAACGTCGCACCAAAGATTTAGAAGCTGCCGGACTGGGATTTGTCGGCATGGGCATCAGCGGGGGCGAAGAAGGCGCGCTGAATGGTGCTAGCTTGATGCCCGGTGGCACCCACGCTGCTTACGGCATACTAGAGCCAATTCTCACCAAAATTGCGGCTCAAGTAGATGACGGTCCCTGCGTCACATTCATCGGTCCTGGTGGCGCTGGTCACTACGTGAAGATGGTTCACAACGGGATTGAGTACGGGGATATGCAGCTTATTGCTGAAGCCTACGATTTGCTCAAAAACGTGGCTGGATTGGACGGTAAGCAGTTGCAGGAAGTTTTTGCCGAATGGAATACCACTGACGAACTCAACTCGTTTTTGATTGAAATTACGGCGAATATTTTCAAGTACATTGACTCGGAAACTAAGCAGCCCTTAGTTGAGGTGATTATGGATGCAGCGGGCCAAAAAGGTACTGGCCGCTGGACTGTAATGAGTGCTTTGGAATTGGGGGTGAGCATTCCGACAATTATTGCTGCTGTGAATGCCAGAATCATGTCTTCTTATAAGGCGGAGCGTGTCAAAGCTTCCCAAGAATTAACGGGGCCTAGCGGCAAATATGAAGGCGATACTAAAGAGTTTGTCAACAAAGTTCGCGATGCTCTTTACTGCTCGAAAATTTGCTCCTACGCCCAAGGCATGGCGCTGTTGAGCGCGGCCTCGAAGTCCTACGGTTATGACTTGAGTTTGAGCGAAATTTCCCGCATTTGGAAGGGTGGCTGTATCATTCGGGCTGGCTTTTTGGACAAGATTAAAAAAGCTTTCAAGGACGATCCTGCCTTGCCGAATTTGCTGTTAGCGCCGGAGTTTAAACAGAGCATTCTCGATCGCCAATCAGCTTGGCGGGAAGTGTTGTCTACTGCTAGCACCCTGGGGATTGCAGTGCCGGCATTCAGCGCCTCGCTGGATTATTTTGATAGCTACCGACGCGAAAGATTGCCGCAAAACCTGACGCAAGCGCAGCGGGATTATTTCGGGGCTCACACCTACGAGCGCATCGACAAACCGCGCGGTGAATTCTTCCACTCTGAGTGGACTCAGGCTGCTGAAGAGTCGCTGCAAACTGGAACTACGGATTAATTAGTTTTTGTAGGGTGCGTTTCGGCGCACCTTACGAATTTATCTGGGGTTGTAAATTGTTTTGACGTTTGTTTTTGAGATAGCTTTTAATATATTGGTCGTTAAAGAGCGATCGGGCGATCGTGAGTGCTTCTTCTCTTTCTGCGTCTGTCATGTAATCATCGCCTTTTAATTCTGATATCATGCGGTTTCGTCATAGTCTTCAAGCTCGTCTAAACGATGTAGAGTTATGGGATAGAAAAAAACTCATCGAATTCATCCTGACAGCTAAGAATTCAGGAGTTATGCACTCCGACTAAAGAAACCGGGTTTTTACCGAATCTGCTGGCTGCAACCTGTGTATTTTGGTGAAAAACCCGGTTTCTCGACCCCCATGTGTAAGTCTTAGACTAAGCTAAATTATATAATAAAAATCAATCATGCTACAAATTTCTAATACAGTGTTCATTCCTGATGGCGAAATTGAGATTAGTGCGATTCGCTCTCAAGGCGCGGGGGGACAAAATGTCAATAAGGTGGCGAGTGCAATTCACCTGCGCTTTGATATCCCAGCTTCTTCATTACCCGATCGCTACAAAGAGCGTTTATTGCAACTCAGCGACAACCGCATTACCTCCGAAGGCGTGATTGTGATTAAAGCACAGGAACACCGCAGCCAAGAACAAAACAAGGAAGAAGCCTTAAAACGACTGCAAGAATTGATTAAAAGTGCGATCGTCATACCCAAAAGGCGCAAACCCAGCAAAGCAACTAGGAGCTCCCAACGCAAGCGTCTCGACAGCAAAACCAAGCGAGGGGAGATTAAAGCAATGAGAGGGAAAGTCACAGACTGAGCGATAATATCAAATCTATTGACATCGGAATTATTATTTCTCTCTTCTCTTTCTCTGTGTCCTCTGTGTCCTCTGTGGTTTAATTATTCCGATACAACCGGAATTAATATAATATCAAATTCGGTAGCATCGGAATTGATATGAAGTCGAGAAACCGGGTTTTTTACCAAAATACTTCGTTCCTAGCCACAAATTTAATAAAAACCCGGTTTCTTTGTCGGAGTCCCTAAGTCCTATATGACCTTAGAAGATTCCTCTGTAGCAGGCGGTTCCACGGAATCACCAAAAGCAATCCGCAGAAATGGCGGCGCCAAAAATGTCGTCAGAATCACCATGATAATAATCGACACTTCCAAGGGTTTATCAAGAACCCCACTCGCCGAACCAATGCCGGCAAAAACTAACCCGACTTCACCGCGAGGAATCATCCCAACTCCGATCGCCAATCGATTAATTCCCGGCTGACCAAAAACCACCCAGCCTGTAACTAGCTTGCCAATAATCGCCACCAAAATCAAGAAAACAGCAATCAAAAGTCCCGCCCGATTATCCGGTACTGTGGGGTTCAAAACTCCCAAATCCGCCCGTGCTCCCACCGTCACAAAAAAGATGGGAACAAATAAATCGGCGATAGGTTTCACCAATTCATCCAACTCATGGCGCGCATCGCTTTCATCCAAAACCAAACCCGCAGCAAACGCACCCAAAATCGCTTCCAGATGGATTGCATTACCCAGAAATGCCATGAAGTAGGCAAAAGTAAAGGCCGGAATCACAATATTGCCACGAGTTTTGAGTGTCTCTACAACCCCAGTAAAGGTTTTGTTGAAGAAACCACCCAACAGAATCGAACCTAGCAGAAAAGCAGTGGCACTAACAATCAAATAAATGACATTAACCACATCTATTTCACCAGTTTTAGCTAAGCTAGCAACAACAGCTAGGACAATAATTCCTAGCACATCATCAATCACCGCCGCACCGACAATTATTTGACCTTCTTTAGATTTCAGTTGTCCTAATTCTGACAAAACTTTCGATGTAATGCCAATGCTAGTTGCCGTCAAAGCTGCCCCGGCAAAAATCGCTGGAATCGCCGCAGTATGGAAGAAAATCATCAAGCCAGCAGTACCAGCGGCAAAGGGAACTGCCACGCCAACACAGGCGACAACTACAGCTTGAATTCCGACTTCCTTAAGTTGTCTGAGGTCCGATTCTAGGCCAATTTCAAACAACAAAATAATTACACCCAATTCAGCTAGCACTGAAATGACTTCACTCTGAGATTCAAAGATACTGGTGAGGGCGGCTGGGGAGAGATGATTAATTAATTGCAGAACATTCATAATCCCAGAGTCTGAGGCTGACAGCCCAGCTTCGGGAAAGACGATGAGGTGTAATGCCGATACTCCGACAATTACCCCTGCGACTAATTCACCTAAAACAGGGGGAAAATCGAAGTTTCTAGCTACTTCTGCACCTAGTTTACTGGCGAGATAAATCACTACTAAACTAAGTAAAACTCCGCTGAGGACGATGGGAGAATATTCGGCTTCGACGGTTGCTAACAAAGGTATGGGAGCAACTAGGGATGCCATCCCAGAACTTAAGGGTGTAATTGTATGGTTCACAAACATGAATTAAGTGAGGATAAGAAGGACGATTCTAGGGTGACAGTTCGCTGTTGACTGTTGACTGTGAATCGGAAAACTGATAACTGCTAGCTATTTTATAGCTAATTCACTCAACATGAAGATCAAGCAAAACTTGAAGAACCCAAATCGGGAGGAACATCCTGCCATCGCCCTTGACCTACGGCTTGAATTGCTTCTTTTAGCAAGATATCTCCAGTATAAATGGCTCTACCAACGATCGCACTTTTGACACCAATTGATTCCAAGGCTAACAAACTCAACAAATCTGCGATCGAACTAACACCACCGGAAGCAATCACCGGAATCGAAATAGCATTGGCAATTTCGCGCAAAGATTCCAAATTGGGCCCTTCCATTGTACCGTCGCGGTGAATGTCGGTATAAATAATTTCAGCAGCACCTAATTCTGCCATTTGCTGTGCTAATTCTGTTGCTAAAACTTCCGATGTTTCTAGCCAGCCTCTAGTTGCAACTTTACCATTTCTGGCATCAATACCGACCAGAATTTGACCGGGAAATTCGCTGCACAATTCACCGACTAATTCCGGTTTTTCGACAGCCACAGTGCCGAGAATTGCCCGCCGAACGCCTAAATTAAGGATAGCAGCCACGGAAGTGCGATCGCGCATTCCGCCTCCCACTTGACAGGGAACATCAACGGCTCTGACAATGGCTTCAATGGCTGCTTGGTTGACAGGATGACCTGCTTTAGCCCCGTCGAGGTCTACTAAATGTAGCATGGTTGCGCCTTCGTTGACCCACTGTCTGGCGACTTGGACGGGGTTGTCATTAAAAGTTTGGGATTTGGCGTAGTCTCCTTGATAGAGTCTGACGCATTTTCCATCCAATAAGTCGATCGCGGGAATTACATTCATAATTTGGGAATTGGGAATTGGGAATTGGGAATTGGGAATTGGGAATTGGGAATTGGGAATTGGGAATTGGGAATTCTCTTCCTTCTTGCTTCTTGCTTCTTCCTTCTTCCTTCTTCCTGCTTCCTGGTTCTGGGAACTAAAGTGCTGACTACAAACATCCTACAATATTTTAAACTGACGGACGCTGTATTTTTGTGGGAAAAAATGCTCGGAATGCCGTATTTCGCTCTTCGGGAGTTTCTTTGGCCCAACTTGATAAGCTTTCATAGAAAAAGAATGAGACACCGGCAAAGTTTCGTTTTCGCACTTCTTGTACTTGTGCTTGAATTTGTTTGAGGGGAACCGGGTTATTTTTTAAACCCGTTAAAATACCGATCGCTGTGGGAATATGAGGCTTAGCCAGTTTAACTTCTTCCCGTTCCAGTTCCTGATTAAAACGCTTGATGTCGCTGCGATAAACCTGCAACACAATTTCTTCGATGTAACCGCGTCTTTCCCAGGTAAACCAGTCTTGCAAACTAGCGGGTAAGGCAAAGTTAAAAGGGTTTGGAGATAAGCTAACAATACATTTTTGTTTGCGGGCTTTGATAGCTCTAAAAAGTCGCGCCATGAAGTCATTAATTCTGTCTGCACGCCAGCGCACCCAGAAGGTTTCGCGGGAGTCGTTCGAGGGAGGTTTTTTGATATCTTTTTGGTACATTAAAACCGTTAGCGGTTCATATCCAAATTCTGAGGGTAAGCCGAAATGGTCGTCAAATTGAATCCCATCTAGATCGTAATTTGCCACAAGTTCCACAACTAAATCTTGGATAAATTTCTGCACTTCGGGATGAAAAGGACTCAGCCATACCCGATCTTCTATACCTTCTTTCCAAATAGTTGAACCGTCGCGTCGTTTCGCCAGCCAGTCGGGGTGCAATCTCGCTAATTCCGATTTGGCTGGGGCCATGAAACCAAACTCAAACCAAGGGATGACTGCGATCCCTTTTTTATGTGCTTCTGTAATGATTTCTTTGAGAACATCTCGCCCTTTTAATGCTGGTGCTGGGTCGTTTAATTGTCCGAATACTCGTTTGGCTACAGCGCTGGGATGAATGGTATAACCCCCTTGCCAAACGGTAGGATATATGGTATTAAAATTAAGTTTTTCTAGGCGATTTACAGCGTCATTTATGTTTTTCTGGGAGAAGATGACATTGCTGTCAATGTTGGTCAACCAAATGCCACGCAATTCGGTTTTTATAGGCATTTTTGGCGGAGTTTGAGCCCAGCCACGGGGAGAGAAGATGGCGGTGGATGTGAGGGCGATCGCAAAAGCAAGTATTAAAGCCAATATCCTCTGCGATCGGTGTAGTTTAATCATCAACTTGTTGTACATATTACCAATTACCCTTGGCTACCTTATGTTAGTGACAAAGGCTAAATGTCAATTTTACCTTACTCAGAGCGATCGGGCAAATTCATCACTTGGCGGTAATGAGCCTCAATTTCAGTCACCATTGCTGATTGGCGCTTGCTAGTCCACTCACTGCGATCGAATAATTCCTTTCTCAAATCATCAACATCAATTGTTTTCACCTTACCTTCTGCTACAATTTGTTTGCCATTTACCCAAACACTATGTACAGCATTATTCGGACGACCCAGAATGAGTAAACCAATGGGATCGGTCCGTGGTAGTAATGATAAATTCGTTAAATCGTATAACACAAAATCCGCTCGTTTACCTACAGTCAAAGAACCAATTTTATCTGCCATATTTAAGCCTTTGGCTCCTCCTAATGAAGCCATTTCTACTGACTGTCGTGGCGTAATCCAGTGCCGATAATCTAAATCTTTGATGTTATGCAATAGGGAACCAATCTTAATCGCTTCTAGCAAATCCTGGGAGTCATTGCTAGCGGCACCGTCGCAACCAAAGGAAACATTTACTCCCGCTTGAAGGTATTTTAAAATTGGTGCGATACCGCTTCCTAAGCGTAGGTTACTGAGGGGATTATGGACAACGGTGGATTGGGTTGCTGCCATAATTGCAATGTCTGCATCGTCCAACCAAACACAGTGTGCTAGGGATGTTCTGGGACTCAAATACCCAATTTGTTGCAAGTGTGCTACGGCGCTACAACCATATTTTTCTTGAGCTAATTGTTTCTGGGCGCGGGTTTCTAAGAGGTGGGCGTGGCGGCAAAGATTTTGGCGATCGCTCAAATCGATACAGCCTTCAAATAACGCATCAGAGCACAGTTGAATTCCCGTCGGCGCTAATAATATATTCACACCTAATTCTGGTTTATGAAACTGTTTTATGGCTGATTCCATTAAATCTAAAGTTGTCTGAGTCGATCGCAAATAAGCTGCTGTCTCGATACCACTCTCGCCACCGGGCATTCCCGATTTTAGAGATTCATCTTGAATTAACGGCCCGATGAAAGCGCGAATTCCAATTTCTTGGTAAGCGCGAACTGCTGCCGCAATTGTCTCTAATTCTTGTCCGGGAATCAAGACTAAATGATCGACTACGGTTGTCCCTCCAGATAGTAATGTTTCTACGGCTGTTCCCAGTGCACTTAAGTAAATTTGTTCGGTATCGAGAGGGGTGAAATCGTACAATTCTGCAATCCACAATTCCAGCGGCAAAGGGGGAATTATGCCCCGCTGCCACATTTCCGAAGAATGCGTGTGGGCGTTGACAAAACCGGGAAGCAGCAGCTTATTTGTGCCGTCGATAACTGTTTCACCCCCCCTATCCCCCCCTTGGTAAGGGGGGGGACTAAACAGGGCGGTTTCCCCTTGGTAAGGGGGGGGACTAAACAGGGCGGTTTCCCCTTGGTAAGGGGGGGGACTAAACAGGGCGGTTTCCCCTTGGTAAGGGGGGGGACTAAACAGGGGGGTTTCCTCTTGGTAAGGGGGGGAATTAAAAAGGGGGGTTTCCTCTTGGTAAGGGGGGGAATTAACAGAGGGGTTGTTGGGTGCGATCCTCTTCGAGGGCTTCGCTAACGCACTTATGCAATTATCCACCACCTGCACCTCTGCGGTTTGATAACCACCCTCAACGGGAATTAAAACATTTTGAATTGTAAAGCTCACAGATTGACCCCTGCTGGTGAATTCACATCTATTTATATTTTACGATCGGTCCGGTCTAAAACTGGCTGCGCCCCAAGGATTTTAGCATATTGAATTACAGATGAATTATTATAAAACTTTCCTTAAGATATCTAGATTTGGGGATAATCTAGGCTAGGACAATTTAATTAGATCGAATCGCCTAAAAATTGTCAGAATAGTTGTGTTTAATTTTTGTGAATTTATTAAACATAAAATCTGCACCTTTGGTAAATTAGTAAGTAAAAAAATAGTGATAAAATTGAAATTAGTTTTGTGCGATAGAACCTATGAATCCTGAAAATCTCCGTACCTTGGGCGTGCCGCCGAATGCTTGGAAAGTTGATGCCAAAATTGCCGACATCACTCGCCCCCAACTACCGCCCCAAATTGTAACTTTGGAAACACAAACTAAAACGCTGCGTGTGGATTTAGCCAAAGCTGCAATGTTGGTGATAGATATGCAAAATGATTTTTGTCATCCCGACGGTTGGCTATCACATATTGGCGTAGATGTAACGCCAGCGAGAACTCCAATTATTCCTTTACAAAATTTACTGCCAAAATTGCGATCGCACGCAATTCCCATTATTTGGATCAACTGGGGAAACCGCCCCGATTTGCTCAATATTAGCGCAGCTTCCCGTCACGTTTATAATCCCACAGGCGACGGTGTAGGTTTGGGAGATCCGCTACCAAAAAACGGTGCTTCTGTATTAATGGCTGGGAGTTGGGCCGCGCAAATTGTCGATGAATTAGAAGTGCAACCGGAGGATATTTGCATTGATAAATATCGGATGAGTGGCTTTTGGGATACTCCTTTAGATAGTATTCTCAAAAACCTGGGCAAAACTACACTTTTCTTTGGAGGAGTCAACGCGGATCAGTGCGTGATGGCGACGCTGCAAGATGCTAATTTCCTGGGTTACGACTGCATTTTGGTCAAAGATTGTACTGCTACGACATCGCCAGATTATTGCTGGCAAGCTACTCTATATAACGTTAAGCAATGTTTTGGTTTTTTGTCGAATTCTCAGGCTATGTTAGAAGCAATTAAATAGCAGTCAGTCCTTAGTCATTAGTCAGCAGTCATTAGTCAGCAGTCATTAGTCATAATGACATCAGAAACATAACAACCAGCACCAAAGAAACCGGGTTTTTGCAGTTTTTGTCGCCTGTAACGGGTCTTCTCGTAAAAACCCGGTTTCTGGCCACCCATACCTAAATCCTAAACTAATGACTCTGGCTCCCTCGCTAATGACATTAAAAACATAACAACGGATAATTTACCATAATAAAAACATGACAAATCAGTGCATGATTCCCGTGTCAAAGTCTCCCCAAGACTACCAAGCATTTCGCATTAGTCCACGGGATACTAATAGATTAGCCATCGTCTTCGATCCCGCAGCAGCCAATAGTTCCTTAACAGTTTGCATCGAAATTTTTGATGTGGGTGGCAAAACTCCTCCCAATCGGCATTTATTGGCAGTAGAAATGTTTTTTGTACTCAAGGGACAAGGGCGAGCAACCTGTGATGGCAAAACTGTTAGTATTAGGGCGGGAGATAGTTTGTTGGTGCCACCCACCAGCACCCACCTAATTGAGAATACTGGTAGCGAACGGTTGTATACTTTGTGCATCATGGTCCCTAATGAAGATTTTGTAGAACTAATACGCAGCGGTATGCCCGTGGAACTTGATGAGGAAGATATGAGAGTATTAGGGCGATCGGATTTACTCGTGGCCTGCTAAACTGTTGTAAAATCTCGTTCAAATCTCGTTACCAGGCTCTTCCTGGTAACGCATATTTAAACTGTTGTAAAATCTCGTTACCAGGCTCTTCCTGGTAACGCATATCTAGAGGCTCTGCCTCGATTTCATGTTATGGTAATATCGGCAGATACTGGAAAAAACCTGGTATCCAAAAGCAGATTGTTTTACGTTAAACTTATCAATTTATGAGCGTTATATTTCACATTGCTAAAAGCCAACAATGGGAAGAAGCAAAACAGCTTCAATTCTATCGCGGCGATACCCTAGACTCTGAAGGATTCATCCACTGTTCGACAATCCCACAAATTACTAGAAGTGCCAATAAGTTTTTTCTCGGACAAACAGGATTACTTTTGCTGTGGATAGATTCGGAAAAAGTGGAAGCAGAGGTTAAGTATGAACCGGCCGCCGGAGATATGTATCCCCATATTTACGGGCCGCTGAATGTGGATGCGGTGTTGAAAGTGATGGAGTTTGAAGCGGGTGCAGATGGGAAGTTTGAATTGCCGACAGAATTAAGAGCAAGTATAAATGAACAGGCTTAGTACGTTGTGAAGATAGTTCAAGAAGTATCACTTATTAGTCACGGTGACTTTGAGGAATCACAAGAATGGGGAGTTATCAAAAATGAAATACGGATTGCTATTGACGCCATCGTTTGGCCGGTCGGTGCATCCAGCTTTACGATAAATCCAACCAGGCACGGGAATGGTGTCAAACCTATCAAAAATGCTTGTATGGCTGCTCTTCATGACGATTTTGGATGGCAGCTTGAAACTAAAATCAGATTTGCAACGAGATTCCCTGGACGAGTAGATGCTACCAAAATCTTAGACAATCATTTATTTGCCTTTGAATGGGAAACAGGAAACATCTCATCAAGTCACCGTGCGGTTAACAAACTGGTTCTCGGTATTTTACGAGGGATTTTTTTGGGGACGGCATTAGTTTTGCCCAGCCGGAAACTGTACCCTTATTTGACCGATCGAATTGGCAACTATGAGGAACTAGAGCCTTACTTTGATGTCTGGCGTGCTATTAACATACAACAAGGTTTTTTGGCCATATTTGTAATTGAGCATGATGCCGTTGATAGCAGCGTACCTACAATTACTAAAGGCACAGATGGTCGCGCTTTAATATAAAATTTTTGGCATTCAAGAAAACAACTCTAGTTGAATTGACTCGTTTGGTTGGGCTTTATTTTTGGTATTTCCCCTTGCTGATTCCCAATTTTCTACATTTCCATTTGCCAAGTCTTGTAACCGCTTGACTGCTGGTTCTATATCGCCGATTTCTGTACCTAGCCAATACCTGCCCAACTTCTCTGCTGCATAAAATGTAGTACCAGAACCTCCAAACGGATCGATTACAACTTGTCCCGGATGCGATGCCATAGCAATGATGCGTTCCAGCATGATTGGAGCTAATTCGTTGGCTCCCCTTTTCTTGTGCTGTCTGTGTCGTACTGGTGGGATATCTGTCCACATTTCCTCAATTAAAGTCCACAGATTTTTTTCGATAATATCTGCTGAAGCATCTTCCCAGACATCTTCGGGAGCATCCCAAACATCCATTAAGTTAATACCTTGAGGATTTAATTTTTTGCGGTGTCCGCCGTAATCTTTAATTTCTCCTCCACAATGTCGGCAGACTTGAATCGGCGTATAAACTTTATTAAAAACTGCTGGTTCGCCTTTTGTGTAGTAAAGCAATCCGTAGTGTGCGGGAGACATTTTCTTGCCGCGAGGAAAGGCTTTAGGCATTCTACAAGCTATCCAGTGACGAAAATTCATTCCTTCTTGATTTAAATATGCACCGTATTCAATGCACCATTTAGGTAAATTGAAAATAAATAGACTTCCCCCAGGCTTCAGCACTCTAATACTTTCTTTAAGCCACTGTTTTGACCAAGCAAGATAATCGCTGGAATTTAGTCGATCGCTTGCACCAGTGCCATAATCTTTGCCCAGATTAAATGGCGGATCGGCAAATACAATATCGGCGCTGTCATCGGGAATAGCACCTAAAAATTTGAGACAGTCTTCCTGATATAGAATGCCGTATTCGCTGTGATAAACCTCTCGCAATCCCCGTTGTGTTGCAGTCACAGGTGATATCATATTCAAAGGTTGCATTGAACTATTTTTGTTGATATTTCTCAGTTCCATAATATTAATTGCAGCTATTCTTGTCAAGAGACTATTGATTCGATCGCACTTTAACCCTTGTATTTTAAAAGAGGTAGATTGCGATTTACCGCTCAAGTGGGGGCGGGTTTACGAGATGATCGGTTTTAGGCCAATATTGTTGGTGAACCCGCCAGACAAATATTGGGGTTTAAAGTTGGGGTTGACTGGGGCGAGAGTTGTAAAATCAATGAATATCAATCAACTCGGCTGCCAATTTTAGCGCGGCTTCGCGAGTAGAAATTCTCCCCTCCACCCGCGCTAATTGAATTTCCATTAATAATTGACCAATTTGCGGACTTCTGGGCATATTTAAATATTCCATTAAATCATTGCCGCTAACTAATTGTGTCGGATGTGCAACTATATCGCCCGCATCAAGATAGCGATTAATTAATAGTGAAATCTCATCAATCGCAACTCCCACCGCTACGGCTAAAACTGCTAAAACGGGAAATACTATTCCCACATCTCGAAATAAGAAATACTGTTCTCGCAAAGACATTTCAGAGATTGCCTTTTGTTGCAATTTGGGCAAATATTTCACAAGCTCGATCGCACTTTTAATCTCAGCATTGCTATACTTTAACCGTAGCAACTCAGTTTCAGCCATTGTTGGGTCAGTATCTGCCAAAATAGCCAACTTAGCCACAGCCAACAACGGCGTTTTAATCGTATCTCGAATCGGGCGTCCGAATTCCTTTCCTAATTCCGGGTAAATTGTTGTTAATTGGTCAGCAGATTGGTCAATTTTGGTTAAAGTATCAAAACGGTCGATCGCACTTTCAAACCAAATCGAAAACAAACCATCTTCCCAACCCCGACAAATCCAAGGTGCGCCGTTAGGATTGCTTAACAAATAACCCAATTCTGTCCGCACCCGTTCCACCGCTACCCGACTCAACAGCGGTGCTAATTCGCGAATCGCCGACTGGGTTTCCGGTTCGATCGCAAAACCCAACTGCGCCGCTTGACGGTAAGCTCTTAATAACCTCAGCGGATCATCTTCCAAATTGGCGCGGGAAATCATCCGCACCAAACCCAGCCGCAAATCAGTTTGACCATCCACAGGATCGATGATTTCTCCGGTAAAAGGATTGCAGGCGATCGCATTAATCCGAAAATCCCTGCGCCACAAATCCCCCTCCAGACTCCCCCCTTCCGCCTGCGCCAAATCCACCGTACCGCCCGCAAACACCACCCGTGCAATTTGCCTTTCCGCATCCAACAAGACAAACCCAGCATTAGTGCGATCGGCAATTTTTCGAGCAGTCTTCACTGCCCGTGTTAGCATAACAAAATCTAAATCAAAATAAGGCGATCGCCTTCCCAGTAACGCATCCCGCACCGCACCCCCCACCAAATAAGCAGGTGGTGTCAGCAGTTCCAAATCAAACGGCCAAGAATCAGGAGATAATGTAGGTGGCAAACTATTCGACATCGCAACAAAAATAAATAAACTTACAACCATAAAACTCTGGTTACGCTAGATTAACAGAAAGCTCGAAATTCACCAATTTTTTTGAAATGCACAGAGGATATCAAAGATGTGTATTTGTGTTAACTGCCATTATGTAGACCGCTGCTTCACTTACCACGCCGTAGAAGGACAGCACGAACAGCCTCACCTCACCGAAACCCCCGATTTCGACCCCGTAGAACCCACAATCAACGTCAACATCCGCCCCCGCCAAGATGAAGTAGAAATGGAATGGGATGTAGTCGGCTGTGAAAGTTTCAAGGAAGAAATGGGAAAATGGGCAAAATTGCGGCCGGGCGAACTCGTACCAACTTAAGTCAGTAGTCAGTAGTCAGTAGTCAGTAGTCATTGGTCATTAGTCATTGGTCATTAGTCATTGGTCATTAGTCATTGGTCATTAGTCATTGGTCATTAGTCATTGGTCATTGGTCATTAGTCATTGGTCATTAGTCATTGGTCATTGGTCATTAGTCATTAGTCAGTAGTCATTAGTCATTGGTCATTGGTCATTGGTCATTAGTCATTGGTCATTAGTCATTGGTCATTAGTCATTGGTAATTGGTAATTGGTAATTGGTAATTGGTAATTTTTTCGTCGCTTGGAGCTGCCAATAACCAATTCCCAATTCCCCAATTCCCCAATTCCCCATTCCCAATTCCCAATTCCCAATTACCAATCAATAATCTAAAATATAAAATCTAAAATCCAATGAGCTATTGCTTAAACCCAACTTGTCAGCATCCGCAAAACCTCGGTGATGCAGAATTGTGCGAAAGTTGCGGCTCACAATTATTGTTAACTCCAGACGCACAAGCCTCGCCAGCATCTCGCTACCGTACCATAAAGCCGATCGGACAAGGCGGTTTTGGTCGAACATTCCTAGCAGTAGATGAAACCAAACCCCAGATTTTTTCCCAGTGCGTCATCAAGCAATCCTTACCCCAAAAAAACCCCGCTGAAAAAGCCGATCGACTATTTCACCAAGAAGCAGCCCAGCTACAAATATTAGGCAAACACCCGCAAATTCCCGAATTATTAGCACATTTTGAACAAAACGGCAGACAATATTTAGTACAAGAATTTATAGACGGCAAAAACCTAGCTCAAGAACTAGAACAAAAAGGAGCATTCACCGAAACTCAAATTCGTAAAATCCTCCAGGATTTATTACCAGTCCTCCACTTTGTCCACAAATCAAAAGTCATTCACCGTGACATCAAACCCGAAAATATTATTCGTCGCCGACTCTCCCCAACCCCTTTACCACCACTAGAAAATTCCTTTCAACCATCTCCGTTTCAAAAAGATATTGTTCTCGTAGATTTTGGTGCCGCTAAAAAAGTAACAGCACCGGGCTTGCAGCCAACTGGTACAATCATCGGTAGCGCTGCTTATACGGCCCCAGAACAACTGATGGGTAAGGCAGTTTTTGCCAGCGATATCTATAGTTTGGGCGTTACCTGCATTCATTTACTGACTCAAATTCCCCCCTTCGATTTGTTCGACACCACCGAGGATACTTGGGCGTGGCGAAATTATTTGAAAACCGCTGTTAGCGACGATTTCGGCCGCATCCTCGACACCATGCTCCAAAGTGCCACCAATCGGCGCTATAGTTCAGTATCAGCCGTCATCCGGCAACTGAACCCCAAACCGGTATATTTAGAGGCTTCGCCTGTTTTAGACGCGCCGGAGGAACCCGCAGAACGGGTGCTGACACCTGCGCCCGGTGTGTCCCTGTTCAGTCCCCAAGAGCACGCCGCAATTCAACAAGCTTTGCAAGAGGCGATCGCCCCATATCATGTGATAATTCAAGTTAACCAAGCCAAGCACAAGCTGAATATCGTCATCAACAGAACTCCAGACAATCCCGTTTATTATCCGCACTTAGCTCAAATAATTACCACCAGACTCACCGATTTGCAGTTAAATAAAGTTGCAGCCGTGAAGCTGTTGGGCAGAGTTAACAATTCCCGCGCGCCAGAGTGGCAGCAAGTATTGCAAATTGACCCAAAGATTAAGTTAAGAAATAAAATCATTCGCCTGAGTCATAATAAATTAGCTAAGCAAATCGCGCCCCTTGCTACCCAAGATTTTTGGTTGCCCAAGTTGCAAACAAAAGAGTTTTGGATAGACTTACTGATGTTTAGCTTAGTTTGGTTTATCTTTGGCTCTCAAATAGTGATTTTTAATGCTATGTTTGCCCTGATAATTTCAGTGGCTTTTATGTTCGTCAAGTATCAAGTTTCCCAAAATAAAGAATTTGCGAATAACAATTTATTTGCAACTTTAGTATTGTTGTTTCTGATGGCCGGAAGCATGGGAAATTCCAGGATTTTAAATACGGGAATATTTGGCTTTCTTTTGGCTTGCTTAGTTGTAGCTTCTCCTCTGTTTTTTATTAAGGAAAATTATCAATAAATAATGAATAGCCATCCCAAATCCGCAACCTCAGTTAAAAAATACGGCTTAGCCTTGCACACAGCTAGTCGCGAACTTGGTTTCGCCATCAGCAATTTTGCCGGTGAATCTCGCTCTGCAACTTGGAATTTGGATCGGGATTTAGCAACTCATTTGCACCAGTATTTAGTTGAGTTTATTCAGCCGCAAACTTGGGCGGATTTGGCTTTTATTGCAGTTGCTAAGGGGCCAGGAGGTTTCACGGGGACTCGCATTGGTATGGTGACAGCCCGGACTTTGGCTCAACAGTTGGATATTCCGATTTTTGCTATTTCAACTTTGGCGGCTTTTGCTTGGGCACAACCCCCCCAACCCCCCCTTATTAAGGGGGGGCTTTTGGAATTGGAACCCCCCCAACCCCCCCTTATTAAGGGGGGGCTTTTGGAATTGGAACCCCCCCAACCCCCCCTTATTAAGGGGGGGCTTTTGAGAGATGATGTGGCGGTGCAAATGCCTGCACAGCGCGGTCAATTATTTGGGGCTGTTTATTCAGTTAATCAAGATTCGGGTTTGAATGAGTTGTTTCCTGATACGGTGATGACTCCTGAATCTTGGCAGGAAAAGTTGGATGGTTGGGGTAATTCTTATCAGTTGATTGAAGCTACTAGCGGGTTGGGTGCGTCGGTTTCTAGCGTATTAGAATTGGCTTATTTGGAGTGGCAAATGGGTAGTCGTCCAGATTGGTCGGATGCTTTGCCTTTTTACGGTCAACATCCGGTTAAGGGTAACTGAAAAAATGATTAAGATTAAATAAAATACACAAGGGCTGACTATGTTCGATCGCACTCGATGGTTTTTGGCGGGTATATTAATCGGACTTTCGCTTCAGTTAAGTCAGCCCGGTGCAGCCGCCACGCCTGTTGAGGAAGCCGTAAAAACAGCACAAAATAGCAGTATCGAGGCGGCCCAAAAAGCATTAAATGATGGATTACTACTCTATCAGCAAGGAACTGCCGAAGCAAAAAGAGGTACGATCGCCAAATGGGAAGAAGCATTAAAGCTGTATCGGGAAGCTGGCGATCGCACCAAAGAAGCAATCACGCTCAATAACATTGGCAGAATCTACGACGATTTGGGGGAGAAACAAACAGCTTTAGATTATTACAACCAATCCCTGCCCCTGAGTCGGGCTACTAGCAATCGCTCACAGGAAGCTATCACCCTTAACAACATCGGGGCTGTCTATGACAATTTGGGAAAAAAACAGAAAGCTTTAGAGTATTACAGCCAATCCCTTCCCCTCAGTCGGACTTTAGGCGATCGATCGCTTGAAGCTATCACCCTCACCAACATAGGCTTAGTTTACTCAAATTTGGGAGAGCAACAGAAAGCTTTAGAGTATTACAGCCAATCCCTTCCTCTAATTCGGACTATTGGCGATCGCTGGCACGAAGCTGGTATCCTCAGCAACATCGGGGGTGTCTACGACAATTTGGGAGAAAAACAGAAAGCTTTAGATTATTACAACCAATCTCTTACTCTGAGTCGCGCCGTCGGCGATCGCTCCCAGGAAGCTGTTACCCTCGACAACATTGGGGCTGTCTATGACTATTTGGGAGAGCAACAAACAGCTTTAGAGTATTACAAACAATCCCTTCCCCTGCTTCGGGCACTGGGCGAACTCTGGCACGAAGGTATCACTCTCAACAATATTGGTAGAATCTACGACGATTTGGGAGAAAAACAGAAAGCTTTAGAGTATTTAACCCAATCGCTGACGCTGAAACGATCCGTAGGCGATCGCCACGGCGAAGCTATCACTCTCAGCAACATAGGTAATATCCACAACTATTTGGGAGATCGACAGACAGCTTTAGAGTATTACAAACAATCCCTTCCCCTACTTTTGGCAGTGGGCGATCGTCGGGGCGAAGCTGTCAGCCTCACCAACATCGGGGGTATGTACTCAGATGTGGGAGATAAACAGAAAGCTTTGGAGTATTATAGTCAGTCGCTCACCCTGAGTAGGGCCATCGGCGAGCGATCGATTGAAGCTGGTATCCTTTACAATATAGCTGTTACCAAACGCGACCAAAATAATCTTAACGAAGCCCTCCAGGACATTCAAGCCTCTCTCAGAATCATCGAAAATCTCCGCACCAAAATTACCAGCCCTGAACTCCGCACCTCATACTTTGCTACCGTACAGGACTACTATGAATTTTACATTGACTTGTTAATGCAACTGCACAAAACTCATCCTAAATTAGGTTATGATACCAAAGCCTTAGAAGCCAGCGAACTTTCGAGAGCCCGCAGCCTCCTCGAACTCCTCCAAGAAACAAACACCAACATTCGCGAAGGCATTGCACCCGATTTACTTCAACAAGAAAAGAGCTTGCAACAGCAACTAAATGCCATTGAAAAACAGCGCATCGAAGCAGTTAGCCTCCCCAATCCCAACCCAACGGAAATCGAACAAATAGACAAACAACAGCTCGCACTTTTGCAAGAATATCAGCAAATTCAAACCCAAATTCGTACCGCCAGCCCCCGGTATGCAGCCCTTACCCAACCCAAACCTTTAACATTCCCAGAAATTCAGAAACAAATTATCGATGAAAACACTATTTTATTGCAATATTTCCTCGGCAAAGACCGCAGTTATCTTTGGGTGATTAGCCAAAAGGGACTAACTAGCTATGAATTACCAAAACGCGCCGAGATAGAAACCGCCAGCCGAAATTTCCGAGACACCGTTACCAACCCCCGGTTGAGAAATATTTCCCAAAAAGTTGCCGCAGCCAGTGCAAATCTCAGTCAATTAATTTTACAACCCGCCGCCAGCCAATTAGGCGATAAACGCTTATTAATCGTTCCCGATGGTATTTTACACTATACCCCTTTTCCCGCTTTAACTATTTCCCTAAGCAGCCGACAAAATGCCTACCTTCCCTTAATCAGCCAACATGAAATTATCACTTTACCTTCCGCTTCTACTCTCGCAATTCTCCGGCAAAATTACGGAGACAGAAAACCACCCACTCAAACTTTAGCAATTTTAGCCGATCCAGTTTTTAGTCCAGATGATGAAAGAATCAAAGGAAAGCTGACGCCAGCAACAACGGAAAAGTTAGAATCTCAGAACCAGGGTTTAAGTCGATCGCTGCGTAGTTCCGATCTGGCATGGCCGCCCCAGCGCCTACCCTTTACCCGCCAAGAAGCCCAAACAATCTTAAGTTTAGTACCTTCAGCTTCTAGCAGTCAAAATTTAGATTTTGATGCCAGTCGCACTACTGCTACCGATGGCCGTTTGGCCAATTATCAAATCCTTCACTTGGCAACCCACGGCATTGCCAACAGTAAAAATCCAGAATTGTCAGGAATTCTGATGTCGATGGTAGATGACAAGGGCAATCTTGTGAATGGGTTTTTACGACTCACAGATATTTTTAACTTAAAATTGTCCGCAGATTTAGTGGTTTTAAGTGCTTGCCAATCGGGAATTGGCCAGAATATTAAAGGCGAAGGCATGGTGGGATTAACCAGAGGTTTTATGTATGCAGGTACTCAACGAATGGTGGTGAGTTTGTGGAATGTGGATGATGAAGGAACTGCGGTATTGATGCAAAAGTTTTATCAAAAAATGCTCCAACAAAAGTTATCACCTGCCACGGCTTTAAGAGCCGCTCAGATGGAAATGATGGAACAGGACAAATGGAATTCTCCCTATTATTGGTCTGCTTTTACGCTGCAAGGGGAGTGGAAGTGATACGATAGTTAAAAAAAATTCATGTAAGTGAGATACTTTCTCAAGCAATTACCAATTACCAATTATCAATTCCCGCCTTTACACTAAGCGGGCTAATGATTAAGATTGAAAAAAATACCAAAGGGGTAGTTATGTTCGATCGCCCTCAATTGATTTTAGCTGGAATGTCGATCGCGCTTTCGCTTCAGTTAAGTCAGCCAGTAGCAGCAACCGTACCCGTTGGTAAAGCCGTACAAACGGCACAAATTAGCACTAGGAAGGCTGCCCAAAAAGCTGTCAAAGAAGCAGAACAACTCTACAATCAAGGAACAGCCGAAGCAAAAAGAGGTGCGCTCGTCAAGTTGGAAGAAGCATTAAAATTGTTTCGGGAAGCGGGCGATCGCGCGAAAGAAGTTGTGATGCTCACTAGCATCGGTAATATCTGGGATGATTTGGGAGAAAAACTCAAAGCGCTAGAGTATTACAGCCAGTCGCTACCTATAAGTCGCGCCGTGGGCGACCCCCCAGGAGAAGCAATCGCCCTCAACAACATCGGCGCTGTCTACTCAGATTTGGGAGAAAAACAGAAAGCACTAGAGTATTACAGCCAGTCCCTTCCCTTGAGTCGGGCCGGGGGCGATCGCTCACTGGAAGCTGGCATCCTCAACAACATCGGCTTAGTTTACTCAGATTTGGGAGAGAAACTCAAAGCGGTAGAGTATTACAGCCAGTCTCTTCCCCTATATCGGACTCTCGGCGATCGCCGAGGGGAAGCGAACACCCTCATCAAGATTGGCTTAGTCTACTCAAATTTGGGAGAGAAACTCAAAGCGCTAGAGTATTACAGCCAGTCTCTTCCCCTATATCGGACTCTCGGCGATCGCTCAGGAGAAGCTGGCACCCTCAACAACATGGGCAATGTCTACTCAGCATTGGGAGAACAACTCAAAGCCCTAGAGTATTACAGCCAGTCCCAGCCCCTGAGTCGGGCAGTGGGCGATCGCTCAGGAGAAGCCACCACCCTCAACAACATGGGCAATGTCTACTCAGCATTGGGAGAACAACTCAAAGCGCTAGAGTATTACAGCCAGTCCCTGCCCCTATTTCGGGCCGTGGGCGATCGCTCAGGAGAAGCCACCACCCTCAACAACATGGGCAATGTCTACTCAGCATTGGGAGAACAACTCAAAGCGCTAGAGTATTACAACCAGTCCCTGCCCCTATTTCGGGCCGTGGGCGATCGCTCAGGAGAAGCAGCCACCCTCACCAGCATCGGCAGTGTCTACTCAGCATTGGGAGAACAACTCAAAGCCCTAGAGTATTACAACCAGTCCCTGCCCTTGAGTCGGGCAGTAGGCGAGCGATCAGGAGAAGCTGCCATCCTCAAAAACATCGGCAGTGTCTACTCAGCATTGGGAGAACAACTCAAAGCGCTAGAGTATTACAACCAGTCCCTTCACCTATATCGGGCAGTAGGCGATCGCTCAGGAGAAGCAGCCACCCTCACCAGCATCGGCAGTGTCTACTCAGCATTGGGAGAAAAACTCAAAGCGCTAGATTATTACAACCAGTCCCTTCCCCTGCGTCGGGCCGTGGGCGATCGCTCAGGAGAAGCTGGCACCCTCAACAACATCGGCTTAGTCTACGATGATTTGGGAGAAAAACAGAAAGCGCTAGAGTATTACAGCCAGTCTCTTCCCCTATCTCGGGCCGTGGGCGATCGCTCAGGAGAAGCTGGCACCCTCAACAACATCGGCAATGTCTACTTAGCATTGGGAGAACAACTCAAAGCCCTAGAGTATTACAGCCAGTCCCTTCCCCTATTTCGGGCCCTGGGCGATCGCTCTGGGGAAGCCACCACCCTCAACAACATCGGCGGTGTCTACTCAGCATTGGGAGAACAACAGAAATCACTAGAGTATGTCAGCCAGTCCCTTCCCCTATTTCGGGCCCTGGGCGATCGCGCGAAAGAAGCTGGCACCCTCAAAAACATCGGCTTAGTCTACTCAGATTTGGGAGAAAAACAGAAAGCGCTAGAGTATTACAACCAGTCCCTTCACCTATATCGGGCCCTGGGCGATCGCTCAGGAGAAGCTGGCACCCTCAACAACATCGGCTTAGTCTACTCAGCATTGGGAGAACAACTCAAAGCGCTAGAGTATTACAACCAGTCTCTTCCCCTATCTAGGGCTGTGGGCGATCGCACACAGGAAGCCCTCAGTCTTTACAGCATGGCTTATGCCAAACGCGATCTAAACAATCTTACCCAAGCCCTCAAAAATATTGAATATTCTCTCGAAATCATCGAAAATCTCCGCACCAAAATAGCCAGCCCAGAACTCCGCAGCTCCTACTTTGCCACTGTACAAAACTACTACCAATTCTACATCGATTTGTTAATGCAACTGCATAAAACTAATCCGAAATCCGGTTATGATGCCAAAGCCTTAGAAGCCAGCGAACGTTCGAGAGCCCGCAGCTTCCTAGAACTCCTCTCTGAAAGTAATGCCAACATTCGCGAGGGTATTTCCCCCGATTTGCTGCAACAAGAAAAGAGCTTGCAACAGCAACTAGACACCACAGAAAAGCAGCGCATCGAAACAATCAGCAGTCCCAACCCCAATCCCACTAAAATCACTGAAATCGACAATAAACGCCGGGAATTATTGCAACAATACCAGCAAAATCAAACCCAAATTCGCAGTACCAGTCCCCGCTATGCCTCCCTCACCCAACCCCAACCTTTAACACTGCCAGAAATTCAAAAACAGATTCTTGATGAAAACACGATTTTATTGCAATATTCCCTCGGCAAAAATCGTAGTTATTTGTGGGTTGTGACATCAACCGGAATCACCAGCTACGAACTTCCCAAACAGGTTGATATTGAGACAGCAGCCAAGAATTTTCGAGACACTGTAACTAACCCGCGTTTGAGAGAACTTCCCCAAAAAGTTGCCGAATCCAGTGCAGCTTTGAGTCAGTTAATTTTACAGCCAGCCGCAGCGCAGTTAGGACAAAAACGCCTATTAATTGTTCCCGACGGCGTGCTGCACTATACTCCTTTTGCAGCTTTATCACTGACACAGGCAGCAGAACAAAATGCTAGTAATTTCTTAATTGCTCGAAATGAAATTATTACCTTGCCTTCCGCCTCAACTCTCGGCATTCTCCGGCAAAATTACGCCGACAGAAAACAGCCCAGTCAAATTTTAGCAATTTTAGCAGATCCGGTTTTCAGTCTAGATGATGAACGAGTCAAGGGTACAGTTACTCAAGCAACGACCGAAAAGCTAGAGTCAAATAACCTCGGTTTAAGTCGATCGATCCGCGCTGCTAATATGTCATGGCCGCCCAAACGCCTGCCTTTTACTCGCAAAGAAGCCGACATAATATTAAGTTTAGTACCTTCCGTTGCTAGAACTCAACAATTTGATTTTGCGGCCACTCGCGCTACCGCTACCGATGGCAGTTTAGCCAATTATCAAATCGTTCACTTTGCCACCCACGGCATCGCCAACAGTCAAAATCCCGAACTGTCAGGAATTATGATGTCGATGGTGGATGACAATGGCAATCTTGTCAATGGCTTTTTGCGCCTCACGGATATTTTCAACTTGAAACTATCCGCAAACTTGGTAGTTTTAAGTGCTTGTCAGACGGGACTGGGGCAGAATATTCAAGGCGAGGGAATGGTGGGATTAACCAGAGGGTTTATGTATGCGGGGGCGCAGCGGGTAGGGGTGAGTTTGTGGAATGTGGACGATGAAGGAACTTCTGTATTGATGCAAAAGTTTTATCAGAAAATGCTGCAAGAAAAGTTAGCGCCGGCGGCAGCTTTGAGGGCGGCGCAGATGGAAATGATGTCGCAAGAAAAATGGCGATCGCCCTATTATTGGGCGGCTTTTACCCTTCAGGGCGAGTGGAAATGATATAATAGTTAAAGGTTCTCAGAGGTAAACCCCATGAAAATTACTCTCAAGCCTGAGCAGCAAAAATTCATAGAAGCACAAGTTACAAGTGGCAGATATCCTTCGGCGGAGGAGGTAATCGCAGCTGCATTAGAACTCCTAGCCGACAACAGCGAGCCCAAAGAGAGCAACAGCTATCAAAAATGGGTAGAAGAAACGCGACCAAAAGTATCAACAGGAATAGCTCAACTCGATCTCGGTGAAGGGATTGATGGAGAAATAGTCATAGCAAGATTGCAGGAAAAATTTCGGAAAATGCGGGAGAACTAAAGATGAGTCGCTACATTGTTTCTCCAGAAGCGAGTCGCGATTTAGATGAAATTTCTGATTACTTTGCAGCTAGAAATATTGAAGCCGGAGAACAGTTTGTCGAGGAATTCAATCGAAAGTGTCGCCATTTAATTAACTTTCCTAACATGGGGCGTAGTTACGAGGAACTAGCTGTTTCTGTGCGAGGGCTTCCTCTCATGGGTTACATTATTCTTTATCGGGCGATAGACAGTGGAATTGAAATTATCAGGGTGCTGAGGGGAGAACGGGATTTACCGTCGCTATTTTCTGATGAGGATGAGTGACTAACAGTTAGAGTGTTTGCCAAAGGTAAGGTGCGCAGTGCGCACCCTACAAACTGTTTACCTCAAACTAAAAAGGTTATCGCCCGCTAGCTAAAACCTCTCGCAATTTGCGATCGCCCCGCGCTTTATCCGAAAGTTGGGGAGTCGCCATCCGCAACACAAAATCTAGCAGCCAAGGCGCAATTCGATGACACCAAACCGCTAAATGACTTTGATATCCTACCAAGATTTCCGGCGCGTCTTTGTGCAATCCCGCCACCAGCGCCAGGGCAACTTTTTCGGGAGTTGTCGGCACCACCCACCGAAATTGCTCCAAGTCTCGCACCATGTCGGTATCTGTTAGCGACGGGAGCAAAGCTGTGACTCGAACATTATACGCTGTCAACTCGCTGCGTAAAGCTTGGGTGAAGCCCAAAATGGCAAATTTAGTAGCCGAATAAGTTGCCATTGTGGGAGCCGCAATTTTGCCCATCAAGCTCGAAACATTGACAATTGTTCCGTCTCTTTGGGCCGCCATTCTCCTGGCTATTAAGCGCGTAACTGTGTAAGTTCCCAGTAAATTTAAGGCGATTTCTTCCTCGATCAATGGGACTGGGGAACGTAAGAATGATGCTTGGTGCGCGACACCTGCACAGTTGACCAGGAGGTGAATTGGGCCGCAATCTCGCCACGCTTGGGCGATCGCAATATTCACTGCTACCGACTGAGTTAAGTCTAAAGCTAATGGCACTGCTTCTACACCCAAAACTTCGATTTCAGTCGCTAATTCAACTAATTGCTGGCGATTGCGCGCCACAATCAACAAACGTTTGATGCCTTGTCTGGCTAATTCTAGGGCGATGGAGCGCCCAATTCCGCGAGAAGCCCCTGTCACAAGAGCTGTTTTTCCTTGAAGCTGCATAGATTTAACCCTCTGGATTTGAAGTGCTCACCGAGTACGGAGTTATAAGTTGTGAGTTGTGAATTTTGTGGAGTTAACTCAAAACTTTTGAATCGACAACGTACCCGTGAGTTGAACTAAACTTTGATGTGCCAGAAATTGGTCAGGAATCTGATAAGTAAACCTCATTCAAGCAGACAAACTTGAGGTGGGAAAACCCGGTGAACAATTATACAAAATCTGGCTAGATTCGCCTTTTTTTAGTCGGCGCAGGCAGACTTGGTGTGTGTCACCGTACAAATTAGCGAATTTAATTCGCCGGGGATTGACGGTTTGTGTGTCTGTACAGGCGGACTTGGTGTGTGTAGTCACGGATTTAATTCGCCGACAATTGACGGTTTGCGTGTATGTCCGTAAAAATTCGCGAATTTGATTCGTCAGAATTGATGGTTTGTGTGTGTTTAGGCACAAATTCCATGGACCCAGAATAGATGGTTTTTGTCTGTATAGCCACGAATTTTATTCGCCAGAATTACCACAGAACCTTTGATAAATATAGACCATGAATTGCACACCTCCTAGATATGAGAATTACCTCTCTACACACACCTTAACAACTAGAAGCTAAAGCGGCAACAATTTTTAATAAATCTTCCGCAACACTTCTTTACAATCTGCTCATACAGCATTTTTCCAAGTACCATGAAACCCTAAAGGTATGACACTAGGCAATTCTAGCTGACAAACAGGAGCGCGATCGAGCCCATCGCTGTCAAAAATCCAGACTTCGCTTTTATCAGAATTGCCGTCGTAAACAACTGTTACTATCCAACCTTTTTCTGAGAAAATATCTGGAACGTAGATGGGTTCTGCGGGATAGCGATTTTCGCCACAGTCGGCAATTGTGAGATTGCGGGTTTGCGTGTCCAAACGGGCGATCGCACCATAACGTTCCGCTACAATATCTACTTGAGGTCGATACATTGCCACATAAATATAGCGGGAGTCTTGTCCTACTTCGGCCGCCGGTACGATGGGAAACTCGCAAGGTTTATCCAACAATTCTTCTATTCCTGTCACTTTCGCCGTTAGAGGATTGAGATGCACTCGGCAAAGAGTACCCTCTGCATCGGTGTGAGTTTCACCAGTCGCTACTTCTTTCAGTCGCTGATTAGTTGTAAAATCAGCAAAGCGCACAAAATCTACCGCCACATCGCCATCTTCCTTAACAAAACCGTTAGCAAAATGCCACTGAAACCAAGCCTCGGTTTCGCCGCGACTAACTAAAGATAGAGTTTCCGAGTCAAAAACTAATATCTGCGTTCCTAATTCCGGTTTCCACTTAAAGGACTCGCTATAACTGCTAATTCCCGCTAACAATGGCAAAAAATTGACTTGCACCGGCGGTACAAAAAATATCAAATACTTTCCCGCAAAAACATAATCGTGGAGCGCGTAAATTCCATCTAAGGTAACAGTTGATTTTTGTACGACTTTGCCAGTAAAATCGCTTTTATACAGATTTAACTTTGTAGTCGCACCATTGGTAATTCCAAAGTTGAAAATATTCCCAGTAATCGGGTCGCGCTTGCAGTGAGCGGAATACACAAAGTTACTATCTAAACTGCCTAAATAGTCCATCCCCAAAGTTTCCAGAGTTTCCAAATCAAGGCGGTGAGGCGGGCCACCTTCCCACAATGCCAAAAGGCGATCGGGCAAAGCTAAAACAGAAGTATTGGCAGCATTTTTAACAGTTTTAGTCCACCTTAACCAAACAGGACCCGGTGCTGTCATACCGTAATTACTGTAGAGAAATTTATCAGCTTTTTCCTCAGCTTGATATCCCGCTGTTTGCACGTAACGATAGACAGCACTCGCACCGCCATCAGTAAAATGTACGGCCAAAATTGCACCGTCGCCATCAAACCAATGTCCCACAGCAAGACCTCCGCGTTCCAAACGAGCAGGCCCGTTGCGGTAGAGACTCCCGCGAAATCCGAGGGGAATTTTGCCACTTTTAACTGATAGTTTAGTCAGCGGAAACTCGGTAGCGGGACTGGCGAAAGGTTTCGCCCAAGATTTTTTAGCTGATGTTTTACTTTCGGTTTTCATGGGATAATTTCACAATTAAACTAAACACAACATATATTTTATTATACAATCATACCACCGCTCATTTTCTCACTATGGTTATACCCCGTCGCTATCTGCTCCGCACTTTTGGACTAACTGCTATTGGTACTCAATTATTACCGATCGCCCAATCCAATATCTTACCCAAATCCCCCACTCCTATCTTACCACCTCGCCTGCAATTAGGTGATACTGTAGCTTTAATCAATCCCGCCGCTTTCGCCTACGAAAAGGAAGTTAAACCTTTTTTTAAAGCGGCCGAACTCTTGGGTTTAAAAATTAAATTGGGAGAACATTTTTACGAGCGCTACGGCTACTTAGCTGGTAAAGATGCCGATCGCGCCGCCGATGTCAATAACGCCTTCGCCGACTCCTCAGTCCAAGCTATTTTCACTGGTATGGGCGGTTGGGGATGCGGTCGCATCTTGCCACTTCTCGATTATAACATAATTCGTAACAATCCGAAAATAATTATCGGTTTCAGTGATGTGACAGCACTCTTATTAGCTATTCACACTAAAACTAATCTGGTCACATTTCACGGACCTTTAGGTGTATCTAGCTGGAGTTCTTTTACAGTAGACTATCTCAAACAAGTTTTGTTTGATGCTGGTGCTGTCACTTGCCAAAATCCTCAAAAAATGGATATTGAAACTATTAGAGACGGAAAAGCTAGGGGAAAGCTGATCGGTGGGAATCTCTCAGTCATCTCAACTATGATTGGCTCCGGGTATCTGCCAGATTGGCAAAACAATATTTTGTTTGTTGAGGAAGTTGGGGAAGAAGTTTATCGCATCGATCGAATGTTGACTCAACTCAAATTAGCTGGCATTCTGGATCAAATATCCGGTTTTATTTTCGGACAATGTACCAAGTGTGACCCCGAAACACCAAAAGAATCTCTCACCTTAACTCAAGTTTTGTCCGATCGCATCCGCCCCTTGAAAATTCCTGCCTGGTACGGTTCTGCCATCGGTCATATTCGAGATAAGTTCACTTTGCCCATCGGTCAAGAAGTTGAAATTGATGCAGGTTATGGTACAATTAGATTATTGGATTCGGCTGTTAATTAAATCTGGCATTATTGCTCGATATTGGCGAACCAGAGCCAAAGCATCGGGCATATCTCTGTTTTGCAAATATATTCGTAGGGGCGAAGCATTGCGGCTGTAAATCTCTGGTTATCACTAATAAATTGTCTGCCGCAATGCTTCGCCTATGCAAAATCTGGATGCTCCCAAAGCATCGGCGTTCCCAAGAACCTACAAACATAAACTCAGGATTATTGTGAATAATACCAAAAAGATTATCAATTCAATATCAGCAATTTTCTTGGCAATATTTTGTCTCTTACAACTCAATGTTGGTGTAGCAATTGCAGGTGAAATTGCCAAAGGAAACGAGATTTATCAGCAGCGTACCATCCACAATCCCGATGGAATAGGTAAATTTTATATGGGTCGAGAAATCGCTAAAGTCATGGGATATGAAGGGGCTGGGTGGCTGGAAAGACCTTCTCGTGGCATGGAAGAAAAATCAGCCAGATTAGTGAATAATCTCGATTTAAAACCAACAAATATTGTCGCAGATATTGGCGCGGGAACCGGATATTTCAGCTTTCGGATTGCGCCATTAGTTCCACAAGGAAAAGTTTTTGCCGTGGATGTGCAGCCGCAAATGCTAAAATTTGTAGAATTGAATAAGATTGAGAAAAATATTTCTAATGTTGAGCCAGTTTTGGGTAGTGTCACTGACCCTAATTTACCAGAAAACAGTGTAGATTTAGTTGTCATGGTGGATGCTTATCACGAATTTGAATATCCAAGAGAGATGATGCAAGGCATTGTCAAGGCACTGAAACCGGGAGGACGCACAGTATCCATCGAGTATCGAGGCGAAAACCCCTTACTGCCGATTAAAGGTTTGCACAAAATGACGCAAAAGCAAGTAAAAAAAGAAATGGCAGCGGTGGGTTTAGTTTGGAAACAAACTAAGGAAATGTTACCTCAGCAGCATTTAATGGTATTTGAAAAAAAAGCATAGTTGTGAGTGATTAGTCATCGGTTTGATGTAGTTTATACTATTAAACAACATAGAGAAAACTGTCAGTAACTCAGGGCTGAAGCCACTGAGCTTGTAAGAAGTTACAAGCTGTTCTGACCAGACCCCTTTTTAAAGGAGCCGTTATTTAGGTCACGACACCTCGAAATGCGAAGCTAGTTTCCCGCTCTGTCGTTTTCAATTAAACAGTTCTAAAGTCACTGGAACAGTGTTGAAAGCCTAACAAGCCTAAATAACCAGGTCGAAGCTAACATTACCCCGCAAGGGAGGACTGAAAATGTCTAATTTTGTTTTTGTTTGTGATACCGAAAAACGACCACTGAATCCGGTTCGCCCAGGTCTTGCACGTAGGTTATTGAACACCGGAAAAGCTGCGGTATTTCGGAATTATCCGTTTACCATCATTTTGAAAGTGGTGGCAACAGCAAGCTCCGAATCAATCACTCTCAAGTTAGACCCAGGCTCTAAAACTACTGGCATCGCTTTATTATTCGACTCAAAAGTAATTTTTGGCGCTGAACTAACTCATCGAGGGCAAGCCATAAAAGCAAGTCTTGATTCCCGTCGCGCACTGCGTCGAGGACGACGAAACCGTCATACTCGCTACCGCCAAGCAAGGTTTTTGAACCGTACCCGCCAAAAAGGTTGGTTAGCACCATCCTTGCAACACCGGGTAGAAACCACCTTAACTTGGGTCAATAAATTACGCAGACTTGCACCAATCAATTCGATTGTTCAAGAGCTTGTCAGATTTGACCTACAACAACTAGAAAACCCAGAAATTAGTGGGCTGGAATACCAGCAAGGTATTTTATGTGGGTACGAAATCCGCGAATATTTATTGAACAAATGGAACAGGAAATGTGCTTACTGCAACATTGAAAAAGTACCCTTGCAAGTTGAACATATTCAGCCAAAAGCCAAAGGTGGAAGTAATCGAATTTCTAATCTCTGCCTTGCTTGTGAGCAGTGCAATCAGAAGAAAGGCACTCAAGATGTTGAGCGATTCTTGGCAAAGAAACCTGATATTTTGAAGCACATTCTTGCACAAGCAAAACGTCCACTTAAGGATGCTGCTGCCGTGAACTCGACCCGATGGGCGTTATTCTCTCGACTAAAAGAAACGGGGTTGCCCGTTTCGACCGGTTCAGGTGGGCTGACAAAGTTCAATCGTACTCGACTGCAACTACCTAAAACTCATTGGCTTGATGCTGCTTGTGTCGGTCAACTTGAATCATTGTCTGTAGTTACGAGTAAACCATTACTAATTAAAGCAACTGGACATGGGACTCGTCAAATGTGCCGTACCGATAAATTTGGCTTCCCATCTCGGTACGTTCCAAGAAACAAATTTGTCAAAGGTTTTCAAACTGGCGACATTGTAAAAGCAGTCGTTACCAGTGGTAAAAAGATAGGTGAGTATGTTGGTCGGGTTGCGGTTAGATCGACTGGTTCATTCAATATTTCGGCATCAGAATTGGTGCAAGGGATTAGTCATAAATACTGCAAAACCATTCACCATAAAGATGGGTATAGCTACTCATTCTAAATTTGAAGATTCAAGGCGATTGAAATCGCCGAGCCGTTTCCCTCTCAGGGCTGAAGCCACTGAGTTTCCCACTTACCGAGTGTTTTTTATGAAGTGCGAATTGTGCGATCGCGAAATGGAAGCATTAACCGCCCATCACCTGATACCCAAACAAAACACCAAGCGAAAAAACGCAGATCCCAGCCCGACAATCGACATTTGTTCTGCTTGTCACCGCCAGATTCACTCCCTATTTGACAACAAACACCTAGCCCAAGAGCTCAACTCCCTGGAAAAGCTCAAAAACGACCCTCAACTCCAGAGATTTATCTCTTGGGCTAAGAAACAAAAAACTGATAAACGTATTCAAGTACGTGGTAAAAAAGCTTAATATTTCTGATTCCCGACGGACTACCCAACTAATATTATGAATCTAACTCCCATCGAAATTGCCAAAGATCGATCGCTCATTTTCAAAAAATTCCTCCAAATCGAAATAGACATCCAAGCTAATTTAGAAAAACAAGCGTTTTTAGACTGGGGTATTCAAAAGTCTGCTTACCGCAAAGAAATTAAAAACTATCCCGATTACCTCAAGCAAAAACCCGATGGTGTAAAGCTCATTAGCTACATTCCCCCAGTCAATAACCAGCTCAAATTTAGCCCATTTCCTAGCCTGGGAGTCCTGCCTCAAATTGACACTCAAGCTTTAAACTTTATCCACAAAGACATCCAACAAGCCTGTGTTTGTATTGGCACTTTTGTGGATGGTAAAATCCAGGTGAAGTGGCTGGGAAAAAATGCACTTACCAAAGCTCAGTTTTGGAGTGCTACGAAAATTATTCCCCTAATCAATACCGTCTGTCAAGTAAATATCAAATATCCCGACTGCGACATTAGTAACTGCACCATCAGAGATGCAGATGGGCAACAAAAGGATATTCCCTTTGAGGATTTAGCCACACACATGATTAGCTATACGGAAAATATCGCAACTTCTAACTCCTTAGCGGCGATGTTCAAACGCTTTGATACTCGTGTAGGACTCGAACAGTGGCTGAAGAAAACTACTGGCAATAATGACCTCATTTTTCGCAGCGACTACGGCGACGATCCGTTTATTGAAAATCCCCAAATCTTTGATAAAATCAAACAAAAAGTGGTACTCACAGCCGCTGAAAATAGCCCTAGACAAGATAATTTTGTATCCGCCTACGATCTGACTAAGTTAGTTTCAATGTTAGGATGGCACTACAATCTGGAACAGCGATCGCGCTTGCGAGGTGCTCAGTGGAACAGCCTCAAAAGCATTATTAAAGCCATGGGAAATGACACGGCTCGATATGGAGATCAAGCAATTAAAACTTTGGGGATGGATGGCGTCATCAATTCTCCAGTAATTATCTCCAAACTCGGCCACGGAGTCAGCTCGATTAGGGGAACTATAGAAACAGTTTACCTCGCTTTGATGTGGTTTGTGGACGAGCGGCCAAAGGCGGGTGGAAAGCCACCCAAACTCAGAACTTTAGCTTTGACTTTGCGCGGTGTAAAAACTTTAGATGGTTCTAAGAGTACCGACAGTCTGGCCATCGAACTCGATGCTAGAATCTGCGCCGAAGTTACGGAAATTCTCCGCCGATTGTTTGCTGAAGAATTTTAAACAAGGGCGATCGACTAATTAGCAGAGCCATGAAATTTGCGGTAAAGCATCGCCTTCACCGGCTCTCCTCCCCGCAAATGTCGCTCTGTCACTAAGGCTACTTCTTCAGGACAAACCGCGCAGTACCAAACCTCTTCTGGCATCACTAACACCATCGGTCCACTGCCACATTGTCCCAAACAACTACTAGCAACCACCGCCACTTCTGAGGGTGACAAACTCTGAAAAGCTGCCAGTACCTTGGCTCCACCTTGCTTGCGACAAGTCCGGTTTTGACAAACCAGAACTCGCCGAGAAGATTCGATAATTTTCATAGTTTTTATTTGACAATATTCCCAATATATGCTATTTTTTTATCATGGAAATAGCTGCGAGCATATAACAATTCTCAAGTCAAGGAGCTAGGCATTTAGGAATTCCCAGACAGAAAAGGAAACATCTAGCCCCTAGACCCTAGGCTCTAGACCCAAGAGTACCTCAGTCCTCGTTTACTTTTAATTGGGTGACAAACCTTTGGAAGTTAACCATTGTCGATCGAACAAACGCGACTGATAGCGAGCCCCACCATCGCACAGTACCGTCACAATCCTATGTCCAGGTCCCATTTGCTTCGCCAAAGCCACAGCAGCCCCCACATTAATCCCCACAGAACCCCCCATAAATAGCCCTTCTTTTCTCAACAATTGGTAAACCACCCGAACGGCTTCAGTATCATCAATTTGGATCGCATCATCTACCGGAGCATTTTCCATATTTCTCGTAACCCGACTGGTGCCAATTCCCTCGGTAATCGAACTACCTTCACTCTTAATTTCCCCGGTTTTAAAATAACTGTAAAGCCCGCTGCCCATCGGATCGGCCAAGACAGTTTTAATTGCAGGATTTTTTGATTTCAAAAACATCGCTACCCCAGCAAAAGTCCCACCAGTACCCGTTGCAGCCACCCAAGCATCAACTTTACCGTCGGTTTGTTCCCAAATCTCTGGTCCAGTTGTCTCGAAATGAGCTCGGCGATTTGCTAAATTGTCAAACTGGTTAGCCCACACGGCATTTTCCATTTCCGCTGCTAATCTTCCAGACAATTTAACATAATTATTTGGGTCTTTGTAGGGGACAGCCGGAACAGTCCGAACTTCCGCGCCCAAGGTTCTCAAAGCATCTATTTTTTCTTGGGATTGGGTATCGGGAATCACGATTAAACACTTGTAACCTCTAGCGTTGCAAATGTGGGCTAAGCCAATACCCGTATTGCCGGCAGTCCCTTCTACTACAGTTCCCCCCGGTTTGAGTAAACCTTTTTCTTCTGCATCTTTAATGATGTATAAAGCAGCCCGGTCTTTAACGGAACCGCCGGGATTGAGAAACTCTGCTTTGCCGAGAATTTCGCAGCCAGTTTCATCGCTGAAGCTGTTTAATCTAATTAGTGGTGTGTTGCCTATTGTGCCTACAAAGCCGTTTTTAATATCCATGCTGAGTTTACCTAAGTTGTTTCCTGTGAACTTTTCGATTCCACAGGTTTCTCGAACTGAAACTTTATTACTAATTATAGTTCTGAAATCTGACGAATGGGTTGGGGAATCAGCACGATTCAACTCCTACCAAACTTTACTCATATTCAGAACAAATCCCGGTAAAACGGGATCGCCACTGACTGTCGCCGGATTTTCCAAACATTCCTCTGGCAAACCGGGATGGTAAATGTAAACTCTGCGATTTTTGCGATCGATTAACCATCCTACCTGCACTCCCGGTTCTCTCATATATTCTTGCATTTTTTCTTGCAAGGGCTTGAGATTGTCAGAAGCAGACCTGAGTTCAACTACAAAATCCGGGCAAATAGGAGCAAACTTTTCCTTTTGTTCCGGTGACAAAGCATTCCATCTTTCCAATTTGATCCAAGCAGCATCCGGCGACTTTTCTGCACCTGTGGAGAGAGTAAATCCTGTACTCGAAGTAAACGCTAAACCTGTACCATCTTGTTCTGCCCAAACCCACAGAGGCCCAAATATATTACCTTCTCGGTTTCCTGTCTCCGAACCCGTAGGGGCCATAATTAGCAATTCTCCCGATTTGCTCCGTTCAATGCGTAATTCACTATTGATTTGACAGAACTCAAAAAACTGGTCGTCTGTCATTTGCAATTTTGGCGGTATTCGCAATACGATTGTTGATGACAGCATTTTGCCTTTCCTCAAATCTCAATTGTTAAGACAATAGTGCAATTTTTATGTTTGTAGTAAGGACTGTCGTCCCTACTACAAACCTGTGGGTAAATTAAACCTATTTATTTGGCTGAGGAGTCATCCGTAAATAAGGCTTAACTGGGGTGTAACCTTTGGGAAATTTCTCGGCTAACTCTTGGGGGTCGGTAATGGAAGGTACAATTACGCAATCGTCGCCGTCTTTCCAATCTACGGGAGTAGCAACGCTATATTTGTCCGTAAGTTGCAAGGAATCAATTACCCGCAGAATTTCATTGAAATTCCGTCCCGTACTCGCTGGGTAAGTAATGCTCAAACGCAATTTCTTTTGCGGGTCAATTACAAAAACAGTGCGGATTGTTAAGTTATTTAACGAGTTAGGATGGATCATATCGTAAATGTCTGAGACTTTGCGATCGCCATCTGCTAAAATTGGATAATTGAGGGTGACTTTTTGAGTTTCCTCAATATCTTTAATCCAGCCCATGTGAGAATCTACATCATCGACACTCAGAGCAATGGTTTTGACACCGCGCTTGTCAAATTCAGACTTGAGACGGGCCACTGCACCTAGTTCTGTAGTGCACACTGGAGTATAATCCTTGGGGTGGGAAAACAACACAACCCAGCTATCTCCAGCCCAGTCGTAGAAATTGATTTCTCCTTCGGAGGATGCTTGGGTAAAGTTGGGAACTGTATCGCCTAATCGCAGAGACATAACTGATTTCCTCTAATTGTATTTAAGGACGGTTCTCTATCATCTCACAAGGGTCCGGTTTCTCGATCGAACTTTACATGATTTTAAACTTTTTGGTCCTGCGATCGCCAATTTGACTATCCAGATGGTTTATATGTACGCTGTTTCTACCACAATCGTAATATTTCTATGCTTTACTTTTTGATTAAGACAATACAGCCTGTTTTAGTCCCCCTGTGTTTTGTGTCTGCCTGGGGCTTAATGTTTATGCTATTTTCAAGTATTGGCCGTGCTGTCACCGACTCCCTGCACCGAGCCCAACGTATGCACCAAATCCCTTGTGCTAATTGTGTATTTTTTACTGGCGACTACCACCTCAAGTGTCCCGTTCGCCCTACAATAGCCTTGTCGGAAGAGGCGATCGACTGTCCTGATTATCGATCGCATTCCCGCACTTGGGGTTAAAAAAAAATGTTGGGGTTTTCCTGCTAGATAAAACTTTCTAGTTACTAGGCTAGGCAGGGTAATCCCGATGCTTTGGATCTATCTCTACTACCAACAACATCCTCAACCGAAAAGCTGTGTTCACAACAACAGCACCTAACCAGATCTAGCGAGGGATTTCCTCTTTTTTCAACTTCGATACGGAGTTGCCATAAATTAAGAAATTCCTTGGCATTGCTCCCTCTAATTATTTGAGGAATTATCAGCTTTGTTGGTGGGTGCTGCTATTGACTTTTGATGAGACAGATTTGAGATTAAACAGCGTTTTACTCCTTAATATTCAATTTTGAACTTCGCTGTGGCATCTGTCAGAGAAGCTGTTTGTTTGCTTCATATTGTTAATTTAGCACCTAGCTTGAAAAGTGCAAGTACCTGCAACTAAACTTTACAAATAAAGGTAGCAGCAAGAGGACAGAAGGTAAAGGATTATTAATCATGAGCTGGTGGCCATGAAGTTAAAATACTAGAGTCTGGCACTGCCTGCGATCGAGAAAAAAGGGATAATATTTGTATGAAAACAACCAAACTCATCAAACTGTGCGCCCTATCGCTCAGTATTTTTTTATTGTGTAGCAGTGCAGCCACCGCGGAACCGACAGCCAGCCCTCAGTCAGAGCAGATTTATACCAACTCTGAGATTATGCAACAGTTGGTAAAGGCAAGAGTCGTCTATCTGGGAGAAACCCACGATCGCATCGAAGACCATCAAGCTCAACTGGTGATTATCCGAGAAATGCAGCGACAAAACCCGAAAATTGCGATCGCCCTTGAAATGTTTCAGCGCCCCTTCCAAAGCGTACTAGACCAATATGTAGCAGGTAAACTCACAGAAGAGGAATTGATTGAGCAAACAGAATACAATCAAAGATGGCGTTTTCCGTGGGAATATTACGCGCCGATTGTGCGATTGGCAAAAGAAAATAAACTGCAACTTCTGGCATTAAACACACCAACAGAAGTAACGAGAAAAGTTGCCACCCAAGGTTTAGAAAGCCTCACTCCCGATGAAAAAAAGCACATTCCACCACTCGCAGAAATCCGCACTGATAACGTCGCCTATCGAAAAATGTTACTAGAGATTTACCAACAACATCAAAAAGCAGAGCTGGGAAATAGTAACGCCTTTGAAAGATTTTTGCAAGCTCAAATTTTGTGGGATGAAACAATGGCTGAAAAAATAGCTGAATTTGTCAAAACGAATCCCGATTATCAAGTTGTAGTGTTAGCGGGGACAGGACATCTGGTTTATGGTCATGGGATTCCTAGCCGTGTAGAAAGGCGTTTGGGAGTTGGTTCGGTAAAAGCGCGATCGGTCTTATTTAATTTGCCTACAGAGACTTCCTTCTCTCCTTTTTCCGCAGACAAACCCATTGCCGACTATATCTGGAAACATTAATTGGTGATGAAGCCCTGTGATTTAGAAATACAAAAATATCGTTTCCAGGGCTAAAGACCTTGCATTTATCTCAAAATTGTCTCCACAAGCATTATATTTAAGCCCTATGCTGGGCATTCAAAAACCTCTTAATCCCCTCTAAATATACCGACGGACTTCCCGGCTGGTAGTTAACTTATTAAGGTAGAAATTAAAGCGATCGAAAGTTGGGAGGATAAACCCGTCCGACCGCACAAAAAATTCCCTGATTGACATTGCTGCAAGATATCAGGGAGATCGAACTTGATATAAGTGATTCAAACCTAGCAGTTGGATATCGCCTGAGCCGGGTAATATCAAATCCGTTGTATATAATTGAGTAACAGGCCAATTTTAGCACAAGCTATGAAAGCAAGATTTCGCTACAGATTCTACCCGACCAACCAACAGCAACAGAGCCTGGCTCAGTTGTTTGGCTGCGTTCGGGTAGTTTGGAACGATGCTCTTGCACTCTGCAAGCAATCCGAAAAAAAACCAAGTTCGGCGGAGCTTCAAAAAATAGTTATCACTCAAGCCAAAAACACTAAAGAAAGAGCTTGGTTAGGGGAAGTGTCCTGTATTCCATTGCAACAGTCGGTTGCCGATTTAGATATTGCTTTCTTGAACTTTTTCAACTCCTGTAAAGGAAAGAGAAAAGGTCGTAAAGTCGGATATCCTAAGTTCAAAAAAAAAACAAACAGCCAATCTGCACGTTTGAGAATGGGAGGGTTTTCCTTTAAAGGTAATGGAGTTTACTTAGCCAAGATTGGAATTGTTAATCCAGTCTGGTCGAGAAAATTACCATCGACACCTAGTTCAGTCACGGTAATCAAAGACCTGGCAAATCGCTATTTCTTGAGCTTTGTTGTAGAAGT
Source organism: Microcoleus sp. EPA2 (assembly GCA_020882975.1). Taxonomy (GTDB): domain Bacteria; phylum Cyanobacteriota; class Cyanobacteriia; order Cyanobacteriales; family Microcoleaceae; genus Microcoleus. Next base: position 12,085 of record JAHRFD010000015.1, on the reverse strand, counting down.
TGAGCCAGTTCAAGTTGAAGCTAAGAATCCAAGTATCGGCATCGACTTAGGTATTAAAACCTTTGCAGTGATGAGCAATGGCGAACAAGCAAAAAGCCCTAGCTATAAAAAGTTAGACCGGAAAATTCGTGGACTGCAACGCCAGCTAGCTCGCCAGCCCGTCAGCTCAAAACGCCGAAATAAAACACGCCTCCAAATTGCTAAACTGCACAACCAAATAGCAGACACCCGCAAAGACTTCCTGCACAAACTGTCTACTAAAATAGTCAACGATAACCAAGTGATTGTTTTAGAAGATTTGAATGTATCGGGAATGGTCAAAAACCGCAAACTTGCAAGGGCTATCAGTCAGCAAGGCTGGTATGAATTTAGGGTGCTATGTGAGGGTAAATCTGAGAAATTGGGCAGAGAATTGAGGGTAATCAGCCGTTGGGAACCTACAAGCCAAACTTGCTCAGATTGCGGGTTTAAATGGGGCAAATTAGACCTTTCAATTCGAGAGTTAATCTGTTTAAACTGCGGTACACATCAAGATAGGGATTTGAACGCAGCAAGAAATATAAATCAAGTCGGGATAGGGCATTGCCACGACTCGCTTTCGGACACAGAGAGAAGGTAAGACCACTTGTGGCACATCTCCGTGAAGTGTCAAGAATCCCCGTGCGTTCACGCCGGGGAGTATGTCAAGACTAAGATATATCCCATCGTCATGAAGGTGGTGATTCCCGCGAGCGTCTCTGTTCTGAAATTGGTTTTGTAGAAATCAAACTGAAAGAACTCTGCCAGTGCTGCTTGCCAACCTGTGTAGGATTGCTTTGGTGGAATTGGTTTTTGAAATTCTAAATCAGCGCTCATGGTTTGGATCTCCGAAATTTAATTGAGATAGGAGTTAGGCGGTAAACGATCGTCCTAGACCCAATGCCGCCAATCCGCAAGCGATAGGCGATCGAGCTTTTATCCCCGGCAATGTGGACTTCATCTTGCAGCGCGCGAGGTAAATCTTCGGGATACTGTTCTTCAACAATGTCCTTATCTTCGCCAAACACTTGATGGTTAATTAAAGTCCAGCGTGTCTTGCAGAGGTGTATCTTTGTCAAAATTGCGGCCTCTGGGCACTACCCAAGCGCGTTTTGCGGGCCCAAACCGGACAGATAGCATTCAGGATGTGTAACTGTCTGTTCCCATTCGAGGCAATACAAACGCAGAATTGCACGATCGCTCTTGTGTAGTGTGCATAATCCTGTATGCGAAATACCGCTGAAGCTTAAGATATTAGAAAGCTTACTTCTGTAGGATTTACTACATACAGCGTATTCCAGGTTGATCAAGTACAGTAGCAGCTTGTAAACCAGTTTTTCTGTCAATAATAGATGAAGCTTTTATCGCCCATGAGTCCTTGCGAAAGACAAAGGATCGACTGTTCTCGATCGCGAGTTCATCCTTTTGATAGGCCGATCTTTTTTTAGATTTTGCGATATAACTGGAAGTTGCAACAGCATCAAGCACGCTCCGAACACAGCTTTAAGTTTTAGGAGAATTTTCATGGCAACGCAAAACCAATCTCAAACCTCACAGCAAAATTCAGCTAGCGACGATCGCCCTGAATCTCGCCAACCGATCCGCACTTCTGAAGATTGGGAAAAACCAGAGCTCGAAGAATTCGATTTGTGTTTGGAAGTCACCGCCTATATCTACAACCAGCAATAGGAGTCATAACTATCATGCTTTTGTTGATAAAACACTCAATTCTGAGGATTGGGCTGGCAAGTGCTGGAATCACGATCGCAGCTTGTTCTGTCGCTCCCCCAAATACGGCTGCTGTTGCCCCTACTGCTGCCCCTACTGCTGAAGCATCGCCCGTTCAAGCAGTATCTTCAAGCAGCACGGCTCAGGGGTTCAAGCAAGCAACGGTCGCGGAAGGGTTAGAACGCCCCTGGGGCATGGCATGGCTGCCCGATGGCAGTATGTTGATTTCGGAAAAAGCAGGGCGACTGCGGTTGCTGAAAAATGGGGTGTTGGAACCAACTCCGATCGCGGGAGTGCCGTCCGTAATGTCATCAGGCCAAGGTGGATTGATGGATGTTTCCCTTCATCCTAAATTTGCCGAAAATCGATTTGTGTATCTGACTTACGCCTCCGGCACCGCCGATGCCAATCGGACTCGCATTGCCAGAGCCAGATTTGACGGCAAAGCTTTGCAGGATTTGCGCGTCATCTTCGAGGTGTCTCAAGTCAAGTCGGGTACGCAACATTTTGGATCGCGCATCCAGTGGCTGCCAGATGGCACCATGTTAGTCGCGATCGGAGATGGCGGAAATCCACCGGTGCAGCTAGAAGGCCAACTCATTCGGAAGCAAGCACAGAATTTACGCAGCCGTCTGGGCAAAATAGTGCGGTTAAACGATGATGGTTCAATTCCTCGCGATAATCCCTTGGCAACAAATGCCAATGCAGATCCGGCTGTTTGGAGTTACGGACACCGCAATATTCAAGGGCTGGCCTTCGATCCGGGAACAAAACGAGTTTGGGTAACGGAACACGGGGCGCGCGGCGGCGATGAATTGAATCTAGCTGAAGCCGGCAAAAACTATGGATGGCCGCTCGTCACCCACAGTCAGGAGTATACAGGCGGCGAGATTTCACAGGAGCGATCGCGCCCCGGTATGGTAGATCCTAAAGTGGTTTGGACTCCGGCAACTGCTCCTTCTGGATTGGCGTTTTACACTGGCGATCGTTTTCCGACTTGGAAGGGAAATCTGTTTGCCGGGGGCTTAGTTTCTCAAGACGTGCGCCGGATCGAGCTAGATGCAGCAGGAAATGTCCGCAGCCAGGAAGAAATTAGCATCGGGCAGCGGGTGCGGGATGTGCGCCAAAGTCCAGATGGGTTGCTGTACGTTCTCACAGATGAGTCGAACGGTAAATTGATTCGGCTGGAACCGACTAGCTAACTGAGGTCGATCGACACAACAGAATTCAGGAGTCATACCAATTTTTCATGAGGCTGCTCCCGAATCCGATCGCCCCTAACTAAGAGGGCGGGCACGGGGGCACCGCCCCTACATTCGGATGGGACAAGATTCTTCTCAAAGTCCCCCGACTATCAGGGGGATGCGAGGGGGATCGAAATATATGCAACGACGGATTAAATTGGTATCAGGAGTTAGAATTATTCTGAATTCTGGCTGCTGAATTCTTATTTTTAACGGATTTTGATAGATGATCGTGAGAATTTTGGGAGCAGCGGCGGGCGGGGGATTTCCCCAATGGAACTGCCACTGTCGGGGCTGTGAAGCGAGTCGATCGGGTAAAGCAACAGCGCTAACTCAATCATCGATCGCAATTCGATCGAACGGCGGGGATTGGTTTTTAATTAATGCTTCGCCGGACGTGCGCCAGCAAATTGAACTAATGAGAACGCACAACTGTTTTGCTCCGCAAAACGGGCGCTCGCTGCCTTTTGCTGGCATCATTTTAACGGATGCTGAAATCGACCATACGACTGGGTTGATGCTGTTGCGGGAATCATCGCATCCTTTAAAAATTTACAGTTCCGATCGAGTCAAATTCGCCCTGACAACCGGCTATCCATTATTTTCGACACTGCAAAATTATTGCGGTGTCGATTGGTCGCCTCTAGATGCTTCTATCTCGCTGGCATCCGATCTGGAAGTCGAGGCTTTTGCACTTTCGACAAAACCGCCGAAATATATGCAGAACGAAGATCGATCGCCGGATGAAGTTTGGGGTGTAGGATTGACAATTCGCGATCTGTGCACTGGTAAAACTCTAACTTATGCACCGGGATTGGCGGCGATCGACGAGACAATGCAGCGCCGTTTAAATGCCAGCGATTGCATCGCGATCGACGGCACGTTTTGGACTGATGACGAACTTCCAGCCTTGGGTGTTGGAGCGCGATCGGCACTGCAAATGGGACATTTACCTTTATCGGGAGAGCAAGGCAGTTTGCGGCAGCTTGAAGGACTAACTGGGCTGCGCAAAATTTTAGTTCATATCAATAATACCAATCCAATTCTAGTTACTAATTCTCCTGAGCGACAAGCAGTTGAGAGTCAAGGAGTTGAAATTGGTTGTGATGGATTAATGTTTGCTTTGTGATAGAGAAACCCTAAATGAAGCATAAATTTTTAACCCCACCCCAACCCTCCCCTTACTAAGGGGAGGGAGTAAGAGATTTACAAATCATTTGCGATCGCTATACAGAGATCTTAAATAATTTAGACGAACTATAGCGATCCTAAATGATTCGCAAAATTTGTAGGGGTAGTGCCCCCGTGCCTACCCCTAATCTATCGGGCAACCACGGGGGGATTGCCCCTACAGTAATTACGCAAATGATTTAGGATTGCTATATGCAAGAATTATTGTCACCGATCGAATTCGAGAATTTGCTGCGCCAGCAACACCACCGCTACCACCACCTGCACCCGTTTCACCAACGCATGAATGCAGGAGAATTGACTCAAGAAGAAGTTCGGCGCTGGGTAATTAATCGATTTTATTATCAACGCAATATTCCGCTTAAAGATGCTGCAATTTTATCGAATTGTTCCGATCGCGAAGTGCGGCGCGAGTGGATTCAACGCATTATCGACCATGACGGCCGGAATATCGATCGCGACGGTAAGGGTGCGGAAGCAGGAGGAATTGAAGCATGGTTGCGATTGGGTGAAGCGGTGGGACTGTCGCGCGATCGACTGTTGGACGATCGCAATGTTTTGCCCGGAGTGCGATATGCTGTCGATGCTTATGTCAATTTCTGCAAGACTAAACCTTGGATTGAAGCGATCGCATCTTCGCTGACAGAATTGTTCGGGCCCGATGCAATTCGCGATCGATTGGTTGCGTTGGAAAAATACTATTCATGGATCGAGCCAAGTGGATTTGATTATTTCCGAGTGCGATTGCATCAAGCCCCTCAAGACGCTCGCTACGCACTGAATTTAGTGCTGAAAAACTGTCAGACTGTTGAGATGCAACAGAAAGCTGTTCAAGCATTAATTTTTAAATGCGATCTGTTGTGGAGCCAGCTTGAAGCGATCGATCGAGGAGACACTCGTCCCGAAGGTAAATAATACCAAATCCGGGTTGAGGACCCCTTTTATTGTCATTGCTAAGGAAGTGAAGCAATCGCATAGACTATGACTATAAACGAAGGATTTATAAAGGTGATGGATAACTACGATTTGGTATAATTACTCTTTGTGAAACATGAGGGGAACAGAGGGAGATTTTAGATTGAGAGATTGGGAGATTGGGAGATTGGGAAAATTACTAACTGTCAACTAAGAGGGCGGGCACGGGGGCACCGCCCCTACAAAATGTCAACTGTCAACTATGTTGAAAACAAATGAATGATAACAGTTATCCCTATCTTGCTTGTGGAGTGCGGCTGTTTTGGGATGAGATCAGGCAACAGCATTTTCTCTTGTTTCCCGAAGGCGCAGTCAAACTGAATAAAACGGCTTGGGCAATTTTAAAACTGTGCGATCGCCACCATACGACAGAGGAAATTATTGCAGAGTTATCCGCGCAGTTTGCTAGCCCCAATGTAGAAGCAGATGTCCGCCAACTAATCGATCGAATTTCGCAGCGAGGTTTTTTAAATGAATGAGATTCCATTACCTTTTAGTTTGGTTGCAGAGTTAACCTATCGCTGTCCTTTGCGCTGTCCCTACTGCTCGAATCCGATGAATTGGAGCGATAATTCTTACCAGCAAGAACTCCCGACAGAGGACTGGTTGCGAGTAATCCGACAAGCTCGAAAGTTGGGTGTTTTGCAATTGGGACTGACTGGTGGAGAACCTTTGCTACGCAAAGACTTAGAAATATTGGTCGAAACTGCGGCCGAGTTAGGGCTTTACACGACATTAGTTACGGCCGGAACTTTACTCACCAAAGAACGGGCTGCAAATTTAAAAAACTTGGGTTTAGATCACGTTCAAATCAGCATTCAAGATAGCCTCGCGGCCCAGTCCGATCGCATTGCTGGAGCGCGATCGTTCGACCAAAAGATTGCTGCGGCTCAACTGGTAAAAGAGCTAGGATTTCCGCTAACATTGAACTTTGTTTTACACCGTCAGAATCTGGATCGCCTTGAGGAAATGCTATCGCTAGCCGAGATTTTGCAAGCCGATCGCGTTGAATTAGCAAATACTCAATACTACGGTTGGGCGCTGCACAATCGGGATGCTTTATTGCCGACTCGCGAACAGTTAGCCCGCGCGAAACAAGTGGTGAAAGCAGCTCAACAAACGCGCAAAATTCCGATGGGAATTCTCTATGTTATTCCCGATTACTACGCTGAATATCCCAAACCTTGCATGGGCGGTTGGGGGAATCGGACGTTAATTATTACTCCCAATGGCGACGGTTTACCGTGTCAAGCGGCGATGGCAATTCCCGATCTTGAGTTTGGCAATATTCGCGATCGCCCCCTTGATTGGATTTGGTTTGAGTCTGCGGGAATGAATCGATTTCGCGGCACGAATTGGATGCCGGAACCTTGTCAGAGTTGCGATCGTAAAACCTTGGATTGGGGTGGTTGTCGCTGTCAAGCATTTCTGTTAACCCAAGATGCACGGGCTACCGATCCTGTTTGCCATCTTTCACCCCAACACTCTGAAATTCGATCGGTGTTAGATAGATTGTCCGTGCACAAAGAAGATTTTGTCTACCGCGATCGATCGGCAGGAACAAAAGGATTTAATTAAATCCCACAATGGTTTTAAGCAATAGCGAGATAAATGCGTCCGAAGTAATAAGAGTAAGATGCGAATACTTCTCTTGTTTGCACCGCACCATCTAATGCGGCAGCAATCTTGGAATTGATTTTCGGCGCCAATAAAACCCTGCTATTGCTGTCGATCGCACACTCAAGTTTTCTTGTAAGCAGGTGGCCGATACTAAAATAATTCTTGCTCTCTGGCCGCAAACAAAGAGCGATCGCGACCAGTTGCAGGTCGAGCAAAGGACGCTTTATTCCGAATCCCCTGGATATCTTCAGAAGAACGCTCAGACGACAGCACAAACTTAGACCCTAGAAACGCGAAAACCCTTGAGAAATCAAGGGTTTTAAATGTTTTTGGCAAAGCGGACGGCGGGACTCGAACCCGCGACGTTCAGCATGGGAAGCTGACATTCTACCACTGAATTACGTCCGCCCTTGTCTTTTTTACTTGTGTTTAGCTTGTAGGAATCACCGTAAAAAATGACTTCAAACACATTATACACCTATTTTCCAATTTTGAGTCTACTCTTTTCAGGGTCAATTGGGGGTGGGAGTCGATCGGTCCTTGCACATATCTCGATCGCCCTCCCATCGCACCCCCTCAGCCCCAGGGCAATCACACTACTCGGCAAAGTGCTGTCGAATCTTGGCCACTATCTGAGGCTCAGTCATCTTGTCAACTGTTTCAATACCTACAATGCGACCACCCAAATTATTTACCTCAAGACGTTGTTTCAGTTCATTTATTGATTTTGATAGCTCATAATGCGTTCGATCGATCAGACTGATATGCCTTTAATTGTGCTCGTAGTTGGGCAATTTCATTCGCCATATCTAGCACCATTGCCGCTCCGACTAAGTTTAGCCCCAAGTCTTGACGCAACCGCTGAATCTGAGCAATTCGAGCAATCTCGCGCTGATGTAGCATTGAGCCGATCGCCTCAATTACCCCCAACTCAACATAAACCTTCACGAGCATAACCGAAGTCTCTGTTACCCATGCAGCATATTCAAAGGTGTAGAGTTGGTCTCCTTCGAGTGAAACCACCGTTGTTGAAAGGCTAAAGCTCATAATTTAATCTCCTCTAACTGGGCGCGCGGGTTAAAGTTGGTATTTGCTTGGATTTTTTCGTAGCATTCTTGCTCGATCGCACTTAAGTCTTTTGGCGTAACAATCAGAAGTTTGGCAAGTAAGTCACCGCGTCCCCCCTTTTGCAATGTCCAGCCTTTGCCGCGCAGTCTGAGGGATTGTCCCGATCGCACTCCTTTAGGCACTTTCATTTTTACGCTACCATCCGGTGTGGGAACGCTAATTTCGGTCCCTAAAACCGCTTCATCGGGACGAATTGGAATGTCACAAATAAGGTCATTGTTTTCAAATCGAAATAAGGAATGTGGCAACACCTCAATAGTTAGATACAAATCGCCACGCTGCTGAGAAAACGGACTCGCGCGGCCTTTACCTTTGAGGCGAATGCGACTACCTGGTTTTGCGCCTGCGGGAATGCGAATATTGATGGTTTCATCGTCGAATTGCAGGCGTTTCTGGACACCGTGAAACGCTTCGGAAAATGTCAGGGCGATCGCAGCTTCGCTATCCGGTGCGGGGGCTTGCGATCGAAATCCGCCAGCAAAATCTGTACTCTGGGTGTTGGTTCTACGTCCCGATCGACCTAACAAATCGTTGATAAAGGAATCAAAATCGCCGTATTGATCGAAGTCAACATTCCCAGGATTAGCACCTCTAGATGGTGGCGCTTCACTGTAAGCAGCCTGGTTCCAGTGCTCACCAAAGCGATCGTACTTCGGCCGTTTCTCTGGATCGGAAAGCACCTCATTTGCTTCGTTGAGGTCTTTGAATTTTGCCTCGGAGTCTTTATCTCCAGGATTAAGGTCAGGATGATATTTGCGAGCAAGTTTGCGATAAGCCCGTTTGATTTCTTCAGGAGTTGCCGTTTTGCTGACTCCTAGGATGGTGTAATAGTCTTTAAAATCCGTTGCTGTTGGCATCACTGACCTCTAAAATACTCTAATCTTGGAAAAAAAATAATATCGTTTATGGTGGTTTCGGAATTATTAAACCGCAGAGGGCGCAGAGACCGCAGAGCAAGATAAGAGAGGGATGAATGATTTTGATACCCACGGATTTGATATAAGTTTTTGATGATTTTATGAAGATTAAATTTATCTGCTATCTAACCACTTTAACTAGACTCGAAATCCCCCGTAAATCTATCAGTCAATAGACAGATATTTAACTCCTAATTTTTAGTTGAATCTATGTCAATAGTGATAGATAAAATTTTAACCTAATGCTCGCGCTAATATACTCATCTTTTATAATTATAGATCATCAATTTAGCGCAGCAAAAGCAAGCTAAATTGAGTGCCAGATCAAACACGATGGATGTTAAAAGGAGAATGATTAATGGCAACCAGAATGCGTTTAAAGTTGATTGTTTCGAGCCTTGAGGTTAATCTCACCAAGAATTTGGGTCTGATTTCAATAATTTTTTTGACTCCTGTAGGGGGAAGAGAAAAGGGGGTAAGGTAGGCTATCCTAAGTTCAAAAAAAGGACTAGCAGCCAATCGGCAAGACTTACCCGTCGTGGCTTCTCAAGGTCGGAAAATGGCGGTGTCTATTTAGCCAAAAAAGTCCTTGAATATTCGTGCCGCGATCGCTGCTAGCTGTTAAATAGATGCGATCGCCATTGGAGTTAAAAGATACCCTCGCATCTTTAACATTAAAACCTCGCTGTGGTATGATATACACGAATAGAGCAAGATAGTGATTAGAATGCGGATAAATAATCAAACTGGGATAAATTTACTGGGTTTGAGCGATCGCCCAAAACTCACGACTCACAGTAATAGCGATCGCATACCGCAAAACCTTTAGCAGATAGATAATTGAGGCAATCCCCTAGAACTCACGACTCACAGGAATAGCGATCGCAGTAACTTGACGAATTAGCCCAAAACAGAGTTATAATTCTCCTACAAGATCGGCGATCGAACTTGAGTCGGTACGCAGTAACCCACAGTGAGGTTATCATTTTCTCTCGTTGGGTTGCGTTCCTTAACCCAAGCTAAAAGATCGGCGATCGCACTATAGGGGGATCTGTTCAATCTTCTGTTGAACAAAATGTATAATTCAGCCAAAACTTTATAACAAGGGATATAGTTGAGTGTTTAAGTTGTCCGAGCAAGAATTAGAATATGCTTTTGAAGCGATAAACCATCACGGATATAGTACAATGTTGCCTGAACCCATCGAATGGGTGGACATACAGAACAAGTGGCAAGAAGTAAAAGATTATATCAAGGATGTAGATCTAGACATTTATGAACCCTACAAACCCATGAAAGTGTTTGCTCCCAAAAGTAGAGCAAACATACGAATCGTCCATCTTCTACACCCTGAAGACTTAATTATTTATACTGCTTTAGTTTTAATAGTTAAAAACGACATAGAAGCTCAACGTCTCCCTAAAAAATCTCAGCGGGTATTCTCACATAGAGTTGATACATCAAGAGCAGACAGACTTTATAATACAGAAGGAACGCACGATTCTTATTTGGATCAATTACAAAAGAGATCCCATAAACGTGACATCAAATTTATCGGAATTGCAGATATTGCCGATTTCTATCCAAGAATTTATCAGCATAGATTAGAAAATATAGTTCAGACAGTTGCTACAACTCTGCGTGGAATGGAAATAGCACGTGTCTTAGTAAAGAAATTAATTTCTAATTTAATGGAGCGTAATAGTTACGGTATTCCTGTTGGTCCTTATGCATCTAGGATTTTAGCGGAAGCTGTATTGATCGACGTTGACTCATATTTATACTCAAACAATATAGATTTTGTTCGTTGGGTGGATGATTACAATATATTCTGCAAATCAGAGTATGAGACTCAATCCAACCTTTTTCGTTTAGGAGAATGGTTATTCTCTAATCATGGGCTAACATTGCAGTCAGCGAAGACAAAAATACTACCTAAACATAGGTATATCAAAGAAGTGCTTGCAAAGCCAGATGAGGATTTAAGAGATAGAGACTCTGCTGTTGCTTTGTTAAAAAAGGTTCATACTAGTTATCAAGATGAAGGAGACATTGAAGAAGAGCTTGATGAGGAAGAGATTCAAAATGTTTTGGAACAGCTACAAAGATTTGACATTCGCAGTATGCTTCAGAGGTCTATCTCTGATACAACTTTAGTAGATTACGAAATTGTCAACTATGTTTTGACTAGACTCCCTCATATTCCTGGTGTGCCAGAACAACTCAAGCATGAAGTATTAGATTTAATTATTGAAAGTGCCGAACTGTTTTACCCCTTATCTGAGCAAATTGCTAAATATGTTGTTTCTTTCACCAATCTTCCAAAAACCAAAAAGAAAAAAATAGCAAAAAAACTATTAAATCCATTAATTCGTAAACGGAATTCCCCGCCTGATTACTATGCAATGTGGATGTTATATATATTTAGCACATCAGAAGATTGGAATCACATAACAGATATCATTAAAATTTATCAAAACTCCACCTCAGAGGTTGTGAAACGTTATGCAGCATTAGCTATCGCAAAAAGTGGAACCAGATCAGAGGCACTTGTAATTAAGAATGATTTGAGTGCAGCCTCCGATATGCTGAGATTGGCTATTTTAGAAGCGTCTCAAAAGTTAGGTAAAGATGAAAGGAAGCATTGGAAGTTAGCACATAAAACCAAGGGTATTATTGAAAAAATTATCTAAACAGTGCGATCGCCATCGCTGTAGGGTGCGTTGCTCAACGCGCCTTTTTTCTTTTAATCATGATGAATTTGTAATTATCTGATTTTTGGGATGTTTATTAATGCGATCGCTGCTCTTGTCGGTTAAGTGGGATCGCAGATTGATTAAACTTGACCGATCGCTTTCACCGCAGCCAGATACCGCTCCTTCACATTTTCGTAGTCCAACTCCTCCGCAATTCCTTCCTGCCCACCGCGTTCAATCATATCGGCATGACGCTGTAGTGTGGTTCGGTCTGGTATTCGGTGAGTAAAAGGCGCGATCGCTGATCTTGTAGGTTAAGTGCGATCGCCTAAAAATCACGACTCACAGGAATAGCGATCGCTTTAGGGTGAGTTAATGAAATGTAACGCTCCTTATTTTTGTTTGAATGAAAGCATTCTGTTCGGAGCAGTTTCTGGTCAGTTATAGCAACCGCCAAGGCGGTTAGGACGCAAGATGTAAGACAACCTCGATCGCATCTCGCAAAGAATCAAACTGATTCTTGAGTTTACGAATTCGACTTTTCAGCCAAGACCAGCATTGTTCAATT
>JAHRFD010000014.1:143727-146468 GCA_020882975.1 Microcoleus sp. EPA2 | reverse complement strand
TCTGGTTTGAGAATTGTCGTGGTTTGATAGCTGTCTAAAGCTTCGCTATATTTTGCTAGTTGCCAAAAAGCATTGCCGAGGTGGAAGTGAGCTTCTACCCAGTCTGGTTTGAGAATTGTCGTGGTTTGATAGCTGTCTAAAGCTTCGCTATATTTTGCTAGTTGCCAAAAAGCATTGCCAAGGTGGAAGTGAGCTTCTGCCCAGTCTGGTTTGAGGATAGTCGTGGTTTGATAGCTGTCTAAAGCTTCGCTATATTTTGCTAGTTGCCAAAAAGCATTGCCGAGGTGGAAGTGAGCTTGGGCGCATCCTGGTTTAATGGCGAAAGCTTTCTGATAAAATACAGTTGCTTCTGCTAGTTTTTGGTCTTGCTTCAACCTCTCGGCTAAAGTAAGGTATTGTACCTGTTCGAGTGCCTCTGTGCAAATACGTTTAATCTCATCTTCTTCCGGGTGCAAATCAATTGCTTTTTGATAGGATGCAATCGCTTCATCCCAACGGCTGAGTTGAGTCAAAACTTCTCCTATGTTGTAGTGAGACAAAACCGATTGAGGTTTGAGTTGAATTGCCCGATAGTAAAAGTTAAGCGCTTCATCAAGACGATCGAGTTTAACCAATACTTCGCCCAAGTTGTGGTAAGCCAGATAAAAGCTAGAGTTATACTCAATGGCTTGGTAATAAGAGGCTATCGCTTCCTCTAGTTTACCTTCTTGTTTAAGTTTGTTGCCCCGCTGAAAATAGGTTACAGTCATGATGCTTTAGGTGAAGTTTCAATAAAATTTAAAAAATCAAAAAATTATATTCTATTTTTCTGGCCATCCAAATCTATTTAGCAATCGTTTAGGAATCATACTCGACGCTCTTTCTGCTTGTTCTGGAGTAAATACATTTCTCCATTCGTCAACACTGCCCTTTCGATTGTGTTTACCGTGCTGAAAATCGGGAGGCGGTGGCATGGTAAACCTAGATTTATCGATTTCATAAAATTCTAGTATTCGTTCAAAAAATGCTTGCGAATTTGCCGCCAATTCCTCATGTTGTGTAAAAAGAATATTTGGATAAAATGATGTATTTTCTTCTGCATCTAACCATCCTTCTATCCACTTAATGCTTGCTGGTAGATACCAATTATCCATCTGCCACGTAATTTGCTCTGTAAAAGATAGGGAAAAATAATTTTCTGGTAGATTTAAATAATAGAACCAGTGTAATTGATCTTGCCAAACGTCTCTATCTGTATGTAAGTAATGTACTAGAGATAGTAATGCTTGCCTTGGATCTCTCACATTAATTATCAATCTATCTACAACTAAGCTTATTGCTAGCAAGTTGTTTAGGCTTGCTGGCAAATGAGCACAAAGCAAACAAGATTTAGCGTAGTTGTATGGCTCTGCTGTTGTTAACTCCCAGAGTATATTTGGATAAGGACCCATACTTGCTAACAATTTTTGCCCCTCGGAAAAAGGACAAGTATTAACCAAATTATTATGTAGAGCCTTCCCAACAAAAACTGTCCCCGATCTTGGCAATGAAATAAAACATATTCTACCTATAATGCCCTTGTTCCTATCTTCAACAAATTTAATTTTGTTAGAAATATAAAATGCTTTCATTGCCTCATTTAGTTTAACTTGTGCAGATAGCACACTTCCTAATTTAAAGTTTATTTCGGCGGAATTAGGTTCTATTTGCAATGCTTTTTTATACCAATCAACTGCCTTTTCTAATTTTTCTTCCTGAATACTTTGATTTATCTGTCCCTGTCTTCTCAGACACCAAGCTACCTGTAAATATACATTTATTAAAGAAGGATTGATACTAACTGATTTTTCATAGCTTTGAATTGCTAAATCAAATTTATTATCTAGAATTAATAGATTTCCAAGCCGATAATATAAGTCGGCTGAGTCTGGATTAACCATAATAGCTAGTTGATAAACCTCGATTGCTTCACCTATTTTACGATGGTGGACTAAAGTTTCAGCTAATTTAATATATAACTCACCCAACTCCGGTTTTATTAATATTACTCTCCGATAAATATTAATCGCCCCTGCCAGATTCCCTTGTTCGGCTAATATATGTCCCAACTGCAACCAATTTTCCCAATTATACGGTTGTAATTGCGCCAACTTTTCATAAGCTGTTATATATGCCTGATTAAGATTAATTACTCTTTCATAAGCTGCGATCGCTTCTTCTATCTGATTCTCCTGTTCTAATAACTGCCCCAACTGCCACCACAACTCCCAAGATTCTGGTTGCAATTGCACTAATGCTTGATATCCTGGGATGTAGTTTTGATTGAGATTAATTACTTTTTGATAAGCTGCGATCGCTTCTTCTATCTGATTCTCCTGTTCTAATAACTGCCCCAACTGCCACCACAACTCCCAAGATTCTGGTTGCAATTGCACTAATGCTTGATATCCTGGGATGTAGTTTTGATTGAGATTAATTACTTTTTGATAAGCTGCGATCGCCCCTTCTATCTGATTCTCCTGCTCTAATAACTGCCCCAACTGCCACCACAACTCCCAAGATTCTGGTTGCAATTGCACTAATGCTTGATATGCAGGGATGTGAGCATTAATAGCTATCACTTTTTGATAAGCCGCGATCGCCTTTTCCGTTTCCCCTTTCCCTTCTAATTTTGACCCTAATACATACCAATTCTCCCAGTTACTCGGTTGTAAATGAGTTAACTTTTCATAAGCTATTATATAGTCGGGATTTAAGCTAAT
>JAHRFD010000014.1:0-143627 GCA_020882975.1 Microcoleus sp. EPA2 | reverse complement strand
TATAGTCGGGATTTAAGCTAATCACTTCTTGATAAGCCGCGATCGCCCCTTCCGTTTCCCCTTTCCCTTCTAATTTTGACCCTAATACAGACCAATTTTCCCAATTACTCGGTTGTAAATGAGTTAATTTTTCATAAGCTATTATATAGTCGGGATTTAAGCTAATCACTTCTTGATAAGCCGCGATCGCCCCTTCTCTCTGATTCTCCTCTTTTAATAACTGCCCCAACTGCCACCACAACTCCCAAGATTCCGGTTGCAATTGCACTAAGGCTTGATATCCTGGGATGTGAGCATTATTAATAGCTATAACTTTTTGATAAGCTGCGATCGCCCCTTCTCTCTGATTCTCCTGTTCTAATAACTGCCCCAACTGCCACCACAACTCCCAAGATTCTGGTTGCAATTCCACTAAGGCTTGATATCCAGGAATATAGCTTTGATTGAGATTAATTACTTTTTCATAAGCCGCGATCGCCCCTTCTATCTGATTCTGCTGTGTCAGAACTTGTGCCAATTGCCACCACAGTTCCCAGGAATGTGGCTGTAACCTTAGCAAATTTTGATAAGCTTCCACAGAACCAGGATTTAGCTCTATACTACGCCGATACATCGCTATCACCTTCGCCAAATCCAACTCAGTTCGCCGTTGCAAGGCTTTCCCCAAACTGTGCTGAATTTCCAACTCTTCTGGCTCTAATTCTAAAGCTTTTTGATAACAAGCGATCGCCTCATCCAATCTACCCATTTTTTCCCAAGCTTCTCCTAAACTGTAATGAACCCAAGGTGAAGATGAGTTGAGTTTGATCGCAATCTGATAGGCATTGACAGCTTCTTCCCAAAGGCCCAGCTTAGCCAAAGCATCCCCCAAATTGTGGTAAGACCAATAAAAACTTGGGTTTTCCTCAATCGCTTGACGATAGGAGGCGATCGCTTCCTCCCATCTTCCTTCTAGCTTCAGTTTGTTTGCCGTATCAAAATAGCTTACTCTCATTTTTCATCCTTTCAGATATGCAGCCTATCTCTTAATTTTTATGGATATAGACTAACGGCTCCTGCTCGATCGCAGACCAGTTACTTTCAACCCACTCTATCACTTCTTGCACCCCTTGTTCAAAGGAGACTTGAGGCTGCCAGCAAAGTTCCCGTTCGGCCCTTGAACAGTCTAGCAGATATTGGGAATCCTGCCCCAATCGCTCACCTACAACCTGAACGCATTTTTCAAAATCATACCCCATGCCAGCACAAACCTGACCTACAATATCAGCAATAGTGCGATCGCTCGGAACGGTAAAGTGATAAGTTCCTGGGTTCCCTTGCTTCAAAGCCAACAATAAACCCTGGACAACATCTCGGACATGAATAAAGGACTTAACCGAGGTTCCTCCCCCATGCAGTTCAATGGTTTTACCCATTTTTAGGTAAATTGCTGTTCTCGGAATAATCTTAAACAGTTGTTGATGCCTGCCGTACACATTTGTCGATCGGATAATAATCGCCGGAAACCCAAAATTCTTGCTGATTGTATTCAGGTACATATCCGCGGCTGCTTTAGAAACAGCGTAGGGCGTACTGGGGTTAAACAGCGTTTCTTCCGTTACTTTATCCGCACAACTGCCAAAAATTTCCGCTGATGAAATGTGAACGTAGGACTTGAGATAATCCCGACTTCTAAGCTGGTCGCATAACTTTACCACCGCCGTCGTGTTAATGTCAAAATACTCAACCGGGCTGTAGTTGCTCAACCCTACCTCACTCAAAGCAGCCACATTAATTACCACTTCCGGCTTGGTTGCGTCTAGCAGTTCTATCAGGAGATCGAATTCCCTGACACTATTAATTTGGTGGAAAGTAAAATCAGGATTTTTGCGTTGTTTGTAAGGCAGGAAAAAGTCTTTATATTCAGGCGATCTACTAACACCAATTACTTTATTATCGGGATCGTCCAACAAAGCATCTACAATGTGACAACCCGTAAAGCAATTACTACCAATTACAACGTAAGTCGTTTTACTCATTTCATCTCTCCTTGTAGATAGAACGATCGCACGCACTCGATCATATAATCAATTTCATCTGAGGTGAGATGTTGATGAGCTGGTAAAGTGATCGATACCTGCGAATCTCTCTCCGCTACCGGAAAGTCACCTTTCTTATAGCCCAAATGAGCAGCCGCTTTTTGCAAGTGAACGGGAATCGGATAATGAATTTTAGCTTCAACTCCATTTTCCTGCAAATAAGTCAGTAGTTCATCTCGATGTTCCACCCGTAAAATGTAGAGGTGGTAAACGTGCTTGACATTAGCTGGACGGTGGGGAATGTGAATGAACTCCCCTAAATCTGCAAAGGCTTCATCCAGCCGTTTCGCATTAGCAATTCTGGTATTAGTAATAAACTCAGTTTGGTCTATTAACCGATTGCCAATCACGGCTTGTAGTGAGTCCAAACGAGAATTGTGACCGAAAATTGCCACTTCGTCGCGGTTAATTAAACCGTGATTGCGGAACAATCGCAAATTTTCGTACAACTCTTGCGATCGCGTCACAATTATCCCACTATCACCCCAAACATTCAAATTCTTTAACGGATGCAGCGAAAAAGCAGCCGCTTGTCCCCAACTACCCACATACTTGCCATCTCTAGCCGCTGTAATTGACTGACAAGCATCTTCAATAACCAGCAAATTATGTTTTTCCGCAATCTTCATAATCGCAGGCATATCTGCCACATTACCCGTGTAGTGGACTGGTAAAATCGCCTTGGTCCGGGGAGTAATCGCCGCCTCAATTAAGTTAACATCAATCGTATAACCTTCATCATTATCCACAAATACAGGAGTTGCCCCCGTCATCGCGATCGCCCCCACCGTAGCAATGAAAGTATTAGTGGTGGTAATTACCTCATCCCCAGGGCCAATCCCCAGCATTTTCATCGGTAAAATCAGAGCATCAGTACCCGAATTCACCCCAACCGCGTAAGGCATTTGGCAAAATTCAGCAAACCGACGTTCAAACTCAGTCACAGGAGCTCCCAGCGTAAAATCGCCGCTCAACACCAATTCCCGCACGTCCGCCAGATAATCATCAACATTCGCAAACTGCCGGTCGAGGTAAGAAAACTTGACTTGCATTCTCTGTTTTGTTAACATATTTACCCTTCAATTACTACCATAAAACGCTTGAATACTGTCGCAAACACGCTCTAACTGCTCCTCTGTTAACCCCTGATTTACTGGCAGACTTAAAATTAGATTAGCCTGTCGTTCAGTCACGGGAAAACTATTCTCTCCATATCCTAACTCTTTTCCGACAGTAGAGAAGTGGATAGGAACTGGATAGTGAACTGATGTACCTATTCCCCTTTCTCCCAGAAATTGCCGCAGTTCTTCACGGCGTTCTGCTTGAATAACAAAAGTGTGGTAAGCGCACTTTTCATGTTCTTTTTCCAACGGCAATTTCACCTGCTCAATTCCTGCTAGTCTAGCCTGGTAATAACAGGCATTTTGGCGGCGCTGTTGGGTCCAAGCTTCGAGATAGCGTAATTTTACCAGTAAAATTGCAGCTTGCATCGTGTCTAGGCGAGAATTATGCGACCACATCACACAGTCATCGCGGGTGCGAAGACCAATATTCCGCATAATTTTCAACTTGTCGTACAGTTCAGGATCGTTTGTGGTGATAACGCCGCCATCGCCGCAAGCATTTAAAGTTTTCAGCGGATGCAAACTAAACCCGCCTATTGTACCAAATGAACCGACTCGCCGACCTTTATATTCAGCCAAGACTGCTTGAGCCGCATCTTCCACCACATATAATCCCTTCTCTTTTGCCAATTCTAAAATAGGCTCCATATCGCAGGGACGGCCTGTGAGGTGAACTGGTAAAATAGCTTTAGTTTTAGAAGTAATAGCTGCCGCAATTTTATCGGGATCGATATTATAATCATCCCGTACATCCACAAAGACCGGTTTAGCTCCTAGAACTCTAATACAGGTTGCTGAAGCAATAAAGGAATTAGGTGCTGTAATTACTTCATCACCACTGCGGATTCCCAAAGCTTTAAGGGCAAAAATTAAGGCATCCGTACCTGAGTTAACGCCAACAGCATAGCGGACACCGCACATTTCTGCAAATTGACGCTCAAATTCCGATACTTGTTCACCTAAAATAAACTGCCCACTGTCTAGCACTTCGCTAATAGCTGCCAAGATTTCGGACTTGATTAGTGCGTGCTGTTGGGCTAAATCAACGTAGGGGATTCGCTCTAACTGGGATTTAGGTTCGATAATTGGAGGATGGATCGTTGTCATTGTTAATAAAGTTTAATTGGGTGAGTATTAAAACGGCCCAGTAAATCTTTTATCTGGAACATCCAGGGGATTTTCCCGCACAATTCCCAATTGTGTTTCTGTTTGTACGACCAAACCCATCATCGTGCGGGCAGCATTTACAATGTCAACAGCGCGGGGGTAGTAATCGTTGGCGATCGCCGGACTAGATGGTGCGTACACATCAGGAAGAGCGATACGTTTGGGACTGCATTTAAGAAAAGGATAAGCTTCTTCTGCCACAATTGCTAGGATTTCGCTGGCAAAACCCAAGGTTCGCCAAGCTGCATCGGCTGCAATCAGTCTCCCGGTTTTGCGTACTGATTCCAAAATAGTTTCGGTATCTAAGGGTTTGAGCGATCGCACATCCACGATTTCTGCTTCTATCCCGTCTCGCGACAACAACTCAGCAGCCCGCAACGCTTCCAGCGTCATGTAAGAAGTTGAAACAATCGTTACATCATGACCTTCTCGGATTTTCCGAGCTTTGCCAAGTGGGACGCGGTACATTTCCTCTGGTACTGGGCCAAAAATTTGGTGCAGCCAGCGATGTTCAAAAAATATGACAGGGTTATTGTCTTCGATCGCGGCAATCAGCAAGCCCTTAGCATCATAAGGCGTTGTCGGCATCACCACTTTTAACCCCGGCACATGAGCAAACCAAGCTTGCAGACTTTGGGAGTGCTGCGGCCCTTGACCCCAACCCCGACCGATGACTAGGCGAATCACCAGGGGAACAGATGCTTTGCCACCAAACATATAGTGCCACTTAGCGGCGTTGTTCACCATTTGATCCATCGCCAGTAGCGCAAAGTCTACTCGCTGATGCACCAAAACCGGGCGCATTCCCGCCAGTGCAGAACCAATTGCCACGCCAGTCATACCATTTTCAGCTAACGGCATATCCAGCACCCGTTCTTTGCCGAATTTCTCCCGCAGTCCCAAAGTAGTGCCAAAAATGCCTTTAGGATCGGGAACCCCTTCTCCCATGACATAGACGGCCGAATCTGCGACCATCGCCTGAGTAAGAGCTTCTTTAATTGCCTGAGCAAAGGTTAGTTCGCGTTGGGTCATAGTCGGATTCATGCGTAGATATGCTGGAAGAGAATTTGCGGATCTGGGAAGGGGCTACTTTTGGCAAAGCTGACCGCTTCCTCTACCTCAGAGGAGATTACCCTTATCATCTCCTCTAGGTCTTCTGCTGTCAGAATCCCTTGTTCTAGTAAGTGAGCTTGGGTGCGTTGAATGGGACAACGCACTTTCCACTCTTGAAATTCAGCTTCCGTGCGATAGCCCAAGTCATTGTCGTAGTTCGGCCCACAATGTTCCCGCCACCGATAAGTTTTGAACTCCAGAAAAGTTGGCCCACCACCGTTCCTTGCACGTTGCACCGCTTCAGCGGTCATCTGATAAACTTGTCCAACATCATTTCCATCCCCTTGAAAGCTGGGAATATTGTGAGACTTTGCTAGAGCATACACTTCTCGCCCCAACGGTTGGCGTTCGCTCATCCCCGTGTACACGGAGTACAAGTTGTTTTCGCACACAAAAACCACAGGTAGATTTTTTAACGCAGCGAAATTAGCGCTTTCGTGAAAAACGCCTTCTTCTGTGGTTGCTTCACCGAAGAATACTACCACTACTTTGTTTAATCCTTGCATGACGACTCCCAAAGCAGCGCCTACCGCCACAGGTATTGTGCCGCCGACAATGGGAGCAGAACCCATAAATCCGGCATCCAAATCGATCAAGTGCATAGAGCCGCCTTTGCCTTGACAGCAACCCGTGGCTTTACCGTACATCTCAGCTAAAAAAGCTTTTAAGTTGCCTCCGGCTGCTAAATAGTGACCGTGAGCTCGGTGATTGCTAAAAACGGCATCAGTCGGGTAAAGCGTGGCACAAACGCCAGCCGCGATCGCTTCTTGACCGATAGACAAGTGTATCGGGCAGCGCATTTCCTGTTGAGGATAAAGTTCAACAATTTTCTCCTCTACCAGGCGGATGCGGAGCATTGTGAAAAATAGTTGTTTCGGCAATTCGGGAGGCATGGTTATTTTACCTGAATTTTATAGACAAATTGGATCAGCTTAATTGCCAACCATTTACTTACTTCAGGTGAATTTCTTGCATGACTTTAATATTGTAATAAAGGCTATCAGTCATCGGATTAGGAATCAAATCAGCATTAAAAGCCTTCACCAAATCTTGCACTGCATCTTCAATTGTGTGCTGCGGTACAAACCCCAGTTCTCTCTTAATCTTCTCAGATGAAATGTGATAAGAGCGGTTGTCATTGGTCGGCGTGCTGACAATCTCTACTTGTTTTCCTACCACATTTCGCACCATTTGAGCAATTTGCATCACAGTATGATTTTCATAACCCGCGTTAAAAATCTTGCCGTCGATCGCCTCATCAGGCAATTCGAGGGACTTGATATAAAGGTCTGTCATATCCTCGATGTGAATATTTGGTCGTTTTTGGTCGCCGCCAAACACGGTAATTTTACCATTATTGACAGCGTGGTTAGTCAGGATATTCACTGTCAAATCCAGCCGCAAACGAGGGGAATAACCGCAGACGGTTGCCGGCCGCAGAATCAACGTAACAAACCCCGGTTCGCGGTTTGCCAGCAACACATCTTCGCACATTGCTTTATACTTGGAATAATCTGTTAAAGGTTCCAGTGGCAGTTCTTCGTTAACATTTTCGGTTTCTTTGATGCCGTACACGCTGGAGGAAGAAGCATAGATAAACCGTTTGACTCCACTGTTTTTGGCGACATCTACTAAGTCAACAAAAGCATCGTAGTTAATCGATTTACCGAGGTCTGGGTCTAATTCAAAACTCGGATCGTTGGAAATGCAAGCTAGATGGATAACAGCATCGCATCCGGGTATAATTTTTTCGAGCAGCGGGCGATCGCGAATATCTCCTTTAATCTCTTCTAGCCCTGGATGATCTTTGACGGAGGATAGAACATCTTCTCCATAGATGTACAAATCCACAACCTTCACTCGATATCCAGCTTGCAGGAGTTTAGGGACTAGAACAGCCCCCACATAACCCGCTCCGCCTGTGACTAAAACTTGTTGCATTTGATTCACCCTAAATTCCTCAATTACTTTCAACTTGGTAGTCCTGGACGCATGGGGGCCTAGAAACCGGGTTTTTTCACGAAAAACTTTGTTGGATCATCGCAGATTCGATAAAAAACCCGGTTTCTGACCACCCGTGGGGGCGAATAAACCCTTGACTGCCTTTCTTCCAGATTTCTAATATTAATTATCCCAGTTAATGTGTTACGTTAAACTTTTTTAACTGCGGATAATTACTCTCATTTGAAATTAAATTAATAATTTCTGGCATTGATGAAACTACGGTTATTTGCTCGGAAAATGGAGATTTAGACAAGTCTTGCTGTTCCTGTATTCCATAGCCAGTTTCAACCAGAAAAGCTTTCATACCCAACTGCAAACCAGGCTCTACATCCCTGAGTCTATCCCCGATCGCCCAGCACCGCGCCGGATCTAAACTGCGATCGGCGATCGCTTGGAGAAATAACCCAGGCAACGGCTTGCGACACTCACAAACATAACTATACTCGATAACTTGACCTTGCGGATGATGGGGACAGTAATAAAAATCGGCGATCGCCCCGGTCGCAGCTTCAGCATCCTGCCGCATTTTATCATTAACTGCCTCCACTGCCTCAACTGGGAAATAACCCCTAGCGACACCCGATTGATTAGTCACCACCAATACTGAGATGTCCTGAGTCTTGAGGAATTTTAGTGCCTCCAGCACTCCCGGAATCCACTCAATTTGGTCGGGGTGGCACAGGAAGTGGCTATCTTCAATCAGAGTGCCATCGCGATCGCACAAAATTGCTTGGGGTTTGTTAAAAGATGACATCTCTATACCTTTAAAACTGTAGTAGCAAATTTCAACAACCGAGCTTTTTCTACTGGTTCAGCATTCCCAAGAGTATTAGCTGAAATCGCCCCAGCCAAATTCCCCAGCAGGGAACCAACTGCGATCGGTAATTCCAACTTCGCACTCAAGCTAGCCAGAGCAAAAAACGCATCACCCGCCCCAATTGTATCCTTCACCGCCAACGTCATTGCCGGACTCACATCTTCTTCTCCTTTAGCATTCATTCCCAACGCTCCTGAAGAACCCAAAGTCAGCCATCCTTGGTGAGCATCTAGATGCTGGAACAAGCCTTTAAGCAGATAATTGTGGTCGCCGTAACGGCTCGAAAAAGCCAAGCGCAGTTCTTGTTCGTCCAAGCAAAAAACATCAGCTCGGCGGTACTTAGTAATTAAGTTATAGCCGTAATTTGCACTATTTGTTTGGCAGTTTAAAGCCAAAAATGGAGCTTCACTTTGAACCAAATCCATGAGTTCAGCATCCAGCAATCCATGTCCGTAATCGGCGACCACCACCATGTCATAATCCCGAATCGTTTTCCGCAAACGATCTAACAAATTTTGGCGCTGACTGGGAGCAGGTCCTTCTTCTTGCAGCTCATTAATAGAAAACAACTTGCTGTAATTATCTCTCATTCCCTGCCGCTCAATGTAACGGCGTTTAGTGACGGTAGCTGCACCATTTTCATATTGCAAATCTAGCCGAATACCGCCATTTATATTATTCAAAATCAAGCTGTGAATGTCGGGTTCATTTCCCACGACACCAGCCACAGTTACAGAGTCTACAAAACTAGCAATGTGGCGAGCAATAGCCAAAGAACCTCCTAAATGCTGTTCTTTTTTCAAAAAGCGAGTCGAAATAACTCTGCCTTTAGAAGTCAAGCCCTGCACTGTACAGTGGACAAATTCATCAATAATGACATCTCCCAACACTAAGACTTTGAGTTTTTGCATCGCATCAACGCCCTTGCGAATTTCATCAAAAGGGTATTGTTGGCTTAATTGGATGGCATAGCTTTTGATATGCGGTGGCAACACATCCGTGTAGTTATTCAGCAGCTTTGTGGAGCTAAAGACAATCTCCCCTGTATAGCGAATTTCACCACCGTAGGCTTGAACTCGATCGGCTTCCCGGTCAATATTTTTAGTAACATCTTGACTGTGGTCAGCATATTCGTGACCTTTGCAGTAAAAATTTGGCTGAACTCGATCGAGTACATCTAAAGCTGTGGCAACAGGAGCCAATAACACATAGTCTACACAAGCTAAAGAGGCAAGAGAATAAAGTCGCAAATCGTCCGAAAAAACCGGTCTCCCAGGGCCTCGGTTGACATAAGGAGCTGCGGTAATGGAAACTACCAAGACATCTCCCAAAGCTTTGGCTTCTTGCAAATGGGCAATGTGACCTGGATGAAGCAGGTCAAACACCCCATGACAGAGAACTATCTTGCGGTTCTGTTCTCGGATCTTAGCAAGTACCTCTTTACAGGTTTCAAAATCCAGATATTTTTCTGTGTTTTTTGTCAGCATCTGTGAACTAAATTGTGTAATTTCTAACTCAGACAGGCTTGCCACCATACAAGACCCGATCATCCCAGTTTTTATAAATATACCAGGTGATGTTCGCGATCGCCCGTCTACAAGCTTGAGTCTGACATGAACTAACTTTCTTCACCCAAACCGCAGCAGGTTTTATTGATGCGACACTATCCCTGAACACTTTTAATCGCCGAGCTACAAACAGACGATATAACGCCCGTGTTATTAGAGCTTTCAAGTGGCTATTTTGAACAGAAGACTTGGATTTAAGACTAATGTTCCCGCCACCTAAACCTAGATCCGCCCTACTTGGGTTTTAACAGCCAGAACACGCTGGATCAATTCTTTCCATTCCAGCGAATTGCTCAAGGAGTTCGTATCAAAATACTCACCTTTTTCTAAAGAAAAGCGACCAAAATTTTCTAACCAATTCATTACTGTTTCTGTCCGTGAGAAAGGCGTACAATTCAAGGATTTCTGTAGAGAACGAGACATCCCAGTCTTATCGTTGTTGCGATAAGCATACCAGGCTTCCCAGACTAGAACGCCGTACTGGACCTGATTGCTTTGAGCTGAATTTTTGACCGTATTTTCCTCAAAACGCCATCTCTCTAATTCCCCCGCAGTTTGGTGCAGTTGTGACTGAGACTGTTCCAAGGCTTGCTGAGTCGAGTAAAGTTGGGACTGCGACTGTTCCAATGCTTGCCGAGTTTGATGGTGTTGGGCTTGGGATAGTTCCAAGGCTTGCTGAGTCGAGTACAGTTGCGACTGTGACTGTTCCAATTCTTGCCGAGTTTGATGGTATTCGGCTTGGGATAGTTCCAAGGCTTGCTGAGTCGAGTACAGTTGCGACTGTGACTGTTCCAATTCTTGCCGAGTTTGATAGTGTTCTGCTTGGGATATTTCTAATTCTCCCAGAATTTGATGGTGTTGGGCTTGGGATAGTCCCAATTCTTCCTGAATTTGATGGAGTTGAATTTGTATTAATTCACAATCTTCCTGAGCCTGATACATTTGCGACTCAAATCGATCGCGATCTTCCTGAGCTTGATAAAGTTGAGCTTGGGTTAATTCCAACTCTCCCTGAGTTTTGTAAAGTTGTGACTGGGATATTTCCAAATCGCTTCTAGTTTTATGTAGTTGGGGATGAACTTTTTCCAACTCTTCCTGAGCTTGATATAGTTGCGACTGAAATCTATCGCACTCCTCCTGAGTTTGATAAATCTGAGCTTGCGCGAGTTCCAATTCTCCTTGAACGGGATAAATTTGACTTTGGACTACTTCTAACTCTTTTTGAGTTTGATTCAATTGGGTCAGAGATTGCTCTAGCTCTGCCTGAGTTTGATATAATTGCGATTGTGACTGCGCCAACTCTCTTTGACTCTGATGCAGTTGGACTTTGCACTGTTCAAACTCTCTCCGTTGTTCGTAGGTCATATGGTAATATAAATCGGTTGGTTCTACATTTAAGTTAAGATTAAAGTCGCTTGAAACCTTGGATATTTCTATTATTGCAATTGAATTTGCTTGTGACCAAGGCCATCCGTATTCGCTATCCGTAAGTTCGAGAACATCTACTTCTCTCCAAAGCATATAATGCTTATCGTCTGCTGTTTCTCTATCTATTAGCTTTAAATAGTTTGCAGATATAGCCTCTTTAGGAATGCCATATTTTTTCCATAAAACTTCTAAATACTCTTTGCTAAATTGAATGTACCACTCTGCATCTGTAAGTCTGCCAAAAGGAACGGTTATCAAGGCTTTTCCATTCATAGCCAGCAGATCGTATATTTTGGCGATCGCCTTCAAGGGACCTTCGAGATCGCGCGCCTCGGTTTTTTCGCCATAGCCTCCCGAAGGATCTCCGGCTTGCCCTATGTGTTCTACACTGGAAATTGATACTATTGCATCATATTTTTCCGCTGAGGGCAGGTCCATCAAATCTTCATTCTCTACACCCAGGTCTACTTCAAATTTATCTATAATTCGTCTCGTTCTCACACCCATGTTTTCGCTCAATGAGTTTTCATAGTGAGAGAGTACGTTGCCCACTTCTAGGATTTTTTGAGTATTTTCCAGATTGGCAATAAAATCAAAAGCGATAGAAATTTCTACCGCTCTTTCTGTCGGATTATTGAATTTTATTCGATTGTAATATAACTCTTTACCTTTAAAAGTAAAGGTTCTTGTCCACTTACTCATTTTTTCCTCAAAATGCAAACTCTCAAGTTATCTGGCGCAGCTAACGATGAAAATGTGGACTTCTGGGCGACAATATCAAATTTAGCGTTCAACCAGCGATTATATTTAGCAATTGCAGCACAACTTAATAAAAGTTAGCGTTCTTACTCTCTATTTTCACCCCATCCTATTTGCTCAAATTCCTCGACGATCGCCCGAAACTCCACCCAACGGAATTGCTAAAACTCCCCTTCGCCCTAGGGCAACCTACTGCCAAAATTGTTTTCCAGAAGCCTACCACAATTTGGAGTAAGTTTTGCCATCGCCCCCAATGAACTCAAGCCATCACCACCCACGAACATACCAGACCGCAGGCCCTCTCAGGATGTTCCCACATGAATTCTATAAAAACTTTCCTTTGCCTCCGCAGACAAGGCAGATGTCACTGGTTCCCAGGCTCTTCCGGGAAACCCATGTCTAGAGGTCTTGCCTCGCTTGGATATGCCCCAATTTCGAGGCAGAGCCTCTGGTTCTGCGTTACCAGGCAGAGCCTGGTAACGAGTAGACCAGTAGACCAGTAGACCAGTAGACCAGTAGAAACAAGTCAGGCTTCTAGCCTTCCCATCTTTGGGCGACTAATTCAGCCAAGTCAACAACTCGCTGACTGTAGCCCCATTCATTGTCGTACCAAGCCAAAACCTTTACCATGTCGCCATCCATCACTAGGGTCAAGCTGGAATCTAGAATGGAAGAAGCATCACTGCCTCGATAGTCGCAAGAAACTAAAGGTAAATCGTTGTACTCCAAAATTCCTTTCATGGAGCCTTCGGCTGCTTCCTTGAATACTTGATTTACTTGCTCGGTGAAGGTCTTTTTCTCTACCTGAGCGACGAAATCAACTACGGACACATTGGGAGTGGGTACGCGCATGGCAATCCCATTTAGTTTGCCTTTCAATTCTGGAATCACCAAAGCCACAGCTTGAGCTGCACCGGTAGATGTCGGCACAATATTCATCGCAGCAGCCCGTGCCCGCCGCAAGTCGCGGTGGCTAGCATCCAGCAAGCGTTGGTCGCCTGTGTAGCTGTGGGTAGTGGTCATCATGCCCTTGACGATGCCAAAATGTTCGTGGAGGACTTTCAACACTGGAGCTAGACAGTTGGTGGTACAGCTAGCATTGCTGATGACTGTGTAGTCACTGTGCTTGTAGTTATGGTGGTTGACTCCCATCACGTAGGTTCCCACTTCTGGCCCTTTGCCAGGAGCGGTGATCAGCACTTTTTTAGCGCCGGCGGTGATATGCTTTGAGGCTCCAGCTTGGTCTACAAACACGCCTGTTGATTCAATAATGAGATCGACACCCCACTCTTTCCAAGGCAAGTTTAGGGGATTGCGATCGCTCACGCATTTAACTGTCTTGCCGTTGAGGGTAATGGAATTTTCATCGGCACTGATGTCCACACCCTTCAACGTTCCCATCATGGAGTCGTATCTCAACAAGTGAGCATTACTTCTGGGATCGGAAGTGTCATTAATAGCTACCAACTCTAGTTCGCTGTTTTCTCTGCCCAGCCAGCAGCGCGCAAAACTGCGCCCAATACGCCCAAAACCATTGATCGCGACTCGAATCACCTTAGTACCTCCTAACGATGGCAGCCCCTAATTTAGGGTAAAATTTTGGAAAAATTTAAGAATTGACTATGAAACAAGATCATACCGCAAAGGCAGATCCTTTCTAACTTTTTGTCTATAATGAACAATCAGTTAAATCCAGTTATAGCCTCAGCTCTGGTAAAGCTGATGGTTAACAATATAAGTCCTTACGGCCTCTGGGACTAAATGCCCGATCGCTCGACCTTGACGACAGTAACGACGGATAGCTGTGGAAGAAACTTCGATCTCCGGCATAGCCAAAACCTGCCAGCGGAGCTGCACTCCCCTCAGACTCATTTTTTGGGCTACCACAGCACAAACTGTATTCGTCTCCAGCATCTTGTCCGCCGCAGCATCCATCGACACTTCCCTCTGCAACTCCTCAAATCCCCCTGTCCGGCGTCCCGCCACCAACCACTCACACAACCGCCCAATTTCCCCACACCGCGGCCATTTGGGTAAAGTTTGGAAAGCATCAGCACCAATAATCCAGTAGAGCTGAGCCTCTGGATACAAATTTTGCAAATACAGTAGAGAGTCGATCGCCCCGGCCGTAGAGGGATTGGTATCTAGGGGTAAAAGTCCAAAATCCGGTCGCTGTGCTGTCGCCAGAGCTACCATTTCCCGTCTTTGTTCAAAAGTTGCCAAAACACTGTGCAGCTTGTGTCCAGGAGTGCGATCGACCGACCAGACTACGCGATCGAGACCCAATTGACAGACGGCTCTGTTAGCCATCCACAAATGCCCCCAATGCACCGGATCGAAAGTCCCCCCCAAAATCGCTACTTTTTTCATACAAAGTGGTAGTCTTGGTAAATCTTTGTGGGTTTCACCCCACATCTGGCGTAAAAATATCGCGGGGCCATGGCTGCCGTATCCCAGCACAGCAAGAGGATGGGGAAAAATCATACAGGAATATGCGATCGCCCAAAATCCGTCAGTTGCCCCAGACCCCCAAAGCTCATCCTCGCTAAATTGCAAGTTAAGAGATATGACTGTTCCGGAAATCTACTCGGTACCAAGTCATATAGGATACAAGAAAAGTATCTCTACCAATCCCAATATCCAGGGACTAGCAGAGAATTTTGTACAAAAATATATAGCGAAATGTATCCTGAAAAAACAATTCTTGATATCATATCGCGTGTGATTGGCGTGGTGTGGTGCGTGAGGAGCGAAAATGCCGAGTTCAGTTGATTTCAGTGGTAAACCATTTCATTTCATCGGCATTGGTGGAATCGGAATGTCAGCCCTTGCTTATATTCTAGCGAAACGTAACTTGCCTGTGTACGGTTCGGATATTAAATCGAGCCACATAACTGAGCGCTTGCAAGGAATGGGAGCTCATATTTTTTGGGGTCAAGACGCTAGCAATTTTGAACTATTTCAAAAGCTGACACTTGACCATAGTCCCGCAGGTCAGCCAGAAAAACCCGTATCCTCCGTAGGGGAAAATTGGGTAGGGGCTTCTGTGGCGACAGCCGAAGCTCTCCCATCCCATGGGAGTGACCAACGAGTTAGGTCGGTACTGGGACTGCCCCAAGTAGTATGTTCGACGGCAATTCACCAGGGAAATGCCGAATATAGAGCTGCTTTAGATTTGGGCTGTCCGATTTTTCATCGATCGGATGTTTTAGCAGCCTTGATTCAAGATTACCAAAGCGTCGCCGTAGCAGGTACTCACGGTAAAACTACCACTAGCAGCTTAATCGGCTTCATGCTGATGGCCGCCGGTCTAGACCCGACCATAGTCGTAGGAGGCGAGGTAAATGCTTGGGAAGGGAATGCTCGGTTGGGGGAGGGCCCCTACTTAGTGGCGGAGGCTGATGAATCCGATGGTTCCCTTGTCAAGTTGGTAGCCAAAATTGGCGTAGTGACAAATGTGGAACTGGATCATCCAGACCATTACGATACCCTCGACCAGGTAATAGACACATTTAAGGTGTTTTCCCAAAACTGCCAAACTTTGGTGGGCTGCATTGATGACCAAATTGTCAAAGACTGCATCCAACCAAATATTACCTACAGCTTGCAACCAGATAGCGGTGCTGACTACACGGCAGATGATGTCCTGTATGGTGCCGACAGTACCAGGGCTCGGATTTGGGAACGAGGAGTTCTCCTGGGGGAAATGGAGTTGAAGCTGCTAGGCAAACACAATCTCAGCAATGCACTAGCGGCGGTAGCTGTGGGTCGATTGTTGGGGTTAGATTTTTCGGCCATCGCCTCTGCCATGGCTGGCTTTGAAGGGGCGCGCCGCCGTTTTGAAGTGCGGGGTTTTCACAATGACATCCTGTTTGTGGATGACTACGCCCACCATCCTAGCGAAATTCGTGTCACCTTGGCTGCTGCTAGGTTGCGTATAGAAGGTAGCGCAGAAAATCCTAAATCGGGAAGAGTGGTTGCCATTTTTCAACCTCACCGTTACAGCCGGACTTTGACTTTTTTGCCAGAATTTGCCCAATCTTTTACTGATGCTGACTTGGTGGTTACTTGCGAGATTTATAGTGCTGGGGAACCCAATTTAGGACAAATTAGTGGGCAAATGGTGGCTGATTTAATTGCTAAAGAAGGGCAACAGGTGGAGTTTCAGGCTTCCTTGGAATCAGTAACTAAGTTTTTAACCCAAAGTTTGCAACCGGGGGATTTGGCTCTATTTTTGGGTGCTGGAAATCTCAATCAGATTATTCCAGAGGTGATGGCTTTTTATCAAGGAGCCGATCGCCCGCATTAGCTAGCTCCCGTGGGATCGAAGGACTTTCATGGCGGTGCAGATAGTACCGAAACTTCTGTGTGCCTAGTAGTTCTTTTCCTACTCACAAAAATCAATAAATAGACTCTCAACCAATTCTTTGCTCGAAGGTATTTTAAGGAATTTCAAAATGGTGACTATCTCGAATGACTCCTCTGTTAAGGGCTATCGGCGAGTTTATTCTCCTATTTCTTTGGGGGGAACTGACTGCAAGATTAACTCTCAAGTGTCTTTGGCAAGCATGACTTCCTTCCGAGTCGGTGGACCAGCAGAATGGTACGTTGCTCCCCGCAGTATAGAAGCTTTGCAAGCCAGTTTTGCCTGGGCTGACTCTGAGGGCTTGGCTGTAACTCTACTGGGTGCTGGTTCTAATCTGTTGGTGAGCGATCGGGGTTTGTCCGGTTTGGTCGTCGGTACTCGATACTTGAAACAGGTGAGTTTTAATCCAGAAACAGGTCAAGTAACTGCTGGGGCTGGGGAATCTATTCCCCGTCTCGCTTGGTTGGCTGCTAAACGGGGGTGGAAAGGCCTGGAATGGTCTGTGGGTATACCGGGGACTGTGGGAGGTGCTGTGGTGATGAATGCCGGGGCACACAGGGGCTGTACAGCGGATATTTTGGTAAATGCTCGCGTCCTTTCACCAAGTGGTAAGGTAGAAATTCTGACTCCCCAAGAGTTGGGCTACCGTTATCGGACTTCGGTGCTGCAAGGGGGCGATCGACTCGTAACAGAAGCCACTTTTCAGTTACAGCCGGGATTCGATCGAGCGGCTGTAATGGCAGAAACTAACAATAATTTCAGCCAGCGGCGGACGAGTCAACCTTACCACTTGCCTAGCTGCGGTTCTGTTTTCCGCAACCCCAGTCCGAAGGCGGCAGGCTGGTTAATTGAGCAAACAGGACTGAAGGGATATCAAATTGGCGGGGCTCAAGTAGCTCAACGCCATGCTAATTTTATTCTTAACTGTGGGTCGGCAACGGCTAATGATATTTTTCAAGTGATCCGCCACGTTCAAGAGCAAGTCCAAGAGCGGTGGTCGCTATTGTTGGAGCCAGAAGTTAGAATACTGGGAGAGTTTCCGTTATAAAGCGGGCATGATCTGAAATTAGGGATTACGTACGGTCGGGCAGATCGAAACTTGGGTGGAAACCCTCAACGCTTGTGGAGAGGACGATCTCTACTGATGCTGGAGAAATTCCGTGTCAGCAAGTCGCCTCAACGAATCAAGAATCTCAGTGTCTTTACACATGAGAGTGCCAACAAGTAATCAACCAACGGCACACTGTTTTTAATTGAGCATCGCTGAGTAGTTATGACACAATCAGGAAAAGGATTTGGCTTCGGCCTGGGCAAAATGAAAGAACTAACTGAAGCTTTCAAAAAAGCTCAGCAGGTTCAAGAAGGAGCTAAGAAGCTTCAGGAAGAGTTGGATCAAATGGAAATTGAGGGAACTGCCGGCGGTGGCCTGGTTAAAGTTTTTCTCAGCGGGAACCAAGAACCCCGTCGGGTGGAAATCTCCCCTGATGCGCTTGGTGAAGGTGCGGATGTGGTTTCTGAACTCGTCACGGTGGCGATGCTGGATGCTTACACTAAATCAACCACGACGATGCGAGAAAAAATGGAAGAACTGACTGGCGGACTTAATCTCCCCGGTTTCTAAGTTGTTAGTCAGTAGTCAATAGTCTTGTGACTAATGACTACTGACTGGGGAATCGGGAATCGGGAATGGGTAATAGGAATATGACATTGGAATTAACAAATAACCAATAACCAATAACAAATAACCAATAACAAATAACAAATAACAAATAACAAATAACCAATAACCAATAACCAATAACCAATAACCAATAACCAATAACCAATAACTAATAACTAATAACTAATAACTAATGACTAAATTATTATTTGTGTGCTTAGGAAATATCTGCCGATCGCCTTCTGCAGAAAATATTATGAATCATTTGATTCAACAAGCCGGTTTGGGCGATCGCATTACTTGCGATTCTGCTGGAACTGCGGGCTATCACATTGGCAGTCCTCCTGATAGTAGGATGGCTGTGGCGGCGAGGAAGCGGGACATTGAATTGTTAGGTGCTGCACGCCAATTTCAAAGGAAAGATTTTGAGAATTTTGATTTGATTCTGGCAATGGATCGGGAGAATTATCGAAATATTCTTGCTCTAGATAGCGCTGGAAAATATAAAGAAAAAGTGCGGTTGATGTGCGATTTTTGCCAAAAATACGACCTTAAAGAAGTGCCAGATCCTTACTACGGCGGGTCTGAGGGATTCGATCGCGTAATTAATTTGTTGCTGGATGCTTGCGAGGGCTTGTTGGAGTATTTGAAGAAGTCAGAAGTCAGCAGTCAGTAGTTATTAGTTATTAGTTATTAGTTATTAGTTATTGCCGTCGCCAGCCAGCGAAGTCGAAGGGTTATTTGTTATTGGTGAGGAATTCCCAATTACCAATTCCCAATTACCAATTCCCAATTCCCAATTACCAATTACCAATTCCCCACTAAATGGTGTTCCATCGCAAAACGAACGAGTTCTGCACGATTGTTGCTTTCGGTTTTTCTGAACAAGCTGCTGACGTGCTTTTCCACGGTTCGGGGACTGAGGTGGAGCTCAAGGCCTATTTGAATATTAGACAGACCTTCTGTGAGTAAATTCAGCACTTGTTGCTCTCTTTGGGTCAAATTCGGTGAATTTTGGGTAAAAGAAGGGCGATCGCCCCTTTCTGACTTTTGAGTCAAAAAATCTAATTCTCCCGTCCCCTTGACTTGGTGGCGCTCCTCTGTGGTAACAGTTTCTCTCTGGGAGGGTAAGGCTTGGGCAATGAGTACGTATCTATCCAACAAAGAACGAATTACCACTCCCAACTCATTGAGTTCAAAAGGCTTGGCCAGATAATTGTCGCAGCCCATTTGATAGCCCCGAATTCGCTCCTGAGAACTCGTCCGTTCCGTCAAAAAAATCACCGGTAGCAAGCGGAAGGCTGGACGAGTCCGCACTCGCCGCACGAACTCGTAGCCGTCCATTTCAGGCATTGTAATGTCGGTAACAATCAAGTGCGGCTGAAATTCCTCTACTAAGCCGAGAGCTTCTTTGCCGTTTTCAGCAGGGATGACCGAATAACCCAAAATTTCCAGGTAATCGTTAATCGACAAGCGAGTCGCAAAATCATCATCAGCAACCAGAATTGTCAATGGCATGGGGGGAATTAAAAGTTAAACAGTGAGCATTAAAAATTAAAAATGACTAATTTCACTTTTAATTTTTAATTTTACTGTTTAACTTCCTTTATAGCTTGTAGTCAAAGTAGCAGGTTGCCCAAAATTACCTTCTAAAACAACACCTCGACCGTTGGCTGCCAAATGGCGCACAATTTTGTAAATTGTCTCTATTTGCTCTGGCTTTCCTGCTTTTTTGGCTATTTCTGTGACAGAGAGAGGAGTGGACGACTGTTTGAGAACTTCCAGTACCTGTTTTTGCAAGTCTAATACAGCAGCGGCGGCTTTTTTGCCTGCTTCGACACCTGGTTGGTGATAGGCGTTGACATTGACCAAGGAACCGTAAAAACCTACGGCTCTTTCGTAGAGAGCGATTAAGGCTCCTACTGTGCGAGGATTGACTTGAGGAATGGTGACAGTAATTGAATCTCGTTGATTTTCCGACAAAGCTTGTCGAGTTCCCTGGAACAAGCCCGACAAATAATCTCCCGATGTTACCCCGGTTTCAACTTCGGGAGAAATGCCTTGTCTGTCTTCCAAAACTTCAATAAATGTGAGGAAGAAATTCGGGACGCCTTCTCGTAATTGTTGGACGTAGGCGTGTTGATCCGTTGTGCCTTTGTTGCCGTAGACTGCTATGCCTTGATACACGGTGTTGCCGTCTAAATCTTTCTCTTTTCCTATAGATTCCATAACTAATTGCTGCAAATAGCGACTGAACAATAGGAGTGAATCTTTGTAGGGGAGAACTACCATATCTTTTTCGCCACGTCCGTTGCAGGCAAAATACCAACTCAGGGCTAAAAGGGCGGCGGGATTGTGTTTAATTTCGGTGTTTCTGGTGGCTTCGTCCATGACTTTAGCACCGTCGAGCATTGCCGAGATGTCTATGCCTTGCAGAGCTGCTGGCAAAAGTCCGACTGCGGAGAGTTCGGAAGTTCTGCCTCCTACCCAATCTGCCATGGGGAAGGTGGTAATCCAGCCTTCGGATTTGGCTAATTTGTCTAGTTGGCTGTCTACTCCGGTGATGGCTATGGCTTGTTTGGCAAAGTCGAGTTTTTGGGTGGCGAAGGCTTTTTGCACTTCGATCATGCCGTTGCGGGGTTCGGGGGTGCCGCCGGATTTGGAGATGGTAATTACTAGGGTGCTGACGAGTTTGTCTTTGATTTGGTTGAGGATGCGATCGATTCCTGCTGGGTCTGTGTTGTCGATAAAATGTATGGCTAGGGGCGGAATGTCTGGGGATAAAGCTTCGGAGACAAATTGGGGGCCGAGGGCGGAACCACCGATGCCGATGGAGATGATATCGGTAAATTGGGGAGCGAAGGGTGGCTTGATGTCGCGGCTTTGAACTTTCTTGACAAATGTTTCGATTTGCTGTAGCGTCTGGACTATTTCTTGTTTGAGTTCTGGGGTGGGGGCGATATCGGGGTTGCGGAGCCAGTAGTGGCCTACCATGCGGTGTTCGTCGGGATTGGCGATCGCCCCTGCTTCTAAAGCTGTCATGTCTTTGAAAGCTTTGTCAAATTTGGGTTTCATTGTAGTGACGAAAGCGTCGTCGAAGCTCATGCGACTGATATCGAGGTAAAGTCCCAATCCAGAGTGATAGTAAAGCCAGTCTTGATAGCGTTGCCAGAGTGCTGTGGCATCCATAGGAATTCTCTACAATTTTTTTAATGTTCGATCGGCATCATCGCGAATCAACCAATTGTAGTTCAAAACTCACATCTTGTACCTGTTTCCATCACAGACTGAACTACCTGTTCCACAAATAGTGAATTTCTTGTGGGCCTTGTATTCGTTTTTTAATTTTTAAAGTATAAATACTTAATGTTGTACAATATACAGATATTAGAATTCAATTACTATCTCAGAACCAATCGACTATGCTTACTCTCTCTCCAGAATTACAAAAAAGATTAGCAACTCCTCTGAAAATCGGCGATTTTGAAGTAAACAGTCGCGTGTTGCAATCGCCGTTGTCGGGTGTTACAGATTTAGTATTTCGCCGCTTGGTGCGCCGCTACGCACCGGATTCAATGATGTATACCGAAATGGTGAATGCTACGGGTTTGCACTACGTCAAGCAACTGCCGAGAATTATGGAAGTTGACCCGAATGAACGCCCAATTAGCATTCAATTATTTGACTGTCGCCCAGATTTTTTGGCAGAAGCGGCACAGAAGGCAGTGGCAGAAGGGGCGGATACAGTTGATATTAATATGGGCTGTCCGGTTAACAAAATTACTAAAAATGGTGGCGGTTCTTCCTTGCTACGAGCTCCAGAAACTGCTGAGGCAATTGTGCGGGCAGTTGTGCAAGCTGTAGATGTTCCTGTGACTGTGAAAACTCGCATTGGTTGGACGGACAAAGAAATTAATATTTTGGATTTTGCCAAACGGATGGAAGATGCGGGAGCAAAAATGATTACTGTCCATGGTCGAACTCGATCGCAAGGTTACAACGGCCAGGCAAAATGGGAATGGATTCGTCGTGTTAAGGAAGTTTTATCGATTCCTGTGATCGCCAACGGAGACATCTTTTCTGTTGAGGCGGCGATACGCTGTCTGGAAGAAACAGGGGCGGATGGAGTGATGTGTTCGCGGGGAACTTTGGGCTATCCTTTCTTGGTGGGAGAGGTGGATTATTTCATCAAAACTGGTGTGGAAAAGATAACTCCGACACCAATTGAACGGCTCGAATGTGCTAAGGAACATTTGCGGGCTTTGTGGGAATATAAGGGTGACAGCGGTGTGTCTCAAGCGCGCAAGCACTTAACCTGGTATGCTAAGGGATTCCCCGGTGCAGCGGAATTGCGGGGCTTGTTGGCGGTGGTAGAAACGGTGGAACAAGGTTGCGATTCGATCGATCGCGCGATCGAGCAATTACCCGCAAGTTGAAACCAGGGAAACCTCGTGGGAACAAAAACAAAGCTCGGCTCTGCGGGCGCAGATTTAACGTATAATTGAAAACTCGTGTGGGGGTAAATATGGACTCATTAAAAGGGCGAGATTTATTAAGTCTAGCAGATTTAAGTATTGACGAATTAACTTATTTGTTAGACCTAGGTGCGAGCCTGAAATCGGGAATGGTGAAGCTGAAACGAAATAAAGTTCTCGGCTTGTTATTTTCTAAAGCTTCAACACGCACACGGGTGAGTTTTACGGTGGCAATGTATAAATTAGGAGGTCAAGTTATTGACCTCAATCCTAATGTTACTCAAGTCAGCCGTGGGGAACCTTTGGTGGATACAGCCAGAGTATTAGACCGATATTTGGATGTTTTAGCGATTAGGACTTTCGATCAAAAGGATTTAGTAACTTTTGCTAATTATGCAAAAATACCTGTAATTAATGCGCTGACTGATGACGAACACCCCTGTCAAGTATTGGCGGATTTAATGACAGTAAAAGAGTGTTTTGGCAAGTGGGAAGGGGTGACTTTGGCTTATTTTGGCGATGGCAATAATATGGCGAATTCGCTGATGTTGGGCTGTGCAATGATGGGGATGAATGTGAGAATTGCTTGTCCTCAAGACTTTATGCCAAATCCTGAGATTGTGGAAAAGGCAAAGGCGATTGCGAAGGGAAAGACAGAAGTGACTGTGACTGCTGATGCCAAAGCGGCTGCTAAGGAAGCTCAAGTAATTTATACTGATGTTTGGGCAAGTATGGGACAGGAAGAGGAAGCGACAAGTAGGATTCCTTTGTTTGAGCCTTTTCAGGTAAATGAAGAGTTGGTGGAGTTAGCCGATGGGAATGCGATTGTACTGCACTGTTTGCCGGCGCACCGAGATGAAGAGATTACGGATGGGGTAATTGAAGGGAGTCAATCGCGGGTTTGGGATCAGGCGGAAAATCGGATGCACGCTCAGCAAGCTTTGCTGGCGGCGATTCTCGAAAGCGATTAACAACAGAAAGCAGAAGAGAAGAATCAGAGGAAAGCCAATCTCTCTATCCCAACCTCTTCTCTCTCTGCGCCAAGAGCGCCCTCTGCGGTTAATACAAAAAAATCTAATTCAAAAATAAATATAGCAGTCCTAAATGAGTCGCAAGTTTTTTACCCCACCCCAACCCTCCCCTTACTAAGGGGAGGGAGCAAGAAATTCACAAATGATTTAGAATTGCTATAGAATTGCTACAGCCGTTTTCAATTCGATCTAATTGGTGGCAACATTTCGGGAATTGCGATATTGACAGCCGGAAAATGCAGCGGTGAAATGCTCCCATTTTCCCCAAGAATCAATTCGCTTTGATACCCATTTTCAGCAGGTTCTCGAAAAACATGAAGTTGCCGATCGTTCACATTTAATACCCAATAATCGGCAATTCCCGATCGCGCGTAAATTTTCGCTTTAACTTGGCGATCGTAAGTTAAGCTGCTATCTGCTACTTCGATAATCAGATATACCTCTGAAGGAGTTGGATGGTGAGTCGCATAATCCAACGGATCTATTATTACTAAAGTGATATCCGGTTCAGGCTCAGAATTGTCGTCGAGGGCGATCGGATCTTGGGTATAAACAGCAGCCCGATCTCCCAGAAGATTGCGCAGCACGCTAGCAGTACGTCTAGTGGCTGAAGTGTGAGCAGTTCCTTTTGCACTCATTTGGATAATATTTCCTGCAATTAATTCCACTCGCTCCTCTGGGTTAAAAAATCCTATTTCTCCCAACTTGTGATATTCTTCAACTGTCCATTTGCGGAGCGTGAAAGGGGCTTCTGTGATGAGCATAGTTCCCTCACTAAATTTATAATATGATGTGGAATAATTTAATTGTAGCTTAACGGGTTCCCAGGCAGAACCTGGGAACCGATGTAAGCGAGACTCTTCCTCGCCTATCTGCGTTACCAGGCTCTTCCTGGGAACGAGTAGAAAAGAGTGAAATCTTTACTACAAATTCATTTTTGCGACCTCACCTGCGGCAACATTAACAGTTTGTTGAATTTGAGTTCCATCAACTTTCAACTGATAAGAACCAGGAGAAAGCTCGATCGCCCCAAACCATCCTTTACCATCGGTGCGGAGTTGACGCACTTTGGCGGGAGCATCGATCGCCTGTAATGTCAAGCTCGCACCGTCGCAAGTTCTAGAACACTGTTGCAAATTGCCCGCGATCGCACCCATAGTCGGCCGCGACTTCCAAGGCATATCGGGAATCTCCGCCGGAGTAGCCCACACAGGCTGAGTTTGAACAGT
Source organism: Microcoleus sp. EPA2 (assembly GCA_020882975.1). GTDB lineage: Bacteria > Cyanobacteriota > Cyanobacteriia > Cyanobacteriales > Microcoleaceae > Microcoleus. The sequence continues at coordinate 118,808 of JAHRFD010000014.1, read as the reverse complement.
TCTGCCCGTAGCGCCGTCCACGTATTGAGTGGGGTGGGACAGGGCGTTATAAAACCAATCATTACTCTGGGACACGAATTTCCAGGGCTGACGGGGCAAATCGCCACTACCGCCCGATCGCAGTTCGACATTAGCATAGACGTTGCTGCTAGCGTAGGAATACAGCACCGTGCCTGCGACTTGATTTCCTTTAGCAGATGGCGCTTCGGCGCGGCGAATCTGGGCTAGGGTGTCTTCAATGTAGTTGAGATAATTACCAGGTCCGATCGCAATTTGGCGGTTGTATTGATGGTCTTTAGCGTACTCAATCCAATTGTCGTAACCGCGTTTCTGCTGCGGCTTGTACTCGCGCTGGTACGTCATCGGCATCGCCATATCGACGATCCCTTCTTCCAGCCAAGCCCGCCAATCTTGCAGGACTTCTTTGTAAGGTTGCGTTTTATACCAACCTTCATCATTTTTCGGGCCGTCGCCCCAGGCGATCGTCGCCGCCGTCACTTTCACTCGCGGTTTAATCGCCAGGGCTTCTACATAAAGCTTCCGCACTAATTCCGTCACGCGATCGCGCCGCCACTGCATCCAGGCGGGATCGCTTGGTTTCGGTGTACCAGTGCGCCCCGTTTGCTGGTTAAAACGGGCGATCGCAGTCGGATTGTAGCCCCAATCCGGCCCGCCATAGCGCACGTAATCCAACTGTACGCCGTCCACATCGTAACGCTTCAGCAAGTCCAAATAGACGGAAACAGTATAATCCAAGGCATCTGGATGGCCCGGATCGAGAAAACCTTTCGATTCCCCACCGTAAGTCAGCATCGCCCAATTGTCCCTTCCTGGAGCATTAGGTCCGTGTTGTTGCCAAACGTGACCCGCGGGCAGTTTACCGCCGGAAACTACTGGTAGCGTTACCATCCAAGCGTGGACTTCCATACCTGCGGCGTGGGCTTTGTCAATCAAATCTTGGAGTGGATCGAAACCGACGGGAACGTTAGGATCGAGGGTGCGTGGTTCGATCGCACTGGTGTAAAAAGCATCACCACGGCGGCGAACTTGGGCGACGATCGCATTGGCGTTAGCCAGTTTAGCATCTGCAATCAATTTGGTGACTTCTTGAGGTGTTTTGAAGCCCGGATTAAATGCGTCCACCCAGAAGGCTCGAAATTCCGAAGTTTGGGTTTGTGGGGGGGGATTTGCTATCGCCCGATTCGGAAACCAGTGTGATAACCAGCCTGGAGTCAGGAGAAAACTGATTGTTAAGCCGATCGAAAACAGGCTTGACAAAAAGAATGTTTTGGATTTACGCATCAGAATTGTGTGAGAGAGCGTTTAACTGTTGTTTACGGACTATTGATTTGAGAGTCCGGTTGACATTTTCGCACAATGTTATATTAAGTGGGTAAATAAGTAAAATCCTGATTGCAAAACACACGGTATGCAGGAAAAGGCGCTCCTGCCTCTTACTCCCTTCCCCGTAGAAGATTTTATTTACTTCCTATTTCTTCCTTCGTGTCCTTCGCGTCTTCGCGGTTCAATAACACTCATCCAATTTAGGCGAAAATAAGCTCAAGTAGAGATAGACTTTTTCTCAACAAATGATATCACCACATTTTCCAACACGAACCCTTCCGGCTGACAAAAACACAACTGCCAGCAATCTCCTAGAAAGAGTAGACTTGTTGCGCCCAGAAGCAACCCGGAAGTTGCAACAAAGCCAGAGAGGAGAAAAAGGACAATTTTTAACACCTTCATCCGTGGCAGTTTTAATGGCGAGAATGTTTGAATTTAACTGTCCCGATATATCGCTGTTAGATGCCGGTGCTGGTATTGGTTCGCTGCTAGCAGCAGTTGTTTGCGAGCTGTGTCAGCGCCCCGAAAAACCTCGTACCTTGCACATTACAGCTTATGAAATTGACATTATTTTGATTGAATATCTCAAACAAACTTTAGACTGGTGCAGTAGAGAATGTCACAGTGCAGGTATATCTTTTACCTATGATATTCGTCAACTAGATTTCATTCAAGACGCTGCTGATATGTTACACCCTAATCTATTTACACAGGCATTAAAGCTGGAATTTACCAATGCAATTATCAATCCTCCCTATACCAAGATTAATGCTAAATCCCAAGTCCGAAGTTTGCTTCGTTCTATAGGAGTAGAAACCAGTAATCTCTATGCTGGTTTTATAGTTGCCACCGCTCACTTACTCAAACCAAATGGTGAATTAGTATCGATTACTCCGCGTAGCTTTTGCAACGGTTTATACTTTCGAGATTTTCGCAAAGTATTGCTACAAATGATGGCTTTACGTCAATTACACATCTTTGAATCGCGACGGTTGCCCTTTGCCGATGATGCAGTTTTGCAAGAAACTATGATTGTTCGCGCTACCAAACAAATAGAAAAGCCAGATACTGTACTTGTCAACTCAAGCACAACTGCTGGCGATTACCTAATTTCATCTCACTCACTGCGCTATGACGAGCTAGTTAATCCTAGTGATTCAGAGCAATTTATTCGTATTTTGCCAAATTCTATAGACCAGAAAATAGTCTATAAAATGGCACAATTTAGTTTCACTCTCAAAGAACTATTTTTAACAGTCTCAACAGGCAAGGTTGTTGACTTTAGGGTTTTATCTGAATTGCGAATAGAACCAGATTATGGTACTGTTCCCCTGATTTATCCCGCCCACTTTTCTGCTGGTTATGTTGAATATCCCACACTAACGAAAAAACATCAAGCTTTAGCAGTTAACGATAAAACTGCTCCTTTACTCGTTCCTAACGAACATTATGTTTTGGTCAAGCGTTTCTCATCTAAAGAAGAGAAAAAGCGAATCGTGGCAGTAGTTTGGGATGCGGACCAAATTAATAATTCTAGGGTTGGTTTTGAAAATCATTTGAATTACTTTCACAAACATGGACGCGGACTAGACCTCATCCTCGCGCGAGGATTGGCAATTTATCTGAATTCCAACCTTGTAGATAGGTTTTTTCGACTCTTCAGCGGGCATACTCAAGTCAATGCTACAGATTTGCGGAGTTTGAAGTATCCTAGTCTAGAGCAATTACTCTTACTTGGTAATCAAATGGGAGAAATATTTCCGACACAATGCCAAATTGACGAACTTGTCGAAAAACAACTACTGAACGCAATAAATTAGTTATAAAATCACCAAATGACTAGCGAAAATCACATCAATGAAGCTTTAGAAATACTTGCAGCACTTGGCTTTCCAAAAGGGCAGCTTAACGAACGTTCAGCCTTAACCCTGCTTGCTTTGCTGGAGATCAAGCCAGCAGAATCATGGGATTTGGCAAAATCTCCACTGCTGGGAATAACACCAATCATGGACTTTATGAAGCAGCAATATGGAAAGCTGCGAATTTAATAGTATCTCGTAACGTCGATGTGATTGCCATAGAAGATTTAAATATCTCTGGGATGATGCGTCGATGCAAGGTAAAAAGTGATGAGAAAACTGGAAGGTTTCTGAAGAACGGGCAATCCAGAAAAAAGGGATTGAATCGTGCTATCTCCGATGCAAGTTGGGGAGATTTGGGATTAAAGATTGAGTATCTAGCTGCAAAGCAAGGAAAAATCGTAATCAAAGTTAATCCCAAACATTCTAGTCAAGAATGCAGGAATTGCGGTCAGATCGACAAATCAAATAGAGATGGTGAAAAATTCATCTGTGTAGAATGTGGATATCACGAACACGCCGATATTGGCGCTGCAAAAACGATTGGAGATCGAGCTTTGAAAATGGTACGCGGGGACTCCGCGAAACCTGGTGTTCAACACCTAAACGCCCAAAAGATATCACCACGCCGGACAGGCAAACGTGGTGAGTTTGGGAACCTGAGCAATCAGGATATTAAGAACGAAATTTCTTAAGAATCTCAGCGTCTTTAGACCTGAGAGTGTCAATCGACAAATCAAAGCATTTCTGAGGTGTAATGATGCTAAGATACAAAGCTTATATTGCGGCCGTTGGTATCGCAATGCCATATACTGTGATGCAAGCAGTTTGACATCCCGGAAAATGCCGATCGCACTCAGTAAATCTCATAAGTAACTAGGTAAAATATCTTGGCAATGGAAAAAAAACATAACGCTGGATTGTGGGTATCAGTATTATACTTCGCCCAAGGTCTCCCTTACACCGTCGTTAATTTAATGTCGGTGATTTTTTTGAAAGGTTTGGGAACCAGCAACGAACTGATCGGATTGACAAGTCTTTTGTCTTTTCCTTGGGTGTTAAAAGGTTTGTGGGGCCCCGTAGTTGATTTGTATTCAACTAAGCGTAAGTGGATTTTAAACATGGAAATCCTTTGTGCTTTTTTGTTCGCTTTCCTAGCTTTTGGTGTGTTAACACCCCATCCTATTATGATATCGCTGGTCATTTTTACGGCCATTGCCTTTGTTTCGGCTACTCACGACATCGCCATTGACGGATTTTATTTAAACACGCTTAATAAAGACCAACAAGCACTATTTGTCGGGGTGCGCAACACGGCTTATAGAGGTGCTGTCATTGTCGGTAGCGGTGTCTTGGTTTTTTTGGCTGGTAAACTAGCAGAACAGTATTTAGTGACGGGAAATGGTAGCGATACCAAAGTATATCAAGACATTCAGTTGTCTTTTTTGGGTTCGTCTTTTAACGTGACTGCCCTTAGCTACGGATGGGCGACAGCTTTTGGCATTTGTGCCATTATGTTTGTGCTGATTTATCTCTTTCAACGGTGGTATCTGCCCTATCCTAGAAATTATGCGGAGGAAGCGGGTACACCTCGGCAAACCACCACTTTTTTGGAGTCATTTATCACCTATTTTCAGCAAGATAAAATTGGTTGGATTGTAACTTATGTCTTGATTTTTAGATTGGGAGATGCCTTGACTTTTAAAATGGCTCCTCCATTTTTAATGGATAAAGTGGAAAAAGGAGGATTAGCGGTTTCTACCTCGGATATGGGCTTGTTATCGGGTACTTTAGGGGTAATGTTTCTGTTAATTGGAGGGCTGTTAGGGGGCTATTTAATTGCGAAACAAGGACTGAAAAAATGGATGTGGCCGACGGCTATTTTGCAAAACTCTACTAACGTGCTGTATTGGCTGTTGGCAATCAATCAACCGGGGATTGAATGGGCTTATGTCGTAAATTCGATCGAGCAATTTACCTATGGGCTGGGCGTAGCTGCTTATACAGTGTTCCTGATGCGGACTGTCCGCCCGGAATATGAAGCCTCCCATTATGCAATTACCACAGCCTTCATGGCCGCCGGAGTGCTAATTCCTGGGGTTTTTAGTGGCTATTTGCAGGCGAATCTGGGCTATCAAAATTATTTCTTGATGAGTGCACTGGCTGTGATTCCAGGTATGATGACAATCTTCTTTTTGCCACTAGAAGATGAATCAAAATTAGCATCTATGCCCAGACCTGGACTGGACGATCCAGATTAATCAGTAAAGGGCAGGCTGGTTGCCTGCCACACAATCAATATTTGGGGTAGATTTCTATTAAATGGAGATGAAATCCCTAGCTGTCAGAGTGTTTGCTTGAGGACCAATGAAACTGGCAAGAACTTCACCAGTGCTGGTAAATTGGAGCAGAGTTGAAAAATCGCTGGCATTAATTGTGAGTTGGTTAAAGGTAAGACCTTTGGTCAAACCGATTAAATCTTCACCCTGTTGAAAGTCGATTATGGTGTCATTACCTGCCCCTATTCCTAACACGAACACGTCGCGTCCCGCGCCGCCAATTAACAGATCTGAACCGACTCCCCCAACGAGGGTATCGTCCCCTGTATCCCCGTTTAAATTATCATCTCCTTTGCCGCCGAATAGCTGGTCATTACCACTACCACCACTAATGATATCATTGTTACGATTGCCAGTGAGAGTATCGTTTCCCCCGTTGCCAACAATCACATCGTCCCCGGCAAAACCGGAGGCTGTATTGTTGGCATCGTCGCCTACTAAGTTATTAGGTTGAGACAGCGCTAGAGCACCTTGGATTTGAGTTATAACTCCAAAAAAAGAGGCTCCAGGTGTGGTTCTCAATTGCTCTGTGGTGCTGCGTGATTTCAGTGCTGCTCCCTGTGCTGGTAAGGCAAAATCTAAGCCAGCTAATAGCTCTAAATAGTCGGAATCTGTGAAAGTAAAGTCAGGGCTGCTCAACTGGTTGACCGAGATTTCTGTCTGAATTAAACCTAGAGGGGGAGTTGTTAATAGGCCTGATTGAGTATGTTTATCTAGGACTAAGAGTGGATTGATAACCGGATCGGTAAATGTTTGTAAAATAACTTGTCCGGGTAGAAAAGCTTCTCCACCCAAACTCACAAAGTCTCCGCTGACAATGTAGTGAGTTACATTCTTGCCTGCGCCGGCTTTTTGGGTAAATGTATTGACTGTATTTCGAGCAATTCCGGGGGAATTGAAAGTGACAACATCTCCGATCGCGGATGTGAATTCGGTGGCTGCTAGCTGGGTTAAAGCACCGCCCAAGCTGTGGCCGAGAACGTCTGGTGGTAAGCGGTTGGGGTTTTTTGTGGTATCTTGACTGATTTGTGTCAGCCAATTTTCTAATGCTTGTTTGTTGGCTTCAAATTGGTTGAAACCCACACCTCGCCTGTCTCCGAATGCAACATCGTCGATCGCCGTATCACCGCCACGAAATACTAAAACTGGCGGTTTGTCTGGGGTGGTGGAGATTAAGCCGATCGCGTGAAATCCGGTGGTTGGATCGTCGAAGGTGCGATCGATTCGATAGCCGGCGGCGGTTAAACCACCTTGAACAACAGGTTGTAACTGGGGGTTGTCATCTATATAAACTAATCGCTTGGCTATATTTTCGTAAACTGCGGGGGAAGAAGCCATATTTTTGTTATTTCCTTTATGTTGATTTGGGATTGCTGTTTCAGCTACTTAATTAAGTTTACACTAGCGATCGTTTAAGTAGAATAAAAAAGCAATAAGGAACAATGTTCAGACAGCAAGCTTTTTAGTCACCTCTATTTTGCCTTTAATTAAGTAGATTTACTTATGTACAATTTTCATGTGATTCAGGACTTTAGTGATTATCGCTCCCGATGATGACTAAAATCTTCACAGGAATCAGAAATTATCTAAATCTGGACAAAATCTGGTCGCGAAATCTGACTGGCAGATACGCCAGTAATATTAGCAAGAATGGAGCCATTATTCAGGAGACTAATTAAAACTCCGTCATTACCTTGAGTAATTTTAATTTGAGCAAAAGTTAGACCCCGTGACAGTGCAATTAAATCTTGAGAGTCTTCAAAGTCTACGATCGTATCTGAGCCTCCACCGGATTCTAATACAAAACGATCGCGTCCACTGCCACCAATTAAAACATCGTTGCCCAACTCGCCGGCAATCAAATCGTCTCCGTCGCCTCCGTTTAAATAATCGTTATTTCTGCCGCCGTATAAGAAGTCGTCTCCGCCACCGCCAGTGATACTGTCGTTACCTCTATTGCCCCTGAGAGTATCGTTACCGCCGTTGCCGATAATCGTATCATCTCCACTGCCCCCGGTGGCTGCATTGTTGCGATCGTCTCCTAATAAATAGTTTGGTTGTAGGGGAGCTAAACCAATTTGAATTTCTTTGATGAGTTCCAGTAAAGAGAATTCTGGAGATGTTCTTAAACTTTCTGCACCTGCTCTGGTTCTGATTGCTATTGACACTTCTGGTAGGGCAAAGTTCATCGCCGCTATAAATTCATTAAAATCGGAGTCGTTGTTATAGGTCAATTCTGGACTGTTCAAGTCTTCTACAGCAATTTGCCTTTGGAAAAAACCTGGTGGGGGATTAGTGAGCAGCTTTTCTGAGCGATGCTTGGCTAAGACAGTTAGTGGTTCAATATTGGGGTCTGTAAAAGTTTGAAAAAATACTTTTCCTGGTAAAAATTCTTCGCCAAACAGGCTGATGATATCTCCGCTGACAATGTAGTGATTAACATTTTTATTGCCAATTCTGGTCAGGTTTTTCTTAAATGCGTTTACTGTAGTTTTTGAGACTCCGGGAGAGTTGAAAGTAAATATATCGCCAGTAATCGAACTAAATTCGGTGGCGACTATTTGAGCTATAGCACCACCTACACTGTGACCGATGGTATCCGGTAATAACTGATTGGGATTTTGAGATGTATTTTCCCTGATTTCTTGGAGCCAGTTTTCGATCGCATCTTTGTTGTTTTCAAATTCGGCAAAACCAATGTTGGGCGAGTCGGAAAATATAGCATCGTCGCCGATAAAGTCGGTGCCCCGAAATACCAGAACGGGGGGGGTTTTGGGATCTACTGCACCGAAGCCGATCGCATACAGACCCGTTTGGGTATCGTCGAAGATGCGATCGATATAGTAGCCGTTAGTGTCTAGAAAACGGGCAACTAGATTTTGCGAGTCTGGTCGATCGTTCAAATAAACAATTGATTTGGCTAGAGCTTCATAAACCGCAGGGGAGGAACTCATAATATTATGTTTGGTGTTTGTTGGTATTGAGGACCGCCCAGTCAGCGACCTAATTGTGCATTTAAATTAATTATAACCGCTCGCCTTTATATGGTATACTTTAAATTATCAACTTCCCAATTAAGATTTTTGCGCTTATGACTATCATTCGTCAATACATTGCTCCATTGATAGCAGTATTAGTATTTTTCGCTGCCCTCGTAGCAGTGAGCGCTCGCATCTTTTTGCCAGCCGACATGGCTGCCCCAGCACCGATTGAGGAAGTGAGTCAACAAAAGCAAGCGACCTCGGTGCATCAGATTTTGTTGGGCTTCAACTATTCCCCGAACTGTGTTGGCTAATCAGATGTCTGGGGATCTGATACCGGGCTATGGGCTGCGATCGGGTTCTGGACTCGATCGGGCAATTTTGGTAAAGTTTATGCACCGGACCTATGGAGAGCTTTACCCAGATGGGGAATTGGGACATTTGGCTCAAACAGTTGAGCAATATTTTTCCAAGCAGACACCGCTTTGGTTGGTGGAGTGTCAGAACAACATGGGGGAAGAGGAAGCAAATTTATCGGCACTTCCATCTTCTCAACCAAAGCCGAAATCTCAAGTTCAAAATCTCAAATCGGCTGTGGGATGTTTGTGGTTGGGAAATGCGATCGACCAATGCACCGGAGAACGCTACTCTCACATTTTTCTGCTGTATGTATCGCGGGAACACCGCCGTTTGGGAATCGGTAAGTCCTTAGTTAATCATGCGGAAAATTGGGTAAGAAAAAGGGGCGATCGACAAATTGGTTTGCAAGTATTTATGAGTAATCAGCCCGCATTGAATCTGTATCAAAAATTAGGATATAAAAGTCATTCCCTCTCGATGATAAAATCTTTATAATTGGTTAGTTGTTATTCGTTATTCCTGATTGGGGGCAGACAACAGACAACAGATAACAGCCAACCGACGACAGCCAACCGACAACAGCCAACCGACTGAGTTGCCCAGGAGCATCCTCAGTGCAGTAAAGTTTTTTTATGCACAATAACGACTACCCGATCGCCATTGATACCGACTTGGAACTGGAAAGCTATTTGGATCAACTCGAAGAATCCGAACCCCCGCTGCCAGATCCAGAGGAAATGCTGCCTTTACTCGAATCTCCAGAAGCTCAGCACCGAATGATGGCGGCGCGGGCTTTTTGCGAATTGCAAGAGGAGCGAGCAATTCCACATTTAATTATTTTGTTGAGAGACGGCTGCCCCTTAGTGCGGGTGAGCGCAGCCTATGCCTTGGGCAGAAATCCGAGTCCCGATGCTGTGGAACCCCTGATTGACCAACTAAACCGGGATTGGAACGGTTACGTTCGCAAAGGAGTAGTTTGGGCTCTGGGCAATTGCCGGGATCATCGCGCTTTAGTACCTTTAATTGATGCTTTGAAAACTGATATTTCAGCGGTGCGTTTGTGGGCTGCCAGTTCCCTAGGTCAGATGGCAAAGGTTGGTTACTATGTGGTGATTGCTGCGATTCCGCCGTTGATTCAATCGCTGCGCCGAGATGCTGTGTCTGCTGTGCGAAGTAACTCTGCTTGGGCGATCGGGCAACTAGCCCGCGAATTGCCGAATAATGTAGTGTATGCCGGGGCGATCGATGCTTTGATTGAATCTTTAGAAGAAGACGAAGATATGGGCGTGCGAGAAGATGCTAAATCTTCGCTGTTGCGAGTCGGCGATCCGCGCGGTTTGCAGATAATTGAAGACTTGGAAATGGAAGGAAATTTTTGAAATAATTAGTACAATAAAACACTATAGCCCTTCTCAGTCATCTTCACATTCTATGGTTGCCCAACACTTCTACATCTCCCCCGAAGACTACCTAGAAGCTGAGCGTGTCAGCCCCATCAAGCACGAGTACCGTCGGGGGCGTGTCTACGCCATGGCTGGGGCTAAAAAACCCCATGTGGTGATTGCTGGCAATCTATCGTCACTGCTCAATGTTCATCTGAAAGAGCAGCCGTGTCTTGTCATGGCATCGGATATTAAGGTGAGGCTAGAAACAGCAGACTGTTACTATTACCCCGATGTTGTTGTAACTTGCCATCCAGAGGACATCACGACCACCGAGGATTTTATCCGCTACCCTAAACTGATTATTGAAGTATTATCAAAATCTACGGCAAATTTTGATAGTACGGAAAAGTTTGCCGATTACCAAACCTGTTCCACATTAGAAGACTATGTGTTAGTCAGCCAGACTGAGCAACAGATTGTTCATTACACCCTTAAGGATGGTCTATGGCTGCGACATGAAGTGACAGATAGAGTAGGGGTAGAACGATCGCAGTTTCTCTATTTGCCTAGTGTTGATTGTGAGTTAACCCTGCCAGATATCTATCGCAAAGTACCAGGTATTGAAGCCTAGATTGATCTACTCACCACCCGCTTCCGCGAACAAGAAAAGCAGTTCTAGAACAACGGGGTTTTAAACCCACTTTTCTGATAAAAAAGGATGCTCCCCTCAGATTTTGGATAATACCAATTTAATGTGAAGTTGCATATATCTCGATCCCCCTCGCATCCCCCTTAATAAGGGGGACTTTGAGGAGAATCTTGTTCCCCCCTTATTAAGGGGGGTTAGGGGGGATCAGATTCTATGCAGCCTCATAAAAAACTGGTATAAGTCCTAATGCTAATCTAACAAGTCAGGTTCTCGACGCACTATCATATCGTAAAGCGGTTGAAAGCTAAACCATCCCATACGATGCGAGCCCACTTGCTGCTGAGTTAAATGCGCGTATTCTGGTTGGATTAAAATCGGTTTTCCCGCTGCTTCTGCCATTAATTGCGCTTGACAACAACGTTCCATGGCAATAAACCACCAAGCCGCTTCATCTACTGTTTCACCCACTGTTAACAGTCCGTGATTTTGGAGAATAATCGCTTTTTTCTCACCTAAACTTTTGGCAATGCGTTTAGCTTCTTCGATTTCCAAAACAACTCCGGTGTAATCGTCAAATAAAGCGTGGTCTTGGTAAAAAGAACAAGCATCTTGCGTTAGGGGGTCTAGGAGGCGACCCAAACTCGACCAACTTTTACCGTAGGGAGAATGGGCGTGGGCTGCGGCAATTACGTCGGGCCGCGCGCTATGGACTTGGGAATGAATGGCAAAAGCGGCTTCGTTTACGGGTTTATTTCCTTCGACAACTTCGCCTTTATGATTGACTAAAATTAGGTCGCTGACTCGAATTAAACTGAAGTGCATTCCAAAGGAGTTGACCCAAAAATGGTCTAGGTGTTCGGGATCGCGGACGGTAATATGTCCGGCAATTCCTTCGCTGAATCCGAAGCGGGCAAATAATCGAAATGCTGCTGCTAGACGCTGTTTGCGGTGGCTGCGTTCGGCTTCTATTGAGTTGAAGGTTGGGGGTTGAATTGTGACTTTGGGAACTTTGATTGCAACCATATATTTTGTGATTGGTAATGGAAAATGGGGGATTGGGCATCGGGAATTGGGCCTTGGGAATTTTCTTCTTTCTGCCCTCGGACTTCTTTCCATCCGTTACATTCCTTACATAATCCCTTGCCGAACTTCTTCGCTGAGGCGTAAACCTGCGATGTTTTTGCAGTCAAAGGTGGCGTTGTTGCCGGGGTGGCGTTCGATTAATTCGATGATTTGTCCGGCGGGGTTTTGCAGGAACCACTGAGTTAAGGAGCTGGAATTTAGAGGCTGCTGGGATAGGGGTTTGAAGTTTTTCTTGTGCCATATTATAGCAGCATTTTGCACGTTTTCAACTCGAATCGCGACGTGGTGAACTGCTTCTAATCCTCTTTGTTGCTGGAAGCGGTATGTTTGGTCGCCTGCTGCGTGGGGTGCATCTAATACGACTAAGCCGCCGGCTGGCATTAATAAGGTCATTAAATGCAGCCACAAATCCGAGGGAATATTGATGTTTTCCGCACAAAAGTTAATGGGAAATAAGTCTGGTCCTTCGACTGTTTTTGCGCCGAAGGGGCGGAAAGATTGGGCGTATTTTTCTAAGGCTGTGCGACTGGGAAATGTGATGACAAAGTGGTCGATCCAAACAGGTTGTTCGTAGAGGTTTGTCTCAAAATTCCAGTTGGTTAAAAATTCAGGAGTTGTAAATTCTGGGTTGAGTTCCAGTAAGCCATTTGTTTCGATGAAAGGTGAGTCAAAATGGCATTCCAAGTTGCGATCGACTTCTGGGGTTTTCAGCTTTAAGTTTTTCATGTGTTTGACCCGATGTTGACTAGGCAAAACTGCGAATTTTTTTTACAGGCTGAACAGGACGCACAATTTATCCGTTTCATCTAGAAATTAACACAAATTTTAATATTTGCCAGTAATTCGCCTGTTCATGTGCCGATCGCACTTCCAGCCAGCCACGCCGTAGTCCAAGCACTTTGGAAGTTGAAACCACCTGTTACGCCGTCGATATCCAAGATTTCCCCAGCAAAGTAAAGTCCCCGACAGCGACGACTTTCCATAGTTTTGAAATCGACTTCTTTTAAGTTAACGCCCCCACAGGTGACGAATTCTTCCTTAAATGCGCCTTTTCCTGTTATCTGATATTCGCCTTGGACGAGCTCTTGGAGGAGTTTGTCGAGGGTTTTATTGGAGATATCAGCCCAGCGTTTTGGCTCGTCAATGCCGATCGCACTTGTCAAACGTTCCCACAGGCGGCGCGGAATCGGAAACGGACAACTAGAGACAACTAATCGGTGGGACAACTGGGACTTCACCCCTAACAATTGCTGTCGCAAAACTTCTGGGTTGTATTGGGGAAGCCAATTTATTAACACAGGAGCTCGATAATGGCGATCGTGCAAAAATCTCGCACCCCAAGCCGAAAGTTTGAGTACAGCAGGCCCACTCAAACCCCAGTGAGTAATTAACAAAGGCCCGCTTTGTTCTAATTTGGCTCCTGGCAATTTTACCTTAGCATTAGCAACAGAAACGCCAGCTAAATCTTGAATTCGGCTATCAGAAATGTTAAAAGTAAATAGAGAAGGAACAGGCAGTTCGATGGTGTGGCCTAAATCTTTTGCCCACTTGAAACCAGAGGGATTGCTACCAGTAGCCAGAAGCAGGCGATCGCACTTTAATTTCTCCCCCGACTTCAACTCAATTTCAAACCTAGGGGCCGTGGACGGTGCGTGCCCGTCCTCCCCGATATCCCAGGTTAATTGCTTGACTAAAACTACCGCATCACCAGTGCGAATTTGCACCCCAGCATCCTCAGCGGCCCGGATCAAACAATTAACAATTGTCGCCGAATCATCTGTCACGGGAAACATTCGCCCATCTGCTTCAGTTTTCAATGTAACAGAATGACTAGCAAACCATTCGACAGTATCGCGAGGTTGAAATCGAGTAAATGCACCGCGTAGAGCTTTCCCTCCTCTGGGGTAATTCTGTACTAAAATAGCGGGGTCAAAACAAGCATGAGTTGCGTTGCAGCGGCCCCCACCAGAGATGCGAACTTTTGCCAGGAGTTGCCTCCCAGCTTCTAATAAAGTGACGCGGGCTTGGGGGTACATTTTAGCACAAGTAATTGCACTAAAAAAACCCGCAGCACCGCCACCGACCACTGTAATTTTAAGGCTTCGATTTGACAATTCTTTTCTCGCTTATTCTGGTTCAAAATCGGATTTTTGTGCCCCGCAAGTGGGACAAACCCAATCATCGGGGATATCCTCAAAGGCAGTACCGGGAGCTATTCCCGATTCCGGGTCGCCGACTTCTGGGTCATAGACGTAATTGCAAATTGTACAGAGGTATTTTTGCATTGAGCCACTGAGTTTGAGCTGGTAAATATCTATATTGTACTTGACAAAGTAACATTAGTATTATAATGATACCAATTTTAAAAAAGAATGCAACAGTAGTCTTGTCCCTCCCCTTTATAAGGGGGGGGTTAGGGGGGGTCAAAGATTGTTACACGATTTTAGATAAATGGTATGATTTTCCCATAGCACCCTTCTTTAGGCAAGTTTTCAACTATTACACATTCTGTTTTTCCCAATCTACCATCTAAAATTGCACAAGCCCCCAGAACCGAAGTTCTAGAGGCTAAACTCTATCTTTTATTAATTTACCACTTTCTGGGAACTAGACTTTGACTAAAGGCTTTGTCCAAACGCCATGTTCGTCTTCTTCGTACTGCTGATGAATAGTTTCCCATGCGGTGTGTTCCGCTTGTATAGAGTCTTTGCTTTCGTCAAAGGCGGCGTTGTAGGATTCTATAAATGTTTTTTGAGCTGCTTCCGACAGGTGCGATCGCACTTCTGGAGACAAATCTGCCGGACTATTACAACGACCTGTGCAAGCTCGTGGCAGTGTCATTTCACTAATAGCTATTTCTTCGCCACCCGCACTTTCTAATAATAGTTGAAATTCGCCACTTCTGTCGGCCGGAACTTCTGCCATTACCAGAAATTCTCCTGCTTCCACGCGGGTTTGATAAATAGTTGCTTTGTCTTCGGGCATTCCCAAAGCAACTAAAGCCGAGACTAAACCAGCACCCGCAGAACCGGCGATCGCCCCGCTAGCTGCACCCAACAATACAGCACCCAAGGGACCCGCCGATACTACAGCACCGACAAAGGGAATAAACAACACGCCAACACCTGTTAGCAAACCCAAAAAAGAACCAAATAACGAACCAAAAATCGCCCCACTGCGCAAGCCACCTAAAATTACATCTTTTTTAGTCAGAAACCCAGCAATTTTAGTTTTGGACTGAAAATTTTTCCCCATTACTGAAATGTGGTCGCGGGAGACACCGCGATCGAGCAAGCGTCTAATCACACCGTCTAGTTGTTCTTCTTCTTTAAATACGGCTGACACTGTACGTTCTGCTAAATATGCTTCTGTCATTTTTAAGACCTTCAGTTTTGGTTGATTAGTTACGATTTTTAGTATATGATTACATCGTAGGCTAATCGCATCGACCTTGAGATAGAGGTCTCTAGGTAGTATTTCTCTAGGCACTCTATCAAAGGAGTTAAAATTTAATTAAGCTGATTAAACCTGTCTGAGCGGGGTTTTTCGGAAGATTTATATGGTAGACTAACTCAATTTTTATAGGTTAATTAATGCAGCTAGCACCTTTATTTCCAGTTGTTCACCCGATTCTCAAAACAGCTTTTCCCGGATGCTTGTGGACGGGAGATGCCAACAGTCGCAAAATTGCCCTAACTTTTGATGACGGACCGCACCGACAGCACACGCCTCAACTGTTAAAAGTTTTAGACAAATATAACATTACAGCTAGTTTTTTCTGGCTGGGTTTTTGCGTGGACAGACACCCCGAAGTGGCTAAACAAGTTTGCGATCGCGGACACTGGATCGGTCTCCACGGCTACCAACACGTATCCTTTCCCAAACTCAAACCACAGGAATTAAAGCAAAGTTTAGAAGATACGCAAAAAGCAATTTCCCAAGCTTGCAATTTAGACCCCAAATTAATCCGCGATGTGCGGCCTCCCAATGGCTTTTTTACCCCTCAAACACTCCAGTTATTAAAACAGTGGGAATATCGCCCTGTGATGTGGAGTGTTGTCCCGGAAGATTGGGTGCGGCCGGGGGTTTTGACAGTTGTCAACCGCGTCATGGAGCAAACTGGAAACGGTTCAATTATTGTACTGCATGACGGTTATTGCGGTGGCGAGGATGTGGCGGCGGCTGCGGCAAAAATTATTCCCTTGCTTTTGGCAAGAGGTTACAATTTTGTTAGCATAGAACAACTTTGGCAACAGGTCAAAAATTAACTCATTTCAGCATTAATTCATGAAAAAAGCACTGTTTATAGCATCTATTGGTTTTTTGAGTGCCGGAAGGGCGATCGAGCTGATGCCGACTGTCGTTATTGCACAGCCTCCAATTGTAGCACAGCAGCCAGCCAGGGAGAACTCCATACCCATTCGCACCTCCCAACCCCCTCAAATCCAAATCATCAACCTGGGAGCAGAACCGCGACAGCAAATGCGTTTAAAACCCGCTCTGAATGTCAAGCAAACAACCTTGATGACTATCAAAATGGGCATGAAAATATCTGCTGGCGGTCAGTCTACCCAGGAAATAAAAGTTCCCACATCCGTGGTGACTATGGAAACAGAAGCTACTAAGATTGATGCCAATGGGGATATTCACTATCAGTTTTCTTACACTAAGGCAGATGTCACTAGCGATAATACAAATGCTCCCCCTTCTGCCCTGGAAAGTATGCGTTCCTCCATCAAAAAACTGGTAGGATTGAAAGGCTCTTTCATCATGGACAGTCGCGGCTTCAGTAAAGGAGGTGACTTTATTGTGCCAGAAGGAGCTGACAATAACTTCAAGCAAATAATTAGACAAATGTCTCAATCTATAGAGCAACTTTCAGTGCAACTGCCAGCAGAAGCAGTCGGCAAAGGAGCTAAATGGAGATTGGATTTTCCGCTAAATTCTAACGGAATTAATGTCAACAATATTGCTACCTATGAATTGATGAGTTTTCAAGAGGGAGTTGCAGTTTTGAATATAGGTTTAGAACAGCAAGCAAAACCCCAAAGTGTCAACTCGCCCCAACTTCCGGCCGGCTCTAATATAAATCTCCAATCTTTGGCTTCTCAAGGTAGGGGAGAATCCACAATCCGGTTGGATAAATTAATGCCTGTTCGCTCTGCTGTTTCTATGAATTCAAATAGCGAAATGAGTGTTAAAAGTGCTGGTAGTCCTCAAGAATCGACCATAAAAACTCAATTGGCGATGGAGATTACTTTAGATTCTCAATAAGTGCTAAATCAGGGTAGAATACCTAATACTATGTAAACCTTGCGTAAGTTTCGATCGCAAATGTGGTGACAAAGGAGGATGCTGTATGGTTCGATCGCACAAAAGTCAAGCATTCATTGCTTTGCTGGTAGCTTTGGGAATAATCCTGGGAAATTTGTTGCTTCCGGGCACAAATCTAAGTCCGGCATTTGCTCAAGCTAAATTCAAGGATGTGAAAGACCATTGGGCTCAAGCTTGTATCGAAGATTTAGCCGATAAAAAAATAATTACCGGCTACTACGAAGACGGCACTTTTCGACCAAATCGCCCTGTCAGTCGCGCTGAATTTGCGGCGATGCTTCGCAAGGCTTTTCCTGATGCAAAAACTGTCCGTAATCCCATTAGTTTTGTAGATATTCCCACGAATTATTGGGCTTTTCAAGCTATTCGAGAAGCTTATCAAACAGGCTTTATGTCTGGTTACAGTGGCAGTATTTTTAACCCAACTTTGAATATTTCTAGGTGGCAAGTTTTAGTGGCTTTAACCAGCGGATTGAAATATACACCCACTGGACCTGCGGCTGAAATTTTGGATGCAACTTTTGAGGATGTGCGGGAAATTCCAGAACCGGTAAGAAATGCGATCGCCGCCGCTGCCGAAAAACAACTGGTGGTCAATTATCCCGCTGTCAAACAACTAGAACCAACTCGCAACGCAACTCGCGCCGAAGTAGCAACTTTCCTGTGTCAAGCAATTGCGAAACCAGGACAAACAGCCTTAGTTCCCTCCCAATATGTCGCCCAAGTTCCGCCGAATGTGGGGCCGCCTAGAACCACAGAAACCTCGGAATTTGAGAAAGTTCGGGCGGAATTTTCCTTTGTGAAAGAAGCGGAAAACGCTAAAAATATGCGAATTAAAATTATCCGTGATGGTCAAACTTTATTAGACGAACCTGTGCTAATTCCGACTCGTTCCCTAGTAGACAACCCGGACCAAAAAACCAGCGAAGAAGTTTCTGAAGGGCGGTTTTTATCGCTGCGAGTCAGGGATTTTGATGGGGACAAGGAACCGGAAGTGTTGGCAGAGTTGGTCTCCACCAAGAGCGGCTCTAACTGCTGCAATTATTCGTTTATTTATCGCTACGACTCGGCGACCAAAAAATACACTCATATCAAGCATTTCTGGGGCAATGTGAGCTATGAAATTGTCGATTTTGGCAAAAATGATATCCCAGAGTTCAAAAGTCTAGACGGGCGATTTGCCGAGGCTTTTACAAGTTATGCTGATTCGCGGCTACCACTGCAAATTTGGCAATACCGTCAAGGTAAAATGCAGGATGTAACTAAGCAGTATCCGGTGGAAGTCTATACCAACTCCTGTGAACTTTGGTTGGAATCTAACAAGCGTTTAAGTGAAAATAAGGAGGCTAAAGGGGTTTTCGCTGCTTATATGGCGAACCAGTATGTACTGGGACAGCAGGTGGAAAGTTGGCTGTTATTGGAAAGAGTGTATCAAGGGCGCGATCGCACTGAGTTTTTTGGCAAGTTGCGCGAGTTTTTGGTAAATACTGGTTACGCTACTAAGTAGATTGTGAGGTTTTTAACCGCAGATTAACGCGGATATTAGGGGCGGGTTTTACGAAAAATATCTAATTCCCACCTTCAATCAACCTGCCCCCACACCACTAATTCAAAGAATTTACATGATGATTTACTGCTTGGTGGGGGCGGGTTTGTTTTAATCTTTAGTTATAGCCATGTATTGTTGGTGAAACCCGTTCCTACAGAATTTAGATATTCATCTAATTTCTGATTAGACCCTAAGCTAAAATAAATATAAAATCTGAAGTTTAAAAGCATTTAAAATGATATATCCACCTGCACCTTGGAAGTTGCAAGGGTACGCGATCGCCACTTTACAATTAGTAGATGTTGAACTCGTGCGCCCCCTGGTTCCTTCGGAGTTAGAAATCATCTCTGTGTTTCCCGGCAAAACCCTGGGTGGCATTTATATATCCTCCTATGGGTTAGGTTCCGTAATGGAATATAACGAATTAATTATAGTTAGTGGGATAGTTAATTATGGTGGCAAATGGGGCGCTTGGATTTCCCACATTTACGTAGACAATCCTAACTCTGTAGCAGGCGGGCGCGAGATTTGGGCACTACCTAAAGAAATAGCTCAATTTAGTTGGGAAGGCAGCGATTCGATCCCAGCATCATCCCTGGGATACCGCATCACTGTGCGTCAAGGAAACTGTCAACTTTGCAGTCTCAGTTACAGTCAACAAGGTTGGGCGTTACCGCTGTCTTTGAGTGGCAATGTTTTCAGTGCCAACAGCAATAATTTGCTATTTTTTCAAGGACAGTTTCAATGTCGCACCGGATTGATTCGAGGCGAATTAGAAATACCTCCAGAGAGCCCTTTTGCCCGGTTCAACTTAGGTCAGCCTTTGCTAACTGTTGCCTGCGAAGAGCTACATTTAATCGCAAATGGGCCGGAAGTTGTCGGCAACAGAGCAGTTGAGTTCAGCTATTAACTAAGCAACTGCTAAAATCAAAATCAAACTCAGAACCCCTAATTATTAAATAATTAGGGGTTCTGAGAGCACAAATTATGTAAAAATTGCTAATTTTTTTAAATGCCAGCGCCCGGAGCAGCTTCTGCACCCATTTCTAAAACAGTACCGCGCAGAAAATCAATTTGCTGCTGAAAATCCATGGTTTCAATCTTGCCTAATAAAGCTTTTCCTGCTTCTGGTAACTGATAGTCGGGAGGTACGGGAATAATAGTTCCTTCGTCCATTCCGACTGCTAAGAAATACCAAAAAGCCAGCTTAGTTTCTGGACTAAGGGAGCCATAAATGCGACTAATCTCAGTATTCGCTTTTGAAGCAATATCGCGCATCACTTGCAGTTGTTCTTCGTGGGGCAATTCCTTGACGCGATCGAACAAACCCTGAGCGATTTCGGAACCAGCAGCACCGGGAGCAGCAGGGGTAATAGATTTGCCCATTTCTGTGTAAACAAACCACAGTAAACCTAATTGGTCGTCTACACTCAAGGTCTTGATGTCTGCTTTTCCTTGGTCGTAAGCGCTGGTGGTGGTAAATGTCATTCGAGCCTCCAAAAGGTAATTTATTGCTCAGTTCTCTGATTAATTTGGAAAACTGTTTTTAGTTCTTAATAAAAGTTAGCGAATAAACACTCCACCTAGAATCTTGCTTAAGACAGAGATGATCCCCAACGTAATTTATGGCAGTAAATTAGCCCAAAACTGAAAAAATTGCCACCAAAGAATGAGGCGGATTGGACAACATTGTTGTACCTGCGACTGATTAAGATTGTTTAGTAGATCGATCGGACCTCAACAAATAAAGCCCAGACTTTTTGAAGAAGGCTGGGATCTAAAGCTGACGCATCGGCTGTCCAAAAAAAGGCTAGCTTTTGGCTAGCCTATAATCAGGAGAATTGTAGATCAAACTCTTTTAAACTTTAGCTAAGCAAACCTGAAATGCCGCCGACGGCGATCGCACCTGCTAAAGCCGAAACAGCTACAGAAGTGAGAGCCGTACCGAACAACCACCAAGCAGCACTTGCAGCAGCTTCCCGCGCTTCTTCTGCTTGGTGTTTAGCCTTCTCCTTAAGTTGTTTGATGCGTTTTTTCGCGGACTCTTGCAGGCGTTCTGAGCGCGACAGAACCGTGTCCCGTGCTCCTTCAATCTGGTCGATAATCTTGTTAGCATTAGCTTCGGAAATATCGGGACGAGAGCTAATTACAGCAACTAAAGTTTCCCGATCGAACTGACTTACACGTTCCTTAATCGCCTCAAATCCTGCCTGGGGATCGTCAAATACTTTGCGGAAATCGCGCTTGATACCTTCATAATTAAGTTCTGGGCGCTCCAGGGAATTGAGATAATCCCGAATTTTCCCGAAAATACCGTCTAGTGCTGATTGAAATTTGTCCTGAACCATTTGAACTTGTTCGACAAATTGGTTGCGAACGGTTTCAATTTGGTCGGCAATTTTGTTAGCTTCTTCTTCCGAAATATCCTCCCGCTGTGACAGCAAGGCTACCAGAGTCGAACGATCGAAATGCTGGAGGCGATCGCCCAAATTCTGCATCCCCATTCCGGGTTCGCTAAACAACAATTGTAAATCCCGTTTAATACTTTCAGGATTGAGTTCTTCCTTGTTAGTATTCCGCAAGTAATTTTCCAAATTCCCTTGGAAATCCCGCACCGTTGCTTGAGCGCGAGATGCCAAGCGGCGTGGAGATTTAACAATGCTGCGGAGCGAATCCTGGACGCGATCGATCGTCCGATTTATTTGTTCTTCGCTCAAATCTTCCCGTTGTGAAAGCAACTTCACCAAAGTTTCGCGATCGACCTGAGAAAGTCTTTCCCGCAAAGCCAAAGCACCCTCTTTCGGATTCTCAAACAGTTTGGTCAAATCTTGCTTGATACCTTCTGGATCGAGTTCTTCCAAGTTAGTATTCCGCAGGTACTCGCCAATCTTAGCAGTAACTTCTTCGTACTGCTGCTTAGCTTTATCTGCAACTATTTGTGGCGCGTTGATCATGTTATCGCGCACAGATTCAATCCGGTCGATCGCCTGATTTACCTGTTCTTCGCTGAGGTCTTGGCGCTGTGACAGCAACTGCACCAGGGTATCGCGATCGAATTGAGATAAGCGTTCCCTCAGTGCCTTAAAGCCTGCTTGCGGGTCTTCAAACAAAGTTTGAAACTCGCGCTCGATACCTTCAGGATTGAGTTCTTCCTTGTTAGTATTGCGGAGGTATTCTTCTACCTTTTGGCGCAATTCTTGCGCTTTCGATTTCGCTTGCTCTTGCAATTCCTGAGCTTGAGAAATCACTCGATCGCGCGAACTTTCGAGGCGACCGATTAATTGGTCGGCTTCTTCCGGGCTGAAATCTTCCCGCTGACCTAGCAACTGTACCAAAGTATCGCGATCGAATTGCGATAGGCGATCGCGCAAAGCCTCAAAACCAGCATCCCGGTCTTCCAAAAGCGCTTGAAAATCCTTCTCGATACCTTCAGGATTCAATTCTTCCTTACCAGTCGATCGCAAATAATCTTCAATCCGACTCCGCAAATCTTGAGACTGTTCCTCAGAAGCAGCAGGTTGCACAATTTCCAGCACTTCCTGGCGGACACTTTCAAGCTGTTCAGCAATTTCCTTTGTCTGTTCCTCAGTAAAGCCTTCTCGGCGACCGAGAATCCCGACAAAATACTCTGGATTCAACACTTCTAATTGGTGTAAAATAGCACCAGGAGCAGCATCGGGGTCGTAAATAACATCCCTAAATTCCTGCTTAATAGTCTCTCTGTTTAAATGCCAAGGCTGAGAATTTAGCAAATAATTCTCCACATCAGCTTTAACCGTATGGAAAGAAAATGCAGGGAATTTATCCGCCACCTTAGACCCCAAAGATTTAGCTTTTTCCGTTCCTTTAGCGGTGAATTCCTGTAACTTACCCGAAATTTTTTCCACATCTACATCCGACAAATCCGTCCGCGACAGCAAAGTTCCGACTAGAGCTTCCACACCCAACTGCATCGCTCGGTTCATGCCATTGCTAGACTCAGATTTGTTTTCTGTAGTTGCCAAAACTTGAGATAATTTGGCATTCAGTTCATCAGACTTCAGCAAATCCGGTGCCGCCGACTTAAGAAAGTTAACCAACTCTAACTTCGGGTCTTGTGGCTGTTGTTGCTGACCGAATGCTTGCTTCCACACGCCTTCAAGTTGGTCTGCTACTTGATTTATTTCATCTTTGGAAAAATCAGTGCGACTGCTAACTAAATCTACAAAAGTCTGGCGGTTAACATTTTTCAGAACATCGCTTCCCGCCAAAGATTTGATATCCGCATCGCCCAGCAACTTTTCAAATTGACCGCGAATTTCTTTGACATCTAGCTTCGGTAGCTGCAAAGAACCAACATAATCTTGTACCGTTTCGCGAATGCTATCCGGGTCTACCGCCGAACTCAATTCGCGGCGGACAGCGGCTACAGATGCCTCTACAGTATTTACCATTTGGTCGCTAGCCATCTTCCCGCTCATGGCTGCACCGGCAGTACCCATGACACCTTGAACGCCGGAAAATGCTGTTTTCATCAAGGAACCAATCAAGGAACCGACGGCGCTAGAACCCAGCCAAACCAGAGTTAAAAAGTAGGCAGCCCAGATAACAACACCAATAATTGCCGCTCCATCTACGCTAGCAATAGAAGTTAGTTTGACTGCGAGAAAACAAGCCAAAAATAAGGCTATGTTGACTGTTACTAAAATCCAACCGCCTACTAGACTTTCTGTTTTACGAAATTTCGTGCCTAAACTTTCTGACTCGTCATCGTCATCGGGTAAAGCCTCATCCCAATTAGATATTTTGGCTGCAATCGAAAAGTTGGTTAACAAAAACTGGAAGCCAAAAGCCATAATGACTCCGGCGATTAATGCTACAAAGAATTGTGGGCTTAAAAACATTAGCCCTCCGATATCTGGGTGGTCTAATGGTACATTTTCTAACATAATTTACCTCCTAAATTTTCAGCCTAATTAGGCATAGTGAAATCTATCCCCCATATTTGCAAGGGGATATTGCCATCTTTAGATGGTTGTTGCCACTTTCAAATTTTTTGAATCATGAGTTAGTTACTGCTCAGTAGCAGTTTCCCGTTTAGGCCATACATCAGTAGAGATGCTTAGTAACTCAGCAATCCAAAATTATCGTTTTTTAGGGCGATGGTTCTATACATTTATCATGGCAACTTGGGTTTATAAATTAATCCATCTAAAGTCTGAAATTAGTTTTAAAATAATTTAGTAAGCAGAGTTCGTTTAAAAGCAGCAAATCCAATGCCGAAGGCGATCGCCACCAATTATAAATATTAGTAAACTACGCCACAGCCTACAGTAAATATCGTAGAGTGCGCTATCAACTTATGATTTTGTTTGATGATGATGGTGAAAATTACCTAGTAATGGGGAGCGTTGGATCTGTATAATCAGTAGGGTGGGACGGAGGATTACTATTGATAGTTTGGCAAATAATTATTCATATATCTAATATATATCTGCTAAATATCTAAGAGACATCTCCTAAAAAGACTTTCGAGAACAGGTAGTACCCTGGTTCCACAATAATTATGGGAAAGGTCTAATCAAATCTGCCTTACCTCTGATAATATCAGAAGTTAATGTGAGATTAAAATCATTCAGTCATTAAAGGAAATCACCGATGCGACTCTCTCAAATGCTTTTTGTCACCCTCCGGGAAGACCCAGCAGAAGCAGAAATTCCCAGCCACAAACTATTACTCCGTGCGGGATACATCCGCCGCATCGGTAGCGGGATTTACGCTTATCTGCCTTTGATGTGGCGTGTACTCAAAAAAGTCTCCCAAATTGTGCGGGAAGAAATGGACGCTACAGGCGCTCAAGAATGCCTCTTACCACAACTCCAACCGGCCGATTTGTGGCGGGAATCGGGGCGCTGGGATACCTATACTCAAGCTGAAGGTATCATGTTTGCTCTCACAGACCGTCGCGATACAGAATTGGGATTGGGTCCAACTCACGAAGAAGTAATTACTACAGTTGCTAAGGATATGATTCGTTCTTATCGGCAATTGCCTACACATCTGTATCAAATTCAAACTAAATTTCGTGATGAAATTCGCCCGCGTTTTGGCTTGATGCGCGGTCGTGAATTTATTATGAAGGATGGCTATTCTTTCCACACTAGCGAAGAAAGCCTGAAAAAAACTTATCAGGATATGGCTCAAGCTTACAGCAATATGCTACGGCGATCGGGCTTGCAATTCCGAGCAGTAGATGCTGATTCTGGAGCCATTGGAGGCTCTGGTTCCCAAGAGTTTATGGTGTTGGCGGAAGCTGGGGAAGATGAAGTTCTCTACACCGAAGATGGTCAGTATGCTGCTAATTTAGAAAAGGCTGTGTCTATACCTGCTGATGCGGAACCCTCGTCTTTTACAACTTTTGAAAAGCGGGAAACACCGGGAACTGAAACCATTGAAAAACTCTGTAAGTTTCTCAAGTGTTCTCCTACTCAAGTTGTCAAAAATGTACTTTATGAGGCAGTTTATGACAGCGGTATGACTGTATTGGTACTGGTCAGCCTTCGTGGAGACCAAGATGTTAATCAGGTAAAATTGCTGAATGAATTAACCAAATTAGCGGGAAATTATCAAGCAAAAACTATCCTATTTTTGACTGTTCCAGATGCGGAAGCTCAGCAAAAATGGGCCGCTAAATCTTTGCCTCTTGGTTATATGGCTCCCGATGTTGCTGATGATTACATTGCCTCGAACCCCCCCCAACCCCCCCTTGGTAAGGGGGGGCAACAAGACTCAAATCCCCCCCTTGGTAAGGGGGGGCAACAAGACTCAAATCCCCCCCTTGGTAACGGGGGGCAACAAGACTCAAATTCCCCCCTTGGTAAGGGGGGGCAACAAGACTCAAATCCCCCCCTTGGTAAGGGGGGGCAACAAGACTCAAATTCCCCCCTTGGTAAGGGGGGGCAACAAGACTCAAATCCCCCCCTTGGTAAGGGGGGGCAAGGGGGGGTATCTCCCAAGTTTTTGCGTTTAGTCGATCGCACCGCAGTTGACTTGACAAACTTTGTCACTGGCTCGAACGAATCAGGATACCACGTTGTGGGAGCAAATTGGGGCAAAGAATTTGACCTACCGAATTTAGCAGTAGATGTCAGGAAGGCCAAAAAAGGCGATCGGGCTGTGCACAATCCCGAACAAACACTGCAAACCGCCAGAGGCATCGAAGTCGGCCACATCTTTCAATTAGGGACCAAATATTCTCAAGCAATGGGCGCTACCTACACCAACGAACAAGGCGAAGAAATGCCCTTAGTTATGGGTTGTTACGGCGTTGGTGTGTCGCGGTTAGCTCAATCTGCCGTAGAACAATCCTACGACAAAGACGGGATAATTTGGCCAGTGGCGATCGCCCCCTATCACGTTATCATCAGCATCCCCAATATTTCCGACACTCAACAAATGGAAGTCGCCGAAAAACTCTACGCAGAACTCAATCAATCTGGCATTGAAACTCTGTTAGATGACCGCGATGAACGTGCAGGAGTTAAATTCAAAGATGCGGATTTAATTGGCATTCCCTATCGGATTGTTCCCGGTCGTTCCCTCAAGTCTGGTAAAGTTGAAGTAGTTGAAAGATCGACTCACAAATCCCAAGAAATTATCATTGAAGAAGTAAACTCAACCTTAAAACAATGGATTAAGGAAGCTATTCAATGAAATATTTTCCGGGAATTTAAGGTTTGTAGTAAGGACTTCATTCCTTTCCTTTACTGTGAAAAATTAAAGCAATAAAGTCCTCACTACAAACGATATTTTCATCAGGGCTAAGGTTCGTAGTCAAGACTTCAGTCCGTTCGTGTTAGGATGGACAGGACTATAGTCCTCACTACAAACGATATTTTCATCGGGGCTAAGGTTAGTAGTAAGGACTTCAGTTGTTTCCTGTTAGCATGGATAGGACTAAAGTCCTCACTACAAAGGATGTTTTTTTATCTTATTATGATTTAAAAAAATATCAACCTACTCAAAATTAAATCTCGATATGAACCTGAACTTAAATCAGTTTCTGCGATTCCTTCAATCTGGAGTTGGACGATACTTACTTCAAGTAGCTTTAGTTGCTGTTACTTACGCCGTGGGGGCTAGACTGGCATACTCTATTCAAGGTGTTAGTCCCTTTGCAGCCTCCGTATGGCCGCCCGCAGGAATTGCACAAGCTGGACTCTTATTATTTGGGATCAGAGTCTGGCCAGCCATCATTTTAGGTGTATATTTGCTGAATTTGGTTAATCCAGCAGAAAAAATATTCCTGGTTTGGTTGGGAGGAAACATAGGAGCTATTTTGCAAGCTGTTGTTGCCGTAACTTTGTTGCAACGATTTGGTTTTCGTCGTTCTTTAGATCGTCTCAAAGATGTCGTTAACCTAGTGTTATTTGGAGGCATGATTGCTACTCAAATTAGTTGCACGCTGGGTTCTCTGTCTCTATATTTAGCAGGTAAAATAGATGGAAAACAATTTTGGGACGTTCGTTGGAATTGGTGGCTGGGAGACACCATGGGCGTTTTAATTTTAACTCCACTGATTCTACTATCTCCTTTATCAGCAGCAGCAGTTGATTCCCTGAAAAGACAATTAAAGATGAATCCTAAGTATTTAATTAATCAGGGGATATGGTTGATTGTCTTGAGCGGAGTTACTTGGTTAGTATTTGGCTTTAAAAATGAGGTGTTTATTTCGAGATATCCTATTGAATACTTGCCTTTTCCTTTAGTGATTTGGGGTGCTATCCAATTCCGTCAACGCGGTACTGTTTTGGCATCATTTATAGTATCTAGTATTTCTATTTGGGGGAGTTCCCAAGGCGGAGGCCCTTTTATTACTAAAGCGACAAATATCAGTCAGGCTATCTTATTTTTGCAAGCTTTTATGGCAGTAGTTACGATTACTTCGCTGTTATTGGCAGCGACAGTAGCGGAACGAGCCTCAGCCGAAAAATCTCTGCGAGAGAGCGAAATAAAATATCGAGAATTGGTGGAAAATGCCAACAGCATTATTTTGAAATTGGACTGTGAGGGAAAAATTACTTTTTTTAACGAGTTTGCCGAAAAATTCTTTGGTTATCAAGTAGAAGAAATTCTCGGCAAAAATGCACTAGGCACAATTCTGCCTCACATAGATATGCAAGGCAATAATTTAGAATTAATTTATCAAGAGCTTTTGGAAAATCCCGATCGCTTTACCAGTTACGAAAATGAAAATATCCGGCGCAACGGGGAACGAGTGTGGGTAGCTTGGGCAAACAAACCCCTGGTTGATGAGGGGGGAAAACTGGTAGGAATTCTCTGCATCGGCACGGATATTAGTAAAAGAAGGCGAGCAGAAATAGCACTACATAAGCTGAATGAAGAGTTAGAACTCAGAGTTAAAGAACGCACAATAGCTCTACAACAAAGCGAAATACAGCTCCAGAAACATAAGTCGGCATTAATAGAATTGGCTAAAAATAAAGCCCTGAACCATGGCGATTTTAAAACAGCACTACGAAAGATTACAGAAACTGCTAGCAATACTTTAGAAGTTGCTCGTTCCAGCATATGGCTCTACGATGAAAAACGCTCAAAAATTCAATGTCTGGATCTATTCGATAAAAAAACTAATTCCCATTCAGAGGGTTTAGAACTAGCGGAAGCATACTATCCAGCCTATTTTCAAGCACTGGGAGAAGAACGGGCTATTGCTGCGGTTGATGCGCGTCATGATTTTAGAACTAGAGAGTTTACCGACTCTTACTTGATTCCTTTCGGCATCACTTCTATGCTAGATACGCCGATTCAAATAGATGGAAAAACCGCCGGAGTTGTCTGTTTGGAACAGGTAGGAAACACGCGCTATTGGACTATTGAAGAACAAAGTTTTGCTGTTTCTTTAGCAGATTCCGTGACTTTTGCGGTGGAAGCGCGACAACGCCAGCGAGCAGAAGAAGCACTGCGACAAGCGGAAGAAAAATATCGCAGTATCTTTGAAAATGCGATCGTCGGCATTTTTCAAACTACCCCAGATGGGGAATATCTCAGCGCTAATCCTGCTTTGCTTCGGATTTATGGTAACAGTTCCCACTCCGAATTAGTTGGTACATTAACTAATGTTAGCCAACAACTTTATGTTGACCCCGATCGCCACGCCGAAGTTATCCGTTTAATAGAAAAACAAGGCAAAGTATCAGATTTTGAATCTCAGATTTACCGCCGAGATGGCAGCATTATTTGGATTTCTGAAAATACTTATACGGTTTGCGATAGCTATGGAAATTTACTCTATTACGAAGGCACTGTTCAAGATATCACCACTCGCAAACAAGCTGAAGCAGCCCTACGTTTAGAACAAGAAAAATCCGATCGCCTGTTGCTAAATATTCTGCCCCAGCCGATCGCCGAAAGGCTCAAACAAGACCAAAGTATCATTGCCGAGACATATACTGATGTTACTGTTTTATTTGCAGATATCGTCGGTTTTACCCAAATTAGCTCCCAAATTTCTCCCACGGAATTAGTTTCGTTGCTGAATGAGATTTTTTCTACCTTCGATCAGCTAGCAGAAAAGCATGGTTTGGAAAAAATTAAGACCATTGGTGACGCTTATATGGTAGTGGGAGGACTGCCAATGCCCCGTAGCGATCATGCGGAGGCGATCGCCCAAATGGCCCTCGATATGCAGCAAGCAATTGCCCAATTCAGCCATAGCCACAGCCAAAATTTCAGCATCAGAATTGGCATCAACAGTGGCCCCGTTGTCGCCGGAGTCATTGGTATCAAAAAATTCATTTATGATTTGTGGGGAGACACTGTTAATACCGCTTCCCGCATGGAATCCCATGGGTTGCCAGGACGTATTCAGGTGACACCTGCAACTTATGATATATTGCAAGAAAAGTATTTATTAGAAAGTCGAGGGATAATTGAAGTGAAAGGCAAAGGTAAGATGAACACTTATTTAATCAATGGCATCAAATGAATTAATTTAAATTATCCAACTAAGTATGAACCCAAACAATAGTCAGTTGAGTCGATTTATTCAATCTATAAATTGGCAATATTTAGGCAAAGTAGCTGCCATTGCCCTTGTTTATATTTTAGGAGCAAAACTGGCAGTTTCTATTCCCGGTATCAATAAATTAGCTACCTGCGTCTGGCCCCCCGCAGGAATTGCGCAAGCTGCACTTTTATTGTTTGGGTGGCGCTTTTTGCCAGGAGTAGCGTTAGGGGTTTTCTTTTTTGAAAAAATCGACATGAATGTCTCCTTAATCCTGTCATTAGTCTCTGCTTGTTGTGCTTGTTTGCAAGCTTTGTGCGCCTTTTTTTTACTAAATAAATTAAAGTTTCGCCAGTCACTGGAGCGGCTGATAGATGTTGTCAATTTAATTTTTTGTGGTGCTGTAGTTGCTACTCAAATCAACTGCACTCTGGGGACAATACGCTTATGTTTAACTGGTCTAGTTGACTGGAGAGAATATTGGGAAATTAGGTGGAATTGGTATCTGGGAGATACGTTAGGAGTTTTGATTTTTGCTCCCCTGTTGTTGATTTTATACCAAAAACCAGCAAGAGCCGATCGCGAAATTAGCAGCATCAATCGCATCTGGGCAGGAATAGGCCTGATGTCATTAATCGCAGTCAGTTGGGTAGTATATAGTTCCAAAGCAACCCCTACCTTTTCCGGGTATCCCCTGGAATACTTGCCATTTCCCTTAGTAATTTGGGCGACAATTCAATTCGGTCAACGGGGTGCTGTCGTCTCATCTTTCCTAGTATCCAGCATCGCGATTTGGGGGGGTTCTCAGGGTGCTGGTCCTTTTATTGCTAAAGCACAAACTATCAATCAAGCAATCTTATTTTTGCAGGCTTTTATGAGCGTAATTGTGATTACCTCTCTGCTGTTGGCCGCAACTGTAGCGGAACGTGCTTCAGCGGAAAATGCACTGCGACAAAGCGAAATTAAGTATCGGGAATTAGTGGAAAATGCTAATAGTATTATTTTAAAATTAGACCGGGTAGGAAATATTACCTTTTTTAACGAATTTGCCCAGGATTTTTTTGGTTATGAAGAAGAAGAAATACTAGGTAAAAATGCAGTAGGAACAATTATCCCCCCTACAGATACCATAGGAAACGACTTGACAGTAAAATTAAGAGATATTTTACAAAATCCCGAAAAGTACACGCGCAATGAAAATGAAAGTATCCGGCGCAGTGGCGATCGCGTTTGGGTATCCTGGGCAAATAAACCGCTGTTTGACGAGGCCGGAAAGTTCGCAGGAATGCTGGCAATCGGTACGGATATCACGGACCGCAGGCGGGCAGAAATGGAGCTTTACAAGCTGAATGAAGAGTTAGAATTTAGAGTGAAAGAACGGACTAATGCTCTGAATGATACTTTAAGTGCACTGCGAGTGCAACAGGAACAATCAGAACGGTTGTTATTGAATATTTTACCAGAACAAATAGCCGAGCGTTTAAAGCAAGGAGACAGTACCATCGCCGATACTTTTGCTGAGGTTACTGTTTTATTTGCCGACATCGTAGGTTTTACCCAACTCAGTGCGAGAGTTTCTCCAACGGAATTAGTTTCCTTGTTAAATGAAATTTTTTCCACCTTCGATCACCTAGCTGAAAGACATGGTTTGGAAAAAATTAAGACCATTGGTGATGCTTACATGGTAGTAGGAGGACTGCCAATTCCTTGCTTAGATCATGCAGAACGAATCGCCAAAATGGCCATAGATATGCAACAGGCAATTACCGAATTTAGTAAGCAGCACAATCAACTTTTTAGCATCAGAATCGGCATCAACACAGGTCCGGTGGTGGCGGGAGTGATTGGGATTAAAAAATTCATCTATGATTTGTGGGGAGACACTGTTAATACCGCTTCCCGCATGGAATCCCACGGCTTACCGGGGTCCATTCAGGTGACATCCACAACCTATCATCAATTGCAGGAAAAGTATATATTTGAAATTCGTCGTGCAATCGAAGTTAAAGGTAAAGGTGTGATGGATACTTATTTATTAAAAAGTAGAAATCAGTATTAAGCACTAAAGTCCTTACTACCAACCTAAACAACAGGTTTGTAGTAAGGACTTTAGTCCTTTCTTAGTCTTACATTTTGTAGAGGTTAATTCCAGCTTCCTTCGCCATAATTTCCAAACCCTTGTGTTGCAAGGTTTTAATGGCCTTTGTGGAAAGGTGAAGTTTCACCCAGCGTTTCTCCTGTGGCCACCAAACCCGCTTCCACTGTAAATTTGCTTCTTGCAACTTGTGAGTGCGGTGGTGTGAGTGAGAAACTGCAAAACCATTATTCGCTTTCTTCCCCGTTAGCTGACATTTCCGTGACATATTGCCCTCCAGATTAGTGTTTTTTGCGTGCAGCCTTTCATTATAGCCGAAGGAAGAAGGAAGAAGGAAGAAGGAAGAAGCCTTGATTTATCCCTTTTTCAGTGGAAATAAATTCTTGCTCCTTCCTCTGGTTCCCCACTTTAGCAAGGGAGGGTTGGGGGGTTAATTAGAGTGCACGTTCGGTCAATTTTGTCAATACTTGATTCGATCGCTCCACAAACTCCTTCATCCCCTCAGCATCAAAACCCTTCTGAGCCATCAGGGCCAAGTCGTAAACGTGGTGACAAATCATGCTCGCCAATTGGGCCGAGGGAGACTCGCCACCGCCTTGAATAATCGAACCTTGACTCAAATTAGCCAGATTTTGAATCAACGGGTGGGCTGTATTCACCAGCAAAACGTGCTCTTCGGGGAATTCGGCCGCTTGCTGCTGCAATAGAGCCGTCATGTCGCGCATCCGGCGCAAAGCTTCGGGTAACAGGACGATCGCAGGGGGTGTCGCCTCCGCAGCGTCTGACTTTAAAGCTTCTGTGCGGATATTCACTTTTGGCTTATTCAGAGCTTTTTGGAACAATTCTTTAACTTGTTCGCTGCGAGTTTTATTGGTAGTCGGATCGACAATTTCCGCTTCTTTTTCTTTGTCAATTAGCGTATCATCTAAGTCGGAATCCACTCGCGAGAATTTGACATCGGAATATTCTCGTTCGAGGAAACTAATGAAGTGGGTGTCAATGAAAGAATCCATGAACAACACTTCTAAACCTTGGCTTTTGTGCAGTGCAACGTAAGTTGCTTGTGATGCCGGCTCTGTACAGTAAAATACACGATTTTCGTGACGTTTTTGATTGCGTTCTAAATACTCTTTCAGGGTGGTGTAAGGCTGGGTTGAACCGGAAGTTTCGGACTTGGGAGTCACATCTTGCCACAAATCTCCTTCCTCGGCTTGCACTTGCACTTCTGGTGTCTCGCTTTCTGGCTTGACGGCTGTTGGTTCGTAGGTGCTGCGATAGATTAAGATATCTTCAATTTGCTTTTTGAACTTGTCATCGTTGAGTGCTCCGAACTTGACAAAAGTGCCGATATCTTGCCAGCAACGGATGTACTCGTTGCGATCGTCCCGGTAAAGTTCCTTGAGGCGATCGCCCACTTTTTTGGCGATATAATCAGCTATTCTCCGCACCGTGCGATTGCTTTGCAGCGAACTGCGAGACACGTTCAGCGGAATGTCGGTACTGTCAATGACTCCCCGCAGTGGCATCAAGAATTTCGGAATAATTTCTTCGCAATGTTCGCTGACAAAAACCTGATTGCAGAAGAGCTTAATGTTGCCTTGGGTGACATCGACATCAGGGCGCAGTTTGGGAAAATAAAGAATGCCGTTGACAATAAAAGGATAATCGGTATTCAGGTGTACCCACAGCAGCGGCTCTTCTTGGAACGGATAAAGGTGGCGGTATAGTTCTAAGTAGTCTTCTTTTTGTAAATTGCTGGCTGATTCCCGCCAAATAGCCTTGTGTTTGTTGAGTTCTTCTCCCTCAAATTTGATGGGAACTGGCATGAAATCGCAGTAAGTTTTGATTAACTGCTTAATGCGGCTTGGTTCTAGATATTCTTGTTCTTCTTCTTGGAGAGTGAGGGTAATTGTAGTGCCGCGTTGGGTGCGGGTAGATTCTGATAGTTCAAAAGCGGGTGAACCGTCGCAGGACCAGTGTACGGCTTGGGCCCCTTCTTGGTAAGAAAGGGTTTCGATATCTACTTTTTGAGCGACCATGAAAGAAGAGTAGAAACCGAGTCCGAAGTGACCGATAATGGCGTCGTCGCCACTGCCTTGATATTTTTGAATAAATTCTTCAGCGCTGGAAAAAGCGACTTGGTTAATGTATTTTCTAACTTCATCGGCTGTCATGCCGATGCCGTTGTCGGTGATCGAGAGTGTTTTGTTTTCTTTGTCGATCGCAATGGTGATTTCTGGTTCGCCAATGTCGCCGCTGTATTCGCCGGAACGGGAAACCATTTTGAGTTTAGCAATTGCATCTACGCCGTTAGAAATTAGTTCCCGCAAGAAGACTTCATGGTCAGTGTATAGCGACTTCTTGATAATCGGGAAAATATTTTCGGTATGGATTGAGATTGTTCCCTGTTCTAAAACTGTCATAATTTTACCCTAGGTAATTGTTAGGAGTCAGTAGTCATTGGTCTTTAGTCATTAGTTATTAGTCATTAGTTATTAGTTGCTATGTCCAACAAATAACAAACAACAAGTAACAAATAACAACTGCTTTCGGAGTCAACTGTCAACTGTCAACTGTCAACTGTCAACTGTCAACTGACTAATGACTATTTAATGATTTTGGGCGATCGCGCTACCTTTTGCCAAAGGGATTACCACAAAAAAATGATTCGGTTTCCCCCACATCATAGCTTACAGGGGCAGCCGCAGCAGAAAAGTGGTACCGCGCCCCAATTCGCTGCGGGCGGTGAGGCTACCGCGATGGGCGCGGGCTATGGTTTGGGCGATCGCCAATCCCAATCCCGAACCGCCGGTATGGCGCGATCGATCGCTATTTACTCGGTAGAAGCGATCGAAAATTCGCCCTTGTTCAGTCGTCCCAATCCCAATCCCGGTATCCTGCACCTGAATTATCGCCTCAGTGTGACTGCAATCTACAATAACTGTTACTTTTCCCCCAGCCGGAGTGTATTGAATCCCATTCACAATTAAATTAGCAACCAGGCGATAAAGTTGGTCGGAATCGCCGACAACATTTAATTGCTGCTGTACGCGCAATTCCGATGTTAGGGCTACCCCGCTAGCGATCGCCATGGCGGCTAATTCCTCCACCAAATCGTTCACCAAGTCATTTAAACAACACCATTGAGGGCGAGGAGGTATCGGTTGATTATCCATGCGAGCCAACAACAACAAATCGGCAACTAACTGAGTCAATCGTCGGTTTTGGCGATCGATCGTCCGCAAAATTTCCCGCGCCTCTTTTTCATCCAATTGAGGCATCAACAGCGCCGATTCAACTGTCGCCTGAGAAGCAGCTAAAGGCGTGCGTAATTCGTGGGCAGCATCCGCTGTAAACTGTTGAATTTGTCGGTAGGAAGAGTAAATTGGTTTCATCGCCAATCCTGCCAGCCACCAACTAGAAAAACCCACCAACATTAATGCTGTCGGTAATCCTAATTTTAAAACCAATTTCACTGTAGTGAGATAATCATTGAAGTCTTGCAGACTGCGACCCAATTGAAAATAGCCCCAATCTTCCTGGTCTTTTGTATGTAAAAATACCGAAACTTGATGATAGAGATTGCCTTGCCTATCAGTCACGGTTTGCCAATATTTAGAATTAAATTCTGGGGGTAATTCATCAGGAACTGCCCCGGCTGTAGCAATCAATTTCCCGGAAGCATCAAATAAACGAATATAGTAATAGCCTTGGTTGATAGCGCTTAAAATATGCCGAGGGCGAATTGGTTGTTTAATGCCGTTAATTCCAATTACGCGGAGGTTAGGCAAAAGTTCATTTACGATGGGTTCCAAGCGTCCTGGATGCTGCAATTTGAGTTCTAGACTGTCGTGCAGCGTCCCGGCTACGGATTCTAATTCGCGATCTATGGCTACCCAATGAGCGTGGGCGATCGCCTTGTATACGCCAAATCCCAACAAGCTTAAAATCAAACCCATTACAGCGGCATAGGAAATGGCTAATTGCGATCGGGTTCGGTTAAATAATTTATTTTGATTCACGTTTTATCATTTTTTAGTAATTGGTAATTGCTTGGGCATGAGATTTTTTTTACCGCAGAGAACGCAGAGAACGCAGAGGAGGAGAAAAGAGAGAAACGGTTTTATCTAATGATAGCAAATCCATTAGCATCGGAATTATTCATCTCTCTCTTCTCTCAATCTGCGTTCTCTGCGCCCTCTGCGGTTTAATCATTAAATTTTATTGTGGGGTGGGCATCTTGCCCGCCTTAATTTAATTTCTCATCCGGTAGCCAACACCATGTACAGTTTCAATTAAGTTTGCGCAGCCTGCTAATTCCAGTTTGCGCCGCAGCAAGCGCACTTGAGCCGCTACCACATTGCTAAAAGTATCTGCACTAACCTCCCATAGCTGATTCCGAATTTGTTCTGTGGCCACAATTTGGTTGGGATGTTTCATGAAGTATTCTAGTAGTTGAAATTCTTTGTTTGTCAAGAAAACTGTCTGATTTTTGCCCCTGGAATCCTGCCGAAAAACTGTGCGATTTCCGCAGTCTAAAATGAGATTCCCTACTTCTAATTGTTGGGGCTGAATTTGGGGCGATCGCCTTTGCAAAGCCCGCAATCTTGCTAACAGTTCCGCCATCCCAAAGGGTTTAACTAAATAATCGTCAGCCCCGGCATCTAGTCCCGCTACTTTATCTTCCATCCGGTCTTTTGCTGTGAGCATTAATACTGGCAGAGCGCTATTTTTCCCACGCAATCTACGCAGCAGTTCTAATCCTGACAATCCTGGGAGCAACCAGTCAAAAATAGCCAGGGTATATTCCATGCACTGATTTTCCAGATAACCCCAAGCTTCTTGGCCATCCTGGGCCCAGTCCACTATATATCTTTCCTGCTTCAAAGTGCGATCGATCGCCTTCCCTAAATCAGGCTCATCTTCAACTAGCAAAACTCTCATAATTCTAATTTACACAAAAATATTGTAAAAAACAGGCTGGAGAGCCTGTTACACAGTAATTATGGGAGATGTCTATTGATTAAAAGTAAAACGAGCGTCTACTTTTTTTCCGTTAACATCCGCCGTCACCTTGAGTGGATAACTGCCTGGATTTTTGCCGGGAAAAACAACAGCATAATGTTTGCCATCAGGATCGTATTTTAGGGTTAGAGTTTGCTGTTTTCCATTTGGTAATTGCACTTGAGCTGACACTTTTGCATTGGGAATTGGTTCGTGGTTATCACCTTTTTGCAAATAAAGATCTAAGTGAGTTCCGGTAGCTTCTTTTTGAGTTAAAAGTTCTAAGTGGTAGGCTCCAGACTCGACAACTTGACCCCCTTTAGATACTTGAGGATGGTTTGTTGTCGCACTACCCGCAGGAGCAGCCTTGGGAGCTGAAGACGCAGGTGCAGAGGCTACAGGAGAGGGTGTTTGGCTGCTATTGGGAGCGCTGGCTTCGTCGCCTTTACTGCAAGCTCCTACAAACAACAATCCGACACTGCCTAGAATAACTAAGTTTGATTTGAGCGCTTTCATTTGATTTAATGTTTGCGTACTATGGTTATAGATTAGCACGCACAACAATGAAATTATCAGGACTTACACTATCGATACTTCGACTATGCTCAGCACAAGTGCCTCATTACCCATTACCCATTACACGCTCACCTCACCTAACTGAGAAAGACTATATTTTAGGGGTGATTAGTTTATGTTAATAAATATTTACTAAATTGAACATACAAAGCTGGTAAAACTAACAGAGTCAGTGCTGTAGAAGTAAACAATCCTCCTAAAACTACTACAGACAGCGGTTGCAGAATTTCCTTGCCAGCCCCGCCTTCTAAAACTAAGGGTGCTAAACCTAAAGCTGAAGTGGCAGCCGTCATCAAAATAGCATTGAGCCGTTCCATCGAGCCTTTAATAATTACTTCATTAAAAGGCATTCCTTCCGCAAATTTAGTATTGTAGTTGTCTACTAATAACAAGCCGTTGCGAGTAGCAACACCAAATAAAGTGACAAAACCAACTAAAGAAGCTACAGAGATGATGCCCCCAGTCAAAGCTACCGAAATTACACCTCCCACTAATCCGATCGGCAAATTAATCATAATCATAGCAGTTGAAGGAATTGACTTGACGGAAAGGTACATTAATACTGTAATGACCACAAAGGCGATCGC
Organism: Microcoleus sp. EPA2; assembly: GCA_020882975.1. Lineage (GTDB taxonomy): Bacteria > Cyanobacteriota > Cyanobacteriia > Cyanobacteriales > Microcoleaceae > Microcoleus. The sequence goes on along the minus strand of JAHRFD010000014.1, from coordinate 80,658 downwards.
ACTAAACACCATAATATTCTGCGAAGCCCTTTGTTCCGCCTCAAATTGACCGCCGTACTGGATAAAATAACCAAACGGTAACTGCACCTCTCGTTTAACTTTAGCTTGAATTTCATTCACAACCGATCGCAAATCTCGACCTTTCGCATTTGCCGCCACCACAATCAACCGAGAAACATTCTCGCGGTTAATCGTATTTGGGCCCGTACCGTATTTAACAGTCGCAACTTGGGCGAGGGGAATTTTACCCCCCCTTTCATCCCCCCCTTTATCAGGGGCGGAAAGAGGGGGGGTATCAACCAACAAATTTTGAATAGTTTCTAAGTTATTTCGGGCTTCAGGCTGCAACCAGACAACTAAATCAAAAGTTTGCTGCAATTCCAAAACTTGAGACACAACTTTGCCGTTTAAAGCTGTCTCAATTATTTCCGAAAGTTCTCCCACTTTCAAACCGTATCTCCCTGCCGCTTGGCGGTTAAACTTAATTTGAATTTGCTGCACCGGCACTTGCGGTTCCAGTTGCAAGTCTACAATTCCTGCAACAGTTTTCATTTGCTCTTCTACTTGAGCGCCGATGGTGCGAAGTTCGTTTAAATCCGGGCCAAAGATTTTGACAGCAATCTGACTTCTGACACCGGATAAAACCTCATCCATCCGGTGAGAAATAAAACCGCCGATATTGGGTGCAACTCCCGGCAATTTCCCAAATTCCTGCCGCAATGATTCCAAAGTTTTCTGCCGATTTTTCATGCCCTCCTCGCTCAAACCGATGTCGATGTGAGCCAGATTGACACCCGCAGCATCAGCATCACCGGGAGCTCTGCCCGATCGCACTTGCACGTAAGCAAATCTGGTATCATCCTTAAGAGCATCTTCCATCGCAAAAGCCGCACTATTTGTCGCCTCCAAAGACATCCCCGGATACAGTAGAATTGTATTCACCAAAGTTTGCTCCTGAAACTCCGGCAAAAACACTCGTCCAAAAGAAGGCAAAATAATTAGTGTTGCCACCATGCTCGCAGCAGCTATAGTTAAAATAATCGCCGAATAGCGCATTGACAATTTTAGAAAGAAATGATAGATCTTTTTGCAAAATCTCGGCAACCAAGGTTCCGCACCACTCATGTTTTTGTTAGGCAATAAAATAGCGCAAAGTGCCGGAGATATGAACAGCGATTCCAGGCTAGAAATCACAACAACTACCAGATAAGTAATCCCCATCGGCGTAAAAATTCGCCCTTCTACACCCGGTAAAGTAAAAATTGGTGAAAACACCACAATCCCAATTACCGTTGCTCCAATTAACGAATCGCGAACCTCCTGACTGCCATCAAAAATCACATCCATCACCGGGCGAGGGTGAGGAGATGATGTATTTTCTCTCAAGTTGCGGTAGGTATTTTCGGCATAGACGATCGCATCATCGATCGCAGTGCCGATCGCCACCGACAACCCCCCCAAAGTCATCGTATTCAGCCCCAATCCCAGCCAATACATTGCCAGCAGCGCCAACAGCCAAGTCAGAAAGAAATCCAGCAAAACAACCGCCAGAGTGCGCCAATTCATCAAAAACGGGATCAAAATAATAGTGACAATGATGCTGCCTTCCACTAAAGCCGATCGCACATTTTCCACCGAAGAATTGATATACTCTTCCTGGCGGAAAGTAACAGTAACTTTAATATCTTTGGGCAAAGCTTGCTGCACCTGGGCCATTGCCACTTCCACAGCTTGAGTTACCGTCGGAGTATCAGCAACCGGCTGCCTGTTTACCATCACAATCACAGCTTTTTTGCCGTTAAAACTGCCATCGCCCCGCTTGATAGCAGCACCAATTTTGACATCAGCGACATCCCCAATTCTGACGACGCTTCCTTGGCGAGAGGCGATCGCAGATTGCTGCAAATCTACCACCGATTCAATCCGCCCCACACCCCGAATCAAAGTTTCTTTATCCGGCGTAATTAAATAGCCACCAGGCGCGTTGACATTTGCCGCCGCCGCAGCTTCGGATACTTGCTGCAAAGATACATTAAAAGCTTTCAATTTCGCAGGTTCAACTAATACTTGATACTGCCTTTGTTCACCGCCATAAACTACCACTTGAGCCACACCATTCACTGCTAACAGGCGATTGGTAACTTGCCAATCAACCAGACGGCGCACTTCCATCAGCGGAGTAGTTTCTGAAGTAAAAGCATAGGTAATCACAGTGCCTACCGGAGAAGTTGTCGGAGAAATTTGCGGTGCTTCTACTCCTGCAGGAAGCTGGCTTTGAGCTTGCTGCAACCTTTCTGTAATCAACTGCCGCGCTTGATAAATTTCGGTTCCCCAATCAAAGATAACTTTAACCACAGAAACACCCACAGCAGAGGAAGAGCGCACTGCTGTCACCCCCGGAGTGCCGTTAATCGCGCTCTCGATCGGCAATGTTACCAAAGACTCAATTTCTTCCGGCGCTAAACCCGGTGCTTCCGTTTGGATTTCCACCTGTGGCGGTGCGAAAGGCGGGAAGACATCGAGCGGCATTTTGGGGATGATATATAATGTCCAAAGACTAATAATAATAGTGGCGAGAACGACTAGCCAGCGGCGGTTGATTACCCATCTGAGAATAGTGCTGAACATTTTAGAATTTTATAGAGGCGATAACTACCAACGACCGTTTGGCGATCGATGTTAAATAGCTATTCAATTTAGATTGACACCCTAAAATGAAATTAGGATGAAATATGTTAACTTTCAACGTTGATTAATAATTCATCTAAAGTGGGAAATCTCAAATAATATAACCCGTGTTGCTCTTTTTGACAAAGCAGTTTACAATAGTTGGTATGCAAGCACCAAAACACTACTCACGCGCCCCAATCACCGAAGCCTTGATTGATATACAAGTTAAACTTTTACCAGGAGTTAAACTTGACAACTTGGCGCAGGTATACTCAAGCATTCAAGCTGAGTATCCTCAGCGTGAAGAAGTGTTACTTTTTCAGGGACAAATTATGGCAGGTGCTAGTGTTGGGGCAACAGCGAGCCAATCTCCAATTGGCTATATAGCCTCCCGCGACGACCCAAAACAGATTCTTCAACTGCGTTTAGATGCTTTCGCATTCAGTCGGCTTGCCCCTTACGACTGTTGGGAAAATTTTCGGGATGAAGCAAAGCGACTGTGGAATATCTATCAGTCGCTGATACATCCAGAAGCAATTGTTCGTTTAGCACTCAGGTATATTAACAGGCTAGATATTCCTTTGCCGATTGGCGATCTCAAAGAGTATTTGAGGACATTTCCGGAAGTTTCCCCTGATTTGCCGCAAGGATTAAGTGGCTACTTTATGCAGCTACAAATCCCACAAGAAGACTTGGGAACAATGCTGGTTATCAATCAAGCAATAGTTCCACCTCCCACACCTGATTTTGTTTCTATAATATTGGATTTAGATTTATTTAAGGAAGGAGATATTCCTTCTAATGAAATAGAGCTTTGGCATATTTTAGAACAAATGCACGAACAAAAAAACATAGCTTTTGAAGCTTGTATTACAGAACGCATAAGGGAGTTGATTAACTAATGGCTACAATTACCCCCCTACGTCCTAATGGCGTTTTATCGTCACCAAGATTACTGGTGTTAGAGCCAAAAGCCACAGCTCAATTACAAAGTCCTGAAGGACGAGAAATTGCAGCCCTAACCGATAAATTATTGCAGAATTTAACAGTTGTAAAACAATACTTACAAACTCTAGAAAGCATTGGCGAAATAGACTACAATTCTGTACCGCCGAAGCGATCGGAACGAGTAATTATGCGCGCTCAGTTTAAAGGGCGTAAAAAACCTCTGCCGTATATTTTTGATGAAGAATGATGGTAGAGCCTTTCTGGGTGCAGGTAAATGAATCAGAACCAACTCTCAGGCAAGGTGATTACCTGCCTGGGTGTCTCGTACCAATACCAGTATTCGATCCAACAATTTTTGGAAAAAATAGTGAAATTCAAGACGTACAAATAGAACTCAATGAACTAGATTTAATTGTTCTCACCCAAAGCTGCGATTTGGATAATAAAAAAGTAGCTCAGGTAGTGCTTTGTGCAATTTACCATATTTCAGATTTTGAGGAAAATAACGAAGCATTTAAGAAAAAAGGAAAATGGAATGAAGTTTTAAGAGGGAGAATAGAAGGTTTGCATCTACTGGCATCACCAACGAACCCAGCTAATAACAAAGAATCACTGGTTGTAGATTTTAGAGATATCCAAACCTTACCTTACGAATATGTTTTGAAACACGCTAGTAATTTAAAGGATCGCTGGCGGTTAAAATCTCCATACCTCGAACACTTTTCTCAGGCATTTGCACGTTTATTTATGCGAGTTGGTTTACCATCTACTATTGAGCCTTTTTAAGTTATTTTATATATTTATAACTGCTCGATTAAACAAAATTTTTACTGAGAAATTTTGGCTTCTGCCTCCTGAGTTTTAACGCGGTGATTGTCATCCTGTGACAATTCATCTACTGTAATCGCATTTAGTGCTGCCGAGGAGATGGAAAAACCATTTTTTCCAGAATCCGCTGCTACTGCTGGCAATTTGCGCCGATTTCCCCAGAATGCACCGGCTGCAAAAGTCCCAGAGGCGATCGCCATACCTCCGCCAATTCCCGCCCACAAAGGCACGGAAAAACTATTAAAATTGGTTGGTTTAACTTCCTTCTTTTCCTCAGTTTTTGAGTGTTTGCTACCGCCACGTAACGATTGTGCATAAAGTTGAGGTGCGCGCTGGGTGACAATTAAATCTCCGTCAAACAAACCGCTCTTAATTTCTACTAAATCCCCGGAAGTTTTACCGATTGTGACTTCCATAGCTTGAAACGCATCGCCATTTTTGACATAAACTAACTGTTTGCCGTTGGCTTCTACTACTGCTGAAACCGGAATTGCTAAAAGATTTGCTGCTGTTTTTTCAGTAAAAATCTCCAACTCGGCAAACATCCCTGGCTTCAAAATTCCTTCAGAATTATCTAATAAAGCTTTCACTGGCACAGCCCGACTTTCCCCTTCTACTGTCGAGCCAATCAAGCTAATTTTGCCCCGGAAATTGCGGTTGGGAAAACTAGCAATTTTTACAGTCAATTCCTGACCCTGCTTTACTTGATTTAGGTCTTTTTCGTAAATATTTGCCGTGGCAAAAACGCTGCTATCATTTAATATACTCATCAAGGGTTTTTCCGCCGAGTTGACTGATTCCCCTGGGGTGATTTCGCGATCGGCTACAGTGCCGGCAATGGGAGCGATAACAGTCACAAGTCCTCGATCGTTGGCAATAGTTCCTAATTGTTGCAGCCGCGCTTGATAGGCTGAACTGCTGAGGCGAACGCGGGACTGAGCTACTTCTAAAGCAGCTTTAGCCCCCTTGAGTTGAGCCTCGGCTTCTAGAACTTCCCGCCGACTCAAAGCTTTGGTAAGTTGAGCTTTTACTTCTGCAACTTTGCCTTCAGCATCTCGCAATTCGCGCATCGGCAGGTCTACTTGGGCTTGTTTAATTTCGGTTTCGGCTTTGATAACTTCGGGACGGCTTTTTGCTTTGGCAACATTGGCTTTGGCTTCGGCGAAATGAGCTTGCGATTCCAGCATTGTCCGTCGCGCGATCGCCCCTGCTGCTACCAATTCTTTGTCTCGTTCAAACTGTTCTTTAGCCACTGTTAATTCGGTTTCTGCCTGGGCTATTTCTGCCTGGGCTATTTGTAGTTGGCGCTGATAGTTTTCTTGAGCAACTTTCACTACAGAGCGGTTGTTTACCAATTCTTGCTCTCTTTCGTATTGCTGAGTTGCTGCTGTCAGTTGGCTTTTGGCTTGGGCGATTTCTGCGGAGGATATTTGCAGTTGGCGATCGTAATTTTGTTGAGCTAATTTAAACTGAGCCTGCGCCTGCTGCAAATCGCCTTCAGCTTCGGCTCGTTTGGCGATCGAATCCACGCGCAATTGGCCTAATTCCGAACTCGATAAAACAACAACAGGTTGACCTTTTGATACTTTGTCCCCCGGTTTGACGAGCAACTCAACCACAGTGCCGCTAACGGGAGCCCGAACTTCTACTTTTTGGTTTGGCAGATTTTCAATTTGTCCGGTAGTTTTAATCCCGACAGACAAGCGCTGAGCTTTCACAGGCTCAACTTTAATTCCAATTCGCTTCGAGGTTTCAGTATCGACAGAAATAGCAGTAGGAATTTGAGTTGTTTCGCCACTTTGGTGAAATTCATCTCCGTGTCCCGCGTGGGCGAAAACAGCGGCCGGAGAACTTAGCAAAATCAGGCTGAATAAAGTTGCAGAACCACTGCTAATAATTGCGGCAGATTGAGCATATTTGTGAAATATCATCGTTGGCATTGTCCTTGAAATAGGGTTGAGTGCCACCGGTTTAGCGATTAGTATTTTTCCCAACTAAGTAAGTAAACTGAATTAACCAGATCTACTTATTAGAGTTTTCCCAGAAGCGATCGCTAAGCAATGACCAAGAGCTAAACATACTCTCCTCAACCTAGTCTTTCACAGTCCCATGAAATTAGGATGAAATTTCACCTCAGCAACCCAGATGCCCGCCGGCTTCTAAAATATCAATATAAGTTTTGCCTAGTTTGAACCGTTGGTGGTGTAATTTTTTTTCTGTTCCTGATTTCGCTTCAATTTCCTTGGTCAAGGCGCTCACTAAGTCTTCTACCATTTCTTTAGATTGATGAGTAGTGTTTAATTCCAAGCTGTTCAAGATCATTAATTATTCCCCTGTCATCAGAGATTTTTAGTTACTTTCATACTTTAGAGGGATGCGTTTTAAATTGTCTACAGTATTTCTACGTAAAAATATCGACTTAGCTGTATCTAAACAGGTTGTGACCGGAATCATAGATTTAAGTGATTATTAATACAACACTTTGCGCCACTTTTTGATTGCCTCAATTGCCCGATTTTGCCCAGTAAGATTTTCCTGAACAATAGACATAGTGTGATTAATGCTATTCGCGTTCAGGCTTTTTTACTTGATAATTTAGGGAATTATGTTACTGTTTGTACCACGCTTTACGCCACTCTTTCATTTGCTCGATTTCTTGCTTTTGTGAAGTCAGAATTTCTTGGGATAATTTCTGCATTTCTGGCCGCTTCGACTTTTTCAAAGCATCTTGGGCCATCACCAAAGCTCCTTCGTGGTGGGGAATCATCGCATTCAGAAACCGCAAATCAAATTGAGCGTCCGCAGCACCTAAATCCATGCTCATCATCATGCTTTGCATCTGTTCGGGAGTCATGGCCATCATGTGACCCATGGGAGCGTGATAAGCCATGGGCGTATTGCTAGCTTTAGGATACCAAGTTTTTCGCCACTCTTTCATTTGATTAATTTCGCGTTCTTGAGCGACAATCATCTGATTTGCTATTTTTTTCATTTCCGGGCGTTTGGATTTATTCAACACCTCTTTCGCCATGTTTACAGCACCTTGATGATGCACTGTCATCCCATCAATAAATCGCAAATCGTAGTCGGCATCAGCAGGCCCTAAATCCATGGACATACTGTGATTCATGCCACCCATTTTGTGGTCCTGGGCCACGTCTTGTTTGCTGCTGGCTGGGGTTGCTGTGGTAATATTTGGGGCTTGAGTTTGACTTACAGGGTCTTTGGAGCAAGCCCCCAGCACTCCACTGCTTAGGGCTGCTGTGCAGGTGAATATCAGGGCTGTCAATCCTGTTTTTAATGGCATTGGTTTCATAAATTTTAGAGTGTTAAAACTGGTGTTTATTTTAAATTTATCACGAGCCTATGAAATTAGGATGAAATTTGAGCTGTTCACAAATTTAAAATCTCAAATTAACTTTACTTTTCTGCTAACAGGAGACTGTATAATGAAATTAATTAAGAGAACGAGCAGAGTATTTTATGGTGAGGTTGAAATTATGACTCTACAGTTAAAAGTTCCAAAAATCGCTTGTTCAGCTTGTGCCAATACGATCGCACAAGCAGTCAAAACCGTCGATCCAGCCGCAGTTGTTGAGGCAGATATTAAAACGAAAGTGGTGACAATTCAAAGCGTGAAGCCAGAAAATGAAGTGAGAAAAGCCATCGCATCTGTTGGTTATCCAGCCCTTTGACAGCAGAATCTTATACCAATTTTAAAAAAGAATGCAACAATAGTCTTGTCCCTCCCCTTTATAAGGGGGGGTTAGAGGGGGTCAAAGATTGTTGCACGATTTTAGAGAAATGGTATTAGCAACGGCCAATTTCCTCTTCCCAATTCGAGAGTGGATATATGGATAATCTCACAGTCAAACTCCAAGGCATGAGTTGTGCCTCCTGTGCTTCTTCCATTGAACAAGCAATTAAATCTGTTCCTGGTGTCATTGAGTGCAATGTCAACTTTGGCATGGAACAAGCAAGCATCCAATACGACTCCCAAAAAACTAGCTTAGCCACAATTCAAGCAACTGTTGATGCGGCGGGGTACAAAGCTTTTCCGCTTCCAGAAATGACCCAGGGCGAGGATGACACCGAGCAAGCAACTCGTCAAGCTGAATCTCAAGTTTTGCAACGTAAATTGTGGACAGCAGGTCTGATTAGCCTGTTACTATTTACAGGTTCCATTCCAGCTATGACTGGTTGGCATTTGCCATTTATTCCCGGATGGTTGCACAATTTTTGGCTGCAATTAGTGCTGACAGCACCAGTACAATTCTGGTGTGGTGACTCATTTTATAGAGGAGCATGGAAATCGCTAAAACGCCGCCTAGCTACAATGGATACCCTGATTGCTTTGGGAACCAGTTCTGCTTACTTTTATTCTGTATGTGTAACAGTTTTTCCCGGATTTTTCCTAGCTCAGGGTTTGATAACCAGCGTTTATTATGAAGTTGCAGCGAGTGTGATTGCTCTTATTTTGCTTGGTAAAACCCTAGAAAATCGGGCGAAGGGAGAGACTTCGGAGGCGATTCGGAAACTCATGGGTTTGCAAGCGAAAACGGCTCGGATTGTTCGCAACGGGCAAGAGTTGGAAGTGCCATTAGCCCAAGTGGAAATTGGGGATATCGTACAGGTGCGGCCAGGGGAACAAATTCCCGTAGACGGAGAGATGATTGAAGGCTATTCCACAATAGATGAAGCAATGGTAACAGGGGAAAGTTTGCCCGTCAAAAAGCAAGTCGGTGACGAAGTTATCGGCTCGACAATTAACAAAACTGGCAGCTTTAAGTTTCGCACTACTAGGATTGGTCAGGATACGTTTTTAGCTCAAATTGTCAAGATGGTGCAGGATGCCCAGGGGTCTAAAGCACCTATTCAAAAGTTGGCAGATGAGGTGACTGGTTGGTTTGTTCCCGCCGTAATAGCCGTTGCTTTAGCTACTTTTATCATCTGGTTTAATGCTACGGGAAACTTGACTTTGGCAACCGTTACGATGGTGGAAGTGCTGATTATTGCCTGTCCTTGTGCTTTGGGTTTGGCAACTCCGACGGCGGTGATGGTGGGGACTGGCAAAGGTGCAGAAAATGGAGTTTTAATTAAAGGAGCTGAGAGTTTAGAACTGGCTCATAAAATTCAAGTCATTGTGTTAGATAAAACTGGGACTCTCACGGAAGGCAAGCCGACTGTCACTGATTTTGTGACAATGAAAGGAATCGCTAACAGCAATGAGCTAAAATTGCTGAAATTGGCAGCGTCTGTGGAGCGAAATTCCGAGCATCCTGTGGGTGAAGCTGTGGTGAGATATGCTGCATTTCAAGAGGTAAGTTTAACAGATGTTAAGGATTTTGAGGCGATCGCAGGAAGTGGCGTCCGGGGGGTGGTGGAGGGAAAGTCGATCGCCCTGGGAACACTCAGATGGATGCAGGAATTAGGCTTTGACACTGAATATTTGGAACTGCGCGCCAGAGCTTGGGAATCTGCTAGTAAAACCGTGGTTTGGATGGCTGTGGAGGGCAAAATTGAGGGGATTCTGGGTATTGCCGATGCCCTCAAACCATCGTCAGCGCGGGTGGTGAAAGCACTGCAAAAACTCGGTTTAGAAGTGGCGATGCTGACAGGGGACAACCGCGCGACTGCGGAGTCCATCGCCCATGCTGTTGGGATCGATCGCATTTTTGCAGAAGTTAGACCAGACCAAAAAGTAGCTAAAATCCAAGCACTGCAAGCACAAGGTAAAATTGTAGCGATGGTGGGAGATGGAATTAATGATGCTCCAGCTTTGGCCGCTTCGGATGTGGGAATTGCGATCGGCACCGGGACAGATGTGGCGATCGCCGCGAGCGACATAACCCTAATTTCTGGAGACTTGCAAGGCATAGTTACAGCCATTCAACTGTCGCGCGCCACCATGCGCAACATCCGCGAAAATCTGTTTTTTGCCTTTATTTACAACATCGCTGGAATTCCGATCGCAGCAGGTATTTTATATCCGATTTTTGGCTGGCTACTAAGTCCAATCATCGCCGGAGGTGCCATGGCTTTTAGTTCAGTTTCCGTCCTGACTAATGCTTTGCGGTTGCGTAATTTTCAACCCAAATATATCACCTAAATTAGGAGTAATCAAAAAAATGTTGCACCTTCGTCAAATTGGGGTAACTCTCGCGAGTGCAGGAATGGCGATCGCAATGGCATCGGGAGTGCAAGCTGCTAAAATGTCTATCGAACCTACTCATTCCACCACTCAATTTCAAACTATTGAACAGCCTTTAGGTTTAAAAGTCGGTGTCACCCTAGGTGGATTGACTTTAATTGGTTTGGAGTTGTGGTGGTTTTTATTCAGTAAAGCTAATAGATAGTTATCAACTTGCGGCAATTGTGAAGTTCCCCGCGCGAGTTTTTTTCGCCAGAAATGGGTAAAATTGGATCTAGCTTAAAAAATTTGGAGTGAGCTAAATGCAATTATTACACACCATGCTCCGAGTCGGAAACTTAGAAGAGTCCCTCAAATTTTACACCGAAGTGCTGGGCATGAAAAAGCTGCGGCAAAAAGACTATCCAGACGGTAAATTTACTCTGGCTTTTGTCGGCTACGGTGATGAGTCTGACCATACAGTTTTGGAATTAACATACAACTGGGGCGTTGAAGAGTATAATTTAGGCAATGCTTACGGTCATATTGCGATCGGGGTTGACGACATTTACGGTACCTGCGAAGAGATTAGAGCTCGCGGCGGCAAAGTTAGTCGCGAACCAGGCCCGATGAAACACGGTTCAACTGTCATTGCCTTTGTGGAAGACCCCGATGGATATAAAGTTGAATTAGTGCAACTGAAAAATAGATGCGACTAGAAACCGGGTTGGGTGCATCTCAATGCAACCGCAACGCTTTAGCAGCGATCGCTAGCAAAGTAGGTACAACAGTAGCTAAATAGGAAAATGCTCGCGTTCTAGCTGTTTCCTAGTTCCCAGGCTGAGCCTGGGAACCCAGACTGCTCGGCCTTGCTCCTTCACAATTTAGATAATCGGATTTACAGTTGCTTTTTAGGAATTTGTAAGACTCGATCCGCCACCATTTTGTCAACAATTAAGTCGCTGATAATCTGAGCTCCGTGGGAGGTAAAGTGCAAACCATCATTCACTTTTACATAGCCTCGCTTCCCCGATTTGTTAGCAACTACCGGAGTAAATTTACCACTTTCTGCAAAAGTTTCCCAAGTTGAAATGAAAGTGATTTTCGGGGAAATTTTCATCGCATTTTTATAAATATTGTTCATAATTGGAAAAGCCTGAATGTACCCCGATTTGTTAGAGTTAGATTGACCAACCCAGTACACTTTCCGCACGGAGGAATTATTTAATAATTTGGCATATTTGTCTACTCTTTCTTGATAGGCTTTTTGCCATTCTTTAGTCAAAATTACCCTGTATTTTCCTTGAAAATCAGCGATATCTTGAGTGTCATTCCCTCCAAATAAAACAATCACGACATCGGGCTGATAATCCTTAATAATTTGACTGGTTCTGGCATACCAGTCATAATAATCTATCCGATTTAAGCCACTGGATACTTTGTAGTCAATTTTGGTATCGGCAATATTATACTTTTGCTTGAGACTGTACTGAAGTTGAGTCCCTAAGTCGAGCATTACGGAATCTCCAATAAATAAAAATTTACGATAAGGTCTGGTCAGTTTTGGTTTGGCTGGGGTGTTTTTTTTAGGTGATTTTGTAGTTATTTTTTTGGGTTGTAGGGCAGTTTTTTGGGCTGTTTCAACCCGATTTTTTGCTGACTTGACTGGGAGGCTATCTAAGTTAATATCTTTGATTTTGCTCCAAAAATCTTGCTCCGATTTCCTAAAACCTTCGAGTTCGATCTGCCTTGCTGCTTGTTTTATTTCTGGGCTAGCAAAAGGGGTTGAGGAAAAACTTTTGAGAAATAAGGAGAGGTTGGTAAATATTAAAGTTAGAATTACCGAAGTAGCGATTAGCAGAATTTCCCTGTCTCTCATATTTCTTAGAAATTAAAGTATATAAAAGGCGGAACGGTACTGGGTCCCAGCATCAAAATAGCATACACGAACAGGGAAACTAAGACAACCCGAAAAAAAATGTTTTTTAATGAAAATACGATCAGCAATATTTGGGCGATGCGATCGCCCCAAAAATTAATAGCCCCAATAACTGCAATGACTAAATATAATTGCCAAAAGTTAAATTGAAAACTCTTGACGGCAGAATGAATAATTCCTTGGAACACATGGATGGCTGTTTCCCAGTTGGGTGTCCCGAAAAATATCCAGCTACCACTGACAAAACTAAAGGTAAATAACCAACTCAAAAATTTCGCTGTTTTCGGATATAAATAGTCTATTTTGAAGTGGATAGCTTGAGGTAGATCTCTGCATAAATGGTTGACAACTAATCCTAAGCCATGAATAGCTCCCCAGACAATAAAGTTTAAACCAGCACCGTGCCAAAATCCACCGATCGCCATTGTGCACAATAAATTCACATATTTTCTCAATTTGCCGTGTTTGTTGCCACCTAACGGGATGTAAACGTAATCTCTCAGCCACTCGGAAAGACTGATGTGCCACCTTTTCCAAAATTCTTGGAGGCTTAAGGATTGGTAAGGCATATTAAAATTGACAATAGGTTTAAAACCTAGCAAACAGGAGATACCGTTGGCTAAATCTGAGTAGCCGCTGAAATCTACATAAATCAAACAGGAATAGGAAATTACGGCGAGAATTAAATCAATGCTACTATACTGTTGTGGAACTTTGAAGGGCAGTTGAGTGAAGTTAAACAAAAAGCTGGATAAAGTATATTTTTTAAACAGTCCTGACAAAATTAAAACTATAACTTCTTCGATTTTATAGTCGTATTTTTGGGGAGAATTGAGCTGGGAGTAAAATTCTGGAGCTCGCGATATGGGCCCGGAGGCAATTTGGGGGAAGTAGGTGATGTAGGTGGCGTAGTCTATAAACTTGGGACAGGAGATTTTTTTCTGGTAGCAGTCGATTAAATGGGAAATCATTCTAAATGTGTAGAATGAGACACCGACGGGGATGAGAATTTGCAATACTTGAAAACTGGCGGAGATTTTGAGTTGGTTGAGGATGTCAAATAAAGAAGTTACGAAAAAGTTGCAATATTTAAAGATGCCGAGGTTGGCAATGTTGAAAATTAGACCGGATATTAAAGCAAGTTTTTTGTGTTTTCCGTGGCAAACAGCCCGGAGAATGATATAATTGTAGGTAGTAGCTAAAATTAGTAAAAATAAAAAATCGAAGCTCCAAAAGGAATAAAATAATAAACTGGAAAGTAGGAGGACAATTTTATATAAGTCCACTTGGTGTTTTAAAGAGACGATCGCACTAAAGAGAATTAGAAAAAAAACTAAAAATTGGTAAGTGGGAAATAGCATGATTGTCAGTAAATAATAAACATTTGGGTGAACTTAATATTTTCAAAAGAAGAAGAAGCTATTTATAATAGTAAAAATCCCTGTGATTGCGAGGAACCAAAGTGCAGCCAACAGACCCTAGCAAATTTACCGATGAAGCCTGGGAATCCATTGTCAAATCCCAGGATGTAGCGCGCCGTTTTGCCAATCAGCAGCTAGAGGTTGAACATTTAGCGATCGCCATTCTAGAACAGCTTGGTTTAGCAAACACGATTCTCAGCCTGGCCGGAATAGATGTCACCCGCTTTGGGCAACAGTTAGAAGCCTTTGCCAAACGACAGCCGAGAGTTGCCAACGCTGAACAACTCTACCTCGGTCGTGGCTTAGATGTGATGTTAGATGTTGCCGAGGCCACCAGAGTGACTTGGCAAGATAATTTTATCGCCATTGAACATTTATTAATTGGCTTAATAGAAGATGAACGAGTTGGTAGGCGTTTGCTGACTAGGGGCGATGGGCCGCCGGGACGCCCTGGTTACGATCGCAGACCGGCACCCGGTACGATCGATCGCCCAAAACTCGAAGAAGCCATCAAATCTGTCCGCGCTACTGCAAAAGTCCCAGAAAAAAATTCCGAAACCAACAAATCCAGCCTCCGCAACCCTAAAACTCCCGATCGAGATGGGGAAGCTAACTCCGACGCCCTGAGTAAATACGGCCGCGATTTAACCGAAGCTGCAAAAGCAGGCAAACTTGACCCCGTAATCGGCCGCGATGAAGAAATTCGGCGGGTAGTCCAAGTTCTTTCCCGCCGCCAAAAAAACAATCCGGTGTTAATTGGCGATCCCGGAGTCGGCAAAACGGCGATCGCCGAAGGTTTGGCCCAGCGCATTGTTAACGGTGACGTCCCCGAATCTTTGAAAAATCGCCAACTATTTAGCCTTGACATGGGCAGTTTAATTGCTGGGGCAAAATTCCGGGGCGAATTTGAAGAACGACTGCGATCGGTCCTACGAGAAGTCATCGATTCCGACGGGCAAATAGTCCTATTTATTGACGAATTGCACACCGTTGTCGGTACTGGCGGCGGCGGTAGTTCCGGTTCAGGAATGGATGCGGGCAATTTGTTGAAACCCATGTTAGCCCGCGGCGAATTGCGCTGTATCGGCGCTACAACTCTCGACGAATTCCGCAAGCATATCGAAAAAGACCCGGCTTTGGAACGCCGTTTTCAACAAGTATTTGTCGGCGAGCCCAGCGTTGAAGATACTATTTCGATTTTGCGCGGATTGAAAGACCGTTACGAACGCCACCACGGGGTAAAAATCACTGATTCGGCCTTGGTGGCTGCTGCAACTTTGTCTTTTCGCTATATTTCCGATCGCTTTTTGCCCGATAAGGCGATCGACCTGGTAGATGAAGCCGCCGCCCACTTGAAAATGGAAATTACTTCTAAACCTGTGGAATTGGAGGCGATCGACCGCCGGGTGATGCAGTTAGAAATGGAAAAATTGTCCATCGAAGGTGAGGGAAAAGGTACTCAAGCCTTGGGAATTGGTCCCCGCATCGAACGCATCAAAACTGAGATTGACATTTTGAAAGTCAAACAGGAAAAATTGTCTTCTCAGTGGTCTGGCGAAAAGCAGTTGTTGGATGCCATCAATAAATTGAAAGCAGAAGAAGACCAATTGCGAGTGCAAATAGAACAGGCAGAAAGGGCTTACGATTTGAATAAAGCCGCCCAGTTAAAGTACGGCAAATTGGAAACTGCGGTGCGCGATCGGGAAGCCAAAGAAGCCGAACTTTTGAAACAACAATCTCAAGGTTCTTCCCTACTGAGGGAAAAAGTTACTGAGGGTGATATTGCGGAAATTGTTGCCAAATGGACTGGGATTCCTGTCAACAGGTTGCTGGAATCGGAACGCCAAAAATTGCTGCAATTGGAGAAGCATTTGCACCACCGGGTAATCGGTCAACAGGAGGCTGTGACAGCCGTTGCTGCGGCAATTCGGCGAGCTCGTGCGGGGATGAAAGACCCCGGAAGGCCGATCGGCTCTTTCTTGTTCATGGGCCCGACAGGTGTCGGCAAAACTGAGTTGGCGCGGGCTTTGGCGGAGTTTTTATTTGATAGCGATGACGCGATCGTCCGCATTGATATGTCCGAATATATGGAGAAGCAAAACGTTTCTCGGTTAGTAGGAGCTCCCCCCGGATATGTCGGTTACGATGAAGGGGGACAACTTTCGGAAGCAGTGCGCAGACATCCTTATTCGGTGGTGTTATTTGATGAAGTGGAAAAGGCACACCCGGATATATTTAACATTTTGCTGCAAGTGTTGGATGATGGCAGAATTACAGATTCTCAGGGTCGATTGGTGGACTTTAGAAATACCGTGATTGTGATGACTAGCAATATCGGTAGCGACCACATTTTAGAAGTGTTTTCTAAGAAGGGAAAAACCGCTAAAAAAACTACCGTTCGCAAGCAGGAAGTCCCTGATTTTTCCAGTCAAAAGACCAACTATAAAGTTGATGATGATGGTACGGTAGAAATTTCGGCTTCGCCAGTTTCTGATGTTGCGAATCCTCCCAGTGCTCAGGAATCGGAAAGTTTACCTATTTCTGAACGGGAGACTGATGAAGAGTACGAACAAATGTTAAAACGGGTAATGAATGCGTTGCGATCGCACTTCCGGCCGGAATTTCTAAATCGGGTGGATGAGACAATTTTGTTCCACACTTTGAGCAAAACTGAACTCCGCCAAATTGTCACTATTCAAGTCAAGCGAATTGAACGGTTGTTGGCGGAACAAAAGATTACCTTGGAACTGTCGGATGCTGCCAAAAACCATATCACAGATGTTGGTTACGACCCAGTTTATGGTGCTCGTCCTTTAAAACGGGCTATTCAGCGGGAGTTGGAAAACCCGCTGGCTAATAAGATTCTGGAAAATGCGTTTGTGGAGGGTGATACAATTGCGATCGATTGTGAAAATAATAGTTTGCAATTTCGCAAAATAGAGTCTCGTCCCGCCTTAGTTGGTAACAGTTTGTAGCTTGGTTAGGAACAGGCAAAAAAGCCTGTTCCCCAAATGATTTCACGACTTACAAACCCGGTTTCTCTAGCCTTTCTCAGTTAGGTGGGTATTAGGTAATGGGAACCCCCCCTAGGGGGGATGGGAATAGGGTATAGGGTATTACCAATTACCAATTACCAATTACCTATTACCTATTACCTATTACCTATTATTGAAAATGGTTCAAATTAGGAATTGGACATGGTGCTGCTACCATAGGCATCCAGGCTGTAGGCGGGAACGCGAAGGCTGTAATCAATCTCTGTTCCGGTGACGGCTACAGCCAATTTTTCAAAAGATTCTGAGTTCCAATTGCGATCGTGGATGGGCTTGGACTGTTCGCCCAGGAAGTATGCTTGAGTGCCAATTACTGAGGCTGCTACCCAACCGACGATTAAAAGGGCGATTACGATAGTCATGGCGGCTTTTCCTTAAGTTTTGTTGCTTTATGTAAATAAATGTAACAAATGTTTGCGGAGGATGTCAAGATAGTGTATTGTCGTGCCAACCGTCCAGTAGGTAGGGAATGCCACACCTGATGCTTCCCACTGCCGAGTTCTAGTAATTTCAGATGGAGAGAGACGGAGGGAAACGGGGAGAAAATAGCTATAACTAGCAGTAGGCATTTCGATTATTGAGAATATTGATGCCGAAGGAAAAGTTACCAGCAAACAGATTAGGACTTGATTTCAGGATAGGATATATCGCAGATTAGCCAAGTTTTTTGTTAATAATTTATAAGTTTTGTCTTCATAAACCATCGTGAACGACTCAGCCTTTAGTATGAGAAATTGCTAGGGTGTTATGAGCTATAATCAACAAGTTTGGATTTGAAAAATAGCAAGGATTACAGGATTTATCAACCTGTCGATCGATTTGAGCCCGCATCAGTGTCTGAGCGGTTCCTGAAACCAAAAAATCTCGATCGCCAATGAAATCAGATTGCTATCACCATTCCTTCTACCCTCTTCCTTCTTCCCCAGGATAATTATGCAAAACTCAATCTTAAATGACGACCCTTTGTGGTTCAAAGATGCGATCATTTACGAAGTACCCATTCGCGCTTTTGCCGACAGCAATGGTGATGGTATCGGCGACTTTCGTGGGCTAACTGAAAAGCTGGATTACCTGAAAAACTTGGGAGTAACAGCAATTTGGGTACTGCCCTTTTTTCCCTCCCCGCTCCGAGATGATGGCTACGATACTTCCGATTATATGAGTGTCAACCCGATTTATGGCACTTTAGAAGACTTTAAACATCTTTTAGAAGAAGCCCACCTGCGGGGAATTAGAGTTATTATTGAGTTAATTGTCAACCACACTTCAGACCAACACGCTTGGTTTCAGAAAGCGCGACGTGCTCCTAAAGGTAGCAAAGAAAGAGAATTTTATGTATGGAGCGATACGCCAGAAAAATATCAAGATGCTCGGATTATTTTCCAGGATTTTGAAACTTCTAATTGGGCTTGGGATGCCGTAGCAAAAGCTTATTATTGGCATCGTTTTTATTCCCACCAACCAGACTTGAATTATGACAATCCAGCGGTGCGTCTCGCCATATTAGATGTGGTGAATTTTTGGTTAGCAATGGGAGTGGATGGACTGCGAATGGATGCGGTGCCTTACTTGTACGAACGCGAAGGTACTAACTGTGAAAACTTGTCAGAAACTCACTTATTTCTGAAACAGTTGCGGAAGCACGTAGATGAAAAATTCCCCAACCGAATGCTGCTAGCTGAGGCGAATCAGTGGCCGGAGGATGCGGTTGAATATTACGCTGAGGGGGATGAATGTCACATGAATTTTCATTTCCCGCTGATGCCGCGCTTGTTCATGTCTGTACACATGGAAGATAGCTTCCCGATTATTGATATTCTCCAGCAAACTCCCCAGATTCCTAATAACTGTCAGTGGGCATTGTTTTTGCGAAATCATGACGAACTGACGCTAGAAATGGTCAGCGATGAAGACCGAGATTATATGTACCGAGTTTACGCTCAAGATACCCAGGCGAGGATTAATTTGGGTATCCGCCGTCGCTTGGCTCCACTGATGGGAAATAATCGCCGCCGGATTGAGTTGATGAATGCTTTGCTGCTTTCTCTTCCGGGTACGCCTGTGCTTTACTATGGCGATGAAATTGGGATGGGTGACAATATTTATTTGGGCGATCGCAACGGGGTGAGAACTCCCATGCAGTGGAGTGGCGATCGCAATGCCGGTTTCAGTCGCGCTAACCAGCAACGGCTCTACGCACCGCCAATTGTTGACCCTGAATATCACTACGAATCTGTAAATGTGGAGGCGCAACGATCTAATCCAAATTCTCTTTGGTGGTGGATGAAACGCCTCATAGCTATTCGCCAACGCTTCCAAGCATTCGGTCGTGGAACTTGCGAATTTCTTTACCCAGAAAACCGCAAAGTTTTAGCTTTTGTGCGTACTTATCAAGACGAACACGTTTTAGTAGTAGCGAATTTGTCCCGCTTCGTACAGACCGCAGAATTAGACCTTTCGCCCTTCAAAGGTGCTATTCCGGTGGAGATTTTTGGTCGTACAGAGTTTCCGGCTGTGGGCGATTCGGCTTACTTTTTGAGTTTGAGTCCTCACTCATTTTATTGGTTTACCCTTACTGTCAAAACCGAAGAATTTTCCCTACACTTACCTCAAACGGAACTGCCGACATTAGGTATCCCAGGCAACTGGAAAACTGCTTTTGCTACCAGTAAATTGAGAGAGGGACTGGTTCCTATTTTGCCGGATTACTTGCGTTCTAGTCCTTGGTTTATCGGTAGGGATAGGACGATTCAATCTTTGCAAATAGATGAAATTGTGCCAGTTGAATGTAAAAAATCTTCGGGATTAGAATCAACAGTATACATTTTACTCTTGCAGTTAAATTATACTGAAGGGATGGCAGAAAGTTACATTTTACCTGTAGGTTGGGAAGAGATTCAAGGTGATGTAGACGAACGGGCGATCGCTAGGATTCAATTTTTAGAAAAAAATGAAGTTGGGGTACTATTTGATGCAGCCACGGACAAAGCTTTTCTCAGTGTTCTGCTAGAGACGATCGCCCATTCTGGCAATTACAAAGGTGTCGCTGGTAAAGTGCTAGGAATTCCCGACAATGCACTCGCCTCAGAACCAGATTTGTCAAAGCTAGAACCTCATGTATTCAAAAAAGAACATAGGAATACATCCGCAGGTTATGGCGATCGCTTCGCGTTTAAACTATTGCGAAAAGTTGAAGAAGGTATCAACCCAGAATTAGAAATCGGACGCTTTTTAACCGATCGCAACTTGATTCAACACTTTGCTCCCATTGCCGGATATTTAGAATATCAGGCCGAAGGGAAACCAGTAATGACAATGGGTATCCTGCAAAAATTTGTCCCCGATAGCAGGGATGCCTGGTCCTATACCTTAGACACATTGCGCGACTATTTCGAGCAAGTAATGGCAGTAGAAGCCAAGTATGCAGCAGACAACCTATCTACGGACCCCGAAAATTATTTACCCCATGCCAGCACTGCACCAATGCAGCGGCATTCAAACTCGTTAGTATCCGATTTATCCCTAGCAGTTCCCGAATTAGCTCGCGAACTAATCGGTTCCTATTTAGCCTCCGCCGAACTTTTAGGACAGCGGACAGCCGAACTTCACCTAGCATTAGCTTCCGATACACAAAATCCAGATTTTGCCCCAGAAAATTTCACTTCATTTTACCAACGTTCCATCTATCAACAGATGAGAAATTTAGCAGGAAGAACTTTGCTGCTACTGAAAAAACGGCTGTCTCAACTGCCACCGGAAACCCAAAAGTTGGGACAAATTCTGCTAAATCGGGAAGACTTGCTGATGGAACGTTTCAAATCTATTTTGAACTTGAAAATCACGGCAGAGCGCATTCGTTGCCATGGGGACTTTCATTTAGGAAAAGTTCTGTATACAGGCAAAGAGTTTGTGATTATTAACTTTGGAGGAGAAAGAAATCGACCCTTAAGCGAGAGGCGGATGAAGCGATCGCCCCTGCGAGATGTAGCGGGAATGCTACAATCTTTCAACTATGCTGTTACTTTGGGACTCCGCAATGAAGTAGAAAGCGGGATGATTAGTCCTCAAAATTTATCGGAGATGCAGCAGTGGGCAAAGGTTTGGGATCGTTGGGTTAGCCTGACTTTTCTGAAGAGTTATTTGCAGAAATCAGCGGATGCAAATTTCTTGCCAAAATCAATCCAGGAAATACAAGTTTTACTCGATGCTTACATCTTAGAAAAAACGGTTGCTGAGTTAGTGTATGAACTTAATTACCGCGTCGATTGGGTAGAAGTTCCGCTTCAGCGGCTGCTACAATTGCTGGAACGTTGACAGTTGAATTCTTCCTGAATATCCCTCATCCTCCCTTGGGGGTAGGGGTGTTTCATTCTCCAGAAAACGATGATTCTGTAAGGGTAGTGCCCCGGTGCCTACCCCCCTTATATCAAATCCGGTAGCAGGGGAATTATTTATCTCTGTTATCTCCCTCTGTGTTCTCTGCGTTCTAGTAAGGTTAAATCATTCCGATCCAAC
The DNA here is from genome assembly GCA_020882975.1 of Microcoleus sp. EPA2. Taxonomy (GTDB): domain Bacteria; phylum Cyanobacteriota; class Cyanobacteriia; order Cyanobacteriales; family Microcoleaceae; genus Microcoleus. The sequence goes on along the minus strand of JAHRFD010000014.1, from coordinate 59,154 downwards.
GGTCAACGATATTACTTCAAATAAAGAGATGTTTGATACAAAACTTGTTCTTGATGAGTTAACAAAGTGCAGTCAGAAAGCGGGTAAGCTACACAAGTAACAGCATAGCCAGCTTGCAATTCTGAGGACTTCAAAAACTTTTGTTCGCTTTGGTCGATTTCGCCACCAAGCAGCTTGACAACGCAGGCAGAACACTCTCCTTGCTTGCATCCACTGGGCAAGCGAATGCCGGCATCTTCTGCCATATCTAAGATATACTGGTCATCTGGTACGGCGATCGTGCGATCGAGCGCCAGTTCCTGATTTACCAACCGAACTTGATAAACTGCCATTTTTTCTCTGTATTCGCGAAGGGGCTGGTTGAGTATGCTGTTAGTCTTAGCAAAAATTTCGGGTAAAACCCGCCCGGACAACTAGAAAAGGCAGGTTTATGATGGTGTTAATTTTACGACAGTAAATGTCTATATCTAAACAAGTGCCTGTTGATAGTCGAGATTTTCATCGAGATAAATAGCTCGAATATCATCCGGCAAATTTGATTCCAGAGTTTGATATCCTTTTTGCAGTAAAGCCCTTACCTGAGCGGGCGAAATAGCTTCACCTTCTGCTTGTAAATAAGCAGCAATTCTGGTTTCGCTCCAGCGGAAAGTCTGAGCCATCAACACAACTAAACGTGGTAGGGGTGCTAACAATTCTAAGGCTTGTTTGAGGTAACACCAGAGAGGGGGTGAAGCGGATTGTAAAGAATAATGAATAGTCTCAACAGGAGGCAATTCGGCTTGATTTATGCAGATAGCGGTGACATTAATGAGCCAGTTTTGCAGACTGAGATTGTCGCCATCAGACTCTGGGATTTCCCGGCGCAAATCGAGGCCTCGGAGTTCGTGATAGATGTGCAGCCAAGTGTGGGCGAATAGGTAATCTCCTTGGACTGGCGATCGCACAGAATGGCGAATTAGGGAATGTACTATTTGAGCGTAGCGGCAAAAAATTGCGGTAAAGAACTTACCCTGATCGGGATGATTTTGAAACAGGGTCAATAATTCGCGATCGGTGTGATGGAACAGGGATTTGACCACAGGATGGTTGAATTCTGAAAAATTAGGTGTTTGCACAATTGTTTTGGTAATATATGCTGGTGCAGCTCGATTTTACACCATCTCTGCATCCAGATTCCACAGTTGAAGCTGATTTTATCCCAGCTATAGCAATCCTAAATCATTTGTGAATTTCTTACTCCCTCCCCTTAATAAGGGGAGGGTTGGGGTGGGGTAAAAAACTTTACGACTCCTGCAAGGACTGCTATATGTGCGCTCGCGCTCAGTAGCGTTAAACTTCATCTTGTCTGCCTTTCCAGACTGTTAAGATATATCCTGCACTTGCGGCTTACCTGAAAAATTGAAATGATTGCAGGCAAGCGACAAGTAACTTATTCTGATATAATAGGAGAGTGGACAGATTAATGATTCATCAATCTTTTTGTTAATTCATACTATGAAACTATCACTCTTGGTTAATATTTAGTAAGTTACTTTGAGGGTAAAAGATATGCTGATAAGTAATGGAGTGCGAGGCAAAGCGACTACCCCTGTTAGCTCTAGAACGATATATTCTAAGTTAACAACCATATATATTACTAAGAAAATAGTCAAATTTGGAGATGTTGTATATCAATTTTGTAACGTTAGTGGATTTAAAATAACTGGAGTTGATATTATAAATCCCTTAGTAACTACCGGGATATTTGTTTTGTTTTTTATCGGCTTGGTTTTGGCTTTTACAGATATAAAAGGTCTGGGATTTTTATTGATGGTCACAGCATTATACGCAATGCCAAATATTTGGCTAAAAAAATATGGACTGGAAGTATCTATGAATTCTGGTGAAAAGGCTGTCTTTACTACAAATGATATAAAGGGGCTCAAAGCAGTAATTGCAGAATTATCCAAATTCATCGAGAGTGAAAATGAAACAGAAAACTGTGTCATAGATATTAATGATAGAAATATCACATTTGCAAGAAATCAGGGAATAACCGGGTCAAATTTGACTTGGGGTTCTGCATCGTTTTACGAACATCTCAATCCGCAAACCAAAACATACGAGAAAAGTGCAAATTCTGAAGATACGATCGCGCAAACGATCGCCCGCATTCGGGAAGCCAACCTAGCAGGGAATTTAACCACGGAAGTTCCAGCAACATGGGCAACTATCCACCTGGTACAAGTAATAAAAAATCAAGGATTAATCGCTAACTTCGAGTTAGTAGACGATGCGACGAACAAACATTTGCTCCTGCACCTCAACCCTAAAGGGAACAACAGCAGCACTGACAAAATTGCTGACAATCAATTCGACTGGCTAAACCAGGAATTTCCAAAAGAGATAGTTCCCTTACTGCAAGATTTGGAAAGTGAAGATCCTGCTGTTCGCGCTAAAGCTGTATTTTCCTTGGGAGACTTCTACAGTGAGCGAACAAAATGAGTTCACCGAGTCAAAAACCAGGACAATTCAATTGATATGTCATATTTTGCAAAACGATCCGTCTTCTCTCGTTCGCACTAACGCTGCTGAAGCTTTGGCGAAAATGGGTGCTGACAGCAAAGAGGCGATCGCTACTCTATATCAAGCTGCATTGGAAGATAGCGACCCAAGTGTTCGGGCTAGTGCTGTTACCGCCCTAGGAGAGATTTACAGAAACGCTATAATTTTTAATGTACTAAATCAAGCCATTAACACTATGTCAGAACGCAAAGTACAAATGAATTTTAACGCCCCCGTTACAGGTGCCGCCGGGAATGTTGAAGGTGATTTCATAAATAATCCACCTCAGAATTTAGTTGATGCAGCAGCAGAAATTCAGCAATTGCTGAATCAAATAGCGCAGAATCCAACTGTGCCTGAATCCGTTGTAGCTGAAGCAATTCACCATGAAATAAAGGAAAATCTTACCCTTAAACAGCGATTGCGGAGTGCATTAAAAGCAGGTGGTATTGAGGCATTAAAAGCAATATTTAATCATCCGCTAGTCAGCGTTCCTATTGAAACAATTAAGGGTTGGATAGAAGCTGAATAATATTAAGGTGTCGCAGTTTTTAGATACCGTTTGGGGGAGTTATTACCCTCAAGCGGGTGAAGGCTTTCAACCGTGAAAATCGCTATAAAAACCATATCCTCCACCCCCAGGAGTCTCGATCGCAAAAACATCCCCAAGCTGCATTTCCACAGTCGCCGTACTCCCCAACTCCTCAACTTTCCCATCAATCCTTTCCACATAATTCCGTCCCAAAACACCGTTTTCTCCCCCATTCAAACCGCAGGGAAAAATCACCCGCCGCCCCGATAAAATCCCCGCCGTCATCGCCTCCCGAAACCGCACTCGCCGCACCACACCATTCCCCCCGCGATGACATCCATTGCCGCCACTATTAGCCCGAATAGCAAAACTTTCTAACAGTACCGGAAAGCGCCATTCCAACACTTCTGGATCGGTTAAACGCGAATTAGTCATGTGAGTTTGCACCGCATCAGTACCATCAAAATCTGGACCAGCGCCAGAACCACCGCAAATTGTTTCATAATATTGATAGCGGTGATTTCCAAAGGTAAAATTATTCATAGTTCCCTGGGAAGCCGCCATCACTCCCAACGCACAATACAAAGCATCGGTAATATTCTGCGAAGTTTCCACATTACCTGCAACTACCGCCGCCGGATAGCGCGGATTCAGCATACAGCCTACGGGATTGATGATTTCTAGAGGTTTCAAACAACCTGCATTCAGAGGGATATCGTCATTTACTAAGGTGCGAAAAACATACAAAACAGCGGCTTTGCACACTGCTGCGGGAGCATTAAAATTGTTGATTTGTTGAGGAGAAGTACCAGTAAAATCTATTTTGGCACTGCGGGCTGATTTGTCAATAGTGATGGCTACTTTAATCTGTCCGCCGCTATCCATCCCATAGGTAAATTCGCCATCTTGCAACACATCAATTACCCTGCGTACCGACTCCTCAGCATTGTCTTGGACGAATCCCATATAAGCCTGTACTGTTTCTAAACCGTAATGTTCTACTATCTTGATAAGTTCTTCAGTACCGCGTTTGTTAGCGGCAATTTGTGCTTGCAAGTCGGCGATATTTTGAGCGGGATTGCGGGCTGGAAAATTGCCGGAGGTGAGAATTTCTAGTAATTGTGCTTCTTGGAATTTCCCCTCTTTTACTAGCTGAAAATTGTCCAGCAATACGCCTTCTTCAGTTACTATCGTACTGTTAGGAGGCATGGAACCGGGAGTGATGCCGCCAATATCGGCATGATGTCCTCGCGAGGCTACATAGAATAGAGGCCGAGAATTAGTATTATCAAATACTGGGGTAATAACGGTGATATCTGGCAAGTGCGTGCCGCCGTTGTAGGGATTGTTGGATACATAAACATCCCCCAGTTTAAGAGTACCATTTTTTCCTAAAATTAAAGCTGAAATACTTTCGCTCATCGAGCCTAGATGCACGGGAATGTGGGGGGCGTTGGCAACTAATTGCCCGTTTTGGTCGAAGATGGCGCAGGAAAAATCGAGGCGTTCTTTGATGTTAACTGATGAAGATGTATTTTGTAAAGTGATGCCCATTTGTTCGGCGATCGCCCTAAACAGATTATTAAAGATTTCCAGCAACACCGGATCTGCTTCAACCGTAGATAAACGGGGACGATCGGGGTTTATTTGGCTGCATCTGCGGTTTAAAATGAGATCGTTTCTGGAAGTTAATTCGGCTTCCCATCCCGGTTCAATGACATTGGTTCCCGTAGCTTCCACAATCAAGGCTGGCCCGATAATGCAGTGGTGCGATCGCAAATTCTCCCTTTTATACACAGGAGTTTCCCGCCAGCCGCCAGCCACATACATTTCGACTGTTGAAATTGGTTGCACCGGTAAGATGTCTGTGTCACAATCAGAGGCAATTATTGACCGCTCCGGCACATCCATTGTTTCTACAACTTCCACCGCAACTGCTTCCACAATCAGCGCTTTTTCTGGCATAATAAAACTGTAACGCTGTCGGTGGAATGCTTCAAATTCAGCCTGCATTATCTCAAGAGTTGGAGCGAAATTTACTGCTAAAACCGAATCGCTTCCATGATATTTTAAGTGCAGCTTCCTAATAACTAAAAGCTCTGGCTTTTCCTCTGCGGTTTCGGGGCTACTGCGGTTCAATTCCCTCTTTCCTTCAGCCTCCAATTCTGCCAAAATAGGCTGCAAATCAGTAATTAAATCGAGACTTAATTGTTGCTCGATCGCCCTTTCGCGCATAGCCCGCACATCAGCCAAACCCATACCATAGGCGGATAACACCCCCGCATAGGGGTGAATAAATACCCGTTTCATACCCAAAGCATCGGCGATCGCACAAGCGTGTTGGCCCCCCGCACCGCCGAAACAGCACAATGTATATTCCGAAACATCATAACCGCGCTGAAGCGAGATTTTTTTCACCGCATTAGCCATCTTTTCCACGGCGATCGCCAAAAAACCCTCCGCCACCTGTTCCGGTGTCCTCTCGCCCCCAATTTCCGTCGCTAATTGGACAAATTTTTGCCTGACAACCTCAGAGGCGATCGGCAAATCTGCATCCAATCCAAAAACTTTCGGGAAAAAATCCGGCTGAATTTTGCCCAACATCACATTGCAATCAGTCACCGTCAAAGGGCCACCTTTCCGATAGCAAGCAGGCCCAGGATTAGCCCCCGCAGAAGCAGGCCCAACGCGGTAACGGGCACCATCAAAAAATACAATGGAACCACCACCGGCTGCTACAGTATGAATTGCCATCACGGGCGATCGCAATCTGACACCAGCAATCTCTGTCTCAAATTCTCGTTCATATTCCCCATTAAAATGGGCAACATCGGTAGAAGTTCCGCCCATATCAAAGGTAATAATTTTATCAAAACCAGCGAGTTTACTGGTTTTAACTGCGCCGACAATTCCCCCAGCCGGACCCGATAAAATACTGTTTTTTCCTTGAAATTGGGCGGCATCAACTAAGCCGCCATTCGACTGCATAAACATTAATTTAGGGAATGGGGAATTGGGCATGGGGCTACTACTTCCTGACCCCCCCCAGCCCCCCCCTAGGGGGGAATCGGAAGGGAGTTCCTCGTTCCCAGGCTCTGCCTCGATCAATTCATTGGTTACTTGTTCGACATAGCGGCGTAAAATCGGAGATAAATAAGCATCGACAACCGCAGTATCTCCCCGCGAAACTAATTTCATTAGGGGGCTAACTTCGTGAGATACTGATATTTGGGTAAAGCCAATTTGCTTGGCAATTTCAGCCACTTGTTGTTCGTGTTCCCAGTAGCGGTAGCCGTGCATAAATACGATCGCACAACTGCGAATTCCATCATCATAGGCTTGCTGCAAAGATGGGATAAAATCGAAATTAACAGCAATTAACTCCTCACCTGTGGCGCTGTAGCGTTCAGTAACTTCGATCGCCCGATCGTACAACATTTCCGGCCGCACAATCTGACGCGCGAAGATATTCGGGCGGTTTTGGTAGCCAATTCTCAGCGCATCGCCAAAACCTTTAGTAATTAACAGCAGCGTGCGATCGCCCTTGCGTTCCAGCAAAGCATTTGTCGCCACCGTCGTCCCCATTTTAATCGCAGCAATTTCAGCCACCGGAATCGCAACATCTGTGGGAATTCCCAAAATATCTCGAATTCCTTGAACTGCGGCATCTGTGTAGCGATCGGGATTTTCCGATAGCAACTTGTGAATAATTAGTTTACCATCAGGATTTTTAGCTACAATATCAGTAAAAGTACCGCCGCGATCGATCCAAAATTGCCAGCTTTGGCGATCGACAAAATCAGCATTCATATTTTTTTCTCAACTGTAATATTTGAATAAATTAAAATTATTCAACAAAGTTACCAGCAAGTCAACTCATAAAAATCATAACTTCTCTTTTCTTCCTTCGCGCCTGAGAGCACCTTAGCGGTTTCCCAAAAATGCCTATAAACGTCGAATAGCCTCAATCAGCCCCCCACAAACACCAGCAAGAAAATCTAAATCCAAAGTTTCAATCCGATCGCTAGCTTGATGATAGTGAGGATTGCGCATATTAGCAGTATCCGTCACCATGATAGCCGGATAACCATTATCCCAAAAAGGAGCATGATCGCTGCGGCGAGTATCCGGCACAATTAAACCTCGATTCGGCACCGGCAACCACTCGCACAACTGACCAGATTTGCGAATTTTGCCACTCAAATTAATCAAATCTGGAACAGTCCGCAGATTACCAATTAAAGCAATAAAATTGCCAGAATTGGGATAAAAATATTTCAATCCACTAGGATACTTTTGGGAGTTGGGATTGTGGTTGCAATAACCCAACATTTCCAAAGAAATCATCAACCGAAGCGACTGTTTTTGTGCTTTTAACTTATCAGCATAATCCTTGCTACCGAAATAGCCGGATTCTTCCATATCGAAGGCGACTAATTTCACTGGATATTTGAGAGGTTGAAGCGCGATCGCCCTTGCGAGTTCCAACAAAACAGCCACCCCAGTACCATTATCATCGGCCCCAGGCGTACCGGGTACTGTATCGTAATGAGCGCCAATTAGAATCGGCTGTTCTAGCTTCCCCCCCTTGCTAAGGGGTAGCTGTTCTAGCTTCCCCCCCTTGCTAAGGGGTAGCTGTTCTTGCTTCCCCCCCTTGCTAAGGGGTAGCTGTTCTTGCTTCCCCCCCTTGCTAAGGGGTAGCTGTTCTAGCTTCCCCCCCTTGCTAAGGGGTAGCTGTTCTTGCTTCCCCCCCTTGCTAAGGGGTAGCTGTTCTTGCTTCCCCCCCTTGCTAAGGGGGGGACTGAGGGGGGGTAAATCCAAAATAAAATTGTGATGAATCCGGCCGCGCACCGCAAAATCATCTATTTCTACAGTTCCCCACTGTGTCAACTGTTCGCGGATGTATTGCTGGACATAGAAATGTCCACCTGATGCGAGGTATGGGTGGCGATCGCGTACAATTTGAATCAGATGAGTGTGCAAGCGTTCCTTAAGATTCATGCAGGGTGTTAGTCGCTGACTAAAATCAAATTATATTCTGTTTGAGCGGGAAGTTTAATCAGTCAAAAAATATTAATTTATATAAATTTTTAAATCTTAAACTTTAATCAAGTCAGAGACAAGTTGAGTCCGATCGCATTTAAGGCGATCGGACTAGACCTAAGATTAACGATTGGTGGTATTTCCTGCCATCTGGTTAATCATTTGTAAGTGTGCCTGAAGGTTAGGCAAAATATTAGTTGCCCAAGCTTTCACATCCGCATCTTGTCCCTGTTGAGACTCAGCCTTAAACAGAGCAATAGCCTGATTGTGACTGTCGAGCATTACTTGTTTGTAAGCTGCATCAAAACTGGTACCGGAGAGTCCAGAAAGTCGATCGCTCACCGCTTTATTCTGGCTGCTCAACTCTGTTGGCACTTGCACACCCTTCTCCATGGCTAACTGCATCAGTTCTTGAGTTACCTGGGTGTGTTCCTCAACCATTTTTGCACCGTGCTGTTTGACAGCATTGCTAGCACCGCGCTCCACAGCTAGCCTGCCTAGCTGTACTTCCAACATATTACTTCCAGCAGCTTGGAGAACAAAGTTTCTGTCTGTGCTGCTGAGAGAACTAGGAGAATTATCCCCCGTCGGAGTGTTGAGAGAACGACCGGGATTGTTATTATTGCTGGGAGTATTGGGAGCGTTGTCAGAAGGAGTCCCATTGTTATTATTGTTGTTGATATCACTCCCAGGATAGGCGGGAGAATCAGGAGTGTTGGGAGTGTTTTGAGCCAGCTCCAAAACTCGATCGCCAGACTGATTAAAGCTCTGAGGATGCGGGTTTAATTCTGCGATTCCCGGCAGAGCCATTAAGGAACTAACGCCAGCAATGCCGGTAAAAGTAGCCAATTGTTTGAAAAAATTTGAACGATTAAGTGGATTCATGAATTTCTAAGCCTCTAAGTTTTTCAAAGCACGATCGCCTATGCTGCATGGCGACACCAGAATTATTTACCGATGGGGGGCAAAAGTGCGATCGTGCGAGATTGTCTGTTAAATAGATCCCACTCAGGGCATGGGTGAAAAAACGGACGCGATCGCGCAACTAAAGTTGGGAAGGTGTACCCCTTTTCCGAAACAAATTGAGCAAACCAAAGATGCCCAGGGCACCAAGCCACCCGTAATTATGCGGGCGATCGCGCCTCGCACTCAAAACACCAGAATTGGCCCCAGCGGGTGCTGCCGTTGTACCCGTTGTACCTGTAGCGTCCGCACCGGTATCGGTTGTGCCAGTTGTGCCCGTTGTGCCCGTTGTGCCCGTTGTGCCCGTTGTACCCGTTGTACCTGTAGTGCCCGCACCGCTGGTTCCCGTACCGCTTGTACCAGTTGTACCCGTTGTATCTGTAGCGCCCGTACCAGTGATACCGCTTGTACCAGTTGTGCCACTTGTGCCAGTTGTACCAGTTGTACCAGTTGTACCAGTTGTACCCGTACTATTCGTACCATTCGTACCAGTTGTACCAGTCGTACTCGTGGTGCCGGTACCCGTTGTGCCAGTAGAGCTCGGACTCGTACCAGTTGTACTCGTGCTACCGCTTGTACCCGCGCCGGTACCCGTTGTGCCAGTAGAGTTCGGACTCGTACCAGTCGTACTCGTGCTACCACTTGTACCCGCGCCGGTACCCGTTGTGTCAGTAGAGCTCGGACTCGTACCAGTCGTACTCGTGCTACCGCTTGTACCAGCGCCGGTACCCGTTGTGCCAGTAGAGCTCGGACTCGTACTATTGGTACCATTCGTACCAGTCGTACCAGTCGTACTCGTGCTACCGCTTGTACCCCCACCAGTACCCGTTGTGTCAGTAGAGCTCGGACTCGTACCCGTCGTACTCGTGCTACCGCTTGTACCCGCGCCAGTACCTGCACCGCCCCCTCCCGACTGTGCAGAAGCAGGCACTCCCAAGCCAACCGTGGCTAGACTAAAAGTACAAGCGCCTGTTAAAACAAACTTCAACAATTTAGAAGATTTCATGATCGTGCTTGCTTTTTCCTTGTAGAGTTCTGCGATCGCTTAATATTCCCAAACCGCAGGGTCGAGTTGACAGCACAACCTGCAATTTTTCCAACATTCAGTGGGAAATAATGAAAATAAAAGATGAAAGTTCGCCCATTTCCATTGATGATTTACCCACTGAACAATTACCCCTCTAAGTTCATAGCTTCTACCTTATAACTTCCGCTATCGGCTCGCCATTCATCTTTAGGAAGATTTGGGGAAATCGCCTTAATTTTACTCTTTTGATTGTAGGATTTTAGCTTTATTGATGAGAACAGCTAGGCTGTAACACTTATTTTTTGAGGGCTACTACGACAATCACAAAATAGCGATTTCCTAATTGCCTAAGATAACCCTTATGACAGATGGTTTGAATATTGCTAATTCGTTAAATTGAAAAAAAGTAGTTCTTGTTACATATTATATGATCACTTCATCTTACCCTCTGAAACAGGTATTCCACTGTCCTGAAGAATCTAATTTTTACGCGCAGTGCCTGGAAAATTTAGTGTTAAATGCTAGCGACAATTCTCAACTCATCGTAGAGTTTGGTTCTGGAGAGGGAAGCCCAGTTATTAAGTCTTTGTTGAGAACTAGCTTTGAGGGAAAAATTCACGGTTTTGAGCTAAATAATGTGGCTTGGAAAATTGCTCAATCTCAGATTCTAGAATATGAGCTGACCGAACAATATGTCGTTCACAATTGCTCTTTTTTTGATTCACCTTTATATAAGCAAGCGGATTGTTTGATTTCAAATCCGCCTTATCTGCCCGCTGCGGATGACAAAATTTACCAGCCACTATTGCATGGCGGAACTGATGGCTCGACCATTGCTAAGCGACTTTTGTCTACGGGATGTGAAAAAGTTTTACTGATGGTTTCTAGCTATTCTAATCCGCTGGCTTTGATTGATTATGCCTTGGCTCAAGGTTACTCCGTGGCGGGTTTTGAGATTTCACCTTTGAGTTTTGGCTATTACAGTTCCGAACCCAAGGTGAAAAATGCGATCGCCACTCTCCGAGAACAGGGAAAGGCTTTTTATTCTCGAAACATCTATCTGCTGGCCGGTGTTTTGTTTAAGCAGCAGCAAAAGTCCCACAGGGATTTATCCGGGGAGTTAATGCAGTTGATGACTGTGTTGTAAAAGTTTTATGGGTGGGGGCGGGTTTATGAGATTGTGGGTCGATCGGCAATTATTGTCTGTGAACCCGCCCCTACCCAACGGCTAATCCCCATCTACCTGTTAATTTTGTTCGGCGGCTTGGATCGATCGCACCACAGCAGCCCCAGCCCGATCGCCGATCAGTTTCTCCTGATCGTAGCCCAACACCAGTTCCCAGGCATCCTCCGGGTATTTGTCCGCTAGTGGCAGAGCTACTTCATCCAACATCCAGCGCCCGTGACGCTCGTCTTCTCGGATGTGCAGTTCCCAGTAACCCATTGCAGCCTGGGAAAGACCCAAACGCTGGGCCGCTGCGAGATAATTCCTGTAGGCGACTGGTCCAGCTACTTCAAAATAGGTCAGTCCGCCGTTGTAGCGCAGAAAATGGCGCTTGCGTTCTGTCAGCAAGAAGTTGTGATTGGCGCCAGCAAGCACTTGCCAAGGCACTAAGTCAAAGTATGCTTCCGGTTGCGTACTCATGCCGAATTCTGCCAGCATTTGGGCAAAATAGGTCGAGTGCTTGCGGGCGAGACGACCGCCACCGTATTCTTCGATCAGCACCCGTGTCAGGGTACATTGGATTTCGTTGGCGGCACCGCCGAGGATGCGGGAAAGGCGGCTGGCTTCTACTAAACCATCGAAAGAGGCGATCGCCAGCAAGTGCCGATATCCCTCTACAGTCATCTCTTCCCGCAAATAGCGATCGGCAAAAGTTAGCGGAGGATCGACATCAGCAGCAGCGCGATCGCGTAGAGCTTGCTTGACATCTAACTTGTGCAGCCGTGGGAGGTCAATGTGTGCCAGTTCCCACTGTTGCCAAGGTTCCTCAATCCGATCGCGCACGGAACGCAAATAGTGCGATCGCTCGTTGTTGTAGTGACGCAAATCGTCGTACCAAAATAAGTTGAGTCTGTTGATGCGGTACAGCACCCGCTGCAAAAAGCGGTGTGCCGCATCATCGTTTGAGGATTCCTGGTAAGCCGATCGAACAGCCACAGCGATCGCACTTTCCAAATCACTAACAAGTAACGGTTTTGCCGCCACCGTTTTGTCTAAATCATCAACATCTAACAAGTTGACAAATTGTTGCTCTGCTGTTTCGTAGGTTGTAGCTGTTATTTGTTGCTTTTGCAGACTCGACGATTCAGTTTTTGATGATATATCTAGGGTGCTGTGCATGAAATCAAATTATGCTAATTTTAATCAGTTTACTCTCGATCCAAACAGCCAATCTTTAGCGATTGCTGAGGATTGCGGCTACTACTATTCAAAATAGCTAATATCTTTGCCCAATACACCTTTCTCTTGATAGATATTTGACTATACCCTCGGTGATGTCAGTCTCAAATTTAATAAATCTCTCCCCTCGCTTGTGGTCATAGCCTAAATTTTACTACGAAATCTAAATCAGTTAACCAGCGGATGGTACGGTGATATTGTGGAATTTGAATGTGGATAATTTGCTGGTGGAGGGTTGCAATTTAACCCGCAATTCTCTTCAGGTTAAGTCTGTGCTTAATGAAAGCGATCGCCACTTATGCGACGGAATTAGCGATCGAGAAAAAGGGCGATCGCCTGAATATTAATCGATCGCCATAAGTACGCCAAAAATAGTTAAACTTGGTAACACATAATCGGTAATAGGTCAGCCCCATCAGTGTATTCTATCCTCGAACAAAAGTATCAGCGACTGCAAAAAGAGTTAATGGGCGGTGTCATGGCCCTTGGTGGCATTTTCTGCACAGGTACTCTCTGGTATTGGCTGGTGGAACAATGGTCCCTACTCGATGCGGCTTACATGACCGTATTTACCCTAGCAACAGTGGGCTACGGCGAACTTCATCCCCTCGGTAAACGCGGGCGAATGTTTACCATGTGCCTAATTTTGATGGGTGTTATTGCTATTGGTTTTATTGTTAACCGCTTTACAGAAGCCCTCATTCAAGGATATTTTCAGGAAGGAGCAAGAATTAGGCAACAACGGCGCTTGGTAGATTCTTTGATTGGGCATTACATTCTCTGCGGTTTTGGGCGCACTGGGCGTCAGATTGCTGTGGAATTTCAGGCAGAAAATATCTCTTTTGTGGTGATAGATTCGGCGGTGCAGTCGGTGGAGGCAGCTTTGGCCCTGGGATATACGGCGGTGCAAGGGGATGCGACTCTCGATGAAATTTTGCTGAGTGTGGGAGTCGATCGGGCAATTTGTATCGTAGCAGCTTTGCCTTCGGATGCTGAGAATTTATACACTGTGCTGTCAGCGAAAACCCTGAACCCTAAGATACGGGCGATCGCCCGCGCCACCACAGAAGAAGCAGTACAGAAGTTGCAGCGGGGTGGTGCCGATGCTGTCGTATCCCCCTACATCACTGGGGGAAAGCGGATGGCGGCGGCTGCTTTGCGCCCTCAAGTTATGGATTTTTTAGACGGTGTTTTGACCGGTACCGAGAGTTCTTTTTACATGGAAGAATTTCTGGTAGATCCCAAGAGTTGTGTCTACGTCGGAGAAACTTTGAGAGATGCCAAATTGCGATCGCAATCGGGGGCCTTAGTTTTAGCAGTGCGGCGCGCTAGCGGGACTTTGATTGTCGGGCCAACCGGAGAAACCGCGATTTGTGGAGGAGATATGCTGATTTGTTTGGGTACTGCGGAACAATTGCGCGTACTAAATCAAATCCTCAGTCCCTTAAAAGCTCGTCAGACTCGCCCACCAAACCACACCTAAATCATAGACAAACCATAGACAAGTCCTAGACAAAATAAACGTTATACAGCTCGTGAATGCTGTATAACCCTTGAAAATATGTGGTTTGTTGTAAGCCGATGGCGGGATTTGAACCCGCGACCGACCGATTACGAATCGGTTACTCTACCACTGAGCTACATCGGCACAGACAATTAAAAATATTAGCACAACCGCCAGAAAAAAAGCAATGAGTTGTAGAATTTAAACCCTACAACTCATCACTCAGAACTGCCATCAAACATCCAGTTCGCCGTCAGTCCCGCCACCTCTAGCACCGGAATAAACTAAACCCCGCTGCATATCCAGCGTCAGCATAGTGCCGTCCCGAATCACTTGGGTGGCATTCTTGACGCCCACCATCACCGGTACGCCCAAACGCAAACCAATAATCGCCGCGTGAGAAGTCAAACTTTCTTCCTCCGTCACCACACCTGCTGCTTTCCGAATCATCTCCACAAAGTCAGCGCTAGTGTGGTTGACTACCAAAATGTCTCCTGGGTGGAAATTCGCCACATCCGCAGCAGTGTGAGCTACCCTGGCCATACCGCTGACTGAGCCTAGCCCCACACCGGTTCCCTTACCCAAAACCGCTGTCACTACCTCAACTTTGATCAAATCCGTTGAACCCGCTACCCCTTGCAGAGTACCGGCGGTCATCACTACCAAGTCTCCGTCGGAGAGCAACTCTTTTTCCTGGGCGACATTGATTGCAGATTGAAATGTCTGACCGGTCGAGGGCAAATCTAGCACCAGCAGCGGTTTTACTCCCCACACCAGTTGCAGTTGTCTCGCCACGTCTACGTGGGGAGTAACTGCCAAAATCGGAGTTTTTGGTCGGAACTTCGACACATTTCTGGCTGTAGCACCGGTTTTGGTCAGCGTCATAATCGCCGCTGCATTCAACTGTTCGGAAATTTGGCTGACAGCTTGACTGATGCCGTTGGGGATCGATCGACCAATATCTTCTACATTCCTAATATTGCCCCGAATTCCTTCTCTCTCCATCCGCACCGCAATTCTTGCCATCGTCGCCACTGCTTCCACTGGGAAGTCGCCTACGGCGGTTTCATTGGAGAGCATCACCGCATCAGTCCCGTCGAGAATCGCGTTGGCCACGTCGGAAATTTCGGCGCGGGTGGGACGAGGATTGTGAAGCATACTATCGAGCATCTGGGTAGCGGTAATCACCGGAATTCCCATGCGGTTAGAAGTCGCAATCAGTCGCTTTTGCAAAATCGGCACGTCTTCTGCCGGCAGTTCTACTCCCAAGTCCCCGCGGGCAACCATCACTCCGTTACACAAGGCCAGAATTGCCTCCATTTGTTCGATCGCCTCGTGCTTTTCGATCTTAGCAATAACAGGTACTTGCTTACCGGCACTGGCAATCAGCTCTTTAATTTCCAACATATCCTGGGGATTCCGCACAAAGCTCAGAGCTACCCAATCCACACCTTGGTCGAGTCCGAACATTAAATCTTTGCGGTCTTTATCGGTCAGCGCTTTAATTGACAGGTATACTCCTGGAAAATTCACGCCTTTGTTGTTGGAAAGTGGCCCGCCGACCACAACGCGACAGTACAATTCCCGCGACACCCGGTCTACTTTTTCCACCCGCATTTCCACTTTCCCGTCATCTAGCAAAATCATCGCTCCCTCGGGAACTTCGTCTGCTAGGGGTTCGTAGGTTACTGAGGAAATCATCTCAGTCCCTGGAACTGGGCGACTGGTTAAAATGAACGGATCGCCATTTTTGACCACAATCGACCCTGTTTCAAAGCGACCTAAGCGAATTTTCGGGCCTTGGAGGTCTTGCAGGATTGCCACCGGCTGATTTAGTTCAAAGGATGTTTGCCGGATTAAGCGAATGCTCCGTTGGTGGTCTTCTTCTGAGCCGTGAGAAAAGTTGAGTCGCAAAGTTGTCGCACCTGCTTCTATGAGGTTCCGCAGCACTTGTGGATCAGAGGTGGCGGGGCCAATGGTGGCGACGATTTTAGTCCGGCGTAAGGCTTTTGGCAGTTGCATGAATTGAGATGGGGTGGCTGGAGGATTTATTGTGTAATTTTCGGCTAACGTTTCATGTTTGAGTAAAAGCAATGACGCTAGTTGTCTTAATTCTTAAAAATTTTTCGATGGTTTAGACCGCAG
Source organism: Microcoleus sp. EPA2 (assembly GCA_020882975.1). GTDB lineage: Bacteria > Cyanobacteriota > Cyanobacteriia > Cyanobacteriales > Microcoleaceae > Microcoleus. The sequence goes on along the minus strand of JAHRFD010000014.1, from coordinate 42,992 downwards.
GTATTGACCAATATATACAATATCTGACTTTTTACCCATCCGTAATCTTTTCTTTTCGATCGCCACAGCTTCCCAATATTTTTTGTATACTACTTGACAAATTTACAAATATACCCATTTATTTTTTGGTAGTTTGCCAACAGCTTGGTGTGACTCTCCTGTGACTGGAATTTGGTGTACAGGAGTGGCGATCGAGATTAGATACACTTATTTCACAAAACTTTACTATTGGGAGCCTTGTATCTTATACTACGCAAGTGTGAAATATTAAGGAGTGCTAACAAAAATGTCGGAGGCAGGACGGCCACTGACAGTGCCGAAAGAGTTTCTGAGTCCTCCAGGTGACTTCAATCCGACGCTGTTGCTATTTTTGAGTGCATTAGCGATTATCGTGATTTCATACTGGGGTTTCTGGTATGGGGAATGGCCCCAATGGTGCTGTTTTTTCCTGAATGTTCTGGCTTTGCACATGGCTGGAACAGTGATTCACGATGCGTCTCATAATGCAGCGCACCGCGATCGCGCCATTAACGCTATTTTGGGACACGGTAGCGCCCTGATGTTGGGTTTTGCTTTTCCCGTGTTTACACGGGTACATATGCAGCATCACGCTCACGTTAACGATCCAGATAACGATCCAGACCATTATGTTTCTACCGGCGGGCCTCTGTGGTTAATTGCTGCGAGGTTTTTTTACCACGAGATTTTCTTCTTTAAGCGCAAACTGTGGCGAAAAAACGAACTTTGGGAATGGTTTTTCAGCCGTTTATTTGTGATCGGAGTGGTGTATATCTCCATTCAATACGACCATTTAGGTTACGTGCTGAATTTTTGGTTTTCTCCTGCTTTAGTGGTGGGGTTAGCCTTGGGGTTATTTTTTGATTATTTGCCACACCGTCCATTTCACGAGCGCGATCGCTGGAAAAATGCCAGAGTATATCCTAGTCCAATTCTAAATATCTTAATTTTGGGTCAGAATTATCACCTGATTCATCACCTGTGGCCTTCAATTCCTTGGTACAACTACAAGCCAGCTTATGAAGCTGTCAAGCCGCTATTAGATGAAAAAGGTTCTCCTCAAAGCTTGGGAATATTAGAAGGGAAAAAGGACTTTTGGAGTTTTATATATGACATCTTTTTAGGGATTAGGTTGCATCACAAGAAAGCGTCTGATTGACAAAAACCCGGTTTCTCCAAGAAGCCGGGTTTTTTTAGGTAGAAGCGTGCGTAAGTCTTGTCTAAAAAAAATTAACCAGTATGCGATCGCTTCTCTAAGCCAAAAATTTATTATTTCTCCCCAGCCACCGCAACTGCTAAATTCCAATCCGGCCGCAAATTTTGAGCTCCCCGCAAATAAGGATGATAAATTTCGGTATGTGCTGGCCAATTGACGTGAATTAAAAACCGGATGCAACGTTCCAAAGCACCCTGGACATACATCTGCTGCACGTCCAATAAGGGAACATTACACCAACGGGGACGTTCGCGGGCGATCGCGGCAGGAAACACAGCATCTAAATCACGAGTGACAGAAAACGTAGCACTAATAATTAATTCAGGATCTAAATGATTTCTTGCTTCTAATTCATCTAATAATTCTCTCACCGCATCTCGAATTGCTTCTACCGAATTGTCGCTGGCAGTAGTTGCCCCGCGAATCGCCCGCACTTGCCATTCCACGCAAATATTCTCCATTTTTTTGTTATTAGTCATTAGTTATTAGTGATTAGTTATTGGTCATTAGTTATTGGTCATTAGTTATTCGTTAGCTGTTAGGTATTTGCGCTCAGCAATCTTGACTTGTTAGCTAATGACCGCTGACTGCTGACTGCTGACTAATGACTAATGACTAATGACTAATCACTAATAACTAATTTATTTAATCACGGGCGATACAGCCACAGTGGCAAACCACTAGCAGACAGCTCGAATTCCAGCCAACTTTTGTAAGCTGAAAGCCCCGATGTATCCAGACTACTCCCCAAGACGCGATTTAGGAAAGGTTTTGGTTTTTCCAGAGTGCACAACTCAGTTTTTTCCGGGTCAAGTCCCGCCAGTTCGGCAGTCTGGCGACGGGCATCCTCTTGAGTACCCAATCTATCCACCAAACCCAACTCTAAGGCTTGCTGGCCCGTGAAAACACGACCATCGGCAAAACTTTTAACTTGTTCAATAGGCAGTTTTCGGGCTACCGCCACTGTTTCTATGAATTGCTGATAGCTGGTGTCGATCAAATCTTGCAAAATTTGCTGTTCTGGTGAGGTTAATTCGCGATCGAATGACAAAATATCTTTATATGGCCCAGATTTGATGACCTTAAAAGAAACACCGACCTTTTCCAATAGCCGTTCTAGATTATTACCCCGGATAATTACACCAATGCTACCGGTAATCGTACCTGGATTAGCCACGATATATTCGGCACCCATACCGATGTAAACTCCCCCAGAAGCCGAAATATTGCCAAAACTGGCAACTATTTTGACTTTTTCGCCCAAACGCTTCAGGGCGCTGTAAATTTCCTGGGAATCCCCCACAGTGCCACCAGGAGAGTCTATCCGCAGCAGCAAAGCGGGAAATTTGCGTTCTTCAACGGTTTTGAGGGCTTCTAGAACTCGTTTGCGAGTTTCTCCAGCAATGGCGCCAGTGATTTCGATGTGAGCGATTTGTTTACGGTAGCGAGGCTTGAATGGCCAAATCATGGGCAGTTTTCGCGCAATGTGAAATTGTGTAGCTAACTTATAGTGTGCCTTATCCGAAGGAAGAACGAAGCAGGAACAACGAAGAAGTTACCCCCTTACCCCCACAGAGTCCGATCGCACTTCATCCAACATCAATATATAATTGTAAAAATTGCTTAACAAAACTACATCATCACCACGAGAGTCACTCTCATCAATTATCAGGAGCCCTCCGCCATGCAGCTAAAAATTACCGATTCCAAACTGCCTTTCGCGCCACTGTTGCTAATTGCGCCGTTTTTCCTGTGGGGAACCGCCATGGTAGCCATGAAAGGAGTCATGCCCCACACGACTCCGCTGTTTGTGGCTGTCGTGCGTTTGATGCCGGCAGGCGTGTTGGTGCTCCTAGCCGCCGCCTTTATGGGAAAATCACAGCCCCAGGGCTGGAAAGCTTGGCTGTGGATTTCGTTGTTTGCCTTAGTTGACGGTACTTTGTTTCAAGGCTTTTTAGCAGAAGGTTTGGCCAGAACCGGTGCGGGTTTAGGTTCGGTGATGATTGACTCTCAGCCGCTAGCTGTGGCGATATTGTGTTTGTGGCTGTTTCAAGAAAAAATTGGTTTTTGGGGCTGGTTGGGATTAGTTATTGGTGTGATTGGGATTAGTTTAATTGGGTTGCCGGATAGCTGGATTTTGGGACTGTTTCATCCTGAAAATGTCCAGGTTTCTGCTGATGTCGGACAGTTGTTTGAGGGTGGAGAATGGCTGATGCTGTTGGCAGCCTTGTCGATGGCTGTGGGTACGGTTTTGGTGCGCTGGGTTTGCCGTTATGTTGACCCAGTGGTGGCGACTGGTTGGCACATGATTTTGGGTGGTTTGCCACTGTTAGCAATTTCGGCTGCAACAGAATCTGAGCAATTTGTCAATATCGATTTTTCGGGTTGGATGGCGTTAGGTTATTCTACAGTGTTCGGAAGTGCGATCGCCTACGGTTTGTTCTTTTATTTTGCTTCAAGCGGCAGTCTCACCAGTTTAAGTTCTTTAACATTTTTAACACCAGTTTTTGCCTTATTGTTCGGCAATTTGTTTTTGGGTGAAGTCCTGAATCCGCTGCAATCGATGGGAGTTGGGTTAACTTTGGTGAGCATTTATTTGATTAATCAGCGGGATACTTTGGCTGATAAATGGCGAAAAGTGCGCGACGGCGAAGTAAATGCTGAGGAAGAAGCTACAGGTTTATTAGAGTCATCTGAATTGAATCCTGTAGAGTTACCGGTGCAGTTGCGGGTGAGTGAATTGGAGTCGGAAGTTTAGCCAGTGGAAAAGTTTATCCAAAATTTGCTAAGTTTACCACTCGTCTTCTAAAACCATCACAATTTCTTTGCTTGCAATCTCTACCACAAAACTGTTCAAACTGGGATTGTCTTGGTAACAAGCCATCAAAACTTTATGCTTGCTATATTGTTGGGAAATTGTCCTATAATATTCGGGATTCTTAGCGTCAATTCTAAAATTATGTTTCTTTATAAGTTCCTTATTTAACGTCTCTAAACAATTCTTTAATTTAGACTTTTTCTTCTTGTCTTGATAATAAAGTGGCAACAACCAACACTCAATAGAGTGTACTGATATAGCCCAAATGATTTGCTGTTGACATTTACTGTAGAAATCTTCGCCAATTTCCTGTTTAAACTTTTCAATCACTTTTACAATCAACTCTTCAGGAGTAAATTCACCATTTTCATCTTGCTGTGGGATACCATACTCTTCTGAAACATCCGTATCTATTTGGATAATTATATAATCATTAGATTGAAAGGATAATTGAAAATCTATTGAACGGCAATAAGCAAAAACTTGACTCCAACTACCATAACCTGTAAATTTGTTTTCGTCATTTTCATCTCTTTCTGGTTGAAGCCATGTAATATCTAGATCGGGATTGTTGAAATACCCTCGTAAAATATTTTCAATCACAATCTGGTCAGTCAATCCCTCAGTAATTAATCCTAAATTAATCATATTAAAAATTCTTAGGAAGTCCTCCAATATAGCCCCTCAAAAAAGCCTCGGACAGTCTAACAGGTTCCTGTCCTTCGAGAGGTTTAGGTTTGAGAATACGTCTGGCTTTAGTATGACCTAATTGGTTACGATAAATCACCAACAAGCGTTGTTCATCATCATCTAAATCCAAACCATCCAAAACTGCCGGGTTGTGGGTTGTAAATATAACTTGTTTGTCGTGTTTTTTTGCTAATTCAACTAATTCTTGGATTAACCTGCGACATAATCGAGGGTTGAGGGAAGCATCAATGTTATCAATTGCAAAAAATTTAGGTGTGATATCGCTAATAAATAAAGCCAAGTAAAAAAGCAAAAATAAAAAGCCTTCATTAGAACTTCGTTGGTCGAAGTAAGCTAAATCTGGATCTAAGTATCTATCTTTAATTTGGAGATAGTTTTGAATATTGGATAAATTTGGAGGAGCTTCAAAATCTTGAAACCAATCTATCAATTGCAGTTTTTTCTTGATTTCATTAAGTGGCTCTTGGTTTTCATCTGAATTCAAAACTTTTAAAAGTTTAAATAAGCCTTCTCCATTAATTCCTAATGGTTGAATTTGTCCTTCTTTTTCAAAAGTTCGTAATGCTTGGTTTTCAGGAGAATAAATGATAAATTCACGTATAGCAAACATTTTAGAATGTCTTTGCAATGATTGTAGTATCTTATCTCCGCTTTTTACTAACTCTCTGAGTTTTAATTCCTGGCTTGCTTGTTCTATAGACAATTTATTTGGCTCGTTCTCGTATTCTTCCTGAATATTAAAAGTATTTTCTAGATGATTTTTATTGTCATTGATAAAGTTTATCGCTGGAACAATAAAACTATAAAAATCGATTTTGTTAAGCCACTTAGAATAGGGAGAGTTATCATTTTCTAAAACACAACTAAATGGTTGTCGATCATTTCCTATTAAATCAATTTTAATTTCTTTAGTAAGATTCTCTTTTTCAAAAGCCGATCGCATTAATTGAGGTTCCGTAACTCTAATACCCCTAGATGCTAGAAACTCGTTATCCAGTTTATCATCAGCCGCCGCAGAAGCTAGGGCGATCGCCTCTAAGATATTACTCTTGCCGCAACCATTCTCACCAATCAACACGGTTACTCGTCCTAACTCCAGTTTCAGCTTGTGAATCGATTTGTAATTTTCTATTCTAACTTCTTTTAACATGGTGTTATGATTTTATAGTTGTGTTTGTTTAAATTGTTTTACTAGATCGGGGTTAGCGCGATCGGACTTCGCACTTCACCCATCCATTCAAACAGTCGAAAATTAGTCTTGAGTGTCCACAAAAACTGTCACCGCCGCTACCGCAATCAACATTTCATCATTTTTATCATTCAGAGATGCGATCGCCCTTCCAGCCACCACCATCCCACCTTGCTCAACAATCAGAGATTTTTCCCCAAAAGGCAATACCGCCAAAACCTCATCCCTTCGCACTTGTTCCGGATAAGGAACGGCCACCTTTACCTCCACAATCATTTGATTTGGATCGGTCAAACCCGCCACTTCCCAGACACCGAGTAAAGCATTATTGGCGATCGCATTTCGGACCGCCCTAGCCGCCGCTACCGTCGGTTCTTGCCCGTGCTGGTCGATACCCATGCCCATTTCAATGATAAAACATTTCCGCGCCATAGCTACCTCTTTATTTGTAATTTAACCAAATCTTTCCCAAAACAATTATCAACCAAAAGGAGATAACTTTTTAAAGTTTTACAATTCTCTTAAACAACAAAATAATAACTTATGGTAATATAACCAAATTCACCTTTCCTCGCGGACTGAAAAACTCATCGCTAGCTTGAATCATGGATAGTTTTCTCCCCATTGCCTACTTTCAAAATCAATTCCTGCCATTTACCGACGCCAAAATCTCCATAGCCACCCACGCACTGCACTACGGAACCGGAGTCTTGGGCGGTTTGCGCGGAATTCCCGATCCCGAAAATGGCGATCGCATCTTACTATTTAGACTAGACCGCCACTGTCAAAGATTAAGCCAAAGTGCCAGCTTCCTGCAATGCGATTTGCCCGCCGACAAAATACAATCAATAATCACTGATTTTGTCAAAAAAAATCAGCCCACCAAATCTTTTTATATCCGCCCATTTGTCTACACATCAAGTTTGGGAATCGCCCCCAGACTCCACAACGTAGACACAGACTTTTTTGTCTACGGATTAGAACTTTCCGACTATTTGCCCAAGGAAGGAGTCAACTGTAGAATTAGCTCATGGTATCGCCAAGAAGACCGCAGTTTACCCTTGAGAGGAAAAATTAGCGGTGCTTACATCACCTCAGCCTTAGCCAAAACAGAAGCAGTACAATCTGGCTTTGACGAAGCTATCATGATGAATAGTCAAGGAAAAGTCAGCGAAGCTTCAGGAATGAATATATTTGTCGCCCGAAACGGTAAATTAGTGACACCAGGTTTCGAGCAAGATATTCTCGAAGGAATCACCAGAGACAGCATAATAACTATCGCCAGAGACTTAGGAATTGAAGTCATAGAAAGACCAGTTGACAAATCAGAATTATTGATTGCTGATGAAATATTCCTGTGCGGCACCGCAGCTAAAGTTACCCCAATTAAGCGCATCGAAAACTATCATTTACCAAAAGAGCGACCAATCACTGAAAAGATATTGGAAAAATTGACTGGAATCATCGAAAATCGCGATAGCAAGTACAAAGATTGGGTATTTCCGATTAACCTAAATTAATCCATAATCTACGCATTCCCTCGTTTCACTCGTTACCAGGCTCTGGCCTGGTAACGCAGATCCGGAGGCTCTGCCTCCAAATTTGATGGCAGTCATTCGAGGCTCTTCCTAGGAACCAGTTATCATGCGGCGGCTTCCCCTGCTACAAACTACCCGCACAAAACAGCAGCATGATGCTGAATATGATCCTCCATAAAACTCGCAACAAAATAATAGCTGTGATCGTAACCTTCCTGCATTCTTAAATTTAACACCTGTCCCGCTTTTGCACAAGCTTCTGCAAAAACTTCCGGCAACAATTGCCCGTCAGCCAGATAGGAGTCTGCCGTGCCACAATCAATTAAAATTGAACCATTATATGGTGCTTTCAGCACTAATTCACTCGCGTCCCAAGCCCGCCAATCCTCCCGATTTTCACCGAGGTAGTGAGTGAAAATCTTTTGTCCTAAAGGGCTGTGCATGGGCGCGCAAATAGGCGCAAAAGCGGAAACTGAAAGATAGCGATCGCTATTTTTTAACGCACAAATTAAAGCCCCATGTCCGCCCATAGAATGACCAAAAATTCCCTGTTTTTCCGGGATGACTGGAAAATTTTCAGCGATTAATTTAGGTAATTCATCGACAACATAACTGTACATCCGATAGTGAGCATTCCAAGGTGCTGCTGTGGCATCAATATAAAAACCCGCGCCACTTCCTAAATCCGAATTGTCGTCTTCGCCGGGAATGCCTGTATTGCGTGGGCTAGTATCGGGTACTACTAGCATTAATCCATATTTTGCTGCAAATTGTTGGGCTCCAGATTTGATCGTGAAGTTTTCTTCTGTGCAGGTTAATCCTGAGAGGAAATATAGAATTGGTACGGGTTGATATTCGGCTTGTGGTGGTTGGTAAACGGCGAATTTCATTTCGCTATTGCAGGCTGAGGATTGATGGCTATAATAGCCGAGTTTTCCGCCGCAGGTTTTATATTGTTGGTGGAGTTTTAGGGATTGGGATATCATTTGAATTCTCTTTTTTTTGGGGATGGATTTTTTTACCGCAGAGGGCGCAGAGGGCGCAGAGGAAGAGATAATTGAGAAGTTTGATTTGCTTGTAAGGACTCTGCCAAGATTGCTGGGCATCGTTGACTTCCTTTAAAAGGTTAAAACTGTGCGAATTACTTCGCCTTTTTTCATTAAATCCAGAGCTTCATTGATTTGCTCGATTGGCATTACATTGGTTACTAAACTATCAATATCAATTTTACCGTTCATGTACCAATCCACTATTTTTGGCACATCGGTTCTGCCTTTGGCTCCGCCAAAAGCTGTGCCTTTCCACACTCTGCCCGTTACTAACTGAAAGGGGCGGGTACTAATTTCTTGACCTGCTCCTGCTACGCCGACAATGACGCTCACTCCCCAACCTTTGTGGCAGCATTCTAAGGCTTGGCGCATGACATTAATATTACCTATACATTCAAAACTGTAGTCGGCTCCCCCTTTGGTTAAATCTACTAAATAAGCAACTAAATCTCCCTCAATTTCGCGGGGATTTACAAAGTGAGTCATGCCGAATTTTTCCGCCATTACTCGTTTGTCGGCATTGATATCTACGCCGATAATCATATTAGCTCCTACCATCCGAGCGGCTTGAATTATATTCAAACCTACTCCTCCTAAACCGAAAACTACCACATTAGAGCCTGGTTCTACTTTGGCTGTATTGATGACAGCGCCGATGCCTGTTGTTACTCCGCAACCAATTAAACAAGCTTTGTCAAAGGGAGCGTCGTCACGAATTTTTGCTACCGCAATTTCTGGTAATACAGTATAATTGGCAAAGGTGGAAGTTCCCATGTAATGATGGATTTTCTCCCCGTCTAGGGAAAACCTGCTAGTGCCATTGGGCATCACGCCTTGTCCTTGAGTCACTCGAATTGCTTGACAGAGATTGGTTTTTGGGTTCAAACAATATTCGCAGTTGCGACATTCGGGAATGTATAGTGGAATTACTCGATCGCCCACTTTGACGCTAGTTACTCCCGCTCCTACTTCTGCGACAATACCAGCTCCCTCATGACCTAAAATAGCCGGAAACAAACCTTCAGGATCGGCACCCGAAAGAGTGTAAGCGTCAGTATGGCACAGACCCGTGGCTTTAATTTCCACCAGCACTTCTCCGGCTTCGGGACCTGATAAATCGACCATTTCAATGGTTAAAGGTTTCCCGGCGCTACGAGCAACCGCTGCTTTTACTTTCATAATCTATTCCTGCCTATAAAATTGTCAATTACCTATGTACAATGTATTCTATTACTTTATTTAACAATTCACACAAATTTATGAAAAAAATCATTTTAATTACAGGAGTAAGTCAAGGACTGACCAAAGCCTTAGCTCAAGAATTGCCACGGGGGATGGCGGCGATTCCTTTAAATCCGGGGATAATTCACACGGATATGCTGGAAATTTGTTTCGGAGAAGATGCTAGAAATTACACGCCTGTCAAAGCTTGGGCGCAAAAAGCTGTCCCTTTTTTATTGAAGTTTAAGCCGACGGATAATGGCGTGTCAATGACTGTTCCTGGAGCGTAATAAAAGAGTAGAATTAAGATGATATTTTAACCCCAAAATTCCCCCTGTGAACTCCCCTGTGAACTTGTCCCTAACCCCACCCTCGCCCATCGAAACCCGTAAAGCAGACCACCTCCGGCTCTGCATCGAAGAAGATGTACAATTCCGCGAAACTACTAGCGGATTTGAACGCTACCGTTTTACTCACTGCTGTTTGCCAGAACTCGATCGCACTGAAATCGATTTAACCTCAACATTTCTGGGAAAAAAATTAGCTGCACCTCTGCTAATTTCCTCCATGACTGGTGGCACTGAATTAGCCCAGACTATTAATTATCGCCTCGCCGATGTCGCTCAAAAATACAAAATTGCCATGGGTGTCGGTTCCCAGCGCATCGCCATCGAAAATCCTCAACTCGCCGATACCTTTGCAGTCCGACGCCGCGCTCCTGATATTCTCCTATTTGCTAACATCGGTGCAGTTCAATTAAACTATAATTACGGTTTGGCACAGTGTCAAAAAATTGTCGATCTTCTGGAAGCAGATGCTCTAATTTTGCACCTCAATCCTCTGCAAGAGTGTGTTCAAACTGAAGGTGATACTAACTTTAAAGGACTGCTGGATAAGATTGCCAAATTGTGTGAAAAATTGCCAGTACCAGTAATTGCGAAAGAGGTTGGTAATGGCATTTCAGGAAAAATGGCAACAAAATTGCTCGCAGCAGGGGTGAGTGCGATCGACATTGCTGGAGCTGGAGGCACTTCTTGGGCGAAAATAGAAGGAGAGCGTGCGCTTGATGGTAAGCAGCGCCGATTGGGCGCAACCTTTGCTGACTGGGGGATACCGACAGCCGAGTGCATTGTCAGTACCCGCGCCACAGCGCCTGATGTTCCTCTGATTGCTTCTGGAGGCTTGCAGCATGGTTTGGATGCAGCCAAGGCCATCGCCCTAGGTGCGGATATGGCGGGGCTGGCGAGGCCGTTTTTGCAAGCAGCAGCGGAATCGGAATCAGCTTTAGAGCTTTTGGTTGAGGTTTTAATTGCAGAGATTGCCACAGTGATGTTCTGTACCGGCTGCGCTAACCTTGATGAGTTACAACATTCTGGAGTTTTGGAAAGGTTAAGATAGAAGGATGTTATTGGTTATTGGTTATTTATTAGTTGTTAGTTGCTACCAATACAATAACTAATAACCAAGGTCTAATGCTCAATTACCAATTAGTTAAATGAAAGATTTCCTAAAATATACCTTTGCCAGTTTTCTAGGAAGCCTCCTAGGACTGGTAATGCTGGGTACCCTAGGATTGGGAGGACTGGTAGTGCTAATTGCTGTGGCTGCCTCTTCTTCTAAAGACGCAGGCCCGCAAGTTAAAGATAAATCTGTATTAGTATTAGATCTTTCTCTGAATATTACTGACAGTAAACCCAGCCGCAGTACCGGGGCGGCTATTGAAGAAGTGCTTTCTGATGATGGTTCGGATGCTGTGACGCTGCGTACTGTTTTAGATGCGATCGAATCTGCGAAAAAAGATCCGAAAATCGTTGGTATTTATCTCGAAGGTAATTCTGATTCTGCCGGTAGTGGGTTTGCTAATCTCAAAGAAGTGCGATCGGCATTGCAGCGTTTTCGAGATGCCAAAAAACCAATTTTTGCTTATGAAATGGATTGGAACGAGCGAGAATATTACCTTGGTTCCGTTGCCAATACCATTGCTATCAATCCCTTTGGTTCTGTGGAAATCAACGGTTTTAGCAGTCAGACAACGTTTTTTGCCGGCGCACTAGAAAAATATGGAGTGGGAGTGCAAGTTACTCGCGTCGGCAAATATAAGTCAGCCGTCGAACCATTTTTGCTGAAAAAAATGAGCCCAGAAAATCGCCAGCAAACTCAAAAGTTGTTGGGAGATATTTGGGGTGAATATCTGACAACGGTGGGGCCAAACCGCAAATTGACTGTGCCGCAATTGCAGGCGATCGCAGATAATGGTGGCACGTTGATGGCGGAGGAAGCTCTCAAAAGCAAGTTAGTTGATAAAGTTGCATACTTTGACGAAATTGTCACCGAACTTAAGAAACTAACTGGAACCGATGGAGAAAACAAATCTTTCAAACAAATTAGTCTTAAAAATTACGCCAAAATTGCTGAAAATAAAAATTCAAATCGCGCTGATAATCACAAGCAAGTGGCTATACTTTATGCCGAAGGAGAAATTGTAGACGGCGAAGGGGGCGTGAGTCAAGTAGGAGGCGATCGCATCGCTCAAGAATTGCGTAAAATCCGAGATGATAACGACGTAAAATCAGTAGTTTTGCGCGTCAACAGTCCCGGAGGCAGTGTCACGGCATCTGAAATCATCGCCAGGGAAGTGGTACTCACTGCTAAGAAAAAACCCGTGATTGTTTCCATGGGTAATTTAGCAGCTTCCGGTGGCTATTGGATTTCCATGGGTTCCAGCCTGATTTTTGCGGAATCTAATACGATTACTGGTTCGATTGGCGTTTTTGGAATGCTACCCAACGTCGAAAAATTAGCTACCAACAACGGCGTAACTTGGGATGTCGTGAAAACAGGCCGCTTTGCTGATACTAACACGATTTCTCGCCCGAAAAATCCTCAAGAATTGGCTAATATTCAGAGGGTTGTCGATCGCATTTACGATCGATTTATTACTAAAGTCGCCGATTCTCGCAAACTGCCCAAAAATAAGGTACAGGAAATTGCTCAAGGTCGGGTTTGGTCTGGCGCGGCCGCTAAGGAGTTGGGTTTAGTCGATCGCATTGGGGGTCTGGAAGATGCTGTCAAAGAAGCCGTCAAACAAGCTAAACTAGGCAATGATTGGCAATTGGAAGAATATCCAAAACGTCGCAGTTTGGAGGAGCGCCTGTTGGAAAAACTGTCCGGCGTGCGCGCCACCAAAGCAGCAGTCAAACTCGATCCCCTGACGGCAGAAGTGCATAAAATGCAGCAGGAACTTGCCGTGGTGCAGTCGATGAACGATCCCCAGGGAGTTTATGTTCGCTTGCCTTTCAATTTTCGGATTGATTAATTGATATTGAGATGAGTCATATAGCAACCGCGCCCCAGGGCAACTGCTATTAATTCTTACTCAAATAACAATCCTCCAGTATTCTGCCTGGAGGATTGTTAAAATTATTGACTGGGAATTTACAAGATTTTTTATACGGTACGTTGAGTTAATAAACCCCAGATGAAAAGTAGAACGATCGCACCTAGGACGGCAAATGCAACGCTAGGTATCGTTAATGCGCCGAAGGATGCTCCCCCGCTCGTCCCCAGGAAGACTTGACCTAAATAACCTCCCACTAGCGCTCCCAAAATTCCTAAACCTGTTGTAGCGAGGAAACCGCCGCCTTGTTGTCCGGGGTAAATAGCTTTAGCGATCGCGCCGGCAATGAGTCCTAAAACAATCCATGCAATAATGCCCATTTCTTTTCTCCTGAATCCTAAACTGTTTTGTGCCTTGTCTTATGTTCTTAGAATAACAACAGATATTGATTGGTTGTCTCTACCGTAGGGAGGAACCTAAAGTGGTACGATTTATCAAGAATAGTTAAAATTTTGAGGTCGTTGAGTATGTCAAAAGAGTTAACCACACCTTTTTAGCGAAGAAAGGTAAAAGCTAGAAACTAACTAGGCTGGAGTCTGAATGGAAAATGACAACTTTGGCTTGAGGTGTTGGTTTTTTACTTCTCAATAAAACTACAATAATTCTTTAAAAATAGGAAAGATTGGGCCCGATGGATCTAAGTTTGTGTATGATTGTAAAGAATGAAGAAGCAGCCCTACCGCGGACTTTGGCTAGCGTTAAGAATGTTGTTGATGAAATTGTGGTGCTGGACACTGGTTCGCGCGATCGCACTTGTGAAATTGCACGAGAATTCGGGGCGAGAGTCTATCACTTTGAATGGGGCGATGATTTCGCAGCAGCCCGCAATGAGTGTCTCAAGTACGCCACGGGTGACTGGATTTTAGTGTTGGATGCCGATGAAGTGCTGGTACCGGAGATTTTACCTCAAATAAAGCAGGCTCTTGAGAGCGATCGCACTTTAGTAATCAATCTCATCCGTCAAGAAATCGGTGCTTCTCAATCTCCCTATTCCCTGGTGTCGCGGTTGTTTCGCCATCGCCACGATATCCGGTTTTCTCGACCTTATCACGCCATGGTAGACGACAGCGTGGCTGAGATTTTGCAGAGGGAACCGGAGTGGAAAATAGTTGCTTTGGCGGATGTAGCGATTTTGCACTCTGGTTATCAACAAGATGCGATCGCCACTAAACACAAATTCCAAAAAGCTCAAGTGGCAATGGAAAGATATATCACCTATTATCCAAACGATGCCTATGCTTGTAGTAAATTAGGCGCTTTATATGTAGAAAGCGGACAAATACAGCGAGGAATTGATTTATTAACTAAGGGCTTGACCCTTATCCCCATTGATGATTCTATCATTTACGAACTTAACTATCATTTGGGAATTGCTTACCGCCACCAACAGCAATTTGTGAAAGCCAAGGAACACTATCAAGCAGCAATTAATACCAAAGTATTCCCAGCGATTAAGTTGGGTGCTTACAATAATTTGGGAAATTTGCTCAAAGATGAGGGAGATTTGACCGGTGCCCAAATGGCTTACAAAGCTGCTTTGAAAATTGACCCCACTTTTGCCACTGGTCACTATAATTTAGGACTAACACTGAAAGCCGCGGGGAATTTGACAGATGCGATCGCCTATTATCGACAAGCAATTAAAATCGCTCCCGAACACGCGGAAGCACATCAAAACTTGGCCGTAGCGCTGCTGAAAATTGGTAAAATGCCTGAGAGTTTAGCAGAATTCAAAAGGGCGATCGCCCTTCACGAACAGCGCCGTCCTTTTGAAGCAGAACGCCTGCGCCGGGGACTGCAAGAGATGGGGTTAATCTAACTGAGTTGAAGGCTTTTATGGGCGGGTTCTCCGGCCCACCCCAAAATCAAATTCCCTATTCGTGGAACAGACATCTTGCCTGTTCATAAACATAGTCAAAATATCAGATACAATCAAGCAAATTAACCAACCATCTCTACCGTACCAGTATCCAAATCATAGCGTCCCCCAACCACTTTAAGTTTGCCTGCTTTAACTGCTTCAGCTATAATTGGTGATGATTGTTTTAACTTATTTACGTTCATTTTCACATTAGCTTTGACTGCGTTATCCCAGGCATCCCCCGGTTGACCTTTGATCGAATCAACCGCCGGTTGAATCGCCGCCACCAAACTCCCAACTTTACCGGGGACTGGTTTACCATCTAAAGCTGCTTTGACAGCACCGCAGTGTTCGTGACCCAGGATGATAACCAAGGGAGTACCCAATTCTGCGACACCATATTCCATGGTTCCGATAACAGCATCGTCTAGGACATTTCCAGCTACTCGGATATCAAATAAATCCCCCAATCCTTGGTCAAAAAGAATTTCAGGAACCACCCGCGAATCGGAACAGCAAAGAACGATCGCAAAGGGATGTTGACCCTTTGCTAATTCTACAATGCGCGATCGGGCTTGGTCAGGAAATGTCCGTTTTTGTTCAATGTAGCGCCGATTCCCGTCCATCAATTTCTGGAGTGCTGCATCAGAAGTGATGTTTGGGCTGGCCTCTGTGCTAGCATTTGCCGCTTCCACTTTTAAGACTCCTGGTGCAATGGCTGCCACCAGCGCCCCTGCACCAGTCATCAAGATGGCATTCCGCCTCGACATCCCGCCTGTTTTTTTTGGGTCGATCATTATTTTTAACTCTCTTTAAGCGTTAAACATTCTGAGCATAATATGTACAATAAATTTTGACTAATTTTTTTATTGTTTCTTTATAAGCAGTCTCTCACTAAGTTAAAATAAACTCATGAATAATTATAAATTATTCTCACCTTAATACCAAATAAAAGGTATGATTAGAGATTGACAATAATTTTGCTCACTAAATCGAAATGGCTTACGTTGCCAGTATTCATATCTATCCAATCAAATCCCTAGACGGCATAGCTGTCAGTCAAGCAACTCTTCTTCCTAGCGGCGCTCTAAAAGGCGATCGCTCCTTTGCTATCTATGACGAGCAAGGTGAATTTGTGAACTGCCAGCGCCACAACGGAGCTTGTTTTCTGCGTTTATCCTTTAACATCAGCAATAACATCGTTGGTCTGAAAATTCAAGGCACTGAACAAGAAATATTTTTTCACATCGATCGAGAACGTACCAGAATACAATCTTGGTTGACTAGCTACTTCGGTTTCCGTGTCAAGTTAGTTGAGGACTTGCTAACCGGCTTTCCCGAAAATCCCGCAGCACCGGGACCAACCATCATCAGTACCGAAACAATTGCAGAAATTGCATCTTGGTTTCCCAGAGTTTGTGTCAATGAAATGCGACAGCACTTACGAGCTAATATTGAAATTGGAGACGTGCCGCCGTTTTGGGAAGACCAACTGTTTGCAGAAAATGAAGAAATTGTGCGCTTGCAAATAGGAACAACCCTATTTCAAGCTCTTAATCCCAGCCAACGCTCTATCCTATCCCCGCCCAATTATTTGAGGGAAGAAGTTTATCCCAATTTTCAAAAGGTATTCACAGCCAAGCGGAATAAAACCCTAGCTGATTCCGCAAGAAGATTGCCTTTAAATCACTTGTCGCAACTTAATATTAACACGCGAGTACCCGATGGCTTATCAGGAAAAATACTACACATAGGAGATGAAGTGAAAATCATCAACCTCAAGTCAAGTGTGGATTTGGATTTTTAAACGGCTAGATCAAATCGGCGGTAACTCCAAAGGAAGCTGACCCAAAACACCAGTTCTAAAATCATTCAACATTTGCCGTGCCATTCGTTCCACATCTCCTTGATGTCTTTCTTTAGCTACCTCGTGTAAATAATTTTCACCATTAGTAGATAAAGCATCTAATTTATATCTGGATTTGAAACCAGATACTGAGATCAAAGTATCATCAGTAGCTTCCAGCCCCAGGAGCAAATCGACCATCGCCGCTGCTACTACCTGATTGTCGTAAGCTGCTTCGCCAATATCTTCACAAATAGCTAACTTGAGAGCATTGTCTTGATTGTTAATGCGGGTGGGAATCACTCCGGGGGTATCTAACAACTCAATTTGGTCAGAAATGCGAACCCATCGGAGCGATCGAGTTACTCCAGCCCTGCGCGCACTATCTACGACTTTGCGTCCCAACAGCCTGTTAATTAAAGCAGATTTTCCCACATTGGGAAAGCCAATCACCACCGCTCGGACAGGACGAGGAAGCATACCGCGATCGAATCTTCTTTGATTCAATTGCACCCCAGCATTCTGTACAGCATCCGCCAAAGCATTTATGCCGTGTCCATGTTCGGCATTAGTAAAATAAACCGATTCCCCCCTTGCTTCAAACCAGTTTTCCCATTCCTCCCGCAACCGAGGCGAAATCATATCCATCCGATTAATAACTAAGATGCGTGCTTTGCTGCCCACCCAATTCAGCATTTGGGGATGGTGAGTAGCCAAAGGAATGCGGGCATCTCGGACTTCTAGCACCACATCTACTCGCTTTAGTTGTTCTTTTAATGCCCGTTCAGCTTTGGCAATGTGACCGGGATACCAGTGAATTTTCATGAGTTATTAGTTATTAGTTATTAGTTATTAGTCATTAGTCATTAGTCATTAGTTGACAGTTGACAGTTAACAGTTAACAGTCAACAGTTATTAGTCAACAGTTGACAGTTAACAGTCAACTGTCATTAGTCAGTTGGCATTAGTCAGTTGGCATTAGTCAGTTGGCAGTAGTCAGTTGGCAGTTATCATTCAACCAATAACCAATAACTCATAACCAATAACCAATAACTAATAACTAATGACTACTGACCAATGACTACTGACCAATGACTAAGGCACAATCAAAACTGCACAAGGAGATAAGTTTATCACCCGACTGGTAACGCTGTCAGACGCCCCATCATCAGTTAAACCCATCCCTCGACAGCCCATTACAATCAAATCAGCCCCAATTTCGTCAGCCACATCACAAATCGTGAAGGCAGGCTTGCCTTCCCGTTCAATGATTTCAGCTTCAATTCCCTGCTGGGAGAACATCGCCTGAGCATCAGAAAGCAGTTTGGCGACGGCTTCGGGTGAAGCCATTGTTTCTCGCGGCGGGGATTCGCCACCCTCGGCTGGGGGTTCGACTACCGACAGAATCACTAAACGAGCACCGTAGGTTTTCACGATATTGACAACCTTTTCGGCAGCTTCGCGGGCTTCTCGGCTTTGATCTACTGGAAATAAGACAGTCTTGAACATACTGCACATCTCCGGGACACGGACTCCGATAAAATGTTTAGGTTGAACCAATTAGTGCCGTTTGTTCCATCTTCCGTTTTTTGTACGGGCGCGGTTGAATGCGTCCGAGGCCCAAGTACCAGTGACCAGTGCCACCATTACAACGGAATTCAACAAAAAGACACATATTTAGGAGGTTAATCCTGTGACAAAAAAAACTGTAGCAAATTTATCGGCATCGGACTTATCGGGAAAACGGGTATTGGTGCGGGCGGACTTTAACGTGCCACTCGACAACGGCAGTATCACCGATGATACTCGCATCCGGGCTGCTCTGCCGACAATTCAAGATTTAGCATCCAAGGGCGCTAAGGTGATTTTGTGCAGCCACTTCGGCCGTCCCAAGGGCGTGACTGAGAAGTTGCGCTTGACTCCTGTTGCTAAGCGACTGTCGGAATTGTTGGGTAAAGAAGTCAAAAAGACTGACGACTGCATCGGTGATGAAGTCGCTGCTACTGTCGCGGCGATGCAAGATGGCGATGTGGTGTTGCTGGAAAATGTCCGCTTTTACCCAGAAGAGGAGGCAAATGACCCGGAATTTGCTAAGAAGTTAGCTTCTGTGGCCGATTTGTATGTCAATGATGCTTTTGGCACTGCTCACCGGGCTCATGCTTCTACTGAGGGTGTTACTAAGTATCTGAGCCCTTCTGTGGCTGGCTTTTTGATGGAGAAGGAGTTGCAGTATCTTGGTAGTGCGATCGACAATCCTCAACGTCCTTTAGCTGCCATTATCGGCGGTTCTAAGGTTTCGAGCAAGATTGGAGTCATAGAAAAACTGCTGGAGAAGTGCGACAAATTGCTCTTGGGCGGTGGCATGGTTTTCACATTCTACAAGGCTCGTGGCTTGAGCGTTGGTAAGTCTTTGGTGGAAGATGACAAGCTGGAATTGGCTAAGTCTTTGGAAGCCAAGGCCAAGGAACGGGGAGTTACTTTTCTGTTACCTACTGATGTGGTAGTTGCTGATAAGTTTGCTGGTGATGCTAATACTCAAACTGTCTCGGTTGAGAGCATTCCTGATGGTTGGATGGGTTTGGATATTGGCCCGGATTCTGTCAAAACTTTCCAAGAGGCTTTGGCTGATTGCAAAACTGTCATCTGGAACGGGCCGATGGGCGTGTTTGAGATGGAGAAGTTTGCTGCCGGTACTGAAGGTATCGCTCATTCTTTGGCTGGACTGACTAAGACTGGTACTACCACTATTATTGGTGGTGGTGACTCGGTGGCTGCTGTGGAACAGTTGAATTTGGGTTCAGAAATGAGCCACATTTCTACTGGTGGCGGTGCTAGTTTGGAGTTGCTTGAAGGTAAGGAATTGCCTGGTGTTGCTGCTTTAGATGAGGCTTAATTAAGTAGTAGGGACAAAGGCTTTCGCCCATAGGTGTCAACTTAAGCCTGAAAGCCTTGATAAATTTCGTTTTTACCTAAGTCTAGATCCCCCTAAATCCCCCTTAAGAAGGGGGACTTTGAGAAGACTCTTGTCCCCCCCTTCTTAAGGGGGGCTAGGGGGGATCAAAATCTAAGAGTCAAACAGAAGTCTCTGACTACATTTGACGTTAAGTTGACACCAATGGGCAATGCCGTCTCCTTACTTAATTAATTAGGACACGGCAATGCCGTGTCCCTAGGGGGATTTATAGATCTGGCATATACTTGATGAAAAACATGGAATCTGTGAGGTTTGTTTATGAAAGTTAAGATTTTAGCAACTGTAACGACAATTTTAGCCTCGCTTTGGCTAGCAGTTCCGGTGAAAGCTCAAAATGCCGATCATGTCCGCCAGTTGTTGGAAACTAAGGAGTGTGAGGGTTGTGATTTGAGAAATGCTGATTTGTTCAAGGCTAGCTTGTATAGAGCTAAGTTGAAAGGAGCTGATTTAAGCGGAGCAAATCTCTATGAAGCTAATTTGATTCAAGCGGATTTAACTGATGCTAATTTGGCTGGTGCTAATTTAGTTAATGCTGATTTGTATGGTGCGGATTTGGAGAGTGCTAATCTGCGCAGTGCGAATTTGTCTAATGCTTTTTTGGGTAGGGCAAATATGACGATGGCTGATTTGCGTGGTGCTAAACTTTTTGGGGCTAATTTGGCGGAATCTTATTTGTTGCAAGCTAATTTGTCGAATACTGATTTGAGGCGATCGCTTTTGTTTAGAGTTAATTTCAGTCGAGCGAATTTAAGTGGGGCTGATTTGTCTTTTGCGGATGTGCGCGATACGAATTTGCAGAATGCTATTTTGTCTAATACTAGGCTGACTAAAGTTCAATTGAGTGGTACAAATATAGAGGCGGTGAGGGATTTTCGTCAGGCTGATTTGGAACGTGCCAATTTACGGGGGACGAATGTGGGCCCGGTGGTTTGTGTGAATACTCGTTTTCCTGATTGTGTTTTGAATTTGGAGTGATTAGTCGGCTAGACTGATGTGTGGTTCTAGACAAACGAAGTCCGCCTGCGCGGACTTTCTGTTTTTTAGTCTTGGAGGATGTAGGGAAGTGCGATCGCCCTTTGAAGCACTATTTGTGTGGTTGTGATAGAATGCCAGTAAACCTAGTTTGATTAGTGCAAGTCAGCTAAATTTTGATGTCGGTATAATTTTATCAATCTATTTACTCATAAAATATTGGATATTTAGGTAAAAAATGGTTCAAAAAATGGGCATTCAAGGATTGTACTATATTGTTCATTTTGACAATATTATTTCTATTTTAGAAAAGGGTATTTTATCTCACGAAATTATCGAGATAGAGGGATTGAATAACACGCCTATATACAACAGTCAAATAGTTGATATTCGTTCTAGAAGAATAGTTAGCGATAATAAATCCTTGTGGAGTTTCGCTAATCTTTACTTTCAGCCGCGCAATGCAATGCTTTACTCAGTTATCAATAAAACAGCCGTTCATCAAGTGGCAATTATCTGCATAAAAAAGAAAATATTAGATAAAAAAAACATTTTTATTACTACAGGTAATGCTGCTAGTCAGGATTCGCAAATCATTCCCATTGAGGAAAGTGAAAAAGTTTTACCTCAAATCAGGAAGGAAATAAATAAAACATGGTGGAATAATGAAGATGGGTCAAAAAGAAAAATGATGGCTGAATGCTTGGTTCCAGAACGGATTGTGCCAAGTTATATTCAAATGATTTATGTTGCTTGCGATCGCGCCAGAGAAGATTTAGGAAAAAAGCTGCTTGCTTGTGACAAGCCTAGTTTTTCGGAGATACCTATTACTGTTGAACCAGAAAGATTTTTTCAACCAGTCTGGAGTGCTAGACTTACTCCAACAGTTTCTCTGATTCGCGGAGATATGTTTTTTTCAAAAATGCAAACTCTTACTGTTAGCGTTAATTGTGTAGGTGTCATGGGCAAAGGATTGGCATCAACAGCAAAAGATCGTTTTCCTGATGTATATGTCAGGTATGAAAAAGTGTGCAGAAATAAGAGTTTGCAGATAGGAAAACCTTACTTATACAAACGTGAGTCATCGGTTATAGAACAATTAGCTGAGCCTACATTATTGCCTTCAGAAAATTTAAATGATAACTCTCAAACATGGTTTTTATTGTTTCCCACCAAGAATCACTGGAAAAATAATTCAACTCTTATTGACATTGAGAATGGCTTGCAGTGGCTTTGTGAAAACTACAAAAGTGAAGGGATAAAGTCGTTAGCAATGCCGGCACTTGGATGCGGACTAGGTGGTTTAGAGTGGCGAGATGTTGGTCCTTTGATGTGTAAGTATTTGACTTCTATTGATATTCCTGTAGCCATATATTTACCCTCAGAAGGAAAACTTTCAGATGATTTAGTTTCACGCGATTTTTTGCTTTCTCAAGTGTAGTTTTGAATTTTAATTATTCAGCCTTCAGAATATGACTATATTCACGCTTCCTTTCAGTGAATTTACCTAAAAATTGCCGCCAACAACATCACTCGGTTGCTAGCGGCAAAAACCGATTAACCCTCTGATTTCAAAGGTTTAGTGGAATTAGCACAAAATTTTTCGTCCACAATAGCTGAACTGATATTAACCGCCTGCATGGGCGATGAGGGTAGAACTAAGTCTTGGGGGGCTACTACCATTTTTTTACACACAAGTTCGCTGCTGCCTACAGAGGCAAAGTTCCAAGCGTAAAATTCGGGGTTGCTGACTGTCGCAGTGGCTGGATTCATACCTAGTGCTGTCAGCAATACTAACTCTAAGGTCACTAAAGCTACGATCGCAAATCTCAGCATATTCTTTTTTAAACCGGAAAATTCACTTGATTACTATTCTCTATTATTGTCTGGGTTTTGTGCAACGTCAATCGATTTGAGATTTTAGATGGGAAAAATGCAGCAAGCTACGCGCCGGATGAATCCTGGGGCTATTATTTATTCTGCCGCCATATTCAAATCATAGGAAATAGGCTTTGAGGATTTAGAAACTACCACGAATTCATAATAACCAGCATCATCCAACAATCCTGACCAACTAAGGCCCTCTGCATCTTCTAGCAAAGCTCGCGACTTGTTTGTCCGCCCCGGAGTATAAATTGACAGCAGAGTAGATTTAGGGGGAGCTTGCAAATTTACTCGGAGAGTTTGATTTTGAGCTAGTCTGGCTATGTAAGCTTTCCCTTCT
This sequence comes from Microcoleus sp. EPA2, assembly GCA_020882975.1. Taxonomy (GTDB): domain Bacteria; phylum Cyanobacteriota; class Cyanobacteriia; order Cyanobacteriales; family Microcoleaceae; genus Microcoleus. The sequence goes on along the minus strand of JAHRFD010000014.1, from coordinate 19,958 downwards.
CCTGGTTTGAGATTGCCTTTGAGGGTTTTTTGGGAAGCTCGGTTTTCAAATTCAACCCTTTCGATAGTTGCTCCTGCTTGTAAGGCTGCGAGGGCATCTGCTGTAATTGCTTGCCAAATTTGTCCGATCGCCAAACCAATTATATTACGATCGCGCGGTTGTTCTGGAAACAGATAGAAAAACTTAGCATCAGCCAAATCATAAAGCGCCCGACTGCTCAAATTGATCTTGTTGACTTCTACTTTCCAGGTACTGATATCGGTGGTGTCGTAACTGCCTAACTTCTTTCTAGCGTTACTGCTGATATTTTCCAATTTGTCAAGTAATTCGTCACCGATTTTTTGCCACCTTTCTCGCCAAGTGCGATCGCCCTCACCTTCTTTTAGCAGCCGTCCTCCCAATTCCGGGTATTTAGCATAGAAAGTCTCGTCCACCAGACTCACGTAACCATTATAAAATCTATCGTCTATTTCTAATTTTTGAAAGCGATCGCGCAAAGCATCTTCCTGCTGCTGCTTTGGGCCCGTGGCCACGGGAATTTTCTGCACTTTAGATTGCAGATTTAGCAAATAATTACCCGCAAACCAGCCCAATCCTCCCATACTTGACAAAACTGCCACCACCAGCAACGCCATTTTCCAAGCAGGCAACTTTTCCTGACTGCGAATATTAGTCATGGAAACCGGAACTCCCGGCAGTTTCGGGGGCACGATAGGTATGGGCTGTAACTCCGGCGGCGCTTGGGTTGCCGGAAATGTTGGTGTTGGTGTCGGTTGTGAGTGAGGCCAGGAAGGGGGATTGCCAGAGAGAGCCTGCATTACCTCGCGAGCCGAGGAATAGCGATCGCTAGGCCCGTGAGCGAGCATTTTATCCAAAACTAGAGCCAAATTGGGAGACACAGAACATTCCGATCGCCAATGCCAATTTAGGGTGTGGCTGTCGAGCAACTGATGGGGTTCTTTCCCTGTCAGCAATACCAAAACCGTTGCTGCTAAAGCGTACAAATCGCTGTGGGGATACACAATGCCCATCTGCATCTGTTCGGCGGGGGCGTAGCCGAGTTTACCGATGCGAGTGGCGGGGGCGGGAGTGCTGTTAGTCTCTGCAAACAGAGATTCTGCGGTGGCGGCGACTTGTTTGACTCCGCCGAAGTCGATGAGTACCGGCATCCCGTCAGACAGTCGCAGAATCAGGTTATCTGGGGAGATGTCGCGGTGAATGACTCCCAGAGCGTGAGTATATTCCAGCACTGGCAAAAGCTGGATCAGCAGTTGGTTGACTTCGGCTTCTATGAAGCGCAAACCCTGACGTTTGCGGGCATCTAGCAGAAAGCGGTAGGTTTGACCGGGTACGTAGTCTTGGACGAGAAATAGGTAGCCTCGATCGCTAATATTCACCCGAAACAGTTCGCGGAAGTTGGGAATTTGGTTGTGTTTGAGCTTGTAGAGCACTCCGGCTTCCCGCTCAAAGAGTTCTTCGGATTTCTGTAAAGCGTAACTCCCCTGTACTTGGGGCGCAAATTCTTTTAAAACACAAGGCTCGTTAAATCGGTGAGCATCTTCAGCGAGGTAGGTGCGCCCGAAGCCACCATGTCCCAATTCGCGGACAATGCGGTAGTGGTTGCCTAGAGTAATGCCGGGATAGATAGGATTAGTCATTGGAACTTGTTGCGTCTGATATTTTGATAGGATGTGCGATCGAGGGCAAGAAACTCAAGAAACCCAGAAATCTGAAGCAAAGGCTGCATCGATGGAGGCAGAAAGCAATTTTGTCAACAGCTTGGTGATGGGCTTGCAGTATAGTGAAAAAAATCCGATTCAATTCGAGGGTTGTTAATGAATTTTTTATCCCTACCAAAATGGTTGCTGCACTCGACAGCAGTTGCCGTTTTAGCTGCTGTCTACTACAGCACCGCTGAATTGGGACGATTTTTGGCATCCACCCCTGACAATGTGACTCCCGTTTGGCCTCCTGACGGATTCGCTTTAGCAGCCGTCCTGTTAGTAGGATATCGCGTTTGGCCTGGAATTTGGATCGGTTCATTTTTTGCCAATATTTGGGCTTTTTTGGACAAAACAAATCCAGCTTCTGTGGCTATTTCCATCGCCATTGCTTCTAGCATCGCTGTGGGAACTAGCGGATCGGCAATCTTAGGCAGTTTTCTGCTACATAAGTTTGTCGGAAGTCGCCATTTGTTCGATCGCCCCCAAAGTGTGTTCAGATTTGTCATTATGGGGGGAATGTGTGGGCCCATTGTCAGTGCCACAGTCGGTATTACCACTCTCTATTTGCGAGGTATCGTCCCTCTGGAAAATTGGGGAACTAACTGGTTTACATGGTGGATGTCTAATGTAGGCGGGATTTTGATTTTTACACCTCTGTTGTTAATCTGGAGTCCACTACTTTTAGAGCTTATTCAGGAATTGTTTGAATTCGGCAATGCCCAAATCCAGCAAAAATACCACCGGAGATTTAAACATTTTAAATCTCTGTCATTTCAGTTACAGCAGGCTGAATTTATTCTATTAATATTGCTGGTATGTGCCGTCGGTAAAGTTGCTTTTGGTGGTGGCTATCCGGTGGAGTATATGATGATTCCTTTTATCCTATGGGCCGTATTTCGTTTTGACATCAAAGGGTCAACATTATTAATATTTATTGTTTCGGCTATTGCTGTTTTAGGAACAGTTAACGGTGGGGGACCGTTTGTACGTCCCGATCTGAATGAATCTCTGGTGTTATTGCAGTCTTTTATCGGGGTTGTGGTACTGACTAATTTAATGTTGTATGCTGCGATCGCACAACGGCAGCAAGTAGAGGATCGATTACGAGTTCAAAGTCAAAAGCTGAAAAAAACCTTACTAGACTTACAGCAGGCACAAGCTCAATTAATCCACAACGAAAAAATGTCTAGTTTGGGACAATTAGTGGCGGGAGTTGCTCACGAAATCAACAACCCGATTACTTTTATTGGGGGAAATTTAGCTCACGCTAATCGATATACTCAAGAGTTATTAGAGCTGGTTAAATTGTATCAAAATTTTTATCCTCAACCAGCCCCAGAAATTCAAAACGCCATAGAAGCAGTAGATCTAGAGTTTGCGATGCAAGATTTGCAGAAAGTTTTAGCTTCTATGAAAAAAGGAACAAACAGAATTCAAAATATAGTCTTATCTTTGCGTAATTTTTCCCGGATGGACGAGTCGGAAGTCAAGATAGTAGACATTCATGAGGGATTGGATAGTACCCTCATGATTTTGGATAACCGCTTGCAATCTAATCGCGGAAATTTTAGCATTCAAGTGATTAAAGAATATAGTAGTTTACCAGAAATAGAATGTTATGTCTCTGAGTTAAATCAAGTGTTTATGAATATACTTGTTAATGCGATCGATGCTTTGGCAGACAAACGGATGAAAAGAGACCTGAAGGATGGGGAAACTTTGCCTACTATCAAAATTAGTACAAATATTTTAGATAGTAAATGTGTATCTGTTAGTATTTTAGACAATGGAATGGGGATTATGAAAGCATTTCAAAATCAAATTTTTGATCCTTTTTTTACGACTAAGCCTGTGGGAGAAGGCACGGGTTTAGGATTATATATTTGTCATCAAATAGTAGTCCAAAAGCATGGAGGTAAACTCAAATGTATTTCAAGAGAAAATCACAGTACAGAATTTATCATAGAACTGCCTATCGGCAATAATCAAGACTTAAGTTTAGCCCTATAAAAAACTTGATTAAATCAAAATTTGGCTAACAATATATGTGTATTTTCAGGAGGAAAAAATGCAGAAAGAACAGCGTCAACGAGCTGAGAAAGCATATCAAGAGTTTTGGAACACAGCCCTGGAAAAACGATTGCAACAACAGCAGGAAGCTTCTCCTGAAACAGTTGAGATTCCCTGGGGAATAGCTGGGCTTCAGGCACTTTTTCAAAACGTCGCTGTAACTGTTCCCGCTTACCAAACTTTTTTAGCTAAACATAACATTAATCCTGCGGAGATTCAAAGCTTTGAAGACTTCCAAAAATTGCCACTAATTACTAAAGACAATTATTTGCGCTGTCACCGACTAGCTGAGTTGTGTCGCGGTGGTAAATTAGAAACTTGCGATTTCATTGCTGTTTCTTCTGGTTCCACAGGAAAACCCACTTTTTGGCCGCGCTTCCTCAGCGATGAGTTGCAAATTGCTACTCGCTTTGAACAAATATTTTATGACAGTTTTTACGCCGATACTCGTTCAACTTTAGCTGTGATATGCTTTGCGTTGGGGACTTGGGTGGGGGGAATGTATACCGCGAATTGTTGCCGCCATTTAGCGAGTAAAGGTTATCCAGTGACGGTGGTAACACCGGGAAATAATAAAACAGAAATATTGCGGGTTGTGCAGGAACTTGGAGCGGATTTTGAGCAAGTGGTATTGTTAGGATATCCACCCTTTATTAAGGATGTCATTGATAGTGGCATTGCTGCGGGTGTGGAGTGGGAAAAATATGGAATTAAGATGGTGTTTGCGGGGGAAGTTTTTAGCGAAGAATGGCGGAGTTTGGTTAGCGATCGCACTCATTCTCCCAATCTATATTACAACTCTGCTAGCCTTTACGGCACTGCCGATGCAGGAGTTTTAGCTAACGAGACACCGCTGAGTATTTGCATCCGCCACTTTTTAGCAAATAATCCTGAAGCTGCACGCAATTTATTTGGAGAATCGCGGTTGCCCAGCTTGATGCAGTACGATCCGAACAGTCGCTTTTTTGAAGTGAATGATGATGGTACATTGCTATTTTCTGGAGACAATGGCATCCCATTAATACGTTATCATATTTCTGACAATGGTGGCTTAATTTCTTATGAAGCAATGCTCGATTTTTTAGCTGCATGGGGATTTAACCCTGGGGAACATTTGCAAGCAGCAGCAGCTTTAAATTTATTGCCAAATTCAGATTTTCCTAGAGGGATTCGACGGCTACCCTTTGTCTATGTATTTGGGCGATCGCACTTTACGGTTTCCTACTTCGGTGCTAACATTTACCCAGAAAATGTCACCGTCGGTTTAGAGGTTCCCACCATTCGGGAATGGGTGACGGGAAAGTTTGTGCTGCAAGTTAGGGAGGATTCCGATCGAAATCGGTTTTTATCTGTGGTTGTGGAATTAGCACCGGGGGTGGATGGTGATGAGGAGAAAAAAAGGGCGATCGCATCTTCTATTCTCTCACAATTGCGGCGGCTAAACAGCGAATTTGCCAACTATGTACCGCCAGAATATCAATTACCCATTGTGACGCTAACTGCAACGGGGGATTCGGAGTATTTTCCTATGGGTGTGAAGCATCGATATACTCGGCACTAATCTGTTTTGATACAGTATTTTAGCAATGTTTTAATATCTGTGTTAAATACCCGAATTATTTAAGAATTCGGGTAGCTTGGTATTCCCTCGATTTTATTTACCGTCAATGCGTTTGAGAGCAGCCAGAATTTCTGGTCGTTTCATCCGTGCATAACCTCGCAATTTCCGCTCTTTGCCGATCGCCTTCAAGCGTCTGAGGGAGAGACTGTCGTAGTCTTCTGGTGGGGATTGCAACGGCGGTAATTGTGGCAAAAACGGTTTTTTGGGCTGTGTTTTAGACTTAGTTTTCGGCTTGGTCTCTGGTGGTATTCCAGAGTTGTGGACGGTGCCTCCAAGTTGGTGACGGAGCCTTGCAATTTGATTTTTCAGGTCTGATTCTAGACCTGTAATTGCCTCCGCCACAAACTGATTAATTGTTTCGACGGTGAATTCTAATTTAATTGACAGCAATTTCTCGAATTCATCCAACAGTGTTAACGCACCTTCCAGATTCATCTCATCCATCGCAGCAGACGTGGGAGGAATATTGATGCCAGATCGCTCAATTTTTTTAGCCAATTTGTCTACCTTTTTGTTAAATGTTTGTTCAATTTCTTCGATTACAATCCTAATCTGTTCTATTTTGTCGCCCTCTAACTTCTGCTCAGTTAGAGCTTTTACTTGTTTTTTGAGCAGGTCTTCATTTTTTTTTATTGAGTGTTCTATTTGTTTTGTTAGACTTTCTACTTTTTTTTGAAATGATAGCTCAAATTGTTGCAGTAGACTCTCAATTTGGGCTGTTTTTTGAGTTGGCTGTGGAGCTAAAAGTTCCATTTCTGTTTGAGCAGCAGCTACTTCCTCATCGGTCATTTCAAACACCCAAGCCCACATTTGTGCGAGGCCAAGTTCTTTAGCAACTATGCACCAATCAGCACCGCAGACAACTTCGTATTCTTCTTCGTTGCTGTAAGCTTCTGTGGGGCGTACAATTAAAGGAATCAAGTTGCTCCCTTGCTCAATTAGACTTCTTCTGAGAGCTTCGCGGCGATCGCGGATAATTTCGCCCCGCTGAGTCTCTGGTATCGCAATTTGGGAAGTGTAAATTTGACTGTGACTAATTGGCTTAATCCGCAAATATTCAATTATTCGGTTTTGATCTTGCGATCGCTCCATCTTGTTAAAAACCCCCTTTTTTATAAAAATTAGGTGTTTTAGGGATTTATGTATATCTACGCGGCTTCCGTGGGGCGACATCCCTGGCGATCGACAAAAGTTACTGCAATTCCTAAAACAAGCGACTGTGATGAGTTTAACTGGCTGGGGGACACCAATGATACATTGCTTAACTCATCTTTACTTTTGTTAGTGTGGAGCCTCACTGGGCTAACGTTCCCAGTGGGCGCAGAGCGTGTTTTATTGACCCGGAGATCCCCCCTAGCCCCCCTTAACAAGGGGGGAACAAGAGCATTCAAAGTCCCCCTTATTAAGGGGGATTTAGGGGGATCTGAACCTAATTGGAAAGGCAAGAAAACACGCTACAGGAATTGCGAGTTATGAGTATTTGTGCCACTTGTCAATTATTTTAATCATTGTTTTGTCGGTTAACCCGTCAATACGTTTCACCGCACTTGTAAATGACTCAAACGGCCGCACATCTCGCTCTTCGAGTATTATTTCGAGTATTGTTTCGATTACTTTAGGCTTCAGCCCAGCATCTTTAAAAGTCGCCGAAAGTTCAGATTTCTCTAGAGTATTGAGCGCTGATAACAGCGACATTGGTTGGGAAGTTACGTTTTCAACCGCCTGTTTTTTGGGCGGCGACTCTGGTTTCAACTCATTAATTCTATTTGCTAAGCCAGCTTCAACTAACAGAGGTACTTGTTGTAAGATTCGGTTTTCAACTTCTTTTATACTCTGGGCTAAAACCTGTTGTTCGCGGGCGTACTCGGCTTTTAATTCATTAATTTGATTTTCTAACCTAGTTTCAATATTTGTTAGTCGCTGTTCTAAACTGGATGAATCTTCGGGAGTTTCGTTTTCACATAAATTAGGGACTTCGACTAAAGAAACCGGGTTTTTTATGGAGTCTGCGGGCTGCGATGAAGTATTTTCGTCAAAAAACCCGGTTTCTGGACTTTCAACTAAATTGCCAGTTTGGGCTGATTTCCTCAGCGCTTTAACCTGCTCTAGGAGAAGTTCTTCATTTTCTGGTTCCAGAATAAATGCTCCGATGGTCTCGCCTTTCATAGGGTTGATTTCCCTGGCTTTCGCCGCCGCATAGTATTCAAAGTCTCCGTCTACTATCTCGTAGGCTTCCATCCCGTTGCGCCGGAGAATTATGGGGTTGATCAATCCTCCTAATTCTAAAATTAGTTGGGCGACTTTCTCCAAATCGCGATCGGCAAAATTGTCACGAGGAACTTTAGATGTAATCTTTTTTACTGCTACCAACGAGGGGGATAATTTTTGCATTATTTTTCACCTATCTTTTCCAAGACTTCCATTGCTAATACTTCAAACTCTTGGGATGCGATTGAATCTGGCTTAAAGTCTAACACGGAGATAGGGTCGGCAATTTCGATATCTCCGAATATTTGAGTTTGTTCTGCACACTTAGCCAAATCATCTCTTTCATAAATTACGCTTTCCATAATTTCTATACCGTAACGTTTGGGAATTGCATCCCTCCGCCTAGGCAAACTGTATTGTATAAATTTACCGTTAGTTGAGATTTTACAAGGAAGTACACCTAAAACCTGTAGAGGATTTTTGCCGATTTGTTTCTTAAATCCATTAACTTTTTTGATAAAATCTTTGACATTAATTAATCCTTGATTCGCAAAAGGCTTTAAGTCAGAAGGAATAATTAAATAATCGGCTGCAATCAGGGCAACTCTGGCATAAAAATTTAAAGACGGTGGCGTATCAATCAATACAATATCGTATTTATCTTGTACTTCTGCTAGTTTCTGTATCAGAATCATTCTACTGTAATCCAGTGAGTTTAGTTCTGTTTCATATTGCATTAAATCAATGTGAGAAGGAATTACATCTATTGCTGGACTGCAAAAATTAGACTTTCTAGCTACTTCTGATATTGAATAAAAATCCTCTGATTGTAAGATGTGCAGAATATTTTTTTGTTTCAAATCATCATCTTCTTCGTCATCAAATTTGACTAAACCTGTGGCAAAGGTTGTATTAGCTTGACTGTCTAAGTCTATCACCAAGACTCTTTTACATTGCTTGCTGAGGGCGGCGGCTAAATTGACTACGGTTGTAGTTTTGCCGACTCCGCCTTTATTGTGGTAAACAGCAATTATTTTCATAGTATTTTGACTGGTTGTGGGTTCAACTAGATCTAATTTTATTTTTGGTACAATTTCGGGAGCGAATGGCACTATTTCTGGCACATTTTCCGGTTGGGAGATTGGATTTGGTGGCGGTTCGACGTTGGCTGGATGATTTAGAGCGATCGCTATTTCGTTAGTCAAATCACGAGTAACTAAATTTAGTTGACTATCTTTTAGTTCGAGATTTTCTGGACTTTTGATTATTTTTAAACTATCTCTGCCAATTAAAGCAATAATTTCATCGATTCTGGTTTCAAGTTCTTGGCCAGAGCAATTGAATACTAGCTGAATCTCGGAGGCTGCTATTTCATATATTCTAATTTCTTTCGCATTGGTGATCAGTCCGTAGCGAATGTTTAAGCTTGTTAAGTAACGTTTCAGTCTCCTGATGTGGCGGTCTAATTTTTCCTTCGGATGTTTCGCCTCAATTACTACGCTCATTGGCGAGTCGGCATCGATGACTATGGGGAGAACTTGGGTGGCGAAGGATAGGAAGTCTAGACGGATATTCCCAAAGGCTATTTCTTGGTACCAATTGTCGGGGGTATAGCCCAGTTTTGGCAGTAGATAGCTGACAATTAGTTTGGTTTCTACTTCGCTTTCGTTGCGACAGTTATTGGGATTAAAAGTCATGTTTCATTGGGAATTGGGAATTGGGAATTGGGAATTGGGAATTCTTAACCAATAACCCTTCGACGCTTCGCTGGCTGGCGACGCTAGGCGGTTCCTGAGCCTAGTCGAAGGGCTGGGTACAGTAAATAACCAATAACCAATAACCCTTCGACGCTTCGCTCAGGGCGACACCAATAACCAATAGCTAATGACTGCTGACTAATGACTGCTGACTACTTAGCTTGAGCTTTAAAATCTTCCAATGTCAGATAGCCACCCGCGGGATCGTAGAGGTGACAGTTGTCGGCAATCCGCTTCATCAAAGACCAAGAAAATTTGGTTTCATAGAGATGATTTTGCCAATTTTCTTTCAAGCTACTGTGGGCTAGCCGCAAGTTATACCAGGGAATTGCTGTTGACAAGTGGTGGGGAACGTGGACGTTAATGTCGTGACATAGGAACTCTACCCAGCGAGGATAATCGCAGTGAACTGTTCCCGATAGTTGCGCTTGGGCTTCATTCCATTCTGAAGGTTCTTTGAATGAAATGTCTGGTGCGGTGTGGTGAACAATCGTGAATGTGCTCATCCAGAAATGGTAAACCATCCAGGGCAGTAACCAAAATTTGACGAATCCCCAGATGCCTGTTGTGGCAATTAGTGTGGGAAATACGATCGCAGCACCGATTAAAACCACTAACACAGAAAAGCGGACTTGTTCTTGTTTCTGTTGGCCTTTGAAGCGCCACCACATGAAGTGCACTTTTGCCCAATGGGCGATCGAGCCTACCCACCATAGCGGACCAAAAATTAAACTATAAGCTATTTGTAAAGCCTTGGGAGCAGCAGCGTAGTCTTCTGCTCTCATGGGCTGCCAAGCATTATCTTCTCCAATTTTGTTGGTATGCTTGTGGTGATAATTGTGTCCGTGACGCCATGCGTGAAACGGGTAAATTAATGGCAAAAATGCTAGATGTCCGACTAAATCGTTTACCCAGCGGCGGTTAGAAAATGACCGGTGTCCGCAGTCGTGGCCGATCACAAAAAAACCGGTCAATGCAGTACCTGTGAAAATCCACATCAGGGGTAGTAGAAACCAAGGGGATACTGCTAGGCCCCAGTAACCGACAGCAACTAGCAAAACGTTGATGATGACTTTTGTCCAAGCTTTGCGGGGGTTTTTGACGAATACTTCCCGCGGCAGGGTTTTGAGAATATCTTTGAGGCGCAAGTTGGAAGTGTCACTTGCGGATGTCAAATTTAGTGGTTTTTCGATCGATGCTGTCATAAACTCTCTTGGAATGTTTGGAAATCCCCAACTAGAAGTTGGGGATCGATCTAGATTTTCCCTGTACCAGTAGAACCGGTCACAAAATTAACGCAGTACCATGTCGCCTGCTGCAAGTCAGCACCAGGCTAGTTTAGGTAGGCGATCGCGTTTTAAGAAGCGCGTTTTAACAAATGCTAGCTATCGCTAGCCGCAGATTAATTGGCTAGCGCTTTTGGTTAAAAAAACACTGCGGTCAACAAAACTTTACTTTTTATACCACAGGGGCGGCACAATTAGCACGAGTTGCTACTACTAATTGTTGTTGCTACCTGCAGAATTTTGGCCGATCGCAACTTGAGAGCCAGCAACAGAGCGTTGCTGTTTGAGGGTTTGCACTTGTAGCAGCAAGGATTCGATTTCTGCTTGCAGGTGCAGAAATTTAACTTGGTGGTCGGCTTGATACGGAGACTTCGCAGACTCTACTTTCCGGGTCAAACCGGTCGGTAGGGCAGAAGCACTAGCCATTTCGGGATTGCTAGCCGTGATTTGAGGCCGAGAAAGAGTGGATGAATTATTTGACATTAGTAATTGGGTAGACATATCTACACATTCACACCATTAAGTTACTTTAACCTGAACCGATCGTATTAAACATCAAATTAACCGATCGAGCTAAAATTGGTGTAAATTCCTTGGCCATTGCCTCAAAACCATTGACATCGTGACCCTGATTCTACCTGTAACTGACTCTGCTCATAACCCTGCTGCCCGCGCAGTCATGCCAAAACACTACGGCTGGCCGGGCTTAATCGAAGCTTATCGCCCCTACCTGCCGGTGACGGAAACTACGCCGGTAGTGACACTCCAAGAAGGCAACACTCCCCTGATTCCAGCACCTGCGATCGCCGCTCTCATCGGTAGAGACGTGCGAGTCCTAGTCAAATACGACGGCCTCAACCCCACTGGTAGTTTCAAAGACCGGGGGATGACAATGGCGATTTCCAAGGCCAAGGAAGCAGGTGCCAAGGCAGTAATTTGCGCCAGTACGGGCAATACTTCCGCAGCAGCAGCCGCCTACGCCCGACGTGGGGGGATGCGAGCTTTCGTATTGATTCCCGAAGGTTACGTGGCTTTGGGCAAGTTGGCCCAAGCTTTGCTCTACGGTGCGGAAGTGATTTCGATTCAAGGAAATTTCGATCGGGCTTTAGAAATAGTCCGGGAAATGGCCGTTAACTACCCGGTGACGTTGGTCAATTCGGTGAATCCTTACCGATTGGAAGGCCAAAAAACCGGCGCTTTTGAAGTCGTTGATGCTTTGGGCGATGCCCCAGACTGGCTGTGCATTCCCGTAGGAAATGCGGGAAACATCACAGCATACTGGATGGGTTTTTGTCAATACCATCAAGCGAAAAAATGTTCCCGCTTGCCAAAGATGATGGGATTTCAGGCGGCGGGGGCTGCACCTTTGGTGAGTGGATCGCCCGTGTCGCACCCAGAAACTCTGGCGACAGCGATTCGGATCGGCAACCCAGCTAGTTGGACACAGGCTGTGGCAGCTTCGGAAGCCAGCCGCGGCAGTTTTAGTGCTGTCACCGACGCTGAAATTCTGGATGCTTACCGTTTGTTAGCATCCCAGGAAGGGATTTTCTGCGAACCTGCGAGTGCAGCTTCTGTGGCCGGTTTGCTGAAGGTAAAAGACCAAGTTCCCACGGGAGCAACGGTAGTTTGCGTGCTGACTGGTAATGGTTTAAAAGACCCAGATACGGCAATTAATCACAGCAACAATCAGTTTAAAAATGGCATTGCTCCGACTTTGGATGCGGTAGCTGGGGCGATGGGATTTTAAGAAGAAGGAATTCGGGAACGACACGGATTCGGACAGGGAGAGACGGATGAATTTAACTGAGTTTTATTTCAGGAGATATGAATACTCTCTGTCCTTTTCTGTGTCTTTTCTTCTTCTGTCAAGGGGATGTCCTTGATGGGAGCCAAATCCGTTGCCGAATTTCCTTCGGCTATAATAGGATTACCTATCAAAAAGTTTTGAGAAAAAGTTATGCTACTAACCAAACCTCGTGCCGATCGAGTAGTTCTATATAATATCAGTTGGCAACAATTTGAGAAGTTGCTTGCGGATCTCGGTGAAAGCCGTGCTGCTAGATTCGCCTATGATAATGGAACTTTAGAAATTATGACACCATTACCCGAACATGAATACTACAAAGAAACGATCGGCATTTCCATTCAAGATATCGCAGAAGTGTTGGAGCAAGATTATGAAAGCTTAGGCTCAACCACTTGGAAGCGAGAAATCGAAAAAGCTGGGGTAGAACCAGACAATTGTTTCTACTTCCAGAATGAGTCAAAAATTCGCGGCAAACTCCAGTTTAATTTGGAACAAGATCCACCACCGGATTTGGCTTTAGAAATAGACGTAACAAGTAAATCTCTCAGTCGTTTTCCCATTTATGCTCGGTTGGGTGTGCCAGAAATTTGGTGTTATGATTCGGGTGAACTCAAAATCTACCAACGGTCGGGGAAAGAATATATAGAAGTACAAAATAGTTCTATTTTTCCAACTCTTCCGATACAAGAAATACCGGGATTAATCGAGCAAAATCGTAATTATGGGCGCATTTCTTTGCGTAAAGCCGTGCGAGCATGGGCGAGAGAAAAATCGGGAGAACTCTAAGATGTTTCTCAATCATCAAATTTAGACTAAGATCGCAAACCGCTACAACTTATTAATATACCCATTAGATTAGCTACATTATTCAGGAAATACTTATGGGGAGAAAACTCAGATTTGGCCGATCGACCAATCTTAAGTTGTTACCAAGGGCTTGTGCCATCAGATCGATCGCCAATCACACTCCTTCTTTAGAAAGAGGAAATGAAGCGACTGCCTTCTTACCATTGTAAAAGTTGACAGCCCGCAGTTAGGGCATACTAGGCCGTGCTTAGGGTGGCAAGAGAGCTGCTGTCGGCGTTAGTAGTTGCTTGAAGGAAAGATTTATGGGTATCAGCAGACGCGAGTTGTTAAAGGTAACTTCTGCTTCCGGTGTGGTAGCAGCAGGGCTGGCTGCTTCCGAAGGGTTTTTGAAACCTGTGTTAGCCCAAGGTGAAGTTAGCCAAGCTCAAACTAAAAGCGGGGAGATGACTTACAGAACTCTGGGGCGGACTGGAGAGCGAGTGTCTGCTATTGGCCTTGGGGGACACCATATCGGACGCCTGCGAGAGGAGCAAGATAGTATTAAGTTGATCCGAAGTGCGATCGATCGTGGCATCAATTTTATGGACAACTCCTGGGACTATCACAACGGACGCAGCCACCGCTGGATGGGTGCAGCCCTTAAGGATGGCTATCGGGAAAAGGTGTTTTTGATGACCAAAATCGACGGTCGCACTAAGGGCGCTGCGATGATGCAGATTGACGACTCGTTGAAGTCGTTGCAGACCGATCGCATTGACCTGATGCAGCATCATGAAATTATTAGGATGGAAGACCCCGATCGCATTTTTGGGGCTGGTGGGGCAATGGAAGCTGTGGTGGAAGCGCAGAAGGCGGGCAAGATTCGCTACATCGGGTTTACAGGACACAAAGACCCTTTAGTTCACTTGCGGATGCTGGAACTTGCCACTCAAAACAATTTCCGTTTTGACACGGTACAGATGCCGCTGAATGTGATGGATGGTCATTTCAGAAGTTTTGAGCAACAAGTTTTGCCGGTGCTGGTGAAGAACCAAATGGGTGTGTTGGGGATGAAATCTATGGGCGATTCCTATGTACTTAGAAGCAATACTGTTACCCCCATCGAATGTCTTCACTATGCGATGAATCTACCTACTTCAGTGGTGATTACTGGTATTGATACGATGCAACTCTTGGATCAAGCCTTTGAAGCAGTCCGCACGTTTGTGCCGATGGATCGGGCACAAGTGGCGGCGATGTTGAATCGCACTCGCGAGGCGGCGCTGAAAGGGCAGTACGAACTTTATAAGACCAGTAGTCAATTTGATAGTACGGCAATGAACCCATCATGGCTGGGATAGTTGCAGATAGTATCATTTAGCACCCACAAATACTGACTAATTACTACTAACTTTCAAAAGGTGGTAGCTGAAGTAACGGATTTTTAGAAGGTGGAAGTTGGGCCGGATTGTGGCGGATTTCGATCGCAGTTTCGCCGGGATTTCCCGTGGTAACAGGTACTATCTCCAAAGAATAGGCTGTCTCTGTTTTTGCAGGGGCAGGATTTTTGGCTTTCGTGAGCAAGTCCACGGCGTCTCCTAGGGCGCTAGTTAAATTTTTGCTAGTTTCGGCGTGGCGCGCTTCTTCTTGTTTGAGGGCTTGAGTCAGTTGTTTGATTTGTTCGATCGCCCGATCGCGCTCTTGGAGTACCATAACTAATTTAGCTTTAAGTTCCCCCACTGTTTGCAGTTGTTCCACTTCTTCCAGGCGGGCAATTCCAGTTGCTTCGCCTTCCGATACAATGGGAGAGAAAGTTTGGAGTTGCTGTATTTGTGTTTCTAAATTGGCGATCGTTTGCTGAGTGAGTTTAGTATCATTCCGGCGCTGTTCGGCTTCGGTATTGTAGAGTTGACGCCACTGAGCCGCACTTTCGCCGGCCTCATCGCGATCGCGCGTCATTTCTGTTAACTGCTGTTGCAGCCGCTTGATTTCATCTAACCACTGTCTGACATCTTGAACCATATTGATTTTAGATTGGGGAATTGGGAATTGGCAATTGCGAATTGCGAATTGCGAATTGCGAATTGGGAATTGGTAATAGCTTAATTAATTATGAACATTTATTACTGGCTGCGCTACCTGATTTTAGCTTTATTTCGGGTGCTTTGGAAGGTACTGAGAGCTATCAAACAGAAATTTAGTCACTTTTGGCTATTTTGTCGCTGTTTGACTTGGGGGACGCTTCGGGAGGTCTGCGTGAAGGCAGGAGAGCAGCGGTTGCCGGGGCTATCGGCGGAAATGGCCTACAATTCTATGCTGGCGTTGTTTCCGGGGTTGTTGGCTATGTTATCGGCGATCGCGCTTTTTGAACCTTTGCAATCAACACTGTATCAAATCGCCGGTCTTTTAGGCGAAGTCATACCCGATGATGTGCGCAATTTGATTCGGAGTTCCCTCAAAGAAATCCTTTTATATCGCAACCAACAACTATTTTCTCTGAGTTTTGTAGCATCCTTGTGGGCTTTTTCTGGAGTAATGAGCGCGGCCATGGCTGCCCTCGATCGCATCCATGAAATTCCGCCCGATCGAACTCGCTCTTTTGTGAAGGCAAAACTGATTTCTTTGACCCTGAGTATCGGTACAATTATACTATTAATTATGGCATCGGGAGCAGTCTTTGTCAGCGACTTAATTGTACAAGCTATTGCCCGCGAGAGTTGTCTGCTGGAGTCCGTTGCTAATTGCAATTTAAAAGATGTTAAAAATTGCTTATCGTTGGTGAAAAATTGCCCTTTGGAGTCGCAACTGTTGGCTGTTTGGCGGTTGTGGCGCTGGCCGATTGCTTTGGGAATTATATCAGTTGCCTTTGCTTTTATTTACCGCTACGGACCGAGCCGCCACCAACGAAATATACCGATTTTTTCTGGTGCTGTCTTTGCGGCTGTTTTGTGGGCGCTGATTTCAGCTTTGTTTCGCTTCTACGTTTTGCATTTGGGCAATTACAGTTGGACTTACGGGACGATCGGCACTTTTATTGTTTTGCTATTGTGGCTGGATCTTTGTTGTTTGGTGATGCTGATAGGAGCGCAATTGAATGTGACTGTTGGAAAGGCAATGAAATTAAAATAATGGGTTATTTGTTATTGGTTATTTGTTATTAGTTATTTTTATGACAAGAGTGAACAGTGAACAGTTAACAGTTAACAAACTATTATTACCGGACACGAAATTATCTACGCAGTATAGTGCTGAGGATACCCGCGACAAAAGACAGCAAAATCAGTATCCACATCACCACACCCGGAATGAATGTCAAGAGGCCAACGCCTCTGAGAATCCAAACTAACAAGGTGATGCCCAATATAGCCCAAAAGACGCGGGTAGATAGTCGCATTTGAAATCTAGGAGAATTAGTCATGTTCAATATTAAAGTTTTGTCTGGATCGATGATAGCTGTTTTATTGGCGATCGGCTCTTATTTGGGAGCAATATCAAATCCCGGTGTCGCTGTGGCGCGTGTCAGTACCAACGCGCAGCCAAAAGTGGCTAATGCTGCTCAAAAACCTGCCTCTGCAAGTGTAGCAATTAGCGATCGCACAATGGGAACAGCCAAGGTCGGGATGACTTTCGGACAACTAAAAAAGACTTTGGGTGCGACGGCGCAGTTTAAGGTTGAGTCTCCTTTTATGGTTGATTTTGATGCTGTGGCCCTCATCCAGTCGGGAAAAGTGCAATATCGGATTATTTATGCTGCGGGTACAAAGCTAAAGGATACAGATGTCATTGAAATTTTGATGACAGACAATGCCAATTATAAAACAGCTCAGGGCGTGGGGGCAGGAATGACTCTCAAACAAGCCGAGGCAATTTACGGCAAGACTACTTTATCTTATAATGTTGATAATGAAATGAGAGAAAATGTAGTTTTTGCCAACCAACCGAGTAGAAAAATTATGTTTGTTCCCCAGGCTGAAGGAAAGCAATTTGCGGGAGTTTATGGCGCGGGTCAAGGGGGATTTTTTGAGACTAACAAGTATCAACCGAATGCTGTAATTAAGTCTGTGATGGTGCGGAAGTAGCCTTCCCATCATTCCCAGAAACCGGGTTTCTTCCGAGATATCTCGCCACCCAACCTAAATCATCCCAGAAACCCGGTTTCTTAGCCTAAAATTAAGGATTACCTGTAGTTACGTCCAAATACTCTTGATTGTCAAGATAAGTTTTAATATTCTCCAGTATTTGACGTAGGTATTCTCTGACTTCCTCCTTAATCTCTAAAAGTTCCTCAATAGTCTTATCTCGGCCCACGTCTTCAAAAGACTTAAGTCCGTGCGCTAAGTCGTTCCTGTTGTGTTTAATAACTACAAGGTTTTGCCCGTTCTTTGTCTTAGCAAAGTCTGTTTGATATGAAAAACCGTATTTTTCGGCTATTTCTTTAATCACCTTAGCATCCACATTCCCTGAAAATAGTTCTTTGCGTTCAAATGTAGCTATGATGATGTCTGTAGATATTTGGTTGATATGTAAATGAATTTTCTTAGGAGAACGCTTTTTAAGATTTTGAAGAACAATCATTTTGATTTCTGGTTTGAGTTGATCGAAGGAGATTGCTTGATTTTTAAACTCATCAAATATGGCTTCAATGGCATTTCGCATAGTGGATTCAACTAAATTATACAGCAACAAAAAACCATTAGCTTTGAGAGTTTTTGCTAACTCTGGATCGAGGCTTTGAATTTGGTATTTGCCACGAGTATCGAATAAAGCTAACTTCGTTGTCTGTTTTTCCAAGCTCTCCAGAAAAATGAAGTAATCATTCACCTCTTTGGCGCGTGTATTAAAGTCTAAAAATACAGTATTCATGAGTGTGACATGGCAGTTAATTGCGGAAATATTTAATACGCGCCACTACTTTATTTCTAAAACGGGTTGCCTCAGATTGTGTGCAGTATGTAAAATGGATTGACATTGCACTTAAAATGATTGTATCCGTTTAAATAAATCTCTTCGGACTTCCTTATTTGCAGCTTCAGTTAATTGGATCGTCCGAACTGTCTTTCGGTTGAAGTTCCTCTGCCGAGGCAGGAGTAAATCACTAAACTTAAATCCATTTAAACGCTCTATTTTTTCGAGTCCACTTAAGGTTAATTCGTTGTTAACAAATCTAGTTATGGTAAGAATGCGTTGTGCACCGTCTACGATCTCTAAACGTGGTTCATCATTTTCATCATGACCGATATCAACAACGAATATAGAAGGTATTGGCAGCCCCCAAATTACGGATTCGATAAACTTTGATTGCTTTGCTTCATCCCAAACAAATTCACGTTGGTAGTCCGGAATAAACAACTTATTAGTATTATCATTAATTCCTTCCATATATTTTTGAACGAGTATTTCGACTGGATACTCTTTCGTGTCGTAATTAATTTGCTTCTGCTTGTCGCGAATTTCCATTTCAGCAGCATTTCTGTCTTGAAGCGTAATTTGTTCTAGTTTCGAGCGCATATTTTTAAGTAACGAGAAAGTGTTGTGGATATGATAATTTTACCACAGCCCAAGGTTGATAAAGTCCTGTTCGGAGAATTTCAGTCTTGAGGCCACCCCAGTGTAAATTCTGATTTGGCTGAGAGGGTACGGACGATCGCACTTATCAAAAAAAGTGCGATCGCCAATGTTTAATTAACTGAAACCGCCGCGAAAATTACCATTTATAACGTGCTGGTGACGGGATTGGAAGGACGGCCCAACGCCGATAAACGGTGACTGTCCCCGCTTATATCGAACACAACCTCAAACTTAACGTGGGGTATAGTTTGTCGCAAAAACTGAAAATGCCCCTCTGCATCGGAACGACTGCGGAAGCGGGCGACAATTATCCATTGCTGAGTCGGTAACAAACGGGCGATCGCCCAACAGTGCAAGCGGTCTTTATAAGTCATAATTGAATACACTCCATTGATATTTTTGGAGCCAGAGCCAGCCCGGAACCTTGGACAGTAAGGGGCTGGCTTCTGACTTTTTAGGGTCTGAACCCTATATACACTTATAGCATCATTTGATGTTATAAGATGCAGATAACATAAAAATATATAAAATGATGTTAGAGTGTAAAATTAAAGACAATTGAAGTAAAACCGTGCCAGCCCATGCCTTCACGAATGCGAGTTACAGTTACACTGCCAGAAGACGTTCATCAGGCCCTGTCCGAATGGGCAGAAGAAGAAGATAGAACCCTTGCAAACCTGCTATCCCATGTGGCAGCTAAAGCAGTCAGAGATCGCCAAGAGCAGAAAAAGGAAGAATCAGAAAGCGATCGCACTTAAGCGATGGGCACAGCGTAAGATGGACTGTGTTGATATGTTTTGTAGTGCAACGAATGGCTTCACGGGGAAGAGTTACCGCATATCTGCCAGAGGAAATTCAAAAAGCTCTGGAAGAATGGGCAGAAGAAGAAAGCAGATCCGTTAGCAGTTTGGCAACGTACTTGCTGACTAAATCTGTTCGAGAGCGTCAAGAGATGATACTAAACGGCAGTTTCATAGACTTTTCCTGACATTAAAGACATCAGGTCCAAAAAACACGGTGTTCTTGTCGCAATCGCTGTCTGTAACTGGTAAAATAAGTATCAATGTTGGCACTCCTGACTTGCTCCCTGGCTATGTACGCCCTGAAGCTAGAACTCAAACTCAACAATGC